>CAVWHZ010000015.1:0-29697 GCA_963754915.1 uncultured delta proteobacterium | reverse complement strand
TCGCCTCCATATCGACGGCCTTGCTCACGCGCATCCCCCGCCTGTGCGGCCTGGGCGAACCTGGCCGCGCTCCGACTCTAATCCAACGCCGGGGATCTTCGCTCGGATTCAGGCGAGCGGATCCCGCTGCCCGGGATGGGGGCAGGCGGTAGTATCCACCCCCATGGAACCCTTGCATCTCCGGCCCTCCGCGGGCGCAGCGCTCGCCCTCCTCGTCGCCTGCGTCACGCCCGGCGGAGGCGGGGTGCCGGTTGCGATCGACCCCACCGTCGACTTCAACGCCTACCGCACCTTCGACTTCGCCCCGATCCCGGCCGGCGCGGCCGCGGCGATGTCGCCGTCGCTCGCCTACCTCGGGGTCGACTCGGCGCTGGCGCGCGACCTCGGCACGGTCGGGCTGGCCCGGTCTCTCGGTGGCCAGCCGGACGTGATCGTCGCCTACTTTGCTGGGGGCACGGCTGTGAACACCGATGCCTGGGGATACGCCTCCGGCTCCGCCACGGGGATCTCCATCCTCGACGTGGCCCCGTCGTCGCTCGTGGTGGACGTCGTGGACGCGCGCCTGCGCAAGCTCGTGTGGCGCGGGGTCGCCAACGGCGCGCTCCTCGGGCCACAGTCCGTCGACCCGGCAGTGACGCAGATGCTCCGCTCCTACTGGCCGGCGCGCCAGAAGTACTGATCCGGCACGGCGCCCCCACCATCGAGGATGGCCCCGCCGAGGCGCCCGAGATCCGCGTGCTCACCGCGGACACCTTCGGGACGGCCACGGCGGAGGACGGGCTCGACCTGCTCCTCGAGCCGCGCCGGCTCGTGACCACGCTGCGGCGGTGAGCCCTACGCGGCGAAGTGCTCGTCGGCGATCTGGCGGGCGAGCGCCATGGCGCTCGTGAATGCGGGCGAGATGGGGTTGAGGATGTGGAGGGTGTCGCCGGACCGCTCCACGAGAAAGTCCATCACCAGCGTCTTGGTGCGCCAGTCGACGAGCTGCGGGCGGATCCCGACCTTTTCGGACGCCTCGACCTCGGCGGGATCGAAATCATTCACCAATCGTGCGGCATCCCGGTTCAAGAAGGACGGGATGTACTTGCGCGGCTCCGAGAGCGCCACCGAGCGGAACCCGCGATTCCGGAAGAAGAGCACGGCGTCCTCGTACGCGATGCGGGGGGCGTCCCCGTCCATCCCCCGGAAGAGGCCGTAGTTCTCCCGGCCGAAGGCCGGGATGGCCGTCGGGCCGAGGTAGACGTCGCCGTGGACGCTGCGTGTGAAATGGACGCCGAGGAAGGGATTGCGGGGATCCGGAACCGGGTAGATGTTCCCGTTCACCCGGAGGCGCGAGCCGCTCCGCAGCTTGCGATAGATGCCCTTGAAGGGGATGAGCCGGTAGTGGAGGCCGACCCCGAAGTGGCGGGCCACCACGTCGCAGTGAGCCCCGGCGGCGTTCACCAGGCGGCCGAAGGCGATGTCGCCCGCCGTAGTCCGCACCGACGCCGACCCGGCGAGGCCCCGGACCTCGACACCCGTGAGGATGCGCGCGCGGCCGCTCGCCTCGACGTCGGTGCGCAAGGCGGCGAGGACCGCGCGCGGGTCGACCACGCAGGTGAAGAGCGAGTGGAGCGCCCGGCCGACGGTGCGGGCAGCCGGCTCGAGCTCTCTCAGCTGCCTCTCGTCGACCATCTCGACCCGCGCGCCATTTGCCGCGGCGCGCCGCGCCAGCTCGTCGAGCCCCGGGAGTTCCGCATCGTCGCGGGCGACCACGACTTTGCCGCACTCGAGGAGGGGCAGGCCCTTCTCGAGGCAGTAGGCGCGCATGAGCCGGTTTCCGGCCAGGCAGGTCTGGGCCTTGCGGCTGTCGGGAGCGTAGTAGATGCCGGCGTGGAGCACCCCGGAATTGCGGCCGGAGGCGTGGCGGCCCAGCTCCGGCTCCTTCTCCACCACCCACACATTTTCGGCCCCCCGAGAGAGCAGCTCGCGGACGAGAGAGAGCCCGACGATGCCGCCGCCGACCACGAGAATGTCCGCCCGAGGCGTTGCCATGGTCATCGATGGTACCTTAAAGGAACCTGCGGACATGGAGGTGCCAGTGTTCCGAGCCATCCTCATCGAGAAGGCCGACGCGGGGCAGCAGGCCCGCCTCGCCGAGCTGGAAGAGTCGACGCTGCCGGAGGCCGACGTCCTCGTGCAGGTTGAGCGGTCCACGCTCAACTACAAGGACGCGCTCGCCATCACCGGGCGCTCGCCGGTGGTCCGCCGCTACCCCATGGTCCCGGGGATCGACGGTGCGGGCACGGTGCTCGAGAGCTCCCACGCCGGGATCGCGAGGGGCGACCGCGTGCTCGTGAACGGGTGGGGCGTCGGCGAGGCGCACTGGGGGTGCCTCGCCGGCAAGGCGCGCCTGAAGGGCGAGTGGCTGCTCCACACCCCGCCCGCCTTCACCTCCGCCCAGGCGATGGCCATCGGCACGGCAGGCTACACGGCCATGCTGTGCGTGATGGCGCTCGAGCGCCATGGCGTGAGCCCGAAGGCCGGCGACGTGCTCGTCACCGGCGCCGCCGGCGGCGTGGGCAGCGTGGCGGTCGCCATCCTGTCGCGGGCCGGATTCCGCGTGGTGGCGTCGACGGGCCGGCCCGGGGAGGCCGACTACCTGAAGGGCCTCGGCGCGGCCGAGGTCATCGACCGCTCGGTCCTCTCCGCGCCGGGAAAGCCCCTTCAGAAGGAGCGATGGGCCGGGGTGGTGGACAGCGTCGGGGGGACGACGCTCGCGAGCGCCTGCGCGAGCACGCGGTATCGCGGCACCGTCGCCGCCTGCGGTCTCGCCGGCGGCATGGACTTCCCGGCCACGGTGGCCCCCTTCATCCTGCGCGGGGTCACGCTCGTGGGCATCGACAGCGTCATGGCCCCCGTGGAGGAGCGGAAAGAGGCCTGGGCCAGGCTGGCCCGGGACCTGGACCCGGCGAGGCTCGCCACCATCACCCGGGAGATCCCGCTCGGAGACGCCATCGCGGCCTCATCCGAGGTGCTCGCGGGAAGGGTCCGCGGCCGGCTGGTGGTCGACCCGTCGCGCTAGCGCCGCAGGTCGGCATCGGCGCGGCGGGCGTCCTCGAAGAAGGGGACGAGGCGACCCGCAAGCTCTCCCGGGGCGACGTCCTCCCAGTCGCCGTGCCCGGCTCCGGGGATGACCCACAGAGCCGCGGACGGCCCGGCGGCCGTCCGCAGCCGCTCGGCGGCCTGGGGCGACGTGAGCCAGTCCTCCTCTCCGTAGACGAGCAGGAGCGGGCGCGGCGCCAGGGCCGGCAGCCGGTCGACGAGGCGCACGCGCTTCGGACGCACGCCCGACAGGCGCATCGCTGCCCGGACGGCGCGGACCATGAATGGGCCGTGCGAGCCGTACTCGGCCTCGATCTCGTCGTCGAGCGACGCGGTCGCGCCCTCGATCACCGCGGCGCGCACGCGCGCGTCGTCGGCGGCGGCCAGGCCGACCGCGGCGCCGCCGAGGGAGAAGCCCGCGGCGCCGATCCATCCGACGCCCGGTTGCGACGCGAGGAACCCGACGGCGGCGGCCACGTCGAGCTGCTCGCGGTCGCCCCCGCTGGCGCGTCCCCGGCTCAGGCCGTGACCGCGGAGGTCGAAGACGAGGACGCCGAAGCCGCGGGCGGCGAGGGGGAGCGCCTGGGGAAGCATCTGCTCGCGGTTCGCTCCCCAGCCGTGAACCAGCAGCACGGCGGAGTCGTTCGCGCCGGGGCGCCACCACCCGGAGAGATCGACTCCATCGGCGGCGCGGAGCGACACCTCGCGGAACCCGGCCAGCTCGGGCCGCGTGGAGAGGGAGGCCACGGGAACCCGCGGGGGATGGACCTCCTCCCATCCCCTCCAGGCGCCCCGCAGGGAGAAGAGCGCCGCGGCGACCGGAGGAAACGCTGCGGCGAGCCACGCCGCGCGCCGCCATCCCGTCTTCCTCTTCGGTCCCTCGCCGGGCATGCCCCAGTGTGTACCTCGTTGCCTATGCGGTCGGTCCCTTCTTCGTGGGGTCCCGCCGGCACCCGCGCCCGGCCTCGGCGCCGTGCCGACGAGGCCGCGGCGGGTTAGGAGGTCGGGGTGACTGCGCCCCGCGTGCTCGCATGCTCCCTGCTCGCGGCGGCCGCCGCTGGGGCTCCCGCGGCCCGCGCCTACGAGCAGGCGCTGCACCAGTTCATCGGCGAGCGAGTCCTCCCGGCCGACCTTCCGGGGGACTTGGTCGAGCCCGCTTCCGACGACGTCGACGCCCTGCGCCATGCCATCTGGCGCGCCGGCGCGGGCCATCCGGACCCGGCGGTCCGAAGCCGTTTCCTCGCCCGGTTTCCCGGCGAGGCTGTCTTCGACGCGTGGGCGTTGAAGGAGCTCCTCGGCCTCACGCCCGAGGCGCGCGTGGCTGGCATCGACGCCCCGCCCGAGCTCGGGCTCGACGCCCGCCTGGCCACGGCGGTCGCGTCGCGCTGGCCGGACGACGACCGCCGCAACGTCGAGCGCTTCGCGCACGACGCCGAGCGGCACGTGCGCCACGACGAGTGGGGTCGGCCGCTGCCGGCCGATCCCGCGCAGCTCGACCTGGGGGCTCTCACGGGCCTCTCGAGCCAGGCCCACGCCCACTACGGGCTGCCGCGGCTCTCCTTCTCGGACTCGCCCGAGGTGCTCAAGGCAGAGCCGCGGCGGTTCGCCTCGCCGCCCAACGCGAGGGCGTTCGCGGCCGACTTCGCCCAGGTCCACACCGACCTCGCCCTCGCCGCGGCCGCGACGGGGACGCCGGGAGGCCGAGCGCTGGCGTGGTGCTTCCTCGGAAACGCTCACCACTACCTCGAGGACGTTGCGAACCAGATCCACACGCTTCAGGCCATCTACCCCTTCTTCGTCGACGCCAAGCTGCAGAGCCTGAAGGAGGAGGCGCTCTCCGCCGGCGGCCTGCTGCGGCCGCGTCCGGCCTTCCTCGACATCGGGATCGGCATCATCAAGAACCACCACCTCTTCCTCGAGAACCTATGGGCGAAGCGGGTGCGCGAGGCGGCGGCGGGACAGCCGGCGCACCCGCGGGTGTCGGCGGGCATCGAGGCCCTCGGCCGGGGCGACTCCGACCTGGAGCGCGTCCTTGGCGCGAGAACGCTGGGGCCACGGGAGCCCTTCGGGCGCGCCATCGCCGAGGAGGTCATCGAGGCGTCGAGCCGGGAGGGCGGGGAGGTGTACGAGGTCGCGCGGGACCTGGCCCGCAGCCGCCTCTCCCGCTCGCGCTACGAGATGGCCGACGGTACCGATCCCGACCTCGAGCTGCGGCAGCCGCCGGATCCCGCGCGGCTCGACCGCTTCTACGAGCTCGAGGGACGCGGCCTCGCCCGCGCCGCCACCGCGGTGCGCCTCCACACCCGCCTCTTCAGGGAGGCGGTCGCCGAGGCCGAACGGTCCGAGGAGGGCCGGCAGGCGATCTCGCGCCTGGCGCTGGAGCGCCTCGTGGCGAGCGCGACCGTTGCCCTCGACCAACGCGAGAGCCGGCTCGCCACCTTCCGGCCAAGGGCGCCCGAGCAGCGGGAGATCGACTGGTGGGCGGCGCTGGCGTTCGCCGCCGTCCTGGGCAGCGCGGCCGCCGTCGCAGCTGGGCTCGCGCGCCGCCGCGCGCGGCGGTCCGCACGCGGCCGAGCGGGCCGAGAGGGGGCGAGGACGTGACGGCGACGAGAAAGGGGCGGGAGGGAGGGACGCCCGCGGGCCGGCCGGCGCCGAGCGACAAGCCGCTCGCGAAGCGGCTGTTCTTGCGCCCGGGGTCGGTGCTGGTCGCGCTCGATGCGCCGCGGGGCTACCGCCGGCTGCTCGGTGCGCTTCCCGCCGGTGCGCGGATCGAGGGGCGGCTCGTGCCCGGCGCCGGCACCGTGCACCTGTTCGCCCTGGACGCGGACGCGCTGTACCGCTCGCTCGCCCGCGTGGTGCCGGCGGCTGCTGCATCGGCCGTGCTGTGGATCTCCTATCCCAAGGTCGACTCGCCCCTGGCCCGCGACCTGTCCCGCGAGAAGGTCTGGCGGGTCGCGGGAGCGTTCGGCCTCCGCGCGGTCGCTCAGGTCTCGGTCGACGCCGACTGGTCGGCCCTGCGCTTCAAGCCCGGTCGAACTCGGCGCGCAAGCCCACCGCGACGTCCTCCGGCCAAGCCATCGAGAACCTCTCCCCGAGGAGGAGTTGGAGGTAGTTCGCGTCGGGAACGTGCAGAACCGGGTCGAGGTACATCCGGGGCAGGAGGCGCGCCGAGAGCCAGTGGCGCCCGTCCGTCGCCGCGAACCGGTCGGGGAAGAAGGTCAGGTTGAAGCTCCAGAGGCCCGCCGCCGCGAAGTAGGCGAGGGCGCGTCGCAGCCCCTCGGCGAAGGAGGCGATGTCGGCATCGTCGAGCTCGAGGACGGTCGCTTTCCCCGGCAGCACGGCGCGGCAATCGCCGAGAACTCCGGTAGGTGCGAAGGGCACGAACCAGGCCCACGGACCGCAGCGTCCCGCGAGACGCCCCGCACCCTCCTCGGCGGCAAGCAGGTCCGCGGCGAAGGGCCTGCCGTGAATGCGCAGCCACTCGGATTCGGCGGCGAGCTCGCGGCGAAGGGAGTTGCCCGGCGCGGACGTCGCCACGACCTGCAGGTGGGGGTGGAGCTGCGTGCCGCCCGCCGGCGGCATGTGGTTCCAGGTGACGAGGCCGTGGAGGTCGCGGGCGCCGAGGCGAGGCAGGACGGCGCGCAGGAAGTCGCGGGCGGCGGTGACCCCGCTCACCACCAGGGATGCAGGGAGGTCGGCCGCGACGACGAAGTGCGCCGGGCCAGGGACGACGATGGCCGAGAGGTCGTCGTAGGGGAAGAGGTTCGGAAACACCACCGCCTCGCCACAGCGGTATCGGCCGCCGGGGACGAGGTCGTCAGGGAATCGAGGCGTCACCTCGCCGACGCGCTCAGGGCAGAACGGGCAGGTGGCGCGGCGCGCCTCGGCGAGCGGGGCCAGGTCGGGCGGCGGCGCGGTGCGGGGCGAGAAATGACAGATGCGAGCGGACTCGCCGGTGAGCGGGTCGTAGCGGATCTGCTCTCGACCTCGGAGAGGGCGAAGGCGCGCCGAGGGTCGTGCAGCCGGGCGACGCGGCGTTCCCCGCGAAAGGCGACGAGCGAGCTCACGGACCGCGGATGATAGCTCGGCGCAGCGGGCGCGAGGCGCTTCGGGCTCCCACGCGCCCAGGCCCGGGCGAGACCCATGAGGGTGTCAATGACGGCTCAAGACCCGGATAGGCTAGAGGTAGTGAAGGTTGACGCGCCTGGCACCGGCCCCACGCGCCGGGGCGCCAGTACGAACGGTACCGACCGAGCTCGAGGGAGACAATGTCGCCTAGAATCGACTTCGCCAAGTTGAGCCTCAAGGACGCGCTCGACCTCGCCATCCTGATCGAGGACGAGGCGCAGGAGCGCTACGAGGAGTTCACGAAGCTCGTCGGAGGCAGATACAAGGGCGACGCCGGGGATGTGTTCCGCAACATGGCGAGCTACGAGGCTCGCCACGGCGCGGAACTCCGGGAGCGCCGCAAGAAGCTGTTCGGAGCCGCCCCGGTCTCGCTGAGCCGCGACGCCATCGACGACATCGAGGCGCCCGACCGCGGCAAGCCGCGTGTCTTCATGTCGGCCCGCCAGGCGATGGAGGTGGCCTTGAAGTCAGAGGAGAAGGCCTGGGACTATTTCGATGGAGCGATCGCGTACGTGAAGGACCCGGAGGTGAAGAAGCTCTTCGAGGAGCTTCGCGCCGAGGAGGTCCAGCACCAGGACTACATCAGGAAGGCGCTCGCCAACCTGCCGCCCGGCCCCGACGTGGAGGAGGAGGATGCGGACGCGCCCGGGTCGGACGCCGGCTAGCTGACCGGAGCATGTCCCACGCTCGGCGCGCCCCGCCTCCCCGCCGGATGCGGACGCGCCCGTCCCTCGTCCGTGGACATGGCCGCAACCTACTGAAACCGCATACGATTACTGGCGCTGTGGGTGTACCCCGGATGCGGGGCTGTAGGGCCAGGCGAGAATGCAATACATGGTTCCCCGAACGGGGGAGGCCGCTTCTCGCACGGTGACGGGGAACTGTCGCCGGCACCTCTCCCGAAGAAGCGGGGGACGGCGCGGGAGCGGGTCCCGGCCTCGCCCAGAAGGGGACGGCAGTGACGGGCCCGGCTCAGCACGGCGCTCCCAGGCGCCTTTCGGAAGCCGAGAGGCTTCAGGTCCTGGTGGAGTGGAATCGCACGGCCGTGCCGCATCGGCCCGAGGCGACGATCCATCAGCTCTTCGCCGAGCTGGCGGAAAGCCGGCCCGACGCCCCGGCCGTGCTGGCTGGCGACGCCGTCATCACGTACGGTGAACTCGATCGGCGATCGAACCAGCTCGCTCGAGCGCTGCGAGAGCGCGGGGTCGGTCCCGACGTCCCGGTGGGGCTCGCGGCCCGCCGGACCCCCGACGTGATCGTCGCTCTGCTCGGCATCCTCAAGGCCGGCGGCGCCTACCTGCCGCTCGACCCGGCCTACCCGCGCGAGCGCATCGGATGGATGCTCGAGGATGCGCGCGTCCCGGTGGTGGTGGGCGACGCGCCCTCCACCGCGACGCTTCCGGACGCGACCGCCACCCGCCTGCTTCTCGACGCCGACGCCCACCGAATCGCCGCCATGCCGACCGACCCGGTGGACGGCGGTGCCACGGCCGAGAGCCTCGCCTACGTGATGTACACGTCGGGCTCCACCGGGCGGCCCAAGGGCACGCTGGTGCGGCACCGGGCCGTGAACCGGCTGGTCCGGGCGGTCGAATACGTGTCGCTTGGCCGCGAGGAGACTCTTCTCTTCGCGGCTCCGCTCGCCTTCGACGCCTCGACATTCGAGATCTGGGGCGCGCTGCTGAACGGCGGGCGCGTCGCCATCCACCCCGAGGCAGTACCGACGGCCCGTGGCCTGGCGGAGTCGATCCGCCGTCACCGCGTCACCACCATGTGGCTCACCGCCGCTCTCTTCAACATGGTGATCGACGAGGACCCGAGCGCTCTCTCCGGGCTCCGCCAGCTTCTCACCGGCGGCGAGGCCCTGTCCGTGCCGCACGTGCGCCGGGCGCTCGAGTCGCTGCCGGGGGTCCGCCTCATCAACGGGTACGGGCCCACCGAGTGCACCACCTTCACGACCTGCCACACCATCCCGCGACCGTTGCCGGAAGGCCTCCGCTCCATCCCCATCGGCCGACCCATCCGCGACACCGCCGTCTACGTCCTCGACCCCGATCGTCAGCCGGTGGCTGTCGGAGAGGCCGGCGAGCTCTACGTGGGAGGCGAAGGCCTGGCGCGCGGGTACCTGAACCGCCCCGACCTCACCGCGGAGCGATTCGTGCCCGACACGGTCTCGGGCGCCGCCGGCGCGCGGCTCTACCGCACCGGCGACCTGGTGAGGTGGCTCCCCGACGGCACCATCGAGTACCTGGGGCGCGCCGACGAGCAGGTCAAGATCCGCGGCTTCCGGATCGAGCCGGGAGAGGTGGAGGCCGCGCTCATGGCCCACGCGGCCGTGAAGGCCGCCGCGGTGATCGCCCGCGAGGATCGACCCGGCGTGAAGCGGCTCGTCGGATACCTGGTGGCCCGTGCGGGCGCCGAGGTACCCGGCCACGCCAAGCTCCGCGAGCACCTCGCGAAGTCGCTGCCGGAAGCGATGGTGCCCTCGGCGTTCGTGTGGCTCGAGGCGCTGCCGGTGACTGCCAACGGCAAGCTGGACCGGCGCGCCCTGCCGCCTCCGCCGCCGACGAGGCCGGCGCTCGCCCAGGAATTCGTGGCCCCCTCGAGCGAGCTCGAGGCGAAGCTCGCCTCGCTGTGGTCCGACGTCCTCGGCGTCGAGCCGGTGGGTCGCGACGACGGCTTCTTCGAGCTCGGCGGCTCCTCGCTGCTCGCGGTGCGCATGGTTTCGCGCGTACGGGAGGACCTCGGCATCGACGTCCCGCTCGTCCACCTCTTCGATCAGCCCACCCTCGGAGGCTTCGCCGCCGCCGCGTTCGCCGCGTCGGCACCGCTCCCGGCCGCCGGGGCGCCGGCCGCGCGCGAGGACGGTCGCGCGGGACGGCGCCGAGCGGGGCGCGGCGACGTGGCCGTGGTGGGCATGGCGGGCCGGTTCCCCGGCGCGCCCGACGTCGACCACTTCTGGAAGAACCTGCTCGAAGGCGTCGACGGGACGACCTTCTTCTCCGAGGCGGAGCTCGACCCGGCCGTGCCCGCCGACCAGAGGCGCGACCCGGCCTACGTGAGGGCGCGCGGCATCCTCGAAGGCGCGGACCTCTTCGACTCGGCCTTCTTCGGGATGGGGCCGCGAGAGGCCGAGATCACCGACCCGCAGAACCGGCTGCTCCTCGAGACCGCCTGGGAGGCACTGGAGAGGTCCGGGCACGTGCCCGGCTCCTTCCCCGGTCCCATCGGAGTCTTCGCCGGCAAGTACAACAACACCTACTTCGAAAGGAACGTCGCCACCCACCCGGCGCTCATCGAGGCCTTCGGCGCCTTCAACGCCATGGCCGCGAACGAGAAGGACTACATCGCCACGCGCGCGGCCTTCAAGCTCGACCTCACCGGGCCCGCCATCTCCATCCACACTGCGTGCTCGACCTCGCTCGTGGCCGTCTGCGCCGCCGTCGAGAGCCTCCGTCGCGGCGAGTGCGACCTGGCGCTGGCGGGCGGGTCCTCGGTGACCGTGCCGGTGAAGAGCGGCCACGTGTACCAGGAGGGCTCGATGCTCTCGGTCGACGGCCGGACGCGTCCCTTCGACGCCCAGGCGACCGGGACTACCTTCAGCGACGGCGTGGCCATGGTCGTGCTGCGCCGACTGGAGGACGCGCTTGCCGACGGCGACGAGGTGTACGCGGTCGTTCGCGGCACCGCGGTGAACAACGACGGCGCCCGCAAGGCGAGCTTCACCGCACCGGGGGTCGAGGGACAGGCGGCCGTCGTGGCCATGGCCCAGGCCGACGCCGGCGTCGAGCCCCGCAGCGTCTCCTACGTGGAGACCCACGGTACCGCGACGCCCCTTGGCGACCCCATCGAGGTCGAGGCGCTGAGCCGCACCTTCCGCCGGGGGACGAGCGACCGCGGCTTCTGCGGGATCGGTTCGGTGAAGAGCAACGTCGGTCACCTGGTGATCGCGGCGGGGGCCACCGGCCTCATCAAGACCGCGCTCTCGCTCCGCAACGAGGTGCTGCCGCCGACCATCCACTTCGAGAGCCCGAACCCCGGGCTTCGCCTCGACCAGAGCCCCTTCTACGTCGTCGACCGGCTCACCCCCTGGAAGCGGGGAGCCGCGCCGCGGCGCGCGGGCGTCTCGGCCTTCGGCGTCGGGGGCACGAACGCGCACGTGGTGCTGGAGGAGGCCCCGCCGGCAGAGCCCTCCGGCCCCGGCCGCCCCAGGGAAGTCCTCGTGGTCTCTGCCCGAACGCCGGAGGCTCTCGACGCCGCCTGCGTCCGGCTCGGGACCTGGCTGAGGGACCATCCGGATGCCCCGCTCGCCGACGTGGCCCATACCCTGCAGACGGGAAGGGCCGGGTTCGCCTACCGCAAGTACCTCGTCGCCGCCTCCGCCGCGGAGGCGGCGAGCCTGAGCGCCGAGCCGAAGAAGCTCGCCGGTCGAAAGCTCGACTCCAAGCCTCCCGGAGCCGTCTTCCTGTTCCCCGGCCAGGGCTCACAGTACGTCCGCATGGGCCAGGAGCTCCTCGGCGAGCCGACGTTCCGGCGCGAGCTCGACCGCGTCTGCGACGTGGTCCGACCCTTCCTCGAGCGGGACCTGCGAGACGTCCTGTATCCCGCAGCCGGAGGCGAGGAGGCCGCGGCGGAGATCCTGCGCGCCACCGCCTACACGCAGCCGGCGCTGTTCGCCATCGAGTGGGCGCTCGCCTGCCAGTGGAAACACTGGGGGATCGAGCCCGTGGCGATGGTGGGCCACAGCGTGGGCGAGTTCGTCTGCGCCGCGCTCGCGGGCGTCATGGCCCTCGAGGACGCTGCGAGGCTCGTCGCGGAGCGCGGGCGCCTCATCGGCGCGCTGCCCCCGGGCGCGATGCTCTCGGTCAACATGGCTGGCGACGCCGCCCGCCGGTTCCTGGATGACCCGAGCCTGGCGATCGCCTCGGAGAACGCGCCTGGTCTGTGCGTGGTGGCGGGGCCAGCCGAGGCCGTGGCGCGGGTCCAGAAGCGGCTCGACGACGAGAAGGTGATTTGCCGCCCGCTCCACACGTCGCACGCATTCCACTCGCCGATGATGGACCCGGCCGTGCCGGCCTTCGCGGACCGCGTTCGGGGCGTACGGCTCTCGGCGCCGCAGCTGCCCTTCGTCTCCACGGTGACGGGCACCTGGATCACGGCTGAGCAGGCCACCGACCCCATGTACTGGTCGCGCCACCTGCGCGAGACGGTCCGGTACGCGGCTGCGGCGTCGGTTCTCGTCGCCGAGCCCGGCCGCCTCTTCCTCGAGGTGGGGCCTCGCACGACGTTGACGACGTTGACGGGGCGCCAGGTGAAGGACCGTCTCGCCAAGCCGCTCGTCAGTTCGCTCGGAGACCAGGCTGGCAACGGCGCCGAATGGACGGCGCTGCTCGGCGCGGTCGGCCAGCTGTGGTCGAACGGCCTGCCCTTCGACTGGACGGCCTTCCGCGAAGCGGAGCGCCGCCGCCGCTTGGTCCTCCCGACGTACCCCTTCGAGCGCAAGCGGTTCTGGCTCGACCCGGCCCGCCGCCCGGAGGCGGCGGCACCCGCGCCCGCGGCCGCGCCGCCTGCCGCGGAGCAGGCCTCTGCCGTCGCGGTGGCGGCTCAGCCCACGCCCGTTTCTCCAACCGTCGCAACGACACCACCGGAGACGAACATGACCGCTGGACGCAAGGACAAGATCGCCCAGGCACTGCGAGACCTCTTCGAGGAGGTCTCGGGTCTGGAGTTCGGAGAGGCCGATTCCACCTTCGTCGAGATGGGGATGGACTCGCTCTTTCTCACCCAGGCCGCGCTCCAGCTGCAGAAGAAGTTCGGTGTGAAGGTCACCTTCCGCCAGCTGATGGAGAACTTCCCCACCGTCGCCACCCTCACCGACTTCCTCGACGGGTCGCTGTCGCCCGAGGCGTTCGCGGAGGCGGCGCCGGCGCCTACCGCGACCCCCGCGCCTGCGGCAGCCCCCGTGGCCCCCGCGCCGGCGGCAGCCCCCGCGGCCGCCGCCCCAGCTCCGGCCACCTACGCCGCAGTCCCGATCGCGGCCTTCGCCGCTCCCGCGCCGTCGTCGGCCCCGGCGGGGTCAATCCAGCACATCGTCGAGGAGCAGCTGCGGCTCATGGCACACCAGCTGGCCCTGCTCGGGGCCGGGCCCGCGCCCGCCGTCCCGGCCCAGGCGGCCACTCAGAGCGCTCCGCCCCCGCAGCCGGCGGCGCCGCGACCTGCGGTCGAGGCCGTCGCCTCTGCCTCGGCAGTCGCCAACGGGGCGGCGAAGCCCATGAACGGCGCGGCAGCGAAGCCCGTCAACGGCACCTCGAAGCCGGCCGAGGCCACCGGAGAGGAGGGCTCGGCGGCCGCCACCTACGACGTGAAGAAGGCCTTCGGCGCCATCGCCAAGATCCACCTCACCGCGGACGAGATGACGCCGCGCCAGCGGGCCCGCCTCGACGCCTTCATCCGGCGCTACGTGGCGCGGACCAAGACCTCGAAGCGACTCACCCAGGAGAACCGGGTCGTCCTCGCCGACCCGCGGGTGGTCACCGGCTTCAAGCCCACCATCAAGGAGATCGTCTACCAGGTGGTGGTGGACCGTTCGCAGGGCGCCCGGGTCTGGGACGTGGACGGCAACGAGTACATCGACTGCCTGAACGGTTTCGGGGCGAGCTACTTCGGCTGGCAACCGCCCTTCGTCACCGAGGCGGTGAAGCGGCAACTCGACCGCGGACACGAGATCGGCCCCATGTCGCCGCTTGCCTACGACGCGGCGCGGTTGCTCTGCGAGCTCACCGGCATGGAGCGGGCCGGGTTCTGCAACACCGGCTCGGAGGCGGTGATGGGCGCCATGCGCATCGCCCGGACCGTTACCGGTCGCACCACCATCGCGAGCTTCACCGGCTCGTACCACGGCATCTTCGACGAGGTGATCGTCCGAGGCACGAAGAAGCTGAAGGCCGTGGTGGCTGCCCCCGGGATCATGCCGTCGTCGGCGCAGAACATGCTGGTGCTCGACTACGGGACGCCGGAGTCCCTCGAGAATCATCAAGCAGCGGGCCGGCGACCTCGCGGCTGTGCTCGTGGAGACCGTCCAGAGCCGGCGTCCCGACTTCCAGCCCCGCGAGTTCCTCCACGCCCTGCGGGAGATTACGAAGAACTCTGGCACCGCCCTCATCTTCGACGAGGTGATCACGGGGTTCCGCATCCATCCCGGGGGGGCGCAGGCCCACTTCGGCGTCAAGGCCGACCTCGCCACCTACGGGAAGGTCGTCGGCGGTGGGTTCCCCATCGGCGTCATCGCCGGGCGGCGTCCGTGGATGGACGCTCTCGATGGCGGCCCATGGCAGTACGGGGACGACTCCACGCCGACCGCCGGCGTCACCTACTTCGCCGGGACCTTCTGCCGCCACCCGCTCGCGCTGGCGGCCGTCCGGGCCGTGCTGGAGCACGTGAAGGCGAAGGGGCCGGCGCTGCAGGAGGCCATGAACCAGAAGACGGCCAAGCTCGCCTCCGACCTGAACGCGCACTTCCAGGCCGTGGGCGTGCCACTCGAGATCCGCAGCTTCGCCGCCCTCTGGAAGGTCTTCTTCACCCAGGACCTCCCCTACGGCGAGCTTCTCTTCCCGATGCTCCGGGACCGCGGCCTGCACATCCTCGAGGGCTTCCCCTGCTTCCTCACCACGGCGCACGGCGAGGCCGAAGTGGCCTTCATCGTGAAGGCCTTCCGGGACACGATCGCCGAGATGCAGGAGGCGGGGTTCCTCCCCGAGGCGCCCAAGCGCCCCGCGGTCGACCCCTCGTCTCCGCCCGTTCCCGGGGCGCGGCTCGGCCGCGACCCCGGCGGCAACCCTGCCTGGTTCGTCGAGAACCCCAAGCAGCCCGGTCAGTGGCTGAAAGTGAGCGACGCCTAAATGAGCTCCGGCAACCCCGTCGGTTTCGACCCATTTGCGGGTCCCTCGATTGCCCAGGTCGTCCCCACCACGGAATCGCAGCGGGAGATCTTCACGGCAACGCGCCTCGGGGACGACGCCTCGCTGGCGTTCAACGAGTCCGGCTCGCTGCGCTTGCGGGGCGCGCTCGACGGGGATGCCCTGCGCGGCGCCTGGGGCGACCTGCTCGGCCGCCACGAGATGCTGCGGTCGACGGTGAGCGGGGACGGGCGCACCCTGCTCGTCTCGCCGCCCGCCCAGCCGGACCTCCCGCTGCTCGACCTCGCGGCGCTGCCGGAGGCCGAGCGCGCGCGCAAGCTCGACGCGCTGCGAACCGCCGAGGTGGAGCGCCCGTTCGACCTCGAAAAGGGCCCGCTCGTCCGCGCCACCCTGGTGAGGCTCGCTCCCGACCATCACGTGCTGGTGTTCACGTCGCACCACATCGTCTGCGACGGTTTTTCGACCGGGGTGATGCTGAAGGAGCTTGGAGCGCTGTACACGGCCCGGCAATCCAGCCGGCCTGCCAAGCTACCGGAGCCGTTCGCATGGGGGTCCTGGGCCCGAGAGCTCGAGGACTGGCAGGCGACGCCCGAGCACGCCTCGGACGAGAAGTTCTGGACCGGGCGCTTCGCCGACCTGCCGCCGGACCTAGACCTGCCCGCAGACCGCCGTCGGCCGCCGGTGAAGACCTACGCGGCGGAGCGCTACGACCACGTGCTCGGGCCGGCGCTCGTCGACCGGCTTCGCAAGGCTGGAGCGAAGAACGGCGCGAGCCTCTTCGTCTCGCTCTTCGCCGGGTTCGAGGCCCTGCTCCATCGACTCTCGGGCCAGGCAGACCTAGTGGTGGCCATCCCCTCGGCCGGCCAGGCGGCCGGCGGCCATCCGACCCTGGTGGGCCACTGCGTCAACACGCTGCCGGTGCGCGTGGTGGTCGACGGCGATGCCTCCTTCGCCAAGCTGCTCGGCGCGGTGCGCACCGCCATGCTCGACGCCCAGGACCACTCGCTGTTCACGCTCGGAGAGCTTCTCCGCAAGCTTCCCATCCCGCGCGACCCGAGCCGCCTTCCGCTCTCCTCGGTGTGCTTCAACCTCGACCAAGGCCTCGCCGGGCCCTCGCTCGGCTTCGAGGGGTTGCAGGTGTCCTTTGGATCGAACCCGCGACGCTTCGAGAACTTCGACGTCTTCGTGAACGCGGTCGAGCTCGACGGCGGGGTGGTCCTCGAGATCCAGTACAACACCGACCTGTACGACGGCGTCACCATCCGCCGCTGGGGGGCGGCTCTCGAGACCTTGCTCACCGGAGCAGCCGAGGCCCCGGAGACGCCGGTGTGGAAGCTTCCGGTCCTGCCCCCGGCGGAGGCGGCAAAGCTCGACGCATGGAACGACACGCGCGTGGCGGTGCCGCCCGCGAGCCTGCGCGAGATCGTCGAGGCCCAGGTGGCGCGGTCGCCCCAGGCGACGGCGGTGATGCACGAGACCGGCGCCGTGACCTACGCGGAGCTCGACGAGCGAGCGAATCGCCTCGCGCACCGGCTCCGCGAGCTCGACGTCGGCCCGAACGTGATCGTCGGCCTGTGCCTGGACCGCACCCCCGACATGGTCGTGGCGATGCTCGCGGTCGCGAAGGCCGGTGGCGGCTACCTCCCGCTTGACCCGACCTACCCCGCGGAGCGGCTCGCCTTCATGCTCTCCGACGCGAAGGCGCCTGTTCTCGTGACCCAGGAGAAGCTGCGCGCGCTGCTCCCGGACCACCGGGCCAAGGTGGTCTCGCTCGACGGCGACGCCGCTGCGCTGGAGGCGAAGCCGTCGAGGGCGCCGTCGCCGGCGCCGAACGGGTCGCTCGAGGACGTCGCCTACGTCATCTACACCTCGGGATCGACGGGGCGCCCCAAGGGAGTGCTCGTCCCGGTCCGGTCCGTCGTGAACCTCCTTCAGTTCACCCGCGAGAAGCCGGGGATGACGGACAAGGACACGGTGGTGGCCATCACCACCCTCTCGTTCGACATCGCCGTCTTCGAGCTCTGGCTCCCGCTCGCCGTCGGGGCCCGGATCCTGCTCGCCTCCAAGGACGCGGGTGCCGACGGAGCGCTCCTGCTCGACCTGTGCCGCAAGCACGGTGCGACCATCCTCCAGGCGACTCCGGCGACCTGGCGACTGCTCATCGGCGCCGGCTGGACGAGGGACCTGCCGCTCAAGGCGATCAGCACGGGCGAGGCGCTGCCTCTCGATCTGGGCGAGCAGCTCGTGGACCGCTCCGACGACGTCTGGGACATGTACGGCCCCACCGAGACCACGGTCTGGTCGACGTGGTGGAAGGTGCCACGCCCACTCGTCCAGGTGCTCATCGGCAAGCCGCTCTGCAACACCCAGCTCTACGTCCTCGACCGCCACATGCAGCGGGTGCCCATCGGCGCGGTCGGCGAGCTCTTCATCGCCGGCGACGGCGTGGCACTCGGCTACCACGACCGCCCCGAGCTGAACGCGGAGCGCTTCCTCGCAGACCCCTTCCGCTCCGGCGGCCGGATGTACCGGACCGGGGACCTGGCCCGGTTCCGCGACGACGGCGAGGTGGAGTACCTGGGGCGCAACGACCACCAGGTCAAGGTTCGCGGCTTCCGAATCGAGCTCGGCGAGATCGAGGCCGTCCTGGCGAAGCACCCCAAGGTGAAGCAGGCCGTGATGCTCGCCCGCGAGGACCGGCCCGGCGACGTGCGGCTCGTCGCCTACGTGACCGGCCAAGACGGTGCGGCCCCCGGCGAGGACGACCTGCGCGACCACGCCAAGCGGGTCCTGCCGCAGTTCATGGTGCCGCAGCACTTCGTCCGCCTCGAGGCGTTCCCGCTCACCCCGAACGGCAAGGTCGACAAGAAGGCCCTGCCCGCCCCGGACGCGTCGGCCTCCCGCACCGAGTACGCCCCGCCCCGAACCGAGGCCGAGAAGCGCGTCGCCGCGATGTGGGCCGAGGCCCTCGGGCTGCCGCGCGTGGGGATCCACGACAACTTCTTCCACCTGGGCGGCCACTCGCTGCTTGCCTCCCAGATGATCGCCCGGCTGGCCCGGGAGGACGGGGTGGCCGTGCCGCTCCGGAAGATCTTCGAGGCCCCGACGGTGGCCCAGTTCGCGCCGCTGCTCGCCGGCAGCCGAAAGGCCGAACGCATCCCCCGCCTCGAGGGCAAGGGGCCCTGGCCCCTGTCGCTCGTGCAGCGCCGCCTGTGGATGCTCGAACAGCTCGACCCGGGTCGCATGGTCTGGAACCTGCCGTCGGCCTTCCGGCTGAAGGGCCGCATCAACGTTCCGGCACTCGAGAAGGCGGTCGAGGAATTCGTTCGCCGTCACGAGGCCGTGCGCGCCCAGGTGCGCTGGGAGGGCGACGTCCCGGTTCTGGATGTCGGGCCGGCTCCGGAGCTGAAGCTCCCCGTCGAGGACCTGACCCACATTCCCGCCGAGGCGGAGCGGCTCGAGACGGCGCGCAGGCTGATCGTCGACGACGTGCGCCGGCCCTTCGACCTGTCGGCGGGCAAGCTCTACCGGGTCCGCCTCTTCAAGGTGGGCGAGGACGACCACCTGCTCATGTGGATCCCGCACCACTTCGCCTGGGACGGCTGGTGCTTCGACCTGTTCCTGAAGGAGGTCGACGCCCTGTACGACGCCTTCCGGCACGGGAAGCCCCCGACGCTCAAGTCTCCGCCAGTTCGGTACTTCGATTTCGCCGCCTGGCACGAGAAGTGGCTCGAGACCCCCGAGGTCCAGAAGCAGGCGCAGTGGTGGAACGACCTGCTCGGCGAGACGCCGACGCCGCTGGAGCTGCCCACCGACCGGCCGCGCCGGCCCCGCCAGGGTGAGGACGGGGACAGCCTGCTCGTCCACGTCCCGGCCCAGGATGTCGAGGCCATCAAATCCTTCGGGCTCGCAAACGACGCCACCATCTACATGGTGACTCTCGCCGCCTACGTCGCGCTCCTGGCCCGGTGGAGTGGCCAGGACGACGTGGTGGTCGCGACGCCGGTCCGCGGTCGCGTCCAGCCGGATGTCGAGGACGTCGTCGGCCCCTTCGTCAACACGCTCGTGCTGCGCAACCGGCTCGATGGCAACCCGACCTTCCGGGAATTGGTGGCGCGCGTCCGCGCAAGCTCGCTCGACGCCTTCTCGCATCAGGATGTTCCATTCGAGCACCTCGCCATGAGCCGGAACCCCGCGTACCGGGCGTTCTTCTCGTTCCAGGACGCCCGCGGACGGCCCCGCCGCATCGGGGACCTGGACATGGTCCAGTTCCACGTGCTCCAGCCGGCGGCCTCGACGGACGTGAGCCTCTGGGTGATGGAGAGCCCGGCCGGCCACCTGGCCGGTGGCCTCACCTTCGCCACCGCGATCCTCGATCGCGCGACGATGGACCAGTTCTTGAAGCAGTGGAACGTCCTGCTCCGCGACGCAGTGGCGAACCCGGACAAGCCGATCTCCCAACTGGCCCTCCAGGCGACCGAGGCGCGGCGCGGCCTGCTCGGCCGGGGCGAGGGGCCGGCGCTCGCCGGCGCGCGCGCCTCGGCGGCCGCCCTCGTCGACGGCTGGACCGAGCGCGACCCGCAGGCCCCGGCAGTGCTGTCCGGAGGCAAGGCGGTGACCCGAGGCGAGATTGACGCTCGGGCCCGGCGAATCGCGCAGGGTCTGAAGCCTGCGGCCGGCGGGTCTGAGCCGGTGGTGGCGCTGCTCCTCGAGCGGTCCCCGGCCGCTGTGGCGGCCATCCTCGGCGCCTGGAAAGCCGGCCTGGCCGCGGTCCCGATCGACCCGGCCCAGCCACCCGAGCGCATCGGCCGCATCCTCGCGGACGCCCGGCCCGCCGCGGTCGTGGCCTCGCGGACGCTGCTCGCCTCGCTGCCGGCGGGGAACTGGCGCACGCTCGCCATCGAGGACCTCGAGACCTCGGAGGCGGCTCCGAGGGAGGAGGCTCCCGGACCCGACGCGCTTGCGCTCGTCATCTACGTGCCCGGCCCCGGAGGGGATCCCTGCGGTGTCGAGTTCACCCAGGGCGCGCTCGCGGCCGGACTGGTCTCCGCGCGCGACTCCCTAGGGGTCGCCGAGGGTGAGGTCGTCGCCGCCGCCGCCCCAGCGGGCAGCGCGCGGTCGGTCCTGGAGACGTGGTTGCCGCTGGCAGTGGGTGCGCGCGTCGCGCTCGCTCCGCGCGAGGCCATCCAGCCGCGCGCGCTGGCCGCGTTCCTCCAGGGTGCGGGCGCGAGCCTGCTCGTCGCCCCGCCTGCCGTGTTCCGCCAGCTGGTTGCGGTCGGTTTCGCCGGCGGGTCCTCCTTCCGGGCCGCCGTCGAGGCACCGCTCGACGCCGAGTTGGGGGCCGCGCTGGCCCCGCGCGCCGACGCCGTGCTCGAGGTGCTCTGTGCTCCCGAGATGGCGGGCGTGGCCGCAGTGCGGCGCATCGACGGGGCCGGCCATGGCCCCGTGACGGTCGCCCCGGGCTTCCGGGTACGCGTCCTCGACCGGCTCGGCGAGCCGGTGCCGGAGGGAGTGCCTGGCGAGGTCGCGGTGGGGGGACCTGCGCTCGCCCGCGGTTACCGCGGCCGACCGGCTCTCGCCGCAGAGCGCGGGGCAACGGTGGACGGCGAACGCCTCTGGCGGATCGGCGAACTGGCCCGCTGGCACGAGGGGGTCGCGCAGATGAAGGGCCGTCGCGACGGGCGCTCCGAGGTGCGGGGCGTCCGCTTCGAGCCGGCCGAGCTCGAGGCGGCTCTCATGGCGCACGCTGCGGTTGCCGATGCTGCGGTGGCTGCGCGCGAGGACCGGCCCGGAGAGGTCCGGGTCACGGCCTACGTGGTCGCGCATCCGGGTGCGGCCTACACCGATTCGGAGCTCCGCGCCCACCTGCGCGCTCGGGTGCCCGAGGCGCTGCTCCCCCAGAACGTGGTGGAGCTACCTGCCCTCCCGCGCAGCCCCGGAGGGGCTATCGACCGCTCGGCGCTCCCCGCTCCCGCGCGCTTGTCGACCGGCCCCAAGGTCGAGCCCCGGACCGATGCCGAGAAGCTGGTGGCGTCGCTGTGGCGGCAGGCGTTGGGTGTCCTCGCGGTGAGCGTCTCGGACAACTTCTTCGAGCTCGGGGGACACTCGCTCGCGTGCCTGCAGATGCTGTCGCGCCTGGAGCGGGAGACCGGGAAGCGGCTGTCGCCCCGCGCAGTGCTCCTCGATTCCCTGGAGCAGCTGGCGGCTCGAGTCAGTGCCCCGGAGGGGGCGGCGCGCGCCTAGGAGGAACACGTGCAGCCGGTCTCGTTCGGGACGAGCGACCGCCAGCTCCTGGGCATCTACTACCCGCCCGAAGGGGACGCGGTGCGCGATGCCGCAGTGCTCGTGTGTGGGCCCGCCCCGCAGGAGTACATGCGGACGCACTGGGCCGTGCGGAAGCTCGCCGGGCTTCTCGCCCGGCGTGGCTTCCCGGTCATGCGGTTCGACTACTTCGGCACCGGGGACTCGGCCGGTGAGACCGAGGAGGGTCGACCGCGGCTGTGGGTCGAGGACGTGAGCGCGGCGGCGCGCGAGCTGCTCGACGTGTCCGGCGCGTACGCGCTGTCGGCGGTAGGCCTGCGCCTCGGGGCCTCGCTGGCGGCGCTCGCGTCGGCGGAGGGCCTCGACCTCGAGGACCTGGTCCTCTGGGAACCCGTCGTACACGGCCCGAGCTACATCGAGGAGCTCCGGGCCATCGGGGCCCGAAAGTACTCCGAGTTCCTCTTCCCTCCCGACCAGCGCCCCGGGTCCGGGCAGCTCCTCGGCTACCTGTTCCCGCCTGAGGTCGAGGAGGAGACGCGCGCCGTGGATCTGATGCGGGCGCTGCCCCGCGCTCGGCGCCGCGTGGTGATGGCGGTCTCCGAGGAGCGGCCGGACTACCTCGCCCTAAGGTCGCGGCTGGAGGAGGAGGCCCTTCGCGGGGGCCCAGCGCTCTCCTGGCGTCACGAGCCGGAGGCCGCCGGCGGCGACCTCGACGGGGCGCTCCTCTCCAACAGCATCCTCGCGGCGATCGCCGGGGCCCTGGAGGAGCCATGAGGGAGCGGGCCTTCACCTTCGGCACCCACGGCAACCTCTTCGGCGTGCTCGCCGAGCCCGATCCGGCGGACGCGGTCCCGGGGGCCCCTGCGGTGCTGCTCGCCAACATGGGAGTGAACCACCGGGTGGGCTCGAACCGGCTCTGGGTGAACCTGGCGCGCCGGCTGGCGCGGCTGGGCTTCCAGGTCCTGCGATTCGACCTGTCGGGGCTCGGCGACAGCCTGCAGCGCCCCGGGACTCACGGAGATCTCGAGCGGGCGGTGCTCGACCTCCGCGAGGCCATGGACTTCGTTCGCGCCCGGGGGGGGCCGGAATCCTTTGTCGTCATGGGGCTCTGCTCCGGGGCCGACTCGGCCCACGCGGTGGCGGTCGCCGACCCGCGCATCGGAGCGGTGGTCTACATCGATGGGTTCGTGTGGCGGACGCCCGGGTTCTGGCTCCGCTACTGGACCACCCGCAAGCTCGAGCCTTCTCGCTGGCGCCGGTACTGGCGGCGCGCCGAGGCCCGGAGGCGCGGGGGCCCCCGCGAGGCCGGGGAGGCGCCGGAGATCTACCAGCGGGACATGCCCACGCCGGAGCAGCTCCGCCTGGACCTCGCTGCCCTGCTGGCCCGGGGCACCGCGGTCTTTGCGATCTACACCGGCGGGCTCATGGACTACGCCTACGCCGCGCAGGTCGAGGAGATGGTCGGCCCGCTGGCACGGCATCCGCTGTTCACGGCCGACTACTTCCCGCGAGCCGACCACCTGTTCACCGAGGTGGCCGAGCACGAGAAGCTCCTGAGGCGCTTGTGCGCCTGGATGCGGGGGCGCCACCCGGCCGCCAGCTTGCCGAAGGTGAGCGCTTGACCAGCGGCGACCCCGAGCTCCTCCTCGATTTCGACGGCGTCGAGGTCTGGCGCCTCGACCTCTCGCGGGCGCGCCCCCCCTCTGCGGGCGAGCTGTCGGCGGCCGAGGAGGCGAGGGCGGCGCGGCGGATCTTCGACGACGACCGCCGCCGCTTCGCCGCGTCGCGGGCGGCGCTTCGGCGGCTGCTCGCCGCGCGGACCGGGACGGAGGCCCGGGCCGTCGTCATCGAGGGAGGGCCGAACGACCGGCCGGTGATGCCCGGTGGCCCCTCGTTCAGCGTGTCGCACTCCGGCAACCTGTGGCTGTGTGCGGTCGGGGGCGACCGGGCGCTGGGGGTGGACACAGAGGAGGTGCGCGGGGTCGCCGAGGCGGCCGACATCGCGCTTCGCTGGTTCACCGCTTCCGAGAGACAGCGACTCGCCGCCGACGAGGCCGCGGGGAGGGAAGCCCCATTCCTGCGCGGATGGGTTCGCAAGGAGGCCTTCCTGAAGGCGCTCGGGGTGGGGTTCTCCTCCGAGGGGGCGACGCTGCTCGACCCCGACCCCGAGGAGTGGGCCGTCGTGGACCTCGATCCCGCGCCCGGGTACGTCGGGGCGCTTGTCGTCAACCGTCACGCAGTCCCGGCGCCTGGCGCCGAGGCGCCATAGTCGGCGGCCACCCGGCCGCCGGGGAGATCGAATGTTCGGCAAGCTCTGGAACGACGCCGTCGAGATGGCCCGCGCAGCGAAGCTGGAGCCGGGCGCCAGGTCGGCCATCAGAATCATGCTCTCCACCGACTCGTACCGGATCGTGTTCCTCACGCGCGTCCGCCAGGCGGCGCGCCGATGGCACATTCCGCTCGTGAACGCCGTGCTCCGGTCGACCTGTACGGCGCTCTTCGGGATCGAGGTCGACCGCGACGTCGAGATGGGCCCTGGCGTCCTGCTGGTGCACCCGCTCGGTGTGGTCCTCGGCGGAGATTCCAAGATCGGGGCGCGGGTCCGCTTCTATGGCAACAACACGCTCGGAACCGTGCGAGACGACGGGTACCCGATCATCGAGGACGACGTCTGGATCGGCGCCGGCGCGCGCATCCTCGGGCCCATCCGCGTGGGCGCCAGGTCCCGCATCGGGGCGAATGCCGTGGTCCTCACCGACGTCCCGCCCGACCACGTGGCGGTCGGGGTTCCAGCCAAGAATCCACCCGCGCAAGGACCTCGAGTCCGTACCCGCCCAGGCATCGGGATAGCCCACGACGCCGCGCCGACGTCGCGCCCGCTTTCGGCCCGCGGCGTACAATGCCATCCCATGCGTCGGGTCGGCCTGCTCGCGGTCCTGCCGTTGCTCGTCTGCGGAACGGCGCGGGCGCGGGAACCGGTCGCCGCCTGCCCGCTCGCCGCCTCGGTCCGGGTCGCGGAGCTTCCCGAGGAAGCGCGCCAGGCGCTCGAGCGCATCGAGCACGGGGGTCCGTTCCCCTTCCGCCGGGACGGTGCCACGTTCTCGAACCGCGAGAGGCTGCTGCCCCGACGCGCCAAGGGGTACTACCGGGAGTACACGGTGCCGACCCCCGGAGCCAGGGACCGGGGGACGCGGCGCATCGTCATGGGCGAGCGCGGCGACATCTACTACAGCGGCGATCACTACGGGAGCTTCCGCTGCGTCGAGGGCTCGCCGTGACCGGCAAGGGCGGCAAGCCCCGCCGTTCACGGCGAGGAAGGGAGGCGCCCCGAGGGAGCGAGCCGTTGCCGGCCCGAGCCGCAAGGGCGGCGCCGGAGCGGCCCGCCGCGAGGCCCGCCAAAGGCGACCCCTCGGCAGGCAGCAAGTCCACCGCGACGGCGGGAGCGCAGGCCGGGTCCGGTTCCGCCGGAACGAACGACACGGGCGGTGCGAACGACCCGGTGACGCTCCTGTCTCGACGCCGCTGGGGAGTCTTCTGGGCGGGCCCGCGCCCCGACACGGAGGCGCTCGGCCGGGCCGCTGCGGCCGCCGGGTGGGACTTCGCACCTGTCGACGGCGCTTCCGTGACCGACAAGGGCGCGCTCCTCGACGCGTTGGCGAGGGCGCTGTCCTTCCCGGACGGATTCGGGCGCAACTGGGACGCGCTCGAGGACTTCCTCGGCGACCTCTCCTGGCGGGAGGGCCAGGGCACCCTGCTCGTCTGGTCGCCGGTCGACCCGCTCGCCCGGCAGAACCCCGGGGCGCTCTCGACCGCCCTCGACGTGCTGCGGTCGGCGTGCGAGGGCTGGCGGTTGGAGGGCCGGCCGTTCCTGGCCATCCTGGGCGGGGACGAGCGCCCTCGCTCGCTCGACGGGCGACGACGCGGATGACTCCGGCGCTGGTCCGGTTCGTGCTCGTGCGCCCCCGGCTGCCCGAGAACCTCGGGGCAGCGGCTCGGGTGCTCAAGAACTTCGGATTCGACGACTGGGCGCTCGTCGCGCCCGGGACGCATGACTTCGCGTCAGCGCGTCGCGTCGCGGTCCACGCCGAGGACCTGCTCGATCGGCCCCGCCTGGTGCGCTCCCTCGACGAGGCGGTTGCCGATTGCTCCTGGGTGGTGGGGACGAGCTCGCGGCGGGTGAGGAGACGGCGGCCCATCGCCCCCTCGGCTCTCGGCCACAGGGCGGCGAGGGCCGGGGGACGCCTGGCGCTCGTGTTCGGCGACGAGCGCGACGGGCTCTCGGCTGCGGAGATCGCCCGCTGCGACGACCTTTCCACCATCCCCGCCGAGGATGCCCAGCCCTCCCTCAACCTGGCGCAGGCGGTCGCCGTCTATGCCTATGCGGTGCGCCAGGCGATCGTGGAGCAAGCCCCGCCGCCGCCCGGTCCGGCTGCGGCAACCGACGCGGAGCTGCGCGAGATCGAGGAGGCGCTGCGGGCGGCGCTTCGGCAGGGGCGCTTCCTCGCCGGCCCGGAGCGCCACGCCGTGCGGGACCTCTCGGCGCCGCTCCGGCGCGCCCGCCTCTCGCGGCGCGAGGTGCGGCTCTGGATGGCGGCGCTCCGGCGCCTGTCGAGGAGTGGGGAGTAGCCGAGGTCCTCTCCGGGCGCATCGCGCCGAGGGGCTCGCGGCTGCCGAGGTCACGCAAGCAGCATCGAGCGGGCGACGACGCCGAGGACCTCTCGGGCCGTGGCGAGCTGGCTCGACGCGAGACTCTCGAGCGCTCGCCGCGTGCGAGCCTCCACGGTGCCCGGCGAGATGCGGGCCACCCGCCTGCCCTTGGTGGTGACGTTGAGCACGGCGCGGCGGGAGTCGCGTGGGTGGGGCTCCCGCCGGATCAGGCCGCGCTGGCCGAGGCGGCGGAGCACGCCGGTGAGCGAGCTCGGGTGCAGGTGCAGGACGCGGGCGAGATCGCCGGCGGAGATCCCCGGTACCTGTTCCACGATGCGCAGCGCCAGGAACTGGGGGCCGGTGGTGCCGAGCCGGCGCTGCATGTCCCTGGAAGCGCGGGCGAGCGCGTGGTCCACCTCCCAAAGGGAGCGAAGGAAGACGAGGACCGGATCGAGCCGCTCGGCCGGCTCCATCGACGCGTACGACGGGCGTTTCCTTGGAGATCCGTTCGGCATGTGCCCCCTCGGTTCATGGCTACCATACGTGTCTCCCAGAAGTGAAGTGCGGCGGCCGCCGGTTCCGTTAGGGGCCGCCCTCGCGCGCCGCGCTCGCCTCTGGCACCATCGCGGTGCCATGGTCAGCGCCCGCCCGCGCCGAAGCGCCCTCTACACGCCCGGTTCGAACCGGCGCGCCCTCGACAAGGCCCGCTCCCTGCCTGCCGACGTGCTTCTTCTCGACCTCGAGGACGCCGTCGCGCCTGCGGCCAAGGAGGAAGCGCGCACGGCGGTGGTCGAGGAGGTGGCCCGCGGTGGATTCGGGTTCCGGGAGGTGGTGATCCGGGTGAACGGCCTCGACACGCCCTGGGGCGCGTCCGACCTGGAAGCGGCGGCCCGCTCCGGCGCCGACGCCGTGCTGCTGCCGAAGGTCGAGGCCGGCGACGGCGTCCGGGAGGCGGAGCGCCGGCTCGCCGCCGCGGGTGCGCCGGCGGGGATGGCGCTCTGGGCCATGATCGAGACGCCCCGGGGCGTGCTCCGGGCGGCCGAGGTCGCCGCGGCCGCGCCGAGGCTCGCCTGCCTGGTGGCGGGAACCTCCGATTTGGTGAAGGACCTGCACGCGCGACACACCGCGCTCCGCCTGGAAGTGCTCGCGAGTCTCTCCCTCACCGTCCTGGCGGCACGGGCGCACGGGCTGGCGGTGCTCGACGGCGTGCACCTCGACCTTTCCGACGACGCGGGCTTCGAGGCCTCGTGCCGCCAGGGCGTCGAGCTCGGCTTCGACGGGAAGACCCTCATTCACCCCCGGACCATCGAGGCCGCGAACCGCCTCTTCGCCCCGGACGCGGGAGGGATCGAGCGGGCGCGGCGCATCATCGCGGCGCACGCGGAGGCACAGGCCCAGGGCCGCGGAGTGGTGGTGGTCGAGGGAAGGCTCGTCGAGGCGCTCCACGTCGAGGAGGCACGCCGGCTCGTCGAACTGGCGGACGCCATCGCCGAGCGCGCGTGACCGGCGCCCGACCTCGGGGCGCGGCTCAAGACTCCGGCGCCGGTGTGCGCGGGGCGAGGCGGAGGAAAGCGTCGCGGTCTCCCGGCGAGGAGATCTCCGCGGCGAGCAGCGCGTAGAGCTCCTCTTCCGAGCGGGCCCGGGTCGAGGCGCGGCCCACGAGCAGCCGGGCCATCGGGCCCATGAACATCGCCAGCCCACTCGCGATCCGATCCAGCACGTCGGGCGCCCACGCCGCGGCGGGCCCGTCCGGATCCCTCGCGGGGGGCGGAGAGGAGGGCGCCGGCTCCCGGGTCGCGCTGACCCCGCATGCGCGGAGGAAGGCCTCCTGCTCCGCCTTGGATGGGATGAAGGCGGACACCGCCCGGCATAGCTCCTCCGAGGTGCTCGCGGTGGCGGCGGCGTTCCGGGCGAGGTAGCGCGCAATCGGGCCGATGGCCCTGGCCAGGTGGCCCTCGACGCGCTCGAGGGCGGCGTCGTCGAGCTGCAGCTGGGGCCTGCGCTCCGGCGCCAAGTGCAGCGTGCCGGCGGGCTGGCGCGGCCCCGAGCCCGGCAGTTGAAGCTCGTAGACCGTGTGTTCCCGGATGTGCTTGTCCTTGCGGACTCCCCCGAACCGGAACAGGTCGTGGTAGCTCTCGGATAGGCAGCTCACCACTTCGTAGAACGAGCGCGAGACGAGCACCTGGTTCTCACCGGCAAAGCTCATCACCCGCTGGCCCACGTTGATGCCGTCGCCGAGGGCGTTGAGGTTGCCGTTGATGTCCCGCACGAGCTTCACCGGCCCGAGGTTGAGGCCGATGCGGGCCCGCATCCCGGGCTCGTGCCTCGGCTCCTCCTGGATGAGCGCCCCGAGCATCTTGAGCGCGCAGAACATCGCCGCCTCGGGGTCTCCGAGAAAGCACACCGCGGCACCGTCCCCGGTGTCGAGGATGACGCGGTCGCCCTCCGGCACGTCCTGGATGCCGGTGCCCAGGTAGTGGTTGAGGCGCGCCTTCCAGGTCATCTGCAGCTCGACCGTCTGCTCCGAGTAACGGACGATGTCGATGAAGACCACCGTGCAGAGCCACGTCCGGTCGAGCTTGATCTGGTCGTTCATGGATCCCTTCACGGACGATCGAGAATCTTCATGGCGGCCGCCAGGCTCCGATGCATGCGGTTGAAGGCGCCCGCGAGCGTGGCGATCTCGTCATGCCCGGTGACCGGCAGCTCCGGGACGTCCATGTGCCCCTTGCTGATCTCGTCCGCTCGGGCCGCGAAGCGGCTCACCGGGCGGATGACGGTGAGGTAGAGCACCAGGTTCAGCACCGCGAGCGTCACCGCCCCGACGGCGAGCAGAGAGAGGGTGATCTGGCGGAAAGCGCGGTTCGCCATGGTCACGGGGAGCGACACGGGGACACTCACGATCTGCGCCCCGATGACGTCTCCCTCGGTCCAGCCGAACCCGTTGGCGGGCCCGTACAGCTCGACCATCTCCGACGGCGCCGCCGACGGAGTCGAGTGGCACTCGAGGCACGACTTCGAGGCGCGCATGGGGCGAGCCAGGTAGAGGGACTTTCCGAAGGGCGTGGCCCTCTCCCCGTCGAACAGCGCCATGTCCGGGTGGTTGCGGAACACCTTGATGATGTCCTCCTCCCAGTCGACGGCGCGGTCGCGCGGATTCGTGGGGTTGAGCGCGGCCTCCTTGTACAGGTAGTCGGGGTACCGGTCCCGCATGTAGATGAACATCTCGGTGGCGGCGAAGGCCGGCACGGTCTGCGGGCGAAAGACCCGCTTGGGCGCCTTGCGGGCGCACAGAATCCCGGAACACGTCGTCGGTGCCGACCTGCTGGGCGCTCGAGGCGGCGTTGAGCGCCGGTCGCACCTGGTCGGTCGTGTAGTGGCGCATGGCAAGCGCGGTCTCCATCATGATCTGCGCCTGGTGCAGGACTTGGTCCCGGGCGCTGTGCTGGAGGAGCCCGTAGAAGAGGTACCCGGCCGCCCCGAGCCCAGCCCGAACACAACGACGAAGATCAGGCTGAACTTCGCCATCAGTCTCATGGGCGACCCCGTTTCCGTCGACTCAGGGCGGGTTCCATAACGGGTTCTTCGGGGACGCTCCTCACCCCAGGAGGGGTTCGGGGGCGTAAACGAATCTTTTCTCGATGCCGGGGATTGGAGACCG
>CAVWHZ010000014.1:0-391980 GCA_963754915.1 uncultured delta proteobacterium | reverse complement strand
GGCCGAGTCACTCGCAGCTAGAATCCAGCCGCATGAAGCCTGAGCACCTGCTGTCAGAAGTGCCGCTGCTGCGCGGGCTCGACGAAGCTGCCCGGACGCGCATCGCGCACCGGCTCGTGGAGCGACGCCTCGAGGCGGGGGACTTCCTCTTTCGCGAAGGGGAAGCGGGCGCCGCCATGTACCTCGTCGTCGAGGGCGAGCTCGAGGTGAAGGTCGGGCGAGGGTCGCGGGAGAAGACCCTCGCGCGGCTGGGCCCGCGAAGCCCCATCGGCGAGATGGCCCTGCTCGACGACGCTCCCCGCAGCAGCAGCGTGCGGGCCTGCGGACCGGCGAGGCTCGTCGAGGTGCCGCGCGACGTGTTCCTCGAGGAGGTGCTGGCGTCACCGGCTGCGTCGAGGTCGCTGCTCTCGGAGATGGCCCAGCGGCTCCGCGCCGCCGACGTCATGGTCGGCGACCACCTGGCGCGCGACGCCGTGCGGGAGTTCGAGAGGAACCTCACCTTCGGCGAGCGGCTGGCGGATCGCTTCGCCCGCTTGAACGGGAGCTGGTATTCCATCGCCGGGGTCCTCGTGGCCACCATGGCGTGGATGCTCTGGAACGCGATCATGGATCGGCCGTTCGATCCCTTCCCGTACGTGCTCTTCAACCTCGTGCTCGCCATCGCCGTGGCGCTGCAAGGCCCGCTCTTGATGATGAGCCAGAACCGGCAGGCGCAGCGAGACCGGGCCCAGGCCGCCGTCGACTTCCAGGTCAACCTGAAGAACGAGCTCGGGATCCAGTCGCTGCTGCGGTCCGTGGCGCGCCTCGAGGAGCGGCTCGCAGACGACGGCCGGCAGCCCCGCTGATCGCGGCGCCGGGGTGGACGCCGAAGCCGCCGCGTCCCTAGGATCGGTCCGTGGCCCCTCCGACCCTCGACGACGTGCGCCGCGCGCTCCGGGCCCGCCCGCCCTCGCGGCTCCCCGGGCCGCTGCCCCGCCAGGCTGCCGTCGCGCTCATCCTGCACGCCGCCGGCGCCGGGATCGAGACGCTCCTCATCCGGCGCGCGGACCGGCCCGGCGACCCCTGGTCGGGACAGGTGGCCTTTCCCGGAGGTCGAGCGGAGCCTGGCGAGAGCGGGGTCGAGACCGCCGTGCGCGAGACCCGGGAGGAGGTGGGGCTCGACCTGGCGGCCGAGGCGGAGGTCCTGGGCGGGCTCGACGAGATCCAGGCCATCGGGCGCAGCCGGCCGCTGGGCCTCTCCATCCAGCCCTGGGTCTTCGGCATGCGCGGCGCGCCGCATCCACTGCGGTGCTCGGGTGAGGTGGCGAGCGCCCACTGGCTCCGGCTCCGGGACCTACTAGACCCCGCCCGGGAGGCGCCGTTCCCCTACGAGCTCGAGGGGAGGACGCTGCAGCTGCCAAGCGTTCGGCTGGAAGGCCTCGTCATCTGGGGGCTCACCTACCGGATGTTGCGGACCTTCGCCGAGCTCCTCGGCGGGAGCTCGGCCCCCGGAGGGCACAGTCCGGCGCGAGAGTGAACGCGCCGGGTCGCGTGATATATCCACTTCCGACCGATGCCCTTCGACAAAGCATTCCTGCCGGTCGCGGATCGCTTCCTCCGCTTCCTCTCCACCGAGACGGGGTTCCCGGTCATCGTCTGCGACGAGACGGGGACGGTCGTGCGCGCCACCGACCGCAAGCGCATCGGCACCGTACACGCCGGGGCCCAGCGGATCCTTCGCGGCGAGGTCGACGAGGCAGCCGTCACGGCGGAGGAGGCGGAGGAGAACCCGCTCGTGAAGGAAGGCTTCAACTGCCCCATCCTCGTCGACGGTCAGAAGGTGGGCACCGTAGGGATCGCCGGGACGCTCGACCGGGCGCGGCCGGTGGCGCGGATCTCCTCCGCGATCCTGGCCTCCTGGATCAACGACACCCGACAGCAGGGGCTCCTTCGCTCGGCGTCGGGCCAGGTCGCCGCCGCCGTCAAGGCGCTCTGCAACCGGGTGGAGGCCTCGGCGGAGCAGGCCGCGCGGTCGCTCGGGGTCGTCGAATCGTCGATCAAGGCGGCCGCCGTCCGCGTCGATCAGGCGGCCGGCGTCGCACAGACGGTCCTCGAGATCGCCCAGCAGAGCCGAATCCTCTCCATCAACGGCGCCATCCAGGCGACGCGCGCCGGGGACAGCGGGAAGTCCTTCGCGGTCGTGGCGCGCGACATGACGCAGCTCGCCGAGCAAACCGGGGCCACCGCCAAGATGATCGAGGCCCGCCTCGCCGAGGTCCGAACCGCCATCGCAGCCGTTCGCGACGCGGCAGAGATGTCCAGCGCGGCCCGCAAGGGGCTCTCGGAGGCGCTCCGGGACATGCGCGGGGTCCTCGAGCCGCTGGAGCGGGCGGTGTCCGGCCTGGAGCGCACCTTCGCGTCCGGCTAGCGCCCGGGCCCCCGGCTCGCGGCGGGGGCCCCGCCTACCGGAGATCGAGCACCCGGGTTCGCAGCAGCGGCCGGTCCTCGATCTCCACGGTGGTGGGCACATCGTACGCCGCCACCACGGCGAAACCGTCGGCGGGGGAGTAGAGGCGTCCGGGATCGCCGGCGAGCACTCGGCTCCCGGCCGCGACGAGAGCTCGCCCCCAGGCGAGGAAGTCGGTGGCGAGCTCGCGCTCGTAGAAGACGTCGCCTCCGAGCACGAGGTCCGCATCCGGGCGGGGCCGGCCGAGCGGTGTGCCGGCGCGAAACTCGACATGGACCCCGTTCGCGGCCGCGTTGAGGCGCACGGCCGCCTCGCAGAACGGGTCGAGGTCCCAGGCGACGGCCCGCGCCGCGCCGGCGCGGGCGGCGGCGATGGCGGCGATGCCGCCGCCGGTCCCGAAGTCGAGGACGGATCGGCCCCTCACCGCTTCCGGGTGGTCGAGGAGGTAGCGGGCGAGCGCCTGGCCGCCGGCCCACGGGAAGGCCCAGAACGGGGAATCGTCCCAGCCGCGCAGCTCCGCGGCAGTGGCGTGCCACAGCGGCGTGAACTCGGCCGCCTGGTGCAGGACGATCTCGGGGACGAGCGGGACGGGCGCCACCGCCGTGCGGGAACGGACGAACTCCAAAAGCTCGGCGAGGGAGCGCTCCATGGGCGAGAGCGGGGTCCCGGGCGCGCCCGCTAGCGCGCCGGCGCGGCGCGGGAGCCGAGCCATTCCCGGAGCAACGTCCAGGTCACGCCGAGGAGCGTGGGCCCGAGGAACACGCCCACGAACCCCCAGGACAGGAGGCCGCCCACGACGCCAAGGAAGATGACGGTGAGCGGCAGGCCGGTGCCGCGCCGGATGAGGGCCGCCTTCACCACGCCGTCGATGGCGTTGTTGATGACGAGGCCCCAGACGACGGTGAGGATGGCCCGGGCCGGGTGGTCCGCGAAGGCGAGCCACGCCGCGGCACCGACCCAGACGATGCTCGTGCCGAGCTGGGCGGTGGCGAGCACGAAGCTCGCCACGCCGAGCAGCGGCGCGAGCGGGATGCGGGCGGCGTAGAGGCCGGCCGTCTGAAGACCGGCGAGCAGCAGCGCGGTCCCGACGACGCCCACCGAGACCGAGCGGATGGTGCGCGCGGCCTGGTCGAGCAGGGCGGCTGCCGGCGGCCCCCCGACCCGATCGGCGAACTGGCGCGCCAGCCGCACGCCATTGGCCCCGCCGGCGAGCATGGGCCAGGTGATGACGACCGCCACGAGAAGCTGGACGACGGTCAGGCCGAGGCCGAGCAGCCTCGCGACGAGCCACCCGCCCGTCTTCGCGACCTCACCGCGGTACGTCTCGAGCGCGCCCCCGGCGTCCTGAGCGGCTGCGGCCCAGGTCTCGGGAAAGGACTGGCCGAGGACGGGCAGCTGGCGGAGCCATTCCGGGGGTGGTGGCAGCCTCAGGCCCGGCAGGTCCGAGAGCATTCCGCCGAGCGCCCGGGCGCTCGGCACCGCAGCCGCGACCCCCATGCCGACCGGGATGACGAGCACGACGAGGAGCAGCAGGACGGTCGTCGCGGCCGCGAGCTTCTCCCGCCCGCCGAATCGCGCGGAGAGCCGGCGGTGCAGCGGCCAGAGGGTCACGGCGATGAAGAGAGCCCAGAGGAGGATGAGCGCGAACGGCGCCAGCACGGTCAGCGCCGCGAAGATGAGCGACGCGACAAGGGCAAGCGCCAGGGCCCGCTCGAAGAAGCCCCTCGCGGGCTGGCCCTGGCCGCCGACATCCACCGGCGCTGCTCTTACCGGGAACCCCGGGATCCGGCAAGCGGGCGCCCGGGGTTTGCGCAAGCCCCTCGCCGGGTGCAACATCCCGTGTGCGATGGAAGAAGCGACGCCCATCACGCCGCTCGCGGACGCCCGCTCGAGGAGCCACGAGGCTCTGAGGGTGCTCGTTTCCGGGACGAGTGCCACCGGTCGCGCCTTCTTTGAGGCCCTGGTCCTCGGCCTGACACGCGCCCTCGGGGTGCGCCACGCCTTGGTGGGCGAGGTAGCGGACGCGACCTTCTCCCAAGCGCGCACGCTCGCCGTCGCATGGGACGGGGTCATCTCGGAGAACTTCCTCTACTCCCTGGCGGGGTCGCCGTGCGAGAAGGTCCTCGCCGTGGGCGAGACCGCCTACTACCCCCGCGACGTGGATCGCCTCTTTCCGCAGGACGTCGCACTGGCCCGCCGCGGAATCAAGTCGTACATGGGGACGCCTCTCTGGTCCTCCGACGGCGAGACCAAGCTCGGCCTGCTCGTGCTCCTCCACGACGCGCCCCTCGACCAGGAGCTCGAGCCGCGCGCCCTCATCGAGGTGTTTGCCGGGCGAGCCGCCGCCGAGCTGGAGCGAAGCCGGAGCGAGGACCAGCTGCGGGCGAGCGAGGATCGGCTCCGGACGGCGCTCGAGGCGGCCCAGTCGGCCGGGGAGCTCTTGCGCACCGAGCGCGACTTCTCGCGCGCGGTCGTGGAGAACACCGCCACCGCGGTCGTCGTGCTGGGCACCGACGGGCGCATCGCGTACGCCAACGAGCGGGCGGGCGAGATCGCCGGCGTGTCGCGCGAGGCCCTGCTCGGGGCGCCGGGGGAGGCCGCCGCCGGGGCGGCCGCGCACCCGGTGCGGCTGGCTCCCGAGGAGTCCGTGGCGAGGCTTCTCGCCCGCGGGGAGGCGGTCCACGGCGAACAGGTGGAATTGGTCAGGGCGTCGGGCGAGCGCCGATTCCTTCTCGCCAGTGGGGCACCGCTGCGGGACTCGTCCGGGAGGATCACGAGCGCGGTCATCACCGCCGAAGACCTCACCGAGCTGCGCCATCTCCAGCAGCAGCTCATCCACTCCCAGAAGATGGAGGCTGTGGGACGGCTCGCCGGCGGGGTGGCCCACGACTTCAACAACCTGCTCACGGCCATCCTCTCCTACGCGCACCTCGCCGAGGTGGAGCTGGAGGGACGCGCCGCCGAGTACGTCGAGCCCATCCGGGAGGCGGCCGAGCGCGCGGCTTCGCTGACGCGGCAACTGCTCGCCTTCGCTCGCCGGCAGTCGGCGAGCCCGCGCGTCATCGACCTGAACGCCAAGGTCGCCGACCTCTCGCGGATGCTCGGGCGTCTCCTCGGCGAGTCGGTCGAGCTGCGGACGCGCCTCGCCCCGGGCCTCTGGCCCGTGCGGGTCGACCCAGGCCAGCTCGAGCAGGTTCTCGTCAACCTGGCCGTGAATGCGCGGGACGCGATGCCCGCCGGCGGCACGCTCTGGGTGGAGGGCGACAACGCCACCCTCGCGGCCGGTGCCGCGGGCGATCGCAGCCTCGAGGCGGGGGACTGGGTTCGCCTGCGCGTCGTCGACACCGGCACCGGCATGGACGAGGAGACCCGCCGGCGCGCCTTCGAGCCCTTCTTCACCACGAAGGCGCCCGACCGGGGAACGGGGCTCGGCCTGTCGATGTGCCACGGGATCGTCGAGCAACACGGCGGCCGGATCTGGGTCGAGAGCGTGCTCGGGCGCGGGACTGCCGTCGAGATCCTCCTGCCGCGCCACCTGGGCCTGCCCGAGGAGCGTCCGGGAGAGGTGGCTCCGGCGGACCTCCCCCGGGGCCAGGAATCGGTGCTGGTCGTGGAGGACGAGGCGACGGTACGGACCATGGCGGTGCGCGTCCTCCAGGGCCTGGGGTACCGGGTGAGCGCCGCGGCCGACGCCGAGGAGGCTCTCGCCTCCCTGGCCGAAGACGGTCGGCCCCCCTTCGACCTGCTCTTCACCGACGTGGTCCTGCCGCGGGTCGACGGCCGGGAGCTGGCGGCGCGGGCGTGCCAGGGCAGGCCTTCGCTGAGAGTGCTGCTCACCACCGGATACAGCGAGGTGCCGCTCGCCTCCGGCCCGGCGGCACTCCCGTCGCTCGCGAAGCCCTACACGCCGGTCGAGCTGGCGCGAAAGGTGCGCGAGGTTCTCGAGGGGTAGGAGGAGTCATGCCCAGGTTTGCCGCCAACCTCAGCATGCTATTCACCGAGGTGGATTTCCTCGACCGGTTCGCCGCTGCGGCGCGGGCCGGGTTCCGGGCAGTGGAGTACCTGTTTCCCTACCCGTACCCGGCGGAGGCCCTGGTGGAGCGGCTGGGCCGCCACCGGCTCGAGCAGGTGCTCCACAACCTCCCCGCTGGCGACTGGGTCGCCGGCGAGCGCGGGATCGCCTGCCTCCCGGGCCGCATCGGCGAGTTCCGCGACGGCGTGGGCCAGGCCGTCGAGTACGCCCGGGCGCTCGGGTGCCCGCGGGTGAACTGCCTCGCGGGAATCGCCCCGGCGGGGGTCGCTCCGGACGTCCTGCGCGAGACGCTCGTCTCGAACCTGCGCTTCGCGGCGCGCGAGCTCGAACGGGTCGGGGTGGAGCTGCTCGTCGAGGCCATCAACACGCGCGACATCCCCGGCTTCTTCCTCTGCCGCACCTCCCAAGGGCTCTCGATTCTCGACGAGGTTGGTTCACCCAATGTAAAGCTACAGTACGATGCCTACCACATGCAAGTCATGGAAGGCGATCTGGCGCGCACCGTCGAGGCCCATCTCGCGCGCATCGGTCACATCCAGATCGCCGACAACCCCGGGCGACACGAGCCGGGCACCGGCGAGATCCACTACCCCTTCCTGTTTGGCCACCTCGACCGCATTGGCTACCGGGGATGGGTGGGCTGTGAGTACAAGCCCGCCACCACCACCGAGGCGGGGCTCGGCTGGTTCGAGCCGTGGCGCCGGGCCCCGTAGCGGCGAAAGGACACCCCATGGACATCGGATTCATCGGGCTCGGAATCATGGGCAGGCCCATGGCCGCGCACCTCCTCAGGGGCGGCGACCGGCTCCACCTCCACTCCCGCAGCGGTGTGCCTGCGGACCTGGTTTCGGCCGGCGGAAGGGCGTGCGGGAGCCCGCGCGAAGTGGCGGGGCGCGCCGAGGTGATCATCACCATGGTCCCGGACACGCCCGACGTGGAGGCAGTGCTCTTTGGGCCGGGCGGCGTGGCCGAAGGGCTCTCGCCGGGCAAGCTGGTCGTGGACATGAGTTCGATCTCGCCCATCGAGACGAAGAAGTTCGCGGCACGCGTGAAGGGGCTCGGGTGCGACTACCTCGACGCCCCGGTGTCCGGGGGCGAGGTCGGCGCGAGGAACGCGACCCTCACCATCATGGCGGGAGGCAGCGAGTCCGCCTTCGCCCGGGCGAGGCCTCTCCTCGAGCGGATGGGCAAGAGCGTCACCCTCGTGGGGGAAAACGGGGACGGGCAGACCTGCAAGGTCGCGAATCAGATCATCGTAGCGCTCAACATCGAGGCCGTGGCCGAGGCGCTCGTCTTCGCCTCCAAGGCCGGCGCCGACCCCTCGCGCGTGCGCGCGGCCCTCCTCGGGGGCTTCGCGGCGTCGCGCGTGCTCGAGGTGCACGGGGAGCGGATGCTGAAGCGCACCTTCGAGCCGGGGTTTCGCATCGAGCTCCATCGGAAGGACCTGGGCCTCGCGCTGGCGGGGGCCCGGGCGCTCGGCGTCTCGCTTCCCAACACGGCCACCGCCCAGGAGCTGCTGAACTCCTGCGCCGCGGCCGGCGACGCCCATCGCGACCACTCGGCGCTGGTGCGGGCGCTGGAGCGGCTTGCGAGCCACGAGCTCGGAGCTCGCCCGGCAGCGCCGAGCAAGTAGGCTCGCCAGAGGTCAGCAGCGGCCGCGCGCGAGCTCGCGAGCCAGCTCGATCACCGACAGGGGCGAAGAACCCTCCGCCTTGTTGTTCACGATGACGAGGACCTCCTTGGCACCGCGCAGGGCGCTCGTGGCGAGCCTCGCGATGGCGAGGCGACTCGCCGGATCCGGGGCGGCGAGCCGGTCGAACGGTGCGTAGAGGTCGCGGGCCTCCTCGTACCCGCGTCCGTGCCCGAGCATCCAGCGGACCACGAGCGCCGGCTGGCCGGCCAGGCCGACCACGGCGGCCTGCTCCTCGAGCGATGGCATGGAGGGGTGCACGGTGAACCCGTGCGCCGCGCCCGCGGATGCGAGCGCCCGGGCGTAGTCCGGGCCGAGGAGCTCGCGATTGCGGATCTCGACCGAGTAGACGGGACCGCGCGGCAGGGCGTCGAGGAAGGTGCCGAGCCGGCCGGCGAAAGCCGCCGCGTCTCGAAGGAAGTCGCGCGGAAGCGGAGGAAACTGGAAGAGGAGGGTCCCGAGCCGCCCTCCCAGCCCCTCCACAGCCGGACCCACCACCGTGTCCCGGGCGAGCGAGGAGTCGAGGAAGCGAAGGTTCGGCGCCCACGCGCCGCCCTCGCGGACGCTCGCGCTCGTGACCGCCGCGGACGCCTTCACGAGAAACCGAAACCTCTCGGGAACCTGGGACGCGTAACGGACAAAATCCGACGCGGCGACGGGCGAATAGAAGGTGCGGTCAATGCCCACGGCGGAAAGGAGTGGGTGGCGAGCGTAGGCCGCGAGCCCGTCGCGGGCCAGGCGCGATTCCGCGACCTCGCCCCGGTAGACAAGCCCCTTCCAGCCGGGGAAGGACCAGGAGGACGTTCCGAGCCTCACCCCTCCAGAGAGCCGGCGGGAGAGCGCCTCGTGCTCGGCCGACGGCGCGGCCGCCTCGGGGCCATCCGGCTCCGCCAGCGGGCCGCGGAAGAGGTCGAGTTGACCTGAGTCAGACAACCGGGCGCTTCCTTTCCGGAGGGGAGAACGAAGTTTAGCGTCCCTCGGCACGCCCCCAATGGGCATCCCTCCCGCCGCGCTCAAGATGCGGGTGAAGGCGCCGGTGCGCCAACAAAGTCACTGTAAGTATGAACACTTACACCCAAAAGAGGCGGTGCCATCGGTTCCCGCACCCCCTGTACGTGGGACGACCTAAGGAGAGCAGCGGACTATCCGATCCATCGATCCGAGGTTATACAACAGGTGATAGTGCATAACCCTTTAGGGTTACATCGTCGTTCTCCGAAGGGCAGGGGCCGCGAGGGCCAACTCGCGGCGGGGGCGGGAGAGGACAGGAGGAGGCGGGCATGGGCACTTCAGGTGGCAGGAAGTGGGCGTTTATCCGAGGGATTGCGGCGGGTGCCTGCGCTGTGGGCCTCGTGGCCTGGCCGAGCGCGATATCGCCAAGCTCCCTAACGTTCTTCACCGACTCGCCTGCCGAGAAGGAGGTCGAGCCGGTCGCTCCCCGCAGCGCGATCGAAACACGGCTCGCTGCCGAGGCCATGCGGCGGATGCCCGAGCTCGGCGAGGAAGGCGCGGGCTGCCTCGCCGCGGTCATCGTCGAGGAGGCTGCGAGTGCCGACCTCGACCCGGTGCTGGTCTTCGCCATCATCGAGGTGGAATCGGCCTGGGTGCAGGGAGCGGTCTCCGAGCGAGGGGCGCGCGGTCTCATGCAGCTGCGGCCGGGGACTCTCGAGAGCGAGGCCCGGGAGGCCGGACTCGAGCAAGGCGACCCGCACGACCCCGTCCTGAACGTTCGCACCGGGGTTCGCTACTTCCGCCGCATGGTCCGGGCCTTCGGCAACCCTGACCTGGCGCTCGTGGCCTACAACACCGGCCCCACCCGGCTCTCGTCGTACCTCCGGGCCGTCGGCGAGGTTCCCGATTCGCTGTGGACCTACGCGCGTCGCGTGCGCCGCGAGGAGCGCCGCCTGCGCCAGGCGCTCGGCGCGCCGGGCGAGGCGGTCCTCGCCGCCAACCTTCGCCGCTAGGCGGCAAGCGTCGGGGGCCGTCCGGCCCCGGCGCGTGGGTCGCAGCGGACGCTCTCGGCCGGGCGCGCCTCGGGCGAGCTCGCGCGGGTCTCGGCGTCGACGGGTCCTCGCCCGAGGTCCCGGCGGAAGTGATCCCTCGGCGACGCCCGGGTTCCGCCTCTTGCGAGGCCCCTGGCCGGCACCTCCACGGAGGGCGCGTTTCGCGCCGGCGAGGGACGGCTCCGCGGCGCGGCGTCCGGTCCGGCGCTCCAAGATGAACCAATGGTGATATATGCCGGCTCCCCATCCCGCCGCTGCGAGGGTGCGCGGAATCGTCGCCGCGCACCCTACATTTACGTACAGTGACACCGTTGACAGTGCCTGGTCGTCCCTTCACCTTGGGACGCGACGTCGCGCAGTGGACGCGACGCGCCAAACAAGGGGGCATACATGTCGAGAATCGCGCTGCAGGGAGTGCTCGTCGCCGTCGCCGGCCTGGCGGCGGCGCCCGCGCACGGCGTGGACCTCTCGGTGGGGGCGTTCGCGGGCTACCAGAACGGATTTGGGCTGAGCGCGCTCGGGACGGCCGGGAACCTCATCAAGAACGTGCCGCTGGGCATCGACTTCGGCGTGGGCGTCACCTGGGTGAACCCAGGCGACCCCACGCTCGCTCGCGAGGTGTTCGTGAACGACGCCACGAACGGGACGGCCCAGACGAGCGGAAGCGTGTGGGACATCCGCATGGATGCCATCTGGTTCTTCCACCTCGCGGGGACGGAGCAGACCGGGGTCTTCCTGGGCCCGCGCCTCTCCCTCTTCAGCGGCGACTTCCACTACGTGGGAGGCAACGAGGATTTCACGGTCACCTCCAACAACTGGGGCGTCGGCGCGGGCGTTCGCGGGGCCATCCCGCTGTCCCGCCACTGGGGCCTCGCCGTCTCCGCCGGGATCGACTGGTATCCCGTGATCACCCTCTACGGGCACGACTCGACGTATTCGTCGTCCGGCTACTCCGTGAACCCGAAGGGCAACTACGACTTCAACGCGGCCTACGCGGCCATCAACCAGCCGCACCTCGTACCGAGCCTCCTCGTGGGAGTGAGCTGGAACCAGTGACCCGGGCCGCGGGCCGCCGCTCCCCGGAGCGCGAGCCCGCGGGCATGGCGACGTGCCGGTGGAATCCCTCGCCCCGGGCGGTGTACAAGACCGCTCCGCCCTGGACGAGGAGAACGCCGCAGATGAAACGCGCCGCCAAAGCGCGTCGCCCGGCTGGCGACGCCTGGACGAGGAGTGAGCTCTCGGTCCTGCGCCGGCTGTCCTCGCCGGCCAGGGTCCAGGCCTACCTCGACGGGCTCGTCTACCGGGCGGAGGACGACCCGGGCTGCCCGCGGCGCGTCCTCGCCGAGCGCAAGGCCAACTGCTACGACGGAGCCATCTTCGCCGCCGCGGCCCTGCGTCTTGCCGGGCGCCCCCCGCTGCTGCTCGACATGCGGGCGGTCCGGGACGACGACCACGTGCTGGCGGTATTCCGCCAGAACGACCGCTTCGGGGCGGTCGCCAAGTCGAACTTCGTCGGACTCCGCTTTCGGGACCCCGTCTACCGGACGCTGCGCGAGCTCGTGGTCTCCTACTTCGAGGACTACTTCAACGCCGAGGGCGAGAAGACGTTGCGGTCGTGGTCCGGCCTTCTCGACCTGCGGCGCTTCGACCACTTGAACTGGCTCTTCAGCGACGAGCCCCTGCAGTACATCTCCGACCGCCTCGACTCGCTCCACCACCACCGGCTCCTCACGGCGAGGATGGAGCGGGACCTCGTTCGGGTCGACCCGCGCTCCCTCGAGGCCGGGATGATGGGCGCGCTCGCCGACGGGGTCTACCGAGCCAAGTGAGCCAGCCCGGAACGCAGCCGCCGGGGGCAGCGAGACGGCCGTCGACCCCCCAGCTCTTCGCGGCGGCCGTCGCCATCTGGGGGACCACCTGGATGGCCATCACCTTCCAGCTGGGGCGCGTCCCGCCCGAGGCGAGCGTCGCCTGGCGCTTCGCGCTGGCGGCCGCGATCGCGGCCGGGGTCTGCCGTGCCCGGGGCCTTCCCCTGCGCTTCCCGGCAAGGGTGCACGCGAACCTCGCTCTGCTGGGCCTGTTCATGTTCTGCCTCGGCTACCTCGCCGTCTACCACGCGGAGACGATGCTGGTATCGGGCTTGGTCGCGGTCGGGTACTCGGCGAGCCCTCTCGTGAATATCGTCACCGCGCGGGTGGGCCTCGGCGCCCGCGCCGGGCGTGGGACGACCTCGGGTGCGCTCCTCGGCGTGGCCGGAGTGGCGCTCGTGTTCTGGCCCGAGGTCGCGCAGATGGAGGTCGGCCCGGCCACGCGACTGGGCGCGGCGCTGACGGCCGCCGGTGTGGTCGCATCGGCGGTGGGAAACGTCTTCGCGACCCGGCTGGAGCGCCTGGGCGTGGGCGTCTGGCCGAAGATGGCCTGGGGCATGGCCTACGGGGCGGCGGGCTGCGCGCTCGCCGCCCTGCTCTCCGGCAAGCCGCTCGCCTTCGAGTGGACGCCCTCCTACGTGGGCTCCCTGGTCTACCTCGCCGCCTTCGGGTCCATCGGCGCCTTCTCCGCCTTTCTCACGCTCCTCGAGCGGATCGGCCCGGCGCGGGCAGGGTACGTGGGCGTGATGACCCCCATCGTGGCCCTCGCGCTCTCCCGCCTCCTCGAGGGGTTCGCCTGGCGGCCACTCACCTTTGCGGGAATTGCCGTGGCCGTGGTCGGCCAGACAGTGATGCTGCGATCCCGATAGGCGACGGCCCCGGCGGCCGCGCGTGGGACGCCGATTCCCGTGGCGCGCGGCCGTGCCCCGGCTATGCCACCGTCGCAGGCCTTCGCCGAGCGATGGAGGACCCCATGACGCCCGAGAAGTTCGCCGACACGCTGCGCGGGTTCCCGCTTGCCGTGAGTGTGGTCACCGTCGGGCGGGGGGGCGCCGACAACGCGCTCACCGTCTCGTGGGCCGCTCCCGTCGCCTTCGACCCGCCGCACTTCATGATCGCGGTCGACGAGCACCACTACAGCGTCGACTTCCTCAAGAGCACGAGGAACTTCTGCGTGAACGTCCTTCGCGAGGGCCAGGAGCGCCTCGCCGGTCGGTTCGCCCGGCAGAGCATGACGCAAGAGGACAAGCTCGAGGCCATCCCCGTGCGGGAGGGGGAGACCGGCGCCGCCATCCTCACCGAGGCACTCGCCTACTTCGACTGCGAGCTCGTGTCGGCGACCGTCGTCGGCGACCACCTGCTCGTGCTCGGCAGGGTGGTCGATGGCGGAATCCTAAACGGGGGCAAGCCGATGCAGGCAAGCGCGGGCCTGCGCTACTCGAAGGCGGCACCCGGTCGCTGAATCGTTCTCCTCGGCCACCGAGGCGCCCGGTCGCGCGAGCGCCTCGAGTTCGTGAGCCGCCCCCAGGCGCCTGCTCGGCTCGCCGAGCCAGGGTGCGTTTCCACCCCCACATCGGTTTACGAAAAGTGAACGCTTGCGCCCCAATTGGGCCCGCACTTTCAGTTGCGTCGGGCGCTGCCGTCGGTGATCACCCGACGTCGGCTTACCTCTGGGGGAATCACATGTTCGCTCGTACACCGAAGGCCCTGCTGCCGGTCGTCGTCGGAGCCCTGGTCGCCTTGTCCTCCCCCGCGGCGGCCCAGGTCGTGGGCGAGAGCGTGAACATCGTTTCGGGCACCCAGTGGCCGGGGGGGACCCCTTCCTGCAGCGGCAGAACGAGCCTTCAATCGCCGTCTCCTCGGCGAACCCGCTCCACCTGATTGCCGGCGCGAACGACTACCGGACCGTGGACCTGCCGAACCCGAGCTCGCCGGACGAGACTGGCGACGCCTGGCTCGGCCTCTACAAGTCATTCAACGGCGGCCAGACCTGGCAGAGCATCCTCTTGCCAGGCTATCCGCAGGACACGTCGGTGGACGGACTCGCCTCGCCGCTCCACAAGAACTCCGCTGCTGCCGACCCGGTGATCCGGGCCGGCACGAACGGCATGTTCTACTACAGCGGAATCACGTTCAACCGCGGCACCAACGTGGGCCAGGTCTTCGTGGCTCGCCTCATCGACCTGAACAACAAGGAGAACGGGGACGTCACCCAGGGGGCCGATCCCATCAAGTACATCGACGCCCACCAGGTGGCTGCGGGCGGCAATTACTTCGTCGACAAGCCGTGGCTCGCCGTGGACAAGCCGCGGCTGCTCTCCGGGACCTGCACCATCCCCGCGAACGCCGCGAAGGGCATCCCGGCGCAGAGCTTCAAGGGAGGGACGATCTACCTCGTCTACACCGAGCTCGTAAACGCCACGAACGAGCCCGTGACGGTCTCGAGCAACATCGTCTTCAGCCGCTCGACCGACTGCGGCGTCACTTGGAGCGCGCCGATCCAGCTGAACGACGCCTCGAGCACCCTGAACCAGGGGGCCTCGGTCGCTGTCGACCCCATCACCGGGTTCATCTACGTGACCTGGCGCCGGTACGCGTCGGGGACGCAGACCGACGCCATCATGGTGGCTCGATCGTTTCGCGGGTTCCTATTCACGAAGCCCAGGGTCCTCGCGCAGATCATCCCGACCGACCAGGACGGCTCGGCGACGACCTTCCGGGCGGAGGGGTTCCCGACGATCGCGATCTCGGTGGACGCCGCGGGACAGAACAGCTGGGCCCACGTCGCCTGGCCACAGCGGCCGGCGACCTGTCCCTGCCAGTCCGTCCAGCCGTCGTGCACGCTCTGCGACGGCCAAGTCGCCATCAGCACGGCTCTCGTCTACGCGGCTCCCCCGAGCCTGAGCGAGCTCCTCGACGACTGCCACGGATGGTCCACCCCGGCGCCGGCGGACACGACGCCCATCACCGACGACTTCGGGAACTCCTTCACGCGGGGCCACCAGTTCATGCCCCAGCTGACCTTCTCGCAGGGGCAGCTCATGCTGCTCTACTACGACAGCCACCTCGACCACACCAAGGCCTACTATCAGCCGAACAGCCCCTTCCAGCTCGACGCCGCTGGCAGCTACTACACGGAGGAGCGCGCCCCACTCGGTGAGCTCCTGAGCAACGGCGCCGCGGCCGTCTTCAACGCCTACCTCGACAACGGGAACCTGAACCTCATTGACGAGGCAAACCTTACCCAGGAGCGCCACACCCTCGACGTCCGGGTGGCCCAGGCCGGCCCGGGGCCTGCCCCGGTGTTCCGGTCGACGCGGATGTCCAACTTCCGCTTCGGCGAGCGCGGGGACGAGGGCCCGAACCTCTCGGTGACGGGCTTTGGCCCGAACCCCATCCAGGTCACGAACGCAAGCGGGCTCCTTCTGCTCCAGCAGCTGCAGGTGAATCCGCCCAACCTGCCGATGTTCGCACAGGGGACCACGGCCTTCATCGGCGACTACATCGACATCCAGGGGCCGGCCTTCATCCCCACGGCGAGCGGGGGATGGGCCTTCAACACCGCGCCCGTGGCCGCGCCGGTGTTCCACGCGGTATGGACGTCGAACCAGGACGTGAGACCTCCCCCGGACGGCGACTGGACGAAGTACACGCCGCCAGGCGGCGGTGGCCGCAGCGTATTCGACCCCACGCAGTCGACTCCCACCTGCGTGACCGGCTACGAGGGGACGCGAAACCAGAACGTCTACACGAGCCGGATCACGAACGGCCTCGTCGTCACATCGCCGCAGAACGTGAAGCCGCTCAGCCCGACGCTCACCCGCGCCTTCGTGGTGGCCGTCCAGAACACCACGAGCAGCGACCACTCGGTCCGCTTCTCCGCATCGCCGCCGAGTGGCATGACCGCCTCGTTCCGAAACGACGGCGTGTCGCTCCTCAGCTTCGACGTGACCGTGCCCGCGCACTCCGCCGTCTATCGGTCGCTCTTCGCGACGGCGGGTTCGCCAGCGGCAAGCGTCACGGTCAACGTGAACGAGGTGAACCCCGCCTCGCCGGCGAACTGCCTCGGGCAGGTCCCGCCGACCTGCGCGCTCGTCACGGGAGGCCTCTCCGGGTCGGTGACCCTCAACCCGCCAGGGTCGAACCCTTCGCTCGTCCAGCCGGACGGCACGGACCCCTCCACCCAGAACATCGGCACCATCGAGCTCTACGCCCCGGTTCTCGGCCCGAGCGGAAGCATCGACAACACCAATTTCTCGAACACGAACCTCTCCAACACGAACTTTTCCAACACGAACCTCTCCAACACGAACCTGTCGAACACCAACTTCTCGAACACCAACCTGAGCAACTCCAGCCTGGCAGCGGCGCACATCTCCAACGCGGCCATCACCAACCTCTCCAACACGAACCTCTCCAACACCAACTTCTCGAACACCAACTTTTCCAACACGAATCTCTCCAACACGAACTTCTCGAACACGAACTTCTCCAACACGAACCTCTCCAATGCCTCGATCGCGGACGCGAACTACGTGGTGACGAACACGGGGAACACGACGACCTCCTACCACCTCAAGGTCGCGGGCAACGCCTCGAGCAACGCGCTGCAACTCATCGTCTCGAAGAACTACACGACGCCGCTTGGGCTCAACTGCCAGCTGGTGGAGGAGCCGCGCCCTGCCATCATCTCGAGCATCCCGAACATCAGCTCGGCGATCGTCCCGCTGAACGGCACCATCGTCGACCCGAACATCCCCGACCCCAGCCCGACCAACGCCACCCTTTCCCTCGCGCCTGGCGAGTCCGCAATCATCACGCTGCGCGGCGTGCTCACCGTCGACCAGATGACCCAGCTCGCGTCGCAGATCACCCCGGTGGTGATCCCTCACGCCGGTGGGAGCTTCGCAGCGGCGCTGCTCATCCAGTCGGACGCCACGAATCTCCCCGCGCCGCAGGTCGGCGTCCCCTACAGCGCGACCCTGCAGGCCATCGGAGGGACCGGGACCTACAGCTGGCAGGTCTCCTCCGGAGCGCTGCCGCCCGGCGTTGGCTTGAGCGGAAACCAGCTCGCTGGCACCCCGACGCAAGTCGGGACGTTCCCCTTCACGCTGCAGGTGACCGACCAGTCCACGCCTCCGGGCAGCGTCTCGAAGAGCATCACGCTCGCCGTGGCTCCCGGGCCGACCACCACCGCGTTGGCGGTATCGTCGACGAGCGCCGTATTCGGGCAGACGGTCAGTCTCACCGCCACCGTGACCCCGCAATCGTCCGGCCCATCCCCGACCGGGACGGTCACCTTCTTCGACGGAGCCACGACGCTCGGGACCGCCGCGCTGAGCGGCGGGGCGGCGACCCTCACGGTGCCGTCTGGCTCGAGCCCGCCCATCCCGCCCCTCTCGGTGGGAAGCCACTCGTTCACGGCGAGCTATAGCGGGGACTCCTTCTACACGTCCAGCGCCAGCGGAGCCGCGGTCGCGGAGACCGTCGCCCAGGCGCCGACCGCGATCTCCCTCTCCTCGTCCCCGACGCCGTCGGTCTACGGGCAGCAGGTCACCTTTACCGCTACGGTAGCGGCGCAGGCCCCGAGCACCGGGACGCCGACCGGCAACGTCTCCTTCTTCGTCGACGGATCCACGACCGCGGCAGCCACCGCGGCCCTGGGCGCCGGCGGGCAGGCGACGTTCTCGACCGCGACGCTCTCGGCCGGGACCCACTCCATCGGCGCGAGCTACGCCACCGACGGGAACTACGCTTCCAGTGCCGCGAGCGCGCTCGTCCAGGTCGTCAACCTGGCGAGCACCACCACCGTGCTTTCCCCGTCGGTTGCCTCCTCGGTGGTCGGCCAGCCGGTGACCCTTACCGCGACGGTGACGGTCACCTCCCCGGGAGCCGGTACGCCCACGGGGAGTGTCACCTTCGCCGACGGCGGAGCGCCCCTGTCGACGGTCCCTCTCGCGAGCAACGGGCCGGGGGGTTTCACCGCGACCTACACCACCTCCGGGCTCGGCCAGGGTCCGCACATGCTCTCCGCCGTCTACGCCGGCGACGGTAGCTTTGCGTCGAGCACGTCCACGCCACAGACCTACTCCGTGAACCGGGCGGCGACGAGCCTCTCGGCCGTCTCGTCCGCGAACCCGTCGGTTCACGGCCAGGCGGTGACCTTCACGGCCACCCTCTCGGTGGTGTCGCCCGGCGCGGGGACGCCCTCGGGATCGGTCCAGTTCAGCGACGGCTCGACGTTGCTCGGGACCGTTCCCCTCGTCCCGAGCGGCACGGCCTTCACCGCGAGCTACACGACCTCCTCGCTCTCGACGGCGACCCACGCGATCAACGTCTCCTACCCGGGCGACGTCAGCTTCGGGGCGAGCGCTGTCGCGGTCACCCAGTCCGTCTCGCAGGCGCAGACGACGACGACGGTGGCCCCCATCCCGGCCACGGTGTACGGCCAGGCGAGTTCGATCTCCGCGACGGTCGCGCCCGCCGGGCCCGGCGCAGGCACGCCCGCGGGGACCGTGACCTTCTACGACGGGGCAGCCAGCATCGGGTCGGCCACTCTCGTAGCGGCGCGGCGACGCTCGCCGGCGTGGTGCTCGGTGCCGGGTCGCACAGCATCACCGCCACCTACCTGGGGAGCGGGAACTTCGCCACGAGCTCGACCTCGGCGGCGGTAGTCGATGCGGTCTCCCAGGCGACGACGGCGACGTCGGTCGCCGCGGTGCCCAATCCGGCTGCCTACGGCGGGCCCGTCACCTTCGCGGCTGCGGTGGCGGTCACCTCGGGCGCAGGCGGGCCCACCGGGGCGGTCCAGTTCCTGGACGGCTCGACCGTCCTCGGGACCGCCACGCTGTCCGCGGCGACGGCGTCGTTCACCACGACGACGGCGCTCTCCGGCGGGACCCACTCCGTGACTGCCAGCTATCTCGGAACCGGGAACTTCGCCGGCAGCACCTCGGGAGCACTCGTCGAGACGGTGAGCGCCGTCGCGGCAACGGGGAAGCTGGCGGCGTCGCCCACGGCCCCGGCCTATGGCCAGCCGGTGACGCTCACCGCCACGGTGGGGGGCGGAGCGACCGGGACGGCCGCGCCGACCGGAACCGTCGCCTTCACCGACGGTGGCGTCACCATTGGGACGGCGACGGTCGTCAGCGGGAGCGCGGTCCTGTCGGTGCCGCTCTTCGCCGGAGGCACGCACTCCCTCACCGCGCTCTACCCTCGGGCGACGGGAACTACCTGGCCGGGACCGTCGGCGTCCTCAGCCTGGTCGTCGAGCCCGGCCGCCACGGCCACGACGCTCACCTCGTCCAAGAACCCGATCACTGGAGCTGACGTCCCTCACCTTCACGGCAACCGTCACCTCAGCGGCCGGAATCCCGGCCGGCACGGTCACCTTCAAGGACGGGACAACCGTCCTCGGGACTGCCTCGCTCAGCGCGGCGGGGGTGGCGACTTTCACGACGACGACCATGGAGGAAGGGAACGCACTCGATCACCGCCGTCTACGGAGGGTCGGCGAGCTTCGCGGCGAGCACGTCCGCGTCCTCACCCAGACCGTCCAGGAGAACTACAAGTGCGGCGGGTTCTTCCTCCCGCTCACCACCGCCGGGACGAAGACGGCGCCGTCCAAGTCTCCCGCCCAGAAGCAGGGCAGCACGGTCGCGGTGAAATGGCAGCTCGTCACGCCGACCGGTACCTACGTGACCCGGGCCACCGCCAACCTCGCGCTACAGGCGGTCTACGACGCCGGCTGTGCGGGGAGTCCGGCGGCGGGAGCGGCCACCTACTCGCTCTACACGGCGACGGGCGGCGCGGGCGCCGGGAACTCCTACACCTACGACACGACGGCGAACCAGCACGTCCTCAACTGGGGGACCTCGAGCGCCACCAAGGGGTGCTACGACATCGTCTACACGCCGGACAACGGGACCGCGCAGCTCGTGACGATCGTGCAGCTGAAGTAGCGGGCAGGGGAGGCGTCGGCGATCCGTTTGCCCCCGCATGGCGGCGCGGTTAGTCTCGCCGTCGACGGGGGCGATGGGGACGATGTCCGGCAGTGACGAACAGAGAGAGCTAAAGGCCGACGGGCCGCCCGGAGCCGCCGGCGCCGCGCCGCGGCTGACCGTCGCCGCCTTCGTGGCGGAGCTCCACAAGCGCCGGGTGCCGCGGGCGGCGCTCGCCTACCTCATCGCGCTCTTCGGCCTCCTCCAGGGCGCCGAGGTGGTCGTCCGGATCCTGGCCCTGCCGCACGCGGTGCTGACCGCCTGCACCGTGCTCGGCGGCATCGGTTTCCCGGTGAACCTCTTCCTCGCCTGGCACTTCGACATCGCTCCCGCCCGCCCCGGCGAGTCGACCGCGCCTCACCCGGGCAAGGCGTCTCCCTGGAGCCCGGAGAAGCGGGTCGTTCTCAAGAAGCCCACCTGGGCCGCCATCGGGGCCATGGCGGGGGTCGCGATCGCGCTCGCTGGCTGGAGGCTGTGGACGGTGTCGTCGCGGCCGCCTCCCGCGCCCCCCAAGGCCCAGACGGTCCTCATCGCCGACTTCGAGAACCGCACCGGCGAGGGTGTCTTCGACGGGACGCTGGAGCCGGCGCTCGGCATTGCCATGGAGGGAGCGTCGTTCATCTCCTCCTACAAGCGACCCGACGCAAAAAAGATCGCCGACCAGCTGAAGCTGGAGGGCTCGGGGCTCGACGAGAAGCGCGCACGCCTGGTCGCGCAGCGCGAGGGGATCGGCGTGGTGACCTCGGGCAGCATCGAGAGGAGCGACACCGGGTACCGCGTGACGGTGCTCGCGGAGGATGCCTTCACCGGCAAGCGCATCGTGGAAGCCAGGGAGGACGTGCCGGGAAAGGAGGCCGTGCTCGGCGCCGCCACCCTGCTCGCTGCCAAGGTGCGCACGGCCCTCGGCGATGCCACCCCAGAGGGCGTTCAGCTGAAGGAAGGCGAGACCTTCAGCGCGGCCTCGCTGGAGGCGGCGCACGCGTACGCGCTCGGGATGGCGTCCGGATCGGGCGGCCAGTGGGACGAGGCCATCCAGCACTACCTCGACGCCCTCAAGCTCGACCCCGGCCTCGGGCGGGCGTACACCGGGATCGCGGCGATCGAGTACAACCGTGGCCACCACGAGCAGGCCCGGAAGTACTTCGAGCAGGCGATGGCTCACGTGGACCGCATGAGCGAGCGCGAGAAGTACCGCAGCCGCGGGCTCATGTACCTGTTCGAGCGAGACCCCGACAAGGCCATCGAGGCGTTCTCGGCGCTCGTGAAGCAGTTTCCCGCCGACAACGCGGGCCCGGCGAACCTCGCCATCGCCTACGAGTTCAAGGGGGACTTCGCCCGCGCCCTGGAGATGGGGCGCCGGGCAATCGAGATCTCCCCGAAGAACGTCCCGCAGCGCAACAACGTCGGGTTCTTCGCCACCTTCGTGGGCGACTTCGACGCGGCCATCCGCGAGCAGGAGAAGGTGCTCGAGCTCAACCCGCGCTTCGTGAACGGCTACGTCGGACTGGCGCTCGCCCAGCTCGCAGCGGGGAAGGGCGAGGCGGCGCTCTCCACCTGGCAGAAGCTCGCCGCCCTGGGTCCCGACGGCGCGTCGGCGGCGAGCGAGGGTCTTGCAGACCTGGCGATGTACGAGGGGCGCCTCACCGAGGCGAGCGCGATCCTGGAGAAGGGCGTCGAGGCCGACCTGGCCGCCAAGTCCATGGACGCGGCTGGCCGGAAGCTCGCGATGCTCGCCGACGTCCAACTGGTGGCCGGCAGCCGCGCCAAGGCGGTCGCCACCGCCGAGCGGGCCCTCAAGGCGAGCCGCGACGACGCGGTGATGTACGCCGCAGGGACCGTGCTGGCGCGCGCCGGGGAGGACAAGCGGGCGCGGTCGCTCGCCGACGAGCTCGACAAGCGGCTGGAGGCCGAGCCCCGGATGTACGCCGAGCTCGTGCGGGGATCCGCGGAACTGAAGCGCGGCAGCTTCCCCGAGGCGGTGACTCGCTTCCGGGCGGCTGCCCAGCTCGCAGACACCTGGCTCGCGCGATTCGCGCTCGGCCAGGCCTACGAGGTCGCGGGCGCGTTCACCCAGGCCCAGGACGAGCTCGAGAAGTGTGAGAGGCGGCGCGGCGAGGCGACCGACGCCCTCCACAACACGAGCCCGACGTACCGGCTCTACGCGCCGGTGAAGTACTACCTGGGGAGGGCGCAGCTGGCCCTTCACAGCGAATCGGCGGCCAGCTCGCTCGGTGCCTTCGTGGCGGCAAAGAAGACCGACGAGGACCCCCAGGTGGTGGACGCGCGGCGCCGGCTCGCTGGACGCTAGCGTCGCTGCCGGTGCGCCGGGAGCCCGTTATGACCCGGACCGCCGGTGGCCCGCGCGGCAGGCCCGGAGGAGACGGGATCATGGGAATGTTCGGCTTGAAGACCCTCGTGCCGCCCGCCGAGGCCCTTCCGGGTCGCGACGAGCGGATGGCAGTGCCGGAGCGCCACTACGTCACCGGGAAACGCCTCGAGCCCCCGTTCCCGGAGAACCTCGAGGTGGCGACCTTCGGGCTCGGGTGCTTCTGGGGCGCGGAGCGGCTCTTCTGGGAGATGCCCGGCGTCTGGAGCACGGCGGCGGGCTACGGCGGGGGCTCGACGCCCAACCCCACCTACGAGGAGGTGTGCAGCGGGCGCACCGGCCACGCCGAGGTGGTCCAGGTGGTCTACGACCCGAAGGCGGTCTCTTACGCCGACCTGCTCAAGGTGTTCTGGGAGTCGCACGACCCGACGCAAGGCATGCGCCAGGGCAACGACGTGGGCACGCAGTACCGCTCGGCCATCTACGCGCACGGGCCCGAGCAGCTCCGGCTAGCCGAGACCGCGCGGACCGCCTACGATGCCGAACTCCGCCGCGCCGGCCTCGGCCGCGTCACCACCGAGATCCGCGAGGCCGGGCCCTTCTACTACGCCGAGCCCTACCACCAGCAGTACCTGGCGAAGAACCCCGACGGCTACTGCGGGCTCGAAGGCACCGGGGTCTCCTGCCCCGTGGGCCGCCTCGGCAAGGCGGGCTGACCCGGACCGGGTGAGCCCTCCGCGAGGTCAGGGCTGCGCAGCGGCGGACTCCCAGGCGACGAGCGCCGACTCAAGGTCCTCGACGATCTGCTGGACCGTCTTCAGCTCGCCGACCTCGCGGTCGCCGATGCGCGTGACGCTCTGGCCGGTGTAGTAGAGCCCCTTCTCGAGGTCCCCGAGAACCGCTGCCCGGAGCAGGGCGTCGGTGATGCAGAAGCTCTCCTGGAAGTTGCTCGCCCGGCACTTGCAGAGCTCCTCGGCCAGGCACTCGATGCAGGCCTTCTTGCGCCCCATGTAGCCGTTCGGCCCGAAGAACCAGGCCTTCGAGCGCGGGGGGAACGCCTTGCCCTCGGCGAGGCCCTCGGTGAACGGATTCTTCACGGCCCGCGCCTTCATGCCCTTCACGCAGCTCGTGATGATGGCGACGTCGTCGGGACCCTTGCCGAGGTGCATCTTCTTGAAGTTGGCGTGCGGATCGCCGTCGCTCGAGGCGATGAAGCGCGTGGCGAGCTGGACGCCCGCTGCCCCCTGGGCGAAGTAGCGGCCGAGGTCGGCCGCGTCGACGCCGCCGGCGGCCACCACCGGCAGCGAGGTGTGGCTGCGGACCTCCTCCACGAGCGAGGGCAGCGGATGGTCGATGTCGCCGATGTGCCCGCCTGCCTCCGCCCCCTCGGCCACCAGGAACTCCGCGCCCCACTTCTCGTACATGGCGGCGAGGCGGCCCGAGGACACGATGCCCGCGAACGGGGTGCCGGCTTCGCGGCACCAGCGGATGATGTCGCGCGAGAATCCCGGCCCCTTGCACGATGAAGGAGACTCCCTCGGCGAGCGCAGTCTTGGTGAGGAGCTCGAAATCGCCCTTGTTGATGGCGGCCATGAGGTTCACGCCGATGTACCCGCCCGGAGCCTCGGCCTTCGCGCGCCGGAGCTCGGCCTGAAGGTGCTCGGGGGTCTTGATCACCGCAGACACGGTGCCCACCCCGACGAAGCGCCGCGAGCGAGCGGCGGCCACCTTTCCGGCGAGGCCGTCCGAGGCGTGAATGCCCATGCCGCCCTGGATGAGCAGACGCTTGCCCGAGGCGACCACCGCGGCGATCGCCGCGCGGTCGAGCTTGGGGGCGCTCGCGGTGCGCTCGTCCACCGCGACCGGTTGCTCGAGACTCTGGGCTGCACTGGGCATAGCTTCTCCGACGCCCGAGGGACCGAGCGAGCTTCCAGACTAAGGGAATCGTGTCATCCCCTTGTCACGGCGAACGTGGGAAGCCGAGAAAATCCGTTTCGAAGCTGGAGCTGAGGTGCGTCGACGCGGCGCGCCACGACCCGGTTTCGATGACGCCGCGCGTCGGGGGCGTCCGAATCGGCCGGAACGCGCGCCCTTCGGCCTCAGGCTCGGGGTCGCCGGTCGAGGACGCGGCGCAGCGTCCCGGCGAGCTCGGGCAGCTCCCACGGCTTCTGCACGAAGGCGGCGGCCTGGTCGAGCTCGCCGTGGCGAGCGACCGCCTCGTCGGCGTAGCCGGACATGAACACCACGCGGGTCTCCGGGTGCCGCGCCAGGAACTCCCGGGCGAGCTCCGGGCCACCCATCTGCGGCATGACCACGTCGGAGAGGAGCAGGTCGATCTGGCCGGCGTGGCGATCGGCGAGCGAGAGGGCTTCGCGGCCGTCCGCGGCCGCGAGCACCGTGTAGCCCTCGGCAGAGAGCTGCGACGAGAGGAGGTTTCGCACCTGCCGTTCGTCCTCGACGACGAGCACGGTCTCGGAGGCCTTGCCGGACCGGGGGCGCTCCGCCACCGGGGCGGGGGCGTGCGACTTCTCCGGGGCAGCGGTCTCGCGGGGAAGGAAGATCTCGAAGGTCGAGCCCTCGCCGGGCTGGCTCCTCACGCCGAGGAAGCCGCGGCTCTGCCGGACGATGCCGTACACCGTAGAAAGGCCGAGGCCGGTCCCCTTGCCCTGCGCCTTGGTGGTGAAGAACGGCTCGAAGATGTGCGTGAGCGTGCGCTCATCCATCCCGAGGCCGGTGTCGGAGACGGTGAGCCTCACGAACGAGCCGGCGCTGCCGTCGGCGTACCTGCGGGCCTCGGCGTCGTCGAGGACGACGTTGGAAGTGGCGATGGTGAGCCGCCCGCCGTTCGGCATGGCGTCGCGTGCGTTGACGCCGAGGTTGACGAGGATCTGCTCGAGCTGGCCCGGGTCCACCCGGACGCGCCACAGCCCCTCCCCGGCCACCGTGACGAGCTCGATGTGCTCGCCGATGAGGCGGCGGAGGAGCTTCTCCACGCCCGCGACCGCGGCGTCGAGGGCCACGACCTGCGGCTTCAGCACCTGCTTGCGGCTGAAGGCGAGCAGCTGGCGGGTGAGGTCGGCGGCGCGGGCGCCGGCCTTCTGGATCTCCTCGACGTCCCCGCGCACCGGGTCGTCCTCCCGGAGCTCCTCGAGGGCCAGGCCGGCGTAGCCGTTGATGGCCGTGAGCAGGTTGTTGAAGTCGTGCGCCACGCCGCCGGCGAGCGTGCCCACGGCCTCGAGCTTCTGGCGGTGGCGCAGCTGCTCCCGCATGCGCTTCTCCTCGGTGACGTCGCGCCCCACCATGAGGACGTTCACGATCTTCCCGGAGGGATCGCGGACCGCCGAGATGATCACGTGGGCGTCGAAGGTGGCTCCGTCGCTGCGGCGACTGGGGAGCTCGCCCTTCCACACGGGGCCGTCCTTGAGCGCCTCGAGCACTCCCTTCCTCACGAGATTCGAGTCGGGCGCGCCGTAGAGCTCCACGAGAGGGCGGCCGCGGACGTCCGCGGACGCGAAGCCGCTGATGCGCTCGAAGGCGGGGTTGACGTACTCGATCCGGCCGACGGGATCGGTGACTGCGATGGCCTCCGCCGCCTGGTCGACCGCCACCGCCAGCAGCGCGTGTGCGGCCTGGAGTCGCTGGCGCTCGGCCATCTCCCGCTCCAGGGCGCGGTGCTTCTCGGCCACCTCCTGCTCGCGGAGCAGCGACTCGTCGAGACGGGCTTGCAGCACGAGGGACTTGGTGTTGAGGAAGATGGCGAGGAGCAGGACCCCGAGCACGGCGGCCACGGCCACGGTCAGGTTCAGCACACCGGCGGTCGGGGACAGGTCGCCGACGAGCGCGGCCGTGCGGTCCACGTCGAGGACGGTGAAGGACTGCCCGGGGACGGGGACCCGCAGCGCCACCAGGTCCTCGAGGTCCCGGTCCTGGGTGAACCCGCCCCCCAGTTCCACCATTCGCCCGTCGGGCGGGATTGCCCGGATCCGTCGAGGCAGCACCGGCCGCTCGCCGGGCCGGCCCTCGGGCTCGTAGGGGTTGCCTCCCTCGTCGAGGACGTAGAACGAGGCGCCCTCGGTGGTCGCCAGGCCCGCCAAGGCGTGCATGACGCTCGCCGGCCGCAGCCAGCCGACGAGGCGACCGGCGTAGCGCCCCTTGAACCAGTACGCGCGCGACGCGGTCAGCCGTGTTCCGTCCTTGGAGAGCCGCACGCCGTCGAGGTCGGTGGGCGCCGCCGGCGCCGTCCAGTCTTCCCCGCCGGGCCCGCCGGAGTCGGCGAGCGCAGTGCCATCGGCGTCGAGGAGCGCGACCCGCAGGAAGGGCCGCTCCTCGCCGGCCTTCGGTGGCTCGGCGAGCGACGCGAGTCGCTCGCGAATGGGTACGAGGCTCAGGGCCAGCCCGTACTCCATGCTCATGCCCAGGTCGCGGTTCTCGAAGAAGGCTGCCACCTCTCGCGACTCGCTGAGGTTGCGCAGGTCCTTCTCGGCCGACGACAGCAGGTGACCGAGCGCGACCGCGTGCAGCTGCGCCTGCTGGGCGTGCTGGCGCAGCAGGTTCTCTCGGACGATGGTCGCCGAGCGATAGTTGAGGACGAGCAGGTACCCCACCATTGCCACCAGCGCGACGCCGGCGGCCACGATGGCACCCGTGCGCCGGGCCAGCCTTCCGCTTCCGTCGGGGGACGGGGCTGGCGTGAAGTGGGCCATCGACGACGACCACCCCCGTCAGCGGGCGGCGACGAAGAAGTCGGGGAAGTAGGTGGGCGCCTCGGGGAAGTACGTCTTCACGAGCCGCTGGTAGGTCCCGTCGCGCCGCACGTCGACGAGGAAGGCGTCGAACGCCAGCCGCAGCTTCGGAGTGTCCCTGCGGAAGGCCACGGCCATCTGCTGGCGCGGGCTGATCGGGCCGATGATCTTGAGCTTCCCGGGCCACTTCTGCAGCGCGATCATCGCGTCGGCCACGTCGAGCAGTGCCAGCTCCCCCTCGCCGTTGATGAGGACCGGTGCCACCTCGTCGAGCCGGACCTTCTTCAGCACGACCTCGGCCTGGCTGGCCTCGAGCTGGTAGAGCGATGGGTCGAGGCAGGTCGCGGAGACGCCGAGGACGGAGCGGTGCGCGAGCAGGGCCTTCACCGCGGCGATGTCCCGGTCCACGCTCCCGGACGGCTTGATCGGCTGGACCGGAGAGTCCGCTCGCGCCACTACCCAGACCTGGGTGGGGAAGACCGCCGACGAGAACTCGACCACGCGCTCGCGCCAGGGCAACACGGTGACGCCGGTGGCGAGCACGTCTCCGCGGATCGGTGCGGCCGGCGCCCGGGCAAGGTCCGGAAGCTTGGCGGAGACCTGGCGGCCGGTGAGGTCGCCGAACGCCATCGGCCAGTCGGTCTGGACGAACTCGTAGCGCACGCCCAACCGCTTCGCGAAGAGGCGCATGAGCTCGACGTCGAGTCCGTCGCCGCTCCCCGTGACGAAGCCAGCATATGGGATGCCCAGGTGGCGCAGGACGCCGCGCTCCTTGACGCCCTCGATGTCGCCGTCGTCAGCGGCCGCGGGAATGGGAGTGAGCGCCGCAAGCAAGCCAGCGGCGAGTAGCACCTTCACCGTCCTCGGAGTACACGTCGAGTTCATACGGTGGTCCCGAGATGCGAACCGGGTGCCGACGGAGAGGCGCGGAATCACTCCCACGGAGGGGGGTGGTGGCCGACCCTGGGTCGCCGAGTTGCGCCCGCCGGGCGGGATCCGCCTCCACTGGCGGCCGCTGTTCGACGGCGTTCGAATCCAGGTGACGCCTGTGCCCCCGGCCGCCCCTCACTCCTTGCGAGCAGGCCTTAGTGCCTAGGCGGCGGAGGGCGCCTCACTCGCCCGAGGGGGACCCGGCCGCGAACGCTCGTCCGGTCCGCAGGCGCCCGCTTGTGGGCAGATGCCCGGGCAGTCGCTCCTCGAGGGACGGCCGGGGCCGACGCGCGGCCCGCGGGCTCCCGTGCGCCCTGCGAGACCGGCTAGGCCTTGACGATCCCATCGCTCGCGCAGACGTCCATGCACGCCGGGTTGCCGCCGCTCCCGGCGCACTCGTCGCACTTCGCCGCGTCGATTCTCGAAGTGGTCCTCGCCCTCAAATATCGCCGCGCTGGGGCACTCGGCCTCGCAGGCCCCGCAGCTCGTGCATTCATCGGTGATTCTGTTTGCCATCAGTCCTCCGGGCCGCTCCCCGTGCACGGGTCGCGCCACGCGGGCAGGTTGCTAGAAGCCTGATAAGACATGGGAATTGCCCTGGCCGCGGACGTGTGGGAGATCGCGCGTTCCGCAAATCCTGCGGGCAAGCGCCCACGGCGCGCACTTGCAGGCGGTCACCGGCTGGCGAACTCGATGGCCTCTCCCTCGGGGACGTGCCGCAGCGAAGCCGAGTTCATGCAATAGCGCAGACCCGTCGGCGGCGGTCCGTCGGGGAACACGTGGCCGAGGTGGCCGTCGCACCGGGCACAGCGCACCTCGCTGCGGGCCATCCCGTGCGAGCGGTCCTCCCGGGTGGCCACCGCGTCCGGGGCCACCGGGCGCGAGAACGACGGCCAGCCCGTCCCCGACTCGAACTTCTCTCCAGACCGAAACAGCGGGTTGCCGCAGCCCGCGCACACGTAGGTACCTGGCTCCTTGGTGCCGAGGAAGCATCCGGTCCAAGGCCGTTCGGTCCCGTGGCGGCGCAGGACCTCGTACTGCTCGGGCGTGAGCCGCCTGCGCCACTCGTCGTCGGTCAACTCGAACTTTTCGGTCACCGGTCCTCCCTAAGGGTTCGCCAGCCCCGGGCGCCACTCCCCGGTCGGGTCCGGGCTCGAGGGCGCGCGGCGTCAGGCATCGGCCAGGAACCGCCGGATTGCGTCGAGGACCCCCGCGTCGACGCTCTCCTGCGTGTCGCCGCGCTGGCGCAGCGTCCGGACGCCCACGGAGAGCGAGTGGTTGCCGCCCTCGACCAGGTGGAGGGCAGACCGGGCGCGCATGCGCGCCCGGACGGCCTCGAGGGCCGGAACCGGGCACAGGGGGTCGCGGGACCCCTGGACGAACAGGACCGGCGTCTGGAGGTCAAGGAGCACTGCGTCCCGGAGGTCCCCACGCGCTCCGCGGAGCGGGTACCCGAGGCACACGAGGGCGTCCACGGCAGCTGTCAGGGCGAGGTGGCAACCGACGCGGGACCCCATGGACTTTCCCACGAGGACGGCCGGCCCCGGGTGCGCTCGTCGGGCCTCTGCCAGGGCGGTGCGGTGGGCCTCGAGGAGGACGGGCAGGCGGTCCGGGCTACGTCGTCCGGCCTTCGCGTAGGGGTAGTCGAAGCGAACCACCTCGCCGAGCGCGTCGAGGCGCGCCGCCCAGGCCACCATCCACGGCGACGTCGAGGGCGCGCCGGCCCCTGGTGCAAAGAGAAGGAGGGGGCGACGTTTCATGACGGGAGAGAATACCGCGCCGTGCGATTCGACTCCTCGCCCCAGGCGTGTCGCCGCCCGGCTCGCGCCCGTGGGCGCCCCGCCCCACGAGGGCACGCTCCGCAGTCGGGCTGCGGCCCGGGTCGAAGGCGAGGGAAGGCACGAGCGCCGGCGGCTGGACCGGCGCGTGGCCAGGCGCTTGCCTGGCTGGCGATCCGAGTGACAGTGGCGCGCAGCCGGGCGGGCTCGAACGGCTTCTCGGCGCAGGCGTTGTGCGTGCGAGCGAGAAAGGCCCGGGCGCGGTCGGTGAAGGCGCCACCGGTGACGAACGCGAAGCGCGCGGCGCGCTCGGGGTGTCGAGGCCGCTCACCCGTTCGTGCAACTCCATCCCGGTCCTCTCCTGCATCATCGAGATCGCACACGCTCCAGTTGGGCGAGGGCAAGCGCCCGACCGAGCCGCGACGACCCGTTGGGAGGAAGCGCCCAAGCGATGGAGCGCGCCACCCGCGGGTCTTCGTCGACTACCAGCACCGCGGCGCGCCCTGCGACCGTATTCGGCGGAGCCGGCGCGGGTGACGGCGCCGCGGGGGGAGCGACCGCGGGCAGGTGCAAGCGGACGGCTGTGCCGCGACCCACCAGGCTCTCAACCTCGATGCGCCCGCCGAGCCGACTCCTCTGCGTCGCGTTCGGCACCGCGTCCGGGCGCCGCGGCTCCCAAGGGCCGCGAGAGCCGGAACGGCGTGGTCGAGACTCCGTCGGCCGACGAGGACCTCGTGGGTGTCCTCTCCGAGCTCGAGCGGCGCGGGGGCTGAACGGGAGCGCGGCGCCTCGGCTCGTCCGAGGCCGGGGATAGCGGCTGGAATCGCAGCGCCGCCCTGGGCCCGACCGGGCTCGGGGGGTCCGTGGGCACGAGTTCCACGAGCGGCGCGAGGACCGGCACCTGATCGCGATCACGCCGATCGTCGGCTGCGGACGCGCCTCGCGGGTGCGCTGGCCCGGGTCCCGCAAGACCTGCGCGACGAAGCCTACGACGCTCTGCGGCATGAGTGGGAAGCCCTTGCCGCCCGACCCCGGCCTTGTCAGGATGCCTGTCCCACGCGGTCGCACACGGGGTGTCCCGTCCCGTGACGTCCGTCGCCACCGGCCAGTCCGCAACGGCGCGGCACGCGGCTCACTCGGTCTCGCACCATTTCCTCGGAGGAACGAGCCATGTCCACGAGAGCCATCAAGCCAACCCTGGCGAACCCGCTCGATTCCGCCTGAGAAGGTCGAGTTCAACATCCCGGGCGAGATCGCGCGCACCACCGGCGCTTACGAGGAGGCGATGACGGAGGGCCACGCGCTCATCCAGCGCCCCATCCGCTCGGTGAGCATCGACCAGATCGAGAAGCAGCACTTCAAGAAGCGCATGACGGTCTGGGAGCGAATCCGGGTGCTCTCCGACAAGCCACCCAACGTTCTCTTCCAGAATTGGGGCAAGAACCTCGACGGCGCCTCGCTCGTCACGGCCGTCCTCGACATCAACGGACGCGACGTCGCCTGCTACGGGCACGACTTCACGGTTCGCGCCGGGTCCATGGACGCCACCAATGGCAGCAAGCTGGCGCGGCTCTTCCGCCTCGCCGGCGAGAAGGGGATTCCCCTCGTCGGCATGAACGACAGCGCCGGCGCCTTCGTTCCCGCGGGGGTCGGCGGCCTCGACGGCTACGCCGAGGCCTTCACGGCGCTGCGCAAGATCAGCGGCGTGGTCCCGTCGATCATGTGCATGTTCGGATTCAACGCGGGCGGCGGCTCCTACTTGCCTCGCCAGGGCAGCTTCGTCATCCAGCCCAACGACACGTTCTTTGGCCTCACCGGTCCCGGAGTGGTCAAGTCCGTCCTCGGCGAGGACATTACCCCCGACGCACTCGGCGGCCCCAAGGTGCACGGCGCGACCGGCGTGGCCGACCTAACGGTCCAGGACGAGCTGGCGGCGCTGCGGCAGGCCGTGCGCCTGCTCGGCTACATCCCGGACAACAACTCGGTGGCGGCGCCCTTCCAGGCGACGAGCGACCCGCTCGACCGCAAGACCTGGGAAATCAACACTCTGCTCAAGAAGGCATTCAACTCGCCGACCGGCTTCAACACGCCGTTCGACGTCTCCATCGTCATCCAGCAGGTCTGCGACTACGGCGACTACTTCGAGTTGCAGCCCGAGCGCGCGCGGGAGGTCGTGACCGCCTTCGGGCGCCTCGGCGGGCACGTGGTCGGCTTCGTGGCCAACAACAGCGCCGTCTCCTCGGGCCAGATTGACTGCGACTCCGCGTTGAAGATCTCTCGCTTCGTCCGCTTCTGCAACATCTACAACATCCCCATCATCTTCATGGAGGACACCACTGGCTTCCTCCCAGGGCGAGAGCAGGAGGCCCGCGGGATCGTTCAGGCCGGGCGGTCGATGCTCGACGCCATCGTCGATGTGCGAACGCCGCGCATCCTCCTCATCCTCCGAAATGCCTTCGGTGGCGCCTACGCCTCGTACAACAACTACCCGACCGGTGCGGACCTGGTCCTGGCGCTTCCGACCACGCGCCTCGCCGTCATGGGGCCGGCCGGCAAGGAGTTCGTCTACAAGGACGAGGTTCGGAAGATCCGGAGCTCCGCGGCCGAGATGGCGAAGCAGGGCATCGTGAAGCGCACCACGGCCGGGATGGACGGTCCGGCGGCCAAGAAGGACGCGGACAAGGAGGCGGCCGACTGGCTGAAGCAGCAGGAGGCCGAGCTCAACCGGCGCTACGAGAAGGAGCTCATGAACCCGAAGGAGGGCCTCGCCCTGGGATCCATCTCTGCGCTGGTCATGCCGACCGACCTGCGCAAGGTGCTCGGCGAGAACATGCGCTTCCTGCTCCGACACTACAAGCCATCGCCCATGAGCGGGCCGCAGCGCGAGTTCCACTGAGCCCAGGCTGAAGGCGACACCTGCACCCCCGATTGGAGACATGAGACCGATGGCCTCGACTGTCGACAACTACCGAGAGAATCCGCTCGTCCACCGCGACCGCAGGCTGGGAAGGGCTTCTTCCGAGTGGGTTCGGTCCTTTGCCTGCGAGGACCTCAAGCCGCTCATCGTGTGCCGCGGCCCCATCCGCAAGGAGGCCATGGACGTCTTCGACGAGATGGGGATCACGCACTACGGGATCTTGCTGTCCGAGAAGGACTCCATCGTGTACCCGAACGCGCTGGCGCCCGAGCTGCGCCAGATGACCGACAACAGCCGCATCCACCGGGTCCCCGACTACACCGGCGCGACCAAGGAGGAGCGCGTCGAGCGCATGAACCAGATCGTCCAGACGGCGAAGGACAACGGGTACGACTCGGTCTTCGCAGGGTATGGGTTCATGGCGGAGGACGAGGAGTTCGTCGCCACGATCGAGAGGGCCGGACTCAAGTTCATCGGGCCGAACTCGGTCACCCAGGCGCGAGCCGGCAAGAAGGACGAGGCGAAGCGCACCGCACTAGAGGTGAAGGTCAGCGTCACGCCCGGCATCAACAACGTGACGGCCCGGACCCTCGTCGCCAAGCACAAGACCCGGAAGCAGCTTCTCGCACTTGTGGAGGCCGAGGGACTCTCGTGCGACGGGAAGGTGCTCGGCGACTCGAAGCTCTCGCTCGAGGAGCTCGCCGACCACATCCTCATGGCGTCGTACGCCAAGGGGATCGACCTCTACACGATCGACGAGCTCGGTGCCCAGGTGCAGCGCGAGGTCGCCGACATGTTCCGGAGCCACCCCGCTAGCCGGGTGCGCCTCAAGGCCATCGGCGGCGGGGGCGGCAAGGGCCAGCGCATCCTCGGAGGGTCTCTGCTCGCCGCCACCAGCCCCAGCCCCGAGCAGATCGCGGCGGCGGCAGCCGAGGCGCCCGCCCTCGTGCGGGAGGTCCTGAACGAGGTCAAGGCGACGGGTGTCGGCGACAACAAGAACGTCCTCATCGAGCTCAACATCGAGCAGACGCGTCACAACGAGATCCAGCTTCTCGGCAACGGGAAGTGGTGCGTCTCGCTCGGCGGCCGCGACTGCTCGCTGCAGATGCACGAGCAGAAGCTGCTCGAGATCTCGGTGACGCAGGAGGGGCTGGCCGCGGCCGTCGCCCGGGCCGCCCACGCCGGACGCAAGGAGGAGGCCGCGGCGCTCGCGACAGACCTCGAGATCCTGAAGCGCATGGAGGAGGACGCCGCCCGCTTCGGGGAGGCCGTGGGCCTCGACTCCGCTTCGACCTTCGAGTGCATCGTCGACCGCGACCGGTACTACTTCATGGAGGTGAACACCCGGATCCAGGTGGAGCACAGGGTCACGGAGCTCTGCTACAGCCTCAAGTTCGCCAACCCGAAGGACAAGAGCGACTCCTTCGTCGTCGAGTCGCTGGTCGAGGCCATGGCGCTGCTCGCCCGCCACAGGGACCGTCTGCCGAAGCCGGAGCGGATTGCTCGCTTCGGCGCGTCCGCCGAAGCGCGCCTGAACGCCACCGACGCGTCCCTCTCGCCGCACGCCGGGGGATTCGATCCGGTTCTGGTCGAAGCCCATTGACGGCGAGATCCGGGACGACCAGGGCATCAGCCTCGTCAACCCCGATACCGGCATGTTCATGCGCTACCGCGTGGCGGGGGCCTACGACTCGAACATCGCCCTGCTGCTGACCAAGGGCGAGGACCGGCTCGACAGCTACCTTCAGTTGGCGCGCGTGCTCGGGAAGACGAGCCTCCGCGGCATCAATCTCGCCACGAACCTCCAGTTCCACTACGGGCTCGTCACCTGGTTCATCGGCCAGAACGTGATGGCGAAGCCCACGACGAGGTTCGTCGTCCCCTACCTGACGCTTGTCGGGCAGCTGAAGGAGGAGGCGAGCAAGCTCGACACCACCGCGGCGTTCCTGGAGATGAAGAAGCTCTACGCCAAGCGGCTGGCAGCCGAGAGCCCAGACGACCCGTCCGCGTCCAAGGCCATGTCCGAGGTGCTCGACCGCAAGGGAACGCTGCTCACCCGCCCGATGGAGCGGCTCCTGGAGGACCCCCACCTGTTCGCGGGGTGGCTGAGCCTCAACCGCAAGAACTACCGGATCGACGGCGGGAAGCTGGTGTGGATCCGCAATCCGCTCGGGGTGCTGAACGACGCCTACGAGTACCTGAACATGGCCTACAACCCCAAGGAGCCGGCAGCCGAGGTCATCTGGGAGCACGACCACGAGCTACTCCAGAAGTCGATCCGCTTCTACGCGGAGCTCCGAAAGAAGTTCGGCCTCCGCAGGGAGGAGTTCTACAAGCTCAACGACATCCTCAAGAGCGAGGCGCCCCTGGGCGGATACGACGCCGGTACCTGGGCCAGGATCCGTGCGGCGCACGACGGGTACGAGGCTGGAAACGAACTGCTCGGCCTGCTCTTCATGATTGCCGAGCGCGTGAAGTTCTTCGACTTCCGGGTCGAGGAGAACCTCGACGTCACCATCCCGCCACACCTGAACGACCCCGAGCTCCAGGCCCGCATGAAGAAGGTGCTGGCTCCGCCGCCGGCCACCAAGGCAGACGAGATCGTGGCGATCTGCGGCGGCATGTACTACGGCCAGGAGGCGCCTGGGAGGCCCCGATTCGTCCAGGAGGGAATGCATTTCGACAAGGGCCAGCCCCTGTACATCATCGAGGTGATGAAGATGTTCAACACGGTCCGGGCGCCCTTCTCCGGCACGGTGGACCGCATCGTCATCCAGGGAGGAGAGGGGACCATCGTCCAGAAGGGCCAGCCCCTCTTCAAGATCACCCCGGACGAGAAGTTCGTGGAGGTCGATCCGCGGGAGATCGAGCGCGAGCGCCGCGACCGCACGAGCGAGTACCTGAGGGCCGTCGTCTAGAGGCTGGGCCTCTCCCGGCTCGCACGAGGACGGCCAGGGCCGCCGGCGCTCGGCGAGCAGTGGCCTTTCCCGGGTGGGCGGCGGCGTCCCTGGGTATGATCCGCTCGCCCCGGGGAACCAGCGTCCACGGCTGCTCGCGCCGCCAGGCGAGGCGGGAAGCTGCACGCAGCACAAGATACGAGGCGCACCGCACACTAAGGAGCATGCGATGAAGAAGGGGAAGTTCGTTGTCTTCGAGGGGATCTACGGCTCGGGCCGGCTGATCGTGCAGATCGTGAACCGCTTGCGCGAGGCGTTGACGAGCCAGGGGCAGCAGGTGTTCGAGATCGACAGCCCGGACAGTGGTCGCGCGCAGCTCATGGGCGCCCAGGCGCTCGACAGCAGCTGGCACTACGGCATCTTCAAGCCCGACTTCTTCTTCGAGCTCGCCTCGCGGGCCCGCGTCTGTTCGGTCACGAAGGACGAGCTCGCCAACGGGCGGACTGTGCTCTGCAAGAGCTTCACCCTCTCGTCGGTGGTGTTCGCGCGGCTCAAGGGCCACGATTGGGTCCGGGAGGACCTGAACCTGCTCGAGGCGCGGGCCAGGGGGCTCGAGTCCGGTGGGGAACTCGTCCCCGACCTGACCATCTTCGTCGACGTCTCGCCGGAAGTAGCCGCGAGGGAGCTCGGCGCGGCCCTGAGCCCGCTCTTCACTCCTGCAGACCTGGCTCGGCAGCGGGCCCTCTACCTCGAGGAGATTGCGCGCGCCGCCAGCAAGGTCACGGTCGTGAACGGCGCGCAGCCCGATGACGCGGTCTTCGCCCAGGCACTCGCCGCGGTCCGAGGCCTGCTCCCGTAGCCGCCCGCCCGGTGGATGCGCCTGGCCCCGCCCGGGGCCGACGGCCGCCCCCTTTCCCGACCTGGCGGGGCGACGGCCGGAGCCGGGAGGGCGCGATCCTTGACGGTGGGCGCGGGCCCTGCTGTGCTTTATCGGTCCCGGGAAGGGGCGCGACGGGCGTCCGATGGCTACGCACGAAATCGATGGCAAGGGCATACCGAACGTCGACTCGCTGACCACCTTCTCGAAGGGGAAGGTCGCTCCGTCCGGGCAGCCCGACGGCGAAGGGGGACAGCGCCGCGGCGCCCCGCAGCGGCGGCAGCCGCGACAGCCGGAGGCCAGCGGGAGCCAGGACATCTCCGACCTCGCCAGTGCCGTCTTCGGCCTCGAGCAGGTGCAGCGGACGCATCCGGACAAGTTCGCGAGGGTCCTTTCCGAGGTCGCTGCAGCGCTCGAGCGGGACTCCGCCGGCGCCAACGAGGCGCACGCGCGGCTCCTTCGGGAGCTCGCGCACAGCTTCCGGGAGGGCGCCCGGACCCGAACGCTCCCGTCGCTGCTCGTCGCGGGACCCCTTTCAGCCAGCCACCCGGGAACTCCCCACCCCCACGTCCAGAGCTACGCGGCCCAGCAGGCCGTGGCAGGTGGCGATGCCGTTCGCGACGCCTCGCTCGATCTGGCCCAGGTGATTCGCGGGGCCATGCGCACGGCCGGGATATAGGGGCGTCGCTCGAGCCCCCGGGCCGCCTAGGCGCGGCGGATGGCCGTAGCGATGGCCCCGATGTCGGCCCGCTCTCCACCGCTGCCGAGCGCCTGCACGCCCCGGCCTCCGTCCGCGAAGCGCGGAAGGACGTGGACGTGCAGGTGGAAGACGTGCTGGCCCGCGGGCTTGCCGTGGTTCCAGCCCACGTTCATGCCCGGCGGCGCGAGTGCCCTCTGCACCTTTCGCTGGACGGCCTTCACCGCGGCGAAGAGCTCGGCGATGGCAGCGTCCTCGAGCTCGAGCAGGGTGGGCGCGTGGACCCGGGGAACCACGAGCACGTGACCCCTCGCGGCCGGGAAGACGTCCAGGAAGGCGACCGCGCCCGGCGTCTCGTGGACGATCTCGGCGGCGACCTCTCCGGCGACGATCCGACAAAACACGCACTCGGACATGGGCCCTCCACCTCGCCCCATCCTAGCGCGGCTTCACGGAGAAGGCTGGGGCGGAGGCGCGGTGCGACCGCGTCCCCGGGGCGGTGGGGCCGGGGGCAGCCACGCCCGGTCCCACGCGGGGCTGGCGCAGGGAGGCCGTCGGTGCGATAACCCGCCTCCCGGCTGGCGAGGGCGTCCGCCCGTCCACCGGCGAGAGCGAGACATGGGACGCATCTTCGAGACGCGCAAGGCGACGATGTTCGCCCGTTGGAACCGGATGGCGAAGGTCTTCACCCGGGTCAGCAAGGACATCGCCATCGCGGTGAAGTCGGGCGGCCCGAATCCGGACCACAACCCGGCCCTGCGGCGGGCGCTGCAGAACGCGCGCGGCGCCAACATGCCGAAGGACAAGGTCGAGGCGGCCATCAAGCGCGCCAGCGGCCAGGACCAGCAGGCCTACGAGGTCGTCCTCTACGAGGGGTACGGGCCGCACGGGGTCGCCATGGTCGTGGAGACGGCCACGGACAACGTGGTGCGGACGGTCGCCAACATCCGAATGCACTTCAAGGACCACGGGGGCAAGCTCGGCACGACCGGGGGGGTCGCCTTTCAATTCCAGCGCATGGGCGTGTTCCGGCTCGCCCCCGAAGGGCTCGACCTCGACGCGATCGAGCTCGACCTCATTGACCATGGGCTCGTCGAGATGGGCGAGGGCCAAGGCGAGAAGGGCGACAAGCAGGTGGTCATCCGCTGCTCGTTCGCCGACTTCGGCCACTTGCAGGCGGCCATCGAGGAGCGGAAGCTTCCGCTCATCTCGGCAGAGTCCGAGTACGTCGCGCAGACCCCGATGTCGCTCTCCGAGGAGGCGGCCGCAGAGGTCCTGGCTCTCGTCGACGCGCTCGAACAGGACGAGGACGTCCAGCACGTCTTCCACAACCTCGCCTGAACTCGGCGTCCGCTCGAGCGCGTCCAGCGACGCGTCGCGGACGCGCTCAGCGATCGTCGCGAAACTTCACCGAGGCATGCGACCCGTCGCAGTACGGCTTGTTGGATGAGGCGCCGCAGCGACACAGAGCCACCCGGTTGCGGATCTCGTAGGCGAAGCCGTCGGCGGCGACGACCGGGATGCCGCCCCGCACCAGGAGCCCGCCGCTCGCGCCCTGCGCCGGGTCCTCGACGAGCCCGAGCGAGGGCGGATACTCGGCCTCGAAGGGCTGCCTCGTCTTGCGATCCCAGGCGACAAGGCGACCCCCAGCGCAGTTCTTGGCCTCTCGACGCACGATAGCGGCTGCCTCCTCGCCCGGCTCCTGGGCCTTGGCCCACGCCGTTCCCTGGGCATCGCAAAAGCGCGCGAACGCGCAAAGGCCTTCGGCGTCGGTGAGCGCGAGCTGCGGCCCGGCAATCTCCTCGGCCTGCTCGAGGTAAGGCTCGCGGCGCGCTGTCTCGGTCCCATCGAAGTGGATTCTCTTGTGCGTCCCGTCGCAGAAGGGCTTCTTCGCCGAGTGACCGCAGCGGCACAGCGCATACTGCGGCTGCGTCGCAAATTTCTCGCCCTCGACCCACTCCATCGACTCGCCCTTTGCGCTGGTTCCGATGACCTGCCTCGCCATGGGCACGCCTCCGGTGACGAGGTACGGCCCGTCCTTCGTCACCGTCACCTTCATGGCCTTCGACTTCTGCTCCATGACGTCCTCCTGGTGGATGCCACCGCGTGTTCATTTAACGGGTCCGACGGGACGTGCCGGAGACCGGCTGCACCCGCTGTAGGTCCGCGTCGTCACCCCTTCAGGGTCGTCCCGGCGTCCGCCTTCCGCCCAGGACGGGCGAGCCACTCCGGAGGCCGGAGCGGCGGTCCACGGCGGGTCGAGTCCCGCGCCCAGGAGACGGGCTCGCCGGAGAGGGCCGGGGCGACGCCGCCCCGCCTCGATCGTGCCGAACCTCGCGCGACGCTCGGTGAACGAATGTGCGACGTGGTCGGCGGTGGGATCGGCTGTAGGGGTGGGCCCCACCGCCGCGCCCGTCACCGGCCTGCGCGACATTCACTGCGGGCTCCGGGCCGTACAATCCACAGCCGTCCAAGGAGCAGGCATGACCCAGAGTGCAGGCGGGTTCTCTCTCGACGACATCCGAGACGTCGTCTTCCGCACCGACGCGGAGGGGCGATGGACCTACCTCAACAGCGCCTGGACGGCGCTCACCGGCTTCCCGCGCAGGGACAGCCTGGGCCGGGTCTTCCTGGAGTTCGTCCACCCGGACGATCGGGACGCCGACGAGCGGCGCTTCGAGCCACTCGCCCTGCGCAAGAAGCACCACTGCCTGCACGAGACCCGGTACCTGACGAAGGGCGGGGGGGTGCGCTGGGTGGAGGTTCACGCGCGCCTCACACTCGCGGCCGACGGTTCGACGGCGGGAATGGCAGGGACGCTTCGCGACGTCACCGATCGGCGCCGAGCCGAGGCCGACCAGCGCTTCCTCGGGACCTTGGTCGGGCACATGCGGGAGGCCGTGATCGCCTTGGACCCCGATCTGAGGATCCTGTCCTGGTCGGGCGGGGCGGAGGCCATGTACGGCTGGGCCGCCGAGGAGGTTCTCGGCCGGCCAGCCGCCTCCGTTCTCTCGCCCGAGAGGCCGGGAGCTGGGGAGCAGGTCGCCCGCCTCGCCACCTGGGGCGACGGGCGCACCGTCGAGCGCCACGTCCGGCGGGACGGGGCTCTCCTCACCGTGGACGCCAGTTCCGCCTCGCTCAGGGACGCGCACGGGACGGTCACCGGGGTTCTCATCGTCTGCCGCGACGTCACGGAGAAGACGCGAGCCGAGGAGGCGCTGCGCGAGAGCGAGGCTCGGTTCCGGACAGTCGTCGAGGCCTGTGCCGAGGGGATCGTCATGCGGCGCGCCGACGGCGCCATCTCGGCGTTCAACCCGGCCGCGGAGAAGCTCCTCGGCATCGCGCCCGGGCCGGTGTCGGGCGATCCGGCGCTCGACCCGGCGTGGCCAGCCGTCCGAGAGGACGGGACGCTCTTCCCCTCAGAGGATCGCCCGGATCGGGCGGCGCTCCGCACCGGGCACCCACAGACGAATGTGGTGATGGGGGTCGTCCGGCCGGACGGTGCGCTCCGGTGGCTCTCGGCGAGCGCCCAGCCCGTCTCCGGCGTCGGGGATCACGGCCGGTCGGTCGTCATGACCTTCCGGGACGTGACGCAGGACCGCACCGCGGCCGCTGCGCTGGTCGGGAACGAGGAGCGCCTCCGGCTTGCGCTCGCTTCCGGGACTCACGCGGAGTGGGACTGGGACATCGCCGCGGACAGGTTCACGCACGGGTCGACCTGGCTGGCGATGCTCGGGCGGGGACCTGGCGAGATCCCCCCACCATCGCCGGCTGGACGGCGGTCGTCCATCCGGACGACCTGGAGCGCGCCTGGACCGCCCTCCAGCGGTGCGTCGAAGGGCGTTCCGACGACTACCAGGCGACCTACCGCGTTCGACATGCCCTGGGTGGGTGGAGATGGATCCGCTCGCGCGGACGGGTGGCTTGCCGGGGCCGCAACGGACGCGCGCTCCGGATGATCGGTACTCGCACCGACGTCACCGAGGTCCAGGAACTCCAGGACCGGCTCCTGGAGGCCACCCGGCTCGCGTCCGTCGGCACGCTGGCCGCGGGGGTGGCGCACGAGATCAACAACCCGCTCTCCTGGGTGACCTCCAACCTCTCCTACGCGCTCGACAACCTTCCCGGGGCCGGTGAGGGCGGGGAGCCTTCCGAGCTGCGCGGTGTACTCGACGACGCCCTGCGCGGGCTCTGGCGCATCGCGTCGATCGTCAAGGCGATGCGCTCTCTCGGCCGCATGGAGGACGCGGCGGCCGACGTCGATCGCGTCGACGTCGCGGTGGAGATTTCCAATGTCGTTCTCATGATCCGGGGTCAGGTCCTCCGGCGCGCGCGGTTCGACGTCGACGTGCCGGACAAGGGCCTCGTGGTTCGGGCCCGGACGAACGAGCTCGGCAGGGTCTTCCTGAACCTCCTCATGAACGCGATGCAGGCGATCCCGGAGGGAAGGGCCTGCGAGAACCGCGTGTCCGTGCGGGCCCGCCAGGAGGGAGACGAGGTCCTCGTCGAGGTCAGCGATTCCGGGGTTGGGATCCCCTTGGAGATCCGGGAGCGGATGTTCGAGCCCTTCTACACCACGCGGCCGGCCGGCGTCGGAAGCGGGCTCGGGCTGACCATCGCCCGCACCATCGTCGAAGAATCCGGTGGACGCATCGAGGTCGAGAGCGAGGCCGGACGCGGCTCGACCTTCCGCGTCCGGCTCCGCTCGGCGAGCGCAGGGCCCTCCCGCGTCGGAGGGCTCGCGGGGCCGCAGGGGGGCCCGACCCCGGCGGCCGTCGAAGAGAGCGAGCGACAGTCCTCGCGGGTGGCATAGGCCAAGTCGGGGGGCCAATACCCAGAACCTGAGGGTCCACGCCGACGACGCGGCGCCGCACTGCCGCAAGGCGCGCGCGGCGAGCGCCCGGATCGTCGCGGAACCCGAGAAGCACGACAACGGGGACGAATACGGAAGCGACCGCGACTATGAGTGCGTCGACGCGATCGCTGGTGGTTCGGCCAGCGTCTCCGAGATCCAAAGCCGAAGGCGTCATTGCGCGCCGAGCGGATCCCCGGCGTGCACCCGCCGCCGGAGCGGAATGCGCTCCGCCCCGGCGCGCCATTCGGGCCCGGCGACGCCGCCCGTCGGGGCCTTACTGCGTCATCTGTACGACCCGGCCATTGAGGGGCTGCACTGGCCTGGCGTTGTGAGGGAACTTCTTCGCGAAGACCGCCACCTCGCCCTTGGAAATCGGTGCCGGTGACTTGAGGACGAGCCAGGTGACGTTCTCGCTGCAGGGTGGAGTGGTGAGGGAGCCCGTGAAGGTGTAGTAGCCGCGCTTGGCGGGCAGGAGGGTGGCGACGTCGATGGTCACGCCCTCGGGCGCGCTCTCCTTGCCCTCCTCCGCCGGCAGGTGCTTCCAGATGGTCTCGATGAAGGGGTTGGGCTTGCCGTCCGCCAGCAGCACCGCGACCACCGCAAGCGAGCCCCCGGCGTCCTTGTGCACGAGGTGAGCGACGAGCGGATACGACTTACCGTTCACCTTTTCTTCGCTGGGATGGTGGAAGTGAAACTGCAGCAGCTCGTACTTCCTGTCGCCCACCGTGATGAAGCTCCCGGGGGCGTAGCTCACCTGGATGGTGTGGCCGTTGTCGACAACCTTGAGGGGAGACGGCTGGTAGGCGAACTCGATGGCGGGCAGTGGAGCCGCCTTGGCGCCCCGGATGTCGATCGGGGACTGGTGCTTGCCTACCTTGCACGTCTCGAAGGCGGGCTCGAGGCTCGACCAGTGGGCTGGGCCGTGCTCCCCCTCGTAGGTCCAGTGAGCGGCCGGGGCCTGTTGCCCAAACGCTTGCAGCGAGACGGTCGAAGCGAGCGCGGCGACGATGATGCGGAGCGGGCGAACCACGTGGGTCACGGTGAGCATCCTCCTTCGGCGGACCCGCACGCTACCGAGACCCGAGGATTGAGTGCAACGGTCGAAAACGGGGCGCCGACGCACGCGAACCTCGGTCAGGCGGCTTCCCGGATGTCTTGGGGGACACGATCGGTCGAACGACTTCCCCCGTGCCCGTGGTGCTCACCCGGCCGGGCGCCGAAAGCACGCGCCTATCGAGGGCGTCTCTCCGAGCGCCAGGGGCGTCGGGGCCGGGCGACCGGGTCGGCACTGTTGGGGGTAGACGCGCAACATCCTGCGAAAGCACGACTTTTAGCGAGCGTGGGCTGGAAGCCCCCTTGGCAGAGGACCGGAAACGTCCCGGCAACATGGCAACATATGGGCGCGCTGGGGGTCTTATAATGGGAGTGGAGCCATGAAGACCTTCAGCCAAGCGCTTCTGCTGTCTGGGTTGCTCTCCCTCGTCCCCGGGCAGGTCTTGGCAGACGACCCGACGCAGGGGGCCCAAACCATCGACCAGGCGCAGCCCGTGCAGCCCAACTCCGCTGCACCCACCGCCACCCCGCCAGCGCCCCCGGCTCAAATCCCTGCTCCCCCCACCGGCTCGCCGGAGGCAGCCTCGCAGGCCGTGCCCGCCGGCCAGTGGGTCTACACCGGCCAATACGGGTGGGTGTGGATGCCATATGGCAGCGCCTACAACTACGTGCCAACGGACGGCAGCGCTCCGGACATGTACGTCTACTACCCGTCCGTTGGGTGGTGCTGGGTGATCGCGCCCTGGCTGTGGGGCTGGGGACCGATGCCGTACTTCGGCGTGTACGGCCCGGGCCACTACGGCTGGTGGGGTTACGGCTATGGCCACTGGTACGGGTTCGGACCGGGCTACGCAGGATGGTATGGCCGCGGCTACTGGAACGGCGGTCGCTGGTACGGATACGGGCACGGCTATCCCGCGCCGCCGCGGGCCGGGTACGGCGCGGCAGCTCGAGGCAGCTACTACGGCTCCGGCTCGCGTTCGGGGTACGGGGCGCCGATGCGCGGCGGCGCGGCGGCGCCCCACGGCGGCTTCGCAGGCGGCGGCGCTGGCCACGGGGGTGGTGGCGGCGGTCACGGCGGCGGCGGTCACCGCTGATCTGTCGCGCGGAGGCCCTCTCGCGGTCACCGGGTAGCGAGGGGAACCGGCCCTGCCATGGTCGAACGGGTTGCCGAGGCGGGCGGGGGTACCTGTCCTGCACGGTCGGCTACTTGCCTCGCCCCGAGCGCCACGGTGCATGTGAACGCGTGGGTGATCGGCTCGGGCGCGCGCGAAGGTGACTCGGGCGAGTCCCGGCCGGGGACGAGCTCCAGCGCAGGCACGCTGTCGCGCTCCAGATGTTCGCGCTCCTGGGAGTGGCCCTCACGGGCGGCGTCGAGGTCTGGAGGCTTCTCGACGGGGCGGGATCCCGCAGCGTCGCCACCGTCGCGAACACGCTCACGGTGTCCGTCCTCCTGATCGCCATCTGGGCCGTTCGAGCCAGGCGTTTTCGGGCCGGCACCTGGATCTTCGAGGCCGGTACGACCGCGGTATCGGGGCTCGCCGTCGCGGCTCCGGCCTCCTCTTCACGCGCGACGCCCTGAAGAACTTTGCCATTCCGCTCGCGCTCGCTGCTCTGGCCCTCGGTCGGCGCGCGCTATGGACCCGGCTCGCGATCACGGTCGGGTCATGGCGATCGCTTTGGCCCGTGACCGGCACATGCTCGGCGGCCTGGGGCCCAGGGTCAATGCGTCCTCCGAGGTCGCCCTCTTCGTCGTCTCGGTGGCGGTGCTCGTCCTCCTCGCCGTTGTCCTGGATCGCTTCGGGCCTCCGGTGCTGGAGGCGTTCCCGGACTCGGAATCGAGGCGCCGGCAGCTCGAGGCCGCGGCGGTCGAGCTGCAGCGAGCCGGCGCGGCCCTGGCCCAGGATATGTGGGCCGCTGGGTTGCGATCGACCCTGGCGCATCCGCGGTCCCGACGTTACGTCCTTTCTGGATGCGCCCACGATCCGAGGGCGATGCCAGCGAGGACCAGGTGACGAACGACTTCTCCCTCCAGGTGGCGACGGCGAACGGCTCGGGGTCGCAGAGCTCCAACACGGTGCTGCTGCGGGCCCTCTTCCAGATGGGGATCCCGGTCTCGGGAAAGAACCTGTTCCCCTCCAACATCGCGGGTCTCCCGACCTGGTACACGATCCGCGTCTCGAAGGACGGCTACGTCGCGCGCAAGAAGGAGATCGACCTCCTCATCGCGATGAACCCGGAGACGGCGAGGGAGGACGTGACCGCACTCCGCCCTGGGGCCGTCGTGATCTACGACGCGCCGCTCAAGCTCGACGGAGAGCGCAGCGACCTGACCTATCACCCTGTCCCGTTCGACAAGGTAGTGGAGCCGATCACCCCTGACGCCAAGCTCCGCAAGCTCCTCAAGAACATGGCCTACGTGGGCGTCGCGGCCCGGCTCCTCGGCATCGAGATGGAAGAGGTGGAGCGGGCCATCGGGCGCGTGTTCGGCAGCAAGGCCAAGGCGCGCGAGCTGAACCTGAAGGCGGCGCGTGCCGGCCTCGACGCGGCAAAGGAGATCGAGCCGCGAGACGGGCTACGAGTGAAGCGGATGGACGCCAACCGGGGGAAGATCGTGGTGGAAGGCAACACCGCGGCGGCCCTCGGGGCCTTGTTCGCCGGCGTGACGGTGGTGACGTGGTATCCGATCACCCCGTCCTCGTCCCTCGTGGAGACGCTCATCGGGTACCTGGGAAAGTACCGTCACGAAGCGGACGGAAAGGCGACCTACGCGGTCGTCCAGGCGGAGGACGAGCTCGCCGCCATGGGAATGGTCCTCGGAGCCGGGTGGGCCGGGGCGCGCGCCATGACCTCGACGAGCGGCCCGGGCGTATCCCTGATGTCGGAGTTCGCCGGGCTCGGCTACTACGCCGAGGTGCCCGCGGTGATCTTCGACGTGCAGCGGGTCGGGCCATCGACCGGCCTGCCGACGCGAACGGCCCAGGGGGACATCCTCTCCACGGCCTTCCTCTCCCACGGGGACACCCAACACCTGCTGCTCCTTCCGGGCTCCGTGGAGGAGTGCTTCTCGATGGCCGGGACCGCCTTCGACCTCGCCGAGCGCTTCCAGACCCCGGTCTTCGTCATGACCGACCTCGACCTCGGGATGAACAACTGGACGGCGGAGCCGTTCCAGTACCCGGATCGTCCGCTCGACCGCGGCAAGGTGCTCTCCAAGGAGGACCTCGAACGCCTTGGCGGCTTCGCGCGCTACCGGGACGTGGACGGGGACGGGATCGGTTGGCGCACGCTTCCGGGGACCGATCACCCGAAGGCCGCCTACTTCACGCGCGGGACGGGGCATGACGAGAATGCGGCCTACAGCGAGAAGGCCGGGGTCTTCGCGAGCAACATGGACAGGCTGCAGCGGAAGTTCGACCGCGCCCGGGAGATACTCCCGGTCCCCGGCTGCTCGGGAGCGGAAATGCCGGGGTCGGGATCATCGCCTACGGTTCGTCGGACCCGGCCATCCGCGAGTGCCGCGATCAGCTCCGGGACGAGCGGGGCCTCGAGACCGACTACCTTCGCGTCCGCGGATGGCCGTTCTCGCGGGAGGTAGAAGCCTTCGTGGCCGCCCACGACCGAGTCTACGTGGTGGAGCAAAACAGAGACGCACAACTCGCCGCGCTCCTCAAGCTCGACCTCCCCGCCAGCCTCTTGGCTCGGCTCAGGTCCGTCGCGCACATCACCGGACTGCCGCTCGACGCCCGCTCCGTCACCGACGAGATCGTCGAGAAGGAGGCACGCTAGATGCCTGCCGAGATTCCCGCGCCCCGGACGAACCGCTTGGGGCTCACCGTCGTGGAGTACAAGGGCGGAAAGACCACGCTTTGCGCTGGCTGCGGCCACAACGCCATCTCCGAGCGGATCCTGGAAGCCTACTTCGACCTCGGGGTCCAGCCAGAGCGCGTGGCCAAGTTCTCGGGCATCGGGTGCAGCTCGAAGAGCCCGGCCTACTTCATGACGAGGTCGCACTCCTTCAACGCCGTGCACGGGCGCATGCCCTCGGTCGCGACGGGGGCGCTCCTTGCGAACAAGTCGCTGCTCGCCATCGGAGTATCGGGCGACGGCGACAGCGCCTCGATCGGGATCGGCCAATTCGTGCACCTGATGCGGCGCAACCTTCCCTTGGTTTACGTCATCGAGAACAACGGGGTCTACGGGCTCACCAAGGGACAGCTCTCGGCCACGGCCGACCCCGGGTCGGTGCTCAAGACTGGCGCGGTGGCCGATCTGCCCGCCATCGACACCTGCGCGCTCGCCATCCAGCTCGGCGCCACGTTCGTTGGCCGGAGCTTCTCCGGCGACAAGAAGCAGCTCTCGGCAATGCTCAAGGCAGCCATCGTTCACCGCGGCACCGCGTTCCTGGACGTCATCAGCCCGTGCGTCACCTTCAACGACCACGAGGGCTCGACGAAGAGCTACGCCTACGTCAAGGAGCACGACGAGCCGCTCCAGGAACTCTTCTTCATCCCGGCCTTCGAGGACATCTCCGTCGAGTACGAGCCGGGCTCTACGGTCGACGTCACCCTTCACGACGGGTCCCGCCTGCGCCTCAAGAAGATCGAGGAGACCTACGACCCCTCCGATCGTGCGCGGGCAGTGGCCCAGCTGATGGCGGCCGCGCGCGATGCGGACGTGCTGACGGGCGTGTTCTACGTGGACCCGTCCGGATCCGACTTCATCGCCCGGCTGGGGACGGTCGATTCTCCGCTCGCGACGCTTCCCGATGCGCGGGTTCGCCCGCCCCGGCAGGCGCTCGACGCGATCAACGACTCCCTGCGGTAGGCGTCGCGGGGCGGCGCGCCGTCAGGACGCCGCGAGCGAGGGGCCAGGGGCCGAACGTCCGATCCGGGTTCGCCGCCAAAGGAGAACGGCGAAGGCGAACCCGAGCGCGCTCGAGGTGATGAAGAACGTCATCATCGGCTTGTACCCGGCCGGGTTGACCGCACTCGCCCCGTAGACGTCGTTGAGCCATCCCGCGGCGAGATTCGCTCCGGCAATTCCCGCGTTCTGGACAACCCACATCAGGCCGATGGCGGTGCCGAATCTTGCCGGCTCGACGATCTTGCTCACCATGGGCCACATCGCGGCCGGGACGAGCGAGAAGCTGATGCCGATGAGAACAGTCCCGAGCCCGAGGCCCATGTTGCTCGCCGCCATCACGAGCAAAGAGATCGGGAGCAGGAGGGCGCCGAACGCGAGCATGCCGGCGTAGCGTCCGGTGCGGTCGCAGACCCAGCCGAATAGCGGGGTCGCGAAGAGCGCCGCCAGAAACACGTAACTGTTGATGGCGCCAGCGGCCGCGAGAGACAAGCCGTGACCCTGCTGGAAGTACTTGATGGCGAAGGTGCTTCGGAAGGCGAGCATTACGGCGTACCAGAGGACGCACAGCGAGAGCAGGTACCAGTAGGGAACTCCGAAGCCCAGAGCGTCCCGCCACGAGAACGGCTGGGCAGAGTGCGTCTGATGAGCGCGCTCGCCCACGTACTTGCGCTCGAACCACCAGTAGCCCACGCTCGCGGCGAAGCTCGTCGCGGCGATTCCGGCCGCCAGGACGAGCGGCGGCTGCCAACCCTGCGCGTACACGGTCGACGCCCAGGCCGGAGACAGGTCGGCCGCGAACGAGCCGACCCGGCCAGCCCCGAGCGTGAGACCCATCATGAGCGCCGTGTGGCGCGCGGGGTACCAGGCCGTCACTGCCGCGAGCGATGCGATGTTGAAGGTCTCGGCCCCGATCCCGTAGAGAAGGCGGCCCGCGGCCATCGGAAGAAAGTGAGAGGTCGCCGCCGTCAGGAGGGCTCCGAGGAGGCAGACCGCACCTGTCCACATGAACATCCGGCCGGCGCCGAAGCGGTCGACGAGGATGCCTCCCACGAAGATGAGCACCACGTTGGGAATGCTGTAGATGGCGTTCAAGCTCCCGATCTGGGTGTCCGTGAAGCCAAGTTGCTGCACGAGGAGCTCGGCGACCGGGCCGATCGAGTCGTAGACGTAGAAGTTGCCGAAGAGCGCCAAGGCCACGAGGCCCATCGCAAGCCAACCCAGCGGTCCCGACGGAGGACTGCTCTTCTTGTCTGGCATGAGGCTCCGATGGGCCCTGCGACGGCCCCGTGCGACGGCGATGGTGGACGATCGGCTTGGCGAACGGCCTGAGCATTAACCATCGGTTGGCCCCTGGTCAGGCGAAAATGTCTCACGAGGCCCGGTCCCCGGCCCGATGGCCTCCCGCCCGGCAGGGGGGAGAGGGTGACCCCGGGCTCCCGGGGCCACCCGCGCCTCGGTGCCGCCGCCAGCCCACCTCTCGAGACCCGCATCCCCCCCCGCATCCTCTGAGCGATCCTCGGCGAGGCGCCCCGTGTTTCGCGTGCGGGGCCGGTGGCTTAGCGTCGAGTTCGCTGGACTCCGAGCGGCGAGGGCGACAAGAGAGGTCGATGGACTTCTCCCGTCGGGGACGAGCGCTCGACGGCGCCTTCGCCCTCGCCGCAGCGATGGGGATCGGGCGGTTCGCCTACACGGCGCTCTTGCCGGCCACGCAGCGCGCGCTCGGCATCGGGGACGACGTCGCCGGTGCGCTCGCTTCCGCAAACTTGGTGGGGTACCTCGCCGGCGTGCTCCTCGCACGCCATCTCGTCGTCCGGCCGGAGCGTGGAACGGTGCTCCGGCTCGCGCTCGCGGCGACAGCGGTGACGACCGCGCTCGGCGCGGCCACCACGTACACCCCCGCGTGGGCATCGCTCCGGATCGGCGCGGGCATGGCCAGCGGGCTCGTATTCGTGCTCGCCTCCGCGGCGGCCCTGGAGGCGGCGGCGCCGCAGGCCGGAGTCCTGTACTCGGGTGTGGGGATCGGCATCGCACTCTCGGGCACCGTCGCCGTGTTGATGCCGCCCCCGGCCTTCGGCGCACCGTGGCTCGTGCTGGCGGCAGCTGCCGCGGCGATGGCCTGGCCCGGGTGGCGCCGCCTCGCCACGGGGCCCGTGGCCGCGTTCTCGGGGGCAACCGGCGCGCAGGCCTCGTCGGGGGTTGGGCTGCGGCGCCTCGCCGCCGCCTACTTCCTCGAGGGGCTCGGCTACATCGTCAGCGGGACGTTCGCGGTCGCCGCGGTACGCCGGACGCCCGGTCTCGAGCGGATCGCCCCGTGGACCTGGGTGCTCACCGGGATCGCGGCCGCCCCCTCTGCGCTCGTCTGGTCCGCGGCCGGGCACAGGCTGGGCCTGCGGCGGGCGCTTGCCGCCGCCTACCTGACGCAGGCTGTGGGCATGGCGCTTCCCGTCCTCTGGCGGTCGGGTGCAGCGGCTCTCCTCGGCGCCGCTCTTTTCGGAAGCACCTTCATGGGGATCACCACGCTCGCGATGGCGGCCGGCCGCAGCCTTGCCCCGCAGGCCCCCGGCAGGATGGTGGCGACGCTCACGGCGGTGTACGGGGTTGGCCAGATCTTGGGCCCACTGCTCGCCGGCGCGCTCTCGCGCCGTCTCGGGGATCACCGCCCCGCGGTGCTCGGGGCGGCAGCGGCGGTGGCCCTGGGTGGCGCCCTGCTGGCACCCCGGTCTCGCTCGGATCCCGCGCCGGCGGACCGGTGCAACCTACGCCCCGGGGGGTAGCACGAAGGGAAGAGCGATCGGCAACCGGCCGCGCCAGTAGTTCTCGCTGTGGCGGTCGCCGTGGCCGACGTGGTGCATGAGGTCCCTCTCGAGCACGAAGCCCTTCGACACGAGGAGGTCCCCTAGCGCGATCGTCGCTGCCATGCCGTCGTCGCCGCCGCGATGGCTGTTGCTTCCACTGTCGATGTAGATCCTCAGCGGCGGCCTGCCCCGCGTGGCGCCGACCAGGGCCGGGAAGTCGTAGGCGAATGCAGTCGACATGGCCATCGCGAACCCGAAGGACTTCGGCCGCGTCCACGCGCCGTAGAGAGAGATGAGGCCGCCGTACGAGGACCCGCCGATGCCTCGTTTGCGCGCCCCCCGGGCGGCACGGTAGTGCGCCTCGACGAACGGGATGACGTCCTTCTCGATGAAGTCGAGGTAGCCGTCGGCGGTTGCGCCCGGGGCAGTTCCGAAGCCGGGCACGTACTCCCGGGCGCGGCTTCGTGTGTTCGCGATGAGGACGAAGATGGCCGGGGCCATGCGACGCGTCCGAACAAGGTCGTAGGAAACGCGGTGCACCTGCCAGCCGCCGTGGCCGAACGGGTCGGAATCGAGGCAGTTGTTCCCGTCGTGCATGTACAGGACCGGGTAGCGGGTGGTGGCCGCCGCCTCCGAGTATCCGGGCGGCACGAGCACCGTGACGTCCCGGGAGGCGATGCCGGGAACGGATGAGACCAGCCGATGACTCGTCAGACCCCCTTCCCATCCAGCGATGGGCGGCCAGCCCGCCGGGGACGACGAGCCGCGCCGCGCCGCGGAGGGAACTCTGGGGCGCCGAGGAGGGGAGGGCATCACCGGCGGGTAACGCATGTCCCGAGCGCGGTCAAGCAGGAGCGAAGCGGGGGCACGCTCGAGACGGGGCGGTGGATGGGGCGCGCGGTCCGCAGGACTCGCCGAGCCTAGGCCGTAGGGCAGCTGCGACCCGGGGCGGAAACAGCGCTTCGGTGGGTGCCGCACGACTTTCAGCCCCAGGGGACAGACCGGTGCTCGTCGATCGCGGCGGACCGCGTCAACGGTCGCGCCGGAGAATGAATCGCGACCCGTCGAGCTTCCGACACGTGACGCCGTGCGTGTCCAGGAGGCGCTGGAACTCCGCCATCGCTGCCCGCTCCTCCGCGGAATTCCCCCCGCCGAGAGCGCTCCGCCAGCTCTCGTGCTTCTCGACGCAGAGGGTGGCGGACCGCTCGCTCACGTCCTCCCAAGTGGCGCCGCCGAGGCCGCGTTCCGGGGCCTTCCCGAAGAACCTCCGGGCGGTCGCCTCGAGGTCGTCACCGAGGATCCCCCAGAACGCATGCCCGGCCTTCGTCTTGCCCTTCACGGTTCCCGGCCTCCTGACCAGCTTCATACCTGTGCGCCTCCCTGTGGACTCCCCACAGCATGTCGCGAGAATGCGCCTGGCGCATCCGGCGCGCCCGAGCGAGGAGCCTCTGGTTGACCGTCGTCAACCAGCGAGACCCGCAAGCGATTTCCGGGCACTCGACAGGCCGGCAGTCGTCGAACAGACTCGTCGGGATGCCACAGGACCCGGAGCCCCTCGTGCGCGGCTCGCACCTGAAGGAGGACCTGGAAGCGCTCGCCGCGCTTGGAAGCGACGTGGACGCCCGGGTGCGAGCTCGCCTTCGTCCGGGGTCCCTCGCCCTGATACAGGCTGCCACGCGGATTCGAGTACCTCCCGCTCCTGCACAACGTGGACATGGCGGAGGCAGTGTTCGCGGAGGCCGGCGAAGCCGGCTTGCGGCTATGGGGGAAGTCCTCCCTTCTCGCATCCATCGGCGGGGTCTTTCGCCCGCTGTTCGAGGGGCTGACCGCCCTCTTCAACCCCGCGCCGACGGTGCTCCTGAAGTCCATCCCCAGGGGCTGGCTTCTCACATACCGAGGTTGCGGCGAGTTCGTCGTCGAGCAGCCGCGGTCGGGCGTGACTCTGCTCAGGGGCTGTGGGCTCGCGCCCGCCATGCTCTGCCCGGCGTTCCTCTTCGCCGTTTGCGGGACGTTCGAATCAGCGTTCGCGCTGTCTCGCTACGAGGGGACCGTGACCTGCGGGTCGCCGGACGTGAGGCGCCGGGACGTCGAGTGGATCGTCGAGTGGCGGGGCCTGTAGCCGGAGAGCCACTCGCCAACGGCACGCCCCGAGGTCTGCCTGCGTTCGAACTCGACTCGTCGCCGCGACGCGGAGATGATGGGAGGTCGAGGAGCGCAATCGTGGCCTGCACGGATCTGATCCTGGCTCTCTGTGTCGCCGGCCTGCTCGCGCCCTCGGGGTGCGCGGCGAGCGGCGAATCGGACAGCGCCGAGCTAGGGCTCAAGCTTGCCGACACCCAAATGGCTGCGGCCGTGGAGTCCCGGGATCCCGCGCGCTTCCGCGCCTGCCTGGACATTGACGCTGTCTTTGCCGGGGGGGACGGTGTCTCGCGAGGGCAGGCCGCGGTGGTGGAAGCTTGGGCGCGACTGCTTGCCGCCGGTGGTCCCCGCCTGGCGTGGTCGCCAGATCGCGCCCGCGCAGCGGGATCGAGCGACCTAGGATTCACCGAGGGTCACTACCGGTGGGAGTCCAAAGGAGAGAAGGTGGAGGGTCAGTACGTGACGGTTTGGCGCCGGCGAGGCGAGGGCGGCTGGCTGGCCCTGTTCGACCACAGCCTGGAGCCGCCGCCGCCTGCGGCGGCCGTGAGGGTACCGGCGTCGGTCGCGCGGTCGGTCGACGGGAGCCTCCAGGCCGAAATCGGGACCTGGCGAACGGAGGCCGACGGCGGCGCGGGCACGTACCTGAAGGTTCGACGTCGGGGCGCGGACGGTGCTTGGAGCGTCCTGGTCGATGCCGGGACGCGGCGGCAGAGCCGTTGAGCTCGCGCCCGCCGATCGGCTCCCGCCCTGGACGCGCCCCGGGGCGGAATGGGACGAAGGGCCGGCCCTGTAGGACGGGACCGCCCGGGGAACCCCGCGCTAGGGTGGCGCCGGGGGACTGCCGACCTCGCCCTGGGCCTGATGGTCGAGCTGCTCGGCTCGGCCCTGCAGGTCGAGGCAGTATCGGTGAAACGCGCTCCGCAGCTTCTTCGCGTAGAGCAGGTAGACGAGGGGAGAGAGGATTCCCCGGAACTCCTCCCAGGTCGCGAACCGGGTGCGCCCGGCGTCGATCACCTCACAAACCTGCCAGCGCTGGCTCGTGATCCCTGGCCGGCCTCGGGTGCGAGAGGTCCCCATGCACAGGGCGCGGCGCCGATCATCGACGTGCAAGATGACCTCGTGCTCGTCCCGCAGAAGCTCGCGATCGGTCATCTGACAGTCGAGGTCGAATTCCGCGCCTGGCAGAAGGTCGCTTGTCTTGAGCGTAATTCGAGGCGTGAAGCGGTTCCACTCCGGATAGGCGTCGAGGTCCTTGACCACTCGCCAAACGCGATCCGCTGGTGCGCGGATGACGGCCACCACCTCGACGCGGCAAGAGTGAATGCTCGTGGGCGCTCCTCTACTCAGCGAGACAGGGCGAGAAGGAAGACTGCCCCGGAGTGCGCGAGCGAGCTCGTGAGCGCGCCCCCGTACGTTCCGGGTGTCCCGGCGAGGGCCCAGGCATCCGCACCGCCGAGGGAGTTCGTGCCGTTGGCCTGCTCGTCGAGAACGGTGAATCCCGCGGAGGCCGTGTAGCGGTCCGGGGTCGAGTACGAGGCCGCGAGCGCGCAGGCGAGAAGGAGGTCTCCCTCCTTCGTCGTCTTCACCGTCCCCGCGCTGAGTGGGGACGCCTGAGCGTCGGCCTGCGCGAAGGAGTCCACGGTCGCAGCGCCCGTCACCTCCACCGCGAACAGGACGGCCTCCCAGTTCGAGAGCGAGCCAGTCTTGTGGAGGGTGAAGACGTGCCCCCGGCCGCCGGCGCAGTTGCCGCAGATGAAGACGCGCAGCTCGCCCTCGTGATTCGCGTAGGGCTGTGTCGCGCCAACCTGGGTGTACCTGTTGCCCATGTTGTCGGCAACGGACTGGAACGCGGTCTCGCCGGAGATCCCCGCGCCCACGAAGAGCACGAAGGTGCTCCCGGATGCACGGGTATTCACCGGGGGAGTTGTCAGCGGGTTCCTTCCCTGGCCGGCGATGTCGTTGACGAACGTATGCGCGCCCAGTGAGAGCGGCAGATTGACGCACGCGCCCGAGACACAAGCCGCCCCCGAAACGCAAGCCGCACCGCAGGCCCCGCAATTGGCAACGTCCGAGCCGGTGCTGACGCAGACTCCATTGCAGCGGCTGAGGCCCCGGCCGCAGACGGGCGCGGGAGTCGTCACGCTTCCGGCGGAGCGCTCTGCCCCCGCCGGGCCGCTGTCCCCACCCAAGGCCGGTGTGCATGCGATGATGGCCTGCAGGCCCCACACCGCGACCGCTCCTAGACAGACCGCGATTCCTCCCTGCGACCATGCGCCCCTCCATTGGCCCAGCCGCGAGATGTTGCCCGCGGCCCGGCACTTCACGCCGGGTGCCACTGCTCCACGCACTCGGTAACGAACCGGGCCACGATGCGTACACGCTCGAGGTCCCGGCGCGCGCGGTGGTAGACGAGGAAGAGGTCGCGGTGCAGGGCGGGGCCGGTGCCCAGGCGCCGGAGGCCCGGGATGGCGCCGAGGTAGTCGGGCAGGATCCCCACGCCCGCGCCGGCGAGGACCGCGGAGCGGAGAGCAAGCGGCGTCCGCACTCGCACCCGCACGGGGTGCTGTGACGCCTGCGCTCCCACCCACGCCGCCTCGGGGGATTTCACCAGGGACTCGTGCAGGGCGACGAGTTCGTCGCCGGGCACGAGTCCGTCGCCCGGAGGCCGAGGGTGCCTGCGAAGATACCGGGGCGAGGCGTAGGGAGCGTACGGCACGACCGCGATCCGCTTCATGATGAGGTCCCGCTGGTGCGGGCGCGCGAAGCGCAGCGCCAGGTCCGCCTCCCGGCGCGACAGGTTGGCGACCTGTGCCTCCGCCACCAGCACGAGGTCAATCCCCGGGTTGTCCCGCGCGAAGGCGTCAAGTCGCGGCGCCAGCACGGCCAGCCCGAGGCCCTCCGGCGCTGTGAGCCGCACCGCACCGCCCGGGCGCGTGTCGATCCGGTCCATGGCTCGCAGCGCCGCGAGGATCTCGCGGTCCATGGCCTCCGCCCGGGCTCGCAGGACCTGACCCGCGGGCGTGAGGTCGTAACCGCGCGCCCCCGCCCTCAGGACCTCGACTCCCAGGTCGCGCGCCAGCACGGCGAGGCGCCGGGACACCGTCGGCTGGGACAGCCCGAGCGACTGCGCCGCGGCGGTGGCCGACCCCGTCCTCGACACGGCAAGAAAGAGGCGGAGATCCTCCCAGCTGACCATGCACCAGCGAATAGCACATATGCGTCGGCCCAACATGCGCCGGGGCCTGCGCGGGGCCGAGCCATCCCTTAAGTGCGGGGAACGCCATGGCAAAGCGCATCTACTACGGCTGGTTCGTCGTGGGGACGACGTTCGTTGTCCTGCTCGTCTCGGCGGCGATCCGCGCAACCCCGGGCGTGCTGATCGTTCCCCTCGAGCACGACCTCGGCTGGTCTCGCACGACGATCTCGGCGGCGATTTCCGTGAACCTGCTCCTCTACGGCCTCGTCGGCCCGTTCTGCGCGGCCATCGCCGAACGCGTCGGGGTCCGGCGCACCATGGGACTTGCCATGAGTGGGCTCGCGGCGGCGCTTTTCCTCGCCACCTTCATGCGCCAGGCCTGGCAGCTCATGTTCCTCTGGGGCCTTCTCGTCGGGACCGGTACGGGCATGGCGGCCATGGTTCTCGGGACGGTCGTCGTCACGCGCTGGTTTTCTCGCCGGCGCGGGCTCGTTCTGGGAGCGTTGACCGCCAGCACGGCGACCGGCCAGCTCCTCTTCCTTCCGTTCCTCGCGCGGATCGTGCAGGACGACGGCTGGCGAGCCGCCGTTCGGGTCGTGGCCATGGCAGCGGCCGGCGCGGCGGTTGTAGCGCTCGCCTTGGTGCGCGAGTCTCCAGCCGCGGTCGGACTTCTGCCGTACGGAGCCGCCGAGGGCGATGCAGTGGTCGCGCCGCGCCGGGGAAACCCGGCCATGCTCGCGGTTCGGACGCTGATGCGCGCGGCGCGCTCGCGCGATTTCTGGCTCCTCGCCGGGACCTTCTTCGTTTGCGGGGCGAGCACGAACGGCCTCATCGGGACGCACCTCATTCCGGCATGCATGGATCACGGGATCCCGGAGGTCCGAGCGGCGGGGCTCCTCGCCACCATGGGCATCTTCGATCTCTTCGGGACGACGATGTCCGGGTGGCTCACCGGATCGCTGGGACAGCCGACGCCTCCTGTTCGCCTACTACGGGCTGCGCGGGCTGTCCCTCATCTTCCTCCCCGATGCTCTCGTGACTGCGGGCACCGGGCTGAACGTGTTCACCGTCTTCTACGGGCTCGACTGGGTCGCGACCGTGCCACCGACCGTGCGCCTCGCCACGGATGCCTTCGGCTCCGAGGACGCGCCCATCGTGTTCGGGTGGGTTTTCGCAGCGCACCAACTGGGTGCGGGGATGGCCGCCCTCGGTGCTGGCGTCATCCGCACGGAGATGGGCGACTACCACCACGCCTTCGTTTCATCCGGGGCGATCTGCCTCGTGGCGGCCATCCTGGCCCTTCTCGTCAACCGGCGTCGTGCCATCGGTCCACTGCCGCTCGTCGCGGGGGCGCCTTAGATTCTGCGGTCCACCCCGGTTCCCGCTTCCGACGGAGCGGCTCGGGAGCGATCGGGACGTCGCAAGCCCCGGGCGACCACGCCACGCGGCCCGCGCGGAGAGCGCGCGCCGGACCTCGAGAAATGTGGGCCGGCCAGGCCCTGGTGGGCCGCTCGCAAGGCAGCGCAGTTCTCGGATCGGCCGAAGGCGCATCGAGGCCCGACCCCGTCCAACTTGGGCCGCGCAGTCGAGAAGGTGCGCGGCAGCCCGCGGCTCGCCCGGCGCTATGCCGGGCTCCCCAGGGGCGCTTCGATGGCGAGCTGCCCGCAGCCTGGCCGGGCCGGACGGAACGTGACCAGATCGCGTCACTCTTCGTCGCTCTGACCAGCGCACTCCCTCGAGGGAAGCCTCAGGCCTGCGGACCCCGAGGCACCTCACGAGAGCGGAGGAACCGGCCCATCTCTCCGTCGACCTTTCGGAGGTGGTGGCCGAGCCACGAACCCACCCAGTCGGAGAGCGCCACCACGAGCGATGGCCGAACCCCGTTCGCGTCGAATCGCTGCCTTGTGCTGCTGGAGGTCAGAAACGAAGGACTCGTGGAGCGCGCGATGCTCCGGGAGGCGAGGGTAGGCCTGGGCGGCCATGTGACGCTCCTCGGTCGCAAAGTGCTCCAGGGCGTAGCGTTCCAGGAAGCTGACGACGCCGAGCACGCGATCGAGTTGGTTCATCCGCATGGCGTCGTGCAGCGCGGCGACCATGACGTACAGCTCTTGGTGCTGACGGTCGATCTCCTCGATGCCGACCGCAAGGTCATCCGTCCACTGAATCGCCATCGGCTCGTCCTTGCGAAGGTTGACTCTCGTCGGGTCCGCCTGCGGCCCCGTTGTATACCGCATCCGCTGGCGCGGTGCCCCCTCTGAGCCCGCCCGGGCACGTCCGCTTCGGAGGCCGCGTGTCGGCCGGGAACGCGAGCCTACGGGAGCGCGACCACGTAGGCGGCGTCGTCGGCGGCCCCGTGGCCGCCATAGCCTCCCGCGATGAGCACTGCGCCGGAGGGGAGCACCGTGACAGTGGCGTAGTACCGCGAATCGGGCGCCCCGCCGGCCAGCGGCCTGAACGCGCCTGCGCGGACGTCGAACAGCTCCGCTCCCGGTGCGCCGCCCGCGATGATTGCGCCGGATGGCACGGTGGCCGCGGCGCCGGCGACCTTGAAGCGGGCCGTGTGCATTGGGGGGCCCGGCGTGAATCGGGCCGTCGCCGGATCGAAGATCTCCACGCTGCAGAGCTTTCCCGCGTAGTCGCCGACGCTCGAGCCGCCCGCGATGAGCACGCGTCCGTCCCGCAGCGGAACGGCCGCCAGCTTGCGCCGGGCGGTCGCCATCGGCGCGACCTCGACAAACGCGCGGCCGACCGGATCGAAGACCTCGGCGCTGGCGAGCACGGTGGCGAGGTCAGGTCCGCCACCGACCACCAGCACCCGCCCGTCGGGCAACAAGGCGGCCGCGTGGTACGAACGCGGCTTGCCCATCCTCGAAACGGCCGTGAAGGATCTCGCGGCTGGGTCATAGACCTCTGCGGAGGCAGTCGCCTCCTCGCCTCGAGCGTCCCCTCCGGCGAGCAGCACGCGCCCATCGAGGAGCAGCGTCGCCGTGTGATCGGTGCGGGGCGTCGTCATCTGTCCCGCCGGAGCAAACGTCTGCGTGACGGGATCGAACAGGAGCGCGGACGCCGTGATGGCTGACTGATCTCTCAGTTCGCCGCCGCGGCCGCCCGCGATCAGCACCTGGCCGCTGCGCAGGAGCGTGGCCGTGTGGCCCATGCGCGGCGTGGGCATCGAACCGACGGGCGCAAAACGCCCCGTGCGAGGGTCGAACAACTCGGCCGAATCGAGCAGGGCACCGTTGTGCAGGAACCCGCCCACGATGAGGACCCGGCCGTCGGCGAGAGCGGTTGCCGTGTGGATGGCCCGCGGCTCCGTCATGTGCAGCGTCGAGGCGGCGAACACCGCGCCGGGACAACAGGCGAGGACAGCGATCAGGCCGACGAGGCGCTCCATAACAGACCCCCTTGACGAGCGGTCGGCGCCGCGGGTGTAGGCCGCGGGCGGTGAGCTTCCTCGCCGGCCTTCCTCGCTACCGGGATGCGTCTCCTACCCTCTAGTGGTGGGGCGGGCGCGGGTGCATAGGCAATTCGGGGGCGGTCTCTGGCTGCAAAATCATCAACGGTTACGCGGGGGGAGAGGCGCACCCCACATGCCCTTTGCGTAGTGGAGGCGGTGCAGACATGGACGTTGTCTCGGAGCAACGGAGGTCGCGATGGCTGCCCCTGGAACCGCCTTTGGCCTGCAACTCGCAGCGCTGTTGTGTGCAGCAGCCGCGGATGCCCCCAGCGCCGCCTTGCCGGCCCCGGTGAGGACCGTTCTTGCGAAGGGCATCGTCGCGAACGCAGCGGGCGCGCCTCTCCACATGAGGCTCCGCCGCGTCGAGGTGGCGCCAGGCCGGACGGCTCCGGCTCCCGGGGCCGAAGGCATCGTCTATGTCCTCTCGGCGGGCCCACTCGTGGTCGCCACCGCCGGGAAGCGCACCGTCGTCGCGCCGGGCGAGGCGCTGTTCCTTCCGGGCAACCCCCAGGCGACGTTCGAGGCCGCCGAGAACCGGCCCGTTGCATTCCTTCACGTCCTCCTGGGGCCGATTGCCGAGCTGGACCGCGTCGGGGATGGCGCTCCTGCAACGGTGACCGATCTGTACAGCACACCGGTCCCGCTCGCGGGGCTCGGCTCGGGGCCGCTCGCCTTCGACCTCACTCGCGTGACGTTTCCGCCGCACATGCCCCCCAACCCGCCCCACCACCGGTCTGGTGACGCCCTCTACTGGGTACTCTCGGGGACGGGTGAGTTCACTGCCGGGGGCGAGACCGTTCCGCGGCCACCTGGCACGGCCCACTTCGAGCCCTCGGGTCTCATTCACCGGTGGGCGAACCCGGGTGACTCCCCCCTCGTGTTCCTCGTCGCGAACGTGACGCAGGAGGGGACCCCGGCCATCGTGTTCGACGCGCCCGCGGCGTCGAGGTAGCCCCCTCCTGATCGGGGGCTCCGTGACGGCGGAGGGTGGGGCCCCGCGGCTCGGGATCGCGTGCGCGAGGAGGAGGACTGGCGGCACCGCCAGCGAGGGATGGTTCGAAGCCGAGGGCCGCGGTCGAACTCGGCCGCAGCGTCCGCCCGATTACTGAATCGGGACCGCCTCGACTCTTCGGTTCCGAGCGTAGCAGGCCTCAGTGGCGTCGGCGCATAGTGGGTTCGACTTTCCCAGGGAACGAACCGAAATGCGCCCCGCAGCGACACCTTTCTTCCGGAGGCGGCTGGCCGCCGATGCTGCCCGCTTCTCGCCGAGCCGGAGGTTGTACTCGTCGCTTCCGCGCTGGTCGCAGTAGCCCACCAGGCGCACGGCCGCTCCATTTCCGGCGAGGCAAGCCGCGTACTCGTCCAGGGCCGCCACTGCCGCCCCGTCGAGTGTCGCCTTCCCGAAGTCAAAGCGCACCGGATTGAGGGTACAGGTCGCACGCTCGGGGGCCGGCGGGGCAACGGGGACCGAAGGAGGCGGCAAGGGAGCCTGCGACGGTTCGGCGGCCGCCGGAGCTGAAGCCACCAGGGGAACCGGCGCGGCCTCGACCGGCTTGGCGCCCCGTCGCACGGTGCCGGAGAGGGAGAGAGAGTAACGGTCCTGCCACTGTACCGTCAGCCCCAATCGGCTGTGAACTCGGCTCTGGACGCTCACGACGTCGCCGGCGTCCGCCTTCACCTCAAGTTGGCCGCGCATGCGGAAGCGAAAGCCCTCTACGTAGCTGAAGACAGACGAATCCCCCGTGTACTCGGCTTCGACCTGGAGATCGTGAGTTCCAGGAGCAATCGCTCCTTGGTAGACCGGGCTCCCCGGATCGGCCCCGGCCGACGGGAGCCGAACCGGCAGCTCCTTGCCGTCGAGCTCGGCTCGCAGCGCCTGCAGGACGAGGCCCTGCGACTCGTTCGGGCCGTGAAAGAGCTCGAGCGCTGCGTCTTCAGATGCGATCGATTGCGACGCGAGCGCGGCAAGTGCACCTGCCGCGAGCGTGGCCACAAGGGCGCGCCGGCTCAGGCGAACGCGGAGGATGGGCTTCATGGCTGGTTCTCCCGCCGGGTGCCACGATACGCTGCCCGTCCCGCCCGACTTCGGAGCCGGAGGTCCATACTCTAGCCCAACGGAGCAGTCGAGACCCGGCCTGGTGCTCGAGAGCACCTTAGGCTCGTGCTCAACGCCCGGCCAACCGGGCCGGTCTAATCGGAGGACACCCCGCGGGGGTCGTTCCCGCCCCTCGATGCGAGAACTGCGATGTCCGGCCCCTCTCCCGCTGGCAGCCGGATGCCGTAGAGTGCCTGCTGTTGCGACGGGTAGGCGAGGCCGCTGCGGTCGACATCGTGCGCTGCGACAAGAAGAGGGCGTTCGCGAGCCAGATGGATTTCCCGGACGGCGCGGGACGTCGCGCTGGAAGGGCCGGCGGAGCCTCCGCGCCGGGGAGAGCGGGCGGAAGGGCGCTGCCCGGCGCCCGCGACGTCGGGAAGCCAGGTATGCGCGCCCCGCTGACCGGAACCCGGGAGCGAACGTCGCGCGTCGCGAGGTTCCCCTGAACGACGTCATCATCGTCGGCGCCGGGCCCGGCGGGGCCACCGCGGCAGCGCTCCTGGCCCGCGGGGGCGCGGACGTGTGCGTGCTCGAGAAGGATGCGTTCCCGCGCTTTCACATCGGCGAGTCCCTGCTTCCCTGCGATCTGCCGCTGTTCCAGCGCCTCGGGATGGACATGGCCGGCCAGGGCTTCCTCTACAAGGGCGGGGCCGAGTTCCTGGACGAGCGCACCGGCGTCCGAGCGCGCTTCCTCTTCGAGGAAGGTCTCCCGGGCACGCCAACCCACGCCTTCCAGGTCGAGCGAGCCAAGTTCGACAAGCACGTGCTCGACTGTGCCGTTCGCGACGGCGCCAAGGTCCAGTTTGGGGTTCGAGCAAGGGCCATCGTCGCCGGTGAGCGGGAGGTGACGGTCCAGACGAATGGGGGCCCGCTGCGCGCCCGCTACGTGATTGACGCAACGGGGCAGGACGCGCTCATCGCTCACGGCGAGAGGTCCCTTCGACCGATCGAGGACTTCGGGCTTGCCGCGGTCTTCCGCCACTTCGACGGTCTGGGCGACAGTGTCTGGGCGGAACTCGCCGACGAGGGACGCGGCAACATTCGCGTCCTCGTGATCGACGAGGGGTGGGTCTGGATCATCCCGCTCGCGGGCAGGCGCGTCAGTGTCGGAGTCGTGACCCGCAAGCGTGGGATCAACTTCGACCTATTCGAGCGTGCCTATGCCGCGTCCCCCATGCTGCAGCGCCTGACTGCCGGGTGCTCCAAGACCGACCTGCGCATCGTTCGCAACTTCAGCTACCGGAACGCCAAGACCCACGGGGCCCGCTGGGCTTGCCTGGGCGACGCCGCGTTGTTTCTCGACCCGGTGTTCTCGTCAGGGGTGTCGCTGGCGATGCTCGGCGGCGAGCGGTTGGCCGACGTCTTGTTGCCAGCACTCCGCGAGGGACGCGAGGCCACGCCGGAACTGACCCGGCCTGCTGTCGAGCACATGGCGAGGGCGTACAGGACCTTCGGCAGTTTGGTCGGCGCCTTCTACCAAACACGCATCGTGCATAACATCTTCTTCGCGAGGAACCCCGATCCCGCCGTCAAGGCGGGCCTCATCAGCACGCTCGCGGGAGACGTGTGGCGCGAAGACAACCCGTTCCAGAATATGCTGCTCGCGAGCAAGCGCAGGCGATTCGAGCCATAGCGGGCGGGTCTCACGGCCCGCTCCCGCCTCTCCGAGCGCAGGCTTGCCTCGCCTGGCGCGCGTTTCGGAAGCAAGGCGGCGCGCGATTCTTCGAACTCGTTCCACCTGACGCACTCCGACAGTGACGTTGGCCATCGAAGGGTCCCTGGTCCACACAGATTCTGAGCGGTCCAGGATCGGTGCTTCTCGGGGACGGCCGCGCCCCTCCCAAGCCACCGCGGTCGCGTCGCGCCCCCAGGTAAGTGATCCGGATCAACGCAGCGACGCCAGAAGGACCCGCGCGGGGCGGGAAATTGATTGGCCGTGCAACTTACCGCACCCGCTGAGCGCGCGCGCGCGGCTGAACGGCGTATAGTTTGGGCTCGGGAGGATGACATGAAAGTCAGCCGAAGGTCTTGGTTGAAGCTCACTGCTGGTGCTAGCGGCGGATTGGCGCTCGGCACGCTCGGCTTCAGCACCGAGAAGGCTCACGCGGCAACGAAGGACTCCAAGCTCACCCGCACCGATCAATTCACGACGGTGTGCAACTTCTGCTCCTGCGGATGCGGCATGGTGGGCGAGGTCCAGGACGGCAAGCTCCTCCACCTCGAGGGAGACCCGGATCATGTCATCAACGGTGGAGCGCTCTGCAGCAAGGGCGCTGCCATGATCGAGACGCACGTCTCCGAGCAGCGGGTGAAGAGCCCGCTCTACCGCGCGCCGGGCAGCAACCACTGGGAGGAGATCTCCTGGGAAGACGCCATCGCGAAGGTGGCCAACAAAGTCAAGGCCACGCGCGACGCGAACTGGATCGCCACGGAGAAGGATGGAGACATCGAGTACCCGGTGAACCGCACCGACGCCATCGGCTTCCTGGGTGGCGCGCAGAACACCAACGAGGAGTGCTACGTGATCCAGAAGGCGGCCCGGCTCTTCGGGACCGACTTCGTGGAGCACCAAGCGCGGCTTTGACACAGCCCCACGGTCCCCAGTCTGGGGGCCTCGTTCGGCCGCGGCGCGATGAACAATACCTGGACGGACCTGCAGAACTGCAAGGCCTTCCTGATCGAGGGGAGCAACTGCGCCGAGAACCACGTGATGTCGATGAAGTGGATCCGCAAGGCGCAGGAGAACGGCGCCAAGGTCATCCACGTCGACCCGCGCTTCAACCGCACCTCAGCCATCGCCGACATCTACGCGCGCATCCGGCCTGGCGCGGACATCGCCTTCCTGAACGCGATGATCAACTACATTCTTGAGAACAAGCTCTACGACGAGGAGTACGTGAAGATCCACACCAACGCGCTCTACGTCTCCAACGACGCGTTCGGCTTCGACGACGGGCTCTTCAGCGGCTACGAACACGAGAAGCACAAGTACGACACCTCGTCTTGGTCGTACGCGCTCGACAAGAAGACGAAGAAGCCGCAGAAGGCGGACAGCCTCGAGGACCGCCGCTGCGTCTTCGCCAAGATGAAGGAGTTCTACAAGCGCTACACTCTGGACGTCGGATCGCGCATCTCGGGCGTGCCTGTGGAGCAGATCAAGCTCATCGCCGAGACCTTCGCGAACAACCGGCCCGGCACGATCATGTACGCGCTGGGGATGACCCAGCACACCGTGGGCGTGCAGAACATCCGCTGCTACGGCGTGCTCCAGATGCTCCTCGGCAACATCGGCAAGGCAGGCGGGGGCGTGAACGCGCTCCGCGGGGAGCCCAACGTCCAGGGCTCGACCGACATGGCGGTCCTGAACGGGTACCTGCCTGGGTACCTCAACTACCCCTCGCACAACGAGCCGACGCTCGCGGCGTGGACGAAGAACAACGGTACGCTCCGGGCCAAGTTCCTCGTGAACGGGCTCAAGGCCTGGTTCGGAGACAACGCCACGGCGGAGAACGACTTCGGCTTTGGTTGGCTCCCCAAGAAGAACGCCGGCAAGGACTACTCGGTCCTGGGGATGTTCGAGTCGGCGCTCGCTGGGAAGATGAAGCTCATGTACGTCATCGGCCAGAACCCGGCGGTGACGAATCCGAACCTGAGCGTCACGCACGCGGCGCTCGCCAAGCTCGAGATGCTGGTGGTGCAGGACCTCTGGCAGACGGAGACCGCCTGCTTCTGGCAGAAGCCCGGCCTCGACCCGAGCGCCATCAAGACCGAGGTGCTCTTGCTGCCCGCCGCCTACTTCATGGAGAAGGAAGGCAGCATCAGCGGCTCCGGGCGCTTGGTCCAGTGGCGGTACGCGGGCGTGAAGCCCCCGGGGACGGCGAAGAGCGACCTCGAGATCGTCGACACCTTGTACCGGAAGGTGCGCGACCTTTACCGGAACTCCGACGAACCCAAGGACCAAGTCTTCCGGAAGGCGACTTGGTACTACCCCACGTACGAGGACGTGCTGAAGGAGATCAACGGCAAGAACCTGAAGACCGGCGCACTCATCGCCAAGATCCCTGAACTCGAGGCGGACGGATCGACGAGCTCCGGCTGCTGGATCTACGCGGGCGTATTTGCCGGCGGCAAGAACCTCTCCAAGCGACGCGACCAGGCAGATCCCAGCAAGCTCGGCATCTATCCGGGCTTCGCTTGGACCTGGCCGGGCAACATCCACATCCTCTACAACCGCGCCTCCTGCGACGCCGAGGGCAAGCCGTTTGCCGGCTCGAAGCCGCTCGTGTGGTGGGACGCCACCGAGCAGAAGTGGAAGGGGCACGACAACCCCGACGTGCCCGTGGCCACCGACGGGCCAAGCACTCCCAACGGCCAAAAGCCGTTCCGCTTCAACGCCGAGGGAGTGGGCCGGCTTATGGCCTGTGTCTACAAAGACCCCGATGCCAAGGTCGCGGAGCTGCCTCGAGACGTTTCCTACGTCCCGAAGGACGGGCCCTTCCCCGAGATGTACGAGCCGGTCGAGAGCCCCACCGCGAACGCGCTCCACCCGAACGTGCAGACGAACCCGTGCCTCAAGTACCCGCGCCTGAAGGCCATGCAGCCCATCGGGACCCACGCGGACTACCCGTACGTGCTCATGACGTCCAGCATGTCCGAGCACTGGTGCGGTGGCTCCACGACGAGAAACGTTCCCTGGCTGAACGAGCTCGTGCCCGAGCCGACGGTGGAGGTGCCGGAGAGCCTTGGCAAGGCGCTCGGCGTGAAGACCGGAGACTGGATGCGCGTCTGGTCCGCTCGCGGCGAGGTAGTGGTCAAGGCCGTCGTCACGCAGCGGATGCAAACCCTGCAGGTGAACGGCAAGGAAGTGACCATCGTCTGGATGCCGTACAACTGGGGATTCAAGGGGCTCTCGACCGGGCCGAGCACGAACTACCTCACCATCGACGCGGTCGATCCCGGCGCCGGCGCGCAGGAGACGAAGGCCTGTCTCGTCAACCTGGCCCCGGTCGCCAAAGCCCTGGCGAGCGCCAACACCTCACCTAGGGGGGCATGATCATGCAGGCCACCCTGATCGACACCACGAAGTGCATCGGTTGCCGCTCCTGCCAGGTCAGCTGCAAGGCATGGAACGACCTGCCGGCCGTGAAGACCCAGCTGCAGACAGGGAAGCTGGGCCTGCAGAACCCGACGGTGCTCTCCTCCAAGACCTTCACGGTCGTGACCTACCACGAGATCGAGGACCGGAAGGCACCCGGCGGGTTGCGCTACATCTCTGCCAAGCGCCAGTGCATGCACTGCGACGAACCCGCCTGTGCCTCGGCCTGCCCGGCCACCGCCCTGCACAAGACGCCGGAAGGGCCGGTCGTCTACGACAACAGCAAGTGCATCGGCTGCCGGTACTGCATGTGGGCCTGCCCCTTCGGGGTCCCCACCGTCCAGTGGGACAAGCTGGCGCCGAGCATCGAGAAGTGCACTGGCTGCCACGACCGGATCGGCAAGCCGCCCCCGGCCACCCGCAACGGCCAGCCGCTCACCGCCGATGAGATCAAGCGCTTCGCCGCTGCCCACGCCATTCCGGCCTGCGTCGAGCAGTGCCCGGCGGGTGCGCTCATCTACGGCGAACGAGAGGAGATGCTGGCCGAAGGGAAGCGGCGCATCGCGGCAGATCCTGCCCGCTACGTGAACCGCATCTACGGCGAGAAGGAGGCCGGCGGTACCGGCGCTCTTTATCTCGCCGCCGTTCCTTTCCAGGAGCTCGGCTTTCCAGAGGTCGGCACGGCGAGCTATCCCGCGCGCAGCAGGGTGGCGCTCTCCGCGGTTCCCCCGGCGGTCATCGCGGTGGGTGCGGCGTTGGGCGGCACCTACGCCCTCACCAGGCGCCGGGCCGAGGTCGCGAGGAAGGAGCCTCCCATCCGCAAGGAGGTACCAGTCCCCCCCGCGCCGGCGAAGCCCGCCGAGCAGCACCACGTGGAGTTTGCGCCGCTCAAGATGAAGCTCTGGACGCCCGCCAACATCGTGCTGGCAGCGCTCATGGCCTTCGGCGGCCTCTCCTTCCTCGTCCGCTTCGCCCTCGGACTCGGTGGAAGCACCGGCCTGTCGGATACCTACGCCTGGGGCCTGTGGATCGTCTTCGACTTCGTCTGGATCAGCATTGCTGCTGGTGCCTTTGCGACGGCGGGACTCATCTACGTCCTGCGGCGCGATGACCTCTACTCCATGGGCCGAAGCGCCGTGCTCATGGGCCTGCTCTCTTACACATTCGTGGTGGTGACACTCGTCGCTGACCTCGGTCTGCCCTGGCACTTCTGGCAGCTCGCCCTCCAGGCTCCGGAGCACTCGGCGATGTTCGAGGTGTCTTGGTGCATCGCTCTCTACGTCACCATCCTCGCCCTGGAGTTCATGCCGGTCGTCTTGGAGCGCCTTGATCTAAATCGTGCGACGGAGCTGTGGCGTAGGTACTCGCCGGTGTGGGTGGTGGTGGCGGTGACGCTGTTTGTCTATCTCATGTCCCGCAAGCCGCTGTTCGCGCTCGCAGCCCTGGTCGTGTTCGGATTCCTCGCCTACATGTTCCGGCAGCGCCCCGGCGAGAAGTACGTTCCGATCATGCTGGCCATCGCGGCGGTGACCTTCTCCACCATGCACCAGAGCTCGCTCGGGTCGCTCTTCCTCCTCATGCCCGACAAGCTCGACCCCGTGTGGTGGTCGCCGATCATGCCCATCGCCTACCTCCTCTCGTCGGTGGCGGCCGGCACGGCGCTCATGGTCCTCGTCGAGATGTGGATCGCCAAGGTCTACCACCGGACAATGCGCGTTCCGCAGCTCGCTGCGATGGGGCAGGTGGCGTTCTGGGCGCTTCTCGTCTACGAGGCGGTGCGCGTCGTCGATCTAGCACTGCGCGGTCAGCTCGGTCGGGCATTCTCCGGGCCGAAGAGCGGGCTCTTCCTCCTCGAGGTTGTGCTCTGCGGGCTCGTTCCGCTCGTGCTGCTGTCCACCGCCAAGCTGCGAGGGCGGGTGGGGCTCCTGGCGCTCGGCACGGCGCTATCGGTGATGGGGATTGTCCTGAACAGGTCGAGCGCGGTTCTCTTCGCGATGAACCTGAAAGGTCCCATGCCGCAAATTGCCCCGAGTGGGTACCTTCCGAGCGTGTTCGAGTGGGGAATCTCCGTGGGTCTCGTTGCAGCGACCATCTTCCTCTTCGGGCTCGGCGCAAGGCTCTTGCCCGTGCTGCCAAAGGAGGAGAGCGCGAATCACTCGTAGTCGCCTGTCGAAACAGGACTGCTGCCACTCGCTTGCCACCGCGAGTGGCAGCGAGCCGTCAGGCGGATCGCGGTCGTGCCTCGATCGAGGCGCGGCCGCATATTTCGAGGACGCGACGCGAGTCCGAGATGCAGCGCTGAGGTGTCACCGTGCGTCTCTTCGGAACGGATCTCGTCCTTCTGCACCCGCCGAGCGTGTACGATTTTCGCCGCAAGCGGGCCGAGTACGGGCCTATCAGCGACGTGATCTTCTCGAGCCCCGCCTACGAGATGTACCCGGTGGGCCTCACCAGCATCGCGAGCCACCTCGAGAACAACGGTCACAACGCGCGAATCGTCAACATCGCCCACCGTATGCTCTCGGAGCCTCGGTACGACGTGGAGGCGGCCATCTCGGCCCTCCGCCCGGAGATGTTCGGGATTGACCTTCACTGGCTGCCGCACGCCCACGGCGCGCTCGAGCTCGCCCGGATCGTGAAGCGCTATCACCCGGACACGCCGGTGGTGTTCGGAGGGTTGTCGGCATCGTACTTCCATGCCGAGCTCATTCGCTCGCCGTTCGTCGACTTCGTCTTGCGCGGCGACTCGACCGAGGAGCTGGTCTTGGCGCTCCTGCGGGCCGTCATGTTCGGCGGTCCGGTCGATGCCATCCCCAACTTGACCTGGAAGCGCGCGGACGGGAGCACGGTCGTGAACCCGCTCGACCACGTGCCGCGACGAATGGAGGGCGAGTCGGTCCCCGACATCTTCTACGTGGTCAGATCGGTCTTCAAGTACGCCAGCCTGGCCGACGTGGTCCCCTTCACGGGATGGCTCGAGTACCCCATCACCGCGCTGCTGACGTCGCGCGGCTGCTCGATGGAGTGTGCGGTTTGCGGAGGCTCGCGCTCCTCCTACCGCGCCATCTGCAACAGGACCGAGCCCGCCTTCCGCTCCCCGGAGCGGCTCGTCCGAGAGATGCGGCGCATCGAACGATTTGGGCGCGGGCCCATCTTCCTCATCCACGACCTTCGCCAGGCGGGCAGCGAGTACGTGGGTCGCGTCCTCGACCTGCTGGCGATGCGGCCACCCAAGAACGAGATCCTGCTGGAGCTGTTCTCGCCCGCAGAGGACGATTTCCTCGAGCGGGTGGGCGCGGCGCTGCCCCGCTGGAGCTTGCAAATCACGCTGGAGAGCCACATCGAGCGCATTCGGCACCTCAACCGCCGGTTTGCCTGCTCGCAGGAGGCCGTCGAGCGAACCATCGCCAAGGCGCTCTCGTCGGGCGCCGGGCGGGTGGATCTCTTCTTCATGGTGGGGTTGCCGGGCCAGAGCTACGACGACGCGGTAGGGTGCGTCGACTACTGTCGGGCTCTGCTCGAGAGGTTTTCCGGAGACAGGCGGCTCACGTTCTTCGTCGCGCCACTCGGGCCCTTCCTCGACCCCGGGAGTGCCGCCTACGAGCATGCCGAGCGCTACGGATACCGGGTGCGCTTCCGCACGCTCGAGGAGCACCGCGCTGCTCTCTGCTCGGCGAGCTGGAAGGACATGCTGAGCTACGAGACCGCATGGATGAACCGCGACGAAATCGTCGCCGCCACCTACGAGGCCCTGCGTCGGCTCACGCGCCTCAAGCGGGAGTGGGGATTCCTCGACGACGCGGCGTCTCGAGCGGCCCTTCGCAGCATCGAGGACAGCGAGGCGGCGGTCGGGGCCATCGAACGAGCCCAGGCAATCGCCGACGGCCCGGAGCGCGAAGCCGCCATCGAGCTCGCCCAGCGCGGCGTCGTGAAGGACTTCCAGAAGCGCCAGTTGGTGTGGCCACTTCCGGGGGGCCGGGGCTTCGCGCCGGTTCTGTCGCTCGCGACGATCGGGCTCGAGCTCGCCGCCCGCGAGGTCCAGCTGCTCGCGACGCGGCGCCTGCCACTGTACCTGCGAAGCACTGCGGCCGGGCGACCCCGTCCCGCGGCCGCGGCCGCGTTGGCATGCGAGACCGCGGAAGAGCGCGACTGGCCAGCCGACAGGTGACGCTCGCCGGGATCTGGCCCCTGGAGGGCCTCCACACCCAACGCGCGCTGGCATTGGGCCACGGGCGCTAGGCTACGGCAAGCTGACGCCCCACCTCGCCAGCGTTGCAGCGATTCTGGCCGCGACCTCCTCGGTTAGATTCGCCTTCCACGCAAAGTGGGAGGTAATGATCACTCGACTCTCGGGGAACGCCGCGAAGTCGGGGTCTGAGACGTCCGCGTCGGTCTCCTTCAGCTTGAAGGCTTGCGCGAACTGTGGCGAGAAGGCCTTGCCCAGGCAGACGATGGCTTGTGGATGGTAGGTATCTCGCGCCTGCTGGAACAGCGGGTACCTGTACTCGCGAAGGTACTCTTCGTATTCAGCGGTGTGGTTTGGATCGAACCCGAACAAATCCGCATACCACACCGGGAACAGCGTATCCGTTCCCTGATTCGCCAGCGGGCGCAGGTTCAGGTGCGCGACCTTTCTCCCTGAGCGCCACAGGGTCTGCCTCAGAACGTCAAACTCAACCTGGGTCTTCATCAGCGGAGATGCAATCCAGGCCTCCTTCTTGGAGATGGCGGACCTGGGCCCTGCTGCCTGGCCTGCTGAGTCTGTCGGGGGGTCGTCACGGTGGAACAACTGCCCATCAGCGTAGTCGCGGTCGATCGTGGCGCCGTCATCCGCGTTCCAATGGCCGGATTCCTCGACTCCGACGAACCATAGCGCGCCACTGGCATCGCCCCAGCCCAGCTTGTTGCACAACATCCTGAATCGTTGGTTCGGGCCCATTCGGTACCTCCTGCGCAAGAGTCGGAGCGAGTGCCCGGATTTCCGCGGGCGGGCCGCGTCGAACTCGGCAAGGTGCGCCTCGGCGCCGGCGAACCCGCCGGGATTGTCGGGGCGCCTCGGCCATGGGAATCATTAGCATCCTACGGGTTCGATACGGGCGATAGTGCGACGCAGGCTGCCTCGTTGGCGCCCCGCCGCGGGTGCTCGGCGCTCCTGGGGGTCCCAGCCGAGGGGCAGCAGCCCAGTCTTCGGTTGCAGCGCGGCGTCCACCATGCTCGCCAGTTCGTTGCCCCAGCATGTCCGCGCCTCAACCTTCCAGGGCTCCCTGTGTGCCTCCTCTGCGCCGAGCCATGTCATGGAGGCCTCTCCCTGCGACCCTGTTCTTCCGTGGCGCAGACGAGCTATCTTCCGGGTATCGACGAGGAGGCAGCATGCCCGGCGTTCCGATGACGGCAGACTTGACCCGCATCACTTGCAAAGTGGCCCACGGTCCCTCAGGCACGACCATCACCACGGTTCCGCCGAAAGACAATGGCGGAGACGGGTCGAGCTTCTCACCCACCGACCTCGTTGGCGCTGCGCTCGCCTCGTGCGCTCTCAGTACCATGGCGCTCGCCGCCCAGCGGGAGGCACTGTCGTGGGGGGACGCGCACGCGAGCGTCGAGAAGCGAATGACTCCGCCGCCCCGGCGCATCGGGGAACTCGTGCTGGTCATCGACATGCCTCGCGAGGTTCGGCCTGACCACAGAGCCCGCCTGGAGGATGCAGCACGCTCCTGCCCCGTCGCGCGCAGCCTCCACCCCGACGTGAAGGTGCCGATGGAGTTCAGGTACCGAGATGCCTGAGGCGCCTGCTTAGTCGCCCTTCAGGACCGGGCGACGGCCTGCCCCGTCGGGCTTGATCCGTTGCCCACCGTGTGATCTCGGATCCATCTGATGGTGCCATCCCGTGTCAGCCCATCGGCGGTGGCGGCGGAGGTGGAGAGCCCGGCGGGGGCGACGGCGGGACCGCGGGTTCGGGCTCCATAGCCGGAGGAGGTTCCGGAGAACTGCCGGAAGGCGATGGCGGCATGGCCGGCACGAACTCGCCTTGCGGTCCCCGCAGCCTGGCTGCAAGCACGCGCCCGGAGAACCCGTCTATCGTGACGACCGCGCGGTCACGCCCTCCAGCCCCGCCGAGGTCCACGTGCCAGCGGGCGTGCCGGTCGAGGTGGGTGCCGCGAGTGTAGTCGATGGCGAGCCCCCGCGAGCGCGCGAAGCTCGTTCCGATGGCCACCGCTTCGGATGCCGCCATGACTCTCGGCGGTGGCGGATGTGCGGCCACGACGCATCCGCTGACGAGCACCATCAGAATGGCAAGTCCGCGTCTCATGCTCGCCTAAACACCTGCGGGCCTCGATGGTCGCGGCCTAACTCGTTGCTACCGCGTCGTGGCGGGCGCCCCGGGGAAGAGTCCTTCGGACGCCCGTTTCGGAGGTCCGACCTTGCCTTGAACATCACCGATTCGCAGGCCCATCGAGGACTGGAATGGCGTATGGCGGCGGTGCGGCTCCCCGACGCCTACGGCGATGGCTTCGACGACTGTTCTTCAGTTCGTTCCCGCAGAAGGTCGCCCCCCGCCCGTCGCCTCCAGGGAAAAGGCGATGCGGGCAGGGGGCGCCTCCCGGGGGGCCAGGACGGGGGGAGGGGCCCGTCCCAGGCTCCCTCCAGACGCAAAGGCAGATCCCAAGGGTGCAGTGGCCGTTCGTATTGAGTAGGGGGACCCCCGGCAGCCCGCGAAGTTAGTCGGTGGGCCCGATACGCGGGGCCCAAGTACCTCAGCGGTGGCCACCGCCGTGACCACCTCCGCCGTGAGAACCACCACCTCGACCTCCACCTCCAGGGTGACCGCCTCCTCCGGAGTGGCCGCTCGCCCCTGAGTGACTGGCCGCTACGAGGTGACTTCCCCCTGCGTAGTGACCGCCACCCGAGGAGTGGCTGGCGCCCGAGTAGTGAGTCGCACCCGCATAATGGGTTCCGCCGTAGCGCCCCTGAGCCGCGTAGCCGTGGCCGCCGGCTCCACCAGCTCCACCCCGGTAGGGGGTCGGCCTGTAGGCCCACCGCCCTGGAGTGCGCCACCAACCGTGGGCATACCAACCGAAGCGGGCCGGCCCGTAAGCGCCGAAGTACGGCCACGCACCGTAACCCCAAATCCAAGGTGCCCCGAGCCAGGTCCATCCGTACGACGGATAGTAGACGTACGCATAGGGTTCGCCCTGTCCGTCCGCGGGCACATACGAGTAAGCGTCGCCGTAGGGCATCCAGACCCAGCCGTACTGCTGCGTGTAGACCCATTGACCCGAGGGCACTGTCTGCCCTTCGGCCGCTGCCTGCGGTAGCGCCTGGGGTTCCTCCACCGAGTAGTTGTCCCATTGCGCCCAAACAAGACCTGGAACCAGGGCTAGAATTGCGACGAGGACAAGACGCTTCATGGCTTCACCTCCCCAGTGGAACAGTCCCCTCCGGTTGCATGTTCCTTCGGGGATCTTGGAGCATGGGCACGCCGGTCGCCGAGCTGGTCGTGCGGGCGCAGGGCGCTCGGCCGATGTCACGATGACGGCCCAGCGTACGCCTCTATTCAAATCACTCACGAACTGCCCACTTGTCGAGGGGTATCGGCCCTTGCCCCGGCGCTTCGGGGGGACGTATACTGTTCATATGTTCAGGTACGGCGAGGCGCTCACCCCTTCGCGCTCACGTAGGCTTGGCGGTCCCCTCCAGTTCAAGACCCTCTGGCCGGTGCTGCGGGGGAGCCTGATACGCGTCTGCGCGGCCGACAGCGCGACGGCGCAGCTCGACGAGTCCGTGATGCAGCGAGGACCACACGCTTCCGGCCATTCCGGCCGCCGCGTTGAGGCGGGTCCTCGCGCCTCGCGGTTCGAGGCACGGTCGCCCATTGCGGGGAGCGACCGCTCCAGCTCCGCGGCCGAACAGGCTTCGATTTCGCCCTTCGCGTAGCGACTAGGAGAGGATCGTCTCGGCAATGCGCTGGAGGGGGAGTACCTCGGACGCTGCACCTAGCGAGATGGCTGCGCTCGGCATCCCAAAGATGGCGCTGGTGGCCTCGTCTTGGGCGACGGTGCGTGCTCCGGCGCGTCGCATTTCCAGGAGTCCTCGGGCGCCGTCTTCACCCATCCCGGTGAGGATCACGCCGACGGCATTCGAGCCCGCTGCCTGAGCCACCGATTGGAACAGCACGTCCACGCTCGGACGGTGGCGGTTTACCCGCGGGCCCGTTGTAACGTCGACGAGGTAAGCGTCGCCGCTCCTGCGAATGGAGAGGTGGGAGTTTCCGGGCGCGATCAGCGCCCTACCGACCGTCACCCGATCGAACGGTGCGGCTTCCTTCACCTCGATGGAGCAGGCGTCGTTGAGGCTCCGTGCGAAGGCGGCGGTGAAGCCTTCGGGCATGTGCTGCACGACGACGATGCCCGGAGCCCCTGGAGGAAGGCTCTCGAGCAGGGTATGCAAGGCCTCGGGGCCGCCCGCGGAGGCCCCGATCGCAATGACGCTGGTTCCGCTCCCGCGATGCGGCAAGCGCGAGTTCTTGTCGACTGGCTTGCGGCCGCGCTCCGGAGGCGGCCTCAGCCGGACTACCCGGGCGCCAGTTGCGCCCCGGACGGTGTCGACAAGCTCGTCGGCAAGTTCCTTCAAGAACCCTTCGAGGTTGGTCGGTGGCTTCGCCACGATCCCCACCGCGCCGCATTCCAGCGCGTACATGGCCGCTGCCGTCCCCCCTCCGACGTGACTTGAACAGATGAGGCACGGGACTGGATTGCTCTCCGCTCTCAGCCAGCGCAAGAAAGTGAGACCATCCATGCGCGGCATCTCGATGTCGAGCACGATGGCGTCGGGACGCGACTTGAGCACCATCTTCATGGCGACGATGGCGTCGCCGGCAACCGCAACCCGCATTCCGGCGCCAGAGAGGATGGTCGTGAGCGTCGTGCGCACGACCGCCGAGTCGTCCACCACGAGGACGAGTGGGGATGGTGGAGTTGGTGCCGTCACGCTCCTCCAGCGACGAGTCCCGGGAGAGAACCGGAGCCGCGCCTGGGACAATGTACCTCAAGCGTGCGCGACGAGGGCCTGGCCAGGAGCAGAGGCGGCTGGCCTCTGCTGTTTACCCGGGCTCGGGAAATTCGGCAGGTCCGTTCGGCGTCTTGTGAGAGCACTTTCCCGAGGGGGGTGGACTCTGGCGCCGGCGAGGATTGACGGCCCGTCCTGATCCAGAGTCATGGATCGTACCTTCGCGCGCGCGGGGGTTGCAACGCTGCCACGGTGGGGCGTTTTCCGCCCCGTGTGCGCACCGAACTACCTTCGCGCCCAAGCGGAGCGCAGCCCACCGTCGGCTCCAGTCCGCGGACGCGCTGTCGGCTCGTGGCGCGGTCGAGCAGCGCGGGTAGCTCAAGGACCGCTATGGCGTGTCCTGGCAGATCGTGGCGACCGACGCCGATGAAGAACCGGGTGCCACCAGGCCCGCCGAGTAATGGAGGCGATGCTCGACATGATGAAGTCCGACCTCGCCGGTCGGGCGGCCCGGGCCGCTCGGACGCCCTCGAGGCGGCCCCCTGGATGCGGAGGCCGCGCCGGGTGACCTTGCCGCGAAGGGCTACTGACCCGGTGGACGGTAACTGGTCTTCTTCTTCGAGGCGGCGTCGATCTCCTCAGGCAGAATGAGCGGTGTCAGACTGAGTTTCACGACACCCGTCGCGTTGATCGTGAGCGAGATGGCGACGGCGCTTGCCACGTCCGGCATGTCCGCGACGGCGAACAGGTCGGTGTCGCCGAACGCATAGTAGAAGGACTCGAGCTTGCCGCCGGCGGCCGAGATGGCCTTGGCGACCGTCTCGCGCCGTGCGCTTCCCCCTTCCTTGAGGAGCCCTTCGACGCCCTTGCCAACGTATTTCGCTGCAAAAAGGTACTTGGCCATGTCCAACCTCTTCTGCCCGAGAGGGCAATTTTGCGGAGGACGTTTACTGACGGCGGACAGCCTCGGGCGCTGCGGGCAGAAGGGGAGCGCCGGCCCCCCCCCACGGGCGCCCCGGCCCTGGCTTTTCGAGGCTCCATCCCGCGGCTAGAACTCGGAGCGCTCGCTCGGACCAGGCGGAAGATCTTGTCGCTGGCAAAGCGAATCCTTACGCCCCAATGGTCCACGGCGTGGCTTGGCCCAGCTCTGCATAGCCAGCCCTCGCGCGGAGTTGTCGCGCGAGCGCGGAGAGGCCGGGATGAAGACATGGATGGTGGCTCTGGCGATTGGGACGGTCACGCTAGCCATGGCGTGCTCGGGCGGGACTTGGGTCGACTTGGCAGCCTTTGGTGCCCCGAGGAATTGCAAGGACCTCGACGGGAAGACCCAGGGAAGGGAACTTTCAGGCGCCGAACTGGTGCTAGGCGGCAATGTCAAGGAGACGCTGACCTTCTTCGCGCGAGCGACCTGCTCGAATGTGGGCAAGGCGTGGACGACAGAATTCCGGTGCGGGGACACCGGCGTTCAAGTGAAGTGCAAGTAGTGTCCTCCACGTGAGAATGGGGACTCGGGAGCGACGGCCGTTCTCGAGGGCGGAACCATAGGGGAGCACTGCGGGGCTTCTCTGGCGCGGTCGAGACTTCAGTCTTGGGTGACGAGAGGATCACTGGACGGGATGGCAGCCACTTGCCGACTGTGAGCCGCACGGCAGACTGACAGCGTTCGCCCGTGCCTTCCGCGCCGAAGCTCTCCAGGTTCAAGCTCGGGGCCACGGTCGCCTACCTCGCGGCGTGGCCAGCGCTGCAGCTGTGGCTGTCGGGCGACTGGTTTTGGGTCGAGGGATGGATCTTCGAGTGCTGGTTCCTCGTCCTGTGCGCCACATGCATCGGGTGGCTCTTCCGCAGGGACCCTGCGTTGCTGGCGGAACGTTACCGCCAGCCAGGCAGTGGCGGCCAATCGGGCACCGACAAGTTCATCGTCTACGGGTTGTTCTTGGGATTCATCGGCTGGATTGTCCTGCCGTCGCTCGGGAGGCGCCTCGGTTGGCCGCGCCTGCCGCTGGGGGTAGAGGCGGTCGGCGGCATCCTGCTCCTCGCGGCGGCATTCTTCTTCTTCCGCTCGTTCACCGACAACACCTTCCTGTCGCCACTGGTGCGCATCCAGCACGAGCGCCGGCATCACGTGGTCTCCACGGGCGTCTACGGCCTGGTGCGCCATCCGATGTACCTCGGTGCCAGCATGATGTTCCTCGGCGGTCCGCTTCTGCTCGGGTCCTCCTGGGGGCTTTTGCTTGGCGCCGGGTTGGTGCTGTTGCTCATGGTGCGCATCGCGGGGGAGGAGAAGGTACTCACGCGCGACCTGGATGGTTACGAAGCCTATCGCGGCAAGGTGCGCTACCGCCTTGTGCCCGGGGTCTGGTGATGCCTCCGGTGGCGCCGCATAAAGCCTCACGCGGCCGATGCTACGCCAGGGCTCGACCGGGAACGTGTGTGGTCTTTCCCGACGTGTAGGAGGAACCAGCCCCTTGCATTCGGCCCTCCGCGTGCGCGAATAGGATCGTGAGGCGCGCACGGATTTCGAAGCCTGAGTCGAGGGGGGCCGCTTCTCCCGCCAAGCAAGTGCTGGTAGTCGAGGACAACCGGGAACTTCGCGAACTGATCGTCGACGTGCTCGAGGACGCCGGATACCAGGTCTCTTCTGCCGCGAATGGCGTGGAGGCCCTGTCGATTGCGAAGGTCAACCGTCCGGACCTCATCCTGCTCGACCTAGTGATGCCGGTCATGAACGGGTGGCAGTTCAGGGAACTGCAGCTGACCGAGCCGTCCATCTCGGACGTCCCGGTGGTTGTCCTCTCCGATTATGCAAACAACCTCCAGGTCGCGGCTTACCTTCCAAAGCCATTCCACGTCGGGGACGTTCTCGCAGCGGTGCGCCGATACTCCTCGTAGGGGGCAGGCGCGACACCCGTCGCGTCGGCACGGCGCCCTGCGGGACGGCCCCTGCGGGCCGGGCGCCCATCAAGCCTGGATCGGCGGCCAAGCCCTTCGTCCGTGAGATGTGAACTGTGCGGAGACGGGAATCCACTCGTCGCTCGGGTCGTTGAGACCGGTATGGCCAAGCGAGCTGTCGTTGTCGTGGTCACGGCACGAGCGAACCACAGTCGGGTCCGCGCTATGGTCCGTTGGGTTCGCACCCTGGTTCCGGCGGCAGTCCTGGTTGTCGCGCCGGTCGGGGAGTCGAGGAGCGAGCCGTGCGAGGATGCCATCGTCGTCAATGCCGACGAGATCAGGTCCGGCCCCCTGTCTCTCGCCGATGCCCTCGTTCGCGCGGCAACGGCGCATTGGCGAGCGCGGGAAGCGGACTGACGTGCCGCCCGAGTATCGAGCCCGCACGGAAGGGAGCGCGCTCCTCCGTCCGCACCGTAGGAGACCAAGGCATTCGGACGCGGTTCTTCGCGTCGGGCTATCGCAACCGCATCTGCCGCGTTCAGGACGACATCGATGTCGCGAGCGGGCCGCGCCGCGACTACTACAAGTTCCTCGTGCTCTCGGGCGTGGCCTGCAAAGCCGCGGAGCGTGCGCGCGACGGCGCTCTCTGGCTCAGCGTTCCAGGTGGGGTAGGAGTTGCTGGAGCAGCGAGTCCGCCGCCTCCTCTGCGACGTAGTGGCCGCAATCAAGCGCCGTGCCGCTTACTGCCGTTGCCCGATCACGCCACGCACCCAACACGTCGAAGGACCTGTGAACCACGCCTTGTCGACCCCAAAGAACGAGCAGCGGCATCTCTAGGCGAGTGTCCTCGTCCTCGCGATCGTGCTGGAGGTCGATGCTCGCAGAAGCTCGGTAGTCCTCGCAACTCGCGTGAATCATCTCTGCGTCGAAGCACCTCTCGTACTCGGCTATCGATTCTGAGGAGAAGGGACGCAATCCGGCTGAGCCTCTCCCCAGTTTCTCTCGCAGGAAGAACCCGGGAGCAGCGCCGATGAGCCGCTCCGGAAGCGGTGCTGGCTGGATAAGGAAGAACCAGTGGTAGTACGCGCGCGCGAAGGCGAAGTCGGTCCTCTCGTACATGTGCCGGGTGGGCGCGATGTCGAGCACGGTGACCGAGCGGACCCGCGCCGGGTAGTCCAGCGCTAGTCGGTGGGCGACGCGGCCGCCCCTGTCGTGGCCGACGAGGTGGAAGGAGTGGAACCCGAGGTGCGCCATGACCTCCGCTTGGTCGATGGCCATGGATCGCTTGGAGTAGGGGGAATGATCTGGTGCGCTCGCCGGCTTGTCGCTATCCCCGTACCCACGCAGGTCGGTCGCCACGACGGTGAAGCGCTCCGCCAAGCGAGCGGCAATGCGGTGCCAGATCGCGTGCGTCTGCGGGTAACCGTGAAGCAAGAGTACCGGCGGCCCCTTCCCGCCGACGCGCGCATGGATGCGCGCGCCCGAGGTCGCGATCTCGTAGACGCCAAAACCCGGAAGCAAATCGCCCATGACGGACTCCGCCCAGTCTCTCGACCTCGACCCCCGAGGTCTCGCGCCTCACCGCTCCCATCGATACTCCATCCGAACGGCAGCCGCCTTGGCTGCGGCCTCTCCGATAAACCGCTCAACAAGGTGCAGCGCCATGTCCGTACCCGCTGAAATGCCAGCGGACGTCACCACGAGCCCGGCGTCGACCCAGCGATGTACCTGACTCCAGCGCACGTCGGGAGGGGACACCGAGACCACCCATCCGAAGGCGCGCCGATTGGTGGTCGCCTCCAATCCCGCGAGCACGCCCGCGTTCGCAAGGAGGGCGGCCCCGGTGCAGACCGAGGCGAGGACCTGCACCGCCCTGGAACGCGCACTGATGAACCTGAGAAGCGCCGGGTTGCGATACTCCGCACGGGTCCCGGGGCCGCCGGGAACCAGTAGTAGGTCGAGATGTGGACAGCCGGTCAGGTCGTAGTCGGGGACGACGCGCGTCCCGCCACGCATGGCTAGCGGCGCGACCGCCTGAGCCACGGTGACCACTCGAAACGGGCCTGGGTCGCCCGGTTTGGAGTCGGGCCATTCCGCGATGACGAATGCCTCAACTGGCCCGAAGGCGTCGAGAGGCTCGAAATCAGGGAAGAGGAGCAGGCCGACGGTGCGCGTGGTTCTGACACTCATGGGCGGGCACTCCTTGAGGGTTGCTACAACGCCAGGGGCTTTCATCTCCTGTTACTCTCCACGGGCCGCTAGGCAACCCTCGTGGCGAGCCTCTCGCCCGCCTGTGGTCTTTCTCTGCGCGGTGCATTAGTCCGGACGACGTCGATGTCCAGCACCGCGGCGAAGCCGTGGGCCTTGGCGCGTTGCCCGCTCGGGTCGAGCCCCAGGAGGGAAGGCAGCCTCCAGCCGCCCCGCGCCGGCTCCGCGCGCAGCTCCTTTTCGTTCAAGGCCCCTTGCTCTGGTGCGGGGCGCGAGCCCAGGTACCGAAGGAACCAGAGCGTGGAGTCGTGCGACGTCCCTCTCGAGGCGGCATGAAGCAGGGGACGCGCGGGCCCGTGGAGAGCGTTCCTACCGGAAATGCAGCATCGCTGCCGCCACGGCCACGACGGCTGCATGGATTGCGAGCCCGGCGAGAATGCCGTGACGGAGTCCGGTCGCCGTTGCGCGGTGCCGCTCCTCCATCAAGGTCCAGACGCCGAGAGGAATCCAGAGAACGGCTCCGGTCACAAGCCCAGGGGAGTAAATCCCGGTGACGGCCGTGCCGATCGCGTGCCCAGCGCCGTTCACGATGACGATGGTTGCAAGTGCAGGAAGCACCCAGGGTCTGGGACGCCGCGCGTTCGCTGCGACGACGAGCACCATGAGAGTCCAGTAGATGCCGTTCAAGCTCCAGAATGCGCGCGACGTCACCGATTGCCCGGTCACGCGTGCCAGCCAGCGATGGAACCCCTCCCGCGCCCAAAACTCCTCGGCGATGTGAAGGGCATAGGACAGCGGGTAAAGCCATGCCAGTATCGCCGGGAGCCCGCGGGGTCGGTCGTGCTCGGGCATGTTCACCTACCTAGCATTGCACTCGGCAGGGCGGCTGGGCTACTTGCCTCCGAGCCGTCAAGTGCACGGACGGGGAGGAGGCCCGCCCTGCCACGAGGGTGAGGGCATTCCTGGATTGCCTCCGGCGGAAGGTCTGTTCCCCCGCCAGAGGAACTTCCCGAAGCGGTTCAACGCAGCGTGTGACTGCTGGTCGGGGACTGCTCGCACTGCCCCTGCCGCACCGACAAGCGTGGTGCGGCTGCTACCGGCAGCGCGAGTCGGCGACCGGGAGGAACCATCCGGGATTTGTCGGGTCGTCGTCGCTGGCCGCGAGCTCGATGGGCTCGATGGCTATGTCAGGCGGCGGTTCCTCGCGCGTGGCCTTCGCGCCGCCCCCTAGCCCGAGGACCGTGCAAATGTCGCCCGCGTCTGCCAGGACCGCGCGCACCGCGAGCCCGGACGCAAAGGCGAGTTCATCGAGGGCGGCGAGATTGTCTGGGTCGGCCATGGCAACCACGAGCGTCCCGCGCCCTCGATACCGGGCAGCCTCATAGGCAAAGGGAACGGCCCGGTGCTTCTTGAGTACGCTGAAGGGCACGAGGGCATGCACCGACGGCGCGATGGTCTGCCCGATGAGCTTCACGGGGGTGAGCGAACGCAGTGGCAACATTCGGGGTGGTCTCCAAGTGCAACATCTTCGGTCACGGCGCCGGGGAGTCCAGACGAAGGTGCGGACCATGAATGATGGTCGCGCCACCCAGGGACAGGTACTTGCGAGCGACCCGGGAGAAGACCCTACCGCGAGTCCACCGCCCCGCTCATCCGGCCCGCCAGACCGGGACTCGGTCGAGTCTCCCAAGGCGCTGCGGCCCCAATCGGCGAGGCGGCCGGAGACCTCGCCGCGCGACGCGCCCAGAACCGGGCAGAGATTGCCGAAGAGCAGAGGCTTCCCCCACGGCCTACCCGCCGACCCAGGCCACGGGGAACAAGGAGACCAACCAATTGCGCGATACGGGAACGATGATTGGCGGGCTCGACTCGAGCCGCGGCCCGGGAGGATGGAAGTGCGGGGGGAGGCGCCGCGACCGAGATGCCGGCGCCCGAGTCGCCCTGGTCCGATGCCCTTGGGCCACCCAGGGATTGAACGAGGCTCCAGCAATCTGCCGACCGCTCGCCGACGGTGAGTTCGGATCGCGCGAGGCGTTCTTGAGATGCGCGCCGGCTATCGCGGCTCGATTCCCAAGCACGTAGCGACCGTCGTGCGGCGCGTCACCAGAGCGTTCCCGAAGAAGCCGAAGAAGGCCGAGGACATGGCTGACGTGGATGGACCGGCGGAGAGCCGCTCTCGGAGCGCCGGCGCGTCGCTGCCAGGGCGAAGGCAAGGGAGCGCGAAAGCCGTGCTTCGCCTTCGTGGCGCGAACGACTAGTCTTTCGGGCCGATGACGCGCGAGCCATATATCCGGCGGCAGCGGGAGGAGCACGGCCGTCGGTCAGTAGCGGTGCTGCCAATCCATTACCCCAAGGAGCTCCTCACCGCGCTCGACCTCCTCGCGGTGGAGGTCTGGGGACCCCCCGGCGCCCCGCGAAGCGACGCGGCCGGCCGCATCCAGCCGTACGTTTGCTCCGTAGTCCGAAACGCCCTCGCCTTCCTCGCCTCCGGGGACGCCGATGTGGTGGACGCGGCGCTGTTCCCGCACACCTGCGACTCCATCCAGCAGCTGGCAACGCTCGTCTCCGACTTCGGCGGTTGGAGGAAGCCCACCCTCACTTTCCTGCATCCGAAGGACCCGAGCCGCCCCAGCGCACGGCGCTTCCTGGTGGAGGAGTTGCGCACCTTCTCGGCCCGGCTCGAGGATGTGGCCGGCCGCCGGCTTGACCCGGAGCGCCTCGCCGCGGCCATCGCCCTCCACCGGGAGATCGACGATCAGCGCGCCGCACTCCTCGACGGGCGCGCCACCCTCCCGCTCGACGACCCGCAGCTCTATGCCATCTTCCGCCGCGGCGAGTGGCTCTGGCCGGAGGAGCACCTGGCCGAACTTCGAGCTGCCCGCGCCTTGCTCGGGACCGGGGCTCCGCATGCCCGCATCCCGGTTCTCGTCACCGGGTACGTGCCGGAGCCCGCGGCCATCCTCGCGATTCTGAATGGAGCCGGTGCCTTCGTCGCTGCCGACGACTACGCCGCCGTGGGACGACGGGTGGTCCGCGGCGGGGGCGCATCGGCCGGCAATCCCTTCGAGGCGCTCGCGGAGCGCCAGCTGGCGGCACCGCCCTGCCCGACCCGCTCGTCCGACCAGGCCGCGCGGATGCGCCATCTTCAGGCGCTGGCGGAGCGGAGCGGCGCCCGGGGCGTCGTGGTCCACGTGGTGAAGTTCTGCGAGCCGGAGCTCTTCGACGTCCCGGCCATCCGGAAGACCTTCGCGGTGCGCGGCGTCCCCCTCCTCTACCTCGAGGGCGAGCTCGAGCGGCATCTCTCCGGACAGGCGGTCACACGCATCGAGGCGTTCGTCGAGATGATTTCCGGGGCGGGAGGTGCGGCGTGATCCTGCGTCGTGCGCAGTACGAGGTGGCGGCCCGAGCCGTGGGTCCGTTCCTGGCGGCGCTCGACGATTGGCGTCACCGGCGTCGGAGGCGCCCGGCGAGACAGACTCCGTTCGCCCCGCCGCTCGAGTCGCTGCGCGCGCTCAAGCACCTCATGATGGTCCACTACTACGGGGGCCGATACGCGGACGGGGCGGTTCCGGTGGCCTGGGTGACGAGCGGCTTCCCGGTCGAGATGCTGCGGACCCTCGGGTTCCACACGGTCTACCCAGAGAACCACGCGGCCATGTGCGGCGTGCAGCGCATAGTCCCTCAGCTCTCGGACGCGGTCGAGGCGCAGGGCTACTCGCGGGACCTGTGCAGCTACGTGCGCTCGGACCTCGGCTCCCTGGAGACCGGCCGGTCTCCGGCCGGCCGGCTGCCCCGTCCCGACCTGCTCGCCTGCTGCACCAACATCTGCCAGACGGTCCTTTACTGGTACCGGGACCTGGCCTGCCGGTTCGGCGTGCCGCTCGTCCTCATCGACACGCCGTTCATCTACGGCGAGCCGGCCCCCCATCAAGCCCGGTACGTGGTGGACCAACTGGAGGAAGCGATCGCGGTCGCTGAGCGCGTGGCGCGCCGACCCCTCGACCGGGAGGCCCTTTCCGAGACGGTGCGCCTGAGTCGCGAGGGCAGCGAGTTGTGGGGCAAGTGCCTCGAGACAGCCCGAAACCGCCCGGCGCCCTGGACCGGCGTCGACGGCTTCTTCCACCTCGGACCGGTCGTGGCGCTGCGAGGGACTGAGGCCTGCAACGCCTACTACCGGATGCTTCTCGACGAACTGCGCGACCGGGTGGCCCGGGGGATCGGCGGGCTGCGCGGCGAGGAGCGACACCGATTGCTCTGGGACAACCTGCCGGTCTGGTACGCCACCCGGGAGATCACGACGTTGCTCGCCTCGCAGGGCTTCAACTTCGTGTGCACGACCTACACGAACGCCTGGGCCGAGGCGTCCTCCCTCATCGACCCGTCCGACCCACTCCCCTCCGCGGCCCGATCGTACTCGCAGATTATGCTGAACCGGGACCTGCCGAACAAGCTGCGCCTGCTCGAGCGGCTCGGGCGGGAGTTCGAGGCCGACGGCGCGGTCCTCCACAGTGACCGCTCCTGCAAGCCCTACTCGATCGGGCAGGTCGACCTGAAAGACCGACTCGCGAGCGACCTCGGGATCAGGACGCTGCTTCTCGAGGCCGACCACAACGACCCGCGCTCCTGGGCCAGCGAGCTGGCCGCGAACCGGATTACCGCGTTCATGGAAAGCTTCTCGTGAGCGGGAGCGCAGCCATCGGCGTGGACGTCGGCTCGACCACCTGCAAGGTGGTGGCGATCGACGACGCGGGGGTGCTCGTCGCCCGGCGCGTCGAGCCCACCGACCCCCGCATTGAGCGGCAGGTTCAACGGCTCGTGGAAGAGGTCCTAGCGACGGCCGGCCGGCAGCTCCCCATCGGCGCAACCGGCTACGGCCGTAAGCGCGTCCCGGGCGCCCGGTCGCTCACCGAGATCACCTGTCACGCCCGGGGAGCGTTCGCGCTCGTCCGGCGCTCCGGGACCGTCGTCGACATGGGCGGGCAGGACACCAAGGTGATCCGGATGGGCCCCTCGGGCGAGGTGGTGGACTTCGCTATGAACGACAAGTGCGCCGCCGGTACCGGCCGCTTCCTGGAAGTGATCCTGGGACGGCTACAGGTGCCGCTCGAGGGGCTCGACGCGCTCGTGGCCCGGGCGGGGCGTCCGGTCCCGGTCTCGAGCACCTGCACCGTCTTCGCCGAGAGCGAAGTCATTTCGCTCGTGGCGAGTGATGAGCCGCTCGAGGGGATCGTGAAGGGGCTGCACGTGGCACTGGCCTCGCGCGTCGTCGCGCTGGCCCGGGGTGCTCACGCGGGGGACGAGGTGCTGATGAGCGGCGGGGTGGCGTTGAACGGCGCCATGGTGGGGGCGCTTCGAGAGGCGATGGGTCGGCCGGTCCGGGTGCTGCCCGAACCGCAGTTGGTCGGGGCGCTTGGGGCGGCGCTGTCGGTGCTGCCGGCGGCCCGCTAGCTCCACGCCGTCGAATTTCTACCGGCACCATCATTCGCCCGACGAGGAACGCAGAGCTCGGGAACTTTGCCGAATCGGCAGCCGGCCGCCAACCTTGATTGTTCACCGCTCGTTTCCTACAGTCCTCTGCGTCCAGACCCGGGGGATGCCATGTTCGACTTCCTGCTCACGAAGGAGCAGCGCGCGCTGCGCGAGGAAGTGCGCGACCTCGTGCGTTGGGTCCCCCGGCAGATGATCCTCGACATGGATCAGGACAAGATCCGATTCCCCGCCGAGTTCCTGCGGGAGGCCGGGCGGCGCCACCTCATGGGTGTGCGCTACCCGAGCAAGTGGGGAGGGCGGGACATGGACTGGGTCGCCACCTCGCTGGTCATGGAGGAGGTGGGGACGCTCGGCTACATTTTCGCCTGTGTCTTCGGCGTGGGCGCGGAACTTGTCTGCGACGCCATCGTCCTACACGGAACCGACGCGCAGCGCGAGAAGTACGTGAAGCCACTCTTACGCGGGGAGATCTTCGCGGCGGAGTGCCTCACCGAGCCCCGCGGCGGCTCCGACTTCTTCGGCACCAGCACGGTCGCCGAGCTCCGCGGCGACCACTTCGTCCTGAACGGCCAGAAGCGCTTCATCGTTGGCGCCGAGGCTGCCGACTACTTCCTCGTCTACGCGCGGACCGATCCGGCCGCGAAGCCGCACGAGGGGATCAGCTGCCTCATAGTGGATCGGGGCCCAGGTGTGGAGACCAAGTACCTCTACGGGCTCATGGGTTGCCGCGGGGGCGGTGCCGGACGAATGGTATTCCGCGACGTGGTCGTGCCCCGGCAGAACGTGGTGGGGCAGCTCCATGGCGGAGCCGCGGTCTTCGACACCATGATGGTCCCCGAGCGACTCGGGACCGCGGCGATGACCATCGGAGCTGCGCGGCCGGCGCTCGAGATCGCGACCGGGTACACGCTCAAGCGAAAGGCATTCGGTCAGGCCATCAGCCAGTTCCAGGGCGTGAGCTTCCAAGTCGCGGAGGCGGCCATGCTGCTCGACGCGGCGCGCGCCATGGTGGACACAACGAGCCGCGCAGTCGACGCCGGCGCCGACCGGGCTACTGTTCGCCGGCTCGTCTCGGAGACGAAGAAGTTCGTCACCGAAGTCTGCCAGAAGGTAGCTCACCACGCGATGCAGGTCATGGGTGGCATCGGCTACACGGACGTCTTTCCCATCGAGCGCATCGTGCGCGACCTCCGGCTCGCCTCGATCTGGACGGGCACGAACGAGGTCATGGCGCTCATCACCGCGAGCGAGTGGTACCGGGAGTACCGGAAGGGGAGGGCGGAGGCGCGGGCCCGGGACCACGAGGCCGACGCCATCTCCGCGGACCAGCTGGAGGAGAAGGACCTTGGGTAACCCGGCGCCCGCAGCCTTCTGCTGCAGAGCGAGGGATTGCGCGCGCCCCTTTCCTGGCAGCCGCTCGCCGACCTGGTCGCATCCCATGAGAGACGTGGAGAACCCAGCCGGTGACCGGTTGCGGGCCTCGGTAGCCATTACCCCCGGGTGTCCTCCTCGCGGGCGTCGCTGGTGGTATCGCCTTCCCGATCCTGCCGATCGTGGGGCTCCGCGCGGGGCTGCCGCTCCCCTTCATCGGAGCGATCCTCGCCGCCAACCGCACCACGGGCGTGGTGGCGAGTCCGCTCTTCGGGGCAATGACCGACAGGTTCGGCGGAAGGCGCACGCTCGTCGCGGGCCTCCTCCTCCAGTGCGTGGTCATGTTGTTCTACACACTGGGGATCACCACCGGTCACCCGGGCCTCTTCTTTCTTGCCGGACGCCTGCTTCACGGCCCCGGCTCGGCGTGCGTCTTCGTCGCCGGCCAGGCGTTGGCGTTGCACGCCGGTGGAAAGCTCCACGCCGGTCGGGCGGCCGCCACCGTCCGCGCGGCAATGGCGCTCGGGATCCCGTTGGGCCTGATCGCATCCTCTCGGACCGATTGGGAACACGGCAACATTCGAGGCCGCGTTCGCAGGGGTCGTCGCTGCGACGCTCGTAGCCTGGCGGGCCGTCGACTGGCTCGAGAAAGTGACGGACGAGCAATACCGGGGCGGCCCTGAGCAGGCCTCGGCCTCAAGCGGGAGGAATCGGGCATGAGCAACGTCATCGTCGTCATCGGGCCTGGGTCCATCGGCCAGGCTATTGCTAGGCGGGTTAGCGCGGGCAAGAAGGTCGTGCTGGCGGACCTCCGCCCCGAGAACGCGGCGGCGGCCGCGAAGGTGCTGGGTGATGCCGGGTTCGAGGTCGTCACCGCGACCATCGACGTCTCCTTGCGCGAGTCGGTCTGCGCGCTCGTTCAGACCGCCACGGCACTGGGAGACGTCACCGGCCTCATCCACGCCGCCGGGGTTTCCCCCACGCAGGCGTCGCCGGCGACGATCCTTGCGGTCGACTTGAAGGGCACGGCCATGGTTCTCGAGGAGTTCGGGAAGGTCATTGCGCGCGAAGGCGCCGGCGTCGTGATCGCCTCGCAGTCCGGCCACCGCCTGGGCGCGCTAACGGCCGAGCAAGATAAGGCGCTGGCGACGACCCCAGCTGACGAGCTGCTGGGGCTCCCCATGCTCCAGCTCGACCAGGTGAAGGACTCCCTTCACGCCTACCAGCTCGCGAAGCGAGGAAACGTATTGAGAGTGATGGCGGAGGCAGTGAGGTGGGGCAAGCGCGGGGCGCGGGTGAACACCATCAGCCCGGGCATCATCTTCACACCGCTCGCCAGAGACGAGCTGACCGGCCCGCGCGGCGCCGGGTATCGGCGGATGATTGAGCTCTGCCCGGCCGGGCGTGGCGGGACGCCGGACGAGGTCGGTACGGTCGGGGCGCTGCTGATGGGGTCCGAGGGCGCCTTCATCACGGGGAGCGACTTCCTCATGGATGGAGGCGTGACCGCGGCCTACTGGTATGGCGAACTCGCTCCCAGATGAGCCGCCCGTAGGAGATCTGCCACATGGTCCCGTCCGTGACGGGCGGATCGTCACTGACGGGTCGCTCGTGACGCCCGGCCTCGCACGGCCGCCGCCTTAGGCGCCGACGGGCCGGATCATCCGCCGAATCTCGATGGAGCCATAGTCGCACCGGTGCGGCGTCGGCACCGGTCGCCTTCCAGACCGGCCAGTGCCATCAACTCGTCATCAAGGGCGTTCGCTCGACGTGCACCAGGCGCTCGCGATGGCGTTGCCGTCAATAGCTGGTCCGGACCCTGCGACTCGACGGGCGGGTACTTCGGCCTCTACAGCTCCAACCACGTTCTCGGCACAGGCGTGAACATCGGCTGGTCCAATCTCACTATCTCGAAGGAAACGCCTTCCCGTTTCTTCTTCAAGAACAGCGTCTCGGCATAGCCAGTCTCGCCCGCGCGGGTGCCCCAGACTGTCCGGGATCGGCGCGGTGAGAACCTGCCCAGAAACGATCGTGCCGCTGGCGAGCACGAGTAGCTGTCAGTACTCGCCCTTAATCACGAAGAAGGATCCACGGATGGTGCCGGCCAACCTTGACTTCTGTCTCGCAAATTTGAAGCGTGGCGCGAGTTCGGCCGGTACTTCCATCCCCTCCGAGAGTTTGAAGCCAACGGCCCGCTTCTTCTTGTCGTCGATTGTGTACATAACGTTGATCGAGAGGCCGCTCTCGTAGAACACGTACGCGATGCGGATGTTCGCGACCTGAAACGCCGTCGCCTCGAGGGGGCGGGACTCGATGAGGAGGGAGCGCTCCTCCTTCAGGATACGGTGGACCCAATCGATCGTCTTCTGGGCCTTGCTCGCCGCCTCGACCGCAAAGACGTGGTCGTACTTGTTCTTGAAATAACGGGCCTCGTTAGCGCGCAAGCCCGCAAGCGCGCTCGCCACCGGCGACGACTCCAGCCCGATCGGAGATACGTTATCGAAATCCACCTCGTACGCCATGACATTCCTTCCCGGTCGCCGTGCGTTGCAAGAACTCGAAGGCACGAGGAGGCCAGTGCGCGTCACTACGGTATTCAACAGGCTGCTCGATTTGCAAGCGGCGTTCGTGCATGGGGCCGAGTTCGGACCCACTGGGATCGCCGTAGACGTGGCGACGCGGCACCGCCGCCACCGCTGTCCACGCTGCACCTTCTCGACCCGTTCCAGCTACGACCGCCACGGCCGCGAACGGCGCCACGTCTCGTTCGGCAAGTGGCGCGTCGTCATCCGAGCGGTGCTCTGCCGGCTCGCCTGCCCCGAGCACGGCGTCGTAGCCGAGGCGGTCCCCTGGGCATGATGCGCGCCGAAGCGACCAGTGCGTGGACTGGACGCGGCCGGTCGCGCACGACACGAGTGACGTGGGCCGCGTCCGCGCAGACTGGCTTCGCGGGCCGAGAGCTAGTCGGGAGACCCGCCGAAGTACTTACGGGCGTCGAGCCGGAACCGTAGGTAGATGTTCCAGCTCGCCCCGAGGTCATAGGGGCCGGTTCTTAGATTGGTCGCGCCCTGGGGAAACTCGACCATGAAGCCCAGCTGGAACTCTGTGGCGAGGGCGAGCGAGGTCGCGAAGACCCGGGGCGGCACGTACTCGACGACGGGGAAGTCGAGCTCCACGGACTTGTAGTTGACGATCTGGAAGGTCGCCGGGTCAGTGGTGGGGGTGACGATGAACTGGTTTGTCTGCCCCACGTATCCCCAAAGAGTGATGCCGATCTCCCGCCCCGCCATGAACTGGAACGACCCGATTCCTGACTCGAGCCTGCGCTGGAGGCCGAGGAGCCCGCCCATGGCCGATTCGAAGACAACCGTCTGGAGTGACGGCGGGGAGGCCAGCATCAGCACCGGTGCGACCAGGATGAGGTCAAACGGGATCACGTAGTAGGGCATCCGCAGCGAGAGCTTGAGCGCCCCCCTTCCGCCGACCCGCGGGACCGCGGGGTCCCGTCGCTGCCCGCCCTGGCAGGACGTGCACCCGAGGTCGAGCTGTGTCGTGTCGGCAACGAAGGCGGCTCCAAGCCAGAGCTGGCCGTCCATGTTCGCGGTCAGGAGCCCCTCCAGCCCATAGCCGACGCGGCCGCCGATCTCGAACTCGGACCGGGGGCGGGAGTCGTCGAAGCTGTCGTATCCGCCCATCGCGAGCCCGAAGGCGTAACTGGAGATCGCTCCGACGAACGGGCCCATCTCGGCGCGCGCCCTCGGAGGGTGGATGCTTCCGGCCCCGCCTGCCGGGACGGGGGACTTCTGAAGGACCATCGCGGTGGCGCTGCGGGCCACTGGCTCATCGGGCGCCTGCGGCAGGTGCTCTGCCTTGCAGAAGTTGAGCTTCGCGACCACCTGCTCGGTGGGAGAGAGCCCTTCACTCGAGAGCGGCATGCGCCCCTCGGCGGCGCTGGCCACCTGGGCCAGGCTCTGGCGCACGGCCGCCGCGGCCCCCTTCATGTCCTCCTCGGTCATGTGGCCGTCGCCGTGGCTCGCGAAGAGTTCGCCGCTCCAGGTCATCGTGGTAAGACCGATGGTGGAGTAGAGGTCATGGGTGCCCTTCTGCCAGGCAGCACCGCCCCACGTGGCGGCGTAGTGGCCAGCGGAGAAGGAGTCTTCGAGGAAGTGGAGGGCCACCCCTTCCGCCAGGAGCGCCCGGCCGCCGAGCTCGGCCCGCTCGGCCTCCGGTGCCGCGTGGTACAGGGCTGCGTAGCGCAAGGCCAGCATGTGGTACTCGGCGTAGAGCCCGGTGGCGTTGATCTCGGTGTCCGGCGACAGAACCCGGTCGAGGTACTTGTCGAGGTCCTCCTTCTCCTTCACCGGACCCCGCGGGACGAGGAAGTGCGCGTTGTTGCCCTCGGCCCGGGTCAGGTAATGCGGGTCGACGGCCTGCATGGCGAGGTGCGACAGGCTCCACACGTCGACACGCTGGGCCTCGTCCTTGGCCTTGGCGAGGCGCACCTTGGTCTGAGCCGCAACCCACACCACCTTCACCGCCCAGAGCTCCTTGGCGGCGTCGGACCAGAGCTCCGCTGCGGTGCAGGAGTGGTCGCCCGCCAGGGCGGGAAAGGAGGCGTAGTCGACGCAGACCTTGTCCCACTCGCCCTTCGGAACGTTGGTCGGCTCGGCCCGAGCGTCGACGAGTTTCTCGCAGACCTGCTTGCCCCCGATCGCGCGCACCCCTACCCACATGTCCTCGATGGTCTTGCGCTGCGCCGCCGGGAGTTCGCGGAGCGCCTCGGCCGCGATGTCCCGGTGCTCGGGCCAGATCCATGCGCGCGCCGGAGAGGGGGATAGCAACGCCGCGGAGGCGAGAATCCAGGCAGTGGCGCGGGCCGAGTGCCTTCGATGGGAGTGCAGGTCCATCGCTCCTCCTTCAATCCGCTCGCGCGCGGAGTGCGGCTGAGGCCGCCGGTTCGGGACGTGGGTGGCGCGGTCCGGGGACGGGTTGGTCCGCGCCGGAGCATCCCGAAAAAGGGCGCCGCGAGAATCCGGAGCCCTGTTCCTTGGGGCTGCCCCGGCGGATCCACGCTTCCCGGTCCGCCGAACGGTGCCAAGCTCGAAATGCTGGTTTCTGTTGCTCACAAATGGACGCTCCCGAGGATGGTCGTTGTTGTGCATCACAGGATGAGCGTTGATCTGCGGCCAACTTCGCCTGTCTCCCGACAAGGTCTGTGGATGCGCGGGCCCCGAGCCGGCGGGCCGGCCCCTATTTGACGAGGATCTGGGCCTTGATGAGTTCGTTGGTTAGGGCAGCCGAGAGTGACTGAGCTGCCCCCTGCATATCGACGGCGTTGGACTCTCCGCTCCAGATCAACGTGTCGGGGTCGGTGCGAACGTCATAGACGTTGATACGAGCAGTCACGTTGGTACCCTGCGAGACGGTGGTCGAGGTGACCGTTGTGCTCCCGTAGGCACCGTACCAGCCGTTAGACTGGCTTGTGGTGACGGCGACCGGAGCGGCAGCCTCCGTGGAGAGGCGCTCCATGATGAGCAGGTCGACCCCGTTGTCGTTGACGTACTGCTGGACCTTCATCTGATCGAGCCGGCCAGGAAAGACGCTCGAAGCGGTAGCGGCCTGGAAGCCTTTGGCGGTGAGCGCTTGGGCCGTCGCGTTCTCGAACTCGGCCGGTTTCGTCTGACCGGGTGTCACTGCGAGGATGAATACGCGGTTCACAGGCCGAGAGTGGTAGTTCGGATCCCGCCACAGTTGCGTGAGGCTTGCGCTTGCACAGCCCGAGACGGTGAGCACCGCGAGAACTGCTGCCGATGCGAAAAGGAGACGCTTCACGGAGGGATCCTTTCGGTGACTGGGGCCGGTGCGGAGCACCTCAGAGCGCTCTGGTGCGGCCTCGCCCGAGAGCGGAGAGTTGGTGGATCGGCGGCCTGCAGTAGCGTCGCCGCATGCCATTTCTAGTAGCGGTTACGTTCCGCTCATCTTCTTGTATCCTGAGTTGGCGACATTTACGACCAGTCGCTGGGCCTTCACGGCCAGCTAGACATTCTTCATGTAGGTCGTTCCGTCCGTTAGAACGCCGATGGATGCGTTCATGTCCACGGGATTGGAGGGTTGGCCGAGGTGGCTCGCGACGTTCAAGCCGGCCACCTGGTTGGTCGCGAGGTCCAGGGTGATCCCGAGCGCGTCACCGGGGAGGCGATAGCCTCGGAAGACGAGCCGGACGACCTTGCCACGCTTCAAGACCTCTACCGAGGCCTTCCCCGCATCGACCGCTCGCTGGATGAGCGCAGGGTCGGGGGGCACGTAGCTCTTCACGATGTCCACGGCCTGCTTCATGGCGTTGGTGAGCTCCTCTTTCTTGGATTCCGCGATCTTGCCCCTCAGCCCGCCCTTCTTCTTCGGCGGAGGTGAGGACGCGATGGCTAACTTCTGGAGTGCGCCGTCGGCGCCGTAGTAGAACGCCGGCTATCCTGAGCTGAACCTGCTGCTACTCGAGCCCATCCTCGTGTTCAACCTTCCCGGTAGATCCTTCCTGGCGCTCGACGCCAGAATGGGTTCCCTGAGCCCTCGACGCACACGGAAACGCTGGGGTGCCCCCCTCGCCGGGGCGGGAGCCGTGCTCCTCGCGATCGCCGCTGCTCTACCCGCCGACGCCAGGGAGAAGACTGACCTGGTTGTGCTGGTGAACGGGAACAACATCAACGGCGAGATCATGGAGCTGTCGCGCGGCAAGCTTGACTACAAGACCGACGACGCGGGACGGCTCTCCATCGAGTGGCTCAAGGTGGTCCGGGTGACGAGCGGGTACACCTACGAGATCGAGACCTCGGCCGGAGTCAGGCACTACAGTGCACTCCATGCGCCAGGAGATGGACCCGGCGCCGTGCAGCTCGACGACGGAACGACGGTTCCGATACCCGACATCGTCTCCATCGTCCCGCTCGACGCCAAATTCTTTAGCAGGCTCAGCGCCTACTTCGACCTGGGCTTCGCACTCGCCAAGGCAAACAACGCAGTGACGCTGAACACGGACGGCCTTGTTGCCTACCGCGGCCCGCGCGTGGGCTCGACTCTCCAATTCAACCTGTACCTGCAAGACAGCAGCAACGTCTCCACTGCGACGAGCGGATCCGTTCAGCTCACCGGCGACCTGTACTTCGGGCGCTGGACGGCCCAGCTCGGCGTCGGTGCCGAGCAAAACAGCGAGCTCGATCTGAAGCTCCGTATCAGCTTGCTCGGCGGGGCGGCGTACACTGCCATCCGGAACAACTCGATGGAGTTGACGGCAAAGGCAGGACTCGCCGGGATCCGCGAGCAGTATACTACCGGTGAGCCTACCTGGTACCTGACTGGGTACCTGGGGGGCTCCTGGGATGCCTTCCGGTACGACAGCCCGAAGCTCGACGCAGGGATCTCGCTCGCGGCCTACCCGTACTTCACCGACCTCGGGCGCGTTCGCGTCGAAGGTACCATCCGTGTGAAGTATGAGCTCTTCACCGACTTCAACGTCGGGCTGAATCTCGTCGACAGCTACGACAGCCGGCCGCCCGAGTCGGGTTCCAACAACGACTACAACATCTCGTTCACTATTGGCTGGTCGTACCGCCGGTGAGCAGGGCCATCTCAAGGTCCGTTGAGGGTGATAGCTTTGACCATGGCATCTTAGATCTCCCAGGCAGCTGTCTCCCGCCCCACCATTCCGCTCGCCTGGGCCCCGTTTCTGGAGAGATCGCACCTGACGCGAACGTAACCCGGCGATCCCCATGCGTCATGCGTCGTCGCCGCCCCAGACCCCCGTGCCCATTCTCACACAGCCGACCTTCTGGTCGGGAACAGCCTCGGCTAATCCTTCGACTGGCGAGGAACTCTCTCGAGGAGCGTGCCATGCAAGAGAAGCGCGCCACATCCATCAGGAAGCCCGAACAAGGTGACTTAGGCAATCTCCCGACGGCGGCGCCCCATCCTACACGGTCCGGGCGAAAGGCAATGGGCAAGGGGCTGCGCGAGGCCTGCCCACGCGACTCGCACGCGGAGTGGAAGGCGTCCGCCAAGCGGCCGGATCCAGTGGAGCTGTTACTCACGGCCTACAAGGGGCGCCACCCCGAGCTTCTTTCGCTTCGCCACGGGCGCATGGTTCAATCTCCGGCCACCTTCTACCGGGGCTCGGGCCCTCGCCATGGCGGTGGACCTGGCGGGCGCCCCGGCGACCGGCATCCGCGTGCAATGGCCGTCGGACTCTCCGAGGCCATTGTCACGGCTCACGATCACGAAGCTCGTCGCAAGACGCTTCAGATCCCACCCCCAGCGCGCCGGGAGGGTCTCGTCGAGGTCGATGAGGGCAAAGATGACCTGCCTTTCCGGGGTGGCGAGACCCCGAAAATTGACCAGGTGGCAGTCTCCGCCACAAAGCGGTCCTCGACTGTGTCAGGTCCTGCCGCGAGCAGACGGCCGAGTTCAGCAAGGTGAAGGTGTTGGACCTGTGGTACTCCGTGGTGGAGGTCGAGGCGGATGGAGGAGAATCGTGATGCGCAATCCATTTGACTGTCCACTGCTTGTCTTGTTGGTCTCGTTGGCCGGCTTCTGGTTGTCGGCATGGCTTGGCGCCAGGCTTCGCGCATGGCGAAGAAGCCCCAACGAAGAGAGCGGGGAAGACTTCTCGTTGATCGTCGGAGGAACCTTGACGCTGCTCGGCCTGATCATCGGCTTCACCTTCTCGATGGCTGTGGGCCGATACGATCAGCGCAAGAACTACGAGGAGCAAGAGGCGAACGCGATCGGGACGGAGTACGTTCGGGCAGACCTGTTGCCCAGCGCCGATGCGGCGAAGGTGCGAGGGCTGCTCCGCAGCTACCTCGACCAGCGGATTCTGTACTACGTGAGCCAGGATGCGCAGCAGCTTCGGCAGATCGACAAGCAAACCACGCGACTTCAGGCCGAGATGTGGTCGGCGGTCTCAGCGCCTGCCTTGGCTCAGCCAACGCCCGTGGCGGCTCTGGTGGTATCGGGCATGAACGACGTATTGAACACGCAGGGTTATACACAGGCGGCGTGGTGGAACCGAATCCCCGTAGGCGCTTGGGTACTCATGATCGCGATCGCGATCTTCTCGAACTTGCTGGTCGGATACAGTGCGCAGAGGAGGAGCGTGCTATTGTTCTCGATATTGCCGGTTGCGCTTTCCGTCACGCTCTTCCTCATCGCGGACATCGATAGCCCCCGCAACGGAGTGATTCACGTTCGTCCGCAGAACTTGGAGAGCACGGCGAGTTCGCTGATCCCGCGATGAACACTGTGCGGCGGGCATTCCGAAGGCGCGGGCGGGGATAGGCGATAGGTGCAAGGCCGCGTCGCGTCCACGTCCCCTGGGATGAGCTGCGAGGAAGCAATTGGCGCCTGTTCGATGCCCTGTCCGGTGAAGCCTATGTGCAGAGACGTAGGCGTTGACTAGGCACCGCCCGCGCCACCTCGAAGCGGAACAACCACATGATGCGGTGATTGGCCAAGGCTTCAAGTCCACGTACAGTCCGGCATCCCGCATCGGGTCCGGCCGCACGTCGTGCATGGCCTTGATCACGGCGCACCCACCCGGAACAGATGGCGTGCAAGGTCCCCAGCTTCGCTTGCTGGCCTAGGAATTGGAGATATCCTCGAGCCTGGTAGCTCTTGTAAAGCATCAGGAATGCCGAGAACGCGACCAGGATTACCAAGAAGAGAAGCATGAGGCGCGTGGATCACGGTGTGGCCGAGAACGCGGGTCAAGAGTTGGTGGAGGCACGCCTGGATCCATCCATGAATGGGGCACAAGAGTGATGCGCTCGAACCGTGGCTGGTGCTGGGGGGGGCTCTTCGTGTTCTTGTGGATGACGGGGCTGCTGCAGGTTTCAGACTAGGCTGAACTGGGCGGTTGCTTTGATACTAGCCATGATCCTGTCTGCAGTGCTGTTTGCTCTGAGTTGGAGCGTTCTGGTCTGGTCGCAGCGCAAGGACGAGGAGCCAACTTGAAGAGCAGTTGCCGACATCGCCGATACGAGGGAGTGGTTATGGCAACCCTGAATTCAGCAGAGGCGACCCGATGAATGTCGAAGCGCGACCGGCAGGTGAGCGCGCAGGCAGCAGTCAGATCCACGGGTGGCGCGCGGTCTTTCCCCCGGCGCAGTGGCTTCCCGAGTATCGGCCGCAGTGGCTGGCGCACGACGCGATCGCCGGCGTGACGCTCGCTGCATACGGGATTCCGGTGTCGCTCGCCTACGCTTCGCTAGCTGGGCTGCCGCCCCAGTACGGCATCTATGGCTATCTGGCGGGTGGCCTGTTCTATGCGCTATTCGGCTCCTCGCGCCAGCTTGCGATTGGCCCCACATCCGCGATCTCGATGCTCGTCGGGGTCACCGTGGCGGGCATGGCGTCGGGCGATCCCGTACGGTGGGCCGACATTGCGGCGCTCACCGCCCTTGTCGTGGCCGCCATGTGCCTGCTGGCGTGGCTACTCCGGTTGAGCTCCCTCGTCGATTTCATCAGTGAAACGATTCTTCTCGGCTTCAAGGCTGGCGCGGCGCTGACGATCGCCATGACTCAGTTGCCCAAATTGTTCGGCGTCAAGGGCGGCGGGGAAGGCTTCTTTGACCGCGTCGCCGTCCTGGGCGGCCAACTCCGAGATACCAACGTGGCTGTCCTGGCTTTTGGTCTCGCCGTGCTTGCGGTGCTGCTGCTTGGGGAGAGATTCCTCCCAGGGCGCCCCGTCGCGCTGTTCGTGGTGGTGGTCTCCATCGTGGTGCTGTCGGTGACGTCGTTGGGAGCTCTTGGCTTCAAGGTGGTTGGTGCGTTGCCGCAGGGCCTGCCGGACTTCCACCCTCCGGCGTTGCGGCTGCGGGATGTGGATGGGGTGATACCGCTGGCCTTCGCGTGCCTGCTACTCGCGTACGTGGAAAGCGTGTCCGCGGCGCGCGCCCTGGCGCAGACGAACCGCTATGAAATCGATCCGCGCCAGGAACTACTCGGCCTGGGCGCGGCGAACCTGGGGGCGGCGTTCTTCCAGGGCTATCCGGTGGCCGGCGGCCTCTCCCAGTCCTCGGTGAACGACAAGGCCGGCGCCAGGACACCGCTGGCACTAATCTTCGCCTCGGTGACGATCGGTCTGTGCTTGATGTTCCTGACGGGGATGCTGAGGAACCTGCCCACCGTGGTGCTCGCGGCCATCGTGTTAGTTGCGGTGAAGGGATTGATCAATATCACCGAGCTGCGCCACGTCTGGCGGGTAAGCCGTCTCGAATTCAGCGTATCGATGGTCGCTTTCGCCGCCGTATTGCTATTGGGCATCCTGAAAGGCGTGATGGTGGCGGTCGTGGTCTCGCTCCTGTTGCTCATACGGCGCGCCGCCCGCCCCAATGTGGCCTTTCTCGGCCGCATCCCCGGAACCCGGATCTATTCCGACATGGAACGCAATCCGGACAACGAGGCCGTACCGGGTGCGCTGGTGGTCCGCGTCGAGGCGTCGTTGCTCTACTTCAACGTCGAGCACGTGCGTGACGCCGTGTGGCAGCAGGTCCGGTCGATCACCGGACCACTAAAGCTAGTGGTTTTCGATCTCTCTTCATCACCTGTCGTCGACCTCGCCGGCGCGCGCATGCTGGCAACGCTGCAGGCAGCTCTGGTGGAGTTAGGCGTGCCCCTTCGGCTCGTGGCGGCGCGCGCGAGTGCGCGCGATATCCTGCGCGCCGAAGGGCTGGAGGAACGCGTTGGCTCGATCGACCGCCGGGTTGCCGTGGCCGATGTCATCGAAGAGTTCCAGGGCGCCGCGGGAGCAGCGGGGCCGGCCTGAGCCCGACAAGATCGAGACGTCGACGGGAGTACGTAGCAGCGCACTCGACCTGCGGACAAAGACGGCGCCGTGCTGCCAAGGCTCACGAGCCGACGAGCCGCTCACCGAGAGCCGGACCAGACCACCCAAGCTTCGTCGTGGACGCGGACATCCGGGAATCCGAGGTAGCGAAGGATGAAGAAGGCATCAGCGGCGGTGAGGCCCGTGTCACAGGCTGTGATGACGGCCCTGTCCGGCCTGATGCCTCGGGTCCGAAGGAAGCGGAGAAGGAGCTCGACGCCGGGCAGGCCGTTGGCGAAGAGGATCTCTGGGCGCGGCTACGAGCGATCAAGTGAAGCTCGAGCTAGCTCCCCGAGCGGCCCGCGAAGCTGAGCGGTGTCACAAGATCGGACCAACCCGGGGGCACCAGGCGGGCACCAGCCAGCCGGGAGCGCTCGGCTGCTCGCCTAGCACGAGCACCGGTGGACGAGACGCACTGCTCCGGATGACTTCGAGGCCGCACGCAGGAGCGGCTGCCGAAAGAACAAGGTTGTCAGACGACCTTCTCCCCCACACGCGGCCATCTCCAAAGGGGAAGGCGGCGACTCTCCTGGCCAGCTTGCACCAGCGTGCGGCTCGTATTACTCTTACACGTAAGAGTAGGAGAAGGGGCCATGCGCATCACGAGCAAGGGGCAGGTGACCATCCCTGTTGAGATCCGCGAGAAGGCGGGGCTCTTGCCCGACACGGAGGTGGAGTTCGAGCTCGACGCCAAGGGCGTGCGCATGCGCCGCGCCAAGGCACCCCGCCGCGGCGGACGTGGTGCTGCTGCTGTAGCCCGCTTGCGTGGTAGGGCGACCGTCAAAATGAGTACCGACGAGATCATGGCGTTCACGCGCCCTGACTGATGGCTGTCCTCGTCGACAGCAACGTCATCCTCGACGTCGCTACGAACGACCCCACGTGGGGCGAATGGTCCTCGAAGGCGCTGGCCCGTGCAGCGGACGAGTCGGTGCTCGTCATTAACCCGATTGTCTTCGCGGAGGTCTCGGTCGGCTTCGATCGTGTCGAGGACCTGGAGGAAGCCCTACCGCTCAACCTCTACCGCCGCGATCCCCTGCCGTACGAGGCGGCGTTCCTCGCGGGGAAGAGCTTTCTCGCGTATCGGAGGAGTGGAGGGCGCCGCGTGACGCCGCTTCCCGACTTCTACATCGGCGCCCACGCGGCCATCGCCGGCCACCAGCTCCTAACCAGGGACCCGCGCCGGTATAGGACGTACTTCCCCCGGCTCGCCCTCATCGCGCCGTGACCTGCCGGAAGTCGTAGCGACGAACTTGGGGCGCCACAGCCATCCGAACTGCCTGACGGCGTTTCTTCTGGAGAGAGCCCGGGAGACAACTCCCTCCGATATAACCTGAGCGAAATCCATCGATTAGGTGGAGGCGCCGAGAATCGAACTCTACTTAGGGTGAACATCTAACATGGCGACGGCACTCACCAATTCTCGCCAAACCCTTGGTAGGCCGGCCTTCCCCGCCTATATCGCTCCCGACATGAACGGACAGAAGTGGACGGCTCTAGACCGGCCACGCGGCACCAGTTTGGCACCAGAGGCCGAGAAGCTACATCGCGCGAAGCGATTGTTTTGCGGTTCCTCGCATCGCCAACAGCCGGTGTGCCGCGGGGCAGCCCGCGTCGGCGCACTGCCACGGACTTTCAGCGCGCGGGTTTGGTCCAGTTTTCCAGGCGAAGACCTAGGACCCTGGCGAACTCTCGCTGGTTGTTCGTCACTAGGGTGAGCTTGCGGCCCAGCGCCTGGGCAGCAATGAGGGCGTCAAGGGGGCCGATGGGCGTACCCGCCCGCTCCAGCTTCGCGCGGACCTGGGCGTACGAGGCGGCGTCAGCGGACGTGTAATCCACGATGGTCAGCGGCCGCAGGAAGTTGTCCACGAGATGCAACATCTTCGTTGGCGCAGAGCTCTTTGCCGCGCCGGTGCGGAGCTCCGCCTCGCTAATCACGCTCACGGCAACGTCCTCGCGGCTTTGCGAGAGAAGGTTCTCGAGGACGGTCGTGTGGTGCTTGAGTGCGAAGATGCAGGTATCGGTGTCGAGGAGGAGCCTCACCCCAGCTTCTCCCGCTCGTCGGTCTTGCCCTGCGGCGGCCGCTCGAAGTCCCCGGGCGCGCCGGCAAACGATTCGACGTACCCGGCTGGCCATTCATCAGCGGGCTCGAGGACGATGGCCGCGCCTTTCCGATGGACGATCACGGTGTCTGTGGCGAAGCGGAACTCCTTTGGAAGGCGGACCGCCTGACTCCGACCCGTCCAGAACACCTTGGCCTTCCGCACCTTCATCGCCAAGGAAAGCTCCTTAGTACATACCGACGATATGTACCATTGCTCGAGACGAGTCAAGTCCGCCCCCCGTGCCACCAACAGGGCTTTGGGCCGCTCCCTGCGGGTGGCCGCGTCATCCCCACGTGCCGTTAAATGGCTTCAGCAGTGGGAGGCCGCGCCTCGACGTGAATGGCCATTAGTGGACAACCGCGGACCGCCCCCGAGGCACCAGCCCTTCAGCCGTCGCGGGCTGCCAGTCTTTAGCGCGACGGCTTCTTTCGCGAGGCGTCAGCCATCAACTCGCGCGCCACGCTTACGAACGCGCGAAGGGCAGGGGATACCTGGGCGCGGCTCGGGAAGTACAGGAAGAAGCCCGGGACGGCCGCTGCGTACGCCTCGAGTACGAGTCGAAGACGCTCACTGCGCAGGTCGTCGACGATCTGTCCCTCGAAAGTATAGAGGAGCCCGACGCCCCCAACGGCGAGGAGGCGCATGAGTTCCGGGTCGTTGGTGGTGACGCGGCCCTGGACGGGCACACGCCACACCCGTTTCCCGCGCTCCAGCTCCCACGCGTATCGGCTGCCGTCCATGGAGGAGCGGACGCCGACGCAGTCGTGGTGAAGGAGGTCCTCGGGCTTCAGGGGAGTCCCGCGCTTGGCTAGGTACGACGGTGCCCCGGCCACGACAAAGCGCCCCGGACTGGTGAGCCGGACCTGGACCATGTCGCGCTCTATTGCCTCGGTGAGCCGGATCCCCGCGTCAAGCCCCTCGCCGACGACATCGACGAATCGGTTCTCGACCTGGACCTCGACCTCGACTCTGGGGTGCCGTTCCGCGAACCGAGGCAGAAGTCGAGCGAGAATGAGCGGAACCGCCGCGGTTGGCACCGACAGGCGAACGCGACCGGTGACCTCGCCCGCCTGGGCGGACACCGTCTTCAGGGACTCGAGGGCTTGCACCACCGCCGGGCCGGCGTCCTCCAGGAGGCGCCGCCCCGCATCGGTGAGGGCCACGCTCCGCGTCGTGCGCGTGAGGAGCGCGATGCCGAGGCGTGCTTCGAGTTGCCGCACCGACTGGCTCAGCGCAGAGGTGGAGACACCGAGATCCCTGGCAGCGGCGGCAAAGCTGCGACGGCGCGCGACCGCGAGGAAGGCGCTCAGGGCATTGAGGGGTGTGAAAGCCATCGTGAAGTATTCCTACACGGTGACCGGGCGTTTGCAACCGTCCTCTGGCCCTCACCCTTGGCTTACACCGAGACTGCGCCGGGCCTCTAGCCCCGGGGTCAGCGCCAGCTTCACAATGAGGTCCGACACGCTGTTCAAGGAAACGTCGTGCCCGATGAAGGGCTGGCCCTTCTGCGTGATCTGGTAAGCGATTTCGGCGTCCCGGGTGAACCAGCCGGGCCGCAGGATGGTGTAGTCCAAGTCCGAGCGCTCGATGATCGTCGCCGAGTCGCGGTACGGGTCCAACACGCTACCGTACGTCTGCCCTGGCACCTCGCCGTAGATGCCCATCGCGCTGATGAAGATGAGCCGCTTCAGGCCAGCGGCGTGCATGGCCTTCACGATCTGCTCGGCTTGCTGCTTCATGGCGCCGGCGAGGTTCGCGTACACCACGTGCTGGCCCTCCATGGCCGACTCAAGCGTAGGCCGGTCGAGCACGTCGCCCTCAATGATCCGGACCCGGTTCGGATCGGGGTTGGCGAGCCGGCTGGCGCGTCGGAGGTACAGCGTCAGCCGTGCATCGGTGTCCTTCAGGAAGAGGCCGGTCGTATTGCGCGCGAGCTGGCCGTTGGCGCGGAGGATCAGGACGTTGGTCATGGAGCGCTCGCCGGCGGCGCCGCCTCATCGAGCACTCGGAGGGCGTTGAGGGTGCGCGGATAGCCGATGAACGGCAGGAGCTGAGTCAATGTGGCCAGGAGCACCGGCCGGTCGTTCCCCACCGCCAGGTTCGCCGCCACGTGCCCCGCGAGCTGGGCCTCGCAGCCGCCGAGCGCCGCCAGCATGGAAAAGGTGACGAGCTCACGGGTCTTCAGGTCCAGGCCACTTCGCGCCACGTGGTCCCCGAAGCAGTTCGCAGTGAGGAATCGCTGGATGTGGGCCTCGTCCCGAGGCGCCTGCGCGTGCATCTGGTCAATCCTGGCGCCAAGGATTCGCCGTTGTGCTTCTAGCCCGCGCTCGTACCGACTGGAGGGCGTGGTGGTGGACTGCACCGGGAGCGGTAGCTCGATCCCCCTGCTGCGCAGGACGTCGTTGGTGGCGTGCAGGAAATCGAACGCCCTGGCCATGCCCAGGTAGGGCACCGCCTGGTAGACGATCTCCTTCACCTCGACTGGCGCGACGCCCACCTCGAGCGCCGCGCCCAGCATGACGCGGTACTCGTTGACCGCCTGGCAGGCCACGATGGCCGCCAGTTGGGCCATGAGGCGGGTCTTCACGTCGAGCGGCGCCGCCTCCAGCACCTCGTCGAAGGCCCAATTGTCGAAGATCTCGACCAGTTCGGGGTCGGTCAACTTCAGTGTCGAGACGTGGCCGGGGAACAGCGCGTCGTGAGCGCGCTGCGCCCGCTCGGTGATGGCCATGGCGGTACCTCCGGTACTCCCCAGACTCAGCGGCCGACTAGCGCCGCCAATCGCGCGGGATATCGGTCTCCCTGCACCTGGATGCGGGAGAGCGCCTCCCCGATGCGGGCGAGGTCCGTGGAGCTCAGCTCGATCCCGGCGGCCCCGAGGTTCTCCCGCAGCCGATGCGCTTTGGAGGTGCCCGGTATCGGGACGATCCAAGGTTTATGAGAGAGCAACCACGCCAGCGCGATCTGGGCTGGGGTTGCTCGCTTGGCCGCCGCAATGGCGCCGAGTTCCTCGACGAGGGCCTGATTGGCCTTGCGGGCCTCAGGCGAGAAGCGGGGGACGATGTTGCGGAAGTCATCCTTGTGGAAGGAGGTCTTCTCGTCGATGGCACCGGTAAGGAAGCCCTTCCCGAGCGGGCTGAAGGGCACGAAGCCGATGCCGAGCTCCTCCAGGGTCGGCAGGATCTCCTTCTCCGGCTCACGCCACCACATCGAGTACTCGCTCTGGAGTGCCGTGACCGGCTGGACAGCATGCGCTCGCCGGATGGTCTGGGCACCGGCCTCGGATAGGCCGAAGTGCCGGACCTTGCCCTCGCGGATCAGCTCCTTGACCGTTCCAGCCACGTCCTCGATTGGGACGTTCGGGTCTACGCGGTGCTGGTAGAAGAGGTCGATCCGGTCCGTCCGGAGCCTCTTCAGCGAGGCGTCGGCCACGGCGCGGATGCGCTCCGGCCGGCTGTCCAGACCGACCTTCGAGTCTCCGTCCTTGAAGCCGAACTTGGTGGCGATGACGACGCGGTCCCGGAACGGGGCCAGCGCCTCGCCCACGAGCTCCTCATTGGCGAAGGGCCCGTAGCACTCAGCGGTGTCGAAGAAGGTGACGCCTAGCTCGACGGCAAGGCGGATGAGCGAGACGGCCTGCTGCCGGTCGGTCGGAGGTCCGAGGCCAAAGCTCAGCCCCATGCAGCCGAGCCCGAGGGCCGAAACCTCCAGGTTGCTCTTTCCAAGCTTCCTCTTCTGCATGACTGCCTCCTTCCGCTACGACGACTTGAGCGACGCCATGTCGATCGAGAACCGGTACTTCACGTCCGACTTGAGCAAACGCTCGTAGGCCTCGTTGACCTTCTGGATCGGGATGACTTCGACGTCGGAAGTGATGCGGTGCTCCCCGCAGAAGTCCAGCATCTCCTGGGTCGGCTGGATGCCGCCGATGAGCGAGCCGGAGAGGCTCTTGTTTCCGAAGATGAGGGCGAACGCCGACACCGCATGCGGCTGATCCGGCGCGCCGACCAGTGTCAGGTTGCCGTCGCGCTTCAGGCCGGCGAGGTAGGGGTGAAGGTCGTGGGAGGCGGAAACGGTGTCGAGGATCATGTCGAAGCTACCGGCGTGCTTCGCCATCTCCTTCGCGTTCTTCGAGCTCACCACCTCGTGGGCGCCGAGGCGGAGTGCGTCGTCGACCTTGGAGGCGCTCGTCGTGAAGACGACGACGTGCGCCCCCAGGGCTCGGGCGAACTTCACGCCCATGTGGCCCAACCCGCCGAGCCCCACGACGCCGACCTTCTTGCCCTTCGAGACCCCCTGGCGACGAAGCGGCGACCACGTCGTAATCCCCGCACACAGGAGTGGAGCCGCGCCCGCGGGGTCAAGGTTCGAGGGGATACCAAGGACGAACCGCTCGTTCACGACGATGCTGTCCGAGTAGCCGCCGCAGGTGACCTTGCCCGTATGCTTGTCGGGCGAGTTGTAGGTATAGACGGCGCCCGGGCAGAACTGTTCGTAGTGCGCCTTGCACTCCGGGCAGGTGCCGTCGGAGTCGACCAGGCAGCCGACGCCAGCGAGGTCGCCTGCTTTGAACTTCGTCACCGCCGAGCCGACCTTGGTCACGCGGCCGACGATCTCGTGGCCCGGGACGCACGGGTACACGGTGGGCATGGCGCTCCACTCATTGCGGGCCTGGTGGAGGTCAGAATGGCAGATCCCGCAAAACAGGACCTCGATCTGGACGTCGTGGGATGTCGGGTCGCGCCGCTGGATCTTCGTAGCTGCAAGCGGTGACGTGGCGCTCGTCGCAGCGTAAGCCTTTGCGTTGTACATGGAATGCATCTCCCTTGTTCTTAGCGGTGGCAGGATTAGGTGCCGGTTCCCCCGGCGCGACAGACCATACGCTCGCGCCCGCGATTCTGAAACACAAGCAAAACGCATGGGCTGTTAAGGAAACCTTCAGAGTTCATGTGCGAATGCTCTGCTGAACAAGGTGGTTCGACTGTGGATGCTGGCTGCCCAGCGCCGGGCAGGGCTACCGGTGAGGAACGGCGGCACCCACATCCTGCGTCACACGTTCTGCTCGCACCTCGCGATGCAGGGCGCGGCGGCAAAGGCGATCAGGAACTGGCGGGCCACTCCACCTTGGCGATGACCCAAAGGTACATGCACCTGTCGCCGGCTGCGAAGGACTCCGCTATCGCACTTCTCAACGCTCGGCCCGTAGACAGCCTCGACGTGCGTGGCACCAGTTTGGCACCATCAGGAGTTCCGCAAGCAAATCCGAATGATTTCGGGTAGATAAATGGTGGAGGCGCCGGGAATCGAATCGAGCCGACCATGTACATCAACCGTCCGTGAATGACCCTAGAGAGAAGCAAAGTCCCCGAAACGACGAGGATTGCGTGGGCCATTCATGGCCGAACGAGGACGACGAAGTGCGATAGAGGGCTTGGTCCTGCACCAAATGCACCAAGCTCCGCAGTGATGGCCCGCCAAGAGTCAGGCAGCCATCGAGCGATGGCGTGAAATGGCCTGGAAGACGAAGTCCTCACCGGGAGCAACGGCGGCGAGCAACTCGAAGAGCTTTTCGATGGTCGGCACGCTTCGCCCTTGCTCGTACCGCGCATAGGAGGTCTTGGAACGCGATCCCAACCGGTGCGCCACCTCAGAGAGGGACAACCCATGCTTTTCACGTTGCCGACGCAGTATCACAGCCACGAGGGCTCCAACGTCATCGGTGCCAATTTCGAACGCGCCGCGCTCGCCCGGGAAGACGGTAACATGTAGACCCTTCCTGTCCGCCATGGTCGCGACGAGGTCGGAAACCATGCGGAGGGCCTCCGAGCGGGAGCGCCCCTGGGTCATGGCGTCGAGCATCGGAACTTCGGCCAGCCAGAACTTGCCGTCCTTCCGGATTCGTCCCGTTAGCCTCATGAGCGCGCTCCCTTCGGTGATGCCGCCTTTTTCAGAATCTTACGCGCCAGGAACTCGTTAATCTCGGCATGTCGCGGGATGTACTCCAGTCGCTCCCCGTCAGACCACACGTCGTGGTTGCCGCCGTGCCGGAGGAACGACCAACCCGACACCCTGAGGCGATCCTCCAGTTCCCGTCGTTTCACAAGTTACGTCGTACACGTAAACGTGTACGAAGGCAAGTGTGCTGGTTACCGGCGTCCGTCCGAACACGGGCACCAGGTGGTTATCATGCGGCAAAGCCAACGGTAATGATGAAGACCCCAACCCCGCGCCTCCGCGCGGTTGAGTGGCGGTGCCGGGAATCGAACAGGACGGGCAGTGAACAGCTAACGTGGCGTCCGGACACGCAAATCGTCACGAAAGCATTGAGCCACAGCGCTCTCGATAGCGTCACCTTCTCCGCAGCAGTCTGCAGGAATCCTCTGGAATCGCCCCGCGGAGGGGTCAGAGTGATGGCTGGAGGCGAGGGCCACGAAGCGTCTCAGTGAGAATCACGTTTTGAGCAACCACGGGACGCGCGGCAAGCTTTCAGCCTCAGCTCAAGCGATCACCGCGCCGTCAGAAGGTCAAGCTTTGGTCGACGTAGACGGACACTGTAGCGTCCCAGCCTTGGCCGTTCCACACGTCATTCTCTTCGCTCCACAGGATCAAGGTTTGGCCAGACTCGTTCCCCACAAAGCGCATGTCGTAAAGCTCCCCGTAGTGTCCGATGAAGGGGAGCGACTCAGTCGCCCAATCTGCCCCCGGTGTGAACCGGCTGGCGACAGCGATCGGATCCCCGATCCGCTCCGGGCGCCAGACGACGACGATCCGTCCGTCAGCGGTGATCGACGGTCGAAGTACGGTTGGCGTGCCGCCGGCGGTCGCGCCACGCAACTCCTCGGCGGAATGCCAGTTTCCCGCCGCATCTGCACGGCTGACGCGCACGCTGCCGTCCGCGCTGTACCACGCGACCACGGCCTGACCGGCGTCATTCATCGCAAGCGCTGGGCCCGCCGGCCAATCGGGAGCGATGGTCGGGATGAGCTGGACGGAGCCCCAACCTTCCCCCGGAGTGTAGCGACACATGTTTAGTACGCTTGTCTCAGGCGATACGTCCGCCACCACAGCAATGATGTCGCCTGCGGCGTCCATCGCCACCGCTTGATCCCAGTACGTGGTGGACTGGAACAGGGTCTCAGGGGCCTGCCAGCCTGTCCCTTCCCCGTCGCCGGGCAAGAACCTCGACGCGTTTGCAACCCAGGTACCGTCTGACAGCCAAGCTTCCCAGAGAACTACGGCTGCGCCGGCACCGTTCATTGCAAGCGAGAGTGGCCCGTTGGCGTTGCCGCGGCTTCCTCCCGGGAGCTGTTGCGGCGTTGTCCAAGCGTCCAGTGCACGATCGTATCGGCTGCCCAGAATCTCGGTGCCATTGGCATCGGCCCACACCGCGAGACCGTTACCGGCATCGTCCACGGAGACGTTGACGAATTGTCCCATCCATCCGAAGGGAGACTCCCCAGCGAGGAGCGTTTGGGCGTCTGACCATCCACCTGCGATCGTGAAGCTTGCCGCGTAGATTCCATTGGCACCGGCCCAAACCAGCAGCGCGTCTCCGTTTCCGTTCATTGCTAACGTTCCGCCGGGGCGATCGCTAATAGTCCCGAGGTTGAGGGCAGCCCCCTGCGACCAGCCGGCGTTCGGCGCAAACGTCGACGATAGCAGCATGGGAGGCGTCCCGAAGAGCGGACCCGTAAATGCATAGAACCAGACGGCGAGAGCAGTTCCTCCGCTATCGAGTCCCGGATCGGAGATGCCGCACGTCAGCGTCGCAAATTCGTCGAGCGCGACGGAGTGAAGAACGTCAACCGTAAGTGAACCAATGGTCGATCCGTATCCCGCGCGCACCTCGCCCTCGCCAGGCCCGACCCCCACGACCCAGCCGTTTTCCCCGAGCGTCTTGTCTATTGCGACCACATCCGTGGAGGACGTCGTCCACTGTGCGGCGCCGGTGACGTCGGATTGGGTGCCGTCGCTGTAGATGGCGGTCGCGACAAACGGTCGGGCCTCGCGGGTCGCCAGGAGTGTACCGCCGTTTGCTGGGGGATAAACAGCACTGCTAGGTGAAACAACGATGCTGGCGACGATAGGAGGTACCACGGTTAGCGTGGCCGTGGCCACTAGCCCATTGAAAGCGGCGGTGATAGTGGATTGGCCCACAGAGAGCGCGTGTAGGTTGCCGTTCCCCACCGCAATGCTCGCAACGGCGGGCACGGAGGAGGACCAGGTGGCCTTCGCGGTGACGTCCTCGGTTGAACCGTCTGAGAATTCGAGCACAGCGGCAAAGCTCTGCGTGAGTCCCGCGGCTACATTCGCGTTCGCGGGGGAGACCAGAATACCGGTAGCCTGCGGCGAGCCTGATTGCGACTTCTCTCCGCGCCCGCCGCCTTCTCCGCCGCATCCCCACTGTGTTCCCGTCGCTACGAGCACAGCAATCCAGAGCTGGAAACGCCGCTTTCGGAGATCGAACATGATGGCCCCCTCGGGCGATCAGCCTGGCATACGCTAAGGGCCCGCGCCCCAACAAGTCGATTGAATCAATCGGCCTTTGAGCGCGGGCGGATGACGTAGTTCCAGTCACCGTGGAAGGGATCGCGTTCAATGTTCAACTCGCTGATGTCCTTGGCCGAGACACGTTTGCCGGTGGGGTAGGAGCGACGGTCCACTGAGGCACGGACGACGAGCCCTGCACGGGTCGTCGTGTTGCCGATGAGGTTCACCACGGTTTCATAGGTCCGCAGTGGTCTGCCCCGCCAGTTCATGGTGATGAACGAAAAGAGGCGATGCTCCACCTTGTTCCACTTGCTCGTGCCGGGTGGGAAATGGCTGACGCGTATCGACAGGCGGAGTTTGTCGGCGAGTCGCTGTAGCTCCGCTTTCCAAAGATGAAGTCGGTAGCCGTTGCTGCCCCCCGCATCGGCGGTGATGAAGAGCTCCCGCGCCTCCGGGTAGCGCTTCGATCCCATGAGCCTCCACCAGGTCTCGATCGTCGTAACCGCGAACACGGGCGTGTCGTGGTCGGTACCGACGGCGACGAAGGCGCTGTCGTCCGCGACATCGTAGACCCCGTAGGGAATGGCCTTGCCAACGGCATCGTTCGGGAAGTCGTGGACATCGACCATCTCGGGGGCGTCCTGCGGCTGCCACTCGCGCCCCGCGTTCTTGAAGTTCCCCACCAGTTCCTTCTTCTTGGTGTCGACGGAAATGAAAGGAACGCTACGGGCGATACAGTCCTGTGCCTTGGCGTTGATGTGCTCGAACTGCGCGTTGCGATCCGGGTGCTGCGCACCCTCCACCGTCTTTTGCGCCGCCTGAAGGCTGTAACCCTGATCGCGAAGCAGCCTCGCAATCGTCTTGTCACCCACCCGGATCCCGTACTGCGTGAACATCTCGGCCGAGAGTGCACGCGTGCTCTTGCATGTCCAGCGAAGCGGAGATTCGGGATCCCCGCGCGTAACCGGGTCGACAAGCTTCTCCAGCGCCGGGATGAGTTCGGGATGAACCGCCTCGTGACGCTTCCGCCCGCCACCCTTGCGCCGAACCCTGACGAGATTATCCGCGCGTACGCCTGCTCGTAGCTCGTTTCGGCCGAGCGTCACCGTGCTGATGGCGAGCCCCGTCGCCCGCGCCACCGCCGCGATCCCGCCCCTCCCCATCGCCTCGGCTTCAGCCCCAGCCCAAAGCCGCCTCACCCGCTCATCCATCGACCCCTTGAGCTGGCGAAACTTCTGACGAATTGCCTTCTCAGCTTTCACCAGAACGGTAGATCACGGACCGCCCAACCCTGTCGATCCCCCTTCGGATCGACTAATTCAACCGCGGGCCCTAAGTAACAACTATCCCAAGTAGCATGCACGTTTGCAAGGACGGAGTCGCTTAGAGTGGCGTCCTCTGCGAAAAGCTAATTGCGCGTCAAGGCGTTGGGTTGTCGGGGTGGGAGCCGAGGTTTAGCAGGTGAGCTTCTCGGTCAGGGGGGATCTCTTAGGCCGCCAGACTCGCAGATACACCGGCTTGGACTAATCGATTGCCCGCGCTATCCTCTCGGCCGTTGCCGCGTCGAGTCCCGCTGCGCGCGCTCGAGCTAGGTGGCGTCACCGAGCCTTCCCTGCCTGAAAGCCATAACGATAGCGTAGTAGCGCGTACCGACGTCGTCGGGTGCAAAGCGAAGCAAGCTATCGCTGCAGTTCGACAAGAGTGATTCGGTGAGCGTGGCGCGGTGCTACCAAGCCGGTGCCGAAGTTCACGCGCGCGTGACGGAAGGAACTGGTGAGCGAGCCGAACCTCCTCACGCAGAGGAAGATCCTCCGCTTCGCCTTCCTTGCGTCCACCGCGAGATCCTCCGCCCTTGAACCCCGGGGTCCAAGGGGCCGTGGCGCCAACGGCTGTTCGACGTGGTTTTGGACCACGTGGTCCAAGAACAGGGGGGTGCTGACGGCCGTTCGATGGTGCGTTGGACCACGTGGTCCAAAAACGGGGGGGGTACCGACAGCTGTTCGTTGGTGTTTTGAACCGCGCGGTCCAAGCACCGACCCCGGATCGGAGGTCGGAGGACCTCGCTACCACGCATTGTCGCGGGACTGTCGCGCCATGTCGCGCGACAGCCCGCAGGTCGCGGTCACTGTCACCCGCGGTGTCGAGGCGGTGTCGCGGTAAGGACGCTTAACCCGTTGAAACTCCGCCTGGCCCCGCCGCCCGCTCCGTGTGAACCCCGCGTGAACCCCGCGCCACCATCTGCCCGACCCCTCTCTCACAACGAAGAGAGAGGGGTCGGGCATCTGTTGACGCTTAGGAGCCGGGGCTGATTTATCTTTACATCTCGATCCAAATAGGATCCAACGCTGTGGATGAGGCGCGACGAGGATCTCGAAGCAGCGATTGTCGAGAAGTACACGGCCATGTCGCCGCTGCTGGACGAACGGACCCGGCGGCTGTGGGCTGGGGCCGAGTCGCGCGCCATCGGGTACGGAGGAGACGCGCTGGTGTCGTCTGCGACGGGACTGGCCCGGCAGACGGTGAAGAACGGCCGGCTCGAACTGGAGGCGGGGATCGAGCTCCACGGGCGCATCCGGAGGCCAGGCGCGGGGCGGCCGGGCTTCGATGTGACGCAGCCAGGGCTGACGGAGGCGTTGGAGCAGTTGGTCGATCCGCTGACGCGGGGTGACCCGATGTCGGCCCTGCGGTGGACCTGCAAGAGCAGGGCACACCTCGCGGCCGCGCTGGTAAAGGATGGCTGGGCGGTCAGCTCCACCAAGGTCGGGCGGCTGATGAAAGAGCTCGGCTACAGCCTGCAGTCGGTCCGGAAGAGCACCGAGGGCGAGAGCCACCCTGACCGCAACGCCCAGTTCGAGCACATCAACGCGGCAGCGGAGGACTTCCTGGCGCGCCGGCAGCCGGTGATCTCGGTCGACACGAAGAAGAAGGAGCTGGTCGGCGACTTCAAGAACGGTGGCAGGGAATGGCAGCCGAGGGGCTCGCCCGAGCAGGTGTTGGTCCACGACTTCCCGGGCGACTCGATCGGCAAGGCGATTCCGTACGGTGTCTATGACATGGCCCGCAACGAAGCGTGGGTGAGCGTCGGGCGCGACCACGACACCCCGGCCTTCGCCGTCGCGTCGATCCGGCGGTGGTGGCAGACGATGGGCCTCCCGAACTACTCGAAGGCCAAGGAGCTCCTCATCACGGCCGATGCCGGCGGCAGCAACGGCTACCGTACGCGTGCCTGGAAGGTGGAACTGCAGAGGTTCGCCGACGAGTCGGGCCTGCGTATCCACGTCAGCCACTTCCCGCCGGGCACGAGCAAGTGGAACAAGATAGAGCACCGGCTTTTCTGTCACATTACCCAGAACTGGCGCGGCAAGCCGCTGCGCAGCTTCGAGACCATCGTCGCGCTCATCGGCAGCACCCGCACTGCACAGGGACTCCGGGTGAAGGCTGGGCTCGACAAGAGGAAGTATCCAATCGGTCTCGAAGTCCCGAAGGCCGCGATGAATGACCTCGCATTGCGTCAACACGACTTCCACGGCGAATGGAACTACGAGCTCAGGCCGCGCGGAAGTTGATTATGTAGTTGGGATCAGGCTCCTTAGATCCAGGAAGAAACGGAGCGGTCGGCGGGGCCAGACCATTCCCTGGTCAATGACTCAAAGAGAACAGTTCTTGTGGGTTCAAGACTCATCCTGAGAACAGATCAACAACAACAAAACCAGATAGGCGACCGGCTGCGTGCTCGGAGGCGTTTCAGTAGGGCGATCGGCAACAGCAGACGGATCGAAGTGACGGCACGAAAAGGACTTCAGTCATGACCAGAATCGATTCGGTGACGAACGCTCAGGGCACGGTCCTGAGTAGCAGGGAACTCAAGGCGACAGACCTCGGAACTGAGCCGCTGAAGAACGACCACCCCGCGGTTCAGTCCCGGAACCAGCCTCCCAGAGCCCTGACCGTTACCGATTTCGTGTGCGGCGTGGACGGGCGATCGGTTCCTTGAGAGCAGCGAGGGGGAGGGGGACGAGGTTCTATACTCGAACGGGTACGGTGGTCCTGATGATGACGATGCGACGAGGAGCGATTCCGATGCCTGGGGTAACGTGACGCTGTGCCACCAGCTCGACACTCCGATCCTCCAGGCAACCCACCAGCGGACCCCCTCGAGACCCTCGTGGTTGCCGCAGCCGAGCTCCTCCAGCAGCCCCTCCTAGCGAAGGTCGTCGGCGAGAGCGTCAAGGTAGTCGCCGTCGAGCGGCAGGGGAACGACCGGCGGGGCCTCGTCGCTCAGGTCCGCCGGCGTGGTCGGAGCCATCCCGTGTCGCTCGCCGACGTGGAGGCGGAAGCCGGGTCACCACTCGCGGACCTGGTCGATCGCTACCGGGTGCTTCTCGGACTCGATGCAGCCGCTCAAGCCAAGGGGAACGAGATCGCGCCGGGCTCGGAACTGGAGCTCGTGGTGCTCGCCGTCAAGGACACGGCCATCTCCTGCCGGGTCCTCGAGGGTGGCCAGCCGGTGACGCTCCGGGCGTCCGGGATCTGGGAACTCGTGCCCGGAGAGATCGCCACCGTCCGCGTGAAGAAGACGTGGCTGCACGCCGGCACGACCTACCTGTCGGGTGAAGTCGAGGCGTCGCGGCTCGACGTGGCCCGCCTCGGGCTCACTCCGCTCAAGCTCGAGCCTCACGGCGACTGGGACCCGGCCGAGGAGTACTGGGGAGAGGAGGAGGATCCCCTCCCGGAATGGGTGGAGACCATAGTGGCCCGGGGGCCTCGGCCGGCCTTCGAGATGGAGCAGGTCATACCCGGTGCCGACCCCACCAACTGGGACACCGACCCGATCGTCGAGGCGAGCGAGCTCAACCACGGCGGGGACCACCGCGGGGCGCGCGCGCTCCTCATGCGCGAGCTCCGGGAGGACCTCCGCTGCCTCGACGCCCATGCCCACCTAGGCAACCACATCTTCGATCTTCGTCCAAAGGAGGCGCTCCGCCACTACGAGGTCGGGATCCGGATTGGCGAGCTGTCTCTCGGGGCGGGATTCGACGGGGTCCTGCCCTGGGGTCTCATCGACAACCGGCCCTTCCTGCGCTGCCTCCACGGGTACGGGCTCGCCCTCTGGCGCCTCGGCCGGTTCGCAGAGGCCAAGGCGAACTTCGAGCGCATGCTCTGGCTCAACCCCTCCGACAACCAGGGGGCCCGGTTCCTGGTCGACGCGCTCGAGGACGGCATGACCTACGAGGCGTTCCAGGCGGAGGAGGACAAGGCCGAGCAGGCGATGCATGCGAGGGTGACCGCGAGCCGGAAGCAGCTCGCCGTGGACATGGACGAACTCTCCTTCGCGCTCGAGGACCACGACAGCGGACACTCCTGGTACCTCGACAAGGAGACGGGAGACATCCTCCTCGTGCAGGAGGACGGGGACGACGACCTCCCCGTCTCGCGGGACGAGCTCGAGGATGCGGCCCGTTTCGTCATCGTCGAGCCAGAGGAGACCCAGGTCGCCTACCGCGACATGGAGGAGTTCATCGCCACGGTGAGCCGAGCCCGTTTCCGCGAACGGCTCGAAGACGCCATCGCCGGGAAGGGCGCCTTCGGGCGCTTCAAGCAGGTGCTGGGGGACGAGCCCCCGGAACGCGAGCGCTGGTTCGCGTTCCGCAAGGCACGGCTCGAGGTCCGGGCCCGTCAGTGGCTCGCCCGCCAGGGCATCGAGCCGGTGCCCCGGAAGCCCGAGTGGTGATGAGGTGCTGGGGCGTTCCCGGTCTGGGGTGCCGTGCGCGCGTTGCGCGGTATTACGATCTGATGTATAATAGACACCAGAAAGGACCCACTGAATGTCCCCCAGGAAGCCTACCGGTACGAACGAGCGCAGGGCGACTGCGGCAGAAGCCGTCGAGCACGAGAGCCTCTCTACGAGCGAGAAGGTCATGCAGACCTTCCGCATGCCGCTCGACGTCGTCTACGCGTTCAAGGCGGAGGCCTCGGCCCGGGGCCTCGACGCGACCGCTCACGTCGTGAAGGTCATGGACGGGTACCACCGCTACTACGGGCTGCCCCGCGCCGTGGTCGAGAGGCTCGAGGAGGACCGGCGCGAGCTCGGCATGGACAGGTACGAGTACTTCCAGCACGTCCTCTACCGGCGGAGCGAGGCCGTCCAGGCGGATGGCCCCGCGTTCGACCGCCCGGGAAGCGGGAAGGGCAAGCGGTAGGGGACGTTTCCCGTTCGAGTATCCGCCGAGTGAGGTGAGTGGCCATGGCGATCGATAGCGAGATCCGGGAGATTGCTCGCGACGTCGCCCGGGAGGTCCTGCGGGAGGAACTGACGCAGCTCGAGCGCGCTCTAGAGGCCAAACGGCCATCGCGTCCCGCGGTGGAGCCACTCCTGACCGTGCAGGCCGTTGCGGACCTCTGCGGGGTGTCGACCAAGACCGTCCAGCGCTGGATCGCGAGGGGGCTCCTGCGCGCGATGCGAAGCCCGGGCATGCGCGAGTACCGGATCACGCAGCGCGACTACGAGGCCTTCACCAGGACGACGGAACCTGTGGCTCCAGCGGGACGGGCCGACGCCCGAGATGTAGAGAAGGAAGCGTCCCGGGTTCTCGCCGCGATGTCACAGAGGAGTGCGAAGAGGTAGCGATGGCTCGGGGCGCAAAATGGAGAGGATCAGTCTTCGCGAGGGGCCGAGTGCTTTGGCTCAAGGTCAAGGGACCCGAGGGCTGGAAGCAGGTCCCGACCTCGTTCGGCGTCGGCGAGGAGAAGCGAGCGACCAATCTCCTGGCAAAGGTCAGGGACCGGCTCCTGGCTGGCGAGGAACTCGGCGGGCTCCTTGGGCCGGTGACCGTTCGTACTTGGGCCAAGCGCTGGCTCGAAACCCGGAAGGGCCTCGTCGAGAACGAGAAGAGCGAGGGGGGCGCGCTTCGCCTGCACGTCCTCCAGCACATCGGCGACATGGAGCTCGGCGAGGTGAGGCCGAGGCACGTCGCCTCCATGGTGCGGCAGTGGATCGCGAATGGCTACGCGCCGCGAACGGTTCGGAACGTCTACTACACGATGAAGTCCATGTTCCGGGACGCGGCGGTCGAGGGGCTCATCGACACGACGCCCTGCATTCTCGGACGTGCCCAGCTGCCGCAAATCGTGGACGCGGACCCCGAGTGGCGGGCCAGGGCCCAGTACACCCGTGACGAACTGCTGTCACTCGTGAGCGCCACCCGCCTCCCCGAGCACGAGCGCGTGGCGAACGCAATCCTAGGTCTCGCCGCGCTCCGCGTTGGAGAGATGGGAGGCCTTCGCTTCCGGAACCTCTCGCTCGACATGCTCCCGCTTGGGAGGATCGTCGTGGCGCGGTCGTACAACAAGCGCGGCACGAAGACGAAGGTGGTCCGCTGGATGCCCGTCCACCCAGTGCTCGGGCACATCCTGCGCGAATGGCAGACGCACGGGTTCGAGTTGACGATGGGCCGTCCGCCTGTTCCGGACGACCTCGTGGTCCCGACGCCCCCGCCACCGAAAGGGAAGGGCCGGCACTCGCCGGCGTGGCGGATGCGGGACAAGAACTACACGCGGAAGTGCTTCCTTCGCGACCTACGGACTCTCGGCATCGATCCCCGACGCGTCCACGACCTCCGGCGGACCTTCATCTCGCTCGCCCGGGAGGATGGCGCGGACAAGGACGTCCTGCGGCGCGGAACCCACCAGCCGCCAAAGGACGTGATGGAGCTCTACACCAACGTCGAGTGGTCGAAGCTCTGTGCAGAGGTTGCCAAGCTACGGATTTCACTCATCGATTCGAAGCAGGACGGGCCCTCGGGCAGCATCGCGCCCATGCCGAACTCCGCCGAATTTGGTGCAGTTCTTGGTGCAGTGAAGATGAAAACCCAGCATTCCCAAGTGGTTAAATGGTGGAGGCGCCGGGAATCGAACCCGGGTCCGAAAGATCTCTAGCGAATGGCCCTACGCGCGTATCCCGGAGAGCTTACGTGGGCGCCAACCTCCGGGCCTGCGAGCGCTCACGTTCTCGCCCTTTGATCTCGACCCGGGCAAGGCGGCTCGCTTCCCGCCTGGGTCCAGCCGACGCTGACGTTCGCTCCCGCTACTCGGCGCTTGCGGGGGAACGGGCTAGCCTTTTATTAGGCAGCCAGAGCCATGGGCTCGTTCGCGGTTCTGTGTGGTCGCCTTTTTACGTGGCCTGGTGACCAACCACGGCGCGCGCCATGCGCCTTCCATCCTCCGTCGAAGCCAGTTCGCCCCCATGTCGAAGCAGTAACTATACCTAATACGCTGCAAAAAGCCGTGGTCAAGTCGTCCCGACGACCTCTGCCGAAGTGCCCGGGCGCGTCGCGGGCCCCGAGAACTCCCGCCTGCTGACATCCCACATGAAAGAAGGGGCCGAGCCCTTTCGGGGTCTCACATGTCACAAGCGGGTGCGCATCCTAAGTGATGTGAGATTCATCGACCGAGTTGAGGCTGGCATTGCCTTAGCGAACGCGCTCGAGTTGCATCGGTCGTCGGACTCGATTGTCTTCGCGATTCCGCGCGGTGGCGTCATCATCGGAGCGCAGGTCGCACGTCGCCTGGGGCTCCATCTTGAGGCGATCGTGGCTTGCAAAGTTCCGGCGCCGGGTCATCCCGAACTCGGCATTGGCGCGGTCGCCGAAGGCGACGTGCGTCACGTGGACATGGGCCTCGCCAGCGTCTTGAAGATCGCGCCGGGAGAACTCCACAGCGCAGTGCATACGGCGGAGGACGAATTGCGGCGGCGGGTCTTGGAGTACCGCCGGGCGCGGCCCTTGCCGGACCTCCGTGGACGTGCCGCCATCTTGGTGGACGACGGGATCGCCCGCGGCGTCACCGCCCGGGCAGCGATCGAGGCCCTGCGCAAGCTCGGGCCCGCCCGGCTAGTGGTAGCCGCTCCGGTGGCCTCCGCGTTCGCAGCCGACTCGCTCGCTGGATTAGCGGACGCCGTGGTCGCGCTCGCGCGGCCTGCCGTGCTCCGGTCCGTGTCCGAATGGTATGACGACTTCAGGCCGATTCGGGACGCCGATGTCGTGGCCTGGCTCGAGGCCGTAGGTCCGGGCTCGAGTGGCGAACACGCCGTGGCGTGACCGCGTAAGTCTATCTCCACGCCCCAGGTCTCGAGTACACCTGCACCAGCGGCACCTCGTCGAGGTAGACGCCCGCCGAGGGCCTCGCCGTGCCGAGTTCGGTCCACGTGCGAAACTCCCTGTCGCGAAACTCTCGGTGGTATTGCCACACGGAAATATCAGCATCCTCGGGGCCTTTCGCCCAGACGAGGTCGCCGCGCAACCTCCCGTCGCGCTGGTATTGCCTAACCGCGAGCCAGGTGGCCTCCTGGAACCACACCCTCGCCCCCGGCGCGGCGTGATCGTTCAAGGCAGGGAGCGCCGCGACCATGTTGTCGCCCCAGAACTGCCGCTGCATGCCCAACGAGGCTGCGCCGCCTGCGCCGCCGGCGAGGTCGCTCCACGCCGCGGTCCCGAACGGGTGGACGTGCGCGACCTGCCAGGCAGCGGGAGCGAGTGCCACCGCCGCGAGCGCGCCGGTGACGATACCGGGGCGACGCGGGAGGAGCGTTCTGCCCGCGCTGACAAGGGCGCGCGTCCCCAGGATCGCCAGGAAGGGCATGGCGGGCATCCAATGCTTGACCCCGCCGAAGTGAGGAACGGTTGGCCAAGCGATCAAGCAAAGGGGAAAGAGGGCGTTCGCGACAAGGAGTACCTCCGTGGGCAAGGAGATCCCTTCGGCGTGGCCACGCAGGGCTCGGAAGATGCGGGCACCTGCCTGCGCGAGCCCGCCGACCATGGCCCCGAGGATCGCTCCGGGAACGGTCAACGCCGTCACGACGAACGGGTAGGTCACCGGGAATGGCGGATTGCGCATCAGCCTGCCCAGGTACATCCAGGCGTAGTTCTCGTGGTGTAGGTGGAAGGCCAAGTAATCGCGGAATCGCGGGATCGGATCGCGCCACAGCCACGGCCAGGTGACGAAGAGCACGAGCGGCCCCAGCACGGCCATTGCCGGAAAGGCGAGCGGGAATCGCGCCGGGAGCGCCCGTGGCCCCTCCCGCAGGAGCGCGGGCACGGCCGAGGCGGCCCAGCAGGCTACGAGCACCGGAAGCAGGAACCATCCGTTATGCTTCGTCGCGACGGTCGCGCCAAAAAGGAGCCCGGCTGCCACCGCCCAGCGCCAGGTTCGCGGTTGATCTCCGCTGGCTCCCAGGCTCCGCCAGTAGGCGTAGACGGTGGCAAGCCAAAGCGCCGTCTCTGGGAGGTCTAGCACCGCGGGGTGTGCATGATAGAAGTTGCGCGGGACGAGGAAGAAGAGCGCCGGGGCGAGCAAGCCCCCCCACGTCCCGCAGAGCACGTATCCCCACAGCGCGAGAACCCCGGCGAGCAGCCCGGCGAACAGGAACGCTCCGAAGCGGAATCCCTCCATGTGACTCGTCACACCGAGACCACTCGCGAGCACCGCGTGGGTGAATCCGAACAGTTCCTTTGCCAGTGCGGGGTGCTCCCGGTTGGCCGAGTAGTAGTGGTCGGCGAGATCGAGAGCGCGTGAAGGCGAGCGAATCGCCTGGACCCAGAAGCGTGCGTATCCCTCCGCGGCGTCGAAGTACACGCTCTCGTCGCGAGAGATGCCGACCGATGGGGCGGTGGCGGCTGCGACGACGAAGACACCGAGAGCCCAGGCGAGTGCGATTCGCCTGCGCGTCGAGCGGGGGAGCAGTGCCTCGATGCGCTGACGTGTGGATTTGGCGGTCACGGCAGCGTCATCGCGTCGAAGCAGACTTCAGGGTGCCCGACCGCGACCGAGGCGATCTCGAATATCACCGTGCCGCGTCGCCCGGCAAACCTGGCGGTGTCGAGCTGGAAGGCACGCCAGCCGGGGGCCTGGGCGGGCACTTCCGCAAGTCCAAGATCGTCGCCGTCGACCTTCACATGCAGCGTCACGGGTGCGCTCATCCCCAGGCCGGCGTCGCCGGCCGCCCCGATGTGCCCGCGCAGCACGCTTCCGAGGGGCACATCGGGGAACTCGAGCGTCAGGGGTCGCGCAACATCGCCCGGCCCGGCGCGGATGCAGACCCGAGGCAAGAAGTCGACCTCGCGCACCTCGCGCGCGACCCGCTGGGCGGCCGGTGGCCCCGGGCAGCGCAGGCCGCCGCGGCCGTCGAGCTCGCAGAGCGCCTCGCCGACACGGGCCACCGCCGATGCCAGGCGGTCCGCGAAGAAGTACAGGGGCTGCACCGGCGAACGCAGGTCGTAGCGGGTGACCTGCAGCGCCCCGAGACGCTGTGGCCCATCGATGAGCGATGATCGCTCTGCAAGATCCCTGGCAATGTTGCCCGATGCGCCCGGCGCCCCGGGCAGGGAGACGAGCCAGACCCGGCGCACGCCCGGCAGGTCCTCGAGCGCCTGGGAGTACCCCGGCAAGGCGAGCGTGACGAGCGGCTTGTCCGGCCGCGCCGGCAGCCGGTCTGGAAACACCTCGCGCGCTCTCTCCGCCCAGGAAGGGGCGAGCGCCACCACGTCGCCGGGCCGGCCGTCGCGCGACAGGAGGGCCGCGGCAGCCCTCCAGTCGATCGCAGAGGGGAGGCGTGAGGGAAGCGTGGCCTGAAACCAGAGACCGTAGATCCCGAGCCCCGCCACCACTGCGGAGAACGCGGCTGCCCACGCTCCCGGCCGCGGTGGCCAGAGCACGCGCCGAGCTCGGTCCCGAAAGACCGCGGCGCGAGTCCGCACCGGCTCCGTGGGGGTCCGGAGATCGTAGCTCGGGCCGAGGTAGTTCGGTCGCTCGCTCAATGCGCTAGGCTCCGGCACATCACCGGCTCGTCTGTGCCGGTCACTGAGACGCCGAATCGTGCTCTCGCGGGCGTTGGCTTCTCCGCAATCACCCCGCCCGGATCAGGTCTTGGCGAGACGGATGCGGCGCTCGCTCTTCTCCCGACAAAAAGCATCGAGGTCGTGCTCGGGATTGACCGGGAGCACCGGCGACCAAGATGGATGCATGGCGCAGCGCGGGTCGTAGCAATGGTGGAGATCCCAGAGGTGGCCGATGAAGTGCGTGGCCTCTCTTGCGAGGCGGCGCCGGAAGACCTCGATGGACGCCTCGGTGACGCCGCGGGGCGCGAAGCGAAAGGTCGAGATCACGGCCCGCTCGCCTCCCTGCAGGGCGAAGCCCCAGGCCGGAGGCTCGCCGAGGGGGCCCTCCGGGATCGACAGTTCCGCGTCGGCGACGTAGAGCACCTTGTCGTCGGCGAAGGCACGGACCGGAGGGGCATCGTCGAGCAGCTTCACCGCGTCGAACCGCCCGTCCCTGGCCTTGGCAGAGGCGGGAAGAGCACGGTCTCCTACGAACTCCGTGCCGACCCCGAACGATTGATACAGGGCCTTTGTGAGAAAGGCGATGTCGCCCTCCTCGAACGGCGCCAGCGCGACGATGCGGATCACTTCCTCTTCCCTCCGCCGGCTTTCTTCGCCGGCTTTGCCGCCTTGGCTGGCTTCTTCTTCTCGGGCTTCCTGGGCGCGGCCTTCTTCTCGGCCTTCTTCGCGAGGGGCTTCGAGGGCTTCTTGGCCGACTTCGCCCCGGCGGATGTAGCGACCTTCTTCTCGGGCTTCTTGAGCGCGGCTTTCTTCTCGGGCCTCGCCGCCTCCGGCGCGGGCAGGGGCGCGGGCGCTCCCTCTTTTTCGCCCCCTCCCTCGGCGCCCTCCTCGCTGGCCTCGGCGCTCGCTTCCTCGCCCTCGAGGGCTCCGAGGTCGAGCCCAAGCTCGGCAAGCCCGAGGTCGTCCTCTTCCTCGACGGCCGGCTTCTTCCGTTTCCAGGGGGGGCCCTTGAGCTCCACTGGCTTCGGCGGGGGCTTCAGTGGGAGACGCACCCCGGCCGGGGGCATGAGGGCAAAGTCGACATAGTCCTCGGCAATGGCCGCCGGGACGCCGAGCGACACAGAGACCTCGCTAACGAGGAGATGGCGGGACCCGTCGTAGAGCTCGCGCTCCTTGGCCGGCAACGGGCGAAGGCGGGCGAGCGAGTGCAGGCCCTTCACCACCTCGGCGACGCCGAGGACACCCCCCGCGATGAGCCGCTCGACGTTGTCGCGGTGACGAACCTTCCAGTCGAGCTCCGGGTCGTCGTACGAGGCGCCCAGGTAGTGGAACACGCCCTCGATCTGGTCGGCGGAAGCCACCCTTCGGAGCCCGATAGCCGGGACCTTGGGCAGGGGGACGAGCACCGATGCGCCGTCTTCCTCGCGGGTCATCTTGACGAACTCGAGGCGTTGACCGGCGATGTCCTTCTGCTCGAGCCCCGCGATGCGGCAAACGCCCTGGTTCGGGTACACGACCCTGTCCCCAGGCTCGAGTTCGCCCGCAGAGGAGATGTTCCCCTCCAGCGACGGGTCGGCTTCCTTCCGCTCCCTCTCCTCGCGCTCGCGCTTTCCCGGCGTTCTCACGGGGGAATCGTTACCACGCGTGCTCCGGGCCGGCAACGGCGCCCGGGCAGCGGCGGGCGGGTCACCTGCATGGGACGTGGTGGGGAGCCGGGGGGCGAAGCAGTGGCGTACCCTCGCCCACAGCCCGGATGCGGCGCGCTGCCAAGTCGACGTACGAAACGTCCATCTCGACGCCTAGGAAGCGGCGGCCGGTCAATGCCGCGGCCACGCCGGTGGTCCCCGACCCACTGAAGGGGTCGAGGACGAGGTCGCCCTCCGACGAGCTGGCGGCGATGACTCTCTCGAGCAGGGACAGGGGTTTCTGGGTGGGGTGGCGCCCGATGAGCTTCTCACGGGGCCCCGGAGTCGGCAGGGCCCAGACGACCTGGTTGCCCCCGGGCTCCGGGCGCTCGCTCACCTCCCAGAGGTCGCGCATCTGCTTGCCGCCGTTGCGCTGCTTCATGTCCCGATAGTTGAACCGGTGCGCGAGCGGCTTCGAGCGCAAAGGGGCGGCCCAGAGAAGGATCTCGGTGGAGTGGGTGAAGAAGCGACACGCCAGATTCGGGGCCGCGTTGGGCTTGTACCAGGTGACGGTGTTGAGCAGGTGAAAGCCCAGCTCCTGCATGGCGTAGCCGACGGAGAAGATGACGTGCTGGGTCCCCGAGACCCAGATGGACCCGGAGGGCTTGAGCACGCGGCGGCAGGCCTGCAGCCAGGACCGTTGATAGGCGTGGTCTGCCTCCACCCCCCTGGACGCGTCCCAGGCACCCTTGTCCACCCGCACCCGGCGCCCCCCCTGGCAGGTGGTGCCACCGTTGGACAGGTGGTACGGCGGGTCGGCGAAGATCAGGTCGACGGATCGAGGAGGCAGCTTCTCGAGCACCTCGAGGCTGTCGCCGAGAACGAGCGCCCACCCGTCGCCCCGCTCGGCGGTGCCCGGAAGGTCGTCCCAGTCATGCAGATCGAGGCGCCGCGCCATCCGCTCGCATGGTATGGGCGATACCGATCCTGTCCAGTTTCCCGCTGTGGCAGGCCGGGGCGTCTTCGTCTATCCTGCGCCGCCTCAAAAGAGGAAGGTTCCGAGATGGCAGAGAACGGCAGCGGTTCGGTCAATGGCTTCGACGGGCTTCTCCGCCCCTGGTTCTTCCCAGCGCTGGGCATCACCGCAGCCGTGGCCCTGGGGGTCTTCTACGCGGCCGGGCTCCTGTCCGAATCGCTCGTCGGAGGCGTAGTCGCGGTGCTGGTGCCGCTCGTGCTGGCGGCGATGGTGGCCCGCCCGGCGCTCGGTGGCGCCATCTCCGCCGGCGCTCGCGCGCTGCTCATCGCGGCCGCCCTGCTCGTGTTCGTCGTGGCCGCCATCCCGGCCTTCGAGGCTGTCCACCCCGGAGAGCCCGACTTCGTGGCCGAGTTCGAGCGCGCAGACCAGACCGTGTCGCTCCCCGAGGGCATGAGCGGTCGGGTGCTGGTGCTCGTCTCCGCGCCGCTAACCGCGGCGGGAGAGCCGCAGGTGAGCTTCCGCCTCGGCGGTTTCGCGGAGCCCGTCGAGGGAAAGCTCGAGCGGACCTTCAGCTACGCCCGGGTCGGTCGGGGCGGCCGCGCGCGCGTGGCTCACGACCACGATGCGGACTGGTTCGAGGCCAAGGTTCCGGAGGGGGCGCGGGAGGTCAAGCTGGAGCGCATTCAGGGGCCGAGCGGCGGTGGGCTACGCATTGCCCTCTACCGGGACTGGCTGCCGCATGCCGCGGCCTGGATCCTCTCGGCGATGGCCCTCGCCCTCGCCGCCGCCGCAGAGGTTCGCACCGGGCGCGAGGTGGGGAGCGCCATCGCCGCCGGTGCCGCCCTCGGGTTCGGCCTCGTCGTGAGCTACAACGTGACGCCGGGCCAGGCGGTCATCCCGTCGCTCTGGGCCATCGTCCTCGGCGCCATCGTCGGCGCCCCGGCGGCCGTCGTCGTTCGTCTCGTGGCGCGCCGCTTCGTGCCCCCGATACCGGTCGCGAGGAAGGGCAGGCCCGCGAAGGCGAGGGACGCGACGGACGACGGGTAGGTGGAGGGGTGCCACGCCCCAGGTCCTCGACAGCGCCTTCGTGAAGCAGGCCGCGCTCGACGCCGGCTTCCACAAGGTGGGAATCGCGCGCGCCGAGCCGCTCGATCCGGGCCCGCTCGACCGAATGCTTGCCCGCGGGGCGCAGGCGGACATGGCGTGGCTCGAGGAGCAGCGGGCCGAGCGGCTCGACCCCGCGCGCCTGCTGCCCGGGGCCCGCAGCGTCGTGGCGCTCGCCCTCGCGTACGCGGGGGGGGCCGTCGCGGGTGGGTGTCTCGAGGGGCGGGCCCAGGTCGCGCGCTACGCTCGCGGTCGCGACTACCACGCGGTGGTGAAGCGCAGGCTGAGGGACCTGGTCGGCCGTCTGAGGCAGCGAGACCCCACGCTGCGAGCGCTCGCCACCGCTGACGTGGCGCCGGTGATGGAGAAGGCCTGGGCGGAGCGGGCCGGTGTCGGCTGGGTGGGGAAGAACGGCTGCCTCATCACCACGGACCTCGGCAGCTGGGTGGTGCTCGCCACGGTGCTCCTCGACCGGGAGCTCGACCCGGACCCGCCCCATCCCGAGCGCTGCGGCGAGTGCAGCGCCTGCATGCCCGCGTGCCCCACCGGTGCCATTCCCGAGCCGGGGCTGGTAGATGCCCGCCTGTGCCTGTCCTTCCAGACCATCGAGCGCCGCGGCTCGGTGCCCGAGGCTGTCGCCGCTCGCTTCGGGCGATGGGGCTTCGGCTGCGACGACTGCCAGACGGCGTGCCCGTGGAACCGTGTGCCCGGAGAGGCAAGCGACCCCGACCTTCTCCCCACGCGTCATGCCTGGCTCGACCTGAAGGAGCTCCTCTCGCTCGAGCCCGACGCGTACCGGCGCGGCTTCTACGGAACCGCGCTCGCGCGCGCAGGGCACGCTGGCCTGGTGCGCAACGCCATCCTTGTCGCCGGGGCGAGCGGCGATGCAAGCGTCGCGGCGCTCGTCGGGCGCCATCGCGACAGCGAGCTGCCCGGCGTTGCGGAGGCGGCCCGGTGGGCCGTCGGCCGCCTCGGGGGCGGGGAGGGCGACGCCGAGTGATCGACCTCCTCATGCTCATACACTCGGTCATCTCGGCAGGGACCTACCTGGCGGCGAAGCGGGCCCTCGCGGAGCTGTCGCCGTTCGAACTTGCACTGGCCAGGTTCGTCCTGGCAGCCGTGATCTACGGGGCACTGCTGCTGCGTCGCCCGCCGCGGGTCGCGAGGCGCGACCTCTGGCGGCTTGCGGGGCTTGGGTTCGTCGCCATCCCGCTCAACCAGGGGTTGTTCCTCGGCGGGCTCTCGCTTACCACGCCAGGGCACGCGGCCCTTCTCTACGCGATGACGCCAGTGTTCGTCTTCTTGCTCGCGCTCCTGCGGCGCGAAGAGGGCTCGAGCGGCCTCAAGATCGCCGGCATCGTCACCGCGTTCGTCGGCGCGGCCGTCGTCCTCGCTTCCCGAGGGCAGCTCGGCGGCGCGGCGGCGACCCGCGCCGGCCTGGTCGGCGACCTTCTCGTCCTCTGCGCCGTGATTGCCTGGGCCATCTACGTGGTCTGGGGAAAGCCCTACGCGGAACGCTACGGGGCCGTCGCCACCACTGGACTGACGGTGATCATCGGTTCGCTGCTGTACGTGCCACTCGGGATCGCCTTCTCGAGCGGTGAGCACTTCCGGGCACTCTCGCCGGTGGGGTGGGCGAGCCTCACCTACCTGGTGGTCTTGACGAGCGTCGTCGCCTACCTCATCTACTACTTCGCCCTCGCTCGCGAGGACGCGAGCCGGGTAGCCATCTGGTCCAACACCCAGCCGGTGCTCACGGCGCTCCTTGCCTGGGCCGTCTACAGCGAGCGGATCACCGGTGCCTTCGTGGCGGGTGGCGTCCTCGTCGTCGCCGGCGTCGCCATGACGCAGCGGGGATGACTGCGGAGGCGAGTCCGCAGGTTGCCCGGCATCACCGTGTTGAGGGGACGCCCCCGGCCTGTTAGACCTCGGCCGATGAGGCTCGAGGACAAGCTCGCCGCCGCTCGCTCCGGAATCGCCGCGGGCCCGGTCGAGGAGCGAGGCGTGCTCCGCTTCACAGGTGGGGACGCGATCGACTACCTGCACCGCATGTCGACCCAGTACCTCGCCCGGATCGCCGCTGGCGAGAGCGCGTACGCGGCGTTCCTTGACGCGCGCGGGCACCTTGTCGGCGAGGGCGTGGTCGCCGCGCGGGAGGGTGGGCTCCTCGTCTTGGTCGAGCGCGCCGCGGCGGGGCCCCTCGCCGCGCACCTCAAGAGGTACGTGGTGGCGGACGACGTGATCGTCGAGGACCTCTCGGGCAGCCTGGCCGTCCTACCGGTGCTCGGGCCCGAGGGGCCCGCGCGCATCAGGGAGATCGCCCCGGAGGAGACGGCGGTGCCCACCCCTCGCCGGGGTGCACCTGCCCTCGAGGTCGTGGCGCCGCCGGCGCGAGCCCGCTCGATCCGGAACGCTCTCCTCGCTGCGGGGGTGGTGGACCTGTCCTCGTCCGACCTGGAGGCCCTGAGGCTCGAGGCGGGGATCGCCCGCTTCGGGGTCGACATGGACGGGGATCGCCTGCCGATGGAGGCAGGGCTCACCGCCGACGCCATCCACTTCGACAAGGGCTGCTACATCGGCCAGGAGGTGGTGCTGCGCGCCACCATGCGTGGTCACCTGCAGCGGGGACTCGTCCAGCTAGAGCTTCCGCCCGGAGCGGGCCCGGGCACGCCGCTCAGCGCAGCAGGCCAGGAGGTGGGCCGGGTGACGAGTGCTGGGGCGACGACCCTCGGGCGCCTCGGGCTCGGTTACCTGCGCCGTGCGCACTGGACCGTCGGTACCCGCCTCGACACGCCTGCCGGCGAGGCAGTCGTGCGCAAGGTCGTGGTGCAAGAGCCGGGGTGAGCTGGCCCCGCGCGAGCGCGGTCAGGCCTCCGCGACCGGGATCTCGGCGCCGCGGACTCGGTCCTCCCCCTCGCGCAAGCGCTCGACGTCGCGGCGCAGGGCTGCGAGCTCGCCCTTGAGCTCCGCTTTCGTGGCCCGGATCTCGGACCGCACGTCCTCGAAGGTGAAGCGGATCTCCTCCGGAGAGACGCCGAAGGCAGCCCGCCGGAGGGCAGACAGCGCACGCGAGAGAGGATTTTTCATGGCGCTGCCACTCTATCCTTTTTTCGCCGGGCAGGACGTCAGCGAGGCAGTCGGGTCGACGGCTGCAGAGCCGGTCACGATGTCCGCGATCTTCCCGTCCTGATCCACGACGTAGGTGGCCCGGTTCGCGAGGCCCACCACCGGGATGCGCCCGCCGTACTGATCCGCCACCTTTCCGTCTGCGTCGGAGAGCAGGAGAAACGGAAGGTGGTACTCGTCCTTGAACTTCTTCAGCGTGTCGGGCGAGTCGGTCGAGATCGCCACCACCGAGGCACCCTTCTTCTCGACCTCGGCATAGCGGTCCCGGTACGCCTGGTTTTCCTTGGTGCACCCGGGCGTGAATGCCTTCGGGAAGAAGGCCAGGATCACCGGCCCCTTCTGCAACAGGGCACCGAGCGCCACCGGCTTGCCGTCGCTGTCGGTCAGGGTGAAGTCAGGGGCCTTGTCGCCCACTTTCAGAGTCGAGGCGCCGAGAATCATGGCGAGGAACGGTAGCTTCATACCCGTGTGGTAGTGGTCGGTGGCCAGGCGCGCAACCGATCCAGCACGCGAGGACCCCGCCGGGCCTCAGGTGCGGTGGATGGCAATGGCGCGCGCCAGCGCGGCGGCGACGGCGCGCGCCACGGTCATCGCCCGGGGGGACGACGACGGGCCCGACGCCGCCTCCGGAGCGCGCAGGCCGGGCCGGTCGCCGAGCACCACGCCCGCGAGGCGCGACGGGTCCGGGAGGCCCGCCGCGACTTCGTTGACCGCGCCCGAGGCGAGCAGCGTCGCTTCCGGCTCGGCCGCCCCGGCACGCGTGAGGACCGCGCGTCGGATTTCCGGCGACTCGGGCCCGGTCTCCAGCACCGCCCCTGCGCCGGCAACTGCCTCCTCTAGATCCGTGGTGGCGAGAACGCCGTCGAGGATGGTCTGGCGGTGCTCCGGAGGAGCCTCCCCGTCGCGCACGGCCTGTTCCAGCTGCTGGCGCACGAGCAGCAGCGCTCCGTGAAGGACCTCCTCGCTGGGATCCCACAGCCGCACATGCAGTCCGGCGAGCGCAGCGAGGCGCGCGACAGCGATGCCGGCGTCCCCGGCTCCGAGGATGGCGAGGGTATCGATTCCCACGGCCCTCCTTACAGCGAGCCCATCACCCTGGCAACCTCGAGTCGCGCCGGGTGGAGGCCCGGCGACGCCAGGGGGGACCTGCGAGCTGGGGGCCGCCATGCGCGCGGCCGCCGGGGCGGGCCGAGCCCTCCGCCCGAACCGCGCCGCGCATGAGAGCGCCCGGAGCAGCTGCAGGTGCTGGTCCCTGAAGAGCCTCCGGTCGCCTACGCCGTGCGCATCCCTCGCCGCATCTCACGTAGCCGTCTCACCCGGTCCTCGAGCGGAGGGTGGGTCGAGAGCAGGGAAGCGAACGACCGTCCGTGGAGCGGGTTCACGATGAACAGGTGTGCCGTCGCCGGTCCGGCAAACTGGTAGGGTCGGGCCTCGTTGCCGCGCTCGAGCTGCTCGAGCGCCTCGGCTAGCGGTTCCGGGTCTCCCACCATCCGGGCTCCGGTCGCGTCCGCCGCGTACTCGCGCGACCGGGAGACGGCGAGCTGGATGAGCATGGCGATAAGGGGGGCCAGGATCGCCCAAGCGATAGCGGCGAGGACTCCGCCGCCCCGGCCCTCCTCGTCATGGCCGCCCAGGCCGCCGAAGATGCCGGCCCACTGGATCATGTGGCCCAGGGCCGCGACCAACCCCGCAATCCCTGCGGCGACGGTGGCGATGAGGATGTCGCGGTTCTTCACATGGCTCAGCTCGTGGGCGAGGACGCCCTCCAGCTGCCGGCGGTCGAGAGTGCGGAGGATGCCCGCCGTGACGGCCAGCGCGGCGTGCTCGGGGCTCCGGCCCGTGGCAAACGCGTTCGGCGTGTCGGAGGGGATGAGATAGACGCGCGGCATCGGCATCCCCTCCTTTCGCGTGAGTCGCTCCACGATCTCGTAGACCTCGGGGAGCTCCTCGCGCGTCGCGAGCTGCGCCCGGTTGGAAGCGAGCGCGATCCGGTCCGAGAACCAGTACATCGCGAAGTTCATCGCGAGGCCGATGCCGCCGAAGAGCAGCATGCCCTGGTAGCCGCCGGCCATGCTGCCGCCGATGGCGAGCACAGCGATGAGGGCCGCCATGAGGAGGAAGGTCTTCAGGTAACCCCCGCTGCCCCCGACGGAGGGGACGCTGGTGCGGACGGGGTTCGGTTCGTTCCATGCCATGGCCGCGATTCTAACCACGCCCCGGCTCGGGTCAAACCGAGCCGGTCCGCGAGGCCACCGAGAAAAGCCAAAGGAGGGCGATAATTTAGCGCTCGCGAACGACTCGTGATAAACGCGATGGCGGGTGATATCGGAGGCGGGAATGGCGGCGAAGAAGGTACATGCGGCCGCCGCCCGGCCGGCGACGGCCGGCAAGGGCGGGCGGGCCGCGAAGCAGTTGGAGCTGGTCGCCGTGGCGCCGGGGGTGCGCCCGGGCCGGGGTGGTGTGGCCGACCGGGTCGGGGCGGGCAGGCCCGACGTTGGCAAGCCGGCGCTCCGCAGTCTGAAGGAGCCCCTGCTCCTGCCGGAGCCGGCGAGCGAGCCCGAGGCCGGTCCGGCGCGGCCGCGGCGCCGGGCCACCGCAGAGGAGATGGCATCGAAGCAGCGCGAGATCTCCATCTCCGAGTTCTTCACCAAGAACCGCCACCTCCTCGGATTCGACAACCCGTCCAAGGCGCTGCTGACCACCATCAAGGAGGCGGTGGACAACTCGCTCGACGCCTGCGAGGAGGCGGGGATCCTCCCCGAGATCACGATCGAGGTGCGCGACCTGGCCTTCGAGGCCTCCGGCGCTGACCTCACGAAGGGCGAGGGCCGGTTTGTGGTCGTGGTCGAAGACAACGGCCCCGGCATCGTGAAGGCGCAGGCGCCGAAGATCTTCGGCAAGCTTCTCTACGGGTCGAAGTTCCACCGGCTCAAGCAGTCGCGCGGGCAGCAGGGCATCGGCATTAGCGCCGCCGCCATGTACGGCCAGCTCACGACCGGCCAGCCCATCCGCGTCACCAGCCGGACCGGGAAGGGCAAGCCCGCCCATTCCTTCGACATCCAGATAGACACCCGGAAGAACAACCCCGTCGTCACTCGCGACGAGGCGCTCGGGGACTGGCACCAGGAGCACGGTACCCGGGTAGAGCTGGAGATCGTGGCCAACTGGCAGCAGGGGCAGAAGTTCGTCAACCGCTACGTGGAGCACACGGCGCTCGCGAACCCGCACGCCACCGTCCACTACCTGCGGCCCAAGCAGGAGCGCCTCAGTTTCCCCCGAGCCACCGAGGAACTCCCCAAGGAAGCCCTGGAGATCCGGCCACACCCGCACGGCGTCGAGCTCGGCGCCCTCATGACCATGGCGGCCGACTCCAAGAGCCGAGACGTGAAGGGCTTCTTGCAGACGTCGTTCAGCCGGGTCTCGGGGCCTGTGGCCGACGAGATCCTCAAGGCCGCCGGGCTCAAGGAGCGCCTGCGGCCGCGCGAGATTGCAGAGGACCGGGACCTGGCCGAGTTGCTCCACAAGGGCATCCAGGCCACGAGGATCATGGCCCCGCCGACGAACTGCCTGTCCCCCATCGGCGACGAGCTGATGCGCCGGGGGCTCGTCTCCTTCCTCAACGTGATCGAGAACGAGGGACCGGGGGACGACGGCGACGGTCAGCTCGACCTCGACCACGCCGCGAAGAAGAGGGCCCCGGGGAAGGGCAAGGCCGCGCCGCCAGCGCCGTCGGCGCCGGAGGCCGCGCCGGAGGAGGGGGTCGAGAAGATCAAGGGTCACGACTACTTCATCGCCACCGTGACCCGGCCTCCCCGCGTCTACCGGGGCAACCCGTTCCAGGTCGAGGTCGGACTCGCGTTCGGAGGCAGCTGGCCGTCCGACAAGCCCATCGAGCTGTTCCGCTTCGCCAACCGGGTGCCGCTCCTGTTCCAGCGCAGCGCCTGCGGTGTCACGGAGGCGATCGTCCGCACCGATTGGCGGAACTACCTCCTGAGCCAGCCCAAAGGCTCCTTGCCGGTGGGCCCGATGGCGCTGCTCGTGCACATCGCGTCGGTGTGGGTGCCATTTACGAGCGAGTCCAAGGAGGCGGTCGCGCACTACCCCGAGATCATCCGGGAGATCCAACTCGCCGCTCAGGAGTGCGGCCGCAAGCTCGCCGCTCACATCCGCAAGAAACAACACGCCGACTACCAGGCCCAGCGCCGATCCATCTTCGAGCTCTACATCGAGGAGGTGGCCCGGGCGATCGGCAAGATCGTCGGCCGGAGCCCGGAGCCCATCCGCCGCGAGTTCCTACGGCTGGCGGAAAAGGTCACGGAGGCTGACCTGGAGACGCAGGACGCCAAGCTGCAGGAGGCGAGCCAGGCCGTCTCGCGGCGCCCGCGGCGAACCGAGGAGGACGAGTAGCCCATGGCGCGCATGGACGCGGTATCGAAGAAGACGACGGCGAAGATCGAGAAGCTCGCCGAGTCGGTCGTCCGGGCGGTGAAGGGGGGCAAGAACCCCTTCGTGGAGATCCCGGTGCGCTCGCTCGCCAACGTACGCTTCAACGAAAAGCGGCGGGTGGTGGAGCTCGGAGACCAGCGGCAGAAGCGATACTTCTTCAACGTCTCCATGGCGAAGAAGTTCATGCAGACCTTCCTCGTCTCCGAGGCCTGCAAGGAGCTCGTCGAGTCCGGCAAGACCACGAGCATCCGCGACCTCTACTACATCACCAAGCACACGATCGGGGACACGAAGCAGAACACCTTCGAGGAACAGGACGAGTCCGACCCCATCATCGAGGACCTGGAGGTGTCCCTCGACGCGCTGCGCGAGGAGTTGCACCTCTTCGCCTCGCGCAAGGGGACCATGGTGGGCCCCATCACCATCCGCGACTCGGGCGACACCATCGACCTCCGGCGAATGGGGTCGGGCGGCTGGGGCGTCCCCTCCATCGTCGAGGAGAACGTCATCCAGTTCGGCAAGCACGAGGCGAAGTACGTGCTGCTCGTCGAGAAGGACGCCGTCTGGAGCCGATTCAACGAGGACAAGTTTTGGAAGCGCCAGAACTGCATCATCGTGCACGGCGGAGGGCAGCCACCGCGCGGCGTGCGCCGCCTCGTGCAACGCCTCCACAAGGAGCTGGGACTCCAGGTCTACGTCCTCGTCGACAACGACCCGTGGGGCTTCTACATCTACTCGGTGGTGAAGCAGGGCTCGATCAACCTGGCCTTCGAGTCCATGCGGATGGCCGTCCCGGATGCGCGCTTCGTCGGGCTTTCGTCGTTCGACAAGCTCACCTACAAGCTCCCGATCGAACGTGGCCATCAAGATGGACGACGGGGACGTGGCAAGGGCGAAGCAGATGCTCGCCTATCCCTGGTTCCAGGCCAAGCAGTGGCAGCAGGAGATCCAGGAGATGATCAAGTCGGGCGTGAAGTACGAGCTCGAGGCGTTATCGCGACGCGGCATCTCCTTCATCACCGAGGAGTACCTCCCGGCGAAGCTCCGGGAGAAGGACTGGCTGGCTTAGCGTTGACGCGGGCCGTCGCCCGGCTACACTGCGCGCTCCTGAGGAGGAACGCCCATGGCGAAGCAGGTCTCGAATCGCAGCAAGAAGAGCGTCCGCCATCGCAGCAAGGTGAAGCGCACGGCGGCGAAGAGGGCCCGCGTTCGCTCCAAGAAGCGCCAGCGCCGGGCAAAGCGCGGCTCGAAGTAGTCGTGCCCGTCGGCCCCGGCATCCCTGCGCCGGCGGTCGCCGTCCAGAGCCCGGACGGCGACTCCGTCGCCCTCGCGCAACTTTGGGCGAACGGGCCGGCGCTGCTCTTCTTCTACAAGACCGACTGTGGAGCCTGCCAGGTCGGCGGCCCTGTGCTCCGGCGCTTCGCAACGGTGCCCGGCCTTGCGCTGGCCTCCATTTCACAGGACGGACCCGAAGCTACGCGCGTGTTCGCCGCGGCGAGCGGCTTCGGGCACGCGGTCCGCTTGCTAGTCGATCCGGAGCCTTGGCTCGCCTCGGAGGCGTTCGGCGTTCGCGCCACGCCGACCTGGATCCTGGTCGACCCTCGCGGCCGAGTGGCGCGCGTTGCCGAGGGGTGGAGCCGCGAAGACGCGAACAGGCTCGCGGCCGAGGCTGCGCGACTCGTCGGTGCGCCGGCGCCGGTCGTGTCCACCCCCGACGGTCCCGAGCCCGCGCTCCGGCCCGGCTGAGCATCGCGCAACGCGCCGTAGGTAACGGTGCGCCGGGGTGTCCATGCGCACGTCGGCTAGCGAGCCCGGCGCAGCGCCTCCGGCTCTCCTAGGAACGCCGCGCACCGCTGCATCCACGCGCCGAGCATTTGACGCTCGGAGGCCCCGAGGCGGCGGGCAAACAGATCGGGGAGCTCCTCCCGAACGGAGCGCGTGCTGGCCTCGTAGCCCTCGGGCGTCAAGGTGCCCTCCACCAGGCGGTAGCGCAGGAAGAGGAGCCAGGTCTGCACCACGTCGGTCATGCAGTACGCCGCGATGGTGTCGAGCGCGGCGCCCGCGTAGAGCGCCTGGACGTCGCGGCCGGCCACCTCCTCCTTGCCGGGGAGGCCGACGAGCTTGGCGTAGAGGTCGAGCGGCGCGGCCGGGGCAGCGCGGCCGTTGGAGAGGAGATCGAGGAGGTCCAGGTGGCCGTCGGAACCGTCCTCGCGGGCGCCCTGGAACCACCGCGGCGCCGGGATGCCGAGCTTGAGCGAGCGGAGCTCCAGGACCGGGAGGTCGAACCCGCGGCCGTGGAACGACACCAGGGTCTTTCCGGCGAGGCGCTGCCAGGTGCGCCGAAGGAAGCCCGCCTCGTCGGCGCCGCCGGCACGGTCGGTCCAGCTCGTCGCGTCCACTACGCGAATCGCCCCGTTCTCCTCCTCCGCCTCGAGCGTGCACGCCGCGACGGGTCGGTGATAGGGCAGCGGCAAGAAGTCGCTGCGGCCCCCGCTGCGCGCCCGACGCTCGTCGACGAGGCGTCGAACCTGCTCCGCGTAGGGCCGGCTAGGCTGCCCGTCGACGGCAGAGACGAGCGCCGCGTCGGGAACTGTCTCGAGATCCAGGGTGACGAAGCGCCGCGTCTTCACGAGCGAGAATCTAGGAGCCAGGTCTGACACCATCGCGGCCCTGACCCGCGTGCCGGCCGTGACCCTGTCGACCCCGAGAGTGATGGAGGCTCAAGATTCACCGTGCGTCCGGGCGATGCCTCCGAGCGGCCGATGTTCACCCATGAGGGTTGTAGATAGAAATTGAGCCTGTGCGCATACACGGGGCGACTTGCAACGTCGCAGGAGGGAACGCACATGACCATGGTCGACACACGCGCTGCCATCGCGGGCGAGCTGAAGAAGAACTGGGCCTGGTTGCTCGCCTGGGGCGTCATGCTCGAGATCGCCGGGATCGTCGGCCTCGGCTACACCTTCATCGTCAGCGCGGTCACCACCGCCTTCATCGGTATCCTCATGATGGTCTACGGCGTCATCGAGCTCTTCCAGGCCTTCCGCCACCAGCGATGGTCTGGATTCTTCCTCTTCCTCATCGGGGGCATCCTCTCCATCGTCGCCGGCGGGCTCATCTGGTGGCGCCCCATCGCCGGGATGGAGGTCCTGACTCTCTTCATGGCGAGCTACTTCCTCGTGCTCGGCGCCTTCCGCGCCGTGGGCTCGATCAGCACCCGCCACCCGGGCTGGGGGTGGGGGCTCTTCAACGGCCTCGTGTCCCTCGTGCTCGGGGTGATGATCTGGAACCAGTGGCCATTCTCGTCGTTCTGGGTAATCGGACTCTTCGTCGCCATCGACATGATCTTCGCGGGCTGGAACTACATCATGCTGTCCCTCGTCGCCAGGCGAGCGGTGCCCCCAGAGGTGGCAGCTCCGGCGTGACGACGCGCCCCCCTCGGGTTTGGGAGGTTCCGGTCTCTCCCTCGACCGGACGTGGGAAGTCGGGGACCGCGACGGGATGCTCGAACCGTTGAACGGGTGGCCCCGCCCGGTGCTTCGCCGCCGGCCCCCAACCGGGCCGCTTCGCGCAGGCGATCGCGCGCTAGCATGCGTGGATGTTCTTCGTCCTCCGATTGCTGCTCAACGCCGCCGCCCTATGGGCGGCGGTGAGACTCGTGCGCGGAGTCAGCTTCGACGGGAGCGTTCTCGCCTTTCTGGGCGTGGCAGTGGTGTTCGGGGTGGTGAACATGGTGGTGAAGCCGCTGCTCCAGCTCTTCTCCATCCCGCTCCTCCTGCTCACGTTGGGCCTGTTCGCGCTCGTGATCAACGGCATAGTCCTCTGGTTCACGGCCGCCTTGTCGAGCGCGCTCGGGCTCGGGTTTCACGTGTCCGGATTCTGGGCGGCCTTCCTGGGCGGCCTCGTCGTCAGCGTCGTGAACCTCCTCCTGTCGTGGCTCGTGATCCACCGCCACTAGGCAGGAGTGCTACCGGGGGAACGACCGAGGGGCGTCGTCCCGGTACCCCTCGCCGTCGAGGGCGCGGAGGAAGGCGACGAGCGCGTCCACCTCCCCGGGCGAAAGGCCGATCGGCTTCACCTCCGCCGATAGCCAGGGGTTCCGCTTGCCGCCCCGGTCATAGAGCAGGACTGCATCGCGCAGCGTGGCGACCGATCCGTCGTGCATGTACGGCGCCCGGCTGGAGACGTCTCGGAGGGTGGGAGTCTTGAAGGCACCGAGGTCCTCGTCCTTGCCGGTGATGGCCGCGCGGCCCGGGTCGGCGAAGCCGGCGCGGGTGGGCGCCCCTGGGGCAGGCTCCTTCCACCCGACCCCGAGGTTGTGGAATCGGCCGTCGCTGAAGTTGAACCCCAGGTGACACTGGTTGCAGGCTGCCTTGCCGAAGAAGAGGTCGCGGCCCAGGCGCTCGTCGGCCGAAAGCGCGCGGGGGTCACCAGCGTCCCACCGGTCGTACGCCGAGTTGCCCGAGAACCTCGTCGCCTCGTAGGAAGCGATGGCCTCGGCGATGCGGTCGAAGTCCACTCGCTCGTCGCCGAAGGCCTCGGAGAAGTAACGCCCGTAGGGGCGGATCGAGCGGACGAGCCCCACCACATCGTCGGGCGTCATTCCCATCTCGACCGGATTTGCCATCGGGCCCTTGGCCTGCTCGGTGAGCGACGACGCTCGACCGTCCCAGAAGAACACCGGGTAGACCGGGAAGGCGACGTTGAGAATCGGCGGCGCCTTGCGCATGCCTTTCTTTCCGTGGACGCCGGTTGAGACCGGCTCGGTCTCGCTGAACCCGTGGGCCGGGTCGTGGCAACTCGCGCACGAGACCTTGGCGTCGCGAGAGAGGCGCGGGTCGTAGAAGAGCCAGCGACCCAGCCGGACCTTCTCCGGAGTGACGCGGAAGGAGAGGTCAGAGAGCTCAGCTGCGACGCCGAGTGGCGGGATGGGAAGCGGGCGCACCGGATTCTCCGCTTCCCAGGAAGGCGCCCGTGCGACGTCCGGCGCCGGGGTGGCGCGCGGCGCCTCCGCCGAGGCGCAGGCGGTGGCAAGGATGGCGAGGACGAGGCTGGAGAGACGCACGGTGGGGGTCAATTCGGCTCCCTGGACCGGGCAGATTGAAGGCAACGGCGGGGAGGGTCAAGCGTCATGGCATCGGGAAGCCCTGAGCTGGCAGCTCGATGCGGCGGTCCCAGGGAAGGACTGCGTTCTTTGCCGGGCTCGGAGGTCGCAGCGGGCGCGCCGCCCTCGTTGCCCGCGGCGCGTCCGTGGCGACCCGGCGTGGCCGAGAGAACCCGCGGAAGATCTCTCGCGGCGCGCCGGAGTCCGGCCAGCCTCGCCCGGGGGGGAAGCCCATCGCCGAATACCGGGGGGAGCACGCGAGCGCGCCTCCCGGTCACCGTCCAGCTCCCAGCCTCGCATCGCCGTGCCACTGGAGCGCACGCGCGGAAGGCGAGGCGGCCCCCGGGAATCAGCCGCCGCCCGCCCAGCTCTGACCGTTCTTGTGGCAGGAGTTGGTGCAGGTCCCGTACTTGCCTGGCGGCTGGCAGCCCACGAGCCCGCAGCTGTAGCCGGCGGCCGAGGTCATGTCCACGACCCCGTTGTCGTGAGATGGAGCAAGCACGGTGAGGCTCGAAGGATGGCAGGCTTCACACCCGTTTTTGCGGTGCTCTCCGTGGGCCCCGGTGGAGGGCGGCAGCGCGTGACAGGTTCCGCAGGCGCTCGAGCCCTCTATGGTCCCGTTCACGTGCAGAGTCTTGTTGATCGTGGTGGCCGTATAGCCTTGGTGGCAGGACGCGCAGGTCGTGTCGTTCGGGTGGGTCCCCGTGGGGGTTGCCGTGGGCGGAATGGCGTGGCAGCTGGGGCAGCTCACACGGCTCGGCGGGTTCCAGACCACCGGTGTCGGCGTGCTCCCGGCAAGCCCGTTGCCGTGGCAGTAGACGTTGCTGCACGTCTTCGTCGTCGCGTCGAAGCTCGGCGCGAGCCCGGTCACCTTCGCGAGCGTCGCCTGCGAGAAGTCGACCGTCGTGCTCGACAGCGCGTGACACTCGCTGCAGGCGTACCCGGCGGAGAGCGATCCGCCGGTGAGGTGGGCCATGTGAACAGGGCTGCCCGGACCGATCTGCTGCGCCGGCGGGTTCCCGCAGGCAACGAGCGCGAACAGGAGCGCCAGCGACTGGGTTCGGGAAGCGGGCACGGCCTTCCTCTCGGCGCGATGGCTCGATGCCCCGCGGATACAAGCAATAGGGTGCGGGGCGTGGCCGGTCAAGCACCGCGGTCAGCGACTCCTTGTGTATGGCCACCGGCCACGATTTCCCCCAGGCGCCGCGCCGCCTGGCCCATCGCGCCGACGGAAAGACAAGCGGCGCGCCGGGAGAGGAAACCCGGCGCGCCGTCTCGAAGGTGCGTTCGCGAACGGCTATCGGCAGTTGCCGCCGGCGGGGCCGAACCAGTGGTTCGCGCCACCGTGGCAGCCGGTCGCCGTTCCCCGATACGCGGCATTCGTGCCTACGGTATTCGGGTTCCAGTCGGAGAAGGTCCCGAAAGTGGAACTCGCGCCGAGGTTGATGACGCCGTTCACGTGAATGGTGGGATCGACCGTGCCCGCGCCGGCCGAGTACGAGTACGCCGTCGGGTGACACGTGTTGCACACGGCCCCGACGATCGGGCCCAGGTGGAGATCGTGCTGCCCGTCGTTCGGCGCGGCTGACAGGCTACCCACGCTGGGGAGGACGGCACCGTGGCAGCTCGTGCAGGCCGCGAACGTTCCGTCGACCTGCGTCCACGTCGGGGCGACCTGGTTGCCGCCGGGGAAGTTGCCGTGGCAGTAGGTCGCCGAGCAGGTCGGCGGCGCGAGATTCCACGTCCCCTGGACGGTGCCGGCGGCGGTGGCAATGGGGCCGGACAGCGGAACGGGCACCGGGCCACCGTTCACATGTGTGATGTCGGCCGGCATGGGGCTTGGGTGGCACTCGGTACAGGCGAACGGGTTGGAGAGCACGTTGAGCGTCCCGACGTGCTGCTGGTGGGCGCCGACGGCGATCGCCGTGGTTGCGGGCTCGCCGAGCGGACCGACAGGCGGTGCGATCTCGTAGATGGGGTCGACGGAACTCCAGGTGAGGAGCTTCGACTTGTCGCCGTGGCAGAAGACGCAGTTGTGCTGCCAGTCCGGCGTCGCGGCACCGGAGAGCGCGGTGGCATGACAGGCGTTGCACGAGTTGGCCGGGTCGGGAGGAGGCGCGAGCGGGCTGTCGAAGCCGGTGTGGCACTGCACGCAGTGCTGGAGGCCGCCGTTGGCCTCGATCGCTGCATAGCCGTGGACGGTTGGCTGCGCCCAGTTGGGATCGGTGTGGGCTCCTTCGTTGATCTCGCCGTTGATGTGGAGGCTCACGCCGGTCTGGGGGTCAATGATGATGTTCCCAGCAGGGTCGACGGTGCCGCCGTGGCAGCCGTTGCAGGTCACGGGGTTTGTCGGGTCCGCTGCGATGAAGGCATTTGTGATGTGGCCGCTGGGGGGAAGGGCGTGGCAGGTGCCGCAAGCGGCCTGGCCGCTGCCTTTCGTCCAGTCGGGAGTGAAGGCGCTGCCGAGGACGTCCGCCCCGCCTTGTCCATTGCCGAACCACTGGAAGGAGCCATGGCAATAGACGCTCGAGCAGGTCGGCGTCGACGCGCCGTTCCACGTGGGCATGCCGGGGTTCGTCCCGTCGGTCGTCACCGAGGGGCCGAGCGCGACGCCGCTGAACACCACGATCTGCGCGGGCGGGTTGGAGGCGTGGTTCGAGTTGGTCGGGACCACGTGGCACTCGGCGCAGGCAATCGGGCCGCGCAGCGACCCTGTAGCACCGGGGTTCAGATGGGCCTGGTGCGCCCCGACGACCGAATCTGGAGCCCCTGCCGGAGCGGCCGGCGGTGCCGCGGTGAGGTTCGCGTCGGTTCCGGGCAGGGTGCCCTTGCGTGCCGGATCGCCGTGGCAGACGTCGCAGGCCCCGCCGCCGCCCCCCCCGCCAGTCGCGGGCTGCGGAGTGCCACAGCCCGATAGCGCGAGGCCGGAGAGGCCGAGCAGGGTGGTGAGCAGGGTGTTGGAGCGCATGGTCCTCGCCTCGTTGGGAGTCGGATCCCCGGAAAGGTACCAGGGGCCGCCGGGAGGTGTCCACGAACCGGTTCGTCTCTCTATGTGTCTCGATCGTGGGGCCGGCAAGGGCCGCCCCGAGTCCGGAGCTCGCCCGCCGAGCCATGGCTGACGCGACCCCGCCGACCGGGGAATCACTTTATCCCGAGCGCGGGGGAAGGATATGATGTGCGACTTGGACGAGTCGACCGTGCGCCCCACCGCGGGCGTCGGGGGAGGAGCGGTCCGTGACGCAAGAGGAGCGGCTGGCGAAGCGAGACGCCCTTCGGGCAGAGATCGTCAAGCTCGAGGAATCGATCCGGTCGCTGCTCGAGCAGGAAGAGGAGCTGCTCCGCGACTGCAACCATACCTACGCCGGCGGCAAGAGCGCGCTCGTCGGGGGCCGCGTGAAGGTCTGCGTGCACTGCGGCCGCTCGGTGCAAGGCAAGGACGAGAAACTCTGGGGTTAGCTGTCCCGTGAACGCGCGCCGCCCCGGCGCGCAGGCTCGCTTCCGCTCGCGATGCGATAGTCCGGCCAGCTGCGGCGATGGACTCCGGTCGAGAGCCGTCCGCGCACCGGCTGATACCCGGGTGGGTACAGCGCTGAATTGCGCGGTGTCTGTGCGCCCAGCGTCCAGGTCAGATGACAAGCCAACGTACGCGCTGCGACCTGTTGCCCTCGCCCTGTGCACTGGCGGCGTGACGCTCGCGGCGCCGCGGCGGTCCTGCTGCTGCGGAAGCGCGGGGTGGTTCCTGATGGTGTGGATGCTGGGCCGCCTATCGGGCCGGCGGTCCAGGTGCCCAAGCAACTCGAGTTTCCGACACTCCCTTGTCTCCATCGACGGCAAGGACCTCCGCCGTGCAGGCGAGCAGTCGCCGGAAGGATCTCGTGACGGAGGAGCTCCAACCGCTACCGGGGGCTTGGCCGGGCCCAGCGCTTCTCGCGCGCCGACGCGACGGTTCTGCTAAAACGCGGCCGATCCGAGAGCCGAGGAGACGCCATGGCCCTGCTTCGACCCTTCCGCGCCCTGCGCCCGTCCCCCGACGCGGCCGGTCGCGTCGCCGCGCCCCCCTATGACGTCGTGAACACTCGCGAGGCGCGCGAGATCGCCCGGGGCAACCCCGACAGCTACCTCCACGTCTCCCGGCCCGAGATCGACTTGCCGGAGGGGACCGACGAGCACGCCGACGCCGTATACGCGAAGGGTCTCGAAAACCTCGCGGCCTTCGAGCGCCGCGGCGTCCTGCGCCAGGATCCGGCGCCTCATTTCTACGTATATGCGCAGAGGATGGGCGAGCATCGGCAGGTCGGCCTCGTGGCTTGCGCGTCCGTCGCGGAGTACGACGCCGACGCGATCAAGAAGCATGAGAAGACTCGCCCAGGACAAAGAGGACGACCGCACTCGACACATCGACGTGATGGGCGCTCACGACGAGCCGGTGTTCCTCACCTACCGAGCCGCGCCTGCCATCGATGCGGCCGTGGCCGAGGTGATGCGCTCCTCGCCGGACGTCGACATGACCACGCCCGACAGCGTGGAGCACCAGCTCTGGGTTGCGACACCCGATGCCGGGGGGCACATCGAGGCGCTGTTTCGCGGGGTTCCCGCGCTCTACGTCGCCGACGGACACCACCGGTCCGCGGCGGCTTCCCGCGTCCACGCCATACGTCGGGGCAAGCCGGGAGAGCACGATGCATTCCTCGCCGTGGTGTTTCCCCACGACCAGATGCAGATACTCGCCTACAACCGGCTGGTTCGAGACGCGGGGCGGCGCTCCGAGGCCGAGATCCAGGAAGCGCTGAGGAGCGTCGTCGACCTCTCCCCGGCCACCCGGCCGGAGCCGAGCGGGCCGCTCTCCTTCGGAGCCTATCTGGGAGGCAGGTGGTGGTCGGCCCGAGTCCGACCCGGGACCTACGATTCGAACGACCCGGTCGCGTCGCTCGACTGCTCCATCCTGCAGGACCAGGTGCTAGGGCCCGTCTTCGGCATCGCAGACCCCCGCCGCGACAATAACGTCGACTTCGTCGGAGGCATTCGGGGAGCGAAGGAACTGGAACGGCGCGTGAAGGGCGAGGGCTGGGACGTCGCATTTCACCTGTTCCCGACGCGAATCGAGCAGTTGCTCGCCGTGTCTGACGCAGGGCTTCTCATGCCGCCGAAGAGCACCTGGTTCGAGCCGAAGCTGCGCTCCGGCCTCTTCGTGCACAAGTTCTAGAAGCGCCGCGTCGGAAGGCGCGCGGGCCAGCCCGGGACCTCGCGGGGCGACCTACGTGCCGCCGGACGGGATGAGGCCGTGCAGGACGTCGGCCCGGTCCACGATGCCGACCAGGCGCCCCTCGGCGTCGGTGACGGCGAGGACCTTGTGGCTCCCGTCCAGCATCAACGCGATGGCGTCGCGAAGGGGAGACGATTCGCGAGCGACGGCCACGTCCCCGCTCATGAGGTCGGCAGCCGAGTGGGCTCGAGCATGCTGCAGCGTCTCGGCGTTCTCGAGTTTCGGGTGGACAAACGGGAGGCGGTTCATGAGAGACCGAAGGGCTCCAGGCCGCAGCACAGGCGTGACCCGATCGAGCAACTCGGCATCCGTGACCAGGCCGACAACCCTTTGCTCCGAATCGACCACCAGGGCTCGATTGAGTCGAGTCGCGATGACCGCCTGGAACACCTCGGGAAGAGGCGTCTCTGGATGCACCTGAGGGAAATCGCGACGCATGACGCGGGACAGGGGTGTGTCACCCGCGAGACCGACGTCGCGAGGTGCCGCGGCCTTCGCGGCGAAGCCGTTTGCTGCGGCCCGCAGCAGGTCCAGCCGACTTACCATGCCCACGAGGCTGCCGTTCTTGCCGAGGACGGGAAGTCGCTTCAGGTGCCGTCGCGACATCAGCGCGGCCGCGTCTGGCAGCGACGCGGTGCTCGGAACGGTCACGGGCGACGGCGTCATGACATCGGCGGCCACCATGTTTGACTGGGCGAGCCGCGCGAGGATGTCATGCAGTTCTGGCTTTTCGAGGCTCGCGAGGAGGTCGAGCCGGACGCCGAGCCCACCCCTTTTCACGAGGTCGGTGTTGGTGATGATCCCGACGGGGGCGCCGGCATCGACGACGGGCATGGCCCTGTAGAGCTTGCCGAGCATCTTCTCGACGACTTGCTGGACGGGCGTGCCCCTGGACGCGGCCTCGATCTCTCGCGACATCACGTCCGCCACCGTCACGGCGCTCTGGAGATCGCGGACCGGGTGCGGCTCGTAGAGCAGGATGTCCGTGTCGTCCATGGTGACGAGACCGCGAGGCAGCATGGCCTTGATCTGGGGGAGGAGCCGTTCGACCGATTCCACTTCATCGATCCATTCGACGATGACCGGCAGGTGCTGGACGATGTCCACCACGTTGGACGTGTGGAGCTGTCCGCTCGCTCCAAACCCGGCAACGCCGCGGAGGACCGTCGCCCCCATGGCGTTGTTCCGCCGGAAGAAGGCGAGGAGCGCCTGGGGCGCCGAGGCGTGCCCGACCTTGTCGTCCTCGCTCAAGTAGATGCGGACGCGCTTTCCCTTACCCGCAGGTTCTATGCCCATGGCCACCTCTGACACGAGTACGCCCCAAGAATGCTCGCTCAGGCGACCGAAGGACATGACCCGAGCCTGCCCATCGTAGGCGCGTATCGGGCGCGTGAACGGAACCACGCCCGTTCGGGTAGCGTCTCGGCGTCATTGCGGGCGAGAGGCGCGGCGTGTAGCCTCATCGAGACGTCACACGAGGGCGGTGGAGTCCGCCGAAACCGCCGTCCCCGCGGGCGGCCAATGACTCCTGCAAGGCGCACCCCGCCGGCAGGACCTCCCCCCAGCGAGGCTCCCCGGCGCGCTCTCAAGGAGGCGGTGACGTGGGTCGGCTCATGCTTATCTGCTTCGGTGGCGCGCTCGGAAGCGGAGCGCGCTACCTCGTCGGGGGGTACGTCGCTGCGCTCGCGGGACCGGAATTCCCGTACGGGACGTTCCTCATCAATGCGTCGGGCTCGTTTCTCATCGCGGTCGTCATGGTCCTCGCCCTAGAGGTCGGGGTCATCTCTCCGGAGCTGCGGCTCTTCCTCGCTACCGGAGTGATGGGCGGCTACACGACCTATTCCTCCTTCAACTACGAGACGCTCAGGCTGGCCGAGCGCCGGGCATGGTTCGCCGCGGCGACCTACCTTGCACTCACCGTCATGGGATGCCTCGCCGCTGGCTTCCTCGGAATCGTCACGGGCCGAACCTTGACGAGGACCAGGCCGGGCCGGTCATGACGGCCGGGTTGGTCGAGAGCCCCCTCCCCACTGCCGACGCGCGACTGCGCCGCCTCGGGCGGCTCGCGGCCAGGGCTGGAGCCGATGAGATTGCTCGGCAGGCCGCCGATCTCGCACGTCGCGTCGTCGACGGGCGTTTCTACGTCGCGTGCGTCGGCCAGTTCAAACGAGGGAAGTCCACGCTGCTCAACGCGCTCGTGGGCCGCCCCGTGCTCCCCACGGGCGTCGTGCCCGTGACCTCGGCCATCACGGTCCTGCGGCACGGCGTCGAAACCACGGCCCGAGTCTGGTTCGAGGACGGGCGCGCGCGGGAGGTCGCCATCGGCGACATCTCCGGCTACGTGTCCGAGGCGGAGAACCCCACCAACCAGAAGGGCGTGCGCGTCGTCGAGGTCTTCCTGCCGAGCCCGCTCCTTTCGCGAGGCATGTGCTTCGTGGACACGCCCGGTGTCGGGTCGGTCTTCGGCGCCAACACGGAACTGACGCGGGCCTTCGTGCCTCACATGGATGCTGCGCTGGTGGTGGTTGGCGCCGACCCACCCCTCTCGGGGGCGGAGCTCAGGCTTGTCGAGGAGGTGGCGCCGCAGGTGCGCCACCTCGTGCTGGTGCTCAACAAGGCCGACCGCGTTGGCTCGGACGAGCGGGACGAGGGTGCGCGGTTCGCCGCCCAGGCCTTGTCTCGAAGCCTCAGGAGGCCCATCGGGCGGCTCCTTCAGGTGAGCGCGACCGAGCGCCTCGCCGGCAGAGGTCCGACCCGGGATTGGGCGCAGCTGGAACAGGAGATCGGGGCCCTGGCCCATGAAGCCGGGTCGAACCTGGTGCGGGCGGCCGAGGAGAAAGGGTGCGAACGTCTCGCTCGGGCCCTCCAGCAAGAACTTCGGGAGCGCCGCGGTGCCCTGGTGCGGCCGCTCGACGAGTCGGAGAGTCGAGTGGCCGCGCTGCAAGAGAGCGTCGCCATGGCAGAGCGGGCTCTCGGAGACCTCGGCACCCTGCTCGGTGCGGAACAGGACCGGCTTGCGCAGGCCTTCCGGGACCGACAGGCGACCTTCTGCGCTCGTGCGCTCGAGGGTGCGCTTCGCGAGCTGGGGCGGCGCGTGGGGCTCCTCGAGTGCTCGAAAGCGACACTGCGGCAGAGGAGCTTCGAGCTTGCGCGTGAGGTCGGCCAGTCGACAGTGGACCGCTTTCGCGGGGAGCTCGAGCCTGTCGCCGAGGAGATGTATCGGAGGTCCACCGAGCGGTTCATCGGCCTCGCCAACGGGTTCCTCGAACGCCTGGCGGGCTCTGGCGAACCTGGCCTGGATGGGCTGCCGACCGAGCTGGGGCCGGAATTGGGCTTTCGGGCGCCGAGTGAGGTCCACTACGCCAGCCTCATGTACCGCACGACGGACCTCCTCGGATGGTTTCTGGACATGCTTCGGTCCCGGTCGCGAGCCGACCGCGCGGTCGTTCGGAGGGTCGGGCGATACCTCGACACCTTGCTCGAATCGAACAGCTCCCGCATCGCGAACGACCTCGGCGAACGCGTCTCCCGAAGCCGCGAGCGGCTCGAGCGAGAACTTCGCGTTACCCTGCGGGGCGCAAGCGAGGTGGCGAGGCGCGCCTTGCGCCGCTCGCGGGCCCGGCGGGAGGAAGGCGCGGCCGCGGTAGGAGCGGAGATTCGAAGAGCTGGACATTCTCTTGAGGGAAACGGAGTCGCTGTTAACCACGCAACGAAGGGAGGGCGCATGAGCGGCATCGCTGCAGTGAAGGCACGTGAGATCCTGGATTCCCGAGGCAACCCGACGGTCGAGGTGGACGTCCTGCTCGCGGACGGCGCGTTCGGACGGTCCGGGGTGCCTTCCGGGGCGTCCACCGGCAGCCGGGAGGCGCTCGAGCTTCGCGACGGGGACAAGAGGCGGTTCGGCGGGAAGGGCGTCGCAAAGGCGGTCGCGAACGTGAACGAGGCCATTGCCCCGGCGGTGCGCGGCATGGAGGCCGCCGACCAGGCGGCGCTCGACGCGAAGCTCCTCGCCATCGACGGTACCGCCAACAAGGACAAGCTCGGCGCGAACGCGATCCTGGGCGTGTCGATGGCGGCGGCGCGGGCCGCGGCAGCGAGCGCGGGGCTCCCGCTCTACCGCTACCTGGGCGGCGTAGACGCCCGCGTCCTCCCGGTCCCGATGCTGAACGTCCTGAACGGCGGCGCGCACGCCGACAACAGCGTCGACTTCCAGGAGTTCATGATCGCGCCGGTCGGCGCGCCGAGCTTCCGCGAGGCGATGCGCTGGGCGGCCGAGGTGTACCAGGCGCTGAAGACTGCCCTCAAAGCCAAGGGCCTCAGCACCGGCGTCGGCGACGAGGGAGGCTTCGCGCCGAACCTCCGAGCCAACGTGGAAGCCGTGGAGGTGATCTTGGCAGCCATCGAGAAGGCCGGCCTGAAGCCCGGGACCGACGTCGTGCTAGCGCTCGATCCTGCCGCGAGCGAGTTCTTCGAGGACGGGGCCTACGTGCTCGCAAAGAGCGACAAGAGCCGCAAGAGCTCCGCGGAGATGGTGGAGTTCTGGGCCGGGTGGGTCCGGCAGTACCCGATCTGGTCCATCGAGGACGGCCTCGCCGAGCAGGACTGGGACGGCTGGAAGCTCCTCACCCAGAAGCTCGGCGGGCAAATCAAGCTCGTTGGCGACGACATCTTCGTCACCAACCCCGCCATCGTTCGCGAGGCCATCGCGAAGGGCGTGGCAAACTCAGTCCTCATCAAGCTGAACCAGATCGGCACCGTGACAGAGACCCTGCAGTGCATGCGCGAGGCACGTGCGGCAGGCTACGGCACGGTCGTGAGCCACCGCTCCGGCGAGACGGCCGATGACTTCATCGCCGACTTCACGATTGCGACCGGAGCGGCGCAGCTAAAAACCGGCGCACCTTGCCGCGGAGAGCGCGTGGCGAAGTACAACCAGCTCCTCCGGATCGAGGAGGAACTCGGGGGAGCCGCACAGTACGCAGGGCGCAGACCCTTCGGGCGATAGGGAGGGCGTGGCCGAACGCGGGCGGCGCGTCGCGGCTCCGGTCGGGAGCGCCCCCGCTGGCTTGCCCTCTCAAGCCGGGATCGCCGCGCCGTGTTCGCGGCGTGCCATGGCAGCGGCGCACCTCCTGCGACGGTCGCGCCGACCCCGGCGAAGGGTGGACCGAGATGGATCGAAGTGGACTGCCGGCGGGCCAGGGCAACGACCTGCCTGCCGCCAATCCCGCCGGTGCCCGCGAGGGCTGGCTCGCCACTAGGAGATTGCGCCGAGGCGTGCCGTCACGGGCACAGATTGCTGGTGGGGCAACCAGGGGCCGTCGGAGGAGCAAACGGGCAGCAGACCCAGGCGCAAGCGCTCGACCCGGAAACCGTTACCGTTGTCGAGCTTGTGGCCGACTGGCCGGACCCGGTGACCGTCCCGGGGTCGCCCGAGCCGTGGTCACCGTCGGTGTCATGCCAGGGGGCGCTCCCGAGCTCGAAGCCGGCGAGGGCCGTGGCGGAAAGCGCCACCTGGCCGGCGGCCACGCAGTCGGTGACGGTCGAACTGGTCGACGACGCCATGCCCGCCACCGAGACCGAGCACCAGCTGTCGAAGTTCTTCACGGTGAGCGCCACGGGCGTGCTGCCGGAGCACGTGGGTGGCGGGCCTCCGCCTCCGGAGTAGCCGCTCGATCCGCAGCCAGCCAGCGACGTCGCAAGGGCAACGATGAAGCCGACGGTTACGTATCTCATGCCGCACTAACCCCTGGCGTCAGTGGAACGTGCCACTTGACTAGAATCGAGGCAGGCGGGCGCGCAACGGCCAGCCGGGGTGGCAAGTTCGGCCGACCCCGGCAGGGGGCGGCTACCGGCTTAGGACACTCCGTCGCCGAAGGAGCCACTCGAGCCCGCGACGCACGGCTAGCTAGCGTGTGCTCCGAGCCAGGAGAGGGCCGTGTCGGCCACCTCGCGCCAGCCATGGTCGATCGTGAGCGAATGGCCTCGCCCAGGGATCTCGACAAGCTCCGTGAGGGCGCCCGACCTCCGGTACTGCCTCATCGTGGCTCGGGTGACGGCCGGGGGGACGATGTGGTCCCGCTCCCCCGCCACCAGCAGCAGGGGTCCGCGGGTTGCGTTGCCGGTGTTGACCTCCGCTTCCGAGTGGGGCGAGAAATTGGCGAGTGCGGCCTGGAAAAGCGGACGGCCGGGTCCAGGGATGGCCCACCGCCGGTACAGGTCGGACGCCTCCTCGGCCGGAACCGCGTTCGCGAACCCGTAGCGGAACTCCGCTTCCGTCAGCCGCACGGCGCGCTTCGCGTTCGCCGGGTTCCTCAGGACCGGAAGCGAAGCGCGGATGGTGGACAGGGGCAAGGCGAGCACTCCTTTGATGGGCGCCGCGTCGATTGCGACCGCCGCGGACGCGAGTCCCCTGCCAAGGAGGTTCTGTGCGATGAGACCGCCAAAGGAGTGTCCGACGACGACCGGCTTCGAGGAGAGCGAGCCGACGATGGTGGCGTAGTGGTCAGCGATCTCGCCGATGCCCCGGCCGATCATGCCCTCCGGGTGGGCCCGCGCCTCGGCGACCGTGGCCGGTACTCCCGGCCAGGACCGGGTGATTGGTTCGTAGCCGGCATCGCGAAAGACGTCGGCCCAGGCGTTCCAACTCTCCGAGTGCATCCAGAGGCCCGGGACGAAGACGACAGGCGTTCGAGCAGTTGCCACTGTCTCACTCCATTCCTGGCCCCGTCCCGGAGGACGCGCCCGATCGCGAGGACCGTGGCGGCTGGCCTCCCTCGCCCGAATGAGCGCTTTTCGCCGCATACCCTGCGTCGAGGGGGCCTGCTCGCACCGAACGGGGCGGAAGAGGCCTCTTCACCCGCTCGGGACTCGCGCCGCGCCGGCGGTGCGGTGGCTCGCTGGCGGGAGGCTAGACGGGAGGAGGGTTAGCGCACCGTGAGTTCGACGGACCCGATCTGGCCGGTAGGCCCGAGCCGCGCGTCCGCACCGACCGCGACTTCCCGCCGTCGACGGGAGGTCCATGGTGAGCCTAGCGGGCGACCAGCGAGGAGGGCGCCGTCGCCCCGCGGCCTCGGGTCAGTCGGTGGCAATCGGGACTAGCCGAGGTTATCCACGTCCGGGGCAATTCCATGACGGAGCGAAAGCCCAAGGACGAGGCATTCGAGGACTTCGTGGAGCGTCAGATTCGGGAAGCACGCGAGCGCGGGGACCTCGATCGGCTTCCCGGCGAGGGAAGGGCCCTGCCGTTTCTCGGTAAGCCGCACGACCCGATGCGGTGGGTCCGCGAGAAGTTGCGGCGGGAGAACCTCTCGCTGTTGCCGGATGCCCTGGAGCTCCGTCGCGACGTCGACAGTGCGCTTGCGGCGCTGCCTCGCATCGGGTCGGAGGACGAGGTGCGCCGGAGGCTCGAGGACTTGAACGAGCGCATTCGCAACGTCAACCGAACGTCCTGGAAAGGTCCGCCGACGGACCTCGCCCCCCTCGACGTCGACGAGTGGGTGGGGCGTTGGCGCGCGTCGCGGAGGAAGTGAGGGCCCGCGCATGGGCCGCGGAACGGCCCGCCACCGGCAAGGCCGACGGGAGGGATGCCCCCGCCCGAGGAGCCGGGAACAATGATGGACGAGGCAGCCTGGCGGCGGAGCTCCTGCAGCTGCTGGATGGTCTTCTCGATGGCTACCTTGGCGGCCGCGGCGTAGCCGTCCACGGCGGACGCGAGGGACGTCGCATCGATGTCGAAGCTGATGGGAAGCGGGCCCATCTGGGTCACGATCTGGGCCTCCCCTACGTAGAGGGTGGCGCGCGCCGGGTCGGGCGCCCCGGACGGGCTGACCGGGACGAGCGCCCGGATGGTGCCGATCTTCCGGTCGGTGAAGACCTCCTCGCGGTACAGCGTGGCGGGATCCATCTTGACGTCGAGTTCGGAGGGCTCGGCCATGTGCGGGGCTCCAGGGCGCTGGGTGGTCGACATGTTTCTATCAGGCATTGGCGAGGAGCGCTCAACGGCATAGCCCGCCGAGGAACGCGGCCGCAATCCGGGTGGCCTCGCCGGACATCCGGGGGCTCGAGTGAGGGGCGTGCCCGGTGTCGAGAAGCGCGAGCTGCGAGCCGGGCAGGGCCGCGTGCGCCGCCTCGATCTCGCCGGGCTCGGTGCGCGGATCCCGGGAGCCGTGCAGCAGGAGCACCGGGCAAGAGATCTCTCGGAGCCGCCCCTCGTAGAGGTCGCCCCCCTCCCGGCGCCCACGGGCAATGATGCGGAGCCAGGCGCGCGCGCCCGCTTTCACGATGTCGCGCCAGCGGGGCTCCCCGTGGTCGCGGCGGAGGGCCTCCACCTTCCCCTCCCCGAATTCGCCGGGGTCGCTGGCCCCGGTCTCGAAGAAGGGCAGTGACGCCGTCTTCGCTCGCCAGTAGTGGAAGGCCTCGATCACCAGCCCGCGAACTCTGCCGGGGGCCTCGATGGCGGCCCAGGCGGCAACCACGGCCCCGTCGCTGTGACCCCAGAGGGCCGCCGACTCGATGCCGAGACGGTCCATGAGCCGCAGCGTCTCGATCGCGTAGAGCCGATGGTACGACTCGGGAAGGTCGGTGACGGTCGGAGAGGCGCCGTACCCGGTGCGGTCCGGGCCGACGACGCGGTGCGAGGACGAGAGCGCCTCCACCTGCAAGCCGAACGGGTAGGCCTCCCAGCCCCATCCGCTGTGGAGGAGGACGACCGCGGGCCCGTTGCCGGCGTCGCGGAAGTGGATTCGGGACCGGCGGTCCGGGCAGCAATGGCGTCGTCACGCTGGCGAACGGCACGCAAGGGCTCCTCTTGCGCTGCAAACGAACGCTGACGTTGTAGCGAGCGGGGGGCAGCGGCGCCCCGATTTCGGCCGGCAGGCGCCGCGAGCTCCCACTAAAGGGAGTGGGCGAGCGGGATGGAGGGGACGCCATGACGCCGACCGAGAGCGCCATTGCCTCGCTGCCAGCACATCTCCGCCGGTTCGTGGTTTCCCAGGACTACGAGGCCTACACACCCCGGGACCACGCCGTCTGGCGCCACATCCTGAAGAAGCTCGTCGCACACCTCGCCGACAGGGCGCACGAGAGCTACCTCCACGGCCTCGCCGCTACCGGCATCGGCACCGAGCGCATCCCGCGTCTCGACGAGATGAACGAGAGACTGGCCCGCGTGGGGTGGGCCGCGGTGGCGGTTCGCGGATTCATCCCCCCAGCGACGTTCACCGAGTTGCAGAGCCGCGGCGTCCTCGCCATCGCCGCGGACATCAGGTCCCACGAGCACATCGAGTACACGCCGGCTCCGGACATCGTCCACGAGAGCGCCGGGCACGCTCCCATCCTCGCCGACGCCCGCTATGCGGAGTACCTGAGACGATGTGGCGAGGTGGGGTGGAAGGCGATCGCCAGCGCTGGCGACGCGGCCGTCTTCGACGCGGTGCGCCATCTCTCGGTCGTAAAGGAGGACCCGCTCGCGACCCCCGAGGAGGTGCGCCTGGCTGAGGAGCGCCTCTCGGCGGCCGCGGCGAGCAGGCGGCACGTCTCGGAGAGCGCGCGGGCGAGCCGCCTGTACTGGTGGACCGCCGAGTACGGGCTCGTCGGATCCCTCGAGCGGCCGCGGCTCTACGGCGCGGGCCTGCTCTCCTCGCTCGGCGAGTCGGTTCACTGTCTCGGCCCGTCCGTCGAGCGCGTGGCGCTCGACGCCTCCTGTGCCGACGCGGACTACGACATCACCCGCATGCAGCCCCGTCTCTATGTTGCCAGGGACTTCGAGCACCTCTTCGAGGTCCTCGAGGACTTTGCGCGCACGCTGTCGTTCCGCGTCGGCGGCGACCATGGGCTCGCCGAGGCGGAGCGCGCCGGGACCGTGAACCACCTCGTGCTCGTCGACGGCACCGAGGTGACGGGGCGGGTGGTGCGTCGTGTCGCGGGGGAGGCTCCAGCGGGCAAGGGCCTTTCCACCACTCTGGCCTGGCTCGACGGGCCCGTCGTGGTCTCCCGCGCCGGGCGCGCCCTCGGGGGACCCTTCGGCGGGCCGGCGCTGGTGGCGCTGGGCGGCCCCGCGCCCGGACTTCCAGCCGGCCGCTTCCACATGGCCTTGCCGACCGGCCTCTCGCTCTCCGGTTTCTCCGTCGACGGTCGCGAGGTCGTGGACCTCCGCGGGCGCCTCGCAGGCCGGGACCTCGAGCTCCCCTCGCGGTGCCTGCTCGTCTCGTCGGAGGGAGTGCGCTCGGTGGCGGGCGGACCGGCCGATCCGAGAATCCTGGGATCGGTGCTTCGGCGCGCTCGGAGCCGTCGCCGAGGGCGACGGGGAGGCCCGGGCGAGGGCGCACAAGGCCTCCTCGCTTGCTCCCGCGGCCGCGGCTCTCTACCGGGAGGTTCGCGAGTTGCGGGAGTCCGGGACCGTGGATTGGGCGCGCCTGGCCGGCCTTGCAAGCCGCGCGGCAGCACACCGCTCCGAGTGGCTCCTCCACGAAGAGATCGTCGAGCTCGAAAGGCGGGGGCGTCTCCGGCCGCGGCGCCGCCGAACTCCTGAGGGCGGACGGCTACGCGGAGCTCCCCGGGGGCTGCCTGAGGAAGAGCGCGAGACCGCGATCGAAGGTCTGGATGTGCTCGGCGAGCCAGTGGCGCAGCGCCGTCACGAGCTCCTTCGTGGGCAGGACCTGTCCGGCGTGGAAGGCCCGGCGGACCTCGTGCAGCTGGTCGAGGAGCTTGGAATGCTCAAGCTCGTGCTCCTCGAAGCCGGGGTAGGCGTGGAGCCGCATCATGAGCTCCTCCGCCGAGAAGTGAACCCGGGTGTAGTCGAGAAGCTGCTCGAGCACTCGCCCAGCCTCCTCGCCGGATGAAGAGCTGAGCGCGCTGTCCAGGGCGCGCACCAGCTCAACCTGCAGCTCGTGCTCGACGTCCATCTCCCGCTCGCCGAGCTCGAGGTCGCTGCCCCATTTCTGCGACACCATCCGTCGCCCTCCTCGCATGCGGGCTCCTGAACGGAACTCCTGGGCTAGGAGGTATCACCGGGAGGCCCTTCACGCCACTCTCGCCGCGCCGGACCGCGGCCGGCGAGTGCCTGGGCCGCTGCCCAGGTCGGATGTGCCTCGGCCGGGCGCGGGTGCGTCCCGCTTGGGGCCACCGGGCAGCCGCGGCAGGTCCGGGGGCCGCGAGCGAGCGATAGACTCAAGCCGTGCGGATTCTCTACGGCGTCGTCGGCGAGGGAATGGGCCACGCCATGCGGTCGCGAGTCGTGCTCGACGAGCTCACCCGGCGCCATGAGGTCCAGGTGGTCGTCTCGGGTCGCGCGCACGACTACCTGAAGGCCCGCGAGTCCGACCGCCTCGGCGTCAACCGCATCTGGGGCCTCTCCATCGTCTACGAGGACAACCGGGTGCGGAATTTCCGCACGCTGCTCGCCAACCTCCGGGGCGCGCTCGTCGAGGGAGGATGGCCCGAGAACATCCGTGCCTGGTTCGACCTCACGGAGCGGTTCCGCCCAGAGGTGGTCATCAGCGACTTCGAGTCCTGGAGCTATCTGTACGCCAAGATGCACCGGCTGCCGGTGATCTCCATCGACAACCAGCAGGTCATTGCTCGCTGTGCACTCGCCCCCGAGGCGGTGGCAGGACACGAGCGGGACTTCCAGCTCACCCGGGCCCTCGTCAAGGCGAAGCTCCCGGGGTGCTTCCACTACCTCGTGACGAGCTTCTTCTTCCCCCCGGCCCGCAAGCCGCGGACGACGCTCGTCCCTCCCATCCTCCGGCGCGACATCCTCGGGGCCCGGCCCGGCCCGGGGGAGCACCTGCTCGTGTACCAGACCTCGACGAGCTACGGCGGCCTCCTCGACGAGCTCCGCCGCTGCGGCAGGGAGTGCCGCATCTATGGCCTCCGGCGCGAGCTGCGGGAGGAGGTGTGCGAGGGAAACCTGCGCTTCCGGCCGTTCTCCGAGGCGGCCTTCGTCGAGGACCTGCGCACCGCCCTCGGCGTGATCGCGAACGGCGGCTTCACGCTACTTGGCGAGGCGGTGTACCTGGGCCGCCCGGTCCTGTCGGTGCCGGTCGGTCACCAGTTCGAGCAGGTGCTGAACGCGCGCTACCTGGAGCTCGAAGGGTACGGACTCGCCGCCGACGAGGTGACCCGGGAAACCGTTGGCGCCTTCCTCGAGCGCGTCCCGGAGCTGACCCGCAACCTGGCGCGGTACCGACAGGAAGGAAACCAGCGCCTCTTCGACGCGCTCGACGGGCTCCTCGGCGCCGCCGTGCGCGAGGGGCGACCGCCCGGAGACGAGCCCGACGAGGAAGACTGAAGAGCGGGCGACGGGAGAGGCAGGAAAAGGACGGCCCCGTCCGCGAGCGGATACGGGGCCGTCGCCCGCTGCGGCGGGAAGGTCTTGGCCGTCTCGTCTCGCGAGGTCCGCTCGGGGACGGCTCCCGCCGGCACCTCGGACCGGGGTCAGGCGGCCGGCGCGGCCTGCTCGCGGAGCGCCCGCTGGAGCCATTGCCCAAAGGCCATGTCGGTGCCGGACACGTGGGCCACGAGCCAGTCGGCGAGCCAGGTCTTCACCTGGATGGTGACGAAGCTCATCGCTCCCTTGATTCCGAACTTCTTCTGGAGTTCGCCGTAGTCGGCGATGAACCGATCGTGCGCCGCCTTGTGGAGCTTGAACTGGGGGTACCCGTACTTTTGCATCAGGTTCTCTTCCATTTGGAAGTGCTCGACGACGTACGCGCCGAGGAACTGCATGAGGCGCGTGACCTCGGCCGTGTCCGAGGCCTTCATCGCCTCGACGAGCCGGTCGACGCGCGCAAAGAGCTCCTTGTGCTGGTCATCGATAGCGGGCACGCCCACCGCCAGGTTGGGACTCCACTTGATCGCCATCAAAATCCTCCGGGTTGGGCCGCGCGCGGCCGTCGATGGCGCTGGCAACTTGCAGCCGGCGCACCACGGGGCCCGTTCGCAATCCCGCGGAATGCCAAGAGAGACGCGACGGTCGGTGAAGGGTGCCATCGGCCCCAGGGTCTGGGTCGTGGCAGCAGGGCCGCGTATGGTCTCACCCGTAGGGGTGAACGCGCGAGGTCCGTCCCGCGAGGGACGGCCGCTGACTCCAATTCCAAAGCGATATCGGTCCGTTGGGACTGCCCTTTGAGGGCGGAGAAACCTTCTTGATCGCGTGGGGTGCGTTGCTACCGTGCGGCCCTACGGCGAACCGGATTCGGAGGTGGCGATGGAGTGGGAAGGAGTCGGGGCGGGCGGGGGAGTTCTGGGTGTCGTCGACGCCATCATCCGGCAGCACGGAGTGAGTCCGAGCGAGGACGTGCGCACGCTGCTCGCCGCCGCGGCGGAGCAACGGATGCACGAGTACGGTGAGCCCCTTTCCGTGGCGGTGCCGCGCGCCATGGCGGCGCTTGTCACAAGCGCGCGTCGAAGAGGCTAGTGGCGCGCCCCTCGGGCTGGGTCACTTCCCGAGCATTGCTTCCTGCAGGTCCTCGATCCCGCCGTCTGCGGGTTTCGGCCCGAGCCAGTTGCGGAAGATCGCGTCCGCGAACACCTTGCCCTCAACCGTGACGGGCTTGCCCCCCTCGACGCCCACGACGGTCCCCTGGCCCGGAACGTACGTCACCGCGAGGACCTGGCCCTCCTTTACCTCGTCCGGGATGGCCGGCTCGAGCAGCTTCAGCTTGGGGAGCACCTCGGCGAGCTGTTCCTTCGAGTTCGACTCGAAGCCGTCCTGGAACGCTCCGAGGATGCTCGACCGGTCGACGCCGCGAAGAAATGTCATCCGCACAGCCTTCGGCTGATCGAGCGCGACGATGGCGGCGGCTTCGGACATCTTCTTCGGCAGGTACAGCGCCCCCACGTAGACCTTCACCTTCACGAAGACCACTGCCTTGGTGCGGACCCCGGCGCCATTGAGCTGAAGGGCCATGCCGTCCACGACGATCGACTCGGGCACCTTCACTCCGGCGACGTCGGTCGCGAATGCGGGCACGGAAGCGACGAGCAGGGCGGCGGCGAGGGTTCGCATTCGATACCTCCGGAGCGGGTGGTGCCCGACACGATAGGATGGGCGCGCCATGAAGAGCCAGACCCGGTACCTCACCTTTCAGACCCGCCGTCGACGGGAACTCGTGCGCATCACCGACCAGGTGGCGGGCTTCTGCGGGGAGAGCGGCATACAGGAGGGGATGCTGCTCGTCTCCGCGATGCACATCACCGCCGCCGTGTTCGTGAACGACGACGAGCCCGGCCTCCACGCCGACATCGAGGAATGGGTGCAGCGCCTCGCGCCCGGGCCCTCGGCAGACGACGCCACCCCCGGGCCCGACTACGAGCACCACCGCTCCGGCGAGGACAACGGAGACGCCCACCTGAAGAACCTGCTCCTCGGGCACCAGGTGATTGTTCCCATCACCGCCGGACGCCTCGACCTCGGGCCCTGGCAGCAGGTCTTCTACTTCGAGTTCGACGGGAGGCGCCCCAAGCGCGTGGTGCTGAAGGCCATGGGCGACTGACCGGGGCCTGGGAGTACCCGAGCCCCGGGGTTCCGCCGGTGCGGTAGCATGGCTACACTGCTGCGGGGATGAACCAGGACGCCTCGGCCTCGCCGGTGTACCTCGCCCTGCACGCGAGTGGCGAGCTCGCCGCCCGCGCCCAGGCGGCGGGGAAACGGCTCGCCCGGTGCGACCTGTGCCCGCGCCGCTGCCGCGCCGACCGCGGTGTCGTCCCGCTCAACGGGGCGGCGTGCCACATCGGACTCCGAGCCGTCGTGCACGCCGCATTTCCCCACCACGGCGAGGAGCGCTGCCTCTCGGGCAGGGCCGGGTCGGGCACCATCTTCTTTTCCGGCTGCAATCTGCGCTGCGTGCACTGCCAGAACTGGAAGACGAGCCAGGGCAGGGAGGGGCGCGAGGTCTCGGCCTTCGAGCTCGGGGACCTGATGCTCGACCTTCAGAGCAAGGGCTGCCACAACGTCAACCTCGTATCCCCCAGCCACGTGGTTGCCCAGGTACTCGAAGCCGTCTCCATCGCGGCCGGGCGCGGGCTGCGCCTGCCGCTCGTCTACAACACGGGCGGGTACGACTCCACGGAGGCGCTCGCGCTGCTCGACGGGGTGGTCGACATCTACATGCCCGACGTGAAGTACGCCGACAACCTGGCCGCGCGGCGCTACTCCAAGGTCCGGAACTACGCCTCGGTGAACCAGGCGGCTGTGCGGGAGATGCACCGGCAGGTGGGGGACCTCGTCCTGGATGGTGACGGGCTGGCCCGCCGCGGGCTTCTCGTGCGCCACTTGGTGCTCCCCGGCGGCGCCTCTGGCACAGACAGGGTGCTGCGCTTCGTCGCCCGCGAGATCTCCACCTCCACCTGGGTGAACCTGATGGGGCAGTACCAGCCGTGCTACCGCGCCGACGGGTACCCGGAGATCGCGCGGCGTCCCGGCGCCGATGAGCTCGCCGCTGCGGCGCGGGAGGCGAGCCGGCTCGGCCTGATCCGCCTCGAGGGCGCCAACGGCTGAGCCGTTCCCGTCACCCGTGGACGGCGCGCCCCAGGGCGCGCATGAACGCCATCTCGTCCTCCGCGAGCGGCCCGCGCGCCACGGCGGCCACGTCCTCGCGAAGCTCGGCGACGTTTCCTGGAGAGCACAGCACCACGTCCACGTGCGGGCTCGTCAGGCAGAACCGGTAGCACTCCCCAGCCGTCGCAGCCCGGTCGCCCCAGCTCCGCGGGGGCTTGAGCAGCTTCCGCCAGCTGGTGGCTGTGTACGCCACCAGCGCCGGGCGCCGGCGCGCCAGGTGCGGGAAGATGTCCTCTTCGGCGCCAGGGTGGGCGGCGTTGTACCGCACCATAAACAGGTCGAGCGCCGAATCCTCGGCCAGGCGGCCCGCCCGTCGGCGATCGTGGATCGACACGCCGAGCGCCCGGACCTTGCCTTCGTCCTTGAGGCGGAGCATCTCCTCGACGTTGCGGTCGGTCAGCGCCGACATCGTTCCGAGCCAGTAGAGCTGCAGGACATCCAAGTAGTCGGTGCCGAGGAGCCGCAGCGCGGACTCCACCCGGCCGCGGATCGGGCCCCGAAACCACCCGAGTGTCGGTCCGGTCGCCACCAGGTAGCGCTCCCGGCCGTGCCGGAGCGCGTCGCGCAGAGGCTCGACGAGCTGGCGCGCCGTGGGGTTCCAGAAGACGTAGTTCATCTCCCCGGCCAGCGCTTCGCGAATCCCCGAGCTGTCGAGCCCGTGGGTCACAGCGAGCCCGAGACGGAACACGCCCTTCTTCAGGGCCGGAACCTGGCGGCGAAGGAAATCGTCCGGCATGGAGGCCTCCCGCGGCGCGCCATCATCTCACGGGTCGCCCGCCGCACCATCGGACATCGACTACACTTTGGTCATGAGAGCCACCCTCCTCGCGATGGCGCTCGCCACCGCCGATCCAGCAGCTCCACCGGCCACGGGTGCTCCACGTCCATCCATTGGGGGTGCCGCCGGTCTCGCGGCCATCCGGCCGCAGGCGCTCTCGGCTCGGGTGCGGTTCCTATCCTCCGAGCTGCTGGAGGGGCGCGAGACGGGAACGCGTGGCCACGAGATCGCCGAGCTGTACGTGGCCACCGAGATGCAGTCGGCCGGGCTCGCCCCGGCCGGTGCGGACGGGAGCTACCTGCAGCCGGTGCCGCTGCGGGGCTGGCGGATCGATCCCGAGGTGACGAGCCTCGTGATCCACGGGCCCGGGCAACCGGCCCTGCGACTCGTCCCCGAGGTCGACTTCGTGATGTTCGCGGACGGCGAGCACAGCGAGGTGGAGACCGACGCGCCGCTCGTGTTCGCGGGGTACGCCATCTCCGCGCCCGAGTACGCGTACGACGACCTGAAGGGCGCCGACCTTCGCGGGAAGGTGGCGGTGGTGCTTGACGGCGCGCCGCGCTCCGACCGCGCGAACTTCTTCCCGGCCGCAGCGCACGCCGTGTACGCGGACCCGCGCGAGAAGCTGCTGCGGATCGCTGCCGGCGGCGCGGCTGGGGTCTTGTTCGTGTACACCCCGGAGTGGGAGGAGGCGATGCCGTGGGACGCCTTCGTGCACGACGCCAGCCAAGAGGGGATGGGCTGGCTCGAGGGCGGCCGACTGGGGACGAGTGTCGGGGGCCTCCAGGCGCGGGGCGTGCTCTCGATGCGAGGGTTCGAGAAGCTGCTCGCCGCGGCGGCGATTCCTGGCGGGACCCGGGCCGTTCTCGACAAGGCCGAGGCTGGCCGGCTCGCGCCCCAGGCGTGGAACCTTCGGGCCCGGCTGCACTCCGGGGCCGAGACGCGCGAGCTCCGGTCGTCCAACGTGGCGGGACTCCTGAAGGGCTCCGATCCGAAGCTATCCGCCGAGTGGATCGTGCTGTGTGCCCACCTCGACCACCGCCCCGTGGAGGGCGACGCTGCCCGCAGCGGTGCCGCCGACAACGCGCCGGGCGTGGCGGTCCTGCTCGAGCTCGGTCGTGCGTTCGCGGCCCTTCCCGTTCCTCCCCGGAGGTCGGTGCTCTTCCTGGCGGTGACGGGGAAGGAGAAGGGGCGCGTGGGCTCCGAGTTCTTCGCCCGACATTCCACGGTACGGCGCGATCGGATCGCGGCCGTCCTCGACATCGATGGTGCGCCGACCTCCCTTCCCTTCCTCGACGCGATCGTCCGCGGGGCAGAGGACTCCACGCTGGCGGCCCCTGCGGCGGCCGCCGCCGAGGCCCTCGGCATCGAGCTTTCCCCTGACCTGGCCGCGAACGCAGACGCTTTCGTGCGCTCCGACCGATACAGCTTCGCCCGGGAGGGCATCCCCAGCATCTCCATCGCTCCCGGGGCGAAGGGCAGTGACGCGGAAGGCCCCGGGCGCTCGAGCTCGACGCGCTCCCGGACGCGGCAGGACGGATGGGACCCGTCCTGGGACTGGGAGGCCCTGGCGCGCTTCGCGCGCCTGCAGTTCCTCGCCGGACTCCTGGTCGCCGATGAACCGGTGCGGCCCCGGTGGCTTTCGGGCAACTTCTTCGAGCGCTTCGCGGCGCGGCCCGCGCCGGACCCATGATCTGCCGGGTAGGGTACCCCGACGGCAAGCACCCCCCCACGGGTTTGGCGCGACCTCCGTGCGAGTCGCTCTCCTCGGCGCGCAAGGGCGGCTCGCGCGAGGACGTGCGCACTTCCCGCACGTCGCTCCCGGTGCCCGGCAGGAGGGTGCGCGAGGAGCTGTTTCTCACGCCTGAGCCTTGACCGCGATCACGCAGCGGGAGCGACTGGCTCGCCGGAGAGCCACGGGGCGAATTGCCACCGGGAAGGCAAGTGTGGTTCCCTTTCGGCGGCGAGTTGTGGAAGCTCACCCGAAGGCGAGCCGCGAACCCGTCGGACGTCGGTTCCCCGGTGCGGGCGCCGAGGAGGGGATACCTTGGGGGATCCTTCGCGGGACCTTGCCGCCGAGGTGGGGGCCCTGGCGGATGCGCTTCGGACCCTCGAGGGGCGCGTGTCGGCACTGGAGCGCGGCGCAACGCCGCGGCGCACCCAGCCGCAACCTGGCGCCGGGTCGCCCCAGGGCACCGCCAATGCGGTCGCGGTCAAGCTGCCCGACTCCGCCGTCATCACGCGCTGGCTGTCGCTCGGCGGCAGGACGTTCCTCGTCATGGCCGGCGCATTCGTTCTTCGGGCACTCACCGAATCCGGGACGGTGCCGTCGTGGCTTGGAGTCAGCCTGGGCGTCGCCTACGCCGCAACCTGGCTGGCGATGGCGGACCGGGCCGGGCGCTCCCCCCCGCCGTGGAGCGCATACTTCCACGGGCTCGCCGCGGTCCTTATCGCCTTCCCGTTGCTGTTCGAGGCCTCCACTCGATTCCAGCTCCTCCCGCCGATCGGCTCCGCGGGCGCGCTTGCCATCGTAACGGCCGCCATCCTGGGCGTGGCGGCGACTCGCCGTCTGCGGGGACTCGCCTGGCTCACGGGGGTAGCGGGCGTGGCGACCTCGGTCGCCCTCATGACCTCGAGCGGGCAGCTCGCCCCGGGGACCCTCTACCTGATCGTGCTGGGCGTGGCCGCGCTCTGGCTCGGGTATGTCCGCGGCTGGGTCGTGCTTCGCTGGCCCATCGCGTTCGTAGCGAACTGCATGGTGCTCGTAATCGCGCTGCACGCGGCGGACCCCGGCGCGGCAGAGGGGCCGCGCACGGCGCTGGTCGTCCAGGTGGCGCTCATGGGCCTCTACCTGGGCAGTATCGCCACCCGGACCCTGCTGCTCGGGCGCAAGGTCGTGGTGTTCGAAGTGCTGCAGTCGGCAGCAGCCATCCTGGTCGGGCTCGGCGGCGCGGTCTTCGTCGCGGCCCGCACCGGGACCGGCCGCAGCGGCTTCGGTGTCGTGAGCCTGGGGTTCGGTCTCGCGTCCTACGCTGTCGCGTTCGCCTTCCAGGCGCGGTTCCGGGAAGTTCGGGCGAACTTCCACTTCTACGCGTCGCTCGGGCTCGCTTTTGTCCTCGCGGGATCCGGCCTCCTCCTCGCGGGCTGGGGGCTGCCGCTCTCCTGGGCGGCGCTCGCGGTCGCGTCGGGCCTCCTCGCCCGGCGCGGGACGAGTCGGACCCTCGCCGGGCACAGCGCCGCGTACGCCCTGGGCGCGTCGGCGGCAAGTGGTCTGCTCGCCGGGGCCGCGCAGGCCCTCTTCTCGCTCGCGACCTTCTCCTGGACGCCTTCGTCGACCAGCCTCGCCGTGCTGCTGGGCGCAGCGGCGAGCGCTTGGCTGACGAGTGGGCTCCCTGCGCCCGCCTCCCCTGTCGGCCGGGTCCCGCAACTCGTCGTCGTCACCGTGCTGGCGGTCGCCGGTGCCGGCGTGGCTGCCGCCTTCCTCGTCCCGCTGGCCGCGGCGGATGCAGCGCCGGGCACGGTCGCATCCATCCGGACCGCCGTGCTCGTCGCCGGCGCGGTCGCGCTCGCCCTGCTGGGTCGATCCCCTGCCTGGCCGGAGGCCGGGTGGCTCGCCTACCCGGTGCTAGCACTGACGGGCCTCAAGATCCTCTTCGAGGACGTCCCGCGTGGGCGGCCGGCGACCCTGTTCGTGAGCTTCGGACTCTACGGCGCGGCCCTGATCGTGGTGCCGCGCCTGCGCGGTCGGCGGTCGCCGCCAGGGACGCCTCCGCCCCTCCACGGTCCCGGCGACGGCTCCGCGCCCGCTTGAGGTCGCGCGGAGCCGGGGCGACGCGAGAGACGACAGCCACCTTCCCGGCGCGGTCGAGGCGCTTAACGGCCGCCTCTCGCCGCAGCGCCGCGCTCCGGTCGCGGCAGCCGATGGCGAACACCAGGGCCACCGGCAGTCGGGACCGGGTGTAGCGCGCGCCCTTTCCCGCGGCGTGGCTCGCGAGGCGGCGCTGGAGGTCGTTCGTGGCGCCAGTGTACAGGCTCCCGTCGGCGCAGCGCAGCACGTAGACGCACCAGCCCGGGCGGCGTCCCGTCGCTACCGCCCGCGCTGCGATCCCCGCCTCGCCTGCTGCATCGCCACGAACGGGTTCGACGGCTTTCCCATTCGCTGATGCGGCGCTACCGGCTTCGCCTCGGCAACGGGTGCCGCCTCGGCCTCCGGTGCCGGCGATGCGACGGGACTCGAGCGATGAACTGGCTTGCCTTCCTTCTTCCTCTTCTTGCTGACTGGCATGCCGATAGCCTACCACGGGGCCCGATCCGGTCGGCGGGCCCAGGGGCAGCGGCACCGGGGGTCGATCGCCGCAAGCGGACACCACCAGGACCCCACGTCCAGCCTCGAGAGTCGAGGCGACCGCCGTCATTCACCGAGAAGTTCCGGCGCGAAGTTCCGGACCGTCCCCGCGAGCTCGGTGCCCGCCGCCCATCTCTCCTCGGCGCTTCCCACGACCATTTCCCACGGGCGACCCGGAGTCCAACTCCGCCGCGCGCGAGCAGGGCGCAAAGTCGACTTGTCCGAAAGCCCGGACGGCCGGTCCTCGGCGACCGGTCTCTGGAGACCGGCCCCTTGCCGCAACCGGGTCAGCCGTCCGGGTGCATCGTGACCCTGGGTGACGAGGTTGGCGCTCCAGCGCTCCGGGCCCCCCGGCCGTACGCGGCCCAAATCCCGTGTGTCCATGGGGGAGTACACCGCTGCTATCCGATCTCTGCAGGGCTCACCTGCCTCCCTGTAGGGGTGGCGCCGCCGTTGCAGGCTGTCGCCTAGGAGGCCACGTTGGCAGACGAGATCGTTGCGGAGTTCCTGGCCGAGGCGGCCGAGATTCTCGACGTGCTCGAGCGCGACCTCGTCGCGGTCGACGGGGGCAACCTCGACCCGTCCGACGTGGTTGCCGGAACGTTTCGCGCTCTCCACACCCTGAAGGGGACGAGTGGCTTTCTAGGATTCGAGCACCTCGGTGGGGTCGCCCACGCCGGCGAGGACCTGCTGGATGCCATCCGCGACGGACAGGTGCCCTGGACCCGCACCGTCACCGACGTCCTGCTCGAGGTCCTGGATGCCTTGAGGGCGATCGTGGCCTCGGCCGCTCAGACCGGCGCCGACGGAGACGACGGGTATCCCGCGCTCGTCCAGAGGCTGAAGGCCCTTGCGACGCCCGCCGCTCCGCCCGCGGGCGCGGGAGCGCCCCAGGCCCCCGCACCCGTGGAGGTCCCGCTCCCCATCTTCCAGCCGCAACGCCCCGCCCCGACGCTCGTCCGCCCTCCACCCGCGGCCGACCCGGCCCCGGTGCCCACGGCAGCCGCCGCCGTGCCGGCGGGAATCCCCGCCGAGAAGGCGAGCCCGGCTCGAGCCCTCGAGTCGCACGCCGACGCGGGGAGGGGGCTGGCACGCTGCGGGTGCCCGTGCCGGTTCTTGACCGACTCATGACCCTCGTCGGCGAACTGGTCCTCGCCCGCAACCAGCTGCTCTGCCAGGAGGCGAGCCGCGAGGACGCAAGGCTCGCGGCCACTACCGTTCGGATCGACCAGCTCACCACCGGCCTGCAGGAGGCGGTGATGAAGGCCCGGATGCAGCCGATCGACAACGTCTTCTCCCGCCTTCCCCGCGTGGCCCGCGACACCGCCCACATCTGCGGGAAGCAGGTGCGGCTCGTCACGAGCGGACAGGAAACCGAGCTCGACAAGACCCTGCTCGAGGCCATCAAGGACCCGCTCACGCACGTGGTGCGAAACGCCGTCGACCACGGGATCGAGCGCCCGGACGCGCGCCTCGCGGCGGGCAAGGCCGCGGAGGGCACGGTGACCATCCGCGCCTTCCACGACGGGGGCCAGGTGATCGTGGAGGTCGAGGACGACGGTGCCGGCGTGAACCTGGAGAAGGTTCGAGCCAAGGCCGTGGCGGTCGGTCTCATCGGGGCCGAGGAGGCGGAGCGGCTCACGGAGCGGGAGACGGTCGAGCTCGTGTTTCGCGCCGGCTTCTCGACCGCCGACGCCATCACGCAGATCTCCGGCCGCGGCGTGGGCATGGACGTGGTGCGCACCAACGTGGAGCGAATCGGGGGATCGGTGGAGATGACCTCCGCGACCGGGCGCGGCAGCGTCTGCCGGATCCGGGTGCCGCTGACGTTGGTGATCGTCCCCGCGCTCATCGTTGCCTCGAAGGGCGAACGCTACGCCGTGCCCCAGGCGAGCCTGGTGGAACTCGTGCGCGTCGGCCCCGAGCGCGAGGCGCACATGATCGTGGACGTGCAAGGGTCCAGGGTGCTGCGGCTGCGCGGCGCGCTGCTGCCGCTCATGGACCTGGCGAGCGAGATCGGGACCGGCTCGGTGGCCCGCTCCGCGGACGGGGCACTCTCGGTGGTCGTTCTGGCCACCCAGGGGCGCCAATTCGGGTTGCTCGTCGACGAAGTGGCTGACACGGAGGAGATCGTCGTCAAGCCGCTCGGGCGGCAGCTGCAGGCTCTCGGCGCCTTCTCCGGCGCGACCGTGCGAGGAGACGGGCGGGTGGCGCTCGTCCTCGACGTCGCTGGCATCGCCCGGCGAGCCGGCATCCTCGCCGATCCCGAGCACCGCTCCGATCCGGACCGCCGCGGCCGCCGCCGGGGAGACGAGGCGGCCGTACCTCATTCTTCGAGGCCGCGACGAGGGCCGCCTCGCCATTCCCCTCGACGACATCTCGCGGATCGAGGAGATCGGCCTGGAGCGCCTCGAGTGCGTGGGCGGAGCGGAGGCCGTTCAGTATCGCGGCGCCGTCCTACCGCTGCTGAGGGTCTCATCCGTGCTCGTCGACCGGTGCGCCGACGCGCGCGTCCATTCGCCCGAGCAGGCAGAGAAGCTTCAAGTAGTGGTCCAGCAGTGGGCCGGCCGGGAGGTCGGGCTGGTGGTGGACTCGATTCTCGACGTGGCCGAGGAGGCCGTGTGCCTCGACCCTACCCGCGCGCGGCCGGGCATCGCCGGCTGCGCCGTGATCCAGGGCCGGATCACCGAGGTGCTCGACACGGCAGCCATGCTGGCGGAGCAGTTCGGGCCGGCGAAGGAGCCGCCCCGTGCCTAACCCGCTGCGCATCTGCACCTTCCTTCTCGGAGGGCGGACGTTCGCCCTGCCCGTCGCCGAGGTCCGCGAGGTGGTGAAGACCCTCGAGACCACCCCGGTTCCCCTCGCGCCGCCGGCTGTCCTCGGCCTGGCGCACCTGCGAGGCCAGATCGCCACAGCCATCGACCTGCGGCGCCGTCTCGACCTGCCGCCGCGCGGCCCCGACGAGCCTCAGGTGAACGTCGTGGTCCAGGGCGCGGACGGCCTGGTGTGCCTGGCCGTCGACGACGTCGGGGACGTCATCGACGTCCCGCCCGGGGCCGTGGAGCGCCCTCCCGAGACCCTGCGTCCCGCAGTCCGCGAGTTGGTACGCGGGATCTGCAAGCTCCAGGACGAGCTCGTGCTCCTACTCGACACAGAACGCTCCATCGACACGTCCCACTGACCCCTCCGAGGAGACGCCATGCAGACCTCCACCCCGAAGAACGGCCGCGCCCATGCCAAGCCCACCGGGCGCCGATCGGTACCGAAGCCGGAGGCGCACCGCCCCGCGCCGCCCCGTCAGCCCGTCAACGCCGTGCTCGCCACGCGGTTCGGCATCGACGAGGAGAACCTCGCCCGCCGCCGTGAGTTCGTCCGCCTCGGCGAGGAGGACTGCGAGGTCCTCGATAAGCTCGTTCCCTGGGCCGAGGAGTATGCGGCAGACATGGCGCGCGAGTTCTACGACTGGCAGTTCGCTTTCCCCGCAACCCGCTCCTTCTTCGAGGACTTCGCCCGAGCCCATCGGATGCCCGTCGAGAAGCTGAGGCAGCGGCTCGAGAGCTCGCAGGCCGACTACCTGGCTGGCTGCTTTCGCGGGGCGCGCGATGGGTTCGGCGTCGCCTACTACGAGCACCGGCTGCAGGTGGGCGCGGCGCACGATCGCATCAACTTGCCGTTCAAGTGGTACATCGGGTCCTACTGCGAGTGGCTGCGCATCGTTCGCGAGCGTCTCGGTGAGAGCTTCGACGCCGCGACGGCGAACCGCGTCGAGGCTGCGCTCTCCAAGGTCTTCAACTTCGACATGCAGGCCGTGGGTGACTCCTTCCTGCTCAGCACGCTGGAGTCGATGGGCATCGCTGTGGAGGAGGTCTCCACCAAGGGAGGTGGCGACCGGACCGAGGAACTGGTCCAGGTGAAGGACACGCTCGCGGCGCTGCTCACGGCGGCCCAGGCCATCGCGGCGAACGACCTGCGCCGGGACAAGCCGCTCTCCCCGATCGCCGGCCGCCTCGGGAAGGCCTTCGCCGAGATGACCGACAACCTCGCCGGGTTTGTGGCCTCGGTGGGCCAGAACGCGCAGGTGCTGGCCATCGCGGCAGAGGAACTCAACTCGGTGAGCCAGCAGATGTCGGCTTCCGCCGAGGAGACCGCCACCCAGGCGGACGTGGTCTCCAAGGCCGCCGAGCAGGTGAGCGGCAGCGTCACCACGGTGGCCACGTCCTCCGAGGAGATGAGCGCCAGCATCAAGGAGATCGCCCGCAGCGCCGCAGAGGCAGCGCGGGTAGCCATGGGCGCGGTGGATTCGGCGGAGGCCACCAACGCCACCGTGCAGAAGCTGGGTGGCTCGGGCGCGCAGATCGGCAAGGTGGTGAAGGTCATCACTTCCATCGCCGCGCAGACGAAGCTGCTCGCCATCAACGCCACCATCGAGGCGGCTCGAGCCGGCGACGCCGGGAAGGGGTTCGCGGTGGTCGCGAACGAGGTGAAGGAACTGGCCAAGGAGACGGCCAAGGCGACCGAGGAGATTGGCCAGCGCATCGAGGCGATCCAGGTCGACACCCGCGACGCCGTTCAGGCCATTGCCCAGATCGGCACGGTGATCAAGCAGATCAACGAGCACCAGAGCACCATCGCATCAGCGGTCGAGGAGCAGAGCGCAACCACGAACGAGATCGACCGCAACGTGTCCGGCGCGGCGGGAGGCTCGGCGGAGATCGCCCGGAACATCAGCGGCGTGGCCGAGGCGGCCCGCCACACCTCCCAGGGGACCGCCGACACCCAGCGGGCCGCGGCGGAGCTCACCCGCATGGCCTCTGATCTGCAGCGCATGATCTCCGCGATTCACGGTGTGACCATGCGCGCGCTCGTCGTCGATGATTCACTTCCGGTCCGCCGCGAGGTCGGACGGATGCTGGCCGGGCTCGGCTTCGAGGTCTACGAGGCCGTCCACGGGGCCGATGCCATGTCGGCGCTCGCGCGCCTTGGGCCTGTCGAACTCGTCGTGCTCGACTGGCATATGCCGGAGACCGACGGACTCTGGTTCCTCCGCGCGCTTCGCAAGGACCCAAGCTACGGCGAGGTGCTGGTAGTGATGGCGACGAGCAACTCGCACATGGAGGGCGTGCGCCAGGCCCTCGTAGAGGGCGCCAACGAGTACATGATGAAGCCGTTCACGCTGGGCGATCTGGAAGGGAAGCTGCAGATCCTGGGCTTCCGGTTCGAGCAGGCCGACGCGTGAAGCGAATTCGAGTCCTCGTCGTCGACGACTCGGCCACGATCCGGCGGATCATCGCCGACGCGATCAGCGGCGCGCCCGACCTTGAACTCGCTGGCACCGCGCCGAACGGGCGCCAGGCCATCGATCGCATCCAGGCCGGCGCCCCACCGGACGTCGTCACCCTCGACGTGGAGATGCCCGTCCTGGACGGCATCTCGACCCTGAAGGAGATGCGCAAGGCCTGGCCGCGTCTTCCGGTGCTCATGCTCTCGAGCCACACCGAGAAGGGAGCGCTCGCGACCTTGGACGCCCTCGCGGCTGGCGCGTCCGATTTCGTCGCCAAGCCGCGCGCCGCGAGCCTCGATGCCGCTCGCGAGTTCGTCGAGCAGGAGGTCTTGCCGCGCCTGCGCGTGCTCGGGGGGCGGCCGGCGGAGGCTGCCGCTGCACCCGCCGCGCCGCGCGCCCCCCGCTCCGCAACGCGGACGGCCGCGAAGGTGGACGCGGTCGTGATCGGCGTCTCCACCGGTGGGCCGCAGGCGCTCGAGCAGGTGATCCCCCGCCTGCCGAAGGACCTGCAGGTCCCGGTGCTCGTCGTCCAGCACATGCCGGTCATGTTCACCCAGCTGCTTGCCGCCCGCCTGTCCGCAATCTCGAAGTTGCGCGTGGTCGAGGCCGCCGACGGCATGCCGGCGGAGGCGGGGACCGTTGTCATCGCCCGGGGCGGTCACCACCTCGTGGTCGAGGCTCGGACCGGTCGCCGCGTGCTGCGGCTCGATGATGGTCCGCCCGAGAACTCCTGCAAGCCGGCCGCCGACCCGCTCTTCCGCTCGGCGGTGGACAGCTGGGGGTCCGGAGTGCTGGCCGTGGTGCTCACCGGCATGGGTCGAGACGGCCTCGCGGGCTGCGAGCGCGTCCGGGCGGCGGGAGGCGCGATCGTGGTCCAGGACCGAGGGACCGCCGTGGTCTGGGGGATGCCGGGTGCCGTGGCGACGGCCGGCCTCGCCGACCAGGTGCTACCCATCGGAGAGGTTGCCGCGGAAGTCGTCGCGCGGGTGGACCGCGGGCGGCTCCCAGCGCTGCGGTGCGCGCCATGACGCTCGCCTCCGAAGACTTCGACTTCTTCCGCGGCTACCTGCGCGAGCGCTCGGCCATCGTGCTCGAGCCGGGGAAGGAATACCTGGTCGAGACTCGTCTCTCTCCCGTCGCGCGGCGCGAGGGGCTCGGCTGCGTCGGGGATCTCATTCGCCGCCTGCGAAGCGAGCCGCCCGGCCCGCTCCACGCGACCGTGGTCGAGGCGCTGACGACCAACGAGACGAGCTTCTTTCGGGACTGGAAGCCGTTCGAGGCGCTGCGCGCCGGACTCGTGCCCGAGGCGATGGCCCGCCGCGCGGCGGAGCGCCGGCTCGACATCTGGAGTGCCGCATGCTCGACCGGCCAGGAGGCCTACAGCGTGGCCATGCTGCTGAGGGAGCACTTCCCGGCACTGGCAACCTGGGACGTCCAGATCCACTGTACCGATCTCTCCCAGGAGATGGTGGCGCGCACCCGCGCCGGACGGTTTTCGCAGATCGAGGTGAACCGGGGCCTGCCCGCAGCTCTTCTGGTGAAGCACTTCCGGCAGGAGCGCGACGAGTGGGTGATCTCCGACGAGCTGCGCAAGCGGCTACGCGTCTCGCAGATGAACCTCGCCACCGGGTGGCCGCTCCTGCCTCAGATGGACGTGGTGCTGATGCGCAACGTCCTCATCTACTTCGACGTCCCCACCCGCAGGAACATTCTGGACAAGGCGCGGCGCCTGCTCGTCGCCGGCGGCGTCCTCTTCCTCGGCTCGGCAGAGACCACCTTCGGCGTTCACGACGGGTTCCGGAGGGATGAGTGCTCCGGATCGACCTATTTCCGCCTCGCCCCCTGAGAGGATCCGGGCCGGCCGCCCGTCCGGCCCGGCGCGACGCCTAGCCTATCAAGAGAGACCCCCCGGCTATGCCGGGGAGGCCGCAGAAGTTTGACACTTCCAGGAGTCCGAAAGCGGAAACTCCCTCCCGTGAGCCGCCAAGCGCACGAAAGGGAGTTCCGAGATGGACGACGCAGAGAGCCTAAGCCACACGAAGTGGGAGTGCAAATACCACCTGGTTTTCATCCCGAAGTACCGGAGGAAGGCGCTGTACGGGGAGTTGCGGCGGTACCTCGGCGAGGTCTTCCGACGGTTGGCCGAGCAGAAGGAGTGCAAGGTCGAGGAAGGGCACCTGCTGGCCGACCATGTGCACATGATGATTCTCGATTCCGCCGAAATACTCGGTGGCGCAGGTGGTCGGGTACATCAAGGGGAAAAGCGCCATCCACCTGGCCCGGGTGTACGGAGAGCGGAAGAGAAACTTCATCGGGCAGAATTTCTGGGCGCGGGGTTACTACGTCTCGACGGTCGGTCGCGATGAAACGGTAGTCCGCGAGTACATCAGGAAGCAGGAAGAGGAAGACAAGCGGTTGGATCAGATCAAGCTTTGGTAGGCGTAGGGCCACCTCCAGGTGGCCAACAACCGTAAGGGCCGCGCTGAGCGGCCCGCTGCCAGCCGCTTTGAGCGGCTCACAACCTAAAGCCCCCGGCTCTGCCGGGGGATACTTACTCGTTGTTGCAACGTGTCGGGCACCACGGGTTCTCCGGAACGTCCTGGCACGGGTCCCTCATCCCTGGAAGGTCGCGCGGGATCGGCTTCATCACGACCTGGGTAGGCTGAGGATAGCTGCTGCCTGGCGGGCAAAAGCCGGAGGAAGGCCCGTAGGCCGCGCAGATGATCTCGGCGAACAACGTGCTGGTGTCGCCTCCCGGCCCCGGGAGCCCGCAAGTGCCGAGCACGGCTGGATCCTGGATGTTCGCCGGGTCGCTCGACGGCGTGCCGGTGGTGAGGTTCACGTTGCGAACGAAGCAATTCCCGGGCTGCGGCGGGAGCGGGGGAGGAAAAGTGATGGTGGCGTCGGCGAGGTCGCTGTTGGTGGGGTTCCCGAAGTACCCGTTGTTCTTCATCCGGTTCCCGGACACGCGGTTGCCGTAGGCAACGAAGTAGCACGCCGGGCCGAGTGGGGTCGGGAAGCCGGGCAGCCCGCCGGCGCAGTAGGTTGGGACCGAGGCGGGCGACGTGTCCGGGTAGTCATGAACCAGGATCCCCCACGCGCCGTGATTCTCAACGACGTTGTGGCGCACGGTGTTGAATCGCCCCCCGGAGAGCTCGATGCCGGTTCCGACCGGCGCGCCCGCGGTGAGCCCCACGGCCGGCGTGTTGGGGTTGTTGTTGTCGTGAACCCAGTTGCCCTGGATGAATGTGCAGGACTTGCTCGGGTCTTCCGGGCAGGAACCGTCCTGGGGCGAAGGCGGGTCGTCGTTGGCGAGCGAGTTTGGCACGATGCCAGACCGGTTGTCGTTCCACTCCGAGTCCTCGATGACGAGGTGACCACCCGAGTTCGACCCGGAGTACCCGAGCGCGCTGTTCTCCGCGTGAATGTGGCGGATCACGGTGTTGCAGTCCCTGCAGGCACCCACGTAGATCGCTGAGTCGGCCATGTTGCTCGCGTAGGAGTGCTCGATGACGCCGGGGCCGCGAGCATTGCTCGCAAAGATGCCGTACTGGGCGATGTAGGGGCTCGCGGGGTCGAAGAAGGCGGAGCTCGTGGTCAGGTATGCGCCCCGGAAGGCTCCCATGCCGATGGTGCCGCTGCCGTCGCCCCCGTTGAACCACACGCCGTTGCCGTTTCCGTGGGATCCCGAGAGAAAGTTGCAGACGGTGAGGTTCTCCACCGAGACCCCGTCGACCTTGAGGACCTCGACGCCATTTCGGCCCACCGCGCTGCCCTGAGCGTCCTCCGGGCCGGGATTCTGGTCGCCCGCATCCGCGCTGCACGGGCCGGCCGTCCCGTGGGCGCCGTCCACGACCACACCGTTGCGGTCCATGCCGCGCAGGTGAATCCCGGCGGTGGTGATGAGGACGCCGGCCTCGGGGGCCCCCGCCTCGCGGTAGATGCCGGGACCGACGAGGATCCAGTCGCCGGCGCGGGCGGCGTCGACCGCGGCCTGGATGGTGGAGTAGTCCCCCTCCAGGCCGTGGTAGCTGCCAACCCGGAGAACTCTCGGTGCGGGCGGTTTGCCGCTGCCGTGCATCGAGGATGAGGCGGCGGTGGCGGGGGTCGCGGCCGGCGGCGAGGCGGGCTGTGCCCCGCCACAGGAAGCGACGGCGAGTGCGGTGAGCAGCGTCGCGAGTGCGGCGAGTGTGCGCGTGTGCATGACGGCTCCTCTTGCCCGGAGCGACATGGATTAGGCTCCCGGGGCCCTCCCGCAATGCTGCTCGACAGTCCCAGACAGGGGTCGGGGTGACGTACTGCGTCGAGCCTGGCCTGCGAGCCCTATCGGGACCCGCTCGAGCCGAAGTTCGCTGTGAGTGGTGGTGCCGGCTGGACCCGTCCGGAGCTCTTGCGGTGCGACGGCGCCCCGGCGGGGTCGGGGGCGATGAACAGGCGACGCGTCGAGCCAACCTTCACGCCGCCAGGCGGCGCACGGCCTCGAGCATCTCCTCCATGAGGAACGGCTTCGGCAGGAGCGCCGCGGCGTCGATGTCGCTCGAGAACGCCGACATCACAATGACCGGAACGCTCGCCAGCGCCGGGTCCTTCATTTGCTCGGCGCGGAACTGCCAGCCGTTCATGACAGGCATCATCAGGTCGAGGAGGATGATGTCTGGGCGGTGCAAACGCGCCTCGTCGAGCGCCTTCTCACCGTCGGAGGCCGCACAGACCTGGTAGCCCTCGAGCGAGAGGATCTCTGCGAGGGCGTCCCGCATGTCCTCGTGGTCCTCGATGATGAGAACCCTCTTGAGCGGAGCCCGCGCGGTTGACGGCCAAGGGGCTGCCTGGGATTCCATGGCGATCCTCAGTGCCCGGTGGGCTTGCTGTGGCCCTTGCGCGCGAGTCCGGCCCGGTCGAAGGAAACCATGGAACTGCCAGGGAGCAGAAAACCAAAGCGCATGCCGCGCGCGGCGCTCGAGACGGCTTCCGTGAGCATCCAGGCCTCCTTCAAGTTCCTGCGGAGTCTTATATCACACTTGATCTGCGTCAGTTGAGCCGCGCGGTCGCAATGGAGCCACCCGAGGGCGCGAGGCAGCGGCCCGGCCGACGAGGGCCCTTGCCATCCGGACCCGCGAGGCACGCGCCCCCATCGTCTTCGACGGCGAAGGGACTCTAGCGCTGCCGAGTTCCGGATTGGCCCACGACGGGCAGGAGGAGGACGAGGAGCACGCCGTCCGCGAGGACCCCCAGGTTGAGGCCCATGCTCAGCCCGTGCAGGCGCGCGAATTGCCGGCGAGCCGGAGTGTCCGGGGACTCCCTCTCGAAGGATGCGACCTGGCGCTTCACCGCGACTGCATCCGGGTAGAGCTTGAAGGAGACGTAGCTGTTCACGACCAGGGCGAAGACGAGCAGCGCGAGCGAGAGCCGTGCCCCAGGCCCCGACCGGTCGCGCGCCGCGGCGAGGAAGGCGACGAGAGCCGCCGCCGACAGCGCGAGGGTGCAGGGAAAGTAGAGCGGGAACAGCTTGCCCACGATCTCGCCGGCCAGATCGCGTGGAAAGGATCGGAAAATCATAGGGGTTACGAGGACCGTGAACATCGCCGTCCCGCCCGCCCAGAGGGCGACCGCGAGCGTGTACAGGGCAAACCAAGCGGGCCGGACGGGGCGGTCGGCAACCGCGGCGTCGGACGCGCTCTCCGGACCGATACGAGTCGGCATGGGCGAATGCTAGCGCACTCCCGGGCAAATGGGTGCGCGCGGTCCCGGCTGGCCGGTGGGCTAGCGACTGCCGGGCTCGATCCGGTAGACGTAGGTGAGGTCGGCTCGGTCCACCCAGTGAAACAGGTCGAGCCGGGCGATGAACGGCGGCAGGGAGGCGAACACGCGCTCGCTGCGGCGGTCGAGGAAGGCCTCGGCGCCCTCGGGCAGCGGGAACTTGGCGGCGACGAACACCGGCTCGTGGCTCGCGCCGACTGTCTTCTCGAGCTCGTCCGCGCTCGCCACGATGCCCACGGGCGGCAGTGGCCGGGGCCACAGGAACGGCGTCTCGGCCCCGTGGGAGCGGCGGGGATCGGTGAGCCCTACCCACCGCGCCTCCCCAGCGTGCTGGCGAAAGTAGCGCTGAAGCCCGAAGTTGTCGCTGCTCGGGAGCAGGCAGAGGACGAGGACCAAGACCGCGTCGATCCCCCAGGTGACGCGGCTGAACCAGACCGCTCGCAGCGCTCTCACCACGGCCGCCATGCGCCCCGGAATCGCCTCGGGCTGGGACCAAAGGAGAAGGAGGCACAGCGCGCCGGGAACGAGCATCGGGAACATGAAGCGGAACTCCTTGTGCCCGATGAGGCTGTGGCCGACGACGAAAGGGAGCGTGAGCCAGGTCAGCAGGTGTCTTGGGAACCGCCACCAGAACACCAGCATCCCCAGGAGAATCATCGCGCCGAACGGAGGGAAAGTGAGGAGGAACATGCCTGCGTATGCGTAGAACGGCAGGGTTCCAAAGACCGCCGCCTTGCCTTCGAGCACGTTGATGCGGAGGTAGGTCCAGGGAACGAACTCGAAGACGCCGTAGCCCCAGGCGTCGATGAGGAATGCGAGGGCGATCGGGGCCAACAGTCCCAGCACGACGAGCGCGACCCTCCTCCCGCGGTCCGGACCGTGGAGGACGAGCCACAGGACCATCCCCGCGATGGCCAGGGCTGCCTGGTAGCGACACTCGAAGGAGAGGCCCAGGGCGACTCCGGCGGCAAGGAACCGAAGCGAGGAGCGCGCGCGCACTCCTCCGTCCGCCTCGTGCACGACCGCGAGGAGCGCGAGGCCGAGGACGAGGAAGCTCGACGAGGCGCTCTCGGACGATGTTCGGGCAGCGAGGTAGGGAGCGTAGTAGGCGAGGGTGAGCGAGGCGACCATGGCCGAACGCCACGGCCGGCGCGGAAACCAAGATCGCACGGCGAAGACGAGGGTCGCCAGCGCCGACCACGCGACGAGCCCGCTCGCCACGCGGAAGACCCGTGCGAGGACGAACGGGTCGTCGACTCCCGCCGCCATCGCTCCCCGGGCGAGCGCGTAGTAGAAGCCCGGCTGGGTCCAGGGCCGCATCCGGGCCGCGAACTCCCAGGGCAGGGCCTCTCCCGGGGTGATGCCGAGCTTGTGGCTCGCGAACTCGATGACCTGGAAGTACTCGTCGATCTGGAACACGCTGTCGCTCGACAGCGCCGCCGCGAGGGTGAGGGCCAGGTTCGCGGCGAGGAGCACCGCGAGCGTCGTGGGCTCGCTTTTGTCTCCCAGCCAGCGCAGGAGCGCCGGGAGCTCGGCGCCGCCAGCCTGGCCGGCGTCCGCGGTCTCGGTCGGGGGTGCGGCCACGGAGCCATGCTACAGGTCTCGCGCCGGCCCTGCCAGGGCGCGCCCGCACGGGCAGACCACGGGTGAATCCGATGGCGGGGCCCGACCGTCGCCGCGGGGAACGCGCCGCGGCCCCCCGGCCGCGCGGCTCACGTCTTCTTCTTCAGCTGGCCCTCGTGCTCCCTGATGAAGCCGCGGATGTCCTCCGCAAGGTCGAGGAGCTTGAGCCATTGCTCCTGATAGAGCGTCACGGGGAAGCGACCGAGCCCGTACACGGATACGCCGCCCTTCTCGCTCACCTTCATGGATACGCCCTTGCCGCCGCGCGCCTTCAGCGCCTCGTTCTCGGCCCTGAGCCGCTCCAGCTCCGCCTTCATCTCCTCGTCGGTGCTCATCGCTGCCTCCGGTCGCTCGCCCGCGTGTCCCGAGGGAAGGGCTGGCTCGAAGCCTTTCCCCGAGCGCCCGTGCGCAGGACCCGAGGGAGGCCGTTGACCCCATAGTACTCGGCGCTCCGCGACCGTGCGAGGCGCGAAGCCGAGAACCGCTCAGTCGCCCCCGGGCTCCGGCTCTAGCAGGGGCGTCGGCTCGGACGGGCGCTCCGAGCCATCCTCCGAAGCGAGCTCAAGGGCGATCGCGGCGCAGCGCTCGCAGAGGTAGGAGTCGTCCTCGCAGGGGATGAGGGAAGTGGCGATCCGATTGCAGGTCCGGCAGCAAGGCACCGCGGTCTCCCTCCTCCCCCAATGCGACTCTACCGGAGATGACTAACCGTCAACCAATCCCCGGCGGGTGTCCTAGGGCCTCGGGCTGTCCCGTGAAGGAGGGATGCCGCGGGCCGGCCCAGCGAAGTCGGCAGCTGCACCCGGGCGTCGGGGAGCCGCCGAAGGCGCTCGAAGGCCCCGCCTGACCGCCGTCAACGCCCGCGACGTCCGGGACGTGCAACGTCGACGGACCAGGAACCGGAGGAAAGATGACTATTCGCTGGAAGCCGTCCCTGTCCGTCGGGATCGACAATATCGACGAGCAGCACAAGGAGCTGATCCGGCGCGCGGCCGCGTTTCTCGATGGCGTCTCCGGGAGGTCGCGCCAGGACGTTGGCGTCCTGCTTTCCTACCTCCGCACCTACGCGGTGGCCCACTTTGGCGATGAGGAGGAGGCCATGCGGACCTCGGAGTATCCGGGCTACGAGCGCCACAAGGCGCAGCACGACCGATTCCTCAGCGACCTGCTCTCGCTCTCCAAGGAACAGGAGAAGCGGCGCGGTTCGGGAGTGCGCCCGGAGGAGCTGGGGCGCTGGCTGCAGGAATGGCTCGTGGGTCACGTGTCCCGCACGGATGCGGAGATGGCCCGCTATCTCCTGCACCGGGCCACCGATTCCCTCCCTCACCCCGATAGCGCTGGTCAGCGGGCGAGCGCCGCGTGCCCGCGTAGCAAGTCGGCCGCCCCGGCGGGTTCCGCGGCAAGCCACCCCCGACCGGGGACCGAGCTGGACTTTGCCCGAATGACGAAACTCTTCCGCAGCCGGCCGCGAACGCCGCCGGGCTGGCGTGTCCCGATCAACGGATCGCGAACGTCGCCTCGACCCGCGCCCCGTAGGCGAGCTCGCCCTCGGCGATGGGGACCTCCGATGCCGCAGCGCTCGCCATCTGCACGGCCTGCCGCACGGGCCGCGGCATGGTCGCCTCGCCTTCGCTCACGGAGAGCACCTCCCCGAGGTCGACGCCGGCTGCGTGGGCGAGGGCGTCCGCCCTCGCTCGTGCCGAGGCGTAGGCGGCGCGGAGCGCGCGCAGCTGCTCCGGCGAGGGGTCCTCGCGGTCGAGTTGCAGCGCGCCGATCAGGTTCGAGCCCGCGCGGGTCACGCGCTCGAGGATGGCGCCGAGCCTGGAGAGATTGCGGACTCGCACCTCGGTCGTGTTGGAGACGTGGTAGCCGACGACGGGGCCGGGCTTGCCGTCCTTCCAGGGCCGTTCGACCGAGACGTCGTAGCGGCCCGTGCGGATGTCCCTTGCGGCGAGGCCTTCCTTGCCGAGGGCATCGAGAACTGCGCGCATCTTCTGGCTGGCCTCCCCCGTGGCGCCAGCGACCGTCGGGGCGAATGCCTCGACGCCGATGGACACCACGGCGACGTCGGGCGGCGCCGTGGCCCGACCCTCGCCGGTCACGCGGATGGTCCGCGCGGGAGGCGCGAGCGGCAGTCCCGGCGCCTCGGGAGCCGCTGCGGCCGGGCCGCCGGCGAGGAGGGCAAGCGATGACGCGGCGGCGACCGACACGATGGTGGACGTCATTCTTCCCCCCTGGGCGAGCAGCGAGTCGAAATGATCGAGGCGCGCCGATGATCCCAGAGGCGCCCGGTTGCCACAAGCGCCGGCGGCCGGCGGGCCACGGCGATGCCGGAAGGCACGCATCGGATCTCCAGGCCGAAGCCGCTCGACTGCGGGCGGCGGGCGTGGTCTCCTGAGCACACAGGAGGAGCCCCCATGCGAAGCCCGCTGCTCGCCGCCCTGCTGCTCGCGATGGCCTGCGCCACCACCTCGACAACCGCGTCGTTGGCACCGAGCATCGACCCGGGGAGACCGCCCTTCGACAACGAGAAGTCGGGCGGATTCTGGGTCTGGGCCGACAACCAGGGCTGGCACCTGCGGACGACCTCGGCCGGCCAGCAGCGGCTGATGACGGGACTGATCGCTCCCATCGACGGAAAGATCGAGAACCTCAAGGTCGTGCGCGGCGATCCAAGCCAGAAGGTCACGCTCACCGATCGCGGGATCGAGTTCGAGTTCGCCACCCAGGCGGACGTGGACGGCTTCGACTGGAGCGTCACCTCCGGCTGCAACCGCTTCGACCTTGTCATCGACGGCGGTCGGACGCCGGGTGTTGTCCGCCTGGGCGCCGTGGGGTCCGCGCCGGAGGCCATTCCGTTTTCGCGCTGCCGCTGAGGCGATCCTCACGACCCTCTCGTGACGTCTCGGGGCCGAGGGCGGCGGCTCGCTCCCCGCGAGGGTCCTTCACTGCTTGCATTTGGCGACCGCCCGGGTACAAGCGGGCCATGACCGACCTCCGCGCGTCCCGGCTGCTGCTCGCGTCCACCGTGCTCGCGCTTGCCGGTGCCGCAGCCGCCGCCGATCGCCCCCTCCCCGAGCTCCCCTACACCCCTGGTCTCGACCCGGCAGCGATGGACCGAGCCGTCGATCCCTGCGTCGACTTCTATGCCTATTCCTGCGGGGGTTGGCAGAGCCGCAACCCGATCCCCGCCGACCAGGCCGGGTGGAGCGTCTACGGAAAGGCGACCCTGGAGAATCGACAGTTTCTCTGGGGCCTCCTCGACGATGCCGCGCGGAAGTCGGATGCCCAGCGCACCCCAGCGGAGCGCAAGGTGGGGGACTACTTCGCGTCGTGCATGGACGAGAAGGCGATCGAGCGAGCGGGCGCCGCTCCGCTCAAGGCCGATCTCGCTGCCATCGATCGCCTTTCCTCCAAGGCCGAGATGGCAGTTCTGCTCGGGCGCCTCCACTTGTACGCGGACGGCATCCTCTTCGAGTTTGGCAGCGAGCAGTCGTTCGAGAATTCCGACGAGGTGGTGACCTGGGTGGCGGCGGGCGGCCTGGGCCTCCCGGACAGGGACCAGTACGTGCAGGAGGGTGCGCGCGCCGAGGCGACGCGAAAGGCCTACGTCGCCCATGTCGCGAAGACGCTCGAGCTATCGGGTCTCTCCCCCAAGGATGCCGCTGCCGGCGCGCAGAAGGTAATGGAGGTCGAGACGGCCCTGGCGCGCGCTTCGCTCACGCGAACCGAAAGGCGCGACCCGAAGAAGATCTGGCACAAGACGAGCGTCGACGCGTTGTCTGCCGCCACGCCGTCCTTCCGCTGGCGTGACTACCTCCAGGCCACCGGAGCCCCCCGAGCGGACTGGGTCAACGTGAGCGAGCCTGCGTTCCTGGCTGAGGTGGAGCGGTTGATCGCCTCCCAGCCGCTGTCGGCCTGGAAGACCTACCTGCGCTGGCACGCGACCCGGACGCGGTCGCCCTACCTGTCCCTGCCGTTTCAGCGCGAGGACTTCGCCTTCTACGGCGCCCAACTGCGCGGGGTGAAGGAGATGCAGCCGCGATGGAAGCGCTGTGCCGGTTGGGTAGACAGGGACCTCGGCGAGGCTCTGGGCCAGATCTTCGTTGCCCGGGTCTTCCCCCCCGGGGTCAAGGGGGACGCGGAGAAGATGGTGCGCCTCGTGGAGGCAGCCATGGGCGAGCGAATCGACGCCCTCGATTGGATGGGCCCGGAAACCAAGAAGGCAGCGCACCAGAAGCTCGCCGCCATGCGGAACAAGGTCGGCTACCCGGACAAGTGGCGCGACTACACCGCGCTCCAGGTGGCCCGCGGTGACTTCGCCGGGAACGTGGAGCGGGCCGCCGTCTTCGAGGCGCGGCGCCAGCGGGCCAAGATCGGCAAGCCGGTGGACCGGGACGAGTGGGGCATGACCCCGCCGACGGTGAATGCCTACTACAACCCATCCATGAACGACATGAACTTCCCCGCGGGGGTGCTCTTGCCTCCGCTGTGGGACCCGCGCATCGACCTGGCGCCGGGCTATGGCAATACCGGCGGCACCGTGGGGCACGAGCTCGTCCACGGCTTCGATGACGAGGGGCGGCAGTTCGATGCGAAGGGCAACCTGCGCGACTGGTGGACCGAGGCCGACGGGCGCGAGTTCGAGAAGCGCGCCCAGTGCATCGTGGACCAGTACGCTCAGTACACGGTGGTGGACGACATCAAGATCAACTCCAAGCTGACGTTGGGCGAGGACATCGCCGACCTCGCGGGGCTCCTGCTCGCCTGGCAGGCTTGGAAGGTCGCGACCGCCGGAGATGCCCTCGAGTCTCGAGACGGTCTCACCCCCGCGCAGCGCTTCTTTGTCGGCAATGCCCAGTGGGCATGCGCGAACCAGCGGCCCGAGGACCAGCGCCTGCGGGCGCTCACCGACCCGCACTCGCCGCCTCGGTGGCGCGTGAACGGGCTCGTCCCCAATATGCCGGAGTTCGCCAAGGCCTTCGGATGCAAGGTGGGACAGCCGATGGTCCGCGAGAGTCCCTGCCGCATCTGGTGAGCCCACGGGATGGCATCCGCCCCCTCCAAGCCAAGCGGTCCCCGGCAAAACGCAGGCACCGTCATCCACTCCGGGGGTTCCGGTTCCCGCTGGCCCCTCGTCTTTGAAGTCACCCAAGTGATCACGGTGAGTCATCCCTAGGCAGCCACGCGGATGGCGGGGGGTCGGCCCATTGGCCAGCCGGCGGGCCTGCCAGCGAATCATTTCAAGGCGGAGCCATCGGCCGACGGCGGAGGGCGAGCCCACACCCGGGCGCTGCCCTCGATACCTCGCCTAGGCGGCGTGCCCAAGGTGGATGATGAAGCTCCCGCCGAGGATGACGGCCAGCCCGATCCACGTGGTGAGGGACACCCGATCCCCGAAGGCGATCTTGCCGACGACGACGCTCGCCACGGCAAAAACCCCGACGTATGCGCCGAGCAGCCTCGAGAAATCGATGTCGAGAAGATTCACCACGACCCCGTAGGTGCCGAGAACCGCGAAACCGACACCGACGAGAAGGAGTGCGCCGCCCCGCATCCCCTTGCGGATCAGCGCGTCCCCGGCCACCTCGAGGAGAGCGGCGCTGACGAAAGTGAGAATGACTCCAAGCCTTCCGAGTCCCGGCCATGCAAGGTGCATCTCCTCGTTGTAGCGGGGACCGCCCACCCTCGCGACCCCGTCCGCCCTCGCCCCCGGTCCACCTTAGGCGTGGCAGATCGTCAAGCCCCTCATTCCCGACCCCGCGATCGTCACTCCGTTCGCTCCGCGGTGGCCATCACCCCGTAGCCGGCGAGGACGGGCCACGCCCTGGCACTCCCGAGCCCAGCCCGCTCGAGCATGGCCACCAGCCCGGCGTCTTCGAAGCGCGCATGAAGCTGGGACATTCCGCGCCAAAGGAGGAGCGAGGCGGCGCATCGCGCGCCGCCCGCGAAGGCGGCGCGCAGTGACGGGTGGCCGGCCCGCGGCTCCAGAAGTGCCACCCTCCCGCCCCGCCGGAGGGCGCGCCGGATCTCGGCCAACGCCGCGGTTGGGTCGGCCACGAGGTAAAGGAGGCTATGCAAGGTGACGCCGTCCAGCGCGCCGTCGCCAATTGGCAGCGCCGTCCCGTCGGCGTGGATCAAAGGCAGGCTCGTTCCCTGCAGTCGGGCGGCACAGGCGGCGCGGAGCAGCATCTTCCGAGAGCGGTCGAGACCAAAGTGCACCTTCGCTCCGTCGCAGCGGGCCATCTCCAGCGCGCTCGTCCCTGGGCCGATGCCGAGGTCGAGTACGCGCGGACCGGGCACGAGCTCCCCCAGTGTGCGGCACGAGGCCCGCCACGTCTCGTGTGCCGTCAGGAACGAGTAGATGGGCGCGGCGAGATTGAAGGCAACGGCCTGGGAGACCGCCGCCACCGCGTCCCGCCACCTGTCGTGGGGCTCGCGGAGTGGCGGCGCGGGGACGCCCGCCGTCGGCCCGCCCAGGTCGATGACGGCAGCAGGCAGGACGGTCGCGACGGGCACCGGATCGGCCGTTGGCCGTCCAGGGTCCTCTGGACGCTCGCCTTGTCCCGGTGGCGCCGGCTCTCCCGAGCTTGCTCCGCCAGGAGTAGGGGCACGGCGAAATCGGGCCGCGAATCTGACCGCAAGCCGCGACGGGACCTGGCCAAGGGCAGGCCCCTTTCCGGTTGCCGCAGGCCCGGAAGGAGCAGAGGTGCGTGATCGTCCTCGCTGCCGTGAGCGTCGCGTATAGAGCCTCGGCCCTTGCATCGACCCCTCGTTGCTTCGAGGGAAGGGACCGAGCTTCGTGGGCGGCTCGGAGAATAGGCGCCGACGTTTGCCGCTGTCGCGGGAGGGCCCAAAGGGGTCGACGCGATCACGCGTTTTCCGGTGGCCCTCCAGCCCGTCACGTCGGGCTACCGATCGCGATGGAGTTCGTTCGCGGACCCGGGGCCGGTCGGTGGTCCTCCGTCGCTCTGCACACGCCTCTCGCGCGAATCCACCCAGGCGAGCCCATCGTCGTTCCATCGTCGGGGCCGACTCTCTTGTCGCGGGCCCAAAGCGAAGTTTTACGCTTGGGAAAGTTCATGCGTGGTCGCCCCACCGCGGCGTTGCTCCCCGTGAGGGATTGGCACCACTCGGCGAGGAGCGCTAGGGCCAGTGTCGTCCGGGGGCCTGGCCCTTTCGCGGTCCTCCAAGAGGTGAGCGATGCGGTCCACCCTCCGCCTCCTCGTTCCGCTGTGCGCATTCCTCGCGCTCGCTGCCTGGGGATCCGCCGAGGTGTCGAGGCGGTCCTCGCACCGCTGGGCGGAGCGCGATCTAGACGCCCGGGCGCGCCTCGTTCTTTCCGCCGTCCGCAGCAGCCTCGTCGCGCAGCTCGGCAGCGGCGACGCCCGGGCCACCCAGGCTCTACTCGACGAGCTCGTCCACGACGAGAGGCTGAAGGGCGCTGCGGTCTGCGCTCCCGACGGGCGGCCAGTCGCGGCCACCGCCGGGTCCCCCGAGGCGCTCGACTGTCCGCGCCTCGGGCAGGCGGAGGGAGCCGTCGAGGGCCAGGACATCGCCGGAGTCGCGGGCGTGGAGGCTCGCATGACGGCGCTGGCCATCCTCGACGGAAGCCGCCCGGTGGGATCCCTCGTTCTCCTGCAGGACCTGTCCTTCCTGCAGAGCCGGAGGGCAGCCACCGACCGGTTCACTTTCCTGGCGTTCGCGCTGGCCGGCCTGGTCGCTGCGACGATCACCGTGCTCGCGGCGCGCCTCTCGCGATCGTCCTGGAGCAAGGAATTGCGACGTCTCCTGCCGCTCGTGGTCCTCCGTCCGGGGCAACGTCCGGAACCACCCGCGCACCGGGCGCTCGATCCCGTGATCGCCGAAGTGCGGGAGCTCATGGCGCGCCTTGCAGCCGAGGATTCTCAGGGGAACGGGGCGCGCTGGTCGGCAGGACGGTTGCGCCAGGTGTTGCGCGAGAACCTGCATGGCGAGAGTCTGCTCGTCGTCGCAAACCGGGAGCCGTACATTCACGAGAAGAGCGAGATTGGTCCCCCCCGGACGGTGATGCCGGCGAGCGGGCTCGTCACCGCGCTCGAACCCGTTATGCGCGCGTGCTCCGGCACCTGGATCGCCCACGGAAGCGGCAGCGCCGACCGAGAGACCGTGGACCGAAACGATCATCTTCGGGTCCCGCCGGGCGAGGGCAGTTACACCCTCCGGCGCGTCTGGCTCCAGCCGGAGGAGGAGCGGGGCTACTACTACGGGTTCGCGAACGAGGGGCTCTGGCCTCTCTGCCACAACTGCTACGTGCGGCCAGAGTTCCGCGTCGGCGATGCCGACCAGTACTTTCGAGTGAACCGTCGCTTCGCCGACGTCGTCGTCGAGGAGGCGGGTGGGCCGGACCCCATCGTCCTCGTGCAGGACTACCACTTCGCCCCGCTGCCGCAGCTCATTCGCGAGCGCCTGCCTCGCGCCACCATCCTCACTTTCTGGCACATCCCGTGGCCGAGCGCGGAGCGCCTCGGCATCTGCCCGTGGGATCGAGCCCTCGTCGAGGGCTTGCTGGGCTCGTCCATCGCGGGGTTCCACACCCAGGAGCACTGCAACAACTTCCTCGAATCCGTCGACCGGACTCTGGAGGCGCGGATCGACCGGGAGCGGCAGTCGGTGGTACTGGGCGGGCGAGAGACGCTCGTGCGCCCGTATCCCATCTCCATCGAGTGGCCGATTCGGTGGGTGGAGCGGGCGCCGCCAGTGGGAGTCTGCCGTGCGAAGATCCGCGCCGACCTGGGGCTTCCTCCCGACAGCATGTTGGGAGTCGGAGTCGACCGCCTGGACTACACAAAGGGAATCGTGGAGAGGCTTCTCGCGGTGGAGCGGATGTTCGAGAGGTGGCCAGAGCGGCTCGGCAAGTTCTGGTTCGTCCAGATCGCCGCGCCCAGTCGCACGATGATCGAACGCTACGGGGCTTTCGGCGAGGAGGTGGAGAGGGTGGCGGCCCGCATCAACGAGCGCTTCGGCGCTGACGGGCATCGGCCCATCGTGCTGCTGCGGACGCATCACCAGCCCTCGGCGGTGGTCCAGTTCTATCGGGCCGCAGACCTCTGCTACGTCTCGAGCCTCCACGACGGGATGAACCTGGTGGCGAAGGAATTCGTGGCAGCACGGGAAGACCTCCGGGGCGTTCTCGTCCTCTCGCGATTCACCGGAGCCGCGCGGGAACTCACCGAGGCGCTGATCGTGAATCCCTATGATCTGGAGGAGGCGAGCTCGGCCCTGGCCGCGGCGCTATCCATGCCGGAGGAGGAGCAGGAGGAACGGATGCGCTCCCTCCAAACCGTAATCGCCGAGTTCAACGTGTATCGATGGGCGGGCCGGATGCTACTCGACGCAACTCGCCTGCGGCAGCGCGATCGCCTCGCGTCGCGGCTCGCCGGAGATGAGCGGCACGGGGAGGGTGGGGCTCCCGCCACGACGTTACACTAGACGCCAGGCGACGTCGGGCCGCCGTCCGGGCGTGGCCCCTTTGCTGGATCCGCCGCCAGGCTAGACTAAGTCCCCGCCTGTCGACCCCGGCGATCGCTTTCGATGAAGTCCAGCCGCCGCGCTTCCGTCCGGCCCGCCGAGCGAGCGCGGCTCTCCGAGCAGAAGCTCGCGATTACCCGACCGTCGACGCTTACACGCCACCGGAGCCTCTCGAGGCAATCCAAGGCGATGATGTGCGTGCGGACGGTGAAGGTAGTACGCGCTGAGCGAGTCACCGCACACATTCCTAACGGCGGGCAGAGGCCGCGGCCGAAGTTTCGTGCCACGAAATCACGGCCGATGCCGCATTGCCTCAGGGCCGAGGCGCTACTTCATCGGAGGCGCCGTAGCTTTTTCGGGGACGACGTCCCACTTCGTCCGGGCATCGAGGAAGAGCACGCAGTCTGCGCCCGCCTCGCACCGGGTTACGTGCTTCCTCTTTCCCGTGAAGGAAAAGTAGGAACCGGGGGGAAGCTTGCGCTCTTGTCCGTCGATGGTCAGTACCAAGGTGCCAGAGACGATCGCGACGTAGTGATCGGCAGTGTGATGGTGCAAAGGTGCCGAGAAGCCGCTCGGCAATTTCAGGAATGAATGGTGCGGTCCCTTGGCGGCGTCTCCCTGGACGACTGCCGGAAGCCGGGAACATCGCTCCATTTGATGTCATCGGCAGGCACGACGACTGCCGTTCCGCCCTTCGTGGCCTTATCTGCCGCGCGGCCCTGTGCCCCAGGAGACAATCCAGCTGCGATCGCGAGTACGACGGCAACCTTCTTCATGAGATCCTCCGGGGTGAGGTGTGATTGTCAGCACGGCCTCCTTGGCGGCGGACCCAGGGTGCGTCCACGCCATATCGCGGGTCGGCCCGTTGGGGGCCGGCTGCGCTCTCTGGAGAGATTCGCCGAGGGGGCCCGAGAGACCCGAGCGAGGACGCTTTGCCGGGCCGCCTTCGTTCCGGCCAGCTCTCGGCGGCCCTGGCCATCGACTCGACAACTGCGCAGTCACACGCCGGAGGTCAGCGCTTGACCAGCCGGATTACATAGAGGAGCAGCAAGGCGCCGACGATTGACGCCACCAGTAGCCCGAGAATGCCTCCGGCCGAGAGACCGAGTAGGCCGAACAGCCAGACTCCGATGAAGGAGCCGATCACGCCGACGATCAAGTCGCCCAGTAGGCCGAGTCCACGACCCTTCATGATTCGCCCTGCCAGCCACCCAGCAACAATTCCGACTGCGAGAAACAGAATCAGATTCTCAGTGCGCATCTGGCGTTCTCCTCGCTGGCCGAAGCCTACTTGGCCCTTTTCCCATTCGACCCTTCGCACTCGTCGTGCATTCTCGACCGTGAGTCACGCTGGACACTCTCGGGCTTGGTCCTGGCTGTCGGAACGTGGGCTTGGAGCCTCGCCGCGGACCTCATTGCTCGGCTCGCATCGACTTTGTTCTGGTGCCTTGGCTCGGGACACTCCGCCCTGGGTCTCAAGCGTGCACGTGCCGCGCCAAGGGCTCGACGCGCGGCGACGAGTGGAGAACGACGACCAAGCAGGCCGCCGGCGTGTTCTAGGACGTTCAACGAACGTTCGCCTCCCCCGAGTGCATTCCTGGCGGTATCGGGCTTCTCGGTGGGATGTTGGCTCCGCCCGGGCGGCGCCCTGGGGCCGCCCCGCCCCGAGGGACGGGGCGCCGTTCGACCGTTTCGTCTCCGGGTGACGAGAACTCGCCCTCGATGGAATGAAGCCCTGCCAGGGCTCCAAGGCAAAGGCTCCGGGCCGGCTAGGCCCGGGTCGTACGGGTCAGGTCACGCGGTTGCGGTGCGCCGCAGGCCCCAGAGAACCAGGAAAGAGGAGGCCACGATGACAACCCCGACGCTCATGAAACCGAACGTCACGACCCCTTCCTGCCAAGGCTGACCGCTGTGGCCCACCCCGGTGATCGGGGACATGGCCGCCGTACCGAAGACCGCCGCCAGGGTGGTCACCGCCCAATTGACGTACGTGCCGTAGAGCGCACTCCAGTAAGCCACGGCTTTCAGCTTCGAAGGCAACCGGACATCGGCCCAGACCGCGCCCAGCGCGATGAGGAACGTTCCGTTCATCACGCCTTCTAAGTGTGCCGCGAGCCCCATGCGTGGATTGGCAAACCTCTGTTCCACGAAGCCGGTGAAAAGGCCAAGCACGAACAAGAGCATTCCGTGCCAGAGCAAGGGACGCCTTGTGATTTCCATAGGTTGCCAGCCTTCTCTACTCACGACCGACCAAACTGGACGAAGGACAACGGGGGAGAAGCGCCTCCCCTCCGAGCAGAGGAGGTTCGGCATTCGGGGATCACGAGAAGCCAAAGGGCGGTGAGAAGCCCGTCACGTCAGGCTCTAATGCTTGGGCAGTCTTTCCAGTCCAGTCTTCAGCTCGTCGGCGTTCATCACCGGCGTCACCTCGATCGAGGCGTTGAGGCTCAGGAAGAGGGGCTCGACGACTGTCGCGAGGAACGAGCTGTCCTTCATGTCGAAAACGAAGAACGCCGCGCGCTTCCCGCCCTCGGGCGCGAAGTAGGCCGCCTCGGGCTTCACCTGATCCATGAATGCCCCCATGGTCTTTCCAAGGGTGCCGTCCTTTATCGCCCGGTTGCCGGATTCAATTGGAAAGCTAGCCTTCAGCATCACACGCATGTGTGCCCCGCCTTTCGTTCGCGAGATCTCCCCGCCCTTCATACGTTTAGTGTATGTCGGCGAGGCGCGCCCATGTAGCCTCGTTGCTCTTAGGGGGCGTAAGGTTGTGCTTATGGCCGTCTTCGCTCAGTTTCGGGAGAGCCACTTCGACGGCTCGCCCGCGGTCGGCAAAGACGTCGGTGACGTCCCGATCAAGGGGCATGCGTTCAGAGACGCTCGCCGTTCGCCGCCTTCACGACCTCGGCTGTGATCCGCACCTTGTTCCCCGAGCGACGGACGCTTCCCTCGAGAAGGTTTGCCACCCCCGGTCGCAGAGTACGTGGCTCGCCACGAAACCGGGGCAATCACGAAAGCCCTGAACGACTTGCGGGAAAGCTAGGCACGAGGCTCAACGCATTTCCATCTTGGGATTGACTCCAGGTGACAGAGAGCGCGTCGCACTAACGGCGCCAGTCAGCCTCACCGGATGAGGTGTTCCGACAGGAGCGACGGGGCCCCAAACGGGCCGACGACCGAGGCCTTTCAAAGGCGCACCATCACCGTCATGGGGGGGTGCGACAGGCCGAGGCACCTTCCGCAGCTTCAGTGCCGGCGTTCATTCTGACCGGAGGGATCATGGTCTCGCTAGAACAGATGCCCGACTCGAGCGGCCAGTTCTTGCGCAGCTGGCTGCTCTCCTACGCGAAGCACCGCCACCAGCTGTCAGTAAAGCAACGGGCCAAGGTCATGCTCGCTCTCATCGAGCACCTCGAGAAGGTGGAGAGGGCGGACCAGGCGATGGCAATGGCGGCCAAGGGTAAAGTTTTCGAGCGATCCCGCTCCTGAGTTACGAGCGCCGCAGACCGACCCCTTCGATTCACGAGTGCGCGAGACCGGCGCCGCCAGCACCCGTGAACCCTCCGTGCCGGCCCCGCGTTTCGAATCGCGCGTGGCCTGCATGGGGCGGTGTGCTTGCCCTGTGAGCAGGCGGAGGCCCAACTCGCCGCCCCCCGGTTACACGAGGGGTACAATGCCGCCGGAGCAAGAAGAAGAGGCCGGAACGCCTCCGACAGCGGAAGAGATTCCGGCCTCTAAGGTGGCGCGCGGTACAGGATTCGAACCTGTGGCCTTCGGCTCCGGAGGCCGACGCTCTATCCAGCTGAGCTAACCGCGCAAGCCAATGACATAACCAAAAACTGGTTGCCTTGCTCCGGCCCACGGGCCCGCAACTGCGAGCCGAGCCGTTTCATACCACGTCATCGCCGGTAGCTTGCAACTTGTAAGAGCGGTCAAGTGGTCGCGCCTCAAGGTATGCCAGGCGATGCCTGTGGCGGCACGCTGACCAGCGAGGATTGGCGGCGGCCCTGCGGCATGCAGTGCGGCGGCGATTTCTCGCCAATCACCGACGGTGCACGAACCCGAAGCCCGTCATGGCGACACCGAGCGCGACGTGCGCCCAAGCGACAGCCGGGTGCCACTGCTCCGAAGCGAGGTAGGAAAGAGCGTAGCCGGAGGCGACTACCAGCCCGACGAGCACGCACACGGCGAGCCCGCTCGCCCGGCGCTCGTGAAGGTGCCAGCCGCGGCTGACGTGCCCCGAGGCGACAACTCCCACGCCAAAGACCCCCACGAGCGCCGAGAGGCTGTGCCAGCGCACGATCCAGGGCTCTATCGGGTGCGGCAGCTCGCCAGCGCCCGCGCCCCAATAGTAGTGCACGGGGAGCCATACGAGGCCGCTCAGGAGCAGCGAAATCGCCGCACCCATCACGGTCCGCCGCTGCCATCGCAGGAGGGGGTTCGATCGCAGCGACTGAGACGGGGTCATGGGGGAGTGCCAGCTTCTGCGTGGAGCCAGGCCACCGCACGATGACGGGCCACCAACGGGTGATCGACGCGGCCCGTGAGGGCAACCACCTTCGTGAGGGCGTCGCTCCACATGCATTTCGGCCCGGCGACGGTCACGTGCCGGCCTTGGCTCGGGGGCGCGCCGGTGAGCCGCGCGCGCGCGCCCGGCCCGAAGCGGCTCGTCGCGAGCGCGCCGTCGCTGAGCACGAGCCAAGGTCGCGCGCCCCCTCCCTGCTCGTCGCGCAGGAACACGGGCACCTCGACGCCACCGACACGAAGGTCGCCGCCGGCGTTGACCCAGCACCCCGCACCCTGGCGCGCCTCGCCGAGCCGGGCGGCCAGGGCTTCGAAGGTGCGGTCGACGGCGTACCCCTTTCCGATGCCGCCCAGGTCGAGGCGCACCGCCGCGGATCGCTTGTGAATGCGAGCAGTCCCGCCGGCCCGCGTGACGAACCAGGCACCAGCCCCGGTCCCCAGGGTGACGTCGAACAGGCCACCTGTGCGACGGGTGAGGTCAGCCGCCGCCCCGAGCACGGCGGCGGTGTCGTCCTGGATGGCGAACGCCGTCCCCTCGGGAGCGGCGTTGAAGCGCCCGATGTCGCTCGTGCAGTCGAACGCCGACAGGGCCCGCTCGACCCTGGCGAGGGCATTCCACGCATCGTCCAGCGCCGCTGCCGCGCCTCGAACCGCGGGCTCGGGCACGCGAGCTCCCAGCTCGACGATCGTGCCGAGCGCAGGCCTCGCTCGGCGGATGGAGCGCAGGAGGGTCACCGCACCGCGCCCGAGCGCTGGATCTGTTCGACCACAGCAACGATCCGCCGCACTCCATCGGTGACGTGCTGGCACGACAGGGTCGCCCCGCTGATGTTCGCGATGTCGTCGCCAACTCGCAGTGGCGATGCCCCTGCCTTCCCGACGAACTGTTCGCGCCACCTCTTCAAGCGAACCTCCTGCCCGTGACTCTCGCGGTACGCCAGGATCTCGACCTGCCTCAGCGCACCATCGGTGCCGACACCAACCGCGAAGGTGATGCGATCAAACTTGCCGATGACGTCGTCGACGACGGCCGCGCCGACGACTTGGTCGCCTCGGCGGGCCAAGCGCAGCACCCAGCGGCTCCGCACCGGCATCCCGACCCGGGCCTGCAGGCTTTGGCGAGCGGACTCGTCCAGCGTGAACTCGCGTACCTCGAAGCTCTGCGCTTCTGGGAACAGCGCCGCCTGAGCCTGCTCGAAGGTGAGGTACTCCACGGCGAACGCGGGCGCCGCGGGCAGCGCCGCCGCCGGCGCGACGAGCGACCAAGAGACGGAAGCCGAGATTCGTCGCCACATCATGATGGTGCAACCTGAGCCATCGTCGCCGGGCTTGACGACCAAACGGTGACCACGATAATAGGAATCATTCTCATAACGGTCAAGGCATCTGCATCCCAAATGCATTCAGCACCCCCGACCCACGTCGCTGGCACCGCGGCAGGCCCGTTTCGGCGCCGTCGGGCCAGTGGGCGGCCGGGACCTTCCCACGCGCCGGACCCCGACATGCACAAAGAGCTTGGCACGAGACTCCTGCTCGCGGCCGTTGCCGCATCGGCCTCCGTACCCGTGGCGGCGCAGGAGCCGACCGCTCCGGCGGCACCCGCCACGAACCCGCAACTGGAGCAGAAGATCCAGCAGCTCTCGCAGGAGCAGGAAGAACTGAAGGCCCAGTTGAGGGACCTCAAGGCGCAGGGCCCGGCGGCGCCGAGCACGCAAGCCCCTGAAGCCGTTCGCACGCCATCTCTCTTCGACAACTTGAGCCTGTGGGGCTACGGCGAGATCTACTACACCCGCCCGGTGCACCAGGGGTCGCTCACCCAGGAGGACCTGTATCGGGCAGTGTTCGGAATCGGCTACCGGTTTGACGAACGAGTCGTGTTCAACTCGGAATACGAGATCGAGCACGCCGTAGCCTCGGCCGGCGACGTCGGTGAGTTCGAGGTGGAGCAGTTCTACGTCGACTTCCAGCCAACCGACTGGCTCACCGTGACCGCGGGCCTGTTTCTCATGCCATTCGGCTTCCTGAACGAGCATCACGAGCCGACAAACTTCTACGGTGTCCAGCGCAACTTCGTCGAGACCCTCATCATTCCGAGCACCTGGCGAGAGGGCGGTTTCAACCTCCACGGCGACACCGACATCGGCATCGGCTGGAACGCTGGGCTCACCACCGGCTTCAACCTCGCGAAGTGGAGCTACGCCCAGCAGTTCCCTCCCTATGTCACCGCGCTCAACCTGGAGACGAGCAACGTCGCGCCCCTCCAGGCGACGCACCAGGAGCTGTCCCTGGCCAACGCCCAGTACCTGGCCCAGTACGCGGCGCTCAACTACCACGGCTTCCCGGGCCTCTTGATCGGCGCGGCGGCGTTCACGGGAAACGCCGTGAAGGTGCCGGCCCCTTCCAGCGCGCCCACCTCCGGGAACCCGCGCGTCTGGCTCTGGGAGGCGCACGCGCGCTGGACGCCGGGCAAGCTCGACCTCTCGGCCGTCTATTCCGGCGGTGCGATCACCAACGTCGCTTGGGCGAACGCCGCCAACCCCGGCTCGCCGAACCCGATCCCGTCGGCCTTCTACGGCTACCTTGTGCAGGCGGCCTACACGGTCTGGCAGAACAGCACCTTTCGCGTGTCGCCCTTCGTGCGGTGGGAAACCTACAACATGGGCTCCGCGTACCAGGGAACGCCGGGCCCCGTGATCCCGAGCGGCCTCGTGCCCGTGTCTCCCGCTCCCGGCGACACCGGCTACTGGCCGCAGAATCACGATCGCGTGTGGACCTTTGGCGCCAGCTTCTTCGTGACCTCGCACGTGGTGATCAAGGCGGATTACCAGCTCTTCCAAGTCAACAGCACCTTCACGCGCGTCGATCTCGGGCTTGGCCTGAGCTTCTGATTGCCCAAGGGGAGCTCACCCGACGACGTCCGCGGGAACCTCAGGGACAGGCCCCCGGAAGGTGCCCCTGGGGGGCGCTGCGGAGCCAGTCGGCGAAGACGTCCCGGAACCGGAGGTCCTCGCGCATGCGCACCGCCCCCGGCGGCAGTTGGTCGAGCACGCGACGCGTGCCGTCTCCGCCCGTCGCCAGGAATTCGTTCGTGCCGAGGACGTAGGTCCGCGCAGGGTCGATTGGCGCGCCGCCGCAGGCGCGAGCCTCCCGCCCGTCGAAGGAGAGCCCGGCGAGTTGTGGAAATCCCTTGTCGCCCGATGCGAGACCCCGGAGGAGTTCGAGGAGCCGGGCGCCGTCGAGGGTCACCACGGCGAGCTCGTCGTCGAAGGGGAAGGACTCGTAGAGCTGGCCGAAGGTGAGCTCCCCCGGGGGCAGGTCCATGCGGAGTCCGCCGGCGTTCACGAGGCCGAAGTCGGCTTGGAGGGCGGCACGGACCGCCTGGGCGGCGGCCGCGCCGAGCGTCGACTGCCTGGCCGGGTCGCGCGTGAGGGGCTCGACGATGCGGATGCCGAGCGGCCGCCGCCGCGCCACCTCGGCCGCCTCGACGTAGGGAGCGACCGCGGCGGCGACCCGGGCGTCGACCGGCCCCTCCGCTCCCTTTCCGCCCGTGCCGCGGCGCAGCGGCGGGTGAAAGCGCACGGGCTTCCCCACGCAGACCGTGAGCCAGCCGGCCGCCTCGGCCCTCGACCCGGCCTGGACGAGAGCGACGCCGTTGACCCTGTGGTTCACGAAGCCATGGGTGTGGCCGCCGAGCAACGCGTCGACGAGCCCGGGAGGGAGGGAGCGCGCCAGCCGGAAGAGTGCCCGGTCTGCGTCGCAGGAGGAGAGGTCGTCGGGGTCGCCGAGGTCGCGGCAGTAGCCTCCGACGTGGACCAGGCCGAGAACGATCTCCGCGCCGCGGGCGCGCAGGTCCCGCGCCGCTCGAGCCGACTCGGCCGCCTCGGGGGCGAAGGTGAGGCCCTCTACGTTGCGGGGCATCGTCAGCGAAGGCGTGTCCTCGGCCGAGATCCCGAAGACCCCGACCACGGGTCCCCCGGGGAGGCGGAGATCCGGCTCTCGTGGAGGTTCGCCCACTCCGGGCGCCGACCCGTGGAGCGGTCGCGGAGGTTCGCTGCGAGGAAGGGGTAGGGTGCCTCCGAGAGGCGCTCGCGCAGCGCTGCCTGCCCATAGTCGAAGTCGTGGTTCCCGATTGCGCCCGCGTCGACGCCCATCGCGCCCAAGGCCGCGACGACGGCCCTGCCGCGCGACAGGCTCGCCTCGACCGTGCCCTGCAGCCCGTCGCCCGCGTCGAGGAGCAGCGAGGGCCCCCTCGCCCGGACCGCGCGCACCTCCGCGGCGAGCGGGGCGAGGTCTCGGACGTGCCCGTGGACGTCGGCGATCGCGACCACTTCGACGCAGCGGCCCGGGTCGACGAGTGCGAGCGCAAGTAAGGCGTGGACCAGCATCCGTGACTCCCCAGGGGGAGCCCCAAATGTAGCACGCCGCTGCTCGCTCGCCTCGGGGGCGAGCGTTCTGGAAGCCGCACCGCGCGACAAACGCGCTTGCGCCCTGTCGGGTTGAAGGCCGAGAGTAGTGCGGTCGTCACCGTGCTTCGCGCCGCGCTGCTCCCTTTGCTTCGGGGCCTCTCGAGCGGCGCCGGTTGCCGAGGCACGCAAGCGCGTGGAGGAGAAGGTACCGTGAGGCGCGAGCAGGTCACGAGGCTCACCTACGTCGCCGCGTCCGGGGCGCTCGCCTCCGTCGTCCTCACGTCGATCGCGCTCGTCTTGCCTCGCCAACCCTCGCTCGTGGCGGCCATGACCGCCGGCCAGGCTCTCGGGATCCTTTCGCTCGCGCTCTACTTGCTCGCCGTCGCGCTCGACTTGGACGAAGGTGGGGCCCTGGATGTCGCGAGCGACGGCCGGCGGCAGGCGGTGCGCGAGGACGAGACCCGCCGTTAGGCCGTGCAGCGGCGCGGTCGCCGCGCGAGGCGGGGCCAAGGCCGGATCCCCTCCACCGTAGGCCGCAGTCCTACCTCGACGTACCCTTTCCAAGGGACGCCAACCTTGACCCGTCCGGATCGCACTGATATTCGTGAAAAAAGCTGGGGGAGGAAGTGTCGGATCCCCGGACTCGGAAGGGTGCGGCATGGCGGTGAGAGCGATCGCGATCGAGGACGACGAGGCGGTCAGCCGCCTGATCGTGCAGGTGCTGACGTCCCACGGGTTCGATGTCTGCGGGACGGCCGCCACCGGGGAAGACGGGGTCGCGCTCGCGCGCCGCGAGAAGCCGGACGTTGCGCTCGTGGATCTGGGCCTCCCCAAGATGAGCGGCGAGGACGTCATCGCCGCGATCCGCCAGGAGCTTCCCAAGACCTCCTGCATCGCGCTCACCGCGGTGGACATCCCTGCTCGTGTTCTCGGCGCGCTCCGGGCCGGAGCCACGGGGTACATCCTCAAGCCGTTCCACGCCGGCGAGCTGGCCCGCGCCGTCGAGGACGTCCTGAAGGGAGACTCGGCCCCGATCAGCCCTCGCGCAGCCAAGGTCCTGCTCTCCGAGCTGCGCGGCGATCCGCCCGACCAGCGCGGCCAGGGACCCGCCCTCTCCAAGCGGGAGCTCGAAGTGCTCGAGTTGCTCGTGCACGGCCACACCTACGCCGACGTGGCGCAGGCCCTCGGCATCGCCGAGGGAACGGTGCAGACCTACGTGAAGCGCATCTATGAAAAGATGGATGTGTCCACGAAGGCAGAGGCGGCGCTGCTCGCGGTGGCGCGCGGCCTCGTGAAGCCCTAGGCCTCCGCGGCGAACGGGTGGGCGGAGGACTCGCCCCTCGTTATACGAAGCCGTGCGAAAATCGCACCTTCGACGCATCGCGCCGTCAGGGCGCGCCTTGACTTGTAGAGGTCGCTCCCTATAATGAGGCGCTTTTCCGCCCCCCGGACGTGGCGCAAATGCGCGTCAATATTGATGAAATCAAGGAATCGGGCATCGACCGCACGTGGGACCTTACCCGCGAGGCGCTCGACGAGGCCGTGGCGGGCGACCCGGCCGGCTACCGCGCGAGTGCGCTCGCGCACGTGGCGGCGCGGCTCGAGAGGCTCGGCCGACGCGTGCGCCTCGTCGCGCGAGCCGGCGCCGAGCTCACCGCCCCCTGCGGTCGCTGTCTCGTTCCGGTGAAGGTGACGGTGCCGGTGGACTTCCAGCTGACCCTTGTGCCGGAAGTGGAGGAGGGCGGGGAGCGGGGGGAGCGGCACGAGAAGGGCGAGGGGCACGAGGGAAGCTTCGGCCCGGGCGAGGTCGACGAGGAGACGTACCGGGGCAAGGTCATCGACCTCGACCCGCTCGTGCGAGAGCAGTTGCTCCTGGCGCTGCCTCGTTACCCGGTGTGCCAGGACTCCTGCAAGGGGCTATGCCCGGTGTGCGGGCAGAACCTGAACGAGAAGGACTGCGGCTGCGACCGGCATGTGCCCGACCCGCGCTGGGCCGGCCTGGAAAAGCTGAAGCGATCGTAGCGCGACGAAACTCAACGACGAAGGAGCGAGCCGTGGGAGTTCCCAAGAAGCGAACGAGCAGCATGCGCCGCAATCGGCGCCGGGCAGCGAATTTCAAGATCAAGCCGGCCAACGTGACGCAGTGCCCGAAGTGCAAGGAGCCGGTGCTATCTCATCGAGCCTGCCCTTCGTGCGGATACTACAAGGACGCTCAGGTCATCGAGAGCGCCTAGGCCCGGATGACCCCGGGCATCGCGCCGGTCGCCGTCGACGCCATGGGGGGCGACCACGCCCCGGCCGTCGTCGTTCACGGCGCCATTGACGCAGCGCGCAAGGGCCAGGCCGTCATCCTGGTCGGGCCCGAGGAGCGCGTGCGCGGCGAGCTCGAGCGTCAGAGGGCGAGTTGGAGCCTGCCCATCCAGGTGAAGCATGCATCCGAGGTCGTCGAGATGGGCGACCACCCGGGACAGGCGATGCGCCGCAAGAAGGAGAACTCCATCCGCGCCTGCTTCGAGCTCGTGAAGAGCGGCGAGGCGTCGGGGATGGTGAGCGCCGGCAACAGCGGCGCCGTCATGGCGGGGGCCGTGTTCGTTCTCGGCCGCTCCGGGGCGGTCGAGCGGCCGGCCATCCTCTCGGTGTTGCCGGCGGTGAAGGGGGCCCCGGTGCTGATCGACGTTGGAGCCAACGTGGACTGCCGGCCGGTGCATCTCGTGCAGTTCGCCTTCATGGGCGAGGTCTACAGCCGCCGCGTCCAGGGCGTTTCCCGACCCCGGGTGGCGGTGCTGGCGAACGGCCAGGAGGCCTCGAAGGGAACGGCCGTGACCCGGGCGGCGGCTGCGGCGCTGGAGCGCTCGCCGCTGCGCTTCCAGGGCTACTGCGAGGGCCGGGACCTCCTCGAGGGCGACCTCGACGTGATCGTCACCGACGGCTTCACGGGAAACGTGGCATTGAAGACCATGGAGGGCACCGCACGCGCGGTGGGCGAGTTCGTGAAGGAAGCGCTGCGCAGCACCGTGCCCTCGAAGATCGGCGGAATCCTCGCCAAGAACGCGCTCGCGGCCATGAAGAAGAGGGTGGACTGGCGCGAGATTGGCGGAGCCCCGCTCGTGGGCGTGAACGGCGTGGCCGTCATCAGCCACGGCGCCTCCGACGCGCGGGCCATCGGCAACGCCATCGAGCGGGCCTGCGACGCCGCGCGGGCGGACTGCACCTCGGAGATCGCGGAGGCGGCCGGGCAGGGCCGCCGAGTTCCTCGGCGGGGCAACGGACGGCAGGACCACTCACGGCCGGCGGCGTCGCTTGCCGCTCGACTGAAGGAGAGAAGATGCGGTCGCTCATCGTCGGCACCGGAAGCTACGTCCCGGAAAGGGTGGTCACCAACAAGGAGCTCGAGAAGCTCGTGGACACCGACGACCAGTGGATCGTCGAGCGCACCGGCATCCGCGAGCGCCACATCGCCGCCGAGACCGAGGCGACGAGCGACCTCGCCCTCAAGGCGTCCCAGAAGGCCCTGAAGATGGCGGGCGTCCGGGCCGAGGACGTCGACCTCATCGTCGTGGGGACGGTGACCCCCGACATGCCCTTCCCCGCGTCAGCGGTCGTCCTGCAGAGCCTCCTCCACAACAAGAAGGCCTTCGCCTTCGACGTCTCGGCGGCGTGCGCCGGTTCGCTCTACGCGCTCTCGGTGGCCGACCGGTACGTGTCGACGGGCGTCTGCCGCGCCGCGCTCGTGCTCGGCGCCGAGACCCTGACGCGCATCACCGACTGGAAGGACCGCAACACCTGCATCCTCTTCGGCGACGGGGCCGGCGCCATGGTGCTCGTGCCGACCGCGGACGCCACCCGGGGTATCCTCTCGACTCACCTCCACTCCGACGGCTCGCACTGGCCGATCCTCAACATGCCGGGCGGGGGCTCCCGTCACCCCATCACGCACAAGATGATCGACGAGGGCCTCAACGTGGTGAAGATGAATGGCCGCGAGGTCTACAAGGTCGCGGTGCGCGCGCTCGAGGAGGTGTCGCGGGAGGCGCTCGCGGCGAACGGTCTGCAGCCCAAGGACGTGACCTGGGTCATCGCCCACCAGGCCAACAAGCGCATCCTCGACTCGACGCTCGAGCGGCTGGGCATCCCGGCCGAGAAGTGCTGGATGAACCTGGAGAAGTATGGCAACACCTCGTCGGCGAGCGTTCCCATGACCCTCGACGAGGCCAATCGCGCCGGCTGGTTCAAGCCGGGAGACCTGATCCTGATGATGGCGATCGGGGGCGGGATGGCCTGGGGAAGCGCGTTGCTGCGCTGGTGAGGCGGACTTCCATGCACAAGCTCGCGTTCATCTTCCCGGGGCAGGGCTCGCAGGCGGCCGGCATGGGCAAGGCGCTCCGCGACGCCTTCCCCGAGGCTCGCCAGGTGTTCGAGGCCGTGGACGCCGCCCTCGGGGAGAAGCTCTCGACCTTGTGCTTCGACGGGCCCGACGAACAGCTCAAGCTCACGGCCAACACGCAGCCGGCCATCCTGGCCGTCTCGGCTGCCGCCGCGGCGGTCCTCTCGGCCCGCGGCGTCCGCCCTGGCATCGTGGCCGGCCACTCGCTGGGAGAGTACTCGGCGCTCGTGGTGGCGGGAGCGCTCACGGCCGCCGACGCTGCCCGGGCGGTGCGCGCGCGCGGCACGTTCATGCAGGAGGCCGTTCCGGCCGGGCAGGGCGCCATGGCGGCGGTCGTAGGGCTCGACCCGGGCCGGGTCCGAGAGGTCTGCGAGGCGGCCGCCGCTGCGAGCGGGAAGGTGGTGGCGCCCGCGAACTACAACGACCCCAACCAGACCGTCATCGCCGGCGACGCGGCCGCGGTCGCGCTCGCCGGCGCCAAGCTGAAGGAGGCCGGCGCGCGGCGCATCCTGCCGCTTCCGGTGAGCGCTCCCTTCCACTGCGGTCTCATGGAGCCGGTGAAGGCGCGGCTGGAGCCGGTGCTGCGGGCCATCTCCTGGTCGCAGCCGGCCGTCCCGGTGGTGACGAACGTCGAGGCCCGGGCCAATCGCCACACCGATCGCATCGTCCCGCTGCTCCTCGCGCAGGTGTCGGCTCCGGTGCGCTGGATCGAGAGCGTCCACGAGCTCGCCCGGCTCGGCGCGACCCGGATGATCGAGGTCGGCCCGGGCAACGTGCTCTCCGGGCTGGTCAAGCGCATCGACAAGGCCATCGAGGTCCACCAGGTCGGTGACGTAGCCTCCCTCGAGAAGACGCTCGCGGCGCTGGGGGCATGAGAATGTACGACTTCAGGGGCAAGGCCGCTCTCGTCACCGGTGCCTCTCGCGGGATCGGTCGCGCCATCGCCCTTGCGCTCGCCCGCGGCGGCGCCAGCGTGGCGATCAACTACGCCGGGAACGAGGCCGCCGCCCAGGAAGCCCTGGGGCTCTGTCGCGGCGCCGGCGCCGCCCGCGCGGAGCTCTACCGCTTCGACGTCGCCGACGCGGCCGCATGCAGCGAGGCCGTGGAAAAGGTCGTGGCCGAGATGGGGGGGCTGTCCATCCTCGTCAACAACGCGGGCATCGCCATCGACCAGCTCGTCATGCGCGTGAAGGACGAGGACTGGCGCCGGCAGCTCGACGTGAACCTCACCGGGGCCTTCAACCTCGTTCGCGCCGTCACCCGTCCCATGATGAAGGCCCGGGGCGGCTCCATCGTCAATCTCACGTCGGTCGTGGGGGAGATGGGCAACGCCGGCCAGGCCGCCTACGCTGCCACCAAGGCCGGTCTCATCGGCCTGACCAAGTCGGTGGCCCGGGAGCTCGCCTCCCGCAACGTTCGCGTGAACGCGGTGGCCCCCGGCTTCATCGACACCGACATGACGGCCGCCCTTCCGGAGGCGGCCAAGCAGAAGATGGCGGAGGCGATCCCGCTCGGCCGGCTCGGCAGCGCCGACGACGTGGCCGCGGCGGTGGCATGGCTCTGCAGCGACCAGGCGTCCTACGTGACCGGAGAGGTGCTCCGCGTCAACGGGGGCATGTACATGTAGCTGACCGCGGAATTCGCCGCGGAACGCATCACAAACCACAGGAGGAAGCAGCGATGACGACGGGCAACGTGGAGCAGAAGGTCAAGAGCATCATCGCCGAGCAGCTGGGCGTTTCCGAGGACGAGATCAAGACCACCTCGAGCTTCATCGAGGACCTGGGTGCGGACTCCCTCGACATCGTCGAGCTGGTGATGGCCATGGAGGAGGAGTTCGAGGTCGAGATCCCCGACGAGGAGGCCGAGAACATCAAGACGGTGCAGGACGCCATCAACTACATCAACACCCACAAGAAGTAAGCCCGCCGGCCACATCGGCGCGGGGCGTCGTCGCGGCCAGAGAGCCGCGGCACGGATCCGCGCCGCGCGGGGATTCTTCGCAGGAGGAGCGACATGTCCAGGCGCCGCGTGGTCGTCACCGGTCTCGGGATGCTCTGTCCCGTCGGGATCGGCGTGGAGGAAGGCTGGCAGGGGCTCGTCGCCGGCAAGAGCGGGATCGGCCCGATCACGCAGTTCGACGCCTCCACCTTTCCCACCCGGATCGCCGGCGAGGTGAAGGGCTTCGATCCCGAGAAGTACATGGAGAAGAAGGAGGCGAGGCGCAACGACCGCTTCATCCAGTTCGCGCTCGCCGCGGCGCAGATGGCCATGGAGGACGCCGCGATCGACATGGCTCGCGAGGACCCGGAGCGGTTCGGGGCCATCGTCGGATCGGGCATGGGGGGCCTCGCCACCATCGAGGACACCTACAAGACGTTCCTCGAGCGCGGGGTGCGAAAGATCAGCCCGTTCTTCATCCCCAGCCTCATCATCAACCTGGCGCCGGGCCAGATGGCGCTGAGGTATGGCCTGAAGGGGCCGAACTTCTCGCCGGTCTCGGCCTGCGCCACCGCCAATCACTCGATCGGGGATGCCTACGTCTACATCGAGCGCGGCATGGCGGACATGATGCTCGCGGGCGGTGCGGAGGCCACCATCACCCACCTCGGCATCGGGGGCTTCTGCGCGGCGCGCGCCATGTCCGAACGCAACGACGCGCCCGAACGGGCGAGCCGGCCCTTCGACAAGGGACGCGATGGGTTCGTCGCAGCAGAGGGAGCGGGAATCCTGGTCCTCGAGGAGTACGAGCACGCGCGCAAGCGCGGTGCCCGGATCCACGCGGAGGTCGCCGGCTACGGGGCCACCTGCGATGCGAACCACATCACCTCCCCGGCCCCGGAGGGCGAGGGCGGCCAACGCGCCATGAGGATGGCGCTCGCCGACGGTGGCCTGCGGCCCGAGCAGATCGGGTACGTCAACACGCACGGGACCTCGACCCCCCAGGGCGACGTGGCCGAGTGCCAGGCCATCCGCCGGGTGTTCGGCGCCTGGGCCGAGAAGGGGCTGGCGGTCTCCTCCACCAAGTCCATGACCGGTCACATGCTCGGCGCGGCCGGCGGTGTCGAGGCCATCGTCTCCGTCCTCGCGCTCGCCCGCGGCGTGCTCCCGCCCACCATCAACGTGGACGAGCAAGACCCGGAGTGCGCGCTCGACGTGGTGCCCAACGTGGCTCGCGAGCGCAGGGTCGACGCCGTGCTCTCGAACAGCTTCGGGTTCGGGGGCACCAACGCCGTGATCGCGTTCAAGCGGGTCTAGGAGGGGCAGTGGCGCAAAAGGTTGTCGCCGGATCCGACCACGCCGGGCTCGCCCTGCGGGCCGAGGCGCTCCGGGTGGCCCGCGAGCTCGGCTTCGATGCCGATGACCTGGGCCCCTTCTCTGCGGAGAGCGTCGACTACCCCGACTACGCGCGCAGGGTCGGCGAGGCGGTGGCGTCCGGTCGGGCCCGCCTTGGCATCCTGGTGTGCGGTACCGGGATCGGGATGTCCATTGCCGCGAACAAGGTGCGCGGCGTGCGGGCGGCGCTGTGCACGACCGAGTACGAGGCCCGGATGGCCCGAGCCCACAACGACGCCAACGTTCTCTGCATCGGGGAGAGGGTCCTCGGCACCGGCCAGGCGGGCGCCGTGGTGCGGGCATTCCTGGAGCAGCCCTTCGAGGGCGGCCGCCACCAGAAGCGGGTGGACAAGATCTCCGCTCTCGAGACGTGACGACGGGCGGCGGGCGCGGCCGTTGCCCCGCCGCGCCCGGCGCGGTATGAACCGCCCCTCCCGAGGAGTTCCACATGATGCCATCCCAGCGCCTGGCCGAGGCCGACCCCGAAATCTCCCGGCTCATCCGCCAGGAGACCCGCCGCCAGGCCGAGGGCCTGGAGCTCATCGCCAGCGAGAATTTTGTCTCCCCGGCCGTGCTCGAAGCGACCGGCTCCGCGCTCACCAACAAGTACGCCGAGGGCTACCCCGGCAAGCGCTACTACGGCGGCTGCGAGGTGGTCGACCAGGTCGAGCAGCTCGCCATCGACCGCGCCAAGAAGCTCTTCGGCGCGGATCACGCCAACGTGCAGCCGCACTCCGGCTCCCAGGCCAACATGGCCGCCTACTTCGCGCTGGCCCAGCCCGGGGACACGCTGCTCGCGATGAGCCTGAACTTCGGCGGCCACCTCACCCACGGGTCTCCCGTGAACTTCTCCGGGCGGCTGTTCCGGATCGTCCCCTACGGCCTGCGGCAGTCGGACGAGACCATCGACATGGACGAGGTGGCGCGGCTCGCCCGCGAGCACCGCCCCAAGATCCTGGTGGTGGGAGCGAGTGCCTACCCCCGGGTGCTCCACTTCGACAGGTTCGCCGCCATCGCCCAGGAGGTGGGAGCGGCCCTGGTGGTCGACATGGCGCACATCGCCGGCCTCGTCGCCGCCGGGCTCCACCCGAGCCCCATTCCACACTCGGACATCGTCACCTCCACCACCCACAAGACGCTGCGCGGTCCGCGGTCGGGCATGATCCTCTGCAAGGAGGTCCACGCCAAGGCCGTGAATAGCCAGATCTTCCCGGGCATCCAGGGCGGCCCGCTCGAGCACGTGGTGGCGGCGAAGGCGGTGGCCTTCCAGGAGGCCTTGTCGCCGTCCTTCCGGGACTACCAGCAGCTCATCCTCGACAACGCCCAGGCACTCGCCGACGGGCTCGGCCGCGCCGGCCTGCGGCTCGTCTCCGGGGGCACCGACAACCACCTCATGCTCGTCGACCTGCGCCCGAAGAAGCTCACGGGCAAGGTGGCCGAGGAGGCGCTCGGCCGCGCCGGGATCACGGTCAACAAGAACATGATCCCCTGGGACCCGGAGAAGCCCTTCGTGACCTCGGGGGTTCGCCTGGGCACGCCGGCGCTCTCCACCCGGGGCATGGGCCCGGCCGAGATGACGCGGGTGGCCGCGCTCATCGGGCGAGTCCTCGACGCCCCGGCGGACGAGGGCGTCCTCGCCCGCGTCCGCGGCGAGGTGCACGATCTCACCCGGCAGTTCCCCCTCTACCCCGACCGGATCTGAGGCCCGCACGGCCGCCCCCGAATGCGCTGTCCCTTCTGCGGTCACCTGGAGGACCGGGTCGTTGACTCGCGCGAGGCGCAGGACGGGCAGGCCACGCGCCGGCGCCGCGAGTGCCTGGATTGTGGCCGCCGGTTCACGACCTACGAGCGCGTCGAGGAGAGCCTCCCCTCGGTGGTGAAGAAGGACGGCCGTCGCCAAGCCTTCGACCGACGGAAGATCCTGGAGGGGCTGCGGGTGGCCTGCCAGAAGCGACCGGTGTCCGAGGAGCGCATCCAGGCTCTCGCCACGGAAGTCGAGCGCAAGGTCCAGGAGGCCGGCGAGCGAGAAGTGGCGTCGAGCGCCGTGGGCGAGCTCGTCATGGAGCGCCTGCGCGAGCTCGACCCGGTGGCCTTCGTCCGCTTCGCCTCCGTCTACCGCGCCTTCCGAGACGTGGGAGAGTTCACGGCCGAGATCGAGGGGCTGCAGGGAAAGCGATGAAGTCACGCCGGGCGCAAGACGACTTCATGAGGCTCGCCATCCGCGAGGCCCGCCGTGGCCTCGGCCGGACGAGCCCGAACCCGGCCGTGGGCGCGGTCCTCGTCCGGGACGGGAAGGTGGTGGCTCGGGGACACCACGCCCGGGCCGGCGCGCCGCACGCCGAGGTGGTGGCCATCCGCCGGGCCGGCGCCCGAGCCCGGGGTGCCGACCTCTACACCACCCTCGAGCCGTGCAACCACTGGGGGCGAACGCCGCCGTGCAGCCTCGCCGTCCTCGAGGCTGGGGTGCGCCGCGTCTTCGTCGGGTCGCGCGATCCCAACCCGCTCGTGAACGGGCGCGGCGTCCGGCGCCTGCGCCGCGGCGGGGTTTTCGTCGAGACCGGGGTGCTCGAGTCCGACTGCGACGCCCTCAACGAGCCCTGGTTCCGCTTCATCACCTCTGGCCGCCCTCACGTCACCCTGAAGGTGGCCGCCACCCTGGACGGCAAGATCGCCACGCGGGGAGGAGATTCGCGCTGGGTGACCGGCGATGCGGCGCGCGCGGCGGTGCACCGGCTGCGCGACCGCAGCGACGCGGTCCTGGTGGGAGCTGGCACCGCGCTCGCCGACGACCCTCGCCTCACCGCCCGGCTGCCGCGGGGCGGCGGCCGCGATCCCCTGCGGGTGGTGCTCGACTCGCGATTGTCGCTTCCGCACGATCTCCGGCTCTTCCGCCAGCGCTCGAGCTCGCGCACCCTCGTCGCCTACGCGGTCGGGCGCCCACCGGGCGCGCTGTCCGGGGTGGAGTTCCTCCGTTGCCGGGCCCGCGGGGGCCGGGTCGATCTCCGTCGACCTCCTCGGGCATCTCGCCCGCCGCAACGTGACGAGCCTGCTCGTGGAGGGCGGCGCGGAGGTGAACCGGGCCTTCCTCGCCGCGGGGGTGGTGGACCGGGTCTGCCTCTTCCTCGCGCCCAAGGTGCTGGGGGGCGACGGCATCTCCTGGGTGGCGGGCCCGGGGGCGCAACGCATGGCCGGGGCGCTTCGGCTGGAGGATCCACGCGTGACCCGCGTCGGCGGCGATATCCTCGTCTCGGGCCGCCCGGCCGGTCCGCTGGCCAGGGCCCGGGGGGGGCGGTAGGATTCGTCCGCCATGTTCACCGGACTCGTCGCCGACACCGGCACGGTGGAGCGCGTCGAGCCGCGCTCCGGTGGGGCCCGGCTCGTCCTGCGGCCGCGCTCGATCCCGGTCGACGACCTGGCCCCGGGGGAGAGCGTGGCCTGCTCGGGTGCCTGCCTGACGGTGGTCAGTCGCGGGGAGGGCCGGGTGTCCTTCGATGCCGTCCCCGAGACGCTCGCGAGGACCACCCTCGGCTCGTGGCGCCCCGGCAGCCGGGTCAACTTGGAGCGGGCGCTGCGACTCTCCGACCGGCTCGGGGGCCACCTGGTCCAGGGCCACGTCGACGCGGTGGGCAAGGTGCTGCAAAAGGTCGCCGAGGGGCAGGGGGCGCGACTCACGGTGTCCCTGCCCGAGTCCATCGCGGCGCTCGTGGCCGAGAAGGGGTCGATCGCCGTGGACGGGGTCTCGCTCACGGTCGCACGCGTCGGGCGCGACCGCTTCGAGGTGGCGCTCATCCCGGAGACGCTCGAGCGCACCACGCTCGGCGAGGCATCCGTGGGCAGCGCGGTCAACTTGGAGGCCGACGTGGTGGCGCGCCACGTGGCGCGCCTGCGGGAGATGTCTGGCGCGGCCGGCGTGTCGGAGGGATCGCTGCGCGAGTGGGGCTACGGCGAGGGGGGGAGATGACGGTCCACGGGGAGCACGCGGTCGAGCGCATCGAGGCAGCCATCGTGGCGCTCCGCCGCGGCCGGATGGTGATCCTGGTCGACGACGAGGACCGGGAGAACGAGGGCGACCTGTGCATCGCCGCGGAGAAGGTCACGCCCGCCGCCGTGAACTTCATGGCCAAGCACGGCCGCGGACTCGTGTGCCTCGCCCTCTCCGAGGACAAGGCGCGGGCGCTCGACCTCCCGCTCATGGTGCCGGAGGGCCAGAATGCCTCCGCGTTCGGGACTGCCTTCACCGTCTCCATCGAGGCGGCCAAGGGCGTCACCACCGGCATCAGCGCCCGGGACCGGGCCCACACCATCCTCACCGCGGTCCGCGACGACGCCACTCCGGAGGACCTGGTCCGCCCGGGTCACGTCTTCCCGCTGCGCGCTCGCCCCGGGGGCGTGCTCGTGCGCGCCGGGCAGACCGAGGGCTCGGTGGACCTGGCGCGCCTCGCCGGGATGCGGCCGGCAGCGGTGATCTGCGAAGTGATGAAGGACGACGGCACCATGGCGCGGATGCCGGACCTGCAGAGGCTCGCTCGGGAGCACAAGCTCGTCATCGCCTCGATCGCCGACCTCATCGCCTACCGGGTCATGAAGGACTCGCTGGTGCGACGGGCCGCGTCCGCCCCGCTGCCCACGGGGTACGGCGAGTTCACGGCGGTAGCCTACGAGAACGAGATCGACGGGCACCAGCACGTCGCCCTGGTGAAGGGGACCTGGCGCGCCGACGAGCCGGTGCTGGTGCGCGTGCACTCCAAGTGCCTCACCGGAGACGTGTTCGGCAGCGAGCGCTGCGACTGCGGGCCCCAGCTCCACGCCGCCCTGGCGCTCATCGCGCGCACCGGCAAGGGCGTCCTGCTCTACCTCGATCAGGAGGGCCGCGGCATCGGCCTCGTCAACAAGCTCAAGGCCTACAACCTGCAGGACCAGGGGCTCGACACCGCCGAGGCGAACGTGAAGCTCGGCTTCAAGCCCGACCTCCGGGACTATGGCATCGGTGCCCAGATCCTGCGCGACCTGGGCGTCGGAAAGATGCGTCTGCTCACCAACAATCCGAAGAAGATCGTAGGGCTCGAGGGCTACGGCCTCGAGGTGGTGGAGCGGGTGCCCATCGAGATGGCACCCTCCCGGTCCAACCGCGCCTACCTGGCGGCGAAGCGGGACAAGCTCGGTCACCTGCTCACGCTGGCGCCCCCGGCCGCGGCCCGCAAGACGAGCCGCCGGGAGGCGCGCCGCGCGCCGAAGGGAGGAAGGGCATGAACGTCCACGAGGGAACCCTGGTTGCCGAGGGGCTGCGCTTCGCCGTGGTGGTTTCGCGCTTCAACTCGCTCGTCACCGAGCAGCTGCTGCACGGAGCGCTCGATGCCTTCAAGCGCCACGGCGGCGACGAGACGCGCGCCGACGTGTTCCGGTGCCCCGGCACCTTCGAGCTGCCGGCGCTCCTGAAGAGGGTGGCCGGGAGCGGGAAGTACGACGCGGTGGTGGCGCTCGGCGCGGTCATCCGCGGAGGCACCCCGCACTTCGAGTACGTGGCCGCCGAGGTGTCGAAGGGCGTGGCCCAGGTGGCGATGGAGGCAGCCTGCGCCGTCGGCTTCGGCGTGCTCACCTGCGACACCATGGAGCAGGCGCTCGAGCGTGCCGGGGTGAAGGGCGGCAACAAGGGCGCCGAGGCCGCCGTCGCGGCCATCGAGCAGGCCAACCTCTTCCGCGCGCTCGCTCGGAGCGCTCCCGCAGGGAAGTAGGCGCCCCCGCCCGATGCCCCACGCCAAGCGCACCAAGGCCCGCGAGAGAGCGCTGCAGGCGCTCTATCAGATCGACGTCGCCGCCACCGACCTGGACGAGGCGCTGGCGCGCTTCTGGCGGAGCTTCGAGCCGGTGGAGCGCGAGGTGCGCGACGCTAGCCGAGGCGATGGTGCGCGGCGTGGCCGAGCATCGCCGCGAGATCGACGACTCCATCGAGGCCGTCTCGACCAACTGGCGCCTCGACCGGATGGCCAAGGTCGACCGCAACGTGCTCCGCCTTGCCGTGTTCGAGCTGCGCTGGCGGCCAGAGGTGCCCGTCAAGGTCTGCATCAACGAGGCCATCGAGCTCGGGAAGAAGTACGGGAGCGAGAGCTCCGGGGCCTTCGTCAACGGGGTGCTCGACCGGATTGCCGGCGCGCTCCCGGCGGAGCGCCGCGGGGAGGGGCCGAGCGCGATGAGGGCGCGCGTCGAGCCCTGCGACCTCTCGCTCGCTGCCCTCGACGCCCTGGAGGCGGACTCGATGGCGGCCTTCGTCGGCGCGGAGCGCCCCCTGCAGGGGCTGGCGGGGCTCGTCGACTGGCGCCTCTGCGGAGCCGTGTCGCGGGCCATCCTGGCGCAGACCTTCTCCCCGGAGAGCGGCGAGGCCCTGCTGCTGCCATCCGGGGGGCGCTTCCCGGCGCCCCGCATCTTCTTCTTCGGGCTCGCGGGCGAGTCGGACGCCGCGGCGGAGGCGGCCGCCCGGCACGCCTGCGAGGTGCTCGCCAAGGCCGGGGCGCGCCGGGTCGCCGTTGCGCTGCCGCCGACGCACCTTGGGGCGCCCCTGGCGCGCGCGTGGATGGAAGCGAGCCTGAAGGCGGGCTTCTCCTCCCAGGTGCTCCTCGGGGACGCTCGCGCGCTCGCCCGGGAGCTCGACGGCGTGGTGCGCGAGCTGAGCGCCAACGCCGACGTGGTGGCGCCGGTCGCCAACGTCGAGCCGGGCCAGACGGCCGCCAGCTTGCCGCCGCGGGGGCCGGTGGTACGCTGACGGAGGGGCGCGCCGCGCCCCTCACATGGCCGACCGACGCTCCGAGAAAGCGCTCGCAGAGTTCGTCTCCGAGGCGCAAGAGATCATCGACGCCCTCGGGCGCGAGATGCTCCACCTCGAGTCCGCGCGGCACGGTGGCGAGCCCGACCCCCAGGTTCTGAACTCCATCTTCCGCGGCGCCCACACGTTGAAGGGCCTCTCCAGCATGTCCGGCGTCGAGCGAATGGCCCGGCTCGCCCACGCTCTCGAGGACATGCTCGACGACGTTCGGATGGGCCGACGCCCACTCGACGCGGCCACAGTGGATCTGCTCCTCGAGGCCCCTGAGCTCTTCGCCCGCATCATCGCCGAGGTGGCGGAAGGGAGCGGAGTGGCCACGACCACCGGGGCCGCGGACGCCCTGGCGTCGCGGCTGCGGGTCGCGGCCCCGCCCCCCGTCGCTGCCGGCCTCGACCTCGCGCAGTACGACCTCGGCAAGGAGGTCCTCGGCGTCCTCACCGAGTACGAGGAGCACCGGCTCAAGGCGAACGTGGCGAAGGGAGTCGCGCTCTACCGGGTGCGCGCCGCCTTCCCCCTCGATACCTTCGACCAGGGACTGTCCGCGCTGCAGACCGCGCTGAAGCCGCTCGGCGAGGTCATCTCGACCCTCCCGGCCGCGGCGGAAGCGGACCCCGGCGTCATCGCCTTCGACCTCCTCTTCGGCTCGCAACAGGCCCCGTCGGAGATCCAGGCGGCGGCCGGACCGTCGGCGACCGTTCTTGAGATCCCGCGCCGCGCCGGGGCAGCGGCTGCGCCGCGGGCCGATCCCGCCCCGGCCCCCGCCGGCCCGGCGCCCATGGCGGCTGAGGCGCCCCGGGCCGTCGCCTCGAGCGCGCTTCCGGCAGTCGACGCCCCCGAGGGCACGCTGCGCTCGGCCTCGCAGGCCGTCCGCGTCGATATCCACAAGCTTGACGGGCTCATGAATGCCGTCGGGGAGCTCCTGCTCATCAAGTCGAGCCTGCTGAAGCTCGCCGAGCGGATGCGCTCGGGCGAGCCCGTAGGGGCTCTCGGCCTCGAGCTGCAGAGAGAGGGCAGGGCGCTCGAGCGCCGGCTGCGCGAGCTCCAGGGCGGCATCCTCGAGGTCCGGATGGTCCCGCTCTCGCAGATCTTCGACAAGCTGCAGCGCATGGTTCGCAAGATCGCGCGCGAGACAGGCAAGGAGGTGGACTTCCAGGTCGCCGGCGGGGAGGTCGAGCTCGACAAGCTGATCGTCGAGGAGCTCTCGGATCCCCTCATGCACCTTCTGAGGAACTCCATCGACCACGGGCTGGAGGCGCCGGAGGACAGGCTGAAGGCCGGCAAGCCCCGCGCCGGCCGGGTCGAGCTCAAGGCCGCCCAGCTCGGGAACGCAGTCGAGATCTCCGTCGAGGACGACGGCCGCGGCATCGACGAGGAGCGCGTGGGCCAGGTGGCGGTCGAGCGAGGCCTCGCCACCCGCGCCGAGCTCGGCGCGCTCTCCCGCCGCGAGCTGCTCAACCTGATCTTCGTCGCCGGGTTCACCACCGCCAAGCGGGTCACGTCGCTCTCCGGCCGGGGAGTGGGCATGGACGTAGTGAAGAACAACATCGCCGCCCTCTCGGGGATCATCGAGCTCAGCAGCGAGTCCGGGCGGGGCACCCGGTTCGAGATCACCCTTCCGGTGACGCTCGCCATCGTCCGGGCGCTCATCGTGGAGGCGGCCGGCCGCCCCTTCGCCGTTCCGCTCAATAGCGTGCTCGAGGTCGTCCAGGCTGCGCCCGGAGACATCCGAACCATCGAGACCCGCGAGGTTCTCGATCTCCGAGGGTCGACCCTCCCCCTGTTGCGACTCGCCTGGTTCCTGGGTCTGCTGCCACAGGGGGCGGCGCGCCAGTCGACTCGGCCCTACGTGGTGGTGGTGGGACTTGCGCAGGAGCGGCTGGGGATCGCCGTCGACGACCTGCTCGGTCAGCAGGACATCGTCGTGAAGCCGCTCGGCCGGTCGCTCGCCGGCGTGCGGGGGATCGCCGGCGCCACCGACCTCGGGGCACGGCGAACGGTCCTGGTGCTCGACATCGGTGCCGTGATCGAGGAGGTCTTCGATGCCGGCGCGGTGCACGAGGCGACGGGGTAGGGGATCGTGCGATATCTCCCGCCCTCCCGGGCGGGCGAATTCTGGGCTCCCCCTGGCGGCGCTGTAGGATCGCGGAGCTGCCATGGCTCCCACCGGCAACCGAAATCAGTCGCCGCGCGCGGGTGCGGATGCTCCGGTCGCGGGTGCCGGCTGCCCCGATCCGCTGCTCGAGTTCTTCTACCGCGAGGGGGAGGCGGCGCCGGGCCTGCCTCGCGTCGACGAGGAGCGAGCATCCGGACCCGCGGGAGCCTCGCAGGGCCGGCGGCAGTTCGTCGCCTTCCGGCTCGGCGCCGAGGAGTACGCGGTCGCCATCGAGCGGGTGCGGGAGATCCTCAAGGCACCGGCGCTGACGGAGGTTCCCCGCGCGCCGGCGCACGTGGCGGGCGTGATCCTCGTGCGCGGCGAGGTGGTGGCCGTGCATGACCCGCGGCGGCGGCTCGGTCTCCCCGGGGCGCCCGGCCCGTCCGCCCGGGTCATCGTCTGCGAGGCCGCCGGCGAGCGGGTCGGCCTTCTCGTCGACGGCGTCTCCGAGGTGCTGCGACTTCCGCCGTCGGGGATCGAGGACCGGACCCAGGGAATCGCCGGCATCGACGCGGACTACATCGCCGGGGTGGGGCGGGAGGGGCAGCGCCTCGTCGTCCTGCTCGACATCGAGGCCCTGCTCGAAGGCCCCGAGCACGCGGCCGCGGACGGGAGGGCAGGGTGAGCCTCGCCGCCGGAGGAACCGGGGCCGACGCGGCCGACGAGGTGGCCGAGCTGGTCGTCTTCCGGGTCGGCTCGGAGGAGTACGTGGTCGACGTGCGGCGCGTGCGCGAGGTGGTGGCGCCGCTCCCGGTGCGACGCATGCCGCGCGTGCCCGAGTTCATGGAGGGCGTGGCGGATCTCCGCGGCGAGGTCATCCCCGTGGTGGACGTGCGGCGCCGGTTCGGGCTGCAGGCGGGGACCCCGACCCGCAAGACCAAGCTGATGGTGGTCCAGATGGCCGAGGCGACGGTGGGCCTGGTGGTGGACGCGGTCGTCGAGGTGCTCCGGGTCCCGCGCGCCGCCATTCGCCCCGCCCCGCCGCTCGCCGGCCGCGACGCCCCGGGCCTGGTGCTCGGCGTCGTTGGCGGGCTGGCTGGGGCCCGCTCCCCCGGGAGGGCAGGTCCCAGTCGACCGGCCTCAAGTTCCTCCTCAACGTCAAGGCGCTGCTCGACCCCATCCGCCCCGACGACATGGCCGAGGCGCGGGCACTCGCGGCGGAGGGGAGGGACTCCTGACCAACCCTCTGGAAGGACCCCCGCCGGGCGACCCTGGCGAGGAGGTCCGCTACCGGGCAGCGCGCGCGCTCGACCCGACCCAGCCCTCGCAGCTGGAGGAACTGCTGCGACACCTCGCCGACGCCAACTGGCGAGTGCGGTCCGCAGCGGCCGAGCAGATCGGGAACCATCCGCAGCCGGCCACGGTCCTCCCGGCCCTGCTGGAGGTCGCCACGGCGGGAGGCTCCCCGGGCGCGCGCAACGCGGCCGCGAGCGCCCTGACCCGGTTAGGGGCGGCCGCCGTGCCGGCGCTGCTGCCGCCGCTCGCCTCGGATCGGCCCGAGGTCCGCTGTGCCGTTGCCGACGTGCTCGGCGAGATCGGGGACCGCCGCGCCGCGCTCGCGCTCGCCGACCTCCTCGCCGACCCCGACGCCAACGTCCGCGTGTGCGCCGCGGAAGCCCTGGGGAAGATGGGCGGCGCCTACGCCGTGGAGGCTTTGCTTGGAGCCCTCGGCGCGGCGGACTCCTCGATGCGGATGGCCGCCCTCGACGCTCTGGAGCGGCTGGGGGTGGCGCCGCCGGTCGATCGGGTCAGGGCTCTGCTGGAGGACCGCACCGCCCGCCGCTCCGCCTACCGGGTGCTGGGAATCTCGGCGTCACCGGAGGCGCTCGCGCTCCTGGCGCGCGGCGTGGCGGACATGTCCCGCGGTGCGCGCGAGGCGGCCTACGGGGCCGTTGCGCGCCAGGCCGCCACCCGGCCCGACGACCTGGCGCCGCTCGCGGCCGGAGTGCGGGACGCTTGCGCCCATTCCGCCTCGGTAGTCGCCTGGGCGAGCGAGGCCGTGGCCTCCACGGATCCGCTCGTGGCCGAGGGCGCCGTCCGGGTCCTCGGCTACTCGGGCCACGTGGAAAGCGCGCTGCGGCTCGCCGCTGCGGCCGAGGAAGAGGTCCTCCGCCCCGCAGTCCGGAGCGCGCTCGAGGCGCTCGGCCCGGGGATCGCCGCCGCTCTCGGAGAGGCCTCGTCGCACCTGTCGCTGCCGGCGCGCATCGTCGTGCTGGCGGCGCTGGCGCGCATCGGGCAGCGCTCGGTCATCCCCGAGATCGCCGCGGCCCTCCAGGATGCCTCGGTCCGCTCCCAGGCCATCGAGGCCCTGGGACGCTCCGGGGACGAGGCGGCGGTCGCGCCGCTCGCGCCGCTGCTCGACAACGTCGAGCCGGAGATCGGGGGGCTCGCGGCCGCCGCGCTCGGCGAACTCGCCGAGGCCGGCCTGCCGGTCAGGGCCGCCGTCCTCTCCTGGTGCCGGCCCACCGGCGAGGGTCGAACGCCGGCCGCGTTGCTTCGCCTGCTCGGGCGGGTGGGCGACGAGGCGGACCTGCCGCTCGTTCGGCGCTCGCTGCGGGACCCGCGGCCCGCCACGCGCACGGGGGCGGCGCAGGCATTCGGCGCGCTGGCCGGCCGCGGGAAGGTCCGCGAGTTCCCGCCGGAGATCCTGGACGCGCTCGACGACCCGCAGGCCCCGGTGCGCGCGGCGGCGGCCGCGGCCATCGGTGCCGTGGGGGCGGCGGGCGTGCTCGGAGATCGCGCGCGGGGCGAGGTTGCGGGGGCGCTCGGCGCGGCGATGCGGGACGAGGTCCCCTGGGTCCGGGCCGCCGCTGCCGCGGCCGTGGGGGCGTGCGGCATCGACCGGTTCGCCTCGGATCTGCAGGCGCTCGTTTCTGGCAGCGAGCCCGACGTGGCCGCCGCGGCGCTGGAGGCGCTCGCCCGGATGGGCAGGGCCGACCTGCCGCTCGTGGTCGAGGCCGCGGCGCATCGAGACCCGGAGGTCGCGAAGGTGGCTCTCGGAGCCGCAGCGGCGTTGCCGGGTCCGGGAGCCCGCGTCGCCCTGCTCGAGGGCCTGTGCCACGCGCGCTGGGACGTGCGGCGCGCCGCAGCCCGGGCCATCGGGGAGCGACGCGACCCCGAACTCACCGGCGCCCTCCGGGACCTTGCGGACGTGGAGGAGGATCCTCTCGTGGCGGAGGCCCTGGCCGAGGCCCTCCGCGTCCTCGGAGCCTAGGGCCGCACCGATGCCTCCCGCCCCCCTGAGCCTGCGGATGAGCCCGGTGGAGTTCCGCCTGCTGCGGGACCTGATCCACGAGCACGCCGGCCTGTGCTTTCGCGACGACATGCAGTACCTGGTCGAAAACCGGCTCGCGCCGAGGCTTCGAGCGCTCGGGATCGACAGCTACGCCGCCTACTACCACCTCCTCCGGTTCGGTGCCCAGCGGGTCGCCGAGCTCGAGGCCGCAACAGAGGCACTCACCACCAATGAGACATATTTCTTCCGGGACCCCGACCAGCTTCGGTCCTTTTCGGAGGAGATCCTGCCCACGCTCGCGGCCGGGCGTCGCGGGGAGCGGCGCCTGCGAGTCTGGAGCGCCGCCTGCTCGAGCGGCGAGGAGGCGTATACCGCCGCAATCCTGGTGCGCAGCTCGGGACTCTTTTCCGGATGGGACGTCCACGTGTTCGGCTCGGACATCGCGCGCCGCGTCCTGGCGGTGGCGCGCGCCGGCTGCTACGGTCCCCATGCGTTCCGCGGCGTGAGTGCCGAGGCGATGATCCGCTGGTTCCGTCCCGAGGGCGACCGGTGGGCGGTCGAGGACTCCGTCCGGGAGACCGTGAGCTTCGGGCACCTGAACCTGCTCGACTCCGCGGCCGTGGAGCAGGTGGAGCTCGTGGACTGCATCTTCTGCCGCAACGTGCTCATCTACTTCGACATCCCCACGCGGCGGCGGGTGCTGACGAGCCTCCACCGGCGGCTCCGGCCGGGAGGCTTCCTGCTGCTCGGCCACTCCGAGTCGCTCCTCCACGTCACCGCCGATTTCGAGATGGCGCAGCTGAAGGGCGATCTCGCGTATCGCAAGCCGGAGGCGCGCACGTGAGCGATTCCAACCTCGCGCGCCGGCCGATCCGGGTGATGGTGGTCGACGACTCGGAGCAGAGCGGGCGGCTCGTGGCCGACATCCTGCGGGCCGAGCCGGACGTCGTCGTGGTGGCGCGCCCGTCAAACGGCGAGGAGGCCCTTGCCGACGCGCTGCGGTTGCAGCCCGACGCCATCTGCCTGGACCTGCAGATGCCCCGGATGGACGGGTTCACCTTCCTGCGGCTGCTCATGGACCGCCAGCCCACGCCGGTGGTGGTCGTCACCGGGCGGGGGAGCAAGGCCGACGTCTTCCGGGCGCTGGAGCTCGGCGCCCTCGACTTCGTCGTGCGGCCCTCCGACCCGGGCGCGCTGCCGGAGTTCCGCGAGGAGCTGCTCGCTCGCATCCGGATGGTCCAGGCCCTCCGCCTGGACTCGCTCGAGCGGCGGGCGGCCGAGGCCCCGCGCGAGGAGACGCCCCCGCCCCAGTGGCTCGCCGTGGTCGGGGCATCGACCGGCGGGCCGCCGGCGCTGCAGCGCCTTCTCTCCGAGCTTCCCGGGGACCTCTCCCTGGCGGTGCTCGTCGCCCAGCACATGCCCGAGCGTTTCACGCGCACCTTCGCCGAGCGCATGGGGCGAACGTCCGTCTACCGCGTCGGAGAGGCGGAGGACGGCGACGCGGTGGTCGCCGGGCGCGTTCTCGTCGCGCCGGGGGGGCGCCACCTCTCGCTGGAGCGCAACGGAGGAGGGCTCCGGGCCCGTGTGCTCGAGCCGTCGGAGGTGGCCGGACGTCGGTACTGTCCCAGCATCGACCTTCTCTTCGAGTCCGCGGCCCGGGCGCACGCCGACCGCGTTTGCGGCATCGTGCTCACCGGCATGGGCAACGACGGCCGGCGCGGGATCGAGGCCATCAAGATGGTCGGCGGCCTGACCCTGGCGGAGTCGAAGGACAGCGCGGTGGTCTACGGGATGCCCGAGGAGGCCATCGCGACGGGCCGGGTGGACGAGGTGCTTCCCCTGGAGCGCATGGCGCAGCGGATCGCCCGCTTTGCCAGAGGAGGATGACCGTGGAGGGCCGAGAGACCCCGAGCGCCCTGGTGGTGGACGACAGCCCGGCGATGCGCCGGCAGCTGTCCCATGCCCTGCAGCGGACCCTCGGCATCGCCGCCGTCGAGGCGGCCGACGGGGCCGAGGCGTGGAGGCGGCTCGCCGAGGGCCGCTTCGACATCGTGATCACGGACATCAACATGCCCGTGATGGACGGCCTGAAGCTCATCGCGCTCGTGCGACAGGCGGGCGGGCAACGCGCCGTCCCCATCGTGGTGATCACGACCGAGGGGGCGGAGGCCGACCGGGGCCGCGCCATGGCGCTCGGCGCCAACGCCTACCTGGTGAAGCCGGTCCAGTCGCAGCAGGTAGCGGACGCCGTGCGGAGGCTGCTCGCCGAGCCTACGGGGTGATTCGCTCCATCATCCGGGCGAACGGGATGGTCTCGCGCACGTGGTGCAGGCCGCAGATCCAGGCCACGCAGCGCTCCACGCCCATGCCGAAGCCTGCGTGGGGGACGGCCCCGTAGCGGCGGAGGTCGAGGTACCACTCGAAAGCCTCCCGCGGCAGGTGGTGGTGATCGATGGCGCTCTCGAGCGTCGCGAGATCGTCCTCGCGCTGCCCGCCGCCGATGATCTCGCCGTATCCCTCCGGCGCGAGGACGTCGCAGCCGAGCGCCACGCGCGGCTCGATCGGATCCTTCTTGAAGTAGAAGGCCTTCATCTCCGCGGGGTAGCGGTGGACCATCACCGGGCGATCGTAGGCGCTCGCGACGAGCGTCTCCTCGTCCCCGCCGATGTCGTCGCCCCACTTCATGAGGGGGGAGGCGGCATCGAGCTTCCCCTCGGCCTGCAGGGCTCGCTGCGCCCGCTGGATGACGTCCACCGCCTCGGTGTAGGTGAGGCGCGGGAACGGCGGCTTCACGCTGTCGAGACGGGTCACGTCCCGCTCGAGCACGCGACGAGCTCGTCCCGGTGCCGGGAGAGGGTGGTCTGGACCACGTAGGAGACGAACTCCTCCATGAGCCTCATGTCGCCGTCGAGGTCCATGAAGGCGACCTCGGGCTCCACCATCCAGAACTCGGTCAGGTGCCGGCGCGTCTTGGACTTCTCGGCGCGAAAGGTCGGCCCGAAGGAGTAGACCTTGCCGAGCGCCATGGCGGCGGCCTCCATGTAGAGCTGGCCGGACTGGGTGAGGTAGGCCTTGCCGAGGTCGAAGTAGGGAACCTCGAAGAGCGTGCTCGTGCCCTCGCAGGCACTTGGCGTGAAGATGGGAGCGTCGACGAGCGTGAACCCGCGCTCGTCGAAGAAGTCCCGGATGGCCTTCTCGACCGTGTGGCGGACCCGGAGGATGAGGTTTTGGCGCGGCGAGCGCAGCCAGAGGTGGCGCTGCTCCATGAGGAAGGCCACCCCGTGCTCCTTGTGTCCGAGCGGGTACTCGCGGGCGGGCCGCGCCACCACCCTCGAGGTCCTTGACGTCGAGCTCGAACCCGAGCGGAGATCGCGGGTCCTTCTTGGCGACACCGGTCACCGCAGAGGCTCGTCTCCTGGGGAATGTGGTCGGCTTCGTGGAACACCTCGGGCGTCACGTTGCCCTTGAACACGACGCACTGGATGGTGCCGGTGCCGTCTCGGACCTGCAGGAAGTGGAGCTTGCCGGACGACCGGCGGTTGTGGAGCCAGCCGTGGAGGGCGACCTCCTGGCCCTCGTAGCGGGCGATGTCTGCGACGTAGACGGTGGGTTCCATTCGGGCCTCGGGGGTTGAGGCGCGAAATATACCGTAGGGGCGGCTGCGCCGCGCGAGCCGCTGCGGGGCGTCCTGGCCCGGCGCCAGGGTGTCGCGCCGGCGCCACGGCGGCGTGACGGGCGAGGTGCAAAAGGCTCGCCGCGGGGTAATATCGCGACCCCACATGTCCTCCATGAACGAGCGTTACGAACCGAAGTCGATCGAGCCGCGCTGGCAGAAGCGCTGGGACGACGCCGGCGTCTTCCGCGCGGGCCGGCGCCCCGGGGCGGAGAAGCGCTACGTGCTCGAGATGTTCCCGTACCCCTCGGGCGCGATGCACATGGGCCACGCGCGCGTCTACACCATCGGCGACGCGCTGGCGCGCTACCTCCGCATGCGCGGTTACGACGTCCTGCACCCCATGGGCTTCGACGCGCTCGGCCTGCCTGCGGAGAATGCGGCGCTCAAGGACGGCCGCCACCCGGCCGAGCGCACCCGCGAGAACATCGATGCCTTTCGCCGCGAGATGAAGCGGGTGGGATTCAGCTTCGACTGGGAGCGCGAGTTCGCAACCTGCGACCCCGAGTACTACCGGTGGAACCAGTGGTTCTTCCTGAAGATGCTGGAGCGAGACATCGTCTACCGGCGCACCGGGCAAGGCGAACTGGTGCACCGGCTGCATGACCGTCCTCGCCAACGAGCAGGTTGGTCGACGGGCAACCTCTGCGAGCGCTGCAGTTCTCCCGTGCTCGAGAAGGTCATCCCCGAGTGGGCCTTCCGCATCACTGCCTACGCGGACGACCTGCTCGCCGGCCTCGAGGAGCTGCGCGACTGGCCCGAGCGCGTCACGACCATGCAGCGCAACTGGATCGGCCGCAGCGAGGGGGCCGAGGTCGACCTTCGAGGTGGCCGGGTCCGCGGAGACGATCCGCGTCTTCACCACGCGCATCGACACCATCTTCGGCTGCACCTACGTGGTGCTCGCCCCCGAGCACCCGCTCGTCGCGGGGCTCACCGCGCCCGGCCCGCCGGGCCGAGGTCGACGCGTTTGTCGCGAGGATGCGCAACACCGAGGCGGCGGAGCGAACCGGCGAGGGGGCGCCCAAGGAGGGCGTATTCACCGGGGCCCACGCGGTGAACCCGTTCACGGGCGAGAAGGTCCCGGTGTGGATCGCCAACTTCGTCCTCGCCGAGTACGGCACCGGTGCCGTCATGAGCGTGCCGGCGCACGACCAGCGCGACTTCGAGTTCGCAAAGACCTACCGGCCTCCCGATCCGCGTGGTCATCCAGCCGGCCCGGGGCGAGCCGCTGCCGGCGGGGGATCGCTCGGAGCGAGCCTCGACCGAGGATGGCGTGCTCTCCGACTCCGGGCCCTTCTCCGGCCTCGCGAGCGCGGAGGCCCGCCGACGCATGTCCGCCTGGGCCAAGGACCGCGGAGCTCGGCGAACCCTCGGTCCGCTACCACCTCCGCGACTGGGGCTTCTCGCGGCAGCGCTACTGGGGCACGCCCATCCCGATCGTCTACTGCGACGCGCACGGGGTCGTGCCGGTCCCCGAGGACCAGCTGCCCGTGCGCCTTCCGCCGCAAGCGATCATCACCGGGACCGGCGAGCCGCCGCTCGCCAAGGTGCCCGAGTTCGTCAACACCACCTGTCCCCGGTGTGGTGGCCCAGCGCGGCGCGAGACCGAGACGATGGACACCTTCGTCGACTCGTCCTGGTACTACGCACGCTACCTGTCGCCAAAGGACGACCACCGCCCATTCGCGCAGGAACAAGCGCGCGCGCTGGCTGCCGGTCGACGTCTACGTCGGCGGGCCCGAGCACGCCGTCATGCACCTGCTCTACTTCCGCTTCTGGCACCGGGTGATGCGGGAGCTCGGGCTCGTGTTCGAGGACGAGCCCTGCAAGCGCCTCGTCACCCAGGGGATCGTCAACGGGCCCGACGGCCGCAAGATGTCGAAGCGCTGGGGCAACGTGGTGACGCCGGGGCCCATCGTGGACAGGTTCGGCGCCGACACCATGCGGATGTTCATGCTCTTCGCGTCGCCACCGGAGAAGGACATCGACTGGTCCGACGAGCAGGTGGAGGGACTCTTCCGGTTCCTATCCCGCGTCTGGCGCATCTTCTACGCCCGGCAGGGACACCTTCGCGGTGCCCGAGACGGACTCTCGCCGGCGCCGCCGGCCCGTTCCTGGAGCTGCGACGAAAGACCCATCGGACCCTCAAGCGCGTCAGCGAGGGCATGGAGGCCGAGCTCAAGTTCAACACCTCCATCGCCGCGCTCATGGAGCTCGTGAACGAGCTCTACCAGCTCGAGCCGGTGACCGATGCCGACCGCGCTGCCGTCCGAGAGGCGCTCCTGGCGCTCGCCACGCTCCTCGCGCCCTTCGCGCCCCACGCGGCCGAGGAGCTCTGGCACGAGGTGCTGGGCCCTGCCTCTCGGGAGCTCTTGCTCGCGGAGTCTCCCTGGCCGTCCTTCGATCCGGCGCTCGTCGCGGCCGACACCGTGACCATCGCCGTCCAGGTGAACGGGAAGCTGCGCGGAGAGGTGGTGACCTCCGCGTCGGCGAGCGAGGCGGAGGTCCGGGCGCTGGCGGAGGGCGAGGAGCGCGTCCGGGCGCATCTCGCGGGCAAGTCCATCCGAAAAGTCGTCTTCGTGCCGAAGCGGCTCATCAACTTCGTGGTCGCCTGATGCCCCGCGGCGGCAGCCTCCACGCCGCGGCAGGGCTCCTCCTCGCCGTCGCCGCGGCGGGCTGCGGATACTCGTTCTCCGCCGGGAAGGGGCGGATGCCGCCCGGGGCCGAGAGGGTCCAGGTGGCTCCGCTCGCCAACCAGACCGCGGACGCCGAGGCCGGAGCGCTCATCGCCGCCGCGCTCCGCGAGGAGCTCGCGCGGCGCGGCAGCGCCGGCGGGCCCGACGCCCCGGCCAGGATCGATGGGACCGTCCTGCGGACCACCTTCGGCCCTTCCACCCCCGACGCCGCGACTTACCGCCTCGTGCTCGAGGTCCACGTGAGGCTGGTCGTCGAGGGCAAGGTGGTCGCCGAGCAGACGGCCCGGCGCCAGCAGGACTACCTCGGCGAGGTGGACGCGCTCGCGAGCGAGGGCCGCCGCCGCCTGGCGCTGCGCCAAGCTGCAGCTGAGCTTGCCCGCGAGGTGGTGGAGCGGTTCGAGGCGCCCTGAGGCGCTACTTCGCCGCGGCGGTCTTCGCGACCGACCGCGCCAGCCGCGAGATCTTCCGCGAGGCGGTGTTGCGGTGCACGACGCCCTTCGAGGCGGCCTGCTCGATGACGCGGGCCGCTGCGTGCAGCGCGTCGGCGGCCGAGGCCTTCTCGCCGCGCTCCACGGCCTCGCGCACCCGCTTCACCGCGCTCTTCAGGCGGCTGCGCACGGCCTGGTTGCGAAGGCGGCGCTTCTGCGTCTGGCGGTTTCGCTTCTGGGCCGAGCGGGTGTTAGCCAAGCGGATTCTCCCGGGAAAACTCTACGAAGGTCGCGGGTTCTAACCCCCGAAGCCGTTCCGCGTCAAGGGGAATGGGACATCGTCGCCGAGTCCGAGCCATGCGGGCTGTTCCTTGCGCGACGCCGTTTCGACACACGAGCGTCGCGCGGGCCCTTGGGCCATGCGGGCGCGCGCGGCACGTGAGTGGCGAATGCCCGTGGCTCAATGACCGGCGATGCGCTCGGTCGCCGCGGGCCCGTCCTATGCGGGCCCGCGCGGCGACGCGGGCGGCGAAGTTATCCACGGATGGCCAAAACGCCGCTCGACAGGCGTGTGCGCCGCTCGATCACAAGTGCGGCCCACGGCGTCCGAGCGCCATAACTAGCGAGAATTGCTGCAAATTAGTGGGCAAGGTCGCCCGCTTCCCGCGCTCCCCGGCGCCGGTGACCGCCGCCATGGGCTCTGTGGCCACAGACTTATCCACGGACTTTCCACGGAGGGGCGGACCGAATTCACGCCAAGGAGTCAGGGCTTTCTTGGACCTTCGTCCGGAAGTCCCTTTGCTTCCTCCCAGAGGCTGTCCATCTCCTCCAGGGTTGCCTCGCCCGGGCGTATACCCCGTCGGGCAAGCTCGTCCTCGACGTGCTGAAAGCGCCGTACGAAGCGGCCGACGGCCCGCCGCAGTGCCTCCTCGGGGGGGATGCCGAGCTTGCGCGCCAGGTTGGCGCCGGCGAGGAGGAGGTCCCCGAGTTCGTCCTCGACTCGCTCGCGGTTGCCCTCGGCGATTGCGTCGTCGAGCTCGCGGAGCTCCTCCGAGACCTTGGCGCGGGCTCCCGCCGCGTCCGGCCAGTCGAAGCCGATTCGGCTCGCCTTCTCGGCGAGCCTTTCGGCGCGAGCGAGCGCCGGCATCTCCCGAGGGACGCCCTCGAGGACGCTCCGGCCTCCCCCCTTTGCCTCGTTCTCCCTGCGCTTGATCTCCGCCCACTGGCGCAGCACCGCGTCGGCGTCCTTCACCTCGGCGCCAGCAAACACGTGGGGGTGGCGCGAGACCAGCTTGTCGGAGATGGCGTCGGCCACGTCCGCGAAGTCGAACTGCCGTTCCTCGGCGGCGATGTGCGACTGGAACACGATTTGGAGGAGCAGGTCGCCGAGTTCCTCCCGGTGCGCGCCGGGGTCCCCCGAGTCGATCGCCTCGAGCACCTCGTAGGTCTCCTCGAGGACGTAGGGGCGGAGCGTCTTGAGCGTCTGCTCCCGATCCCAGGGGCAGCCGCCCGGCCCTCGAAGGCGGGTCATGATCTCGAGCAGGCGGTCGACGGATTGGCTGGCGCGGCTCATGGTCATCCGTTTCTAGCCTGAGAGGGCCCGTGCTAGCATTCCAATCTCGCGTGAGAATCCGCGCGCTCGCCGCCCTTGCCGCCTTCGCACTGAGCCCAGTCCGGGCCTCGGCGCAGGTGCACGCGCCCACCCTGGTGGAGGAGGAGCTCCCCCAGGAGGAGCCGAAGGACAAGGCCGCGGCGCGCCCCGGCGAGCCGGTGCCCGAACCGCAGCCGGCCGGCCCGGAGCCGCAGGGACCACCTCCAGGGAACGCGAGCGCTCCCGACGGCGGGCCGCCCACCGCCGCCGCCGCCCCGCCGGGCGCGATGCCCGGGGTCACGATCAGTGCCGAGGAGCTGAAGAAGCTGCAGCGCCCCATCGATCCGGTCCGGGCCAATCCCGGGCGCATCGGGGAGCTCTGGCAGGAGCGGCGCGCGGCCGTCCGGGAGCAGGATCCCACCCGAGCGAGACTGGCCGGACAGGCGCTGAGGGAGACGATGCTCGAGCTCGGCATCGAGAACCTGACGTGGCCGGCAGTCGCCGAGGTCCGCGAGGCGGAGCGTTCGCTTCAGGCGCGCTCGGTCGACGACGCCCTCGATCACGCCTCCTTCGCCGTCGAGCTCGCCCCGGACCTTCCAGAGGCGCACCTGGCGCTCGCCCGGGCGCGCCTGGCGCGCGAGCCGACCCACCCGCTCGCGGCGCTCGCGGCCGTGAGCGCCGGGGTCGCCGCGGCGGCGCGCGAGCCCCGGGCGGTTCGCGCCTTCGTCGGGGACATCGCGGGCGCCGGGCTGGCGGCGCTGTTCGGGGCCGTCGCCGCGACCATCGCGCTGCTCTTTCTCTCTCACCTCCGGCTCTTCCTCCACGACTTCCACCACTTGCCGCTCGTGAGGGCGGGCACGCCCGTCCAGGGAGTGGTGCTCGCCCTGGTGCTGCTCGCCATGCCGGCCGTGTTTCGCCTGGGGCCGTTCGCGATCCTGTTCACGGCCGCGTTGGCGGTCTTCGCGTACCTTTCCACCGGCGAGCGCGTCACGGTCACCGTGGCCCTGCTCGCGCTGCTCGCCATCCCCTACCTGGCCCTGGAGGCGGTCCGGGCCACCGCATGGCAGGGAACGCTCGCCGACGACGTGTACGAGCTCGAGCGCGGTGCGGCGCCGGCGGCCCGCGCCGCCGCCCTGGAGGCGCGCGCCCAGGGGGAGGGGCTGCCGGCCCCCGCGCTGCAGGCCCTGGGGCGCTTCCACAAGCGCCTCGGCGATCTGCCGGCCGCGCGCCGATGGTACGAGGCGGCGGCGTCGTCGGATCCCCGATTCGGACGACGTCCAGGTGAACCTCGGCAACGTGCTCTTCCTCCAGGGGGACCTCGACGGGGCGAAGACAGCCTACCTCGCCGCCACCGACCGGGGCGGCAGCATGAGCACGCTGGCGGCTGCGCACTACAACCTCTCCAAGCTCTACCTGCGCCTCGCCGCCGTGGAGCAGTCCACGGAGGCCCGCAAGAAGGCGCAGCAGGAGGACGCCCCATTCCTGGAGCGGCACGGGTCGGACGACGACTTCCGAGCCAACCGCTGGCTCGTCGACGTGATCCTGCCCGTCGAGCGCATCGCCGAGCTCACCGCCCGGGATCGGGCCCCGCAGGCGGTGGCGGAAGCCATGAGGCGCCGCATCGCCGGCCCGCTGCCGGCGGCGGCGTGGCCCTGGCTGCCGCTTGCGCTCGTGGCCTCGCTGTGGGGCCTGCTGGCGGTGTCCCTGCGAGCAGACCCCTCGCGCACCTGCGAGCGCTGCGGGCGGCCTGCCTGCCGTCGCTGCGACGGCGTCTCGGCCGGGACCTGCGGCCAGTGCGTGAACGTCTTCTACCGGCAGAACGTCGTCGATGCCCGCGACCGGATGCGCAAGGAGGTGCAGGTTCGCCGCCATGTTCAGTTCCGCCGCGCCGTCACCCGCGGGCTCGCCGTCATCGGAGGCGGCGCGGGGCACGTCTTCGCCGGCCAGGCGGCGCTCGGCGCCGCCCTGATCTTCGGGCTCCTCTTCCTGGCCTTCGTCGTGTGGTTCTGGCAGGGGGTGCTGCCGCCGCCCCAGCACTCGCCGTACTCGGCAGCGGTGCGGCTCGCGGTCGCCGTGCCACTCTTCGTGGCGCTCTACGCCCTGGCGGTGCGGGACGCCTTCCGGCGCAGCCGAGAGGACTGACCCAAAGATGGCGCTTACCGGTACCCTCAAGGACTTCGGCATCGCCGAGATCCTCCAGCTCATCGGCCAGCAGTCGAAGAGCGGCGTGCTGCACCTCAAGAATCGCAGCGACGAGATCCACATCCTCATGTCGAGCGGCTGCGTGGTGAGCGCCGAGTACGCCGGCCGAAAGGCGCGCGAGAAGCTGGGGAGTCTCCTCGTCCGCGCCGGGCTTCTCACCCAGGCCCAGCTGCAGCTGGCGCTCGACGCCCAGAAGCGCACCTTGCGCCGCCTCGGGCGACATCCTGGTGGAGCTGGGGATGGTGGCCAAGGACGAGCTGAAGGAGATGACGGCGCTGCAGACCACCGAGACCGTCTACAGGCTCTTCCACTGGAAGAGCGGGACGTACGACTTCGAGCCCGGGGAGGTGGAGTACGACCGCGAGACGGTGACCCCGCTGCGCTGCGAGTCGATGCTGATGGAAGGGTTTCGCCAGGTCGACGAGTGGCCCATGATCCGCCGGAAGATCGGCTCGACCGCGATCACCTTCGAGCGGGTCCGCGAGCTCGACCTGCAGAAGTCGCGAGCGGCGTGGAGCTCGCAGGCGGGCTCGCCAGAGGCCCCCGAGTCCGGGGAGGGCGACGCCTCGGCCCTGGGGCGCAACGAGTGGCGCGCCTACGAGCTCGCCGTCCCCGGCCGCGCGGTCGAGAAGATCGCCGACCTGTCGCGCCTGGGGGAGTTCGAGGCCTGCAAGGCGCTCTTCAACCTCGTCAACCTGGGCGTGCTCCGGCCGATCGCTCCATCGCGCCGCTCGGCCGCGGCCGAGGTTGGCGCCTACGCGCGCGACTGGCAGCAGCGCCTTCGGCAGGGCGCCTCCCGCCTGCTCGCCACGGCGGCCATCGCCCTCGCGCTCGCGGCGCTGGCCTTCGCGGTCACCGAGAGGGGGGCTGCGGTGGACCCGATGGGCGTCCAGGGCTTCCGCGACAACCGTGCCGAGATGTTCCTCGCCCGCTTCCAGCTCGAGCGGATCCGGGGGGCGCTCGAGGTCTACCGGCTGGAGCGCGGCCAGTACCCGGATGCCCTCGGAGCGCTCATCGACACGGGCCTCCTCGCCCCGCGCGACCTGCGCTACCCCTGGACCGAGGACTACTGGTACCGTCGGCAGGGGGACGGCTACCGGCTCTTGCCCCCGGTCGAGTAGGGGCCTCCTCCGCAGCGTGCCCAGGAGGCCGGTTGGAGTTAAGCTCCGCGCCGGACGCTGGCGCGCCCCCGTCCCGGGAGGCGCGCGCTGTCCGAGGAGGTCGATTGGCCCAGGCCGCTGAGTCGCCCCGATCCGTCCGAATCGAGTTCCCCGACAACGACAAGGTCCGGGTGCTGTCCGGGGCCCACCAGGAGCACCTGAAGCTCATCGAAAAGCGGCTGGGAGTCCAGGTCGGCTCGAGGGGCAACCAGATCGTGGTGGCCGGCGGGGACGAGGGGCGCCGCGGCGTGGCCGAGAAGGTGGTGCGAGAGCTCTACGAACTCGTGGATGGCGGCTACCCCCTCTACCTCGAGGACGTCGACCAGGCGACGAAGCTCGCCTCCCAGGGCGTGCCCCTGCGGGAGATCTTCGGGGACACCGTCTACGTGTCGGCCCGGCACCGGATCATCACCCCGAAGAACCTGGGCCAGAAGCGCTACGTCCAGGCGATCCGCGACCACGATATCGTCATCGGTATCGGCCCGGCCGGCACCGGCAAGACCTACCTCGCCATGGCCATGGCGGTGTCGCACCTCGTCGAGCGACGCGTGAAGCGAATCGTGCTCACGAGGCCGGCCGTGGAGGCCGGGGAGAGGCTCGGGCTTCCTGCCCGGCGACATCGCCGAGAAGGTGAACCCCTACCTGCGTCCCCTGCACGACGCGCTGTTCGACATGGTCGACTACGAGAAGGCCACCGCGTTCATCGAGCGAGGCACCGTGGAGGTGGCGCCGCTCGCCTTCATGCGGGGCCGCACCCTGAACGACTCGTTCATCATCCTCGACGAGGCCCAGAACACCACGAGCGAGCAGATGAAGATGTTCCTGACGCGGCTCGGGTACGGGTCGAGGGCCGTGATCACCGGCGACGTTACCCAGGTGGACCTCCCGGCCGGCCGCGCCAGCGGGCTGCTCGAGGTCCAGAAGGTGCTGCGGGGCGTCGAAGGCATCGGCTTCTGCCACTTCAGCGAGATGGACGTCGTGCGCCATCCCCTCGTCCAGGAGGTGGTGAAGGCCTACGAGAGCTACGAGGCGCGGCCTCGGCAGGAACAGCCGCCTCGCCCCGACGGGGGCCCCGGCAGCGGCCCGGTGTAGTCCTTGCGTTTCGGCCCCGGCCGGTGACAGGCTCCTCGTCCGTGCCCGAGAGGAACGATCCCCAGCCCCAGCGGGCCGCCCCTCCAAGGCGCCGGGTGCCCGAGCGTCTTGCCGGCGCCGCCTTGCTCGTCGCCGTGGCAGTGGGATCCGCCTTTGTCCTCTTCCCGGGCCTCGAGGCACCGGTCATCCCGGGGGAGGAGGCGCTGGGCCTGCCGGCTCCCGCCACGGTGCGGGCGCTGAGGGACCTCGCCGTCCCCGACGACGATGCGACCCGCCGGCGCCGGGAGGCGGCTGCCGCCGCCGAGCCGCGCGTCTTCGACGAGGACCTGGCCGCCCAGGAGGAGGCCGAGGCGCGCGTTCGCGAGGCGTTCCAGCTGATGCGGGCGACGGAGGCGCAGTGGCGGGAGCGACGGGGGATCCGGCCCGGCCACCGGGACACGGCCTCCGACGCCTCCGACCTGACGAAGGCTTTCCAGGCCCGGCGCGAGGACTTCGCCTCGCGACTCCAGCTGTGGGTGGACGACCCTGACTTCGCGGCGCTTTCCGAGGCGCGCTTCGCCGCCTCGCTCGAGGAGGAGCTCGTCGACCTGCTGCGGCGCGGCCAGGACGGGCTGGTGGTGGAGGACCGCGCCCTGCTCGCGGCCGATCGCGAGCGAGGGCTTCGGGTCCGGGAGGTGCGCGCCGGGGAGATCCGGGGCGAGCGTGCCGTGGAGGGCCTGGACGAGCTGCGCGACCTCCCCGGGGCGCGCGCCGACCTCGAGAGGCGAGCCGCCGGCGCTCCGTCGCAGGCCGCACGGCTGCGGACGGCCGTCGGAAGCGTGGGGGCGGCGCTGCTTCGCCCGACCCTGGTGCTGTCCCAGGCGGAGACCGAGCGACGCCGGCAGATCGCGGCCGGCCGCGTCTCGCCGGTGGTGATCCCGGTTCGCCGCGGCGAGGCGGTGCTGGCGGCGGGCGAGCGTGTCGAGCCGCGCCACCTGGCGGTGCTTCGCGGCATGCGCGAGCAGCGCCGGGCTGCTTGACCGGGCGGTCGATGAGGACCGGCGCGGGCCTTCTCGTCGGGGCGACGCTGCTCCTGCTATGGATCGCGGCGGCGCGCCTCGGTGCCACGCTGCGCCCGCGCAAGCGAGGGGCGCTCCTGCTCGCCGGCCTGTACCTCGTGACCCTCGCGCTCTGCGCCCTCGGCCTGTCGGTGGGCGACGCCCTCCACGACCGCATCCGCCAGTTGGGCCCGGAAGTCTGCTCCCTGCTCGTTCCGGCCGCTTTCGGTGCGGCGCTCGCGAGCATGCTGCTGTCCCCGGCCGCGGGGCGTGCTGCTCGCGGTCGCGGTCGGCGCCGCCGCCGGGCTCCTCGGCGGCCAGTCCGTCCTCTTCGGCCTCGAGGTGACGCTCGGATCCGATCGCGGCGGCCCTGCTGCTCGCGCGCGTGCAGCGACGTCGCCTGGTGTGGCGCGCGGGCCTGCTCGTCGGGCCTTCTGCAAGCGCTCGTGGTCGCGGCGGGGTGGCTCTTCGCCGACGGCCGGGCCCCGGCAGCGCTCGCCACCTCCATGGCGGCCGCGTTCCTGTCGGGGGCCCTGCTCCTCCCGCTCGCGGTGCTCTCCATCCGGCCCGCTCCTCGAGTCGGTCCTCGACCTCGCGAGCGACCTGCGCCTGCGCGACCTCGCCAGCCTGAACCACCCGGCGCTGAAGGAGCTCATCGTCCAGGCGCCGGGAACCTGGCACCACTCGGTGGTCACCGGCGCCCTGGCAGAGGCAGCGGCCCTCGCAGTCGGCGCGGACCCGCTGCTTGCCCGCGTCGGCGCCTATTACCACGACCTCGGCAAGGGCAAGGACCCGAGCTGGTTCTCGGAGAACTCGCGCGGACGAGAACCGGCACGCCGACCTTCCGCCGGCCAACAGTGCGCTGCTCGTGAAGCGCCACGTCGAAGACGGCGTCGTCTTGGCGACGGCGCTGGAAGCTCCCGCGGGCGGTGGTGGACATCGTCGCGCAGCACCACGGCACTCGGCTCGTCTCCTTCTTCTGGTCCAAGGACCGGCGCGCTCGCTGCGGACGGCGAGCAACCGGCGGAGGTCGACGCCATCTATCGGTACGCCGGGCCCGAGGCCCCAGACCCGCGAGGCCGCGCTGGTGATGATCGCCGACGCCTGCGAGGCCTCTTCACGGGACCTCCCCGATGCTTCTTCGGAGAAGCTGCTCGCCCTCATCCGCCGCCGCATCGGTGAGATCGTCGACGAGGGCCAGCTCGACGAGTGCGACCTGACCCTTCGCGGCCTCGAGGCGGCGGCGCGGGCCATGGTCGAGGTCCTCGAGCAGGTCTACCGGTCCAGGGGCAGTGGCGCCGGGGGCCTCGCGTCCGATCGCCCCGCGGCCCTCCAGCTCGTACGCAAGTGACGGTCGAGATCCGCAGCGACCACCCCTCCGGCGGGGAGATCGCGGCACGAGTGCGCGCGAGGGCACGTGCCCACCTCCGGGCGCTGGGACGTCCGGACGGGCGGCTCTCGGTACTGCTCACCGGCGATCGAGCCATCCGCTCCCTGAACCGGCGCTGGCGCGGTGTGGATCGGGCCACCGACGTGCTCTCCTTCCCGCTCCACGAACCCGCCGGAAGCGCGGCCGATCTCGGGGACGTGGCCATCTCCCTCGACACGGCCGAGCGGCGCGCCCGCAGGGGCCACCGCCCGCTCCTCGCCGAGGTCGACCGCTACCTCGTGCACGGGATCCTCCACCTGCTCGGCCACGACCACGAGCGGCCGGGCCAGGCGCGGGCCATGGCGGCGCTCGAGGCGTCGGTTCTTCGGATGACTGGGCTCGTGGGCGCCGCGCTCGACGCGGCGCGGCCGGCCCCTTCGCGACCCCGGCGGCCCGCGAAGCGGTGATGTCCAGGCGACGCACCGTTCGCTTCCTTCTGGCAGCCCTGGGCGGCGCCCTCGTGGCCCTCGCGTTCCCGCTCGTGGTCCCGCAGGTCTCGCTCCGCCCCGTCGACCCCGCTGGCCACCTGGAGTGGATCGCCTGGGTCGGCCTCGCGCCCGCCCTCGTCGCCCTCGACGCGGCGGTGGGCAGCCTGAGGCGCTCCGCGCTCGGGGTGGTGGCCGGGCTGGCCGCCTTCTACCTGGCCATCTACTGGGTGGCCCACGCCATGACCGCCTTCGGCGGCCTGCCGCTGTGGCTCGCACTCCTCGGCGCTCAGCTTGCTCGTCCTGTACATGGCGGCCCACTGGGGCCTCGCGTTCTGGGCGATCGTTTCACGGTGCGCCGGCGCCTGGGCTGGCCGCTGTGGGTCCACCTGCCGATCACCTGGGTCGCCACCGAGTTCCTTCGCAACCACCTCTTCACCGGATTTCCCTGGGCGAACCTCGGCTACACGCAGGCGCGCCACCCTTCCGTGGCGCAGCTCGCCTCCCTCTCCGGCGTCTACGGGATCGCCGGCGCTGGTGGTGCTGTGCAACTGCGCTCGCCGCACGCGTGGTGGCGCGCGATGCGGTCGGCGCGCGCACCGGCCGTGGGCCGGCACGGCCGTTGGCGACGGTCCTCCTCGCCGCCGCCCGTGGGCTACGGGCGAGCCCACCTCGCCGAGCGTTCGCGAGCAGATGGCCCTCGCGCCTCGCCTCCGGGTGGGCCTCGTCCAGGCGAACGTGAACCAGTCGGTGAAGAACGAGCGGGCGCGCTACGGGGACCTCGTCGTCGGCCGGCTCTGGCCGCTGACCGAGGAAGCCGATCGCCGGGGCGCGGCGCTCGTCGCGTGGCCGGAGGCGGCGTGGCCATGGGCAGTCCCTCCCGACCTGGAGAGCTTCGCCGGCGAGGGTCCCGGTGTCGCCCCGCTATCGCGGGCCCACCTGCTCGTTGGCGCCGGCGACCATCCGCTGGCTTGCAACCCCCGGCGGCGGCCGGGTGCCCCAGGTGGAGAACAGCGCATTCCTCGCTCGCGCCGGACCTGCACGTGGTCGGATCGCTACGTGAAGCACCACCTGGTCCCGTTCGGGGAGTACGTGCCGACTTGGCGATTGGCTGCCGTTCCTGCGACAGGTGGTGCCGGGGATGGCGCCTGCGAGCCCCGGGCGGGTCCTCGAGCCCATGGGATTCGAGGTCGCGCCGGGCGAGGGCCGGACGAGGTTCGGGCCGCTCATCTGCTTCGACGCCATCTTCCCCGAGATCTCCCGCGGCCTTCGCCAGGCGGGGCGCCGAGCTTGCTCGTCAACCCCACGAACGACGCCTGGTACGGCTACTCCTCCGGGCCCCACCAGTTCCTTGCCATCGTGCAGATGCGCGCCGTCGAGGCGGGCGGGCGGTGGCGCGCCCCGCCTACGCTGGCGATCTCGGCCATCATGCTCCCCACCGGCGAGGTCGCGCCCGGGGCGCTCGAGGTGGGCCCGGTGGACCCGGAGCCGGCGCCGGACCCCGACGAGCCGGCCGCGACTGCTCGTCGGCGAGCTGCCGCTCTTGCGGGGGCGCACCCTCTACACTACATTCGGCGACCTGTTCGCCCGGGCGTGCGCCGCGTCGAGCGTCGCCTTGCTCCTCGCCGCGATGGCGCGCCTCCGCGGCGAGGCACCGACGGCGAGAAGAGACGACCCGCCATGGCCACGCCCACCACCGACCGACTGAACGACCTCGCCTCGCCGGCTGGAGGCGCTCCGGGGGTCCCTTTGACGTCGAGCGCAAGCGCGACCGGGCCGCCGAGATCGCGCGGCTCGGCGAGGACCCCGGCCTTCTGGAACGACAACCAGCGCGCCCAGGGCCTGCTGAAGGAGAAGGCGCAGCTCGAGGCGGCCGTGGCCGAGTTCGACGGACGCTGCAGCTGCTCGAGGACGCCGAGGCGCTCGACCAGCTCGCCGAGGAGGCTCGCGACGAGGTCGCGCGGGCCGAGGCCGCGGCGCACGCCGGCGAGGTGGCGACGAGCGGGTGGAGGCGCTCGAGTTCCGGCGGATGCTGTCGGGGCCGCACGACGCGCGCCAACGCCATCGTCGAGGTGAAGAGCGGGGCCGGCGGCACGGAGGCCATGGACTGGGCCGCCATGCTGTACCGGATGCTACGTCCGCTACTGCGAGAGGCGCGGACTGGGAGGTGGAGCCCGCCGACATGGTGGCCGGCGAGGAGGCCGGGATCTCGAGCGCGTCCTTCATCGCCCGCGGCGAGTACGCCTACGGGTTCCTCAAGGCCGAGCGGGGGGTGCACCGGCTCGTCCGCATCAGCCCGTTCGACTCGGCGGCCCGCCGGCAGACGAGCTTCGCCGCGGTGGACGTGACCCCCGAGGTCGACGACGACATCGTCGTCGACGTGAAGGAGGCCGACGTCCGCATCGACACCTACCGCTCCTCGGGCGCCGGCGGCCAGAAGGTGAACAAGACCGACTCGGCCGTGCGCATCACCCACCTACCCACCGGCATCGTGGTGGCCGTGCAGAACGAGCGCAGCCAGCAGAAGAACCGGTCGGTGGCCTGGAAGATCCTGCGCTCCCGGCTCTACGACCTGGAGGAGCGAAGGCGCCAGGCGGCCCGCGACGCCGGTGGAGGCGCCAGAAGAAGGACATCGACTTCGGCTCCCAGAATCCGCAGCTACGTGCTCCATCCCTACCGGATGGTGAAGGACCTGCGCACCGGCGTCGAGACCGGCAAGGTGGACGACGTGCTCGACGGCGAGATCGAGCAGTTCATCGAGCCCTACCTGCTCGGCGTCCGCCGGACCGATCGGCCGGTCGAGGACTAGCGTCCGGGCCGCGGACCGGAGCGGACGCCGACGCCGGCCTCGGCTACGTCGGGGAGTAGACGATGGGCTGGCGCGCCAGGAAGAAGCGCTCGATGGCGTCACGGCCCAACCGGGCAGGCTCTGCAGGCGCACCCCGCACCCGGGCGGCTGGCGGCCGGTGGTGGCCGACTTTCCCCGGATGAAGGCGACCTCGCCCTCGAGGTCGAGCTTGCGGCCGTCGGCGAGCCCGAGCCGGACCTGGACGCGCGTCCCCACCGGGGGCGGCATGGCGGAGGCGATGAAGACGCCGCCGGAGTCGATGCGGCGGGTCACGCCCGACGAAGAAGTTGTGCTCGGAGACGAGGCTGACGCTCACCTCGACGCGGGCGTTCACCTGCGGCCGGCTGCGTCGCTCCTCGACGAGCTCCTCGTCGATGAGCGCCATCAGGTCCAGGTTGGGGCGCGGTGCGATCGCGCAGGGGGTGCTCGTCGATGTCGCCGAGCGCCGGCGTGGACGCCGCTTGCGCGCGGGACCGGGGCGGTCACCGAAGGGGTCGGCGGAGGCGGCAGCGGGGCGGCAGGGACCGCCGACGGCGCCCGCTGCGCGCCGTGGTCGACCACCGAGAGCGGGCGCGACAGCACCTCGGCGCGCGCCAGCGCGCGCTCGGCGCCGGCCACGGCGGCGAGCGGCTCGACGATCTCCGCGCGAGGGCGCCACCACCATGACCCGCACCCCCACGCGGGCCGCGCTCTGTGGCCGCCGTGAGAGCGCTTCCCCAGCTCGGGTCGGGGGTGGCCGGCATGAGGAGCACCGCCACCTGGGGGGCCACCAGGCGGAGCATGGCCTCCATCTCGGCCGGGGCCGGGACGCAGTAGAGGGAGAAGCCCGCGCGCTCCAGGTGCAGGTGGAGCGCGACCGAGACCTCCGCGTCCGCGCCGACGACGAGGACGCGGGACGCTGGCGGGAGGCCCGCGGAGCTCACGCGCTGCGGCCCCCCGTCTCGATGAGGATCCGTCGCTCGAGGTCGGCCCGGTTGGTGGCGTTGCCGAGAGCGGTGTCGAGCGAGATCCGCTTCGCCTCGTGCAGCTTGTAGAGGTACTGGTCGAAGCGAGTGCATCCCCAGGTCCGCTCCGGCGGTCTCCATGTACGGCCGCAGCTCCTTGATCCGGGCGCCGTCGCGGATCATCTCTCGCACGGTGGAGGTGGCGAGCATCGCCTCGACGGCCGGGATGAGCCCGGCGGCGTCGGCGCGGATGAGGAGTCGAAGCGCCACCACCGCCTGCAGGTTGTCGGCGAGGCGGCCGCGCACCGTCTCCTGCTCGTCGGACGGGAACAGCCCGACCACGCGGCCGATGGCGCGCGCCACGTCCGGGGTGTGCAGCGAGGTGATGACGAGGTGCCCGGTCTCGGCCGCCTTGAGGCAGATGTCGGCGGACTCGCGATCGCGCAGCTCCCCGACCATGAGGATGTCCGGGTCCTGGCGCAAGGCCGCCCGCAGAGCGTCGGAGTAGCTCGCCGTGTCCGTGCCCACCTCGCGCTGGATGACGAGCCCCTTGCCCGCGTTGAAAATGAACTCGATGGGGTCCTCCACGGTCACCACGTGGAGGCGCTCCTGCTGGATGATGTGGTTGATGATTGCGGCGATGGTGGTCGACTTCCCGTTGCCGGTGGCGCCGGTCACGAGGACCAGCCCGCGGCGGGCCTCCGCCACCGTCGAGACGGCCGGGGGCAGGTTGAGGGTGCCGAAGTCGGGGATGGCGAACGGAATGGTTCGCATCACCGCGCCCCAGCTGCCTCGCTGCTTGAAGATGCTTGCGCGGAACCGGGAGACCCCGGGGAGCGAGTAGCTGCGGTCGACCTCACGGAAGTCGAGCGGTGCGAAACCGGAGCCCGGCGCCTGGAGCACGAAGTTGGCGATGGCCTCGGTGTCCGCGTGCGTGAGCGGCGGCACCTTGGCGGCGAGCAGCTCCCCGAACACCCGGTAGGTGGGCGGGTAGCCCGACCTCGAAGTGTACGTCGCTCGCCTGCCGCTTCACCGCCAGCTGCAGGAACGAGTGAAACATCTCCTCGCTGAGAGGACCCTGGGACGCTTCCATGCGTCGAGTCTAGCCCGCGACCGCCGGGGCCACCAGACGGTGACTCTTCCACCTCGGCGGGCCGGCCCCGCGTACCTGGCAGGACGCCCCGCCGTGTGGTTCTATGGCCGGATGATCGCCTCCGTCGAAGAGGCCGGTGCGCGGCTCGAGGAGCAGGGCTACCTGCCCTCGCGCGAGATCGCCACCTCGGTGTTCCTGGCGGAGCGCCTCGACAAGCCGCTCCTGGTGGAGGGGCCGGCCGGCGTCGGGAAGACCGAGCTGGCGGTCGCCCTCTCGCGGGCCACGGGTCGGGAGCTCCTTCGCCTGCAGTGCTACGAGGGCCTCGACGAGGCCAAGGCGCTCTACGAGTGGGAGTACGGAAAGCAGCTGCTCTACACCCAGATGCTGAAGGAGCGGATTGGCGAGACCCTCGCCGGGGCGCGGACGCTGGCGGAGGCGGCCGACCGTCTCGACGCCGAGGGCAACGTGTTCTTCAGCGAGCGGTTCCTCCTGCCGCGACCGGTTCTGCGGGCGGTGACGAGCGACCACCCGGTGCTGTTGCTCGTCGACGAGGTGGACAAGGCGGACCCCGAGTTCGAGGCCTTTCTCCTCGAGGTGCTCGCCGACCAGGCGGTGACGGTTCCCGAGCTGGGGACGCTCCGGGCGCGGCACCCGCCTCGGCTCGTCCTCACCTCCAACGCCACCCGGGACCTCTCCGACGCACTCCGGCGCCGCTGTCTCCACCTCTTCATCGACTTCCCCACGCAGGAACGGGAACTCGCCATCGTGCGCTCCCGGGTGCCCGCGGCGGGAGAGGAGCTCTCGCGCCAGGCGGTGGCAGCCGTGGCGGTGCTGCGGAAGATGGACCTCAAGAAGGCGCCTTCGATCTCGGAGACGCTCGACTGGGTGCGCTCGCTCCTGATCCTCGGCGCCCACTCGATCGACGAGCGGATCCTGGGCGAGACCTGGAACGTGTTGCTGAAGCACGAGGCGGACGCGGCGCTCGCCCGGCCGCGCGCTGCCGACGTGGCCAGGGGAGCGACGCCAGGCCGGGCGTAGCACACGCGCCCACATCGGCGCCTGCGCCGCCGGCCGCGCGGTGGACCCGCCGCGGCGAGCGCGGCTAGACTCGAATCCGCGGCCAACCTCCGCCACCCGATGGAACCCAAGCGCGTACTCATCGTCGAGCCCGACGGCCCCTTCGCGCTGTCGCTCGCCTCGCTCTTCCAGGGCGACGGCTTCTCCACGGCCCTCGCCAGGACGGCCGCCGAGGCGGAGCGGGCCGTGGCCGAGCGGGCCCCGCACCTCCTCCTGCTCCGGGCGGAGCTGCCCGACGTCTCGGGCTTCTCGCTCTGCGCGTGGCTCCGGCGCACGCCTGCCGCCGCCGGCGTGCCCATCGTGCTCATCTCGTCCGAGGCCGGACCGGGCGCCTTCGCCGAGCACGCCCGAAGCTCTGCCGCCGCGGACGGGTACCTGGCGATGCCGCTCGACACCGACGCCCTCACGGCGCTCGCCCGCCGGCTGCTCGAGGCGGGGACGCCCGAGGAGGCCGACGACGCCGTGCTGTTCGACGTCGGGGAGCCCTCGGTGGAGGTCCCGATGGGGCAGCCGCCCGCCGCGGCGGCAGCCGTGCACGAGCCCGCCCCTCCTCCCGTGCCGCAGCGGGCCCGGCGCCAGAACCTCACCGACGAGGACCGCCTCTTCCTCGACCGGACCTTTCGCTCGGTGTCCGACCGCCGGCAGGCGCTCATCCTCGAGTCCTACCGGCGGCGCCCCCCGCCCCGCCGGGACCTGCTCTCCTCGCCCGAGGGGAGGGTTGCGCTCCTGCGCGAGGAGCTGAAGGAGCGCGAGGCGCAGATCGCGCGGCTCTCCGAGCTGTGGGAGGTCCGGGAGCGCGAGGTGGCGTCCGCCGACGAGCGGGTCCACAAGAAGGACGTCGAGCTCCAGGGCATCAAGCTCCAGGCCGAGGAGCTCGCCCGCAAGCTTGCCGCGGCTCGCGAGCTCTTCTTGCAGAGGGAGCGCGAGCACGGTGAGTCGATTCAGGACCTGCTCCTCGAGAAGTTCGGCCAGGAGAAGGAGCTCATCGAGGTGGTGGCCTCGAGCGAGCGGCGGATCCACGAGCTGCAGCGAGACGTGCGCATGCGCGACGACGACCTGGCGCGGCGCAAGCTCTCGCTCGAGGCGGCCGCCGAGGAGAACGCGCGCCTCGAGCAGCGGCTCGCCGAGGCGCAGGGGCGGGCCGAGTCCCGGCAGGCCGAGCAGGCGAGGGAGCTGTCCCGTCGCGAGGAGGACCTGCAGGCGGCCGGGCGCGAGCTCGCACGGGCGCGGACCGCGCTCGAGGAGGCCTGGCGCGAGCGCGAGGAGATCCACGCCGCGGCGCGGGTCGCCGCGGAGGCCTTCCAGGCCCGGGTGGATGACCGCGAGGCGGCGCTGCGCGAGCGCGAGGAGCGCCTGGCGCGCGAGGTGGAGGAGCGGCGCCGGCTGGAGGAGCTCTTGCGCCGCCGGGAAGAGGAGTCGCGCGAGCCCGCGGCAGTACCGGCCGCGGTCGACGCGCTGGGGCCCCCGGCAGTGGCGGCGGACGCGGGAGGGGAGGAGCAGGGCAAGGCCGGATGACCGCGTCTCCCGAGATCCTGGCCAGCCGGTTGCTCCACCGCTTCCGGCACGGTTTCACCACGCGGCGCGGGGGCGTGTCCGAGGGAGCCTTCTTCGCCATGAACCTGGGCGAGGGAGTCGGGGACGACCCGGCGCGCGTCGCGGAGAACTGGGCCCGTTTGCGCCTCGCCACCGGGCTCGACTTCGCCCGCGTCCGCCAGGTGCACGGCAACCGAACGGCGCGCCTCACCGGGGCCACCCGCCCCGTCGAGGAGGCCGACGCCGTGGTGACGTCTGCCCCGGGGATTGCGGCCTGCGTCTCGGTGGCGGACTGCGTCCCCATCCTCATCGCCGACCCGGAGAGCGGGGCAGTGGCCGCTGTTCACGCAGGGTGGCGCGGTACGCTCGCCGGCGTGGCGGAGCGAGCGGTGCGCGCCCTCGGCGAGGCTCACGGTGCGAGGCCGGGCGCTTTGCTTGCCGCCGTCGGCCCGGCCATCGGGCCCTGCTGCTACGAGGTCGGGCCGGACCTGGCCCGCCGATTTCGCGACGAACTCGGCCCGGCGACCGGCAACCCGAGCCCCGGGCAGGCCCGTGTGGACCTCTGGCTCGCGAACGAGGCCGTTCTTCGCCGGGCGGGTCTCGACCGGCGCCACGTGGACACCCTGCGGCGCTGCACTTCTTGCGAGGACGCGGCCTTCTTCTCCCACCGGCGCGACGGGGGCCGCACAGGGCGCCAGGTGGGCTTCATCGCTCCGGTTTCTTGACTGTGTCCCGTAGGGGTCCGAGGATCTTGAGGGTTTTGGCCAGATTGCTTCCCATAGCCGCCGCGGCGGCGCTGGTCGTCTGCGGCTGCGCCGCCGAGGACCCAGCGCTGCGCCAGGAGCTCGCGTCGCTGAAGGCCGAGGTCCGCACGCTCCAGCGGGAGAACGCCGAGGTCTCCCGCAAGGTCGACGCCCTCGGCAGCCGGGTCGACCTCTTGGCTGCACGACCCGCGCACCCGCCCGCCCCCCCCGCGCCGTCGCCCCTGCCCGCCGCGCCGTCGCCGCAGCCAGCCGCGGCGGCAGCGCCGGGCGCCTTGGTCGACTCGCTCGTCCCGGCCGGCCTGAAGGTCGTCCGGCTGGAGCCGGACGCGCAGCCCGCCAAGGCGGCGAAGGCGGGGAAGGCCGCCCGGCCGCAGGCCCGCGCGGCGCCCTCGCCGCCAGGGGGCTCGCCGCCCCCGCTGTCGACGGCCACTCCGGTCCGGGAGCCGGATCAAGGCACCGTGACGTCGCTCGAAGCCGGCGGCAAGGACCTGGCCGCCGAGGCGCAGGCGGCCCTGGCTGCGGCGAAGGCGCAGACCGGCCTCCCCCGCGCCCGCGCCCTCGAGCAGTTCACGGCCCGATACCCGGGTTACCGCGGCGCCCAGGAAGCGCTGGTGGCGGCCGCCCGGACCCGTGCCGAGGGCGGCGACCCGGACGGCGCGTGCGAGGATTACGCCAGGGCCGTCAAGGACTACCCCGCCGGCAATGCCATGCCCGATGCGCTCGCGGGCTTGGCCGGTTGCGAGGCACGCAGCGGCCGGACTGCCGAGGCGAAGCGCCTCGAGGAGCGCCTCGCCCAGGATTATCCCGACTCACCCGCTGCCAAGCGCGCCCCCCCGCGCGCCCCGGCAGCCCAAGGAGCCGTCCCATGAGCCGCTGGAAGATCGCAGCCCTCCTCGCCGCGCTGCCCGCCGCCGCGCTCGCCCAGGCGAACGCGCTCGACGCCGCGCGCGGCGTCGCCCAGACGCAGCAGTCCGGCGTGGAGCGGGAGCAGAAGCTCATCGAGCCGGCGTTCGACGATCCGGCCTCGGCCCCGCCGGCGGCGGGCCCGGCGAAGCCCGCTCCCTCCGACGGCACCGCGGTGGACCTCACCCCGGCCGCGGAGCAGCTGGAGGGCACGGCGGTAGAGGTGGCCCCGGCGACGAGCCAGGCCCGAGCGAGCGGGGGGCCGGCGCCCGAGAGCTACACCGTGCGGACGGGCGACACCCTCTGGGACCTCTCCGGCCGCTACCTCGACAACCCGTGGTACTGGCCCAAGCTCTGGTCCTACAACCCCGGGATCGCCAACCCGAACTGGATCTACCCCGGCAACGTCGTGCGCTTCTACCCGTCCGGCGAGGAAGCGCCGGCGCGCGTCGAGCAGGCCGCGGCTCCGGTGGCGGCGGGCGACGAGGTCCAGGCCCCGAAGGAGCTCGACGACCTGAGCCGCGGGAGCATCCACAAGATGGAGGTCCTCGACGACGAGGACGCCGTGATGGTGGTCGGGCCCTACAAGGTCGGGCGCCCCAAGCCGAAGGGGGCCATGGTGCAGCGCAACAGCTTCGTCACCGCCAAGCAGCTCGAGGCGGCGGGGCGGATCGTGGCGGCGTTCGAGGAGAAGGGGATCCTCACCGCCGGCGACAAGATCTACGCGCGGTTCGCCGAACCCTCCCAGGTGAAGGTCGGCCAGAAGTTTTCGGTGTACCGAACCGAAGGCCCCATCACCCACCCGGTGACCGGCCAGACGTACGGCTGGAAGACCATCATCCTCGGCACCGCCCGGGTGACGGCGATGGATCCGGCCACGGCCACGACGCTCGTCATCAGCTACGTCAACGACGGGGTGGAGCGCGGCGACTACCTGGGCCCGGCGGCGGAGCAGGCGCTCAAGCCCGTCTTCAACCGGCCCAACCGCCTCGCCGTCGAGGGCTACGTCATCGGCCTGCAGCCGAGCATCATCACCGGCGCCTCCGAGTTCAACGTCGTCTACCTCGACAAGGGGAAGGCGGATGGGGTGGAGGTCGGCAACACCTTCATGGTGGTGCGCAGCGGCGACCCCCTCTACGAGCCCATCTACACCCCGATCAACACGCCCGGACTGCCGCGCGAGGTCATCGGCGACGTGGTGGTGTTCGACTCGCAGGAGCGAGCCTCCTCGGCTTTCGTGCGCCGGAGCATCTTCGACATCCTCGTGGGCGACCACGTGGAGATGCGCCCGGAGCCCGGCGCGGCCCCGGCGCGGCAGGGCGGCTGAGCCGCGCCGCCTCGTTGCCGATCGCGGCGAGGACAGGGCCCTTCCCCGCGCCATTCGGGGCGCGGAGGAACGGGGCGGAGCCTCGCCGGGCCTTCCCCGGGGTCCGGGCGAAGCAGGGGCTGTGGCTTGACCTTGTCCGACCCCATGCGTATATGACCCCGCCGCATGGCGGGCGCTCGCACCACTCTCCGCGGGGAGGAAGGCGCTCCCGGACCGGAGCTCCTCCCCGATCGCTCGGTTGAAGCGGGTGGACCGCCGCGGCCCGCATCCGGGCCGCGTTGGCCGGGACGACCGGCGCGGCGCGTGACCCGATGAGGAAGGGACAGATGGCGACCGAGGAGAAGACCGGCGCGGCGAATGCCAAGGCGAAGCGAGCGGCGAAGGCCGCCCCCGCCAGGGCCGCTCGCAAGAAGGGCAAGGCTGCGAAGGCCGAGACGCCCGCGGCCGGCGACAAGGTCGTCGCCTCGCCGAAGGCCGGGAAGGCGGGCAAGGGCACGAGCCTCGTCGTGGTCGAGTCGCCCGCCAAGGCGAAGACCATCAAGAAGTACCTGGGTCGCTCCTACGAGGTGCTGGCCTCGGTCGGCCACGTCATGGACCTGCCGAAGTCGAAGCTCGGCGTCGACATCGACCAGGGATTCCAGCCGCAGTACGTGGTCATCCGCGACAAGACGAAGGTCCTCTCCGACATCAAGAAGGCCGCTCGCAAGTCGAGCCGCGTGCTTCTCGCGACCGACCCCGACCGGGAGGGCGAGGCCATCGCGCTGGCACCTCGCGAGCGAGCTCGGCTCGCCCGGAGGCGACGACCGCGTCCAGCGGGTCCTGTTCAACGAGATCACCAAGACCGCCATCCTCGCGGCCATCGACCGGCCCGCCGCGCTCGACCGCAAGAAGTACGACAGCCAGCAGGCGCGCCGGATCCTCGACCGGCTGGTCGGCTACCAGATCAGCCCGATCCTCTGGAAGAAGGTGCGCCGAGGGCTCTCGGCCGGCCGCGTCCAGTCGGTCGCGGTCCGTCTGGTGGTGGAGCGGGAGCGCGAGATCCAGGCATTCGTCCCGGTGGAGTACTGGACGCTCGACGCCGACCTGGCCGCGGCGCTGCCCCCCGAGTTCCGCGCGCGCCTGGTCAAGCTCGGCGGCCAGAAGGCGGAGCTGAAGGAGGGGGAGACGACCCACGCGCTCGTCGACGAGCTCGGGCAGGAGCGATTCCGCGTGGCGGCGGTCGAGCGCAAGGAGCGGCGCCGCAACGCGCCCCCTCCCTTCACCACTGCCAAGCTCCAGCAGGAGGCCGCGAACCGCCTGGGGTTCACGGCCAAGAAGACCATGACGCTCGCCCAGAGGCTCTACGAGGGCGTGGACCTCGGCGAGGACGGCACCACCGGCCTCATCACGTACATGCGCACCGACTCGGTGCGGCTGTCGCCGGAGGCCGTGGACGCGGTGCGGTCCCACATCGCAGGGCGCTACGGGAAGGACTACCTCCCTCCCGAACCCACCGTCTACAAGACCAAGCAGAAGCAGGCGCAGGAGGCGCACGAGGCCGTCCGCCCTGCCTCGGTCGACTTCCCGCCCGAGCGGGTGGCTCCCCACCTCGAGCGGCAGGGCGAGCGCGACATGGCGCGGCTCTACGAGCTCATCTGGAATCGCTTCGTCGCTTGCCAGATGCTCCCCGCGGTCTACGATCAGACCACGGCCGACGTGCAGGCCGGGCGGGCCACGTTCCGGGCCACCGGATCGATCCTGAAGTTCCCGGGGTACCTGGCCGTCTACGGGGAGCGGCGCCCGGAGGACGAGGCTGGCGCCGAGCCCGAGAAGGAGGGCGAGGAGGGGAAGGAGCGTGCCGAGGACCGCGCGCTGCCGCCTCTCGAGGCCGGACAGGAGCTGAAGCTCCTTCGGCTCGTGCCCGAGCAGCACTTCACCCAGCCGCCGCCTCGTTTCAACGAGTCCTCCCTCATCAAGGAGATGGAGGAGCGCGGCATCGGCCGTCCCTCGACGTACGCGAGCATCCTCTCCACCATCCAGGACAAGGGGTACGTCGAGAAGGTCGAGCGCGTCTTCAAGCCCACGCAGCTCGGCTTCGTGGTCACCGACGAGCTCGTGAAGGCGTTCCCCCGCGAGCTCGACGTCGCCTTCACCGCCGCCATGGAGGAGAAACTCGACGAGATCGAGGAAGGCACGATGGGCTGGCAGTCGGTCCTGGCCGAGTTCTGGTCCACCTTCAAGGAGGACCTCGACAAGGCCGAGGTCGTGATGCGGGACGTGAAGCGCCAGGAGATCCCGACCGACGTCCCCTGCGAGAAGTGCGGCAAGATGATGGTCATCAAGTGGGGCCGCAACGGCGAGTTCCTGGCCTGCCCGGGCTACCCCGAGTGCCGCAACACGATGAACTTCCGCCGCGATGGCGACGCGGTCGTGCCGATGAAGGAGGAGGAGGTCCCCACCGACGAGAAGTGCCCGGAGTGCGGGGCGGCCATGGTCATGAAGAGAGGCCGCTTCGGTCGCTTCTTCGCCTGCACCCGGTACCCCGAGTGCAAGGGGACGAAGTCCATTCCGCTGGGAGTGCCCTGCCCCAAGTGCGGCAGCGACCTCTCCGAGCGCCGCTCTCGCCGCGGGAAGACCTTCTACGGCTGCACGGCGTACCCGAAGTGCGACTTCGTTTCATGGGACCGGCCCCGCGCCGAGCCCTGCCCGCTGTGCGCCAACCCCTGGCTGGTGGACAAGTTCTCGAAGCGCGACGGGGCGTTCGTCGCATGCCCCAACAAGGAGTGCGGGTACCGCCGCGTCGGGGAAGCCGGCGCAACGCCGGAGGCCACGGCGACGCCGGTGCCGACCGGCACGGCCTGATCGGGTGAGGTGGCGTGCGAGGATGTGGGAGGCCCATTCCTTGACACGCTCTGGAGCCGCCTGATAGGAAAACTTCGACTCCTTTCGTCGAAAAACCAAGCGTTTCCGGCGCGTCCGGCAGCCTCCATCGGAGAGCAGAGGATGATCCAGTACCTAGCCGAGTTCTTCAGCGTGGGTGGCCCGTTCATGTTCGTGAACCTGGTCATCCTGGCGGTGGCCGTGGCCATCATCGTGGAGCGCGTGATCACGCTGGGCTTCAAGCTCAACCTGAACGCGCGCCCCTTCATGGAGCAGGTCCAGAAGCTCGTGGCCGCGGGCAACGTCGACAAGGCCATCAAGCTGACCGAGGCCGCGCCCAACGCCGCACTGGCCAAGGTGGTGCGGGCCGGTCTCGTCCAGGCCAACCGCGGCCAGGAGGAGGTCTCGCGCTCGCTCGAGGAGGAACTGCTCCAGGAGACGCCGGCGATCACCCGCCGGATCGCGCCGCTGTGGTCGCTCGCCAACGTCGCCACCCTGGTGGGGCTCATCGGCACCATCACGGGCCTCATCACCACCTTCCGGTCCCTCGGCGCCGCCACGCCCGAGATGAAGCAGGTGATGCTCTCCCGCGGCATCTCGGAGGCCATGAACAACACGGCCTTCGGCCTCATCATCGCGGTGCTCTGCATCGTCGGGCACCTCATGCTCTCGTCGAAGGCGAAGGCCATGGTGGAGGAGCTCGAGTTCAACGCGCTGAAGCTCGAGAACATGGTCTCGCGGCGCGCCGCCGGGGAGACGAACCCCCTCGACGCGCGCCGCGCGTAGCCGGGACGGGGAGAACCGACCGGATGCGTCGCTGGGTGCACGCCGAGGAGCACGCGGGCGAGCTGAACATCGTCCCGTACCTGGACGTGGTCACGAACCTGGTGGTGTTCATGCTGCTGTCCATCACCGGGCTCATCACGCTCGGGGTGGTGAACGTCTCCGCGCCGAAGATCGGCGGGGACGCGGCCGCCGTCCAGGACGCCAACACGCCGCGCCTCCTGCTCACGGTCGCCATCTCCAAGAGCGGCTTCTACGTCGCCGGCGCCGGCGGGGTGCTGGGCGGCCCGGCCGACAAGCCGACCGTCGACGCCACCCAGCCGCCCACCGTTCCCCTCAAGGACGGCAAGTACGACTACGGCGCGCTCACGGACGTCCTCCAGAAGGTGAAGGAGCGCTACCCCAAGGAAACGAACGTCATCCTGTCGGCGGACCCGGACGTCCAGTACGAGACGCTCGTGAAGACCATGGATGCCACCCGCGAGTACAAGGCGAAGCTGCCGGACGGGACCGTCGAGAAGAAGCCACTCTTCTTCGACGTCTCCCTGTCCCTCATCGGCTAGCCGGGCCCCCCGACCATGGCCACCAACTCCCAGCCTGCCCGAGCGAAGTCCGAGGCGGCCCGCCTCGCGGAGAGCCGGGAGGAGCGCCGCCGCCGGCGCCGCAAGCTCGACCTGGGCGACATCCGCGAGCTGAACATCGTCGCCATGATGGACATGATGACGATCCTGCTCATCTTCCTCCTCAAGTCCTACCAGGCCTCGTCGATCTCGGTGAACATGTCGGAGGAGCTGAAGCTGCCGGTCTCCACCACCCAGGTCCAGCCCCAGGACAACATCAACGTCACCATCGCCATGAACGGCGTCACCGTGGGCGACAAGCTGGCGGTGAAGCTCGACAGCGGCGTCATCCCGCCCGCCTCCAAGGAGGACGGCCGCGCCGACGCCTTCTACATCGGCTCCGTCTACGACGCGCTGAAGCGCGAGGTGGACAAGCAGAAGTACGTCGCCCAGTACAACCCCAAGGCGCCCTTCATGGGCCGGGTCAACGTGATCGCCGACCGGCGGATCCCGTACCGGACGCTCATGGAGGTGCTCTACACCGCCGGGCAGGCGGAACTGGGCGAGTACAAGTTCATGGTGCTCAAGAACGAGTGACCCGCGCGGCGCCGGAGCACTCGGCGCACTCGAGGGCGAGCGGGACCGCGGCGAGCCGCCTCGGCTCGATGGGCTCCCTGCAGACCCGGCAGGTCCCGTACTGCCCCGCCTCCATCCGCTCCAGGGCGGCGTCGATACGGGCGACCTCGCTGCGCTCCGCCTCCTCCAGGAGGTCGAGTCGCTGCTGGGCCTCCTCGCTCTGGGCCTCGTCCCCGAACTCGATTTCGCGCTCGCCGCGGATCTGGGCGATGCCGGCCTCGGCGTGCTGAGACAGGTCGATGAGCAGCCGCCGGCGCTGTTCCAGCCGCTCCCTCAGGGTGCGAAGTTCCTCGGGCCGCATGGGAATGTCCTCCATCGAAGAGCATCGCGCCGGGGGGGGCGACGCGGCAAGGCACACCAGCCGGGAAATGGGGTACCCGGGCCCCGGGCAGGCCGGTCGGTCCACCCGGCGCAATGGCCCGGCACGTGGTAAGGAAGCGCGGATGTCGAGCCGGGTCACCGTGGTGGGAGGGGGGCTGGCCGGCTGCGAGGCTGCCTTCGTGCTCGCCTCCGCCGGCGTCGAGGTGGAGCTCATCGAGATGAAGCCGGAGCGCCGGTCGCCGGTGCAGCACCTCGACGGTCTCGCCGAGCTCGTGTGCTCGAACTCGCTCCGCTCCGACAACCCCCACAACGCCATCGGTCTCCTGCACGAGGAGCTTCGACGCCTGGGCAGCCTGGTGCTCGCCTGCGCCGACGAGGCCCGGGTGCCTGCCGGGGATGCGCTCGCCGTCGACCGCGAGCGGTTCAGCGCGCTCGTCACCGAGCGGGTGGAGGGCCACCCCCGCATCCGCCGGGTTCACGCCGAGGTGCAGGACCTGCCGGAGCCGCCTGGGCTCTCGGTCATCGCCACCGGCCCGCTCACCGCCGACCCCCTCGCCGAGGCGCTCTCCCGGGTGGCGGGCGGCAGGCTCGCCTTCTACGACGCCATCGCACCCATCGTCGCCGACGAGACGGTCGACCGCGCGGTGGCCTTCGCCTCGTCGCGATACGGCAAGGGCGGGGACGACTACCTGAACCTCCCGCTCGACGAGGGCCAGTACCGGGCCTTCGTGGAAGCGCTGCTCGCAGCCGAGAAGGTCGCCCCCCACGGCCCGGAGGTGCCCCGGTACTTCGAGGGGTGCCTGCCCATCGAGGTCATGGCCGAGCGGGGGTTGGACGTGCTGCGCTTCGGGCCGATGAAGCCGGTGGGGCTCGTGGACCCTCGGACCGGGCGGCGCCCGCACGCCGTCGTCCAGCTGCGCCGCGAGGACGTCGCGGGCACGGCCTGGAACCTGGTGGGCTTCCAGACCCGGCTCACCTGGCCCGAGCAGCGCCGCGTCCTGCGGACCTACCTCCCCGGGCTGGGGTCCGCCGAGTTCGAGCGGATGGGGCAGGTGCACCGCAACACCTTCGTCGACGCCCCGCGGGTCCTCTCCTCCGACCAGTCGATGCGCGAGAGGCCCCACCTCTTCCTGGCGGGGCAGGTGACGGGCGTGGAGGGGTACGTCGAGTCCACCGCCTCCGGGCGGCTCGCGGCGCGTGCCGTGCTCGACCGGCTCGCCGGCCGGCCCTTCCGAGCCCCGCCGGCCGGGACGGCCCTCGGCGCCCTGCACCGACACGTCACCGGGGAAGCCCACCCCCCGGCCTCCCGTACCAGCCGAGCAACGTGGTCTTTGCGCTGTTCCCACCGCTGCCCGGGCGCCACCGCGGCAAGGAGGCCCGCAAGGCCGCCTACCTGGAGCGGGCGCGTCGGGAACTCGAGGAGTGGATCCCGTGAGACGAGCCCGACACGTGGTCATCGGCGCGGCAGGCCTCGCTCTGTGCCTCGCCTGCTCCGGCCGCTCGCACGCGCCGGACGGCCTCGGCCGGCGCATCGCGGACGGGCAGGTCCAGGTCCTGCGTCCATCGCCGGACGGTTCCCGCCTGGCCTGGCTCGATCGCTGCGCCAGGCCGCCGCTGGCGCAGCTGCCGCAGAATCGTCCTCTCGTGCGACTTGCTCGTCGCCGGCACCGAGGGCGGCGCCGCCTCGCGGGTCGCCGAGGGCGTGAGCACGCTCGACATGGGCTTCGCGTGGGGACCAGATGGGACGCTCGCGGCGCTCGCCGACTACGACTACCTCAGCGGCACGGGGACGCTCGTGCTCCTGCGGCAGGGCTCCCCGCCCCAGCGCCTCGCGCCCGGCGTCAGCTTCTACGGGTTCGGGCCAACGGGAGTGCTCGGCTTCGTCGCTCGAGGCGACCTCCACCTCGCCCCCCCCGGCGGGACCGCCGCTGCCGTGGCGGGCGCCTCCGGCATCGCGACCTTCGACTTCGACCCGGCCGATCCGTCCCAGCTCCTCGCCCGGCGGCAGTCCGGGGCCGGCGGCGAGCTCGTGCGAGTGAGTGCGGGGGCGGGGCGGATCGAGTCGCGCACGGCAGCCGGGGACTACGCCTGGTCGCCGGACGGCCGCTTCGTGGCCGCGACCGTCCGCGGCGCGGGCGGCTCGTGGGACCTGCAGCTGTGGCGGGCCGGCGCCCCGCTGCCGCCCGCGGTTCTGGGGCGCGACGTCCAGGGTTTCGCCTTCGCGCGCGACGGCTCCGCGCTGGCCTTCGTGGCGGGGATGGCCCCGGGCCGACCCGGCGACCTCTACGTCGCTCCGCTCGCGGCCCTGAGCGACCCGGGCCGCGCCGTGGCCGCCGTGCTGGCAAAGGGCGTGGGCGAGTTCCGCTGGGCCTCGGCCGCCTCGAGACTCGCCTGGCTGCAGGCGTTCGACCCGCGCGTCCGCGCCGGGTCCCTCGGGGTGGGGGGCCCGACCGGCCCGGCGTTGGTCCTCGGGAAGAACGTCACCTCGTTCGACCTCGCGCCCACCGCGGCGCACGTGGCCTATCTCGAGCACGTCACCTCGGGCGGGTACTCGGTGGACCTCATGCTGGCGGCGGTAGGCGCCGGCGCGCCGGCCACGGTGGCCCGCGGCGTCTTCGGGTTCGACTTCTCCCCGGACGGTCGGTGGCTCTACTACCGCACCGCGTGCGTGCGCAACGCCGAGGCTTGCGACCTCTACCGCGTCCCGGCCGCCGGCCTCGCGCCGGGGGAGTCCCCGCTTCGCGTCGCCGAGGGCGTCAAGAGCTTCGAGTTCGACCGCGGCCGGCCTGACCGCCTGCTTCTCGGCTTCGCCCGCAAGGACCTGCCGGCCCTCGACCTGGCGGTGGCTCTCGGCCCCCGCCTCGTCTCGGTCGACCAGGCGGTGCTTCCGGGCAGCGCCCGCTTCCTGCCGCCCGACGGCGCCAGGCTCGCCTACGTGGTCGTCGCCCCCGGACGGGCCGGCGTCTACGTGGCGAAGGTGCCCTGAGAAGTGGCTGCTCGGGGCGGTGCGTGGTAGCAGGAGGCCGTGGCCCTCGAGGTCGGCTCCCTCCCGGCAGAGATGCAGCGCTTCGCTCGCTGGCTCGAGAGCGAGCGGCGGGCCTCGCCGCACACTCGGCGCGCCTACCTCGGGGACCTGGCTGGCTACGCGGACTACCTCGCGCGGGTGGGGGTGCCGCTCGTCCCGTCGTCTCCGGGCGCGGTGCGCGGCTGGCTCGGGCGGGAGGCCGGCGCCTGTGGGCCCGCGAGCCTCGGGCGCAAGCTGTCCTCCGTCCGCTCCTTCTACCGGTTCCTGGTGAAGGAGCGAATCGCCACGAGCAACCCGGCGCGCGCTATCCAGGCGCCGCGGCGCCCGAAGCGCCTGCCCGAGGTTCTCCCCGAGGAGGAGGTCGCCGCCCTGGTGGAGGCCCCCGCACTCTCCGACCCTTTGGCGCTGCGGGACCGGGCGCTGCTCGAGCTGCTCTACTCGAGCGGACTGCGCGTCTCCGAGCTCGTCGGGCTCGACGTGGGCGGCGTGGACCTGGCCGAGGCCCTGGTCCGGGTGCTTGGCAAGGGGAGCAAGGAGCGGGTGGTGCCGGTCGGTCGCCCGGCGCTCGATGCCGTCGCCCGCTGGCTCGCGGAGGGGCGCCCGGTGCTCGCCGGCGGCGCGGCGCGAGGGCGGGCCGGCGCGGCGCTGTTCCTCAACCACCGCGGGGGCCGGCTGTCGGCTCGGTCGGTCGCCCGGCGGATCGACCGGTGGGTCCTCGCGGCGGGCCTCCCTCGGCACGTGCACCCCCATGTGCTCCGACACTGCTTCGCCACGCACCTGCTCGGCAACGGAGCCGACCTCCGCGGGATCCAGGAGATGCTCGGGCATGCGTCGCTCTCCACGACGCAACGCTACACACACCTCGACTGGAAGCGGCTCGCCGAGGTCTACGACGCGGCACACCCGCGCGCGCGGGGTTAGGGCGAGCCGCCGCGCTTCGCCTCCAGCTTCGATTGCCCCCGTCGGCGGCGCGCGGTAGATGGTCTGCATGATCCACGGGACCACGGTGCTCTGCGTTCGGCGCGACGGCCAGGTGGCGATGGCGAGCGACGGGCAGGTCACCCTCGACAAGACAGTGGTGAAGTCGGGGGCGCGCAAGGTGCGGCGGCTGGCGGAGGGCCAGGTCCTGGCCGGCTTCGCGGGCGCCACCGCCGACGCCTTCACGCTCTTCGAGCTCTTCGAGAAGCGCTAGAAGCTCCCGGGAACGTGTCGGGCAGGTCCGCCCCGAGGCTGATCTCGCCGCGCAGCTCGATGCGGCCGTCTGGGAAGATGCGGATCGCGCCCCGCTCCCCAAAGATGAGCTTCACCAGCTCGGCCATCGCCTCGGGCCAATCGAGGTTCCGCCGTAGGACCCCCAGGCGGGCCTCCACGTCGCCCGCCCGGGCCCGGGCCGCCTCGGCGGTAGCGATGGCCACCTTGGCCCTCTCGCGACGCCCCTCGGCGTCCTGGCGCTTCCGTTTGTTCTCCCCCAAGAGGGTGTCGGCGACCTTCTGGTCAATCTGCTCCTGGGAGACCATCCGGGCGAGGTTCACCACCTGCCGGTCGAGGAGCGCCAGCTCGCGCTCGGCCTCGGCCACGTCGGACTTGCGCGTCTCGGCGTCGGCGCCCCCGGCGGTGGTGACGGCGAGCGTCCCTGGCCGCTCGACAAAGCCGCGCACCTTCTTCGCGACCCTCGCATCGGTGGCGACGAGGTTGTGCCACTTCCCGCAGCCGGGCGTCCCGCACCTGTAGTAGCGGATGACCTTGCCGGGCGACCCGCCCTTGGCGGTGACCATCATCGCGCCGCAGGTCCCGCAGGTGGCTAGCTTGCGGAGCAGGCACGCGTAGTTCCCCGGACGTCCACCCTTCGCCCGGGCGTGCCGGGCGAGCTTCGCTTGGATTGCGTCCCACTCCTCGGGCGAGAAGATGGCAGGGACCGGAAACTCCTTGACCCTCCGCTCGCCGGTGTCGGGGTCAGTGTACTCGCGCCGATAGACGCCCTTCGCAGCTGGTTGGCGCAAAAGATAGTGGATGGTCTGCTCAGTCAGCTTCCCACCCCGGCGCGGAATGAATCTTTCCCTGGCCCCACCGGGCGATCTCGCGGCACGTTTTGTCCTCGCGGAGCACCATCATCCCCGCCTCCCTGTAGGGTTCCGCGAGCACCGGGTCTTTCCGCCACTCGGGGGCGCCGCCCCGAGTGCTCGGCTTCGTGTAGATGAGGCCGTAAGGGGCGATGCCCTCGACCAGACGCCCGTGCTGGACATGCTCGGCCTTCGCGTCCCTCGTGCGGCCGGCGAACGCCTGCCGCTCGATGGCACTACCGCCGGTGAGGAAGCTGTACGCGAGTTGACCCATCGAGGTGGAGAGGTCAAAGACCTGACCGTCCGCGGTGCGGATCTTCGCGCCCGCGTCGAACAGGAGCCCGGCGATGGCGGTGCGTTCGTGCGGGTTCTCGTGGCGCGTCGCCCGGTCGATGCGAACCATCCTCAACTCGTCGAAGTCGCGGGCGGCGCAGTGCTTCGCCAGCTCCTGGTAGTCCCAGCGGAGTGCCGTGTCGAGAGCGCCTGAGATCGCAAAGCCCGGGTCAATGCGGGCTACGAGAGTGCCGGGGTAGGTCTCACGCATCCGTTGGAGGATCTGGCGCTGTACCTCGTCGGTGTCACGGTCGATCTGACCCCGCGAGCTGACGCGGACCCATTCGAGGTAGCGGACAGGCTTCTCGGTCATGCCCAAGACCTCAGAAGCGCGAGCACCCTCGCGGCCACCTCGAGATTGGGAACCTCTGGGTCGATCACCTTGGTCATCGGGTCGTCGTCGCATGCGCTCGTCTCCTCGACGGAGAGCGTAGCGAAAGTGCGGCGGTCAGGAGGTCGCCCTTCCCGGGGTTCTGGCGCGACGAAGCGGAGGTAGCGCTTGGCCCAGGCCAGCTCGGCGCGGGCAGAGGGTGTCCACCAGAGCGCGGCGGCGGCCGACGTCATCGTGCCCGCCTCGCGCCGGGGCAGACGCTCGCCGCCACGCTCTTGCCGTGGGGCCGGGCATCCACGAGCGGAGCGGCGCAGCCGCAGGCGTGGATCCGGATGACCTCGCCGGTCGGTAGGATGACGAAGGTGCCGGCCGGCAGCGCCGCCGGCAGGCCGAACGCCGTGCGGGCTCGCGCGTCGATGGTGACCATCGCTGGGGGATACGGGGTTACCCCGTACCTCCGCGTGGCGGGCGGCTTCACCTTCGCCCCCTCGGCCGCGGCAGGGCGCCCGGGGCGTCGCGGTAGATGACCGTGACCGACCCGTTCGCCTCGACGCGCACGACGTGGCCCGTGCCCGAGATCCAGACGGATCCAACCACGGCGAGCCGCGGCAGGTCGCTGAACTCGGCGTGCGCGGCCTCGGTGAGCTCCACCTTCATCCTCGCGCAGCCCATCTCACAGGTCCTCGGGCCGGCAGCCGAGCGCGACCGCGAGCCTCCTCCGCGTGTTCTCAGACATGAAGCCGGGGTGCCTCTCGACCAAGCTCACCCAGGACGCGTTGAAGCCGGCGGCTTCGGCGACGATGTGGAGCGGTAGGCCCTTCTCCAGCCGGCGGCGGCGGGCCTTGGAGCAGTCGGGGTCGATGCGGGGAGCGCGCGGAACGGCGCGGCGCGGTGCTGCTGACTTCAGCATTGCTCGAATCCTCCGTGAGTGTAATATGACTATCAGTCACGTACTCTATAGACGCCCCCTCTAGCTGTCCAGCCGCTCAGGTTTCGGAAAGGAGGGGGCCACCGCCGACGAAGTGCCCCGAACAGGCAGGAGCCCGGCGAGCGGCCTGGTGACCGCCCTGCCGGGCTGCCGGGTCCGCTACGCCGCGTCGCGCTGATTCAGCTGGGCGAGCAGCGCCTTCCGCGAGCCGGGCTGGAGGTCCACGACCCCACCGGGCGGGCAGGCGTAGAAGCGGCCGGGGCCGCACCCCTTGTGGCCCGCGAGGTTCGCCGCCACCTGGTTCAAGATCCAGGTGGCGACGCCGGGGATAACGCCCTTCGACAGCCACTTCCGAAACTCCTTCGACACCGGCGAGGCGGTCCCGAGCCACGCGCGCAGGAAGGCTTCATCCTCGCGGAAGCGGTAGTGCTCCGGGAACCCCATGACCCGCATGTACTCCTGCTGGAAGAGTTCCCGGGTGGTCCCCTTGTCGGGCACCGCCCACCAGCTGGTCGCGAGTAGCACCGGCGCGAAGTCGTTGGGGTCGAGCACTCTAAGGGTGTTCACCACGAGCGGCCCGCGCAGGCAGTAGGTGCGGATGATGTCGGCCTGCGGCGGGACCGGCTTCCCGTCGGCCTTCAGCTTGCGGGCGATGATGGCGGCCAGCGTCCCGTGCCCGTACCGGCACTCATCGAGCAGCTCGCGGTCATCGAGCCCCTTCTCGCGTAGCCGGCGACGCTGGCTCTGGAGGTTCCGCTTGCCCTCGTTCACCACGGTGCCGCTCGCCAGCACGATGTCGCGGACGAGCTTCGTCTCGGGCTGGTGGCGAAGGTAGAACACCTCGTCGGGGTCGGCGAGCGCGTCGCGCCGAATGAAGACGCTCCAGAACCGCGGGCGCCACTGGGGCGTGCCGAACGTGACGCCGTTCTGGAGCACCCGGTAGAGGTTGTAGAATCCCCCCTGCCGGTCCGCGAGGTGCTCGTGGATGTCTGCGGCGCCCTCGAGTGCTCCCTGGACGCTCTCCACCATCACCGCCGCCGCCAGGCTGTCGGTCCCGTAACCGATGACATCGATGGTGGCCTGGAACTTCGCGGCGTCGGCGCCGTGAAGCTCCTCGCCCATCCCGCGCGTCATCGAGCTGAAAGCGGCGCACGGCGGATGCGCGATCAGCAGCTCGTCCATCCGGTTTTCCATCTCGGGCCACCTGCTGCGCGTCTCCCGGAAGTCCACGTTCTTGAAGTTCGCCTTCTGGACGTCCATGCCGAAGCCAGCGTCCTCGTAGCTGCCCACGACCGGGAAGCCACCCTCGGCGGCGCCGATGAGCAGCGAGCCGGCGTAGCTGTTCACCGCAAGTACCGGCGGCTTTTCGAGGTCGGCGGGGTCGATGCCCTCGCCGTCGTCCACCGCCTCGGCGGGTGTCATGGGAATGGCGGGCGGGGCGGGCGAGCGAGCCGCGACCGGCTTCAGCGCCGCGCCCGGCGCCCTGATGGTGCCGGTCCAGAGCGCCTCGAACCGGCCATCCTTTCGGCCGACGCCCAACTGGGCGAGCAGGCGCGCGCAGAGGATCCGCTCGCGGATGCTGTAGCGGATTGGTCCGGGGCGGGCCTCGTCGGCGTTGGGGTAGAAGTCGGCGACCTCCCAGAGGTTGGTCTCGATCTCCTGCTCGGTGAGCGCCGGGTTTCGGAGTTGGCGCAGCACAGCTTCCGCTTGCGTCATCAGCCGCACGCCCTCGGGCGTGCGGGAATACGGGGACAGGATAGCTTTCATGGATGGTTTCCTCTGGCGGGAGCCGCCGCCCCGGGCGCCAGGGTTCAGTCCCGGCACGCACCAGAGGTACGAACGCGAGCGAGGTCGCGTCAAACTTTGGCGGCGATCTCCCAATTCTCAAAACGCTTCCCTCGGGTCGGCGGGGGATCTCGCGCAAAGCCCAATTTCAAGCGGTGATCATTGGTCATCCGTTCGAGGGAAGTACCGGGGGATCGGGCTCGCCCGGGTGCTCGGCGACCGCGTGATCGGCGCCGGGGGCGAGGTGGCGGCGGATCCGCTTGCCCGCACCCGTCCGGGACGCCCGGTGGCCGGAAAACGACCTCCTGGCTTCGCTTATGAGGCGTTTCCCGGAGGGGGCCCTACCCGAGGGTGGGTCCGATTGATGAAGTAAGCGCGGACCAGACGACGCGGCGCGAGGTTCCACCGGGCGGTGGGCCTTGTTCTACCTTCCCTGCCACCGGCAGTTCAGCCCTTCGTGTACCGCTCTAACGGAGGGATCCACTCTTCGAGCGCGTCGTGGAGCCGATTGACGGACTGGCTAAGCTGCTTCGCGGACTCCGCGCTACCCATGGCCCGGAAGGTTTCGCTCAGCAGGTTAGCGAGCGGGCCGAGCAGAAACTGGTCGCGCGCCAACAGATCGACGAGTTCCACGGCTGCGCGCATCTCCGGATCCCGCAGCTCGTCGGCCTTCAGTTGAGCCTGGGCGGCCTCCTGCTTCTTCGCCTCCAGCTCAGCCCTCGGGTCCCTTACCCTGCCGATGGTCGGTACGTGGGCCGTGACGAACCCGGGGACGCCAGCGACTTCCCGCTCCAGCGCATTCAGTTCCAGGCGGATTCGGGCCGACGCTTCTGCGGACTGGAGGTGCCGATCCCGCAAGTTATGGTAGCGGCCAACGGCCTCGAGCGACCTCACCAGGACGTCGGCGCGCAGCTTCCGCATGCCGGCCCACAGTTCCTCCTGGCGCTTGATGCCCTCCTGTCGCCGAAGTACGGCCAGCGCGACGAGGATGGTGGCGACACCGCCGAGGACCGCCCAGAGGGTCTGGATCACGATCAAGTCTTAGCATGTCAGTGCGACAAGCAATCCACAGCGACGGCTGTGCTACCGTTCGAGCGCAGGCCAGTCACGGGGAGAAAGACTATGCCTACCGTCCCACAGCCGCCGCGTCCCGCCATCGCTGAGTCGAGTACCGCCGAATCCACGAACGTACAGACGGTGATGGACCAGCTGAAAGCTGGGACGCTTGTGATCCCCGACTACCAGCGCGACGCAGATCAATGGGACGACGAAGCGAAGTCTCTCCTCATCGAGTCCGTGATCAACAACCTCACGATGCCCGCCTTCTTCTTCGAGGTCGACGTGAAGGAGGGGATCGAGGTGGACTCGGTGGTGGACGGTCAGCAGCGCCTGATGACGCTGCGCGGGTTCTGGGAAAACACGCTTCGTCTCGTCTCAGCCGAGGAGGCATCATACCTCTCGCCACAAAGCGTCCACTACGCTGGCAAGGTCTACACAGAACTTCCCACCCCGTACCAAGAAGCGTTCAAGAGATACCGGCTGACCGTCATCAAGCTCCGGAACCTTGGGCCCCTTCGGCTCGAAACGTTCCGCCGAATCAACAAGGGCGGCGAGCCTCTCTCGGGTCAGGATATTCGCCTCGCGTACTACGGCGAGCAGTCACCCTCGGTCACCTTCGTACGGATTTCTGGGATCTTCGACACAGACCGGTCCGGCCCGCGAAGATTCCTCAAGACTGCGGCCGATCGGTTCGGGCTCACGTTTCCTTGGCACGACGATACGTACGGCGACTGGAAGGACTGGTGGAATGGAAAGGAAGTCGCGAAGGGGCAAACACCTTCGGAGATGTTCCTATGGGCAATCGCGTCGGCTTACTTTGAGAAGCTAGGAGAGCTGCTCGCGAACGACGATGCCCTGAAAAGCATGAACTTCTCGTATGACCAGTCGGTAGACAGCGCCCTCGATGCTCTATGCGCACAGCTCCAGTTTCAGGACCGGAATCCGCATCTACATCCACTGGTCGCCACGAGCGAGGAGATTAGCGCCAACTTGTTTCCATTCTTCGAATCCTGGTTCAAGGCGCTGATGGCCAAGGGCCCCAGCCTATCTGTAAGCCAATACCGATACATGGCGGCCGTGGTCGGGGCTGCGTACAAGCTGGGCGTGTCGCCGAGCGACGTTCCCGATGATCGATGGGAGTTCGTCGTAGAGCTGGTCCGAAAGCCCGTCGACATCGCGAGCATGCACGGGGTCACCATGCCAAAGAGCAGAGGCCGGTGGGATGGGAAGAAGGGCTACCAGGCGCAGCTTTCCGCTATCCGAACGACTCTCAAGAAGGTGCTCAAGCGGGAGGAGTGACGCGTGAATGGGCCGCGCCCGCGAGTACTGGAAACCCTCGATCCTCGGCAAAGGCTGTTCCCTCCGAGCTATCGAGATGCGGCCATTCGCGCGGAGTATGATAGCTCTATCGGAGGGGTTCGTTGTCGTGGGTGTGGCTGGGCAGCACACACTCTTCTCGAGAGGCAGAGCCTGCACGCGGACCACATTGTGGCCTACTCGGTGGGTGGCCCCACCTCTTGGGAAAATCTCCAACTTCTGTGCCCGCGCTGCAATTGGGTAAAGGGGAGCCGCTAGATGGCCGAGCCCCAAGTTCCTGAGTATCGCCGCTACTTCAATCCCCTGCTCAAGGCGCTCAAGGCGCTAGGGGGGTCCGCCTCGATTGACGAACTCAACATTCGGATCGCGGCAGACATGAAGCTGCCCGAGGATGTCTTGGCGATCCCGCACGACCCAGAGCACGGAGGGCAGAGCGAGGTCGCCTACCGGATCGCGTGGGCGCGCACATATCTCAAGGCGGCGGGCCTTGTCACCAACAGCGAACGCGGTGTTTGGTCGGTCACACCGGAAGGCGCGAAGGTCGATCAGGTCGATGAGAAGAAGATCGCCCGCGAGGTCCAGCTCAAGAGGCGCGGGACCCGGAAGCGTCACGAGAAGGAACCGGGCGAGGGCGGCGAGGAGGGCGACGACGATGGCGAGTCAGCCGCGCCCGCGGACTGGAAGCATGACCTTCTTGAGCTTCTCCACGAGATGCCTCCGGCCGCGTTCGAGCGCCTCTGCCAGCGGGTCCTCCGTGAAAGCGGCTTCGTTGAAGTGACCGTTACAGGCCGGTCAGGCGACGGCGGCATCGACGGGGTGGGTCTGCTTCGGCTCCAAGAGGTCCTGACCTTTCACGTCATCTTTCAGTGCAAGCGGTGGCGTCAGACCGTAGACCCGGCGACGGTGCGGGACTTCCGGGGCGCGATGGTCGGGAGGACCGACAAGGGCCTAATCATGACGACCAGCCGATTCACACCCGCGGCGGTTGAGGAAGCGACCCGCGATGGCGCTCCGCCCATCGACCTCATCGACGGAGAGGGGTTGGTCGCACTCCTTCGGCGGCTAAAGCTGGGCGTCCGCACCGAACAAGTCGAGCGGGTGACGGTCGAACCCGAGTGGTTCAAGGCCATCTAGCCGTGCCGCGGCGGTAGCCCACCGCCCGGGCGTTGGGCGCCGTGGGGGACGGGGACGCCCTCGGTGGCCTGGGCGGCGCGGCCCCTGGCAGCGACGACGAGCGCGCGGCTCACCCGCTGGGTCCTGAGGCTGATCGACGCGATCTCGCGGACCAAAGCGGGCTCGTTCCTGCCTGCGATGGCCCTCGCGGCCCGGCCGATCGCCACGGCCGCGTTCGCTAGATCATTCTCAGCTTTCAGGAAGGGGCTTGCGGCCTCGGTGGCGATGGCCTCGCACCGGGCCTCGTAGATCGCTTGGAGGGCAAATCGGTCGTAGTGCGTGCGATAGCCGTCTCCCATCGGTCACCCCTACCGGCGCTTCGGTGGCGGCTTGCCCTCGGCGAGCCGCATCGCGGGTGCGATCTTCTTCGGGTCGGCTCCCTGCATCAAGTCAACGATAGCCCGACGGCGGGCGAGCACCCGGATCTCGCTTCGCGCCACGGCCGCGCGCTTCCGGCCGAGTGTCCCGTGGTCAACATTGCCGACACAGACCGCGTAGGCGCGGCCCGGCACGCGGATCATCTTCGACCCGCACGACTGGCAGGTGAGGCGGACACCGCTCCGCTCAGCCGCCGAGATCATCGAGAGCCGCATCCCCTCATCACAGATGGCGGCGAGGTAGGCTCGGCCCCACGCCCTCGCTCGGGGACCCACAATTTTCTTCATCTGGCGGTTGAAAAGTTCGTCACCGCCGCTCGGGGGAAGGTACAGCTGGTCTACTGGCTTTCGGGTTCCCATCGCTTCTCCTCTCGTATAGGACGGCCGCCGCGGCGGTCACTTCTTCGGCTCCGGAGGGCAGAGGCGGGCGGCGACCGCGAGCAGGTCGAGGCCGTCGTGGGTCAAGATCGTCGCCCAGGGCGTGACGTCGCCTGCCAGCGGGAGGCCATCGCGGGCGGCGAGGGGGATGCGGTCGAACGCGGCGCCGGCCGCCGCGACCGCGGCCTGAAGCTCCGCAAAGCTCACCGCGACGTGCTCGCGGGCCGTCAGGGTGAGCCTTGCGAGCGCGGCGCTCTGGGACGCGAGTCGGGTGACGATGGCCCCGTACTCGCGAACCATCTCGCTGGCCTCGGCGCGGGCCAGCTCCACCTCGGCGGCGACGGCGGCCTGCCGCGCCTGCTCGGCCTCGTTCAAGACCTTCTTCACGCGGTCGGCGCGGGCGCCCTTCGCTTCGGCGCGGCTTCGCATCTCGTCCAGCTTCCGTCGGGCTTCGGCGACCAACGACATTGCGAACCCCCAGTTCAGGTGATTCGGAGAGCCTCGGTGCCGGCGACTGGAGGGGCGCCAAGCACCGAGGCCGTCCGGGGACAGCGTGAGCGAGCGCGCGCCATCGAGGTAACACACGCCCTCCAGTTGCCCCCACCGGGGCCTCGTGAACCCCGGTGTGACCGATAGTAGATACACTCCGAGCAGAAATCCAGCCCGATAACCTGTCGCGGGTGGGCCCCTCCGGATACACTGGTCGTCACTCACCTTCAGGAGGTACGAATGGCTGGCGGAAACGGAACCATCGGGCTCGGGCGCGGTCAGCCCGCGAAGCCCGACCACCTGCGGTCGCGGCCCAGGGGCCCGCGGCCGGGGCAGCTGAAGCTCGCCATCGAGCCGATCCCCACGGCCCGCGAGTACGACCCCGCGATGGACGGCATCGAGGCCGCGTGCTGGGAGGAGCTTCGCCAGCTCATCGAGCCGCTCAACATCTTCAGCCGGCAAGACATCTTTGTCTTTGAGATCGGCGCCAGGAACCTGGCCCAGATCCGCAAGTGCGAGCTGGCTCTCCGGCGCGAGGGGCTCACCTTCGTGACGCCCACGACGCAGAGGCCCAGGCCGGAGATCGGCATCATGGCCGCAAGCGAGAAGATTTTGCTGTACGTGCTTCAAAAATTTGGCGCGACGCCGCAGGATCGCGAAAAGGTCGTCCAGCGGCCGGTGCCGACGGGCGACCCATCGGATGAGTTTCAGAACTAGGCTGCTCCGGCTGCTGGAAGCGCTCGACGCCCGGGTGCTCGGCCACCGGTTCCCGCGCTTCTGTGAATGGATCGCATGGCGGCCGGCGTGGCTCGAGCCCGGTGCGCGGCGGCCCGCGGCCCACTCGCCGGGGCCAAGGCCGATGAGACGGTCACGCTTTCGGCTGTAGGGCGGTTGAGCGCCGAGAGCGGATCGTGAGGACGTTCGCCACCTCTCGCCGGTTACGACGTGCCGCGCAGGAGCCCCGCCTTTCCGGCTGGCGTGACGACGGGTGAATGCTTAGGTTCCAAGCGAAGGGGCGAGGCCGCTTGACCGCCGTCCACCGCTGGTCGCACCGCTCCCGCTGATGCTCGCCACCGTCCATTCAGGGCCGTGGATCACAAAAATGTGATTCGTCAAATGCCCTCGAAACTCCGGGCAAAAGAAAGCGATTGAGGCGCGGTCCCTTCGGGGGGGTTGGTGCGATTGGAGGGCCCCCGGGGGAGGGGTCCTGGAACCCGGAGGGGCCACCTAGTTCACGGGGAGTAGACCCGGACCCGGACGACCTGGACAGGCGCGGGTCGGGCGGGTGTCAGCCCGAACGAGCGAGACGGCGGCGACCCCGCCTGTTCAGGTTTGCGCGGAGTAAAAGCGACCCGGAGTAGAACGCGACCTTACCTGACAAAGACGGGCGCAAAGCCCTGCTCAGGTTCTGTCGGGTCGCGATCGGCGCGCGTACGTTCGCGGCGTCGAGCGGGAATCCCTCCCGCCGGCTCGCAAAGGGGCTACCCGTGAAAACCGCTAAGAACGTCGCTCCCGTCGTCGCCGCTCCCGTCGCCGTCGTCGCCGCTCCCGTCGCCGTCGCCCCGACCCGCCCCGCGCTCCGGGCCCGGGTCCGCAGCCTTGTCCTCGCGGGGTACTCGAACGCCGCCGCTCTCGCCGTCGTCCGGGGGGAAGGCTACGTCCGCCGCGACGGCTCGCCGATCCCCCCGTACTACGTCTCCTGGTATCGCTCCGAGATGCGGCGCGAAGCGAAGCGCGGGGCGAAGTCTACGCTCGCCGCCCTCGCCGCCGCGGGGCTCGCCGCCGTCCCCGGGTCCGTCGCCCCGGCTCCCGTCGCCGCTCCCGTCGCCGCTCCCGTCGCCGCCTAGCTCGCCGTCGCCGCGGTAGCGAAAAGGCCCCTGACCGGGCCTTTTCGCGTTCTAGGCCCCTAGCTCGCCCGCCGGGCGATCCGCGCCGCTCGCCGCTACGAGACCCCTACCGCCCGGCGCCGCGCCCGGGAGCCGGGCGCCTAGATTGCCCGGCGGGCCGTCGCGGGGCCCGTCTCGCGCGAGGTCCGGGGGGTTCGCGGGCCGTCGCCCCCGGGACCTTCACGCCCCGTCACGATCATTCCCTCAGATCCCGTCGCACTCCCGTCGCACGGTGCTCGAGGGTCAACGGCTGGAGCAGTTGGTCGAGCACTTCACTAACTGGCGTAATGACGAGGAGTTCAAAGCCCCGAGCAGAGCCTTTCTTGTGCTCGCGCACTTTCCCTAGAGTCAAAACGTCGAGACGGGCGCCCCGCCCGCCGACCAACTCAAAGGGGAACACGATGGCCAAGCACAAGAACCAGAAGAAGGAGCGGTCCCACTCGGAGACCAAGGCCCTGGCCGAGAAGCACAAGCGGGAGGGCACGCTGCCAGAGCTGCCAGGGATCCCGCCCGAGGGCACGGTCATCGCCGAGCTGAATCTCGCGACGGGCGAGATCACCCCCGTCGCACCGATGCCCGTGGAGCAGAAGGTCGAGACGGCGCCGGAGCCCGCACCGGTGGAGCAGAAGGCCGAGGCTCCCGCACCGGAGCCGGTGAAGGTCGTGGCTCCCGCCCCGGCGCCCGCCGCGCCGAAGGTGAATGTCAGAAGCCGCACGCGCGAGCTGATCTGCCAGGGGTTCGCGAACGCTGAGATCATGGAGATGCTCGACGCGGAAGGGTTCAAGCGCAAGGACGGCGCGCCGCTACCGCGTCACTACTGCGGCTGGTACCGAAACGAGCTCAGTCGTGAGTTCCGCGCCGGTGAGAAGTCGGCGTTGGCCCTCCTCGCCGCGCACGGGCTTTCGAGCGTTCCCACGAGCGCGAAGCCCGCACCCGCACCGTCGCCCGCTCCCGTCGCCGAACCGGTGAAGCCCACCGCGTAGGCGAAACCCTGGAGCACCGCTCCAGGGTCGAGCGGACGCTGGCCCTACCGCTCCTGACGATGCCAGGGCCGAAAGGGGAAGGGCGATGTACCTCAAGTTCAAGGACCCGGAGACGGGTGAGGCTTACGGGAGCGTCGAGGTGTGGCGCGCACCGAAGGGCTGGTTCTGGGCGGCGGGGTTCCCGGGCTGCCTGTGGGACGGCGATCCCGTCGGACCGTTCACGACCGAGGGCGAGGCCATCGAGGATGCGGGCGCGGAGGAGCAGTCATGACCCTGCGCGAGCTTCTTCAAGACCTGGCCGCGCTCGCCGTTCGCGACCCGCGGCTCATCGACAGGACCGTGGTGGTGCTCGGTCCGCAGCTTGGCCGCACCTGCTCCGTCGATAACGTCCACCTCGAGATCACCGACACCGACGTCCTGCCCGACGTCACGGTCCAGGCGGACTAGCGATGGTCGGCTTCTACGTCTTTGCGGTCCTCGTCGTGTTCTGGGCACTCGGCGGCGTGCGCGGACGGCGCCGCTCTACTCGCAGGAGGAAGCCATGACCATTGAGGAGCAGGCGGCGCTAGGAGCACTCTCCGACTACCTCGACGCAGCGCTGGCGCTGGAGCGCGCGTGGCAGAGGCTGTCCTTCCCGGATGTCCTGACGGAGAATGTGCCGGCCAACTTCGTGGAGTTCCGGGAGCAGATCGACGACCTCGTGGCGTGGCGGGATCGCGTCGTCGCGGCGCTGAAGTAAGGACACGCCCTCGGGGTAGCTGACCGAGGGCCGTGCTGTATCTACCGACCTTCAAGCAAGAATCGACGCGCTCACCTCACATCAGTTCCGGTAGTGCCGAACCCAGGAGCGGTTACCTCACTTTGGTTTGCGCTCTAACCGAACACCGCGGAACACCGTGCCCTCCGCCCATGTACAGCTTTGCTCGATCTGGGCCTCGGTCAGCGCGGCCTGAGCGTCAGCCTCGGCCCTCTTCACCGTCTCTAGGTTTGACTCCATCACCTTGAGCCGCTCAGCCGCGTCGTCGCGAACCTGGCGGAGGGCCGGATCATTCTTGAGCGCCAGGGCCCGATTCAGATTCTCGACCTCCCGCTCCATATCCCAGACGGGCGGCGCTTGGGTCTGGGCTACGAGCTGCGCTCGCGCGAGATTCGCCTCGGCCTTGGCTACCACCTGCGCCGCGTTGTTCAACGCAATCGTGCGCTCCGTGGGCTCTCCCGTAAGCCCCTCCCACAGGAGCTGCCGAATCTTCAGGCCCCTCCTCACCGCCACGCTGTTCAAGCGGTCGGCCACGCCGAGCATCAGGGGAATGAGGAGCACTCCAATGGCAAGCCCGACGAATTTGAGGACCCCAACAAACCCAACCTCAAGAACGTCACGGATGAAATCCCGTAGGGCGAGAAGAGCCCCCCAGATGAGGAATGCCGCGAGCAGGGCCGCAGCGATGTACCAGAACCACTCGCGCGCCTTGTTTCTCGGGCTTCGCACGGGGAGGAATGCTAGGGCTGCCGTCCGTCGAAAGTCTAGTGCGCTGGGCACCTCAATCTGACCGGCGTCAACGTGTAGGCGAGCCCGAGGGCCTACGCTACCCGTACACCCGCACAGAGGGTCCCGACCATGGCCAGACTCCTTACTTCGACCGCATTGGCTCTGGTCGTCTGCGGATGCGCCACCACTACTGTCACGAATAGCACTCGCATGTCGACCGCGAGCTACCAGATCGGCAAGGAGACCCGCGCCACGGTGGGGAGCCCGATGGTGCGAGTGGAGACGGTTGGGACAAGCGAGGTCGCCATAGACTCTGCCGTCGGACACCACGAGGGCCGGGCTGTCGACGGCTTCAGGCAGGAGCTCATCTACCTGGGGTTCATGGGTAACGCGCCGGGGCAGCGAAACTGGATCCGCGTCGCGTACCGCGAGTACCACGTCGATGAGCGGGGCGCCGCGCTCAAGACCGACTACAACGTCGAAGCGCAGTACGATTTGGAGCAGTCGAAGATCATCGCGTACCGCGACTGGAACATTGAAGTCTCCGATGCGACAGTCAGCGACATCAAGTTCAAGGTTCTCTCCGGCCCAGCCCTTCCCAAGAACCAGCGCGTTCAGCGGTGCGAGACGTCCGAACATCACACTCGACTCATCGGGTGGACGTGCGTCTGCGATGACGAATGCTCAACGGGTCTCGTCTGCACCAACGGGACGTGTGCGAAGCATTAGAGGGAAGCGCATCGCGTCGAGGGCCAAGCAGGCAGCTTCGATTGCCCCGTCCCTCGCCCCGCGGTACATCGTTTCCATGATCCACGGAACGACGGTGCTCTGCGTCCGGCGCGACGGCCAGGTGGTGATGGCGAGCGACGGGCAGGTGACGCTCGACAAGACGGTCATGAAGTCAGGAGCGAAGAAGGTGCGGCGGCTCGCCGAGGGCCAGGTGCTCGCCGGCTTCGCGGGCGCCACCGCCGACGCCTTCACGCTGTTCGAGCTGTTTGAAAAGAAGCTCAAGGAACACGCGAAGGCGCTCCCGCGCGCCGCGGTTGAACTGGCGAAGCAGTGGCGGACCGACCGCTTCCTCCGGCGCCTGGAGGCGCTGCTCCTCGTGGCCGACCGGGAGCATGTGCTCGTGATCTCCGGGTCGGGCGACGTCATAGAGCCCGACCCCACTCCCGGCGGCGCCGCCGCCGCCATCGGGTCGGGTGGGCCCTACGCACTCGCCGCCGCCCGCGCGCTCCTCGCCCACTCCGCGCTGCCGGCGAAGAGCGTCGCCGAGGAGGCGATGAAGCTCGCCGCCGAGATTCTGTATCTACACCAACGACCACCTGACGATTGAGGAGCTGTCGTAATCGCCCACCTCCTTCGGGAGGGCGGGGCGATGGGGAATCTCACGGTTACCGGGTTACCGGTTTGCGACCCCAAAACTATTTCTATACGTACAGTCTAATTTCTCTCTACTCATCCACTTCTCTTCCAAACCGGTAACCGGTAACTATAGCCTTCAGAGGGCCTATTCAGGCCCGGTTACGGGTTACCGCCCCCCGTCCAGGGCTCCGGTAACCCGGTAACCCAGCGTCAATGACGTCAATCCCGCTCCAGCTCGCGCTTTCCCGTCCAGCGCGTGACCGGGGCCGGGGGAGGGGAGCGTCGGGCGTTGACCGGCGACCGGGGACCCGCGACCAAAGAGGCGACCAAGGAGGAGCGCGGTTACCGGTTCCAGCCGAAAACCGGTAACCGGAAACCGCCCCTCTTTGACCGCCTTGCCCCTCAGTACCTAGGAGGGAGCGCCTTCACCGCATGATCCTTGAAGTGCGCCGCGCGCTCGCCGTGGTCGGCCGCCCGCCAGCGCTTCTGGTTCCGGATGGCGAACAGCTTCACCGGCCGCCCATCGACCTTGGTGACGTCGAGGCGGATGACCCCGGCCTCGCGCAGCGCTTTGCCGATGAGCGTGTCGTTGAGCTTCCCGCTCGCGACGACATCGGCCGACTGGAGCGCCGCCTTCAACTGGCCGAAGTCGAGCAGGTCGAGCCCGGCCTCGACGGTGCGGCCGATGATCTCCGCCGACGCCCGCCACCTCGCGCAGCGTCGCCACCGGATCCGTCACGAGGTCGTGGGTCCAGCGGTAGACGGGCCCCTTGCCGGCGCGGATCATCTCGCCCTTCGCCTTCGTCATCGGCGCCGGCACGCTCGGGTCGAAGTGGTCCAGGTCGAGGTTGAGCAGGTAGTCGAACAGGGCGGCCCGGCCCGCGCCCGCCCGCCAGCGGATGAAGCCCTCGATGAAGCGCTTGCCGTGCGCCGCCTCGATGAGCTTCCCGCTCGTCACCTCGTGGACGAAGTTCCGGCGGTCGTCATCCTCCATGAAGAAGGCGTCATGGTGGTTCGAGGTGAAGTAGTAGTTCAGCTGGCTCGGCAGCTGGAACTTCGCCACGTACTTCTCCTCGATCCAGGTCGTCGGGCTCGTAACCATCGCCTTCAGGCGGTCCGCCTCCTTCCTGGACTCGCTCCCGGTGATCTCGTCGCCCTGAGCAAAGAGCTTCGTCGCCCAGCTCGCATTGTTCTTGTCGTGGAGGTGGGTCTCCTCGAGCAGCGCCGCCGCCTCGCCGTAGATCATCCGCACCGTCTCGCCGATGAGGCCCTTGCCGACGCCCTGGGGCCCCCAGATGATCGCCGCGGTGAAGAGCTTCGTCCCCGGGTACTGGAGCGGGTAGGCGAGCCAGCGCTCGAACCACTCGCGGGCTTGCGCCTCGGCGCCCTGAAAGACGTGATTGAGGAGCCCGTGCCACGGGCCGACGTCGCCCGGGGCCGGCTCGACGCCCCAGCCGGGCCAGAGGTTCCACCGACCGTCCACGATGTCCCGGCGCTCGCCCGGCAGCGCGGGCGCGTAGGTGAGGCCGGCGACCTCGGCGCGCATCGGCCACTTGAGCCACTCGGCGGCGGTCGAGACCTCCCTCATCTTCTCGCCCGCGGGGACGAGGTGGCAGCGGTTCGCGTAGACGAGCCGGAACTGGCGCTCGTTCAGGAGCTTGCCGTTCCGCCGGTCGAGGATGGCGACCGGCTCGCGGATGAAGATCGCGTCGTCGTTCATCCGGGTGAGCGCAAGCCCGTGCTCGAAGGGCGTCGCCTCGGCGATCACCTCGTCCATCGCCGCCCGGCCGCCCTGGACGAGGAGGTCATCGAGGCCCGTCTTGTCGAGCCCGTCCACCGCCGGGATCGAGCACGTCCTCACGATGGCGCCGAGGTCGGTGAGCTTCCGGCCGATGCGGTAGATCGCGGCGGTGACGTCGGGCTTCACGCTCGCGTCGGAGTCAAAAACGATGAAGACCGGCCGGTCCTTCCACCTCATGAGGTCGAAGTCGGGTAGCCAGGAGACCCCCTTCTTCTTCTGGGAGATCATCGTGACGCCGCCGAGTCCGATGGTCGCGTACCCGTGGATGCACCCCGCGGCTGCCTTGAGCTCTCCCTCCGTGATGAGGATGGGAACCGTCGTGTCGTCGGCGACCTCGGGCCAGCGATTGAAGGTGCGGGGGAAGTAGAGGTGGGACGGGGTGCCTACCTGGGACAGGTACTTCGGGCCCCTCTTCGGCGTGGGCAAGAGCCGCACCCGGTAGACGGGCTCGCCGTCCACCGTGACCGGCTTGCCGTCGATGCCGTGGCAGGGCAGGTAGAGCCCCGCTTGCGCCGTGCTGTTCGTGAAGGCGCCGCCTGAACGCCCGCAGCTCCGCGCCCGACAACGCCCGCACGCCGAGCACCTTGGCGTGAGCCGGGGTGAGTCCGCTCTCGGCGAGCTTGTCGGCCACGAGCTTCGCGGGCGTGCCGATGGGGATTGCGTCGGCGAAGGTGACGACGCCCTTATGGCGAGCCACAGGAGCGCCCGGCGCCCCCGGGGTCGCGTCGAGGGTGGCGCCCTTCTTCGCCTTCGCGCCGGCTGGGGTTTGGGATCGGTTCTTGCTAGAATTCGGCATGGTATTCGCGCCTTCCGGGGTTCCGAGTACCGCGTGGTAGTGGCGCGAAGGATTCCCTCCCACCGCGCCTGATCCTTGAGGCCGCCTCGTGTCCCCCGACCCTGGCGGCCTCGCCTTTTTCAACGGCGGGGACCGGCACCGCCGCGCACCCGTGAGCTTGACCGGCGCCGGCCCCCGCGTTCGCGGGTTACATGGCCGGCTCCTTCCGGTACGGGTCGCCCTGCCTTGTGGTCAGGGAGGCGCACGGGCAGCCTGGTTGGCGGTAGCGAGACCGCACGGTTAGACTGCCGCCCTAAGTGAGAGGACGACTGGGATCGATGCCGGGTACGTTCGAGCGCTTCGAGAAGAAGCTCAAAGAGCACGCCCGCGCGCTGCCGCGCGCGGCGGTTGAGCTCGCGAAGCAATGGCGGACCGATCGGTTCCTTCGCCGCCTGGAGGCGCTCCTGCTCGTCGCTGACCGGGAGCACGTCCTCATGGTGTCCGGGGCCGGCGACGTCATCGATCCCGACCCGGTGGAGGGTGGGGCCGCCGCGGCCATCGGGTCGGGGGGGCCCTACGCGCTCGCGGCGGCCCGGGCCCTTCTCGCCCACTCGTCGCTCCCGGCCCGCAGCGTGGCCGTGGAGGCGATGAAGCTCGCCGCCGAGATCTGCATCTACACGAACGACCACCTCACCATCGAGGAGCTCTAGTGCAAGCCAAGGGCCTCTCCCCGAGGGAGATCGTTGCCGAGCTGGACCGCCACATCGTCGGGCAGGCCGCCGCCAAGCGCGCGGTGGCGACGGCGCTGCGCAACCGCTGGCGCCGCCAGCGGGTGTCGGCCGAGCTTCGCGACGAGATCCTGCCCAAGAACATCATCCTCATCGGGCCGACCGGCGTCGGAAAGACCGAGATCGCGCGCCGGCTGGCGAGGCTCGCCGATGCTCCCTTCGTCAAGGTGGAGGCCTCGAAGTTCACCGAGGTGGGCTACGTGGGGCGCGACGTCGACGCCATGATCCGCGACCTGGTCGAGGCGGCCGTGAAGCTCGTGAAGGAGGAAGAGGTGGAGAAGCTCCGGGGACGCGCCCGGGAGTCGGCGGAGGACCGCGTGCTCGCTGCCTACGGCGGGGCCGCGGGAGACCGGGAGCGGGCGCGCGCGCGGCTGCGGGCCGGAACCCTCGACGACGAGGAGGTGGAGGTCGAGGTGCCAGAGCGGGCCACGCCGTCTTTGCCCATGGTGGCCGGGCCGGGGATGGAGGAGATGGCCCAGGGGCTACAGGAGATGTTCCAGCAGATGGGACAGGGACCGCTCGGCTCGATCTTCGGCGGGGGCCGAAAGCGCCGCAAGAAGCTCCGGGTCAAGGAGGCGCTCGAGGTGCTCACCGAAGAGGAGGCGGCTCGCCTCGTGGACATGGAGCGCGTCGTCCGGGAGGCGGTCGACCGCGCCCAGAACCATGGCATCGTCTTCATCGACGAGATTGACAAGATCGCGTCGCGAGAGTCGGGCGCTGGCCCCGACGTCTCGCGCGGGGGTGTCCAGCGAGACCTCCTTCCGATCGTCGAGGGCTCGAACGTCAACACCAAGTACGGCATGGTGCGCACCGACCACGTGCTCTTCATCGCAGCGGGGGCGTTTCACGTGGCGAAGGTCTCCGACCTCATCCCCGAGTTGCAGGGTCGCTTCCCCGTTCGCGTGGAGCTCGAGCCGCTCACGCGGGCCGACCTGGCGCGCATTCTTCGCGAGCCGTCGAGCTCGCTCACCCGGCAGTACGCGGCGCTTCTCGCGACCGAGGGCGTCGAGGTGGTGTTCCAGGACGATGGAGTGGAGGAGATCGCCCGGATCGCCGCGGAGGTGAACGAGCGGACCGAGAACATCGGGGCGAGGCGGCTCCACACCGTGATGGAGCGCCTGCTCGACGAGATCTCGTTCGACGCCGACCACATGGGCGGGGCCCGGATTCCGATCGACGCACGGTACGTGCGCGAGCGGGTCGAGGGGATCGCCCGGGACGAGGACCTTTCCCGCTACATCCTGTGACGCCTCGGCGCCGCGGGCGGGCAGCCGAGCGGCGCACCAGCCGGCCCCGTGCTATAAGCCCACCATGACCGCGAACGCGTCCGTCATCGCGCGGGCGAAGTCCGTCTTCACCCCGAACTACCGCCAGGCCCCGCTCGTCCTGGTCCGAGGCGAGGGAAGCCGCGTCTGGGACGCCGACGGTCGCGAGTACCTGGACCTCATCTGCGGCATCGCGGTGAACGCGCTCGGCCACTGCCACCCGGCCCTGGTGCGCGCTCTCGAGGAGCAGGCGCGGAAGCTGTGGCACGTCTCCAACCTCTTCTACAACGAGAGGGCCGTGGAGCTTGCAGAGGAGCTCATCCACGGGTCGCTCTTCGCCCGGCGCGTCTTCTTCTGCAACAGCGGCACCGAGGCCAACGAGGCGATGTTCAAGCTCGCCCGGAAGTACCATGCCGATCGCGGCCACCCGGAGCGCCACGAGATCGTTGCCTGCGCGAACTCCTTTCACGGACGCACGCTCTTCGCGCTCACCGCCACGGGCCAGGAGAAGTACCACCACGGGTTCGAGCCGCTCGTGCCGGGAGTCCGGCACGTGCCCTTCGGCGACCTCGCCGCGCTCGAGGCGGCGTTGGGTCCCAAGGCAGCCGCCTTCGTTGTCGAGCCCATCCAGGCCGAGGGTGGCGTGCTGCCGGCGCCTCCCGGCTACCTCGCCGCGGCGCGCGAGCTGACGCGACGGGCCGGCGTGCTGCTCTGTCTCGACGAGGTGCAAACTGGAATGGGGCGCACCGGCAAGCTATGGGCCCACGAGTGGGACCAGGTCGCGCCGGACCTGCTGAGCTCGGCGAAGGCACTCGCGAACGGCTTCCCCATGGGCGCGCTCCTCGCTTCGGAGGAGGTGGGCGCGCACCTCACGCCCGGCAGCCATGCTGCCACCTTCGGCGGGTCGGCCCTGGCTGCGGCGGTCGGGCTTGCGTCCCTGCGGGAGATCCGCGCCATCCTTCCCCACGCCAGCCGCGTGGCGGCTCGGCTCGGGGAGCGCATCGCGGCCCTGGGGGGCCGCGTGGCGGGCGTTCGGGGCAGGGGAATGCTGCTCGGCGTGGTGCTGCGGGGGGTCGGGGCCGGCGACGTGGTATCGGAGGCCCGAGGCCGTGGCCTGCTCGCGAACTCGATCGGCGACGACGTCGTCCGGCTCGCTCCGGCGCTCACCCTGACCGAGGAAGAGGCGGACGAGGCCGTCCGGCGACTCGCCGCCGCCATCGCCGCCGCCCCGGCCGCACCCTGAAGGACCATGGACGCCGCTCCACAGGGGAAGCGCGACTTCCTGCGGGTGAGCGATCTCTCTCGCTCCGAGATGCTGGCGCTCCTCGAGCGCGCGGCCGAGTGGAAGATCCTCGGGGCCAAGGGTCCAAAGCCGCTCGCCGGGCGGTCGCTCGGGCTCGTCTTCGAGAAGGCCTCGACCCGGACCCGGGTGTCGTTCGCGGTCGCGTGCTACCAGCTGGGCGCCTGCGAGATGATGCTGTCGCCGCGGGACATGCAGCTCGGCCGAGGAGAGCCCATTCGCGATACGGCGCGGGTGCTCTCGCGGTACCTGGACGCGCTCGTGGTGCGGACCTTCGAGCACTCCAAGCTCGAGGAGATGGCCCGCCATGCCACCGTCCCGGTGGTGAACGCCCTCACGGACTCTTCCCACCCGTGCCAGCTGCTCGCCGACCTGCTCACGGTGGCGGAGCGCTTCGGACAGGACCGGCTGGCGAGGGGCGACATCGTCGTCGCCTGGGTCGGCGACGGGAACAACGTGGCCAACAGCTGGCTCGAGGCCGCCGCCGTGCTCGGCTTCCAGCTGCGCCTCGCGTGTCCGCCGGGCTACGAGCCCGCGGCGGAGCTGCTGCGGCGGGCCGGGGACAGGGTCCGGATGGCCCGCGACCCCGCGGAGGCCGTGCGCGGTGCGCACGTGCTCAACACCGACGTCTGGGCCAGCATGGGACAGGAGGCGGAGATGGAGGTGCGCCGGTCGGCGTTTCGGGGGTATACCCTCGACCGCAGGCTCGTCGCGATGGCCGATCCGCGGGCCATCGTCCTTCACTGCCTGCCGGCGCACCGCGGCGAGGAGATCGAGGAAGAGGTGCTGGAGGGCCCGCAGTCGGCGGTCTTCGACGAGGCCGAGAACCGCCTCCACGCCCAGAAGGCCCTTCTCGAGTTCCTCCTGGCGTCGAGGTAGGCGTAGCTGCCACGTTGACCCCTCCGGCTGCCGGAGGCTAGATTCACCGGGGGGCGTGCGGCCGCCGGAGGCGGGGCCCGGGAGGCACGACGTTGCCGGTCGACCGTTACCAGGGATTCGTCGTTCAATCCCGCGGACTTGTCCGAAGACGTGGACATCGAGCCCGAGCGCCGTCGGGAGATCCTCTTCGCCCACGCTCACATGTCGGACTTCACGCACTGGCAAGTGCTCGGGCTGCCCTGGAACGCGCCGTCCGACGCGGCGCGCGAGGCGTACCGGGAGAAGGTCAAGGTGTTCCACCCAGACCGCTATCCGGGCAAGCGGCTCGGCAGCTATCGCGCCCGCCTCGAGCAGATCTTCCGGCGCCTCACCGAGGCGCGCGACCTGCTCGGCAACGAGGCCTCGCCGCGCGCCCTACGCGGCCCAAACGGCGCCGGCCGACGAGTTCGCCCGCGCCGAGGTGAAGCGGCTCGACGACGAGGAACGGACGCGAGAGCGCCGGGCCCGGCTCGGCCGCACCAACCCGATGCTGGCGAGGGTGGGCCGGGTTCAGGAGCTCCTGCAGCGCGGGAAGCGGCAGCTCGCCGATGGCCACTTCTCCCAGGCGCTGAACGACTTCGCCACCGCGCTCGCCATGGACCCCGCCCTCGCCGAGGCCAAGGTGCTCGCCCAGGAAGCGCGCAAGCGCGGCAGCGCCGAGAAGGCGAAGGACCTCTGGGACAAGGCCCACGCGGCCGAGGCGGTCAACAATCTCGAGGTCGCCCTGGACATGGCCGCGGCCGCGGCTGCCGCCGACCCGAGCAATGCCCGCTACGCGGTCTTCGCGGCCCGGATGGCGCTCCGCCGCGGCTCGGTCGAGTCGGCGCGCGGCCAGGCCGAGGCGGCCGTCCGCGCCGCCCCGGGCCACGGGCCGGCCCACGAGGTGCTGGGCGAGGTTCTGGAAGCGCAGGGCGACAAGTCCGGCGCGAAGCGCGAGCTCGAGCGGGCCCTCGAGCTCGACCCCGGGCTCGAGTCTGCCCGGGAGCACCTGAGGCGCATGCGCTGGAGCTTCCTCGGATGAGCGAGACCGAACCCTTCATCGGCATCGACCTCGGGACGACCAACTCGGTTGTCGGCACCGTCATCGACGGCGTTCCCGCGGGTCATCGCCAGCCGCACCGGGCAGGTCCTCACGCCGTCGGTGGTGGCCGTGTCGAAGAACGGCAAGCGGCTCGTCGGCAACATCGCCAAGCGTCAGGCCATCACCAACGCCGAGAACACGGTCTTCGCGGCGAAGCGCCTCATCGGGCGGCGCTGGGGGGCGAAGGAGATCGAGGACGCGCGCAAGGTGCTCCCGTACCAGCTCGTGCCCGGGCCCGAGGGGCACGACGTCCGGGTGGTCCTGGGGGGCGCACCTTCGCCATTCCCGAGGTGAGTGCCATGGTGCTCGCCGAGCTCAAGGCGGACGCCGAGGCCTTCTTCGGCCGCCGGGTCACGAAGGCCGTGATCACCGTTCCGGCTTACTTCAACGACGGCCAGCGACAGGCGACCAAGGACGCGGGGCGCATCGCCGGCCTCGAGGTCCTGCGCATCATCAACGAGCCGACCTCGGCGGCGCTCGCCTACGGGTTCGGCAAGCAGATGGAGAAGAAGGTCGCGGTGTTCGACCTCGGGCGGCGGCACCTTCGACATCTCGATTCTCGACATCGGCAAGAGCGTCTACGACGTGGTGGCGGTGGGCGGCGACACCTATCTCGGCGGGGAGGACTTCGACCGTCGCATCATGGACTGGCTCACCTTCAGCTTCGCCAAGGAGAACCAGGGCGTCGACCTCCGCCAGGACAAGATGGCGCTCCAGCGCCTGCGCGACGCGGCGGAGAAGGCCAAGATCGAGCTCTCCGGCACCCAGGGAGCCAACGTCCACCTCCCGTTCCTGGCCGCGGCCGGCGACGGCAAGGCCGCCCTCCATCTCGCGAAGCAGCTCACCCGGGAGAAGCTCGAGGAGCTCACGAAGGACCTCGTGGACCGGTGCGTCCAGGTCACCGAGCGGGCCCTGCGCGACGCCGGCATCCGCGCCGCCCAGATCGGCGAGGTCCTGCTCGTCGGCGGGATGACGCGCATGCCGCGGGTGCAGCAGGCGGTGAAGCAATTCTTCGGCCGCGAGCCGAGCCGCGGCGTCCACCCCGAGGAGGTGGTGGCGCTCGGGGCCGCCATCCAGGCGCACGCGCTGCTCTACCCGCAGAAGGACCGGGAGGTGCTTCTGCTCGACGTCACCCCCCAGAACCTCGGCATCATGGTCGTGGGAGGGTACTTCGCCACCATCATCCCCAAGAACACCACCGTCCCCACCAGCCAGACCCACGTGTTCACCACGGTCCAGGACCAGCAGTCCTCCGTTCGCATCGCGGTGCTCCAGGGCGCGAGCGACAAGGCCATCGAGAACGAGCTCCTCGGCGAGTTCATCCTGGACGGAATCCGGCCCGGGAAGCGCGGCGAGGTGGAGATCGAGGTGGCGTTCGACATCAGCGCCGACGGGATCGTCGGCGTGTCGGCGCGCGACGTGGACACCGGCCAGCGGCAGTCCATCACCGTGACGGCGACCTCGGGCCTCACCGAGGGCGAGTTGCGACGCATCCTCGACGAGAACCTCGACGAGTTGCTCGAGCGCAAGCAGTCGGGCGAGCTCGAGCGCCTGCGCGACCGGGCCGAGGCCATGATCGCCGAGATCGAGGAGCTGGTGCCGCAGGTCCGCGAGGCACTCACGCGCAGCAAGTTCGGGAAGGACGTGCTGCAGAAGGCCGACGTGGTGGTGACGCGCGCCCGCGCTGCCATCGCCGCCCAGGACCTCCAGCAGGTGGCCGCGGTCGAGGAGCAGCTCGACCGCACCGTCCAGCTGTTCAAGGGGCTAGCCGGCGGCGCCCCCATCCCTGGCGGGGAGGCCTGACACGTGCCCACGGTTGCGGAACTCCTCGACCAGGGCGTGAAGGCCTACACGCGCGGGCAGACCGACGAGGCCGAGCGCTGCTGGCGGGAGGCGCTCGAGGTCGATCCGCGCAACGAGCGGGCTCGAGCCTATCTCCGGCAGCTTCGGGGCGAGAGCCCGGCGCGCCCGGAGATCCGGGCGGCGTCGGCCGGGTCGTTCGCGGCCGGGCCGCCCCCGGGACCGCCCGCGACCGCGGCGCGGCCCGAGCCCTCGGCACCCGTCGCTCCTCTCGCGACCGAGCCCCCGCAGCCCGCGGCAGGCCAGGGGACGGGCTACGCCCCGTCGCCGTGGGATGATGGCCCGGCGGCCTCCGCCACCATCGTGCTCGATCCCGGCGGGGGGCTGGAGCTCGACGCCGTCGCCGAGAAGTCCGACCTCAGGCCGCTCGTCCCGGAGCGGCGCCCCGGGTCGCCACCGGCGCCGAAGAACGACGTGGACGTGTGGATGGAGGGGGCCCGCGAGCTCTTCGCGCTCGGCGATTTCTCCGGATCGCTGGAGATGATCGAGAAGATCCTGAAGGTCGACCCCAACCACGCCGAGGCGCGCGCGTACCTTCGCCAGAACGAAGCCACCCTCATCGCCATGTACGAGTCGAAGCTCGGCTTGCTCGAGCAACGTCCCCAGGCTCGCCATCAGCGAGGAAGAGGTGATGTGGCTGAACCTCGACCACCGCGCCGGCTTCCTGCTCGCGCAGGTCGACGGGGTGGTGAACTTCGACGAGCTCTTCGCGCTGTCCGGGCTGCCCCGGCTCGACACCGCCCGCATCCTCTCGACCCTGCTTGCCGACGGCGTCATCCGCTGATCCCGCTCCGGGGGACGCGCGCGAAGGCCCTCAGGGTGCGCGATCCGTGGTATGAAACCGCCGCCGCGGAGGGGCCTCCGCGTCACTTCATCTACGAGGAGAGGAAGCCTTGGCCAAGCGCGCGACGAAACCCGCGAGAGGAAACCGGAACACGAGCCGGACGGCCGGCGGTAGGCGCAGGGTTGTGCTCGCCTACTCGGGAGGGCTCGACACGAGCGTCATCCTGCGGTGGCTGGTGGAGAACTACGACGCCGAGGTGATCGCGTTCTGCGCCGACCTCGGGCAGGGCGAGGAGCTCGACTCGCTCCCCGACAAGGCGCGGAAGACCGGGGCGGTGAAGTACGTGCAGCGCGACGTCCGCGAGGAGTTCGCCCGGGACTTCGTCTTCCCCGCCCTGCGCGCCGGCGCCGTCTACGAGGGCATGTACCTGCTCGGGACCTCGCTCGCCCGACCCATCATCGCGAAGCACATGGTGGACATCGCCCGGCTGGAGGGCGCTGACACCGTCAGCCACGGGGCGACGGGGAAGGGCAATGACCAGGTCCGCTTCGAGCTCACCGCCTACCAGCTCGAGCCGAGCATTCGCGTCATCTGCCCCTGGCGGGAGTGGAAGCTGAAGGGGCGCTCAGACCTCATCGCCTACTGCAAGAAGTTCGACATCCCGGTGACGGCCACGCTCGAGAAGCCCTACTCGACCGATCGCAACCTGTTCCACTGCTCGCACGAGGGCGGCATCCTCGAGGACCCCTGGGCGGAAGCGCCGGAGCACATCTTCCAGATGACGAAGGACCCGGCCAAGGCGCCCGACGAGGCCCGCTACGTGGAGGTCGGGTTCGAGAATGGCAACCCGGTGAACGTGGACGGCAAGCGGCTCACGCCCGCCCGCCTCATCGCGCACCTGAACCGGGCGGCCGGCGAGCACGGGGTGGGGCGGCTCGACATGGTCGAGGACCGCTTCGTGGGGATGAAGGTGCGCGGGGTCTACGAGACGCCCGGCGGCACCGTGCTCCACGCTGCCCACCGAGCCCTCTCGACGCTCACCATGGACCGGGAGTCCCTCATCCTCCGGGACTCGCTCATCCCGCGCTACGCCCAGCTCGTCTACAACGGCTTCTGGTACGCGCCGGAGCGGCTCGCCATGCAGGCACTCGTCGACGACGTCAACCGGGACGTCACCGGCATCGTCCGGGTGAAGCTCCTCAAGGGCAACTGCTACGTGGTCGGGCGCAAGAGCGAGCGCAGCCTCTTCGATCCCAAGCTCGCCACGTTCGAGGCCGAGGACGTCTTCAAGCAGAACGACGCCGAGGGCTTCATCAAGCTCCACGCGCTTCGGCTGCGGGTTCGGACGAACCGCGACCGGCGGCTCCAGTCCAAGGGGAAATAGCCGCCCGGTGGGGCGCGGCCTCGGTCAGCCGCGCACCACCGCCGTCCAGCGGCCGACGAGGACCAGCGTCCCGGACTGGTTTCGCGTCTCGGACCGGACGACCATGAAGTCGAGCTGACCCTTCGTGCGCACCTCCACCACCTCGCCGGTGGTGGTGAGCACGTCGCCCGGCCGGACCACGGCTCCGTACTCGAACTCCTGCTCGGCGTGGAGGAGCCGGACGAGGTCGAGGCCGATCTCCGGGTCGGCGCAGGCGAGCGCGAAGGGATGCATGGCGAAGGTCACGCCGAAGGTCGGCGGCGCCACGAGCGCCCCGTAGGGCGATCGCGCCGCCGCCCCCTCGTCCACCGACCACGGGTGCGGCTCGCCGTCGGCGACCCCGAAGTGGCCCGGGACGCCGCCGGCGACGGTGACCGCGAAGTCCCGGATGCGCTCGGCGCACACGGTCGTCCGGAAGGGGCCGTAGCGGCGCCCCACGTGGCGCGGGTCGATGGCCATGGTCTTTACTCCTCGAACGACGCCTCGGCCGAGGCGCCTTTCAGAACCTCCTCGCCGCGCTGGTTGACGGCCTCCACCTCGACGCGCACGAGCGGTCCCTCCACGGACACGCAACGGCCCCGGAGGGTCACCGTGTCCCCAACGACCACGGGCTTGGAGAACCGGGCGCGCAGCCGGCGGACGCGGCCCGGGTCGCCGAAGTAGCCGGTGCAGGTGTCGGCGAGCCACGCCATGGTGCACATCCCCTGGAGGATGGCGTCCTGGAAGCCGGCCAGGCGCGCCACGTCCCGGTCGATGTGGATGGGGTTGAAGTCGCCGGACACCGCCGCGTAGTAGATCGGCCGGTAGCGGTCGGCGGCGCGGCTTGCCTCGAAGGTGTCTCCGACCCGAAAATCCCTCAGCGTCTTCATCTCGCCTCCACTCCCGGGCGGCCCGCCGCCGGAGCGTCGAGGGGGTCCTCGGTGGCCGCCTCCGACTCCACCTGCCGCCGTTTCTCGAACTCGAGGCGCACGAAGGCGATGAGCCGATCCAGGTAGCTGGTGATGGGCGGGCAGTGAACCCCGGTCCCCTCCAGCAGGTGGAGCAGGTTCATCGGGTTGTAGAACGCGAGACGGTTCACCGACTCGAGGGCGGCGCGCTGCTGGCGCGAGAACCGCTCGAGCAGGGGGAGCGAGAGCACGGCCTCCACCATGCGGTGCGGCAGCGAGACCGCCGGCAGCCGCTTGTGGGCGCGGGCGGCGATCATCTCGTACACGCTCCTCGCCGAGAGCGGAGCCGGGTCGACGACGTGGATGGTCTTGCCCACACCCTCCGGGTTCCGGCCGATGGCGAGCGCCGTGGCCACCACGTAGTCGACCGGGACCACGTTGAGCGGCGCGACGCCGTCCCCGGGCAGGGGTAGCGGCACGGCCAGGGGAGAGGTGACGAGCAGGATGGCGAGGTAGTAGGGGCCCTCGAAGCGGTCGATCTCGCCGGTGCGGGAGTCTCCGACGACGATACTCGGCCGGAAGACGGTGGCGGGGACGTCGCCCATGGCGCGGCGGACCAGCACCTCGGCCCGCGCCTTGCTCTCCTCGTAGGGGTTGCGAAACCGCTGCCCCACCTCCAGCTCCTCCTCCAGGATCACGCCCTGGCGGTCCCCGGAGACGAATGCCGTGGAGAAGTGGTTGAGGCGGCGGAGCCGCCGGGCCGCCCGGGCGAGCTCGAGGACGTTGCGCGTTCCCTCGACGTTCACCTTGCGGATGGCCCCCGGCTCGGCGTCGAGGTGGCTGAGCGCGGCGAGGTGCCACACCTCGACCGCGTCCCGCAAGAGCGTCCGGAACTCCTCCCCGGAGAGGCCGAGGTGCATGCGCACCACGTCGCCTTCCCACACCTCGGCGTTCTTCGCCCCGAGGGACTCGAGCTCCTTGCGCGCCGAGGAGGCGGCGTGGGGCTCCACGAGCACGACGAGCCGGTCGAGCCGCTCGTCCTCGAGCAGGCGCCGCACGAGTCGGCGCCCGATGAAGCCCGGGTAGCCGGTGACGAGGATGGTGCCAGCGCGTTCCCCCATGGACCCGGTCAATATCGCGCCGGGGCCCGGTTGGGAAGCCTGCGGGACAGGCCCGAACGGAGCGCATCGAGCAGCGGCCTCGCCTTGGCGCGAAGGGAGGGGAGGTCGCCGTCGTTCGTCACGAGCACGTCTGCCCGGCGAGCCTTCTCGTCGATGGGCAGCTGGGAGGCGATTCGGGCCGCGGCCTCCTCCGGGGTGATGCCGTCGCGCTCCGACAGGCGCGACCGCTGCGCCGCCGGGGACGCGTGAACCACCACCACGCAATCCACCTCCCGGTCGAGGCCTCTCTCGTAGAGCAGCGGGACGTCGTAGAACGCGAGCGGGTGACCCTCCGCGGCAAGCCGGGCGGTCTCCTGCGCCGCGGCCTCCCGGACGGCCGGGTGGACGATGGCCTCGAGGCGTGCGCGCGCGCCCGAGTCGGAGAAGACGAGGTCGGCCATTCGCTTGCGGTCGAGGTCTCCTCCCGGGGCGAGCACGCCCTCTCCGAAGGCCGCCCGAATGGCCGAGAGGGCCGCGCTGCCGGGTCGGACCGCCTCCCGCGCGAGCGCGTCCGCGTCGATGACCGGGGCTCCGAGTTCCCGGAGCGCAGCCGCGAGCGAGCTCTTCCCGCTGGCGATGCCTCCGGTGAGGCCGACGAGGCGCATGCGGCGACCGGCGGCCTACTCGCCCGGGGCGGACGCGGCCGGCGCGGCCGCGGCGCCGCGAGGGGGCGGCACCCGGGAGGGAGCGCCCGTTGCGGGCGGCGCGCGCTCGGGGATTCCAAAGCGGATGGCCTCCACGAGCCCCTCCTTCCCGAAGAACACCATCACCCCCAGGGCCTTGTAGATCCACACGGGCCGGAAGTCGTCGGTGAACGTCTTCTGCGGGTCCTTGCCGTAGGTGCCGGCCACGGAGTCCTTGTCGAGCTGCGACGCGGGGAAGACGTTGATCTCGGCCACCACGCCGTCCGAGCCGACGAGGAACTGGGCCTGCCGCGTGCCGGGGATGGCCTGGTCGCCCTTGTAGACCACCGCCGTCCTGCCCTCGAGCTTCCCCTTCGTCGACGGCTCGCCGAAGCGGGCCACGACGTCCGCCAGCGACGAGGAACCCGGGGTGATGCCTTGCCAGGGGCGACCCATCGCCGGACCGGGGAGACACCAGTCCGGCGAGGAGAAGCGCGTTTGCCAGGTGACGCGAGGTCATGGCGCATTATACCTTTGCGGCCCCGATGCGCCCCTTCGGCCTCCTCGCACTCCTCGCCCCCGCGGCGGCCTTCTCGCAGGGACTCGTGGGGCCCGAGACCTGCAAGACCTGCCACCCGATGGCCTACGAGGCCTGGCGCGAGAGCGCCCACGCCCGCGCCTACGACGGCCTCCCGGCAGGCAACCGCGCCGACTCCCGCTGCACGTCCTGCCACGCGCCGGAGCTGGACAAGGGCCTCCCCGGGGTCTCCTGCGAGACCTGCCACGGCCCGGGCCAGATCTACGCGGTGAGCTACGTGATGCGCGATCGCGAGCTCGCTCGGCTGGTCGGGCTCGTCGACCCGGGCGAGCGCACCTGTGTCCGCTGTCACAACGAGTCCACACCCTCCCTGGAGCGCTTCGACTACGCGCGGCGCGTGCAGCTCATCGAGCACGGCGGCGACCGGCCGCGGTCGACGCGCAAGCCGGTGGCGGCGGAGCCGCAGCGGGTTCCGGCCGGCCGGTCCCCCTAGACCCGTCCCCCGGCGGGCCACCGCCGGCCGCGCGGACCCGGCCCGCGACCCAAAGGCGACCCCCCCATGGCCCTGCGCGTCCATTCCTCCGACTTCCTCCGCACGGCCGTCTTGCGCGGCGACTGGCCGTCCGAGGCCACCTGCGAGTTCGCCTTCGTGGGCCGCAGCAACGTGGGCAAGTCGTCCATGCTGAACGCGCTCACGCGCAAGGCCGGCCTGGCGAGGGTGTCGAGCACGCCCGGGCGCACGAGGGCCCTGCAGTTCTTCGCGATCGAGGTGCAGCCTTCCGGTGCGGACCGGGTGATGCGCCTCACGTTCGCGGACCTGCCCGGCTACGGGTACGCCAAGGTGTCGAAGGCCGAGCGCGATCGGTGGGCGGCGATGATCGAGACCTACCTGCGCGAGCGGGAGCAGCTGAGGGCCGTGGTCCTGATCGTGGACGGGCGCCACCCTCCGCAGCCCTCGGACAAGGACGCTCTGGCCTTCCTGCGCCACGGGGGGCGGACGGTGGTGGTGGCCGCTACCAAGATGGACAAGCTCGCGCGCAGCCGACGGCTCCCTGCCGCCCGGGCCGTCGAGCGCGACCTCGGGCTCGCGCCCGGCGACGTCGTCCCGTTCTCCGCGCAGGAGGGCACCGGGACCGACGCGCTCTGGACGCGGCTCGTGGACCTCGCGCGCGAGCGAACGCCCGTCCGGCCGCGCCCGACGGACTAGTCCCCGCCCCGCCGCGCCTCGATCTCGGCGAGGAGGGCCTCGAGCCTCCGCTCCTCCCGAGACACCTCGAGGCCCACCGCCCGGGCGCCGTCGAGGATGGAGAGGAGGAAGAAGAACAGGTCGAGGTGCGAGCGCGTCGCGGGGTCCCCGGGATGGTCGAGGAGATAGTGGGTGAGCTGGGCCTCGGCGACCGCGAAGTCCCGGAAGCAGACCACCGCGGGCAGGCCCGGAAGTGGGCCGGTGCCGGCGGTCACCGGGGCAAAGGCCAGGCCGGCGTCGGCGAGGATGACCTGCCTTCCGTCGTCGCGCAGGAGCGCGAGGTAGGGCGCCCCGGTATCGGTGTTGCGCCCCTCGGCGAGGCGAGCCACCCGGCCCCAGTCGAGCGGCAGCACCTTCCCGGAGAACACGTCGAGGAGCGCCGACGCATCGGCGTCGTAAAGAAGCGCTCCGGGGCGCTCGCGCGCGAAGCGCTCCAGGGTCGCCTTCTGCGCGGCGCGGTCGCCCAAGGGGTGCATCTACGCCTCCGGAGAGGTCCACGCCACCTCGACGACGGTGAGTTCCTGTGGCCCGGCCGGCCGGTGCACGACGACGACATCGCCGTTGCGCTTGCCGAGCAGTGCGCGCCCCAGCGGGGCCTCTACGCTGATGAGCCCGGCGGCGACGTCGAACTCGTCGGGGCCGACGAGCCGGTAACAGCGCTCGGCGCCGTCCTCGTGCTCCACCGTGACCCATGCACCGAAGTAGGCGCGGCCGGAGGGGTGGGCCTTCGGATCCACCACGGTGAGGGAGTCCATTCTCTCGGAGAGCTCGCGGAGGCGACGGTCGAGCTCTCGCAGCTTCTTCTTGCCGTAGATGTACTCGGCGTTCTCGCTGCGGTCGCCGAGAGCCGCCGCTGCCTCCACCTCGGCCACCACGCGCGGCCGGAGCTCCGTCCAGATTCGCTGGTGCTCGCTCGCCACCCGGCGGAAACCCTCCGGGGTGATGTAGCGCGGGGGGCGGGCGGGGGCAGGAGGCTTGGCGGGGGTCATCGGGAGGGGAGGCCCGAGTCATGGCCGGGCGGCGCGGGCCTGTCAACCCAGCTCGTCCCCGGATCTGGCGCGGTCGGGCGTTGGCGGCTACTCTCGGCCCGGTGAAGGTCACGGACATCCTGCGGTTCGCGAGCGAGCGCGGCGAGCCGGTCTTCTCCTTCGAGTTCTTCCCCCCCAAGACCGAGGAGGGGGAGCGGCAGCTCTTCCACACCGTGGAGGCGCTGCGGCCGCTCGGCCCCGCCTTCGTCTCCGTCACCTACGGGGCGGGCGGATCCTCCCGCGCGAGGACCGTCGACCTCGTGAAGCGGCTGAAGCGCGACGTCGAGGTGGAGGCCGTGGCCCACGTGACCTGCGTCGGGTCGGGGCGGGAGGAGATTGCCCGCGTCCTCGACGAGGTGGCCGAGGCGGGCATCCAGAACGTCCTTGCGCTCCGCGGCGACCCGCCGGCCGGCGAGCGCCGCTTCGAGCCGCACCCGGAGGGATTCCGCTACGCCAGCGAGCTCGTGGCCTACGTCCGGTCGCAACCGGAGAGGTGGCGCTTCTGCGTCGGGGCGGCAGCCTACCCCGAGGGACACGTCGAGACCCGCGATTTGGGCAGGGACCTCGCGAACCTCAAGGTCAAGGTGGATGCCGGGACCGACTTCCTCGTCACCCAGCTGCTCTTCGAGAACGCGCACTACTTCCGCTTCGTCGAGCGGGCCCGGGCGGCCGGCATTCGCGTCCCGGTGATCCCGGGCGTCATGCCGCTCACGAACGTGGACCAAATCGAGCGGTTCACGGCCATGTGCGGCGCCGCCATCCCCTCGCGGCTGCGCGCGGCGATGGAGGTTCGCCGAGGGGACCCCGAGGCGCTGCTGCAGCTCGGCGTCGCCTACGCGAGCCTGCAGTGCGCGGAGCTCCTGCGGCGCGGAGCGCCGGGCGTTCACTTCTACACGCTGAACCGGTCCCCGAGCTCGCGTGCCATCCTCGCGGCGCTTCGAGCCAACGAGCCGTGGCGGGACGGTGCCTAGTCGACGGTCGTCAGCACGGCGCTGATGCGCTCGACATCCTCGGGGCTCGCCTTTACGTAGCGAAGGCCGACGTCGAAGCGAGCGGGCGCGTCCTCGGGCAGGGCCTCCACCCAGGCCACCTCCACCACGACCGTCGCGGTGCCTCCGACCGGCAGAAAGACCTCGACCTCGAGCAGCCTGCCTGGCCTCTGGGCCTCGTCGGTGTACGTGCGGAACCCACCCAGGCTGGCGTCTGCCAGCCGCCGCAGCGCGCCCACCGCAAACCACGTCACGGGCCGGTGGTAAGTGAAAGCACCCACCCGGCGGTACTCGAGGCCTTGCGCCTGGCTCGAGACGCTGCGCATCACCCTCCTCATACCAGCATCCCGTTTGGGGCGCCCTCCCCCATGAGAGGTGGGGCACTCCGCTTTGTTCACCGTGAGTCGAACAAGCAACAGGATACCGCGTGCGAGCCCGCGAGGAAAAGCTCACGCTGTGAGTCCATGTGGGGGGCAAGGCGCGCCGCGCTCAGACGCTCGAGGGCCCGCGCGACGCGAGAGGGACGATGCTGACGGCAACCCTGCGGGGCGGAGCCCCGGGGCATCACTTGCCGAGGATGCCCTTGACGATGCCCTGCAGGGCCGCTGCGTCGGGGAGCTTCCCGCCGGGCGTGAGCTTGTCCACGAGGCCCGGCAGGGCCTTCGCGAGCGTTTCGGCCACGGCGTCCGGGCGGAGGCCGTGCTGGGCGGCCCACTGCTGCACCTGCGCGCTCCCGAGCACCTGCTGAATCTGCTGCGCCGAGACGGGGAGGTTGGCGCCGGCGCCGACCCAGGACGCGGCCATTTCCCCGAGCCCCTTGCTCGCGAAGGCCTGCACGAGCCCCGCCAGTCCGCCTCCCTGGCCACTTCCAAGGGAGTTCAGGACGGTGCCGAGAAGGGCAGTGTGCGAGGCCGTCGCGTTGCCGCCGAGAAGCTGACCCGTGATCTGATCGAGAAGTCCCATCGATTCCCCCTGCAATGTGGCTGTCCGTGAACGCTGCGCGGTGTGATTAGAAAGTGCCCGGCCTCGAGGCCATGCCCGGAAGGGCTGACTCTTACGGGGATTGCAAGACCGGATCGCAGTCGGCAAGGCTGCACGCCAATCATTTGCCTCGCGCCGCCGCGCGAGTTCCGGAGGGAACTTGAGACTTTCTCGCTTCTTCGCACTGCTTCTCGCCGCTGGAATCGCCAACGCCGCAGCAGCCCAGGAAACGGTCACCTGCAAGGATGGGACGACGTCCAAGGGAGGGCAGGGGGCCTGCAGCGGGCACGGAGGGATTGACAAGAAGGCCACGGCCGGGGCCAAGGACGCCGCCCCGCCCCCCGCGGCGGCTCCCGCGGAGGCCGTCGTCTGCAAGGACGGGACGACCTCGAAGGGCGGCAAGGGCGCCTGCAGCGGCCACGGTGGAGTGGACAAGGGCGCGAAGGAGCCGAAGGCGGCCGCGCCGCCGGCGGCGCCGGCGGCAGAGGCCACGGTGACCTGCAAGGACGGGACGACCTCGAAGGGAGGCAAGGGTGCCTGCAGCGGCCACGGAGGCGTCGACAAGAAGGCCAAGCCGGCCCCGGCCGCGGCCACGAGCGCGCCGGCTCCCGCCCCGGCAGCCGCCAGTCCGGCCCCGGTCGCACCCACGCCTCCTGCCGCGGCCGCCCCCGCGCCGAAGGCCCAGCCGGCCGCGCAGGGGGCTGGCGAGAAGTCGAAGTCGGTGAACACCGATCCCACCGGTGCCATCGCCCGATGCAAGGACGGGACGTACTCTCACTCGAAGCAGCACGAGGGAACTTGCTCGAAGCACGGTGGCGTCGGGGAGTGGCTCGACAAGAAGTAACGGGCCCGTCTCGCAGGCTCCTCGGAGGGTGAAGGGTGGGGCGGCCGCCACGCCGCCCCACCTCTCATCGCGTGCCGGATGGAAGGCAAACCCGAGCACTCGCAGTGCCCGCGACGGGGAAGCCTCGCCGCGCCCGGCGGGCAGCTCGGAACGCCACGCCGGGGGGCTGGCGGGGCTGCGGCGCTCCGGAGCGGCCCCCGTCGAAATGCGAGCGAAAGGCGAGCCAAAGGCGAGTCTGCACCCCCTCCGGGATGTGCTTTGATCACCTTGGCGGCAAGTGCGGCCAACCGAGGTGACTGTGAGCAGCGGTACCGGCAGGTCGGGGTTTCGGGTGGCGGGAATGATGCTCGGCGTGGCGGTGCTCCTCGCCGCGTGCGGAGGTGCCGCGGTCGATGACGGTGCGCCGGTGGGCCTCCCTCCGTACGGGCTTCGCGGGCAGGTGGTGACGTCGGCCGGGGACCCGGTGGTCGGTGCATCGGTTTCCCTCATCAAGGTGTCCGACGGGACCTTCCTCACCGAGACCGACAGCCACGCCGACGGGTGGTTCGCGTTCCTCGTGTTCGACGGCGCCTATCGCTTGGAGGTGACGGTCGCTGGTTTCGAGGTGACGCCCTCCGGCCAGGAGGCAACGGTCGCCGGCCGCGACGTCGACCTCCCCCGCTTCCTCGCCACCCCGCTTCCCTGAGGCCCGCGCCGAAGGGCTCGGCGGCCCCCCGGGGCGAGCGGTCCTCCGGTGACGCGCGTCTGGAAACATGGTTTCCTGCCGGCCCGGCACCACGCCGCCTGCCCCGAGCCCGGAGGGAAACCGTGCCTCGAACCGCACCTGTCGTCGGCCTGGCCCTGATTCTCGCCGCTTGCGCCACGCCGGGGACGCCGCCGCCCCCCGCCCCGGCCGCGCCGGCGTCGCCACTGCCCGCGACTCGCCCGCTCGCGCAGGGGATCGATCCTTCGATCGTCGACCGGTCCGTGAGCCCGTGCGTCGACTTCTACGCCTATGCCTGCGGCGAGTGGATCCGGAATACCGAGATCCCCGCTGACAAGTCCCGGTGGGTGCGCTCCTTCGACGTGATGCGAGAGGACAACAAGGAGCGCCTCCATGGCGTCCTGGAGTCGGCCGCCGCGGGGAAGGTGGATCCCCAGGACCGCTTCGGGCAGAAGGTCGCCGACCTGTACGCGGGCTGCATGGACGAGGAAGCCGTGGAGGCCTCGGGCCTGGCGCAGCTTCGCGAGGAGTGGAAGCGGATCGACGCGGTGAAGGACGGGCCCGGTCTGGCCGCGGCGGTCGGGCGACTCCACGCCCAGGGAGCCTTCCCGCTCTTCTCGGTGCGAGCCACCCAGGACGCCAAGGATTCGCGCCAGGTGATCGGCAACGTCGTCCAGGGCGGGCTCTCGCTGCCGGATCGCGACTACTACGTGAAGAAGGACGACAGAAGCGACGCGCTGAGGCGGGACTTCCTCGCGCACGTGGAGCGGCAGCTCGTCCTCGCGGGAGAGCCCGTTCCCCAGGCCGCCGCCGACGCGACCGCGATCCTCGGGATCGAGAGCGCGCTGGCCGAGAGTGCGTGGACGCGCGTCGAGATGAGGGATCCGAACCGGGTCTACAACCGTCTCGACCTCGTCGGGCTGAGGAAGGCAGCCCCGAGCTTCGACTGGGACGGCTACCTGGCCGCGCTCGGGGCCGCGGGCGTGTCGACCTTCAACGCCAGCACGCCTCGGGAGCTGGCCCGCATCGACGAGCTGGTGCGCACGACGCCCCCGGCGGCCTGGCGCGCCTACCTGCGCTGGCACGCGCTCGCGCAGGCCGCCGACCTGAGGGCGCTCCCGCGCGCCATGAGCGAGGAGGCGTTCTGGTTCCAGGCGCGTCACTTCAGCGGCGAGAAGGCCATGCAGGCGCGCTGGAAGCACTGCGTCGACGTGACCGATCGGCTTCTCGGCGAGGCTCTCGGGCAGAGCTTCGCCCGCAGGTTCTTCGCGGGCGACGCTCGGGCCAAGGCGCTCTCGCTGGTCGTCGGCGTGCAGGGCGCCATGGGCCAGCGGCTCTCGACCGTCGACTGGATGGACGACGCCACGCGGGCGCGCGCCTCCGAGAAGCTGGCGGCCGTGAACAACAAGATCGGCTACCCGGAGAGATGGCGCGACTACTCGGACCTGCAGATCCGGCGCGACGCCTTCCTCGCCTCGGCGCTATCCGCCTCGGCGTTCGAGGTCCGGCGCCAGATCGGGCTCGTGGGCAAGCCGGTCGACCGCGCCGAGTGGCGCATGAGCACCCCCACGGTGAACGCGTACTACAGCCCGCCGCTGAACGAGATCGTGTTCCCGGCCGGGATCCTCCAGCCGCCCCTCTACACGCAGGGAGCGAACGACGCGGTCAACTACGGCGCCATCGGGCTCGTCGTGGGGCACGAGCTGACCCACGGGTTCGACGACCAGGGGAGGCAGTACGACGCCCGCGGCAACCTCTCCGACTGGTGGTCGCCGCCAGTCGGTGCCGAGTTCGTTCGCCGCGCGTCGTGCGTCGAGAGGCAGTACTCGGAGTACACCGCGGTGGAGGAGGTAAAGCTCAACGGCAAGCTGACCCTGGGCGAGAACCTCGCGGATCTGGGCGGCCTCAGGCTCTCCCTCGCGGCCTACCAGGCCTCGCGCAGGGGGCTCCCTCCGGAGCCGCCGGTCGGGGGGTACACGCCCGAGCAGCAGTTCTTCCTTGCCCACGCCCAGGCCTGGTGCGCCATCGTCCGACCGGAGAACGTGCGGTTGCGTGCCGTCACCGATCCGCACTCGCCGCCGCGCTGGCGCGTGAACGGCCCGCTGTCGAACGTCCCCGAGTTCGCCGAGGCGTTCCAGTGCAAGGCGGGCGATCCGATGGTTCGCGCGATCCGCTGCGAGGTCTGGTGAGGGGGCCGCGCCGGGCGGAGAGAAGGGCTCCGGCGACGCGGCCCGTCGAGGCACCCCGCAAGCCAGGGAGGCCCTTGGGGGCGCGGCCGCGGCCGCCGGAGTCACCTGGATCTTGCCGAGGCCAAACTGAACGTGAAACGCTCCGTCTGGGGCGGCGCCCGAGCGGGTGCGCGAAGCAAGCGACGCAGGAGGTGCGCCCGGCGAGCCGGATTGGTCGCCGACACGTGCCGCCTGGTATCGTCTTTCCCCCGGGGCCGATGCATCGCCCTCGGCGGTGTGTCGCGCCCCGGGCCGCTTGACTTGACGGAGAAGACGATGGTTTTCGCCTGTGTAGCCCTCGCGGCATTCCTTGACGCAGCCTCTCTGGCGCCCGCGGCGACGCCCGAGGCTCTTGGGCCCCCCCGGGGAGAGGTGGCCGTCATCCACGAGTATCCCGAGTGGATGCCGATGGCCGGAATCACCTTTGGACATCACGTCTTCCTGAAGAAGTCCCAAACGAACGCGATGAGCCTGGGCCACGAGCTCGTCCACGTGCGCCAGCAGGCCGAGCACCCGGTGTGGTTCTGGGTCAGTTACCTCGTCCTGCCCCAGTGGAGGGTCCGCTGGGAGGCAGAGGCGTACGCTGTTCAGGCGCGCGCAGGCTGTCCCATCGAGGGGGAGCACGGGCTTGCGGCGTACCTCTCCGGGCCGGCGTACCTATGGCCGTCGAGTCGCCCTCATGCCGAGTGGGAGCTTCGGAGGTTCCTCGCCGCTCCCGAGCGCGTTCGCGGCGCAGACGCCGTGCAGACGGGGGCTCGGGGAGCGATTCCCGCCAACGGACGCTCATAGGTCGAGGGGGACGCCGCGGCCGGGGGTGGTCACCGCAAGGACCTGAGGCCATGTGGGCCCTGCCGGGGGGTCCCTTCCCGGGAGGCTACCAAACGTCTACCCTGTCCCTGGGGGAGGTCCGCATGAAGGCCATGTCGCTCGAGGAAGCCGTAGCGACCATCCGCGCGAAGCCGCCCGCAGAGCGGGCCGCGGCCATCGAAGCCCTTGCGGCGGCGGCAAACCGGGACATTGCTGAAGGCCCGGTCGCGGGATGGGCGGTCTTCGACCCGCTCGAGTGCACGCAGGACACCGCTGCCCGCTGCGACTACCGGGGCGGTCCGGGAAGCGGGCGCATCTGCCTCGTCGCAATCGACGAGGGGGTCGAGTGTCCCCACGCGGAGTACGTACCCTGACCCGGTGACCGCGGCGGCCGTCAGGTCGCGGCGCGCCGGACGGCGGCGAGGAGCCGCCCGAGATCGAATGGCTTCTGGAGGTGCGCGGCCACGTCCATGCGGCAAGTGAACGCGGAAGCGATCACCACCGGGACGTCGGCGAGCGCAGGGTCGCGCATCTGCTCGGCGCGGAAGCCCCAGCCGCTCATCGTCGGCATCATCAAGTCGAGCACGATGACGTCGGGGCGCGCCAGCTTGGCCTTGAGGAGAGCCTCGCTTCCATCCCTGGCAGAGGCGACCTGGAAGCCCTCGCCCTCCAGGAAGTCGACGAGGACGTCGCGGATGTCCGCGTCGTCGTCAACGACAAGGACGCGCCGCGAAGGCGAGATGGAGGTCGTGCAGAGAGCGTCGGGGGCGGCGTTCATGTCTTCAGGTACCCTGGGTTGCCCGCGGCACGAGCTTGGAGACCCCGGCGGCGCTCGACAACCCTAGGAATGGGGCCTCCTCGACTGCGGGTGAGAGGCTTCCCCACGCCGGACCACCGCGCCGCCGCCCGCAGGGTTCGAGGACCGGGTCACGCGGCAATGTGCCGGACTGCATCGAGCACCTCGTCGATGGGACATGGCTTTGTGAGGCAGAGGTCCACGTCCATGTCGTGGGACTCAGCCGAGATCACGATGACCGGGATGTTCGCGAGGGATGGGTCCCGCACCTGCTCGGCCCGGAACTCAGGACCGCTCATCACCGGCATTCGCACGTCGAGCAGGATGACGTCCGGCCGAAACCGCCGCGCCTCCTCGAGAGCCTGCCGTCCGTCCGCCGCGGTAGCGACCGGATAGCCCTCGGTCTCGAACAGCTCGATGAGCGGCTCGCGGATCTCGACGTCGTCGTCGACGACCAACACGCGCGGGAGCTCCCGATGGGTCGTCGCCGGGGACGGAGCAGCTCCGAGCCGTGTGGCAGCCCGCGAATTTCGTGCTGGTGTCCCGATCATGGAGTGCCTCTGCCCGGCGTCAGGCAGGAGTGCCTTGCGGCTCCCGTGCCAAGTGGCGGCCCGCCTATGTGCCCAAAGACAGGATCCCTCGCTCCCCTCTCGGGCAAGGTCAGCGACGCCCCCAGGGGTCCGATAGGCCGCCACCGACCGTGAAGGATGGGGCGGCCGGGTCGGTGCATGTGCGCCACGGCGATCGCATCGCGCGTGTAGCAGCGCCCGCCCCGGCTCCTCCGCGCGCGCCCGGGCCCTCTCAATCGACGCGCGTTCTCCGAAGTTGCGGAGGTCGACCCGCGGCCGTGGCGGGCTCGCCCGGGGTGACCGCGACGGCGCCAAGCGGAGTCGCCGCCGCGAAAGGAGCACGAGGCGGGGCCGCGCTTCGAAAGGGTGTGCCCGGATCAGGGACGAAAACGAATGTCGCTCGCCTGCTCCGGATGCTTGCCGGTCTTGTCCGCGTAGGCCGAGCGCAGGAGCGCGAGGTCGGCGGCCTCGTCGCCCGAGAGCGTCAGGTAGGTCGTGAGCCCGACCACGCGCGTCGGGTAGTCGATGTAGGCGAGTCCGACCGGGACGCGAGCCTCGAGGGCCAAGCGGTAGAATCCCGACTTCCAGTGGTCGGTCCGCTTGCGGGTGCCTTCAGGGGCGATGGCGAGCCACATGCGCGGCCGACGCTCGAACTCGGAAACGAGCTGCCCGATGAGCCCGGTGCTCTCGCGCCGGTTTGCCGGGATGCCGCCCATTCGCCTCAGGAGTCCTGCAATCGGCCAGCGGAACAGGGTGTCCTTCCCGACCCACCAAAGCGGGAGCCCAGCGGCGACCTTGGCGAGGTACCCGAGAAGGAAATCCCAGTTCGAGGTGTGCGGATACACGATGACGACGCACTTTGGGCCCGGCGGCGGCACCACGTCGGCGCGCCAGCCGAAGAGCGCGAGAAGCCAGCGGGCCGAGCGCTGAGCCCAACTCGAGAGCCGCCGCGGCGGTGAGACTGGTCCGTCGTGCGTCCGTTCCAAGCTGCCCGACCTCCGCGGGAGGACCCCCCGCCCTCCGTTGACGAAGGGTCCCGCGTCACGTTGAGGCCATGGGCCGGCGAGGTCAAGGTGCCTGCCCCCGGCTGCGCGCCACCCGGAGGGCGCAAGGGACTCCCGCGCCGCGGCCGACAGGCGCTTCGATACCCCGACCGGCCGCCTCCCTCGCGCGACGTCCCCCTTCGCCCTCCGGCGCGGGCAGGGTCGAATACCTGGCGGCCGAAGCACGTCGACAACGAGGGAGGAGCGCATGCCCGCTGGGACCTGCAGGCCGTTGTGGGTAGCGGTGGCGATCACGCTCGCGCTGCCGGCGAGCGCCGAGGAGGCGTCGCTCCGGTGCGATCGCGGGATCGTCTCCCTCGGCGACCACAAGATCGACCTTCTCGGAAAGTGCGGCGCTCCGGCCCTCGTCGAAACGCGTCGGGAGGAGAGGCTCGTCGCCGCCCAGGGCGGGGAGGGCGGCGCAGTCTCCGCCTGGAGCGTCGAGGTCACCGTCGAGACATGGACCTTCAACTTCGGGCCGAGCCGGTTCGTGCAACGGGTGACGCTCGACACCGGGAAGGTGGTGGCGGTGGAGAGCGGCGGCTACGGGTACGCCCTGGCACCGCCTTCCCAGGAAGGCGGCCTCGTTCGTCGCGCCCGATGCGATCCCGCCGGATTCCAAGTCGGCGACCGCGCCTTCGATGTCCTCTCGCGGTGCGGGGAACCCGCTACCCGAGACGTCCGCGAGGAGATCGCGGCGCTGAGGGTCATCGACCCGCGCACCGGTCAAGTCGCGAGCCGCACGGTCGCGGTGGAGGCATGGGCCTTCGACTTCGGGCCTCGTTCCCTCGTACGCATCGTGGAACTCCGGGACGGCCTCGTGCGCCAGGTCGCCACCGGCGGCTACGGATACTCCCCCGGCGAACCGCTCCCCGTCCCGTAGGCGAGGGCAGATAGCCGGGCGAAAATGCTTTTTGTCCGCAGGCTCTCCCGGGGAGCCGACTGGCGTGACGCGCCCGTTACAGTGGGCCGCCAATGAAGGGGCTGCGGCAAGGGGGAGCGAGGTGCCCATGTTGTATCCCGAGATCTTTCGATCCCTGGAAGAAGCGCGATGGAGCCTGGATCGCGACGTGCCCTGGGATCGGTTTCAACCGGACCGGCTGAGCGACGAGCAGGCGATGACCGTGAAGATGAACGCGGTGACCGAGTGGTCTGCGCTGCCTGCCACCGAGATGTTCCTGCGCGACAACCGCGACGACAGCGATTTCTCCGCCTTCATGTCGGTCTGGTTCTACGAGGAGCAAAAGCACGCGCTGGTGCTGATGGAGTACCTGCGGCGGTTTCGGCCGGAGCTCGTTCCCAGCGAGGAGGAGCTCCACGCCGTGAGGTTCGAATTCGAGCCCGCGCCGCCGCTGGAGACGCTGATGCTCCACTTCTGCGGCGAGGTTCGGCTCACCCAGTGGTACCGGCGCGCGGCCGAGTGGCACACCGAGCCGGTCATCCGCCACATCTACGAGCTCATCGCGCGGGACGAGGCCCGTCACGGGGGGGCCTACCTGAAGTACATGCGTCGGGCGGTAGACCGCATCGGCCAGCCCGCCCTGCGCTCCTTCTGCCGGATCGGTGTTCTCATGGTAGGGGGCGGCCGGGGCGGGGCGCTCCACCCCACCAACCTCCACGTCAACAAGGGGCTGTTCCCGCGCGACACCGTGCAGAGCAGGCTCCCCGATCCCGGGTGGCTCGAGCGCTGGCTCGACACGCAGATCTGCTTCGACCGGGAGTGCGAGCAGCGCGTGGCGGGGGCCATCCTGCGCAACCTGTCGTCGCTCGCCGGGGAGACCTTCGAGAACGCCCGGGACCTCAATCTCTACCGCAAGGGGGTGCCGAGGAGGCGGGCGGCCCCCGGGTCACCCGCGGCCATCCGCCCGACGCCCTGAACGGGGGGCAGAGGAGAGGGGCCGAAAAGTGACCGGTTCCGGGAAGGTCGACTAATCTAGGAGCGTGGCAAGCGCGCTCGTAGTCGACGACTCCGCAAGTCAGGCGAAGGCGACAGCCGCCGTCCTCGCCCGGGCCGGCTACGATCCGGTTCTCATGGCCACGGACTGGGCCGAGTGCCGGTCCATTCTCGCTCTCGAGGCGCCCGAGCTGGTGGTGCTGGACCTGCACATGGGAGGCCAGGTGGGCGCCGACATCATGCTTCCCCAGCTGAGGAGGTTTCCGGGGTGCTCGGCGTCTCGCTTCGTCCTCTACTCGGCAGCCAAGGCGCACGACCTCGAGGCCATGGCCAAGCGCTCTTCCGCGGACGGCTTCGCCGTGAAGGGCGACGACGAGGCCTTCGTGAACCTCTGCGTCCGCCTCGTCCCCTGAGGCGATGCCAGCGGGAGACCGCCCGACGAAGCGGGGGCCCGACGTCGCGTGACGAGTCGGGCCGCCCGGCCGCAGCTCAGGTTCGTCGGCCGCTCGAGGCGCGTGCTGCCGAGGCGACAAGGAACGGCGGGCGAGCGTCCGGAAGCCCTGGCGCGCCGATGGGGCGGGGGAGCGGCGTCCCCGCGAACACTCCTGCTCCCGACGCGCTCGGCCGCTAATATCCGATCCGTGAAGGCATCTCCGAGATCGAGCGCGGCCGCCTCCCTGCCGGGCGGCGAGGCGTGAACGGTTCGATCCCAGCGGGCGTAACTGCCGGCCTCGTCGCGGGCGCGCTCTCGGGCCTCTTCGGCATCGGCGGCGGCATCGTGCTCGTCCCCATTCTCGTCCTGCTGCTTGGCCTCCACCAGCAGGAAGCCCAGGGCATCACGCTGGCCGTGCTTCTGCTGCCGCTCGGGCTGCCGGCGGTGATCGCCTACCAGAGGCGGTTTCCGATCCGCTGGTGGCTCGCCCTTTCGCTCATCCTCGGGTTCGCGCCCTGCGTCGCTGCGGGGGCGATCGTGGCGAACCGGATCGATGAACGCCTCCTGCGCGGCCTGTTCGCCCTCTTCCTCGCGAGCGTTGCGATCCACATGTGGGCCAGGGCCGGGCGGGGCGCCGCCGGCGAGGTCGGCGGGAACGCTGCCAAGCCGAGCGGCTGGCACGGTCTCTGGATCGGTGCCGTGGGAGGATTCCTCGCGGGCCTCTTCGGCGTCGGAGGCGGGATCGTGATGGTGCCACTCTTGTCCGCCGTCGGGCTCGACCAGCACGAGGCACAGGGGACGAGCCTCGTCGTGATGCTCCCGCCCGTGGGGCTTCCGGGCGTACTCGTCTACTCCCGGGTCCAGGGGGAGCTTCCCTGGGGGCTCATGGGAGCCGTCGTCGCCGGTTTCGCGGTGGGCGCGTTCTCCGGCGCTCGCCTGGCCGTGCGGACCCGTGCTGTCGGCCTCTCCCGCGCATTCGCCGGTTTCGTGCTTCTCGTCGCGGCGGGGGTCCTGTGGGGCGTGTTGCGGGGATGAGCTCTCGACGGGAGGGGATGGATCACCTCCGGCCGATAGGGGCGACACCGATCGGACGGCGAGAGGCCGCGAGCGCGAGGGCTGCCGGGTCGCCGCGGCCGCGAGAACGGCCTTCGATCGCGCGCAGGACCGTGGTATCGAACTCGGCCCGAGGGGTAGAATCGCGCCCCGATGTGCGGCGCGCCGGGGCAAGGAGCCTGGGCGCCCGGGCGGAGAGAGATGGCTCGAGAGGACGGGAAGACCGACCAAGGTTCGGCCTCGTCGCCGGGGCGCAAGCCGTCGGGCTTCTCGAATCTCGTCCTCCACCTTCATCCGCGGGTCGTGCCAGAGGCGGCGCTGGGCCTCTCGCGCACGTTCGGCCTGGGTGGGGCTGCGACCGTGTTGTTCCTCCTCCTCGCCGTGACGGGCGCGCTCCTCCTGGTCGCATACGAGCCCTCGCCGGAGCGAGCCTACGGAACGGTCGCGGCGCTCATCGATGAGGTGCCCTTCGGGGCCTTCGTCCGCAACGCGCACCACTGGGCTGCAAATGGGCTCGTGCTCGTCGTCATCCTTCACATGCTCCGTGTCTTCTACCGGGGGGGGCACCTTCCGCCGCGCCAGGCGAACTGGCTCGTGGGAACGGCGCTCTTCCTGCTCGTGGTGGCGAGTGCGTTCACCGGCTACCTGCTCCCCTGGGACCAGCTCGCCTACTGGGCCATCACCATCAGCACGGGGATGCTGGAGTACGTACCGCTCGTGGGGGGAGCGCTTCTGCGGGCGGCTCGAGGCGGGCCGGAGATCGGCCCGACCACGCTGGCACGGTTCTTCGTGCTGCACGTGGCCATCCTGCCCATTGCCCTGCTCATGCTGCTCGCGTTCCACTTCTGGCTCGTGCGCAAGGTGGGCGGCGTGGTCCTGCCCGACGACGTCGGCGATGCCTCTTCGCCCCGGGGGCCGCTCACCCCCACCTCGCCCGGCCTGACGGGGCGCGAAGGAGTGGCGGCGCTCGTGGTGCTGGCCGCCGTGATGCTGATGGCCGCGGTCGCGGACGCGCCGCTCCTCGTGCAGGCGAACCCGGGAATGAGCCCGAATCCTGCGAAGGCTCCTTGGTACTTCATGGGCATCCAGGAACTTCTCGTCCACGTCCACCCGCTCTTCGGGGCCGTCATCGTGCCGGCCCTGGCCCTGGGCTTGCTCGTCGCGCTGCCCTCGCTCGGCGGCGGCGCGAAGACGACGGGACGCTGGTTCGAATCGTCCCGGGGAGCCCGCATCGCGCTTTTCGCGGCCGGAGGCGGGGCGCTGCTCGCGGCGGCAGCGATCCTCCTCGACGAGCCGCTGCGCCGGGCGCCGCCCTGGTTCCCGGGCCTCCCGCCCATGATTCGCGGCGGGCTCTTCCCCATCCTCGGGGCCGGGGCCGCGGTCGCAGCCGTCTCGCTGCTGGCCCGTCGCCGCGGCGCGTCGCGGCTCGAGGCCGTGCAGGCGGCCTTCACCTTCGTCCTCGTCGCATTCGCCGTCCTCACGGTCACGGGGGTCGTCTTCCGCGGCCAGGGGATGGCGCTCGCCTGGCCGTGGTCGCCGCACTCGTAGGAGAATCCGTGAAAGCACGAACTGCCCCTGCGAACGAGCCCGGCGTCCCCGGGCGACGCAGTTTCCTGAGCCGCGCCTGGAAGGCGCTCGGGGTCCTTGCCTTGCTCGAGATCGCGGGCGTGGTGGTCGCGTACCTGGCGCCGCGAAAGGAGGGGGGCAGGCGCGGCGCGGGAACGATTGCCGCCGGGCCGGTGGCGGAGTTCACGCCCGCGTCGGTGCGCCCGTTCCCAGCGGGGAAGTTCTACCTGGTGCGGCTCGCGGACGGTGGGTTCCTGGCCCTCTCCTCGAAGTGTACCCACCTCGGGTGCACAGTGCCCTGGAACGAGAAGGACAAGCTCTTCCCGTGTCCCTGCCACGCCTCGTCCTTCGACATGCGCGGGGAGGTGCTCTCCCCACCGGCGCCGCGCCCGCTCGACCTGTTCCCCGTCGCGATCGAAGCGGGGATCGTCAAGGTGGACACTGCGCGACGCATCGAGCGGGCCCGCTTCGAACCGGGCCAGGTGACCTACCTCTAGAGCGCACGGATGGCGACGAGACCCCAGACTCCCGGCCCGGGCAGCCCCGGCGAGCGCGACCCGCTCCGCCGATGGCGCGCCGTGGGCATCGGCGCCACGGCCGTCATCGTCCTCGCGGTCCCGCTTCACCTCGCGCTGCGGGCCCTGAAGGGGCCGCGAACCGCGCCTGCCGCGGATGCCCAGTACGTGGGGAGCGAGCGCTGCAAGTCCTGCCACCAGAAGGCCTACGACGGGTGGAAAGGATCGAACCACGCGAAGGCCATGCTGGCCGTCCGGGACGCGACGGTGCTCGGAGACTTCAGCGGCGCCACGTTCCAGCACCGCGGCAAGACGTGGCGGTTCTTCCGGAAGGGGGAGAAGTTCATGGCCCACGCCGAGGGGCCCGACGGCGAGATGCGCGACTACGAGGTGGCTTACACCTTCGGCGTCGACCCGCTGCAGCAGTACCTCGTCGTCTTCCCGGGCGGGAGGCTCCAGGCGCTCTCGGTGGCCTGGGACGCTCGTGCGAAGCGCTGGTTCTACGTGAACCCCGGGCCGGACGCCCCGCCCGGAGACTGGCTCCACTGGACGCGGCCCGGTCAAAACTGGAACGCCATGTGCTCCGACTGCCACTCCACAGCGGTCCGGAAGCGCTACGATCCCGACAAGGACGAGTACCAGACGACCTGGTCGGAGATCATGGTCGGCTGCGAGGCCTGCCACGGCCCGGGCTCGCGCCACGTGGCGTGGGCGGACCAGCCCGCCATGGGCCGGCCCCAGGTGGAGAACGCTGCGCTCGTCACCCGCACCTCCAAGCTCGCTGGACCGGAACTCGTCGGGCTGTGCATGCCCTGCCACGCTCGCCGGGCCCAGTTCATCGACCAGGGAACGCCGGGCGGCGAGATCCTCGACCGGTATCTGCCCGTGCTGCTGGCTCCGGGGACGTTCCACCCGGACGGCCAGATCCTCGACGAAGACTTCGAGTGGCACTCGTTTACGCAGAGCAAGATGTACGCGAGCGGCGTGCGCTGCAGCGACTGTCACGACGTGCACTCCGGGAAGCGCCACAAGGAGGGAAACGAGCTCTGCACGCGCTGCCACCGCGCGGACACCTACGACGTGCCCGCGCACCACTTCCACAAGAAGGAGTGGAAAGGGAAGCCGAGCGCGGGAGTGCTCTGCGTGTCCTGCCACATGCCCGGAAAGAACTTCATGGTCGTCCACTTCCGGCGCGACCACTCCATGCGGGTGCCACGTCCGGACCTGACGGCCACCCTCGGCGTCCCGAACGCCTGCAGTGCCGCCGGATGCCACGGCGACAAGCCGGCGGCCTGGGTGCAAGCGAAGTACGACGGTTGGTACGGAAAGAAGCGCAAGCCGCACTACGGGACCACCCTGGCGGCCGGCCGGATGCTGGCGCCCGAGGCCGAGGCCGACCTCGTCCAGCTCACCCAGGACCAGCTTCGCCCGGTTGTGGCCCGTGCCTCGGCCCTCGACCTGCTGGCGAGCTACCCCGGCCCCGCCGCCCGGGCCGCGTTGGAGAAGGCGCTCGGCGACCCGGAGGCGCTCCTGCGCGCCACCGCGGTGCAGCGGCTTCCCGTGGAGGAGCCGGGCACGCTGGCGCGCCTCCTCGGGCCCCTGCTTCAGGACCCCGTCCGCTGGGTTCGCGCGGCGGCCGCGGCGCGACTCGCCGGGGCACCGGCCCTGCGCCTCACCGAGCCGCAGCGAAAAGTGCACGCCGCGGCGCTCGACGAGTACGTCGAGGGCCAGCGCTACATGTCCAATCTCCCGTCCGGTCCCTACAACCTCGGGAACCTGTACGTCGCCCTCGGACGAACGGAGGAGGCCGAGCGCCAGTACCGCCGAGCCATCGAGATCGATGACCAGCTCTACATGGCGAAGGCGAACCTGGCGATGCTCCTCGCAAGGGCGGGACGACTCGACGAGGCCGAGAAGCTTCTCCGCGAGGCGTACGCCGTGCAGCCGCGCCACGCCGGGATCTCCTTCAACCTGGGACTCCTGCTCGCCGAGGAGGGGAAGCCAGGGGAGGCAGAGAAGATGCTGCGCGTGGCCCTGGCGGCCGATCCGCGCATGGCGGCCGCCGCCTTCAACCTGGCGGTGCTGGTCGGCGAGAAGCGCCTCGTCGAGGCGGTCCCGCTGGCGCGAAAGGCTGCCACGCTGGCGCCGGGGGTGCCGCGGTACGCCTGGACGCTGGGGTTCTTCCAGGCGCGTGCCGGTGACCTCAGGGGGGCGGCGGAGACATTGGAGGCGCTCCTGCGGGCTCATCCCGACTACGGCGAGGCCTACGGCCTCCTCGCCGAGGTGTACGCACGCCAGGGCAGGACCGCCGAGGCACAGGCGCTCGTTCGGCAGCGACCGCCCGCGCCGGGCCCGTAGGCTCTCCCTCGGGCTCTTCCGCGGCGCCATCCACTCCTGCGCAGGCGGCTCGGGCCGGGCCGCCCTCCCGCGACTGTGGGACGCGGGTGCTCCGCGACGCCCCGCACTGGCGGTCGGGCAGGGTGGCGGCTTAAGCATTCACGCATGTCCGAAAGACCTCGGCGGCAGCAAGCCGGAGTTCACGTCGCCCTCCTGCGCGGCGTCAACGTGGGCGGCAAGAACAAGCTGCTCATGCGGGACCTGGCGGCGTTGTTCACGGCGGCGGGATGCGACGACGTCGAGACCGTCATCCAGAGCGGCAACGTCGTCTTCAGGGCCCGTCCCGCGGTCGCGAAGCGGCTTCCGGATGCGATCGGGGACGCCATCCTGGCGCGCTTCGGCTACCGCGTCCCCGTGGTGATGCGCAGTGCCGACCAGATTCACGAGACGGTTCGCTCCAACCCGTTCCTCGCGACGGGTGCGGACCCCGTGACGCTGCACGTGGCCTTTCTTCGGGACCTGCCGAGCGCCGCGCGCACTGCCGGTCTCGACTCTGGACGGTCTCCGCCGGACGAATTCGAGGTGCGCGGGCAGGACATCTACCTGCACCTCCCCAACGGCATTGCACGCACCCGTCTCTCGAACAGCTGGTTCGACTCGATGCTCGGGACCACCGCCACCTTCCGCAACTGGCGGACGGTGGTGCGCCTCCACGACCTGGCGATGGGGCGCGGAAGGCCGCCGTGACGGCGCTGCGCCCCAGGGCGGAGGCGGAGATGCCGTCCTCCTTCCCGTCCGCGTAAGGCGCCTGGCTACCGGGGCGCGACCGACGCTCTCGCGGGCGGCGGACCGCGCTCGCAGCGTCCGGGAGCCCGTGGAACGCTCGACGCCCGAGCACGGATCGGTGCCGTCGTCGCTCTTCGTCTGGCCCTGGGGGTCGATCCGGGCCTGGATGCCAATCGCTCGTACCCGAAAGTACTGAGAGGCGCATGAACCTCGATGAGCGCTCGCTCCCGAAATGCTCCTGCTCGGCGACCTGCCAGGTGGCGATGACGTGAGGCCTCGGCCCGCTTCGCGCGCCCGCTGCGGAGGCCGGGCGCAAAAAGCGCCCGGACCGGATGGAGACTCGGCGGCGCGCCCCGCCTGCGCGGGACGGCGCGGGCGCTATGATGAGACCAATGGCAAACCTTCAGGACTTCGTGCACGAGCTCAAGAGGCGGCGCGTCATCCGCGCCCTCGTGGGCTGGGGCATCGTCGCCTTCGCCGTCCTCCAGGTCGTGGAGCCCATTCTGCACGCCTACCATCTCCCGGACTGGACGCTCACCTCCGTCGTGACCGTCCTTGGCCTGGGATTCCCTGTCACCGCGATCCTCGCCTGGGCCTTCGACCTCACCGCGCGCGGCATCACTCGGACCACGCCGGTCGCCGGCAAGGAGGCGGGCGGATTCCGGCTGTCCGGTGCGCGCCTCGCGGCGCTCCTCGTGGGGCTGGGCGCGGTCGCGGCCGCTCCGGGCCTCATCTACTTCTTCGCCTGGCCGGGGGTGGGGCGATCGGGGGAGGGGCCGGGCGCGAGCTCGGCTGGGTCCGCCGTGCCTTCCATCGCGGTGTTGCCTTTCACGGACATGAGCCCCGAGAAGGACCAGGAGTACCTTGCCGACGGGCTGGCGGAGGAGATCCTGAACGCCCTGGCCCAGCTCGAGGGGTTGAACGTCGCCGGGCGCACGTCGTCGTTCTCCTTCAAGGGCAGGAACGAGGACCTCCGGAGCGTCGGTCAGAAGCTCAACGTCGCGGCGATCCTGGAAGGGAGCGTTCGCAAGTCCGGGAGCAAGATCCGCATCACGGCCCAGATCATCAAGGCGGCCGACGGGTTCCACCTGTGGTCCAAGACCTTCGACCGTGAGCTGACCGACATCTTCGCCGTGCAGGACGAGATCGCGCATGCGGTGGTCGAGGCGCTCCAGGTGAGGCTCCTGCCGGGGAGGGCGCCATCGGTTCGCGAGCGCCAGACGTCGAGCCCGGAGGCGTACGAACAGTACCTGCGAGGAGTGGAGTTGCTGAGCCGGTATGGGTTCGCCGAGACGCCGCGGGCTCAGGCAGCCTTCGAGAAGGCGATCGCGCTCGACTCGGGCTACGGACTCGCCTGGAGCGAGCTGTCGATGGCGCTGGCGCTCCTGAGCGACTGGGCGAGCGACGCGGAGCGACCCTCCCTGGAACGTCGCGCACTCGCCGCCGCCGACAAGGGGGTCGAGCTGGCACCGGACCTGGCCGACAGCTGGGCACGGCGCGCCATCCTACGCATGCAGATCCAATGGGACTGGGCGGCCGCCCGCGCCGACATCGACCGCGCGCTGATCCTCAACCCGCGCGACGTGACCGCCAACGAGGCTCAGGCCCGCCTCCTCGCGGTGCGGGGCCAGCTCGCGGAGGCCATCGTCGCCGGGCGACGGGTCGTGGAGCTCGACCGACTCAACGTGGCGGGGTGGCTGCGGCTTCACACCTTCTACGTCGGGAACGGGCAGGCCGAGCTGGCCCGCGGGGCACTCGAGCGAGCGGAAGCGATTGCCCCGGCGTCGTTCAACGTCCTCTGGGCCCGCGCCTACGTGGATCTCGGGGAAGGGCGGCCGGCGTCGGCCCTCGCCATCTCGCGGCGCCTGGAAGTCGAGGGCGCCCAGGAACTCGGCCAGGACGGCGAGGCGACCCCGCTGCAGGCGGCGTGGCTCGTCATCGCGGCCCGGGCCCGTCACGCGCTCGGGCAGGCGGCGGAGTCGCAACGGGCACTCGAGACGCTCACCGCGAAGTACGGCGAGTTCGCCGCCTACCAGGTGGCGGAGATCTACGCGATCCGGGGCGAGAAGGACCAGGCCTTCGAGTGGCTGGAGCGCGCCTGGCGCCAGCGCGATGGCGGCCTGGTGGCCGTGCTTCCCTGGGTGAGTCCCGTGAAGTGGAACCCTGCATTTCGCGACCTGCGGCCCGAACGGCGCTACGCCGAGCTGGTCCTGAAGATGAACCTGCCAGCGGAGTGAACCCGAGACGTGGCTTTCTGGGTCTCATCCATTCTGCCTGGCCATCCCAGAGTCAGATACGCTCCTGCCCGTGGCCCTCCCTCGCGCTGACCTGGACGCTTTGGCTCGCGCCAAGCGCACTCTCGAGCATCCGGGCTTGGCCATACGGATCGCCGACCTCGCCGGCAGGCCCGTCGAAGCGCTCGTCCGGCGGCTGCCGGCACGCATCCGGGAATCTATCGACGAGGGCACACGCCGGGCGCTGAACGCCTCGCTCGACGTCGCTCTCGGGACGCTCGAGCCCCGCCGCAGCACTCCTTCCAACTGGCTCCACCGCGGAGCCGTCATCGCGACGGGCGCGGTCGGGGGAGCAACGGGGATTCCGGGGCTGCTCGTCGAGCTGCCGATCTCGCTCACGCTCATGCTCCGTTCCATCGCCGACAATGCCAGGGCTCAAGGCGAGGACTTGTCCCGGATTGCAGGCCGCCTGGAGTGCCTCGCCGTCTTTGCATATGGGTCGCGCTCGGAGAGCGACGACGCAGCGGACTCTGCCTACTTCGCGACCCGAGCGGCGATGGCGCGCGCCGTCGTCGAGGCCTCGGAGTTCGTGACCGAGCGAGGGGTGACCGAGGCGCTGGGGGAGAAGGCTGCCCCCGCGATGGTTCGGCTCGTGTCGCGCATCGCACAGCGGTTCGGGGTGAGCGTCACCGACAAGGCCGCAGCGCAGCTGGTGCCGATCGTCGGTGCCGTGGGCGGCGCGGCAATCAACGCGCTCTTCATGAACCACTTCCAGGACACCGCCCGGGGGCACTTCACCGTGCGACGCCTCGAGCGGGAGCACGGAGTCGAGCAGGTGCGCCGGGCATACGACGCACTGTGAGGTGGCCGGCGCGTAGCCTCTCGCTGACCGGGACGCGGCCCGGCGATGGTCGCGCGGCGCGGAGCCACGTTCGCGCCCTTCCCGATTTCTCGGCCCCGCAACGGGTGCGACTCCCGGTGATTTGACTCAGGGCACCCCAAGGGGACTTGTAGCGCAATCGACGCGGCTCGAGACGCCACGACGGCGCTGCGGTACCGTCTGGCGCAAGGTGAGCGACGCGGGCGACGAGATCGCGCGCGCGCGCCGGCTTCCGCCAGCCCAGCCTCACCGGGCCAGTGTGCTTGGGCACGCCCGCCTGTGAATGAAGTCGGAAGTTGAAAGGAGACGGGATGCCGCGACGATCTCTTGCCGTGCTGGTCGCTGTCGTCGGGACCGGGTGCGTCTCGGTCCAGCCCTTGACCGTTCCGATGACCTGGAAGCCGACGGACAACCCCGTCGACGTGAGGCAGGCAGAGCCGCGGGGGCTCATCGACCAGCGCTTCCAGGTGCTGCCACTCTCCGACACCCGTGAAACAAGGTCGGTCATCGGGCGGAACATCCAGAATCCCCAAACGCCGGTGGACATAACGACGAACAGCGACATCGGCGCGTGGTGCGCAGAACAGATGCAGCGCGTGCTGGGCCAGTCCGGAGCCAACGTCGTCACCGCGAACCCAACGCTTATCCTTTCCGGCGACGTCGCGGAGTTCCGGGTCACCGAGGACACCGACTACATCGCGCGCGTGGTGATGAGGGTGTCCCTGGCAAGTCCGGAGGGCAAGACCATCTGGAAGGCCAACATCGCGGGGAACGCCAGGCGTTGGGGAAGGACGTTCCAGGTGGAGAACTACTTTGAGGTGCTGTCCGACGCGTTCCTGCACGCCGTTGAGGACATGTACCGTGACGAGGGCTTCCGGGCCGCGGTCAAGTCGCCCCACTGACCAGGTCGGGTCGGTCACTGCCGGCGCCGGCTCGGAGCGCAGGCAATGTCGATCGTGCGCACGAGCAGCGGGGAACCGCCGCCGAGGGGCGGGATGACCTCGATTGTCGACGGAAACCGGCAGGCCGAGGCCGAGGCGGGCACGCCGGCGAGCCGGACGGCAACGGCCCCCGCCGTGCTCTCTGTCGCGCCATCCGAGGCAGGCGGGTAATTGCGACCATAGAGATCGCGGAGAAGCTCCACGAGACGGTATCCGAAGCGCGCATCAACTCCCGGGCTCCTCGCCTCCACGGTCACGGTTCCGGAATGCGCCGACGCGTTCAACAGCGGGGAATCAAAGACCGCGTCGAAGAGTGTGACCTCGTAGTCCCCGCCGACTCGCTTCAGGCTGGCGACGAACTGCCGGCTCCCGGGCCGGCCCGCGTCGACCTCGACGACCTGAGTGACCTCGAAGGACTCCGGGAAGGTGTATCCGGAGGGCACCTGCGGCACGGAGGCGCAAGCAATCCCCGCCCAGGCAGCGAGGCCGGCCGCGACGCGGGTGGTCAAGTGTCTGGTCCCTCGTCGGCCACGGGCAGCCGGACGAAGAGGGCGAAGGCAAGGGACGCCGCGCATCCGAGAGCTACGGTGGAACCGAGCTCCCGCAGCACCGGGTGCTGCGCCGACCAGAGGATCCCGAAGGAGGCGAGCGTGGAGGATCCCGTCAGAAGGATCTTTGCCTGCTCCGGGCGAGCGTGGCCGGTCGAAACCACGACGGACGTGTAGTCGGTGGCCAGCGCGATGATGAGCGAGAACGCCATCACCTGCACGATGTCGATCGAGGATCCGGAGAAGCGCGCGTAGGCGGCGAAGGCGAGCGCCGACAGGAAGAGCGGCGCAAGGACGTACAGGACGCGCGCGGCGCTCCTCTGCAGCACGGCCAGGTAGGCTGCCATCACGACGACACCTGCCAGAAAAAGCCGGGCCAGCTCGCGAGAGAGCGAGGCAAGCAGTCCCTCGTAGTAGCGCCGCGGGCTGACGGGAATCACCTCCGCGGGCAGCTCCGCCGGAGCGCTCCGCGACACCCCCGCCATGACGAAGCGCGTGCCTTCCACCGAGGCGGTCCAGCGCACCGGGCCGACGGAACCCAAGAGGTCGAGGTACTCCCACGCTCCGATGGGTTGGACGGCGCCGGGAAGCGAATCGGCAGGCCGGACCACGAGGCCGTTCCGGGCGAGCCGGGCGGCCAGCCGGGCAACGGCCCCGGGGTAGCCATCGCGCAAGGTGCGAAGAGCATCCCGCTGCTCCTCAGGAGGGCGCCAGCGGGCGAGCGGGTGGCTCGAGAGGTCGATGGTCCCTTTCGCGGCGAGCGGACGTAGCGCGTCCCACGGATCCCCGCCGGGAGACAGGGGGAGGGCGACCACGTCCTCGAGCGAGAGCGCGGCCAGCCGGCGGGAGAAGTGCTCCACCTGCGCGTCGAGCACCGGCGTGCTGAAGCGAAAGGTGTCGATGCGCGTTGCGACCGGGGGAACGCCCATGGCAAGGACGCCTGCGAGCGAGAGGACGCACAGCGCCGCTACGACCCGCGGGCGCACCGTGACACTCGGAAGCGCGACGGCGCGGATCCGGATGCCCGCGAGCGTGGAACGATAGGGCACGAGGAAGAGCAGGAACCCCAGCATGCCTCCGATGGAGGCGAGGGCCATCTGCCGGACCATCACGGAGCGACCCATGAGCAGCACGAGGAAGCCGACAAGGGTGGTCCCGATGGCCGACCAGATCCCGACGAGTTGCCCCCTCCGCCGCGCGACGTCGATTCCCGAGAGATAGACGAGCGCCTCGTTGTTGAAGGTGACGAAGGTCGACGTGTACGCGAGGACGATCGCGTAGACCTCCGCATAGAATGCGCGCAGTGCCAAGAGGCCGACGAGGTAGGAGATGAGCGAGCCCAGGAGCAGAAGCCCCAGGAGCGCCCACTTCCGTGTAAAGAGAAAGAAGATCGCGAGGTTGAGGGCGAGGCTGGCCACCGAGCACACGAGGATGTCGTGGCGAATTGCCCGGTAGTTCTCGACCGCGAAGAAGTCGCCACCGATGAAGTGCACGGACGGAGACAGGGATACGAGCAGGTCGTACAGCGTCCCGATTCGCTCGTAGTCGACGGGCCTCGGGGCGCGGTACGCGCGGACGACTCCGGTGTCCCCGGTGCGCGCCGAGCCGACCACTCGCGCCTCCACGGCCGGCCCCAGGCCCAGCGGGTCGGCCTCGATCTCTCGGAGGTAGGCGTCGCCCCCGGGAAGCATGGCAACAGACACGGCCTCTTGGGCACGCTTCTCAATCGCAGCCTCTCCAAGTAACGCCCCCACGGCAGAGGAGTCGAGGAGAGGAGCGAGCCGGAAGACGGTATCCACGGCCGGCCGATTGACTACCGGGATCTCCTGGTAACCGGCGGTCCGAAGCTCCTCTCGGAGGCGCGCCCTCTCCGGATCGCCCAGGTGTCCGTCCTCCACGAAGACGCGCTCCCGAAAGACGCTCGCCCGCTGGTAGTGGCTGAACAGGGCGGCGCGGAACGGATTGGGGTGGGAGAGCGCGCGTATCGGGTCGTGCTCGATCGCGGTGCCGCGAAGCATCATGGCCAGCCCCGCCGCCGCGGCGAGGACAACGACCGTCTTCCGAACCTCGCGGGACACGGGGTGACCCCTCTTTAGTGCGCGGTCTCTGGGAGGCGCTGCACGTGATTGAAGGTCAGGTGAGTGCGCTCCGATTCAGTCTCCAGGTCGATCGAGACGATGTCCAACCGCTCGTCGATCTGAATGCGAATCGCCTTGAAGAGCTGGAGATCGGAGGTCGGCCGAGGAGAGGCGACGACCTCCCCCTCGCCGTAGGTGAGAAGAAAGTCGCGCTCCATCCCGGCAAGGTCGAACGCGAGGAGTGCCCGAATGAACCGGACGATCGCGGCCAACCGCGGGTCGCTCCCCCCCGGTCCGAGGTCGCGCTTCTCTCCGCCGGGACCGGTGACGGTGATGCCAGCTCCGTCCAGCACGACCGTCGACCGGATCGGAGAGAGCGTCTCCCAGACGACGCGCTCGGGCGTGTACCGAAGGCGGATTCGGCTCTCGAAGGGTCGAGCCCAGTACTTCCCCTCCTTCCGCTGGGTCACATCCGCCGTCAGCTGCTGGACATTGGCATACCGAGCGCGAAGGGCCTCCGGCGTGACGCGTTGCGGCGCGGAAGCGAGGAGCGCGAGTGCCATCCAGAAGCCGGACATGCTCACTCCTCGGCGGCCGAGCCAGGGCCCGGCGCCAACAGGCGCTCGAGGATGGTGGGAGGGGTGGCGAGACATAGCTCGCCGGCCTCGGTGACCGTGACGAGAACCGTGGAACCCTCGGCACAGAGCTGCTCCGAAGCGAGGTTCCGCACCTCGTAGGCCACGCGAATGCGGTTGTCGGTCTCGACGAACCACGACGTGACGCGCGCTCGATCGGCGTAGCGCAGCGGCCGGACGTGACGGAGATGTGTCTCCGCGACCAGGAAGAGGTACCCGAGGGCGGCCAGATCGCGGGCGTCCAGACGCCTGGCGCGGAAGAGAGCGGTCCGGGCAATCTCTAGGTACTTGCAGTAGTGGCCGTGCCATACGACCCTCAGGCCGTCGACGTCGTGGAACGGAACCTCGAGCTCGATGGCCACGGCGCCCGAAGTCGGTTTCAGTCTTCGGCTCAAGGCTCCTCCGGAGTACCCATGGAAAGGTCCTGGGCACCCAAGTGGGCGACGATGGTTTCGATGTCACGGTCCTGCCGCCGGTCGGCGGCGTTCACCCCAACGTAGCGTCGCACGGACTCGAGCACCTCCCGGCTCCTCGGGCGACAGGAGTCCGAGCCTCGAAGCTCTACCGCCTGGCTGGCAGCGAGCAGGGCGATGGCGGCGACTCGCTCGGTCAGCTCGATCACGCGAAGGGCGTCTCGGGCGGCAATGGTCCCCATCGACACCTTGTCCTGGTTGTGGGACTCGGTCGACCGACTGAAGACGCTCGCAGGCATGGTGAGCTTCAGCGCCTCGGCCGCAAGAGCCGAGGCCGAGATCTGCATCGCCTTGAAGCCGTGATGAACCACCCGGTCGGCGCCGAGTCGCATCACCAGATTGGGCGGCAGGCCGTGGCTCGTCGACGGGCTGCACGCGAGGGCAACCTGTCGGTCGAGGAGGTCGGCGACGTTGGCAACCGATACCTTGAGGCAGTCCATGACGTACGCGACATGGCCACCGTAGAAATTGCCACCGTGCAGGATGTCGCCCGTTCCGGGATCGATGAGCGGGTTGTCGCTCGCGCCGTTGATCTCGATCTCGAGGGTGGTGCGAATCGACGGGAGCGAGTCCAGAAGGACGCCGATGAGGTGCGGTGCGCACCGGATCGAATAACGATCCTGGACGCGAGCCCCGCTGCGTGGCCGCGCCGGATCGTACTCCAGGTGATCGCGAATCCACCGAGCGCAGAGCGCCTGGCCGGGGTGTGGCTTGGCGTCGAAGATCCGGCGGTCGAAGTGGCCCGGTTCCCCCTGGAGTGCGTCGCTCATCATCGCGGTGATCGTAGCGCTGGCCCGCGCGATCCGCTTCGCCCGGTCGAACGCGAGGCACGCCAGCGCCGCCATGACGCTCGTGCCATTCATGAGAGCCAGGCTCTCCTTGGGCCGGAGCGCCAGCGGTTCGAGGCCGGCTCGGCCGAGGGCCTCGGCCGAGGGCAGCGTCTCTCCACGGAACCGAGCTTCACGCTCGCCCATGACGACGGCGGCAAGGTACGAGAGCGGCGTGAGATCACCGCTCGCCCCCACGGAGCCTTCCTCCGGGATCAAGGGGAGGACCCGGTGCTGGAGCAGCTGGCACAGGCGCTCGAGCAGGACCTGCCGGACACCGGAGTGGCCGCGAGCGAGGGTTGCGAGCCGCACGGCAGTGACTGCCGCCGCGGCCTCGTCGTCGAGGAGAAAGCCTGTGCCACACCCGTGAAAGTGAACCAGGTTGGCCGCCAACTCGGTCGCGAGAGAACTCGGCACGGATGTTTCGCAAGACTCTCCGAACCCCGTGGTCACGCCGTAGATGGTCCCAGCGGCTGCGAGCTGCCGATCCAGCGCTGCCACCGAGGCATGGATCCTCCGGAGAACCTCCGGGTCGCTATCCAGTCGCGGGACGGCGAGGCCGCGGGCGAGCTGGAGCACGTCCTCGATCGTAAGCGCCCTCTTGCCGACGAGGATCACTGGCGCTTCCGTGCTGGACATCAGGGTTGGCTCCAGAAATCGTAGAAGTTGAACCAGTTATATGGTGCCAGGCGGCAGTAATGCTCGAGGCGGCTCGCGTACCTGCTCGCGTAAGCTTGAAGCGCCTCCTCGCGCGCAGCGCGCGGCAGGTCGATCTGTTCCGCGAACGGCTCGCAATACAATTCGTATCGATTCGGCTCCCTGTAGAGCCCGAACGCCAGGTAGATCGGGCAGCGCAGGGTCGCTGCAAGCAGGTACGGTCCAGTCGGGAAGCTGGCAGCCGAACCCAGGAAGGACACCCGGACCTGCTTCCCGTCGAATCCCACCCGGTCACCCATGGTCCCGACGAGGCGCCCTTCCGAGATGGCGCGCTCGGCCTCGAAGAGGAAGCTCGCGTCACCGGGACGGATCTCGATGAGGCGAGCATCGACCGACGGGTTGACCCGGCGAAGGGCTGCGTTGATCAGGTTCGCGTTCTTGAAGTAGCCGAGGATGCTGAGCGGAAATGCGCGTTCCGCAGACAGGGCGCGTAGCACCTCGAAGCTGCCGAGGTGAGAGACGAGGAGTATGGCGCCGCGGCGTGCGCCGCGGAGAGACTCGAGGTATTCCTGGCCATCGCACACGATCTCGAAGGGGCGAAAGTCACCGCGAACCATGAAGAGCCGGTCCAGGGTGACCCGGGCGAAGCAGTAGACGTGACGGTAGACGTCCCTGAGCCCCACCCGAGCCTGGAGGCGTAGCAGGTAGGCCTGGGAGGCCCTGCGGACGGACGGATAGAACAGCGCGTACCACGCGGCGACGACGCGCAGGACGAGGCCCGGGACGCGCCGGCCGAAGAGCGTCCCCAGCTGGAAGAGCAGGCGGATGCCCGTTGCCGAGCCCTTCTCGGCGACGCCGTGCCAGTGCGGGCTGTCCGTCTCCGTCACGCGGATCTCAGTCGGCGCCCCGTGAGCACACGCGCGAGAGCGCCTGTGCAGAGCCTGGTGTGGGCCCAGCTGATGAGTACGTTGTCCCGAATCATGCGGAAGTGGGACACCCCACCCTCGGCAGCCGTCAAGTAGCGAACCCGGGTCGGCACATTCACGACGGGGCAGCCATGCCAGATCATTCGAACGGCGATTTCGATGTCGAAGTCCATGTGATCGCCCCTGGCCTTGGCGCCGATCGCCGCTCCAACAGGGTAAACCCGAAACCCGCAGAGGGGGTCCTGAATGACGCGCTTGCCGGTCTGGATGTCCGTCAAGAACCTGCTGATGAGTCGGGCCCTGCGGCGCAAGCTGGGGGCGGAGGTGTCGAACACGGGCTGGCCCAGCACGAGGGCATCCGGCCGGGCCCGGGCCGCGTCCATGAGGCGCGGAATGTCGTCGGTGTCGTGCTGGCCATCGGCGTCAATCTGCAGACAGTGTGTGAACCCGAGTTCCGCGGCGAGCCGCAGCCCATCTTTCACCGCGGCCCCCTTGCCCCCGTTCCGGGGACGTCGGCGAACGAGTGCGAGGCCATCTCGAGCGAGCGAGTCCGCCGCCTCGCGACCCGGATCCGCGCTGCCGTCGTCCACGACGATGACGTCCGCAACGTGGGCACGCACTCGCTCGACGACCGGCCGGACGGTGAGAGGATTGTCGAAGGTGGGCACCAGCGCGCAGGCGCGGAACTCGATCATGGCGCGCGCACGCCCGAATCGAATATCAGGGTTCCCGACGCGCAGGTCCCCGCGGGGCTCTCGATGTCGAACTTCACGGCCGTCCTGGCGGAGTCCAGGTTCAGCCGGAGCACCAAGCGATCGCCCGGCTTGATGGCGCGATTGAACTTCAGCCGAAGGGCCTGCCTTGGGGGGCCGAGCTCCGGCCAGAGCCGATCGATCTGTCGAAGGACCAGGCCATCCATCTGGACGACGGCGGGCAACACGGGCGCGCCCTCGAAGTGCCCGCGGAAATAGACGAGGTCCGGAGGCACCAGGAAGCTCAGCACTCGGACCTCGGTCCCGCCCCCTCGTTCCACGCGCTCCCCGAATGGCTCCACCTTCGTTACCGGGGGAAGCTCGTCTGTGTGAAACAGCTCGAGGAGGCGCTCGTGGACGATCTTGCCCGTCTCCTCGCGAGGCAGCGCGTCGAGGATCCGAATGCGGCGCGGCAGGGCGACCGGGTCCAGCCAGCCGGAGAGCACCATTCGCAACTGGGCGGGCGTCACGCCGCCCGCGGCCACGGCCACCCAGACCTCCTCGCCGCGAGTGCCACTGGATGGGCGGACGAGTGCCGCGGAGTCGCGCACGCCGGGTACCCTGAGTAGGCGTTCCTCGATCTCTCGGAGGGATACGCGCTTGCCGCCGATCTTCGCAATGCCGTCCGTCCGCCCGAGGAGGTGGAAACCGCCCCCGGCGACGGGCGAGATCAGGTCCGCCCCGAGGTAGGGACGACGGCTTGGCGGCAGGAAGGGAGAGGAAAGGAGGATCCGACCATCCTCCGAGGCCGAAACCGAGACTCCGGGCAGTGGGCGCCACGCCTCGGCGTCGCTCCTCCAGGCAATTCCGCCCGTCTCCGTGGAGCCGTACACCTCCACGACCCGGCAACCGAAACGCCCCCGGAGCCTTTTCGCGGTGGCAGCAGGAAGGGGAGCGCCGGACGAGAAGACGCACTTCAGCGATGGCAGGTCATCGGCCTCGGCGAGCGTGGCAAGATGGGCGGGCACGCTCACGAGGTGGCTGGCCCCATTTCGGCGCAACGCGGCGGCGACTGCCTCGGCGTGGAGCGGCGACTCGCGGATGATGCTGGCGGCGGCCCTCATCGGCAGGAGCACGCCGAAGAGCAGCCCGTAGATGTGGTGGGGAGGAGCACTCGCCAGGATCCGAGCGTCGCGCCCCACTCCGAAGGCCTTGGCGAGCACCGTTGCCTCGCCCAGGAGCTGAGCCCCTGTCTTGGCGCAACGCTGGTGGTCTCCGGTGCTACCGGACGTCATCAGGGTGACCAGGTGCCGCGCGGGGTCGATCTCCAGGCGGGGCGCCGGCGCGGCGGCCCGCGCCACGAGGGTACCCATGTGGATCCCGTCGGCACTCCCATCCCGATCGTGAAGCAGGAGCCGGACGTCGTCGTCCGGGCGAAGCGCCCGGACCGTGTCGGGCTGCCCGTTGGGCGGCAGGAAGACGACTCGACCCGCCTGCCAGGCGCCGAGCAGACCTGCCGCAAAGAGATACCTGTCGGCGCAAAGCAGGGCCACCGCACCGGGCTCGAGACCCGTGAGCGCCGCGGCGACGCGTCCGGCGTCCGCCAGCAGCTCGGACGCCGTGACGGTGCCACCGGGCCCGACGGCGACGGGGTCGCCCGGTGCATGTTCCAGGACCGGCATCACGACGGAATGGCCTCCCTGCCGAAGAGCGGGGCGAGCACGCAATCGATGGGAGCCCGCCGGAGTGTCGACGGCCGGGCTCGGCTCCCCGCTTCGGGAGCGGCGGGTACGTCTCGCGAGGCCGAGGGACCGGGCGGGCCCGTTCTCGTGACGCCGAAGCCGAGGAGTTCGGAGAGGGGCACAACCTGAAGGCCCGTCGCCCTGAGTCCGGCGAGGATGCCGGCCACCTCGTCGAGCCAGCGGGTGAGCGGCACGGTCGCAGGCAGGCGGTCGTGGAGAAGGACGATGTCGCCGCGACGGACGCGTCGCAGAACGCGGTCCTTCAGCCCCTCCAGGCGGCGGTTCCCGAAATCGAGAGGGCGACAGCTGAAGGCGACGCATGCCAGCCCCTGGGAGCGCAGCGCACGCAGGAGTCGCGGGTTCGTGATCCCGACCGGAGGGCGGAAGACGAGCGGAGTCACGCCGAGGTGCGCGAGCGCGGCCTGGCACTGCGCGATCTCTCCCTCCAAGCGGCGGCACGAGCGCAGCATGAGGAACGGGTCGTGCGTTTGGGAGTGATTCCCGACCTCGTGTCCCGCCTCCACGATCTCGCGGACGAGGGCGGGATTGGCCGCCGCGCTGCGACCGACGAGGAAGAACGTCGCGGGCGCCCTTTCCCGCGCGAGGAGATTGAGGAGGGGGCCTAACGTCCGAGGATCGGGGCCGTCGTCGAAGGTGATGGCGACGGCGGGGCGATCGCGCGGGCCGTGGGTCACCGTGGGAACGAAGAAGGCCCATGCGGGGAAGAACGGCGCCGCGAGGCATGCCACCACGAACGAAGCGAGCGGCAAGGCCGCGGCGAGAGGGTGGATGGGAGCGAGCAGCGCCGCGGCGACGAACGCGGCGGCGGCAGCCTCGTGCGCGCGAGACGGCAGCCGCTTCATGCCTCGACGAGCCTCTCCCAAAGCGGGCCGGTGTGTCCGTGCTCGTAGAGCCTAGCCAGGAGGGCCGCGCTCCGATCCGAGCCCGCGCCCACGACCCAGTGGGGTCGGCGAGCCGCACGCTTGCGCACCCGGTCTGCGATCGACGCGAGCGGCATGTCCGCGGTTTCGTAGAACACGGGATCGAGAAGGCTCTTGCCGGGCACGAGTTGACCACTCGCCAGGGCCAGCCGCTCCAGGCCTGTCCCGGGACATATGCGCATCCCGCAGAAGAAGAAGAAGGCGGAACCGGTCAGCCGATCGCAGCGGTCGAGGGTGGTATCGGCCGTCTGGCCGGTCTCGCCGGGGCCACCCAGAATCATGAAGTGAGCGACGTGGAGTCCGGCTGAACGGGCGCTCTCGTGTGCGTCGATGACGGAATCGAAGCGAAAGGGCTTGCCGATTCGCGCCAGCATGGCATCGGAAAGCGACTCCGTCCCGAACTCCACGTGAGCGCAGCCTGCCTCCGCCATGCGCGCGTAGAAGCCGTCGGGGGGAGACACCGGAGCGTAGAACGCCCCCCAGGGGATGCCCAGGCGCAAACGTCGGAACTGGTCGGCGACGGCCAGGCAATGCGCCGGATCGGCGTTGAACAACGAATCCGTCAGGAACAGGTATCTCGCGCCCGCTGCCTCGAGTCGCTTCGCCTCCCGGGCGACGGCCTCCGGTGGAAAGGCACGGCGGGAACGGCCGTCGATGCCCGGGTAGGTGCAGTAGACGCAGCGATGGGAGCAGCCTCTCTGCGACTGGATCCCGACGATGCCCCCGTGCGCCAGGTAGTAGTCGAGAGCCGGGTTGTTGGCGAGAGGAGCGCGGCGCGGTGCAAAGTCGGCGCCGAGCGGGGCGGGTGGAGGAGCAGGGGAGCCCGCCACGGCAATCCCGGGCAGCCCTCCGGCCCATCGCCCCGCCTCGAGGGCGTCGAAGAGGGCGCGGGCTCGCTCGCCCTCGCCCACGACTCCGTAGTCCGCTCCGAGGGCTGCGAGCAACTCCGTCGGGTAGATGGTGAACCCTGCGCCTCCGAGCACTACCGGCGCGGACGTGGCCGCCCGGATCTGGCTCACGATGGAACGCGTGTCCTTCACGAAGTCGCGAAGGTTTGTGGCCTCCAGGCTGTCGACGTTGCGGATGGAGACGCCCACGGCCTCCGGCGCGAAGTCCCGGACGGCTGCGCGGAGGGCGGGCCCGATCGCCCCGTCCTCGGTCGGGCACAGGTCGACGATGCGGGACTCATGAGTGGGGGCGATCGCGCCGGCCACGTAGTCGAGCCCGATCGGATACACCGGGTAAGGGAAGCGTAGCCGGTTCGGCGAGACGAGGAGGACGCGCACCTTTCGTTGACCGTCAGGCTTGCCCGCCCTGCGTCAGTTGGCTCTGAACGAGAGCCACGACGTCCCCGACGGTGCGGACGTCGCGGAGACGTCCTTCCAACACCTTGCGGCCGGTCATTGCCTGCAGCTCCACCACCAGGTCGATCGCATCCAGGCTGGTGAGATCGAGGTCCTCGAGGCGGGCCTCCGGGGTGAGCTTGGACCGGTCGAGGTCGAAGAGCTCGGCCATCAGCTTGGTCACCTTCTCAAACACTGCCTGGTGGTCCATGTCCTCTAACCTGCCTTGTTCTGGCTTTGGAGCGCAACGTAGCGGGCGAGGCTTCTCACCGAGGCAAAGATCTCGCGGTTCTTGGCGTCGTCGGCGGTGGTCCTCACCCCGTAGCGTTTGCGGATCTCCATGGCGATTTCGAGCGCGTCGATCGAGTCGAGGCCCAGGCCCTCCGAGAAGAGCGGCGCAACCGGGTCGATGGTGTCGACGGTGACACCGTCGAGGTTCAGGCTCTCGATAATGAGCAACGCGATCTCGCGCTCGAAGTCTTCCATCGGGGACCCCAACGGTTCAGAGCCTACGCCATCGGGCGGACGCGTGGCTCGGGCTCCGACCGGGAGGCGATCTGCTGGCGATATGTCTCTTCCAAGTCCCTGGCGAGCGCTCGAGGATCTCGGTCTTGTCCCTCGACGATGGGGAGCTGTCGAATCGTCATCACAGGCGGCCTGTCCGGAATCTCATACCACGGCTGGCCGCGCATGAGCGTGGGAGGCTCGCAGCTGAGGAGAAGCGGAACGATCGGCACCCGGGCGCGCGCCGCGATGACGAAAGCGCCGGCCTGGAACCGCCCCAGGGCGTGTGCCGGGGAGCGCGTCCCCTCGGGAAAGATGAGCACGGGAATCCCTGATTCGAGTCGGGCGACCGCCTCGTCCACGACCGCGGCGCCCGAGAACGGGCCATCGTGCGCCACCTCGATGTGGCCACAGTAGCGCAGGACCCGGCCTACGAGTGGGCTCCGGAAGTAGCTCGACTTCGCGATGATCGCGGCATCGGGGACCGTTGCACCGATGGCGGTCACGTCGACGAGCGTCGGGTGGTTGGCGACGAGCACGTACGGCGCGGCGGGCAGGGCGAGTCGGGTCGCGCGAGGATCGTATCCGGGTAGGCCGGTGACGCGCATGTAGTCGTGGAAGAAGATCCACGTGCGGCGGACGATCCGGCGGCACCTCCGCGCCCGCACTTGCGGATCGCGCTCGACGAGGCGCACGAGCGGAAGGACGACGTACGAGAGCACGACCCCAACCATGAAGAAGAGCAAGAATGCACTCCCGGTGAGTAGCGTACGGCGCGCCCGGTCCAGCCAGGTCTTCACGGCACCATCACCATGGCAACGGCCACGTCTCGGCCATGGGACATGCTCAAGAGCGGCGCCTCGCCGCCGGCGCGAAGGAGCGCTGCAGCTGCCGTCGGGCCGAGGCACAGCTGCGGCGCTCCACCGGGAGCGCGAACGACCTCGATATCCGTGAGCGCAATCCCGCCGAAGATCCCGAGCCCGAGAGCCTTGAGGAATGCCTCCTTTGCGGCGAAGCTTTCAGCGTAGTGAAACTCGGGGCAGCGCTGGGATTCACAGAACTGGCGCTCGCCCAGGCTGAAGACCCTCTCGGCGAACCCGTTTCCTCGTCGCGTGCTCCTCGCGAGACGCCGCACCTCGACGACGTCGATGCCGACACCTTTCACGAAAAGCTCCAGAAATGAGCGGCGCCGTTCCGATTCACGTTGCCAAGTGTAACGCCCGGAGCGGAACTCCAACAAGGCGACGGGCGAGGGGGGTAGGTGCCGGAGCGATACGGCCTGCCCTCGACATTCCCCAGGCTTTGACGATGGTTAGAGGCGGGTGCTATGAGGGACATCGATGAGCGCTTCGCCCGGGCCAGGTGCCTACCCGGTCACTGGGTTTGCAGCCGGCAATGCCCTCGGGGCGAACGTCGAGGCGGTCGCGAGTGCACTCGAGCGCGGCCGGTCCGGCCTCGGTCCGTGCCCGTTCGACCTACCGTTCGAAACCGTTTGCGGGGTATTCCCGGAGCCGCTCGAGGCCATGCCCCGCTTCCTGGCCGCCTTCGATACCCGACTTGCGCGAATGACCCTCACGATACTTGGCGGCCTCGCTGACGAGGTCGCCCTTGCGGTGCGCCGGTGGGGCAGCAACCGCGTCGCCCTCGTGGTGGGGACGAGCACCGGCGGCATTCTCGAAACGGAAGAGGCCTACCGGACCGGAGTCGCTACGGGCAGCGTTCCGAGGGAATTCGACCTCGACCGGCAGCACGCGTTCCACGGCGTTCTCGAGGTCTTGCGAGCGCGGACAGGTGCAACCGGGCCGGCATACGTCGTGTCCACAGCCTGCTCATCGAGCGGCAAGGTCCTCGCCTCTGCGAGGCGCTTGATCGCGGCCGGGTTCGCCGATGCCGTCGTCGCTGGCGGCGTCGACACGCTCTGCGACACGACGCTGCGGGGGTTCGAGAGCCTTCAGGCGCTGTCCCGCCGGCCCTGCCGCCCTTTTAGCGCGGCTCGAGACGGGCTGAGCATCGGCGAGGGAGGGGCGTTCCTGCTCGTCGAGCGGGAAGGGGACGGACGCGTTGTCCTGCTCGGAGTCGGCGAGAGCTCGGACGCCTTCCACATGAGCCATCCTCACCCCGAAGGACTCGGCGCGCGGCTCGCCATGGAAGCCGCGCTTCGCGAGGCGGGCATCGACGCCCATGCCGTGGACCACGTCAATGCCCACGGGACCGGAACGGTTGCGAACGACGCCGTCGAAGCCTCCGCGATCGCCGCGGTATTGGGTGCCCGGGCGCTGGTCACGAGCACGAAGTGCTACACCGGGCACCTCCTCGGCGCGGCTGGCGCGACCGAGGCCGTGATCACGGCCCTCGCCATCGAGAGGGGCTTCGTGCCAGCCACCATCGGGGCGGAGCCCCTCGACTCCGGGGTTGCCATCGACGTGTGCCTGAAGGGCACCCCGATGCGCGTTCGGACCGCGATGAGCAATTCCCTCGCCTTCGGCGGAAGCAACGTATCCGTCCTGCTCGGTGCCTGCTCGTGACTCGCGCGACGCACGTCCGCGGCCTTGGCATGTGCGCGCCTCGACACCAGGGCACGGTCGCGTGGTCGGCCGCGTTCCCTGGAATGGCCGTTCCGGACGCGACCGGGGACCTGCTGCCCCCGGCACTCAGGCGCCGGGCTTCCTCGCTGGCCCGCATGGTCGCCGCGGCGGCTGGACAGGCGGCGCGACAGGCGGGCGTCGATTTCGCGCAGGTCCCGCTCATCTTGGGCTCGGCGTACGGGGAGATTGTCGCCGCAGTCGAGATGATGGGCGAGTTCGGCGGCCCCACGTCCTTGCCTTCACCGACCAGGTTCCACAACAGCGTTCACAACGCGGCCGTGGCGTACCTATCGATCGCGACCGGTAACCGTGGCTTCTCGACGGCCCTGGCCGCCGGTCGGGCCACCCCGGCGGTGGCCGTGCTCGAGGCGCTGGCGTTGTTCGGAGAATGCGGGGGCGACGCGCTGCTCGTGCTGGTCGACGAGGCCCCGCCCGAGCCTTTCGGTCTCGCCAGAGCATATCCGGCCGCCGCCGCTGCCCTCCTGCTCTCGTCCGGTCCAGGCCCTCGAACCCTCGCGGCCTTGTCGGATCTGCGTCGGGGGCCGGGTTCGTGCCCAGATCTGCCAGATGGGCTCGAGCGCCACCCGTGCGCCGGCGCGTTCGCCTTGCTGGCGGCCATCGCGTCCCGTCGACACGCCACCGTGACGTTGGGGACGGACGGCGTGTCGGCGTGGCTCATCGACGTGGCACCGGCGGCATGACGCCCCTACCTGCCATCGCCGACGTGCTCCCGCATTCGGCTCCCATGATCCTCCTCGACGAGGTCCTGGGCTTCGATGGCGGGAGCATTCGTTGTCGAACCACGATCCGCAGCGACTCGATGTTCGTGGAAGAGGGCAGGGTACGAGCCATCGTCGCGCTCGAGTACATGGCTCAGGCGGTGGCGGCCTTCGCAGGCGTGCGCGCCAAGGCGATTGGCGCGCCTCCCCGGATTGGATACCTGCTGGGAACTCGGGAGATGCGGCTGGAAGCCGGCTATTACGCGGTCGGGGACGAGCTCATCGTGGAGGCCGAGGAGGTCCGGGGTGACGAGCGCATGGGCAGCTTCCGATGTAGGGTATCGCGGGACGGTCATCGCACGGCCGAGGCCATTCTCAACGTGTACCTGAGCCCGATGGAGGAGCCGTCTGCATGAAGCCGCGAGCCCTGGTAACCGGCGGAAGCCGGGGGATCGGCGCGGCCATCGCGACGGCGCTGGCCCGCGCGGGCCACCCCGTGGTCCTGAACTACCTCTCGAACGACACCGCTGCGCGCGAGACGAGGGAGGCGATCCTGGCAGATGGGGGAGCGTGCGAGCTCGCTCGATTCGACGTGACCGATGTCGACCAGGCCGCGGCGTCGATAGAAGAGCTCCTGCGCGACGAGGCACAGCCCATCGGCGTGGTCGTGAACAACGCCGGCATTGCGAAGGATGCGGCCTTTCCGGCCCTCGAGACCGCCGACTGGCAGCGGGTGACGCGGACGGCGCTGGACGGTTTCTTCAATGTCACGCGGCCCCTGGTGATGCCCATGGTGCGCCGCCGCTGGGGTCGAATCATCAATATCTCGTCCGTCTCCGGGCTCGTCGGCAACCGGGGGCAGGTGAACTATGCCGCGGCCAAAGCCGGGCTGGTCGGCGCCACCCGCGCGCTCGCGCAGGAGGTTGCCCACCGCGGAATCACCGTGAACGCCATCGCCCCGGGGCTCATTGAGACCGACATGACGGCGGGTGCGCCAGCCGACGTCATCCTGAAGCACATACCGATGCGCCGGTTGGGCCATGCCTGGGAGGTGGCGCGCCTCGCTGCATTCCTCGCCAGCGATGACGCCGCCTACATCACGGGCCAGGTGATCGGCATCAATGGAGGGCTCGCGTGAGCGCCGGCCTTGGACGGAAGGGGAGGCCATGACCGGCCATCGGGTGGTCATCACGGGGGTCGGGATTGCCAGCCCGATCGGCAACTCCCTCGAGGCGGTGTCGCAGAGCCTGCGGGGCGATCGGAGCGGAGTGCAGGTCTTTCCGCGAATTGCCGGCATCACCGGTATGAAGACCCGCGTGGGCGCGCCGGTCGACGTGGATCTCTCGGTGCTCCCCAGGAAGCGTACCCGCACCATGGGGCGCGTAGCCCTTCTCTCGACCTGGGCGACCCAGCAGGCGATCACCGATTCCGGACTCGAGCCCGACCTACTCTCGTCCGGAAGGCTGGGGCTCGCCTATGGGTCGACCGGCGGCTCCACCTCGGACGAGGGGGACTTCGTGGAGAGGCTCTTCGTGCGGAAGAGCCTCGAGGGGATCCAATCCAAGACGTACCTCAAGTTCATGAGCCAAACCTGCGCGGCGAACGTGGCGCTGTACTTCTCCATTCGTGGGCGCGTGTACACCACGTGCTCGGGCTGCGTGTCGTCCAGCCAGGCGCTCGGCTTCGGATACGAAGCAGTGAAGAACGGTACGCAGGACCTGATGCTGTGCGGCGGCGCGGAAGAACTCGACATCACGGCCGTTGCGATCTTCGACCTCATGTTCGCGACCTCCACTCGTTACAACGATCGCCCATCTGAGACGCCTCGGCCCTTCGACGTCGAGCGCGACGGCCTGGTCCTGGGAGAAGGCGCGGGAACCATGGTTCTCGAGCGCTACGATCACGCCAAGGCTCGAGGTGCCAAGGTGTACGCGGAGATCATCGGCTTCGGGACGAACTGTGACGGCCTTCACATGACGGCGCCTTCCCCGGATGGCCTTGCGGGGGCGATCGCGCTGGCCCTGGAGGACGGTCGCATTCCCGCAGACAAGATCGACTACGTGAACGCGCATGCCACAGGCACGGACGCAGGCGACGCGGGCGAGAGTCGGGCGACGCTTCGCGCGCTGGGAGACAGAGTCCCCGTGTCCTCGACCAAGGGCTTCACCGGGCACACCCTGGGGGCGTGCGGCGTCCTGGAGTCGGCCTTCTGCATCGCCATGCTTCGCGATGGATTCCTGGCGCCGACCCGCAATCTCGCCAGGGTACATCCGGAGTGCGCCCCACTGAACTACGTCATGGGCCCCCCGCGCGAGGCCAGGCCCAAGATCCTCATGAACAACAACTCTGCGTTCGCAGGTTTCAACACCTCGCTCATCCTGAAAGCCCTCTGACGACCGCGTGGCGCCCTCTCCTGCCAGGGGAAATCATTGGGGGTTCACCGCCCTTCGGCGCGGTGTCAGAGCCTTCCGGCAGGGCCGCGAGAGCCCTGTCGCGTCTGGCCGGGTCGACCAATGTCCGCTCACCGGCGAGAAGGCCCGAAGAGCAACCTGGCGGCTGCCCACCGGCGCTAGGATTCTGCGGCCCCCCATGCACCTCATCGAGAATGCGACCGAAGCGGACATTCCGGCCATCCGGGAACTGCTCCACGACGCGAACCTGCCCGCCCAGGACCTCGGCGCTCCGAACCAGAGGTTCCTCGTTGCCCGCGACGGGGGAGCTCTGGCTGGCTGTGTCGGCCTGGAGGAGTACGGCGATGCCGCGCTGCTCCGGTCACTCGCGGTGGCCCCTTCTCGACAGGGGCGTGGACTCGGGAGCGCCCTCTACGAGCGGGCGCGCTTTGTCGCCCGTGAGGCCGGCAGCAGGGACCTGTTCCTCTTGACGACGACCGCCGAGCGCTTCTTTGCACGCGATGGCTTTGTGCGCGTGGACAGGAGCGCTGTGCCAGCCCCCGTCCAGGCGAGCCCGGAGTTTCGATCCCTCTGCCCCGCCACCGCCGTGTGCATGGCGAAGCGGCTATTCTAGGGCGGTGGTCGTCGCGCTTGGACCGCTTCATTCCCGCTGTCCAGCGTCGACGAGCGAACCGCTCCCGGCGAACGGCCCTCGACGGTCAACGCTCGAACGCGAGCGTGTCGTGGCGGCGGGGGACCGGTCTGCACGCGAGGCGGTCCGAGCCGCGCGCGTCGCGGACGAGGAGCACCTTCGCCAAGCGAGAATCGATGCCTTCTAGGACGAGGGAGCCGTTGTCGCGTCAGCTCGCCCTGTCCACGTGCGGCCTCGGCGCCGGCTTCGCGACGCCCACCGGGTTGTCGGGAATCTTCGACATCACGAATTCGGAAAGCGCGGTGATGGTGAGGGACGGGTTTACACCCAGGTTCGCGGGCACGAGGCTTCCGTCGGCGACGTACAGGTTCTCGTAGCCGAAGACGCGACCGCGGGCATCGCAGACCCCATCGGCGGGGCTGCGGCCCATGGTGGCGCCGCCCAGGATGTGCGCCGTGCTCGAGGTGTTGCCGAGGACCTCCAAGAGGAGGCTGGCCGGAGTCCCGTCCATCTTGTCGGCCATTCGGGCGGCGAGCCGATTCGCGAGTGGCATGTAGGTTGGCGGACGCTGCTCCTTCGGCACGTGGCTGACGAGCGTCCGGCCCCAGGGACGGCGGCCGAGCGTGAGGCGCATGAAGTTCGAGATGGGCTGCATGACCAGGAGGATCGCGGTCTTCCTGGCCCACCCAAAAGGCCAATGCGCACGGGCGAACCCGATGGGATGGCGGACCATGTTGCCGAGCCATCGGACCCACCGCGGCCACGGCGCGCCGCCGCCCGTGAGGTAGGTGACCATCAGGGCCATGAAGTCCTGCCCCTTGCCGTACCGCACGATCTCGACGTGGGTGTGCTCCTCGGGATAGACACCCGAGGTGATCGCGATCCCGTGACTGTAGTCCACGGTGTCCTTCCTGGCCGTCGCGGCCAGCAGGACCTCGCTGTTCGTGCGCACGTAGTTGCCGAGTTGATCGGACAGGTCCGGTAGGCTGCCTCGCGCCTTGCACTCCAGGAGCAGCTTGACGGTGCCGAGCGTGCTTGCCGAGACGACGACGCTAGCGGCCCGGAAGACGCGGTGCCGCAGGCGGAAGCGAGCGGTGGACCGGACGGTGTGGACCTCGTAGCCGCCTCCGGGGAGCGGCCGGATGTCGGTCACCTTTGTCTCGGGGAGCACGACGCACCCGCGCTTCTCCGCGAGCCACAGGTAGTTCTTGTCGAGCGTGTTCTTGGCGCCGGGCTTGCACCCGGTCATGCACTCCCCGCAGAAGGTGCAGCCGGTCCGAGCCGGGCCCTCTCCGCCGAAGTACGGGTCGGCGACCGTCTCGTTCGGCTCGCCGAAGTACACGCCGACGGTGTGCTTCGTGAAGGTGTCGCCGCGCCCGGTCTCTTCCTGGACGGCCTCTCTCAGGATGTCGTCGGCGACGAATGTTTTCGCGGCCTCCGTCACACCCAGCATGTACCTGGCCGTCTCGTAGTGCGGCGCAAGCGTGCGGGCCCAGTCCTCGTCGCTCGGCCAGCGCGGATCGCGGAACACCGGGTCCGGCGGCGCGAGCAGCGTGTTCGCGTAGACCAGGCTCCCGCCGCCCACGCCCGCGCCGTGAAACACGAGGACGTCGCGCAGGAGCGTGATCTGCTGGATGCCGTGAAGCCCGAGACGCGGCATCCACAGGTACTTCCACACGTTCCAGTTCGTCTTGGCGAAGTCGCCGGGGCGGAAGCGCTTGCCCATCTCCAGGACGCCGACGCTGTAGCCCTTCTCGGTCAGCCTCAGCGCCGACACCGAGCCCCCGAACCCCGAACCGATGACGAGGAAGTCGTAATCGAACATGGCTGGCGCCCTCCCTGCGAATCGCGAGGAGACGCAAACTACCCCGCAGCTCGCGCCCGCAACGGCTCGACTTGGCGTAGCACAACGCCAGGATGCCTACCAGGATGACCGCCCGCTGGCGGGGCGAGGCGGCCTACCCGTCGACGCGCCGATTGACGCCCGCGCAGCCCGGAGAGTCGAGCGGATTGGCCGAGTTGCGATTCTGAGTGTGGCCTCGAGCCGGACGCGCTATACCTACTACTTGGGGAGGCATGCGCCCCCCGTTCCGGCATCACCGCACCACGCGCGACGAGCGTGGGCGCACTCGCGCCTGGCTGAACCCGTCTGCGTCGAAAGGTCATCAAGTATGGCAAACCGATTCAACGTGAAGCTTCCCCCAGCCCCGAATCCGACCGAGACCGAGGCCGCGGAGGCGCACGTGAAGGAACTCGGCGAGAAGGACTACGAGGCGGACGTGGTGGGCGCGCCGATTCCCGTGGTCCTCGACTTCTACGCTACGGACTCTAAGCCGTGTGACGCGCTCGCTCCCCGGTACGCGGCGGTCGCGCAGAAGTTCGCCGGAAAGGTCCGGTTCCTGAAGGTCCAGCGCCAGCGCAATCCGGGCCTCGCAGCGAAGCTGGGAGTCACCGGCGACCCGACACTCGTCTTCTTCAAGAACGGCAAGGAGCTCGGCGAACGCTTGAGCGGCGAGGAGATTCAGCGGACCGCGCTCAAGGCGCGCGTGGAAGCGCTCCTAGCGTAGGCTCGGCCTAGGCGTCCCTCCCTCTCTTCACTTGCCCCATCCCAAGGGAGCGGACGCTCTCCGAGGCGTCGCCGGGGATCCGCTAGCGAGTTGCGCGCTCGTCCTTGAGTGAGCCGCGAATCTGCTTGCGGAACTCCGGCGTATCCTTGTGGCCATGCACGTCTGCCGCGTGGAGCGCGGCGGCGCGGACGACCTCCTCCTCCTCGCCTGCAATGCTCAGCGTGCACTTCGTCTGGCTTGGGAAATCCCGGCAGTCTGCGATTTTTCGAGCCATGGCGTGTAGACCCTCCGTACAGGTCGATTCCAGGCACCGGAGCGTGCGCGTGGGCGACCCTGTCGCCTCCCCTGCCTTCGGCGAGCAACGGAGGCAAACACCAGATGGGCCGTAAGCGAGCCTTGACGAGGCGACGCCCGCTGGACCCGCTGGAAGGGGAAAGCCTCAGGGGACTGGCAACCCTGATGGGATCCGCAGCGCCGTCGGCCACGCGGCAGCGGTCACGGGATGCGACCTGGGCCGACATCGACGACCGCGAGGCGCTCGAGGCTGAGGCGACAGATCCCCTGCACCGGCGGGTGGCAGAAGCAGCAGGGCCGTCCAACGTGCGACTCGGGTGGTGACCCCATCAGGCCCTCCTTGGAACGATGCGGACGCTCGGTGCCTTCACCACCGCAGACACCCGACGGCCAGCCACGAGCTCGAGCCGATTGGCGCTGGCGCGCGTGACGAGCACGATCAGCCGGACGCCACAGTCCACGGCGATGCGCACCAGAGGTCCCTCCTCCACGCGAGTTGCGATGACGCCGGCGAGCCGATTCTGGGCAGAGGACTCGTGGCCGTTGAAGGGCTCCAGCAACACTTCCTCGGCGCGGATGCAGGCGTACGCCTCGTCCACGACGCCGCCAGGGTCGACCGCGACGAGCTCGGTGCCGCGTTGGCTCTCGGTTCGTACCACCAGAAGGCCGTTCTCTCGGCGCACGAGCCGCGAGGGATAGACGTTCTCTGTCCCGACCACCCGCGCCACGTCCACGTCCGCCGGCGCCGAGAACACTTCGTGGACTGGCCCGACCTGTCGAATGGCACCGTCGACCAGGACAGCCAGACGGTCCCCGAGCGCCAGGGCCTCGATCCGGTCGTGGGTGACCACGATGGCCGGCACGCCTGCCTGCTCGAGCAGGTGGCGGAGCTCACCGCGAAGTGCCTCGCGCGTGGGCGCGTCGAGGGCGGAGAGGGGCTCGTCGAGCAGGAGCAACCGGGGCCGAGGGGCCAAGGCACGCGCCAGCGCCACGCGTTGCCGCTGACCGCTGGAGAGCTCCGAGGGTCTGCGCCCAAGCAGGTCGCCAATGGAGAAGCGCTCGGCCATTTCGGCCACCCGCGCCTCGCGCTTGGCGCGCGAAAGGTCGTGCAGCCCGTATCGGACGTTGGCCGCCGCGGACAGGTGGGGGAAGAGCGCATATTCCTGAAACAGCAGGCCTACGCGACGGGACTGGGGTGGTACGAACACGCCCCTCGCGGCATCGAACCAGGTCGCCCCGTCGAACGCGATGGTCCCCGCGTCGGGCCGATCGAGCCCGGCGAGTGCTCGAAGCACGGTGGTCTTTCCGGAGCCAGACGGTCCGAAGAGGACCGTGAGCGGGGCCCCATCCAGCGACCACGAGGCCCGCGCCGAGATCACCGGGCCCCGCGGGAAGCGCCGGACGAAGGCGAAGGTCAGCGTTCGTTCCATCGGAAGAACGGCCGCCGCTGCCGGGCATACACGAGCGCGAGGACGACAAAGGAGATGGCACGGCGCAGCCCGGCGGTGCGGTGCGCGGCGGAGCACTCCAGGGCCTCGACGCGGTCAAAGATCGCAACCGAAAGGCTGCGGGTTCGGCCTGGGATGTTGCCGCCGACCATGAGCACATGGCTGAATACGCCAAGCGTGCAGGCGAGCGGCAGCGTGACCTTGGTGAAGGTGCCGAGCGCCGAGACGCCGAAGGCGTGACACGCCTCGAGGAGCCTCACGTCCACGCCCGCCAGGGCCCCTGCGAACGGCCCGACGAGCAAGTAGAAGCCGAGGACCGCCGTCGGCGGCAGCACGAGCGGCAAGGCCACCACGGCTTTCACGGGGAACTTGGCCCTCCACCCAGTGGTGGCTAGCCACGACGCAATCGGCAACCCGAGTGCGACCAGGATTCCGATCGGGCCGGCCAGCTCAAGCGACAATGTGGGGGCGGCGATGTCCATAAGCTTACGGGAGACCGTAGCCGTACTTCGCGAGGATGGCACGTCCCTTCTCGCGTGAAGGCCAGGATGTGGCGGGCGAGCGTTGCTCCTTGGCGCCGGTGAGCACATGCCCAATGGCTCGATCTTCGGGTAGAGAGCTTCCGAGACGAAGAGCACGCGGCCGCTGGCCGACCCCGGCGTGAGGAGGATCGCGCTCGCCAATTCCACTCAAGTCGGCCGGTTGGTACGACGCCGTGAGGGCCAAGCTCGTGAAGGGCTCGAGCGTCCGCCTCTAGCCGCGGGAGACCGCTGGACGGAGGGCCAGTCGCTGGGACGCCCAGCGTCTCATGGGCTCGCGGCGGGCCAGCGCTTGCCCCAGCCCCACGAGTTGAGGGTCGTCTCGCGGAGCGAAGGCGGGGCGCTCAGGTTTCACCAGATCCTGCCCCTCGCCGATCACGTGGGTGGTAACCAAACGTGGCGGAGTGGCATCCAGCCAGTGGACCCGGCCCAGGAGGGCCGCAGGAGGGCTGCGCCCTCCTACGGGCGTCCGTGCTCGCGCGGCTAAGCGCTTGGCGCCATTGCGCTCGCCGGACGCGAGGGGCGCAGCGGTCCGTGCCCCATAGGTATGTACCCCGCGGGCGGCCCACGGGCGCGCTCGCGAGTCCGATAATGGTGGCGCCGCCTCACGCTTCTCTTGAAGTGGGAGGTGATCTCCATGACGACATTCCGACGACAGTTCTGTGGGGCGTGCGGCAGCGAGCTCGCGCCCGAGGACATGAAGAGGTTCCTGAGCGCCGCGGCCGCGTGTTCTTGGCAGCAGGAGAGCCCCGCCCACTCCTTCTGGAGATGCCAAAAATGCCTGGACGCAGGACGATTCCCACCAGGCTTCGAGCACGACGAATGGTACGGAGCGTCTGATCATCGGCCCGCCATGGCGGCCCCCTCAAAGTTGAGGCGGTGATTAGCGGTTAACCCTTCTGCCCCGGGCAAGGTGCTGCCGACCCCCCGTCTTTCGCGGAGCTTCGATGCGCGCCGCGGGCAATTCGGGCCCGCCGGGCTGCCAGGCGACGGCTCGGAACGCCGGCGGAAGGTGCGAGTTGGTCGCTAGCGCGTATTTGCCAGGAAGCCTGCACAGCACCCGGACGCCAGGGGCGGTGTCCAGTATCGGGTGTCCCCTCACCTTGCCGCATGAATCGCGGCCGCCCCGGACCGCGCCGGCACCGCCAGGAGTCAACCGTGAAGATCCGCGTCGGCTATGAACTCGTCTACGAGTGCCCGCAGCCCACCCCGATGGTGTTTGCCTTGAGCCTGCACTACACGCGCGTGTCCGACGTGATCGTGCCGGACCACCTCATCACCGACCCTTCCGTACCCATCGCGGCCTATCGGGACAGCTTCGGGAATTGGTGCAGCCGAATCGTCGCGCCGGCGGGCCAGCTCCGGATCTCCACCGATGCGGTCCTGAAGGACACGGGGCAGCCGGACGTGGTAGCCGCGCACGCGAGGCAAACGCCCGTGGAGGAACTGCCCGACGAGACCCTGCTGTTCCTGCTGGGGAGCCGATACTGCGAGACCGATCGCCTTTCCGATGCTGCCTGGCAGCTCTTCGGCAATTCGCCGACCGGATGGGGGCGCGTGCAGGCGATCTGCGATTTCGTTCACAACCACATCACCTTCGGTTACGAACACGCGCGACCCACCAAGACTGCCTGGGAAGCGTTTCAGGAGAGGACCGGGGTCTGCCGCGATTACGCTCACCTCGCCGTCGCGTTTTGTCGCTGCATGAACATTCCTGCGCGCTACTGCACGGGATACCTGCCCGACATCGGAGTCCCGCCGCCGTACGCGCCCATGGATTTCGCGGGCTGGTTCGAAGCCTACCTCGACGGCCGCTGGTACTCCTTCGATGCGAGGAACAATGAGCCGCGCATCGGGCGGGTGCTCATTGCGCGGGGCCGCGACGCGGCGGACGTCGCCATCAGCAGCACCTTTGGGCCGAACACGCTGAAGAGCTTCAGCGTCCGGGCCGAGGAGTGGACCCAGGGATGACTCGAAGGTCCTCCCTGGCCGCACCTCGAGGCCGGAGCTTCGCGACTCCACGGGGCTGAGACTCCGGGTGCCACCTCGACCGCCTTCGGCAGAATCCCACGCCGCGCCGGCCCGCGGGGCGCACCCTCGCCCGCGGCGGGCCCTCGGCGGCGGCGCCTACCGCCCCGCAGTCCAAGTGGAGAAGCGTTCACGCGAGGATACCTGGCGATTCCTGGGGCTCGACGACGGCGGGCGGGATAGCGCCGTCATCAAGAGCCCGAGAACGCGCTCCCGTGAAGGGCGCGTTCTCTCCGCAACGGGATCTCAGAAGAGCCAACCCAGCTCGAGGAGAGTAAACAACGGAACGCCCGTCTTCAGGTACTTGTCGGCGTTGTCCTTGGCCGTTTGGAGGGATCCGCCAGCAACGCCCGTGACGGAGGACGTGTAGTTCAACGAGAATCCGTAGCCCAGGTTCAGGCCGAGGAAGAGCCCGAAATCGAAGTCCCACTTCCACCCGATCTGTGGCCCGAGATACATGCTCTTGACACTGAGCGTGGACGTCTCGCCGCCGACGGTCTGCGTGCCCGTGAGGGCGTAGCTGCCCAATACGGCACCAACAAAGAACGTCCCGCGGAATGGGTAGGCTCTCAGGCCGGCGCTCCAGGTCTGGATCCCGAGGGCGTAGTCGCTCACCGTCGAGTTGCGGGGAAAGACGCCGTACTCGAAGGAGGCGCCGACGTAGCCCACGACTTTCAGCTCCGCCCCTACCATGACGTTCGGTGGGAACAGGACGGTGGCCGTGACCTTCGGTCCGATCAGGATGCCGGGAATCAGACCTTCTGTCCGGTGCCCCTCCGGCTTCGCCGCCTCCGCGGCGGGCGGAGGGGGAGCTGGAGGCGCGGCGGCCGAAGCGGGCGCGGGCGACGCCGCGACCGGCTCCGCTGCGGCCGGGGCCGCCAAAGCCGCCTGCGGAGCCGAGGCGGCAGCCGCGACCGATGCGTCGGCGGCCACGACCGCTGTCTCGGTTGCCACAACGGCTGCTGCCGTGACTTCGGCAGCGGGGGCGGCGGCTGCCGCCGGCGACCCGGCCGGAGGCGCAATCGGGGGCTCGGGGGTTACAGCCGCGGACACCTCCGCCTTCACCTCCCGGAGCGCGAGGAGGTCGACCACCTCCGCGGTCGTCGCTTTCAATGACGCGCGCGGAAGCACGCCCTTGGCGTTGAGCGGTAGGCTCCAGGTGCTGGTCGGTTGCTCCGACGTTGTGATCAGGGCGAGCCACAGAACTCGCGCGCCCCCCTTGCTCACGACGGAACCGAAGAGAAATCCCCCGGCCCCGCGCGCCCCCATCTTCGCCAGGTCCACGTGGCCGTGCGTCATCACCTGCGAACGCTTCACGCACTCGAGCCTTCCGCAGATCTCGGCCCGGAGCGGGCCTGACACCTGCGAGCTGGGGTCGCCCTGGATCGCGCCGACCGCGATGCGTGCGGGGGCGAGAAGGGTGCCCGGGGCGGCTCCCCCCACACCGGCAGCCGCGTTCGACGCCCCAGCTGCCCTGGCTGGCGCGGCGACCGGAACCCCCGAATCGCCGGCGAGCTGCGCCCGAAGGCTCTCGACGAACGAGTCGAGCGCGGGTCTCGCGACCCTCCCGCCGCTCCAGAGCAGCATGCTCCAAGTTCGAGACGGGTGGTCGGAGGTGGTGAGCAACGCGAGCCAGAGTTTAGGTGCGCTCCCCTTCGTGCTCACGCCACCGAGCAGGAAGGCCGACACTCCCCGCGCGCGCATCTTGGCGAAATCAACTTTGCCTTTGGTGACGACCTCGGACCGGGGGACGCACTCGAACGTCGTGCACAACGCCGACTGGAGCTGACTTGACACCGACGAACCCTTCTCTCCTTGAATGGCACCGAGGGATATGCGCGGAGTGGCAGCGGTGGCGAGCGCCGGTGCAGCCAGGACGCCCAGTTCCACGCAGATCCCGACGAGAAGCGCGCGCATGAATGTCCCCCTCTTTCCCGTGAGACTAGAATCGCTTGCCTGACACGGCATGCGGACGATGCCATTTGACCCCTTTGGGACGCTCGAGAGGCTCGCGGGCGCTCAGGCAAGGGACCCGCCACAGGGACGGCGAGGTCCCGTGCCCCCTCGCCAGGAGTCTTGCCGATGGCGAACACCGGAGCCGATCCCCAGCTTGCGACCCGAGAACGGACTGGCCGCGAACCGGACCGAGGCCCGGCACGGATGGGCTGGCGGCTCACGGGGCCACCGCCGCATCGATGGTCACCACATCCACTGGACCGGCACAGCCGAACAAGGCCGGCAGAATCCGCTCAGGTGGCAGCTGGCGGCGCAGCGCGGCCACCTTCTCGGTGCCTGCCCGGTAGGCGGGCAGCGACATCCGGCCGAGCAGGGGGTGGCGTGCCCAGGTAGCCGCCAGATGGTCGGCTCGTTCGGCCGTGACGAGGTAGTCGCGGCGCAACGCGGCCGCAACGTCGGCCCTCGCCGCGCCCTCGCGCCAGGTGAGCCAAGAAGACTGGTTCTTGGCGTCGTCCTGCAGCAGGCCCAGCAACGCCCCGATGCGCAGGTCCTCGTCGGGAAGGTGCCGGACCTCGGTGACGCCAAAGGCCATGAGGAGGGCGTTATTGGCGATCCCCTCGGCAAGTGTCGCGCCCCGCGTATTCAGAGTGAGAACGCTGGTCTCGAAGCCGAGGATCCCCTGCTCGAAGAGCGCCTGAATCAGCGCGAAGGTGGTGGCGTGGCCCGGAACGACCTCGTGGCTCACCAGCTGGGCAAACTCCGGGACCGAGATTCTCGAGCGAAGTGTTGAGCTCGTAGGTCGCTTCGTACTGGGGTGAGCCATCGGGATTCCGGGCGCGGCCCAGGTAGTTCATCGATCCGGAAAAGAACGCCTCCTCGAGCGGAACGAAGCGGACGTTGGCGCGCGGCACGCCGTGCAGGACCGGCGGCAGGTGCGGTACCACGTGGCGGCGGGTCCCTTCGTCGAGCTGGGCGATGAACGCGGCCGCCAGCTGCGGGATGGCCTTCTTGGGAACGAGCCGGGCCCTGCGCCAGGCGTCTACAGCGGCGAGGAGCCCCTCTTGCGTACTGGAAGGGTAGCCGGCGCTCGCGAGCAGGTCGGCGAGCTCGCGCCGTTTCCCCTCCGGGTGCGAGGGTGCGGGCTGACGGCCGGTGGAGGCGAGGACGCAGCGCTCATAGGGTACGCGTGGCCCGCGCCCCAGCAACTCCTGGCCGAGGTCCCACATCACCTCCAGGCTCTCCGCCGTGCCGGCGAGCGACGAGCCTCTCAGGCCCGGGAGCGCTCGCGCCCGAGAGGCCAGCCCTGCAACGGCGCCGCGCACATCCACGGCGGCCAGATAGGCGTCTATTGCGGCGGCGTCGGGCACGTTCGCCGAGAGGCCGCCGACCTGGCGTAGCCGCGCCGCCGAGGCGAGCGTGTAGGCCTCCGGCAGTGGCCGACCAGAGAACCAGGAGTCGGCGATGAATCGGCCCTTGCCCGAGGGGTCGAGGACGTTGCCGCCCCAGAGCGTGTCAGTTCCGAGAATGGCGGTGGCCGTCAGCGCGTCGATGGTAGCGTCGTCGGGCATGCGGAAGTCCGTGGAGCGCGAGCCCGGATGGTATCCCTGGAACCTAGGCGCGCCCCTGAACGGGCGCGGTCACACCCGCAAGGGGCTGTACCGAGGTCACCCCGCGCGCGCACCGTGTACCACCCAATGTGGTCAATGCTTGGGTCTGAACCACGGTGACCTGCCTCGGACCAGGAGCATCGGCCGTGCGCTGAGATGGGCCCGAGGCGGAGGGCAGTGCTCCGCCGCGTCCCTTCCGACCCCGGTCGGGGCCCCACTAATCAGGGCCGTTTGGCGGGTCGCGCGTCGCAGCGAGACAAAGCCGCGCACTCCCTTGATTCGGCCCCTCCTCGCCGGGAACCCCGCGGCGGAGGCAAGGAACAAGAGGGGGCTCCCGAAGCGGACCTGGGGAGAAAGGCCCATCCCCTCCCGGGACGACCCAATAGCCGTCTGATGACTTGAGGGGGATCAACTCACCGTAAATGACGCAGCGCATGATGGTGCTGGTCGCGGATGCTCCACTCCTTCGAGTCGGGCAGGACCGCGGGGGGCCAGCAGACCATGGAGAGGAAGGGTACGAGCGTGATGGCGAGAGTGCTCGCGGGTATCGCGTGTTCAGTGTTCGTGGTGGCATGTGGCGGGACCAGCAGTAGCAGCCCTGCCGAAAGCTGCCCAAACTTCGCCGGCACGTACAGCGTGACGACGGAGATCGTAAGCACCAACTGCCCTGTGGGATTGCACGTCGTGACGGGGGCGACCTGGACCGTCCTGCAGACGGCCCCGAGCTGCAGCTTCACCATGACGAATAGTGTGTACCCGGGGTCGCAGTACACAGGGACCTTCAGCATGGAGGGAACCCAGGCGAAGGTGACCTGGACTTCCGTCAGCCCCACTCCAACCGTGGCCGGCTACGCCCTGACCTATGCGTCGGAGGACCTCACCATCAGTCCTGCAGTGGCGCCGGCGACCTCGACCATTTCGGGCAGCTTTGCTTGGAACAATGCGTATCCCTGCACGGGCTCGACAGACGTCTGCCACGGGAGCGTTGCTTCTTGCACTACCCCGAACTGATGTAGCTCTTCGAGTCAAGGGGCCGGCCTCTTCACGGGCCGGCTCCTTCGCTTGGAGGTGCGGCGGGTTGAATGGCGCCGTCCATCTCGACTTCGCTCGAAGGCCGAACGCCGCGGCCTACCTGCCCCTGGCGTTCATGGCACGGCGAGGTCGGCGATCCCCCTTCACGATTCCCGAGATCACGGCCCGCTGGCGCGGGCTGCGGCCCGTCGATGTGCTGCCACCCGCGGTCCCGGTAGCCGCTGCGCCACGTGGCACCGAGGGGGTCCACCCGGTCTACCTCCACGCGGCCAGCCTGCGACTCATGATGGCGATGCTGACCCGCCCGAGCTTCCCCATTCCCATCTGGAGCGTGCTCCAGGTGCAAAACCGCATCGTGCAGCACCGGGCGAGCAGCCTCGGCGAGCCACTCGATGTCGACGCACGCGTGGACGCCTGGCGACCCGTGGCGAAGGGAATCGGGGTGGATGTTCGAGTTCGAATCGAATCGCCGGTGGCGCCGGTTCTGGACAGCGTGACGACCTTCTACGCTCGCGGCAAGTTCGGTGCCGCCGAGGCCGAAGCTTCGCGGCTCGCGGCGCCCGAGCCCCGGTCGGCGTCCGGCAAGTCTGGTCCATTCCCGCGTCTGGGGCCTGGGGCTTCGGGCGGCTCACCGGCGACTACAACGGGATCCACTGGTCGGCGTGCTACGCGCGGGCATTCGGGTTCGAGGGGGCTCTCTGCCATCCGCATCGAGCGCTTGCCCAGATCCTGGACCGGGTGCCGGGGCTCGACGTGGCCCGACCGCTCCGGATCGACGCCTGGTTCAAGGGTCCGGTCTACTACGCGCATCCCCTCGAGCTCTCGTCAGAGCCCAACGAGGAAGGGACGGTGTTCGCGCTCCGACTTCGGGGCGAGACGCGCCCCGCAATCGTGGGCATCGTCGTTCCCGTGTAGCGGGAGGGGTGCCGGGTGAGCCGTTTGCGCCGCGTTGATTGGCGCCGGGGAGACCCACAATGGTGGAGAGAGACCGGCGCGCTCCCGGCTCGGCGCTCGGGCTGCGCCCTCGAGCGCCTCAGGGTTCGCACGGCGCGACCTTCAAGGGGTGAAAGCGTCCGTGACCTGCGGCTTGACCTGGACCGCGGCGAGGCTTGCGGCGTCCCATCCGCCGCCCAGAGCCTTGACGAGGAGCACGGAGGTCACGAGGCGTTGGCCCTGTATGACCGCGGCCTCCTGCTCGTTGTTGAGGGCGTTCTGCTGCGCGACCACCACGTCGAGGTAACTCACCAGGCCGCCGACATAGCGGGAGTTCGCGAGTTCGAGCTGGCGCTGTGACGAGGCGACGGCCTCGGCCTGGGACTGGCGCGCGGCGTCGAGCACCTGCAGGCCCGTGATGCTGTCCTGCACTTCCCGGAGCGCGTTCAAAACCGTGGCGCGGTAGCTCGCCACGGCGGCCTCGTACGCAGCCTGGGAGTAATTCACCTGGGCGGTCCGGGCGCCGCCGTCGAAGATGCTCTGAACGAGACTTGCCGCGAGGGCCCAGAAGCCGCTCGCTGGATTGAAAAGCTGCGAAAGGCTCATGGAATTCCACCCGCCCTGACCCATCAGGTTGAGGGAGGGATAGTAGGCGGCGGTGGCGACCCCTATTTGTGCGTTGGTAGCGGCCATCTGGCGCTCCGCCTCCGCGATGTCCGGGCGGCGCTCCAAGATGTCGGACGGAAGAGCGGTATCGATGCTGGGCGGTTCGGCGACGAGCTCCCGCTGTGCCAGATGGAAATCGGGAGCGGGCTTGCCGACGAGGACGGCGATCGCGTCCTCGTACTGCTTGCGCTGCAGCTGCAATAGCGTGGCCTGGGTTCGCGTGGAGTTGAGCAGGGTCTCCTCCTGCGCGACGTCGAGGCTCGAGGCGATGCCGCCGGCGTGTCTCGATATCATGAGCTCGAGACCCTTCCGCAGGTTCTGTACGTTTCGATTCAGAATCGCGATCTCCGTGTCCAGCTGGCGCAGCGTAAAGTAGTCGGCGGCAAGCTCCGCGGTCAGCACCAGCCGAACGTTCTCGAGATCGGCGGCGCTGGCCTGGTAGGAGGCTTCGGAGGCTTCGATGGACCGCCGCACCGATCCGAACAGATCGACTTCGTAACTAACGGTGAACGGCAGAAGGTAGTTCCCTTGCGTGACCGGGGTGAACGATGCGGTGCTCCCGGTGGGGCGGTTGCCGGAGTAGTGCTCGACTCCCACCCCGGGTGCAACGGAGAGCGTCGGGAAGAGCGCGGCGTTTTGCACCGCGGCAGAAGCACGCGCCTGCTCGAAGTGAGCCAGCGCAACCTTGAGGGTCTGGTTCGCTGCCAGTAACTCGTTCTCGAGTGCCTGCAGGTCGCCGTCGCGAAAGAGCGTCCACCAGCTTGTCCTGGGGATGGCATCCTTGGGGGCCGCCTCGCGCCACGGCTCGGCAACCTCCCACTTCACGGGCGCGGTGGCGGGGGGCCGGACGTAGTTGGGTCCGACCGTGCAAGCGCTGCCGACGGATAGAATGGCCGAGGCCCAGAGGACCGCCTGGCGGCGATGGGCAGAAAGAGGAGACGGCATCAGGGCGATCTCCCCGGTGCGGGAGTTGCCCGAGTCGGGGGTGTCGCGCCCTTCTCGGGCGCAGAAGGTGGTGCCAGGGGATTGGCGACCTCCCGGGCGTGCACTTCCTGGCCGGCCTCGATGCCATCCGGGGGATTCAGGACGATCAGATCATCGGCCTTGAGCCCCGTCAGTACCTCCAGCGACGTGCCGTAGTCGCGGCCGATGGCGAGCGCTTGCAGGCGGACGTGGTTCCCATCGACGACCGCCGCCCGCAGGCCTTCTGAACGAAAGAGGAGGGCGTTCACGGGAACCTGCAACCGGTTGCCCTCCACCTTGAGGTCGAGATGAACCTTTGCGTATCCGCCGGGAAGCAACCTGCCCGACGGGTTGGGCACGTCGACTTCGGTCAGCAGGGCGTGGGTGGAAGGGTCGATGGCTCCAGCCGTTCGCACCACCTGGCCCTGGAACGTCTCGCCGGGGTACTGGGTCACCGTGAGGTAGGCGGGGAGACCGGGATGGATCAAAGCCGCGAAGGCTTCGGGGACGCTCAGGTAGACGCGCATGGGATCGGTTTGCGCCAGGACGAAGAGGAGCTGGGAAGCGCCGCCATTCCCGGCATTGACGAGCGTCCCAGGTATCCACGTTGCGCTTGGTGATGACCCCGCGAAGGGACTGTAGATGCGCTGGAAGGACTTCGTTTCCTCCAGGCGGCGCACGTTGGCCTTCAAGGAATTCGCGATCGCGCGCTTGGCGGCGAGGTCGCCACTGGCATTGTCGACCTCCTGCCGGGATACGCTGTCGGTCTTCATGAGATCGCGGTAGCGAGCGTCCGTGATCTCGGAAAGATGCTCGTTGGCCTGCGCCGTGACGAGGTCGGCTCTCGCCGCGAGGAGTTGCTGGTCGACCTCTGGCGTGTCGATGTCGGCGAGCGGGTCACCCTTGTTCACGCGGCTTCCGATGTCGTGGTACCACTTCCTGAGGTAGCCACTCGTGCGCGCATAGATGGGCGATTCGACGTACGCCTGCAAAGTGCCGGGGAGAACGAGCGCCTCGGACTCGACCTGGACTGTCGGATGAATGACCGCGACCGTCGCGACGGTTTGGGCCTCGGTGTCCTTCGCGAGCGCCTGAAATTGCACGTGACGCCGCAGCATCAGGAGCGCGCCGACGACGACGAGCGCGACGGCCACCGCGGCGACGACGAGGAATAGCGAGGCCTTGGTGAGCGGCTGTTGCCCGGACTGGTCGTCGCCCGAGGTGACGGGTTCCTTCGATGGTCTGATCCTCATTTCGCGACGATCCCGGGCTCCGGGGCGCGGTGACCCGCACGCTCCCGCCAGCCGTGAATCATGGAGAAGACGCATGGCACGAAGAACAGCGTGGCGATGGTGGCAAAGAGCAGACCGCCGATGACGGCCCGTCCCAGCGGAGCGTTCTGCTCGCCGCCCTCGCCCAGTCCGACGGCCATGGGAACCATGCCGATCATCATCGCGAGTGCCGTCATGATGACGGGGCGAATGCGGACGAAGCCTGCTTGGAGCGCCGCCTCGAAGGCGGTCTTTCCGTCCCTCAGTTGCTCGCGCGCGAAGGAGATCATCAGGATGCTGTTGGCAGTGGCAACGCCCATGCACATGATGGCCCCGGTGAGCGAAGGCACGCTCAGCGTGGTGTGCGTGAACAGGAGCATCCAGCAGATGCCGGCGAGTGCCCCCGGCAATGCGGTGATGATGATGAAGGGATCCAGCCAGGACTGGAAGTTCACGACGATCAGCAGGTAGGCGAGCAGGATCGCGGCGACGAGCCCCACGCCGAGCCCGATGAAAGAGGTTGCCATCGTCTGTACCTGGCCGCGGATGAAGATTCGACTGCCGCGAGGGAGTTCCTTCTGGATGGCGGCCACGAGCTTGCCCACCTCGTCGGCCACCGCGCCCAGGTCGCGTCGAGTGACGGAAGCATAGACGTTGATCATGGGCTGGACGTTGTAGTGGGAGATGGAGGCGGGGCGCGCCACGGTGGAAGTGGAGGTCAAGTTGGCCAGGATCTGCGGTGGACCCTTGTTGCCGCTGGTCGTGATGGGCGTGTTCTGGAGCGCCTGCAAGGTGTCGAGCCGATACTGCGGGGTCTGGACCGCCACGTTGTAGCTGACGCCGTTCTTGGGATCGAGCCAGAAGCTGGGCGCGGTCTGAAAGCTGGAAGAGAGCGAGACGAGCACGTTCTGGGCGATGTCGCGCGCCTCGACGCCCATGTCCTGGGCGCGCGTGCGGTCGATGTCCATGTAGAGGGTAGGAGCGTCGAACGCCTGCTGCACATGTACGTCCGCGGTGCCAGGAATGTGGCGAATCTGGTTGGCCAGCTTGAGCCCGGCCTTGTAGTTGGCTTCCTGATTCTGGCCCAGGATCTGGATGTCGATGGGAGCCGGCGTGCCGAAATTCAGGATCTGCGTCACGATGTCGGCCGGCTGGAAGAAGAACTGAACCCCGGGAAATTCTAGTGGCAGGCGGCGGCGCAACTCGTCGACGTACTCTCCGGTGGGCCTGCTCCGCTCCTCCTTGAGCTGCACCAGGATCTCGCCGTCGGACGTACCGATGGTGCCGGAGTTGCTGTAAGTGAGGTTGATGCCGGAGTAGGGCAAGCCGATGTTGTCGAGCACGGTGACGAGGTCTTCCTCGGGGATGGTGCGGCGAATGACCTGGTTGACCTGGTCCGTGAGCCGGGCAGTCTCCTCGATGCGCAGGCCCGTCCGGGCGCGGAGGTGCAGGCGAATCTGGCCGGCATCCACGGTGGGAAAAAAGTCCCGACCGAGGACGAGCGTGAGAGCGGCGGAGAGCAGGCAGAATCCGAGGAAGCAGACGGAAAAGAGCCGCGCGTGCTGCAGGGCAGTCGTCAGGGCGCGCCGATAGCCATCGCGAAAGTTCTCGAAGGCGCGCTCGAAGCGCTGCTGGTAACGACGGAAGAGCCCCATCCGTTCGCCGGCATGCTCGGCGGGGTGGTATTCGTCCTTCGCGCTCAGGAGGTACTTGGCCATGGTCGGGACGATGGTCCGCGACCACGCGTAGGACGCCAGCATGGCGAAGGTCACCGCCTCCGCCAGGGGTACGAACAGGTACCTGGCGACCCCCGAGAGAAGGAACATCGGGATGAACACGATACAGATGCAGAGTGTGGAGACGAAGGCAGGGACCGCGATCTGCTGGGCGCCATCGAGGATGGCCTGCACCGTCTCCTTGCCCATGGCGAGGTTGCGATTGATGTTCTCGATCTCCACGGTGGCGTCGTCGACCAGGATGCCGACGGCGAGCGCCAGTCCGCCGAGCGTCATGATGTTGATGGTCTCGCCCAGTGCGCTCAGGCAGAGGATGCTGACCAGGATCGACAGCGGGATGGAGATGGCGATGATGAGCGTGCTCTTCCAGTTGCCGAGGAAGAGCAGGATCATCGCCGCGGTCAGGCAAGCCGCGATCAGGGCCTCGCGGAGCACGCCCTGGATGGCGGCGCGGACGAAGAGAGATTGGTCGAAGAACGTCGTGACGTTCAGGCCCTCGGGCAGCGAAGGCCGATAGTCCGCCAGCGTCTGCTTCACGCGGTCGACGATGGAGAGCGTGGAGGCGTTTCCAGTCTTGTAGACGCTCATGAGCACGCCGCGCTGACCGTTGGCCATCACGACGTTGGTCTGCGGAACAAAGCCGTCGCGGACGTGGGCGACGTCGCGCAGGTAGATGGTGGAACCGTTGACCGTCTTGACCGGCAGGTCATTCAGCTCCGCAACCGAACTCGGGCTGCCGTTCATCTCCACGTTGTATTCGAGCGTGCCCAGCTTGGCGGTGCCCGTGGGCAGGATCAGGTTCTGCGCGTTGACTGCATTCACGATGTCCACCGGCGACAGCCCGTTGGCCTGCAGCGCGGTGGGGTTGATGTCCACGGAGATCACGCGCTGCTTCCCGCCGTAGGGGAATGGCATGGACGCGCCCTGGACGGTGGCGAGCTGGGTGCGGATGAAGTTGTTGCCGTAGTCGAACAGCTGCTGCTCGCTGAGCCGGTCGCTTGTGAGGCCGATCTGCAGGACCGGCACCGTGGACGCGGAATAGATCATGACGAGCGGCGGAGTCGTGCCGGGCGGGAGGCTTCGCAGGAACGTCTGCGAAATCGCCGCGGTTTGCGCCAGCGCGGTCTGCACGTTGGCGTTGGGCTGGAAGAAGACCTTGATGATGGCGATCCCGGTCAACGACTGCGATTCGATGTGTTCGACGTCGTTGACGAGGGTGGTGATGCCGCGCTCGACGTTCGTGGTGATGCGCCGCTCCATCTCCTGGGGCTGGAGGCCGTTGTAGTTCCAGATCAGCGCGATCACTGGGATGTTGATGTCCGGAAAGATGTCCGTCGGCGTGCGCATCAGCACGACGGGAGTCGCGAGCACGATGACGAGCGCCAGCACGATGAAGGTGTACGGCCTGGAGAGAGCTAGTCGGACGATCCACATGGCTGATCGAACCTACCTCATGTCCGGAGGATCCGGAGCAGAGCGGGTACCACAGGGCGCTTCCAGCCTTCAGTCTCTAAACACTTCTAAACAACACCGCCACGGTCCACCCGAAGAGCCGGAAGGCGAGTGATCGAGGCGCGCCCCCGGCGAGAGCGTTGGCAGCAGCGAAGGCTGCCAACGCCGGCTTGACGGAAGCGCCCCAGGAACTCGCCCTTGTCCCCAAGACGGGACTCGCCCGTCCATAACACGGTCCTTTCGCCAACGGCGCTATCGTGGCGAATGCGATCTTGTGGCCCTTGCCGCTGGCCGGCACGAGGGGTCCCCGATGTGAATCTCGAAGTCACCGATGAGACCGAGTTCTCGTTCTCGTCGCCACCTCGGCCGGAAGCAGCGGTCAAGAGGGCCTCCACCGCAGCCAGAGAACGGCGACCGGGCGGATGCCCCCGACCGAGTCATCAACCCCGTCGGATGACTCATGTGCCGTCGCCGTGTTCGTGCTAGAGGATCGCTCGAGACGGAGGTGATGACCCTGCTCGCGATTGAGTCCCGCAGCCCTCTCGAGAGTTGAGGCCGAGAGGCCGGGAAGCCGGAGGCTTCCCTAGCGAACCCTGGCGGCGAGCGTTGCCGTCCCGAGCAGGGGGCACCCCGAAGCGATCTCCCCGGTCGGTGACCGGTGACGTTCGCCACGAACTCGAACGTGGCGTCGATGGCTCATCCGATCCAGCCAGACAGTGCATGGGACGCAGGCGACATGGGCTGCGGGGAGCTCGTCTTCCTGCTCGCGCAACGCCTGCGTGACCTGCGTCCGGGACAGGTGCTGAAGCTCACCGCAACGGATCTGGGTGCGCCACACGACATCCCCGCTTGGTGCCGGCTCACCGAGAACCGGCTACTCCGGGCGGAACACCCCCACTATTTCATTCAACGCAAGGAGTCGTGACATGGCCGGCAAACTCTGTGTCTCCATCACGCATGCGAAGAACGACGCCGACAAGGCCACCGTCGGATTCGTCGTGGCGAACGCTGCGGTCGCGTCTGCCCAGGACACGCTTGTCTTCCTCTCGACCGAGGCGGTCCGCCTCGCCGTCAGAGGCTATTCGGACGACATTCACGAGGAGGGGTTCGCGCCCATTCGCGAGCTCGTCGCGAACTTCGTGAAGGGCGGCGGGAAGATCTTCGTGTGCTCCCCGTGCTTCAAGAAGCGGGGGCTCGACGAGAAGGGCCTCATCGACGGAGCCACCATCGTAGGCGGGGCCAAGCTGGTTGAGTTCCTCTCGGCCGGCGCAGCCTGCATCTCGTACTAGCGGAGGCCGCCGTGGGCCCCGCGAGTCTTCCTCACGTTCCTGCCGCGAGCTTCGATGGAGGCAGCCTAGACTGCGGGAGCGGCTTGCTCCTGCTGATCCGCCAGAACATCGACCCGTTGCGGGAGGGCGAGCTCCTCGAGATCCGATCGACCGAGGCATCGGTGTGCGAGGACCTGCCGGCATGGTGTCGGATGACGGGCAACGAGCTGGTCTCGGAGACTCGCGGCCCCGGCGGCTACAGCTTCCTCGTCGCGAAGGGAAGGTTCGCGCCCGGTGCGGCGGCCGCCGGCGGCGGCGGGCCGCGCAACCTCTCCCACGCGGAAGAGCGCCAAGTGGCGCCGGTGCACATCCCGGCGTCCCTGCCGAGTCCGTCCCCGGCGCAGGTCATCCGGCCGCTCTCGGTCATGGGAATCGGCAGCTGGCCGCGACCGAGGTGGATGCTGCAGGCGCTCCACGACTATCTGGAAGGACGGCTCCCCGAGGCTGAGTTCCAGGCCACCGCCGACGACGCCGTCCGGCTGGCAGTCGACGCCCAGGCCGCTGCCGGTGTCGACGTCGTCACGGACGGGGAGCAGCGCCGGGACAACTATGCGAGCTTCGTCGCGGCGCGCCTCGACAACTGCCAGCTCGTCCCGATTACCGACCTCCTCTCCTACGTCGAGGACCCTGCCGAGTTCGAGAAGGAGCTCCGAGCCCTGGACGTCCCGGCCGGCAAGGTTCGCCATCCGGCGGTCTTCGGGCCAATCTCGCGGCGCCGCCCCATCGCCGTCCACGAGCTGGAGTTCCTGAGGGCCCGCACCACGCTTCCCGCGAAGGTTGCGCTCCCGGGACCGTACCTTCTGACGCGGACGATGTGGATGGAGTGCATCTCGGATAGCGCATACGCGGACCGGGAGGCGCTGGCGAGGGACGTCGTCCGCGTGCTGCGTGAGGAGATCCATTTCCTCCTCGCCGGCGGGGCAGCTTTGGTCCAGCTCGACGAGCCTGTCTTGTCCGAAGTGGTCTTCGGCGGCAACTTCACCGGTAGCCGCACATTCATGTGCGGCGCACTCGGCGCGCGACGGGACACGCCTGACGAGCTCGCCTTTGCCGAAGCCCTGCTCGCCCAGGTGACGGAAGGGCTGCCACGGGAGCGCCTTGCGCTGCACGTCTGTCGGGGAAACTGGACGCCGGACGAAAGCGTTGCGCTGAAAGGCGACTACCGGCCTCTTCTGGGATTGCTCTCCCGCGCGCCAGTGGGGACGCTGTTCCTGGAGCTGGCCACGCCACGGGCCGGTGAGTTGGAGGTCCTGGCGGGACTACCCCGCGAGAAGCGCATCGGGGTAGGCGTGGTGAACCAGAAGCTGTCACGAATCGAGCCGGTCGACGAGGTGCTCGCGAGGGCCGACCGGGCAGTGGCCCTTCTCGGTGTGGATCGTGTTCTGCTGAACCCGGACTGCGGCTTCGCGACCTTCGCCGACAACCCCATCAGCTCGGCCGAGGTGGCGAAGGGCAAGCTCGCCGTCGTCGTCGAAGCGGCGAGGAGACTCCGGAAGCTCCATCGACAATCGGGCTGACCCTCCGCTCGCTGGGGGGGCGCCGCAGTGAGGCTGCCGGGGCCTGTAAGTGCCGGCAGCTCGGACGGTGTCACCGCCAAGACGCATGAGGCTCGAAAGCTCGAGGTAGTTGGTCGCTGGCCGGGCAACCTTCCCTCGAAATCGTCGCCCGCCGCGACCCCGCGGGCAGCTCGCCGACCAAGAGCGACCGTGCACCGTCCATGAGCGGCTACGTCCTTTAGTGGCCTCCGTCAGGACCCTCTTGGGGCGGCCCAAGGTCGGCGCGATCCAATGCCGTCTTGCGCCATGGGCGGCGGCTCTCGCGGTCGAGCCGGTACTCCAGGTTCTTATTGACCAGATCTACGCCCAATGCTCCTTTCGAGAGGCTATGGAGGAGGGGCTCTCCTTGGTTTTCGGCGAGTTCCGGTATTGGCACTCCAAAAGGCAAGAGCGGACTGCGCTCCTCGACGGTGCGGGGCGGGATCGGCTCGCGCCGACTCCGCATCCGACTGCGCGAAGGAAGGTCGTCCGGAGGAGCTTGGTGGCAGCGTCCGCGCGTCCGTCGCACCGGATGACGCAACGCGCAACATCTCGACCAGGCGACTTGGCCAAGCAGTGACTCACGATCGGGCTCACCTTCGCGGTCACTGCGAGTGGTCCCTAGGGCTAGACAGTGAAGGCTCGGAACTTCGCCACTGAGCCTGGACGGAGGAACCCACAAGGGCGGTGTCGAGCAGCTGCAAGCCATGATCGAGCACCGGCTCATCACCAACTACTACCCGCACCTATCGCTCGCCTCCAATCAGCGATTCGCATCTAAAGGTGGATACTTGGTGCATTTCCGTCACCCTAGCGGCACTGCTCTCGTCGCCGAGGGCGACTGGATCGTGCCCTGACCGGACGGAACATCGGCGTCGTCAAGTGAACGGAAGTCACCGGCGGCGAGGGGCGCGCCCCGACGCTCGCCGGATCGGTGGATGGGCGGATTGCGAGCGGCAGATCAGCGTCCCGTAGCCCCCTCGAGCCGGTCGGACCCTTCAATCTCGAGAAAGCTTGGCGCGAGCGCTTCAGCGCTCCGGGGAGCGCGTTCGGCCGCCATCTAACGGACGAGGATCCCGGCGATGATGAGGTCGTACACGATCATCGCGGCAACAGACGACGCAGCGGCTTCGTCACTGGCGGCGTTGTACGTCTTGAAGTAGCCAATCCAGATAGGCGATTCGGGGTTCGTCTTGGCCGCGTAGACCCTGGTCTCACCGGTGACGTAGTAGGGGGGGTAGCCTCCCATCTGCGGCGGCTTCTCTTCGACCGTGTAGGTGTAATAGGGACCGGCGGCCACCACGAGATCGACGTTGTTTCTCTTCACATAGGCGTCGATCTTCTCCTTGGTTGTCTCGTCAGGCGCCGCGATGGCGCTTGAGGTCGCAACTTCGAACCCTTTGTGGGCGAACGCCTTGGCGATGGCGTTTTCGTAGTTCACCCGGGCCTGCCACGTCGAATCGTTACCGACGACTAAGATGCTGTTGACGCGCTCCGGTCTGTAGTTTGGATCACGCCACTGGGCGACGTTGGCCGTCTCGCACGAAGCCAAGGCCAGTGTGGCAAGGCCGACATGCCGGAGCGAGCGCTTCATCGGGGGCTCCATTCTGGGGTGCGATAGGGTCCCCTTTATCCCTAGCGGTCGAGGCCCCTGTCGGGGCCGTCGGTCCTGAGGCCCTATTATGAAACCCGATTAAGGGGATGGTGGGGGCCAGTCGAGTCGTTGCGGGAGGATGCCTGCTAAGCTTGCATTGTCATCGTGTCCTCCGTCGAAAGTGGGTCCCTTTGTCCGGCCCTCTGGCGACCGCCCCCCGGCTTTTGGCGGCGGTGGGGCGAAAGAAGGCGTCCCGGGGCCGAGGCGGCCTCGACTCCGGGGCTCAGAAGTACAGGTAGAGCGCAATGCCGACTGGCGGCGTCCAGTTATTCTGGGCCGCGGGTTGGCAATCGCGTTCACGTCGACAACTTCGCCGCTGGCTGAGGCGCTAGACGCGCACCCGCCCTCGAACCGGACTCGATGTTGGCGTACGGTGTGAGGGGGGTCGGTCCCCCGGCGCGCGGCTCTGAAGGCAGTGTGACCGCGTGAGTCAGGCCAGTTGGGTAACGTCCGCGCCGGATCAGTGCGAGGTGGCCCCGCTGTCCGCGCTGACCATGAGGGAACTCGTGTTGACAGGCTCGAAATCCGCGAGCGTGAGGCTCCTGAGGCAGGAGAGATCCGAGTCGTTCCAGCGACTGTCCGGGGAACCGATCAATCCTCCGCTATCCCCGTTATCCGCCAGGATAATGCCGTAGTTCCGAAAGCCGGTGATGATGATGCTGGCTTGGGGGCTAGTAGCGGTGCATGACGGAGTCGCGACCGACGCCTTCAACCGGTAAATCTCTCCGGGCGGCCCGGTCATCGTGCACGACGTGGGAGGAGAAGACTGCGAAAGCATCGTGCCGGTCGAGATGGCGCCGCCCCCGTTGCTACACGTGCCCACCCCTGCCGTCTCCGTCGCGGGCCAGACCCAGTAGTTGAGCATGTGATTGGTCGTGAACCGGATCGGGTGCTGCACGACTCCGTTCGGGGCAGTCGGTGTTCCCGTGCCGATAACCTCGTCGGCGTTCACCAGCAGAGGAGCGATCGGCAATCCCGCAGCGTCTGTGGTGCCGTTGCCCTGCGGCGTGAGCGCATTAGAGGTGACGTCGGCCCACAAGGCGTTCGAGGAATCTGTCCATCCGCTCGCGCCTAGGTACTGGCCCTGCCACATCTCGTAGAGCGCCGGCGGAGTTCCACCCCCGGCTTCGACGTAGACAAGGACGTGCCCGTCTCCACCGGCGGCCTCGGAAACGGACGAACCCTCTACGGGAGCGTAAGGGGGGATCGGCCCGGACGTGTAGTAGGACTGGTAGACAGTAGTCTTCACCGGGACGAGAGGCTGGTTGTACGGAACCTCGACGGCCGGGATGCCGTTCGGCAAGTTCAAATACGCGGCGTTGCCGAAGAACGGCTTGATGGTCGCCGTGAGGTAGGCGCTGTAGATTGGGGCAGCGGGAGAATCATCTACTGGTAGGCCGGTCGAGGCGGCGTCGACGCGATGGTGGAAGATGGAGTTCGCCGGGAATATGGTAGCGAGAAAGGCGTTGCTTCCGGCGATGCCGAAGGTGATGGTGGTGGTGGCCGTGTGGCTGGCCGAGTCGGAAACACTAAACTCGACGCCGTAGGATCCCTGCCCTCCGACCAGCGAGCTGGAGATTAGACCCGTCGAGGCGTCCAGGGACATCCCCTCCGGGAGCGGGGCGAATGCGGCCGAACTCACGACTGAAAATGTGTACGGGCCTGTCCCCCCTGTGGCCGCGAGTGCACAGGTGTACGCTCGCCCCTGTGTCGCTGCCGGACAAGTCATGGTGGTCAAGGCAAGCGCGCCGCCACCAGCGCCAGTAGTGGCGCTCGCATTGTTCGTGTACGTGGACTCGCCGGTGGAATTGTAGGCCCGCACCCGGTACCAGTACTTAGTGCTCGCCGCCAATCCTGTATCCGGGTAGCTCCTGACGTCGGCTCCGACAGAACCCACCTCGGTGAACGTGCCTGGGCTGCTGCCCGAGTCGGGCGCCCGCTCGATGCGGAATCCTGCTTCGGTTGAACCTCCGTAGCTCCACGCGAGGTCGATGCTCGACGAGGAGGTCTCCGCAGCGACGAGGTCCGTCGGCGCGGAAAGAACTTGCGATTCGATCGCATAGGCTGCGCTCGCGACTGGGGACGAAGTCGAGCCGGAGAGCGTGGCCTGCGCGTACCAGGTCCCGGCACCTGTGACGGTGAAGGTCGTGGAAAGGGTCGTGGGCGGGTTTGTCTGACCCGTGTAGATGGAAGCGCCCTGGGTGCTTGTGCTCACCGTCACGACCGTCCCGGAAACCACGACGCCCGCCGGGGGCGAAAAGGTTGGGGTGGCTACCGTCGAGTTTGTTGCAGTCGACCCGATTCCGCACGCCACCACGGAAGCGGCAACGATCCCGAGAACGGTGTGCTTGCCGAGTGTGCTCATTCTTGGTTCCTCGCCGGGGTGGACGGGACGCGCCTGCGGCTCGGTTCACGCACTCCGGATAGGGAGAGTCGTCGCCAACTCGGCGGTGGTAACGATCGCCTCGGGGTGATGTATTGAATCAAGAGACGGGTGTGCTGAAGCGGAACACACCGCTCACCGACGGCGATGCTAATTGTCCAGGAATACGACGTGCCCGATGGCCGAGCAACCAAACCAAACATCGTTCGGCTGGACCTCGGAGCCCGGTGGCTCGGCGCAACTCCGACGGCACCGCGCCATCAAGGCTGCGGGGGGCCTGGGCGCCTGAAAGGGACATCGGCGGATGGGCCCTGGGCAGGCGGAAGTCTGCTCAACTGCAGCGCGCGCTCAACGGCTTCCGCTAACTTCCCAGCAAGCCGCTTGCCGGCGCGATGGGGCCCATCCTCTCTCCGCAAGCCCACGAGCACGTCCGGCTGAATGCCCACATTCGCGTTCGACCCGTCAGCTCGGAACCGAACGCAATCCGGAAGTTCCAGTACGCCGCCACTATTCTTCAGCAACGTCGGCGTGCCACCGTCGGTGTGACCACAGCCGGCTCCTGCGGTTGGAGCTCCCACTATTACCGCCGCTCCGTTGTCTTGAAGCACGGCGGCGAACTGCTCCGCCGCTGAGCCAGTGCCTCCATTGACAAGCACGATCAGCGGGCCGCGCCAGATCCCTTCCTCGTATGGGAACTGCATCGGCGTGAAGACAAGGGTCGCCCAAGCCTTATTTCGGGTGGTCTTGGGATCGGCAGAGTCCAGTAGTCCAGAAGCGTAGAACCCTTCACCTAGCCACTGGCACGTCGGCGGCTCTCCACGCCACAGGGGACTCGAATCACAGGGGGCAAGTGCTTGGCGGCGGCGGGCGGCAACCTCATCGGCGAGCCAGGTCAACGCTGCGCGGTCCTCACGGCTAGCATTTCGAGCAGCTGTGCGCAGCTGGGATTCCTTCTTGGCGAAGGCGTCGGCCCAGTGCGACCCTCGCACGAAACCCACTCGGCTCGATCTCAGCCGAACCCCTGTGACCATCCGCGCGGCTGCTTCCGCCCATTCCGTGCCGCCGCCGTTACCGGCGATGTCGACAAGCAGGACATCGGCCCCGCTCGCCTTGATAGCGCGAAGTTGGGCCATGAGGTCGTTGGTCATGCGCGCCAACGCCCATTCGTCGATCCGGTCCGAGCACGTCTGATCGCACGGTGATCCGGGAACGACTCCGAGAGCTGCCAGTGCCGCGGTGCACAGGTGCGGATACCCTCGTGCGCTGAAGAGGCCGATCTTCACGACCCCGATCTTGTGTTCGCCGACCTGGATCATCCCTGCCGGAAATTCAGCGGCGGGCGCGCTTGCAAGTGGAACGAAGCCTGGCCCGAGCGCGGCCAATGGCGCCCCAAGCATTCGAGGGTCATAGCCGAGGTCGGTGCAGGTCGCGCTTGGGACTCGGGTGGGCCGCGGAATGGGCCATCGAAAGCGGACATGGCCGTCGCCGAGTCTGCGCGCCAATCCATCGAAGGCGTCGCGCGCGTCGGCGATGTTCGACGCATTCTCGACGCGCGTTCTGGTATCAGCGAAGAGTGTGGAAAGGTCCGCTTCCCGCTCGAACGCGGCCCATTCCAAGTTGGCATACTTCGTTGCGAACGCGTCCCGGGCCTGGTCGAGATCCTCAAGCCAAGGCTTAGGGTCAAACGGCGGAGCAGCACCTAGCGCCAACGGAACGGCCACGATGCCCGCGGCGAGTCGGCGAAACTTCCAGATCCGGGCGCCCGCGAGTGGGGGCTTCGGTACCGAAGGTCTCTCTCCCGGCATAAGATCCATGGCGAAATCCGGAGTGGCATCGATCCCGGTTCTGCTCCCGATAGGGTAGGCGCTGAGCCGCTCGTTGCAAAGGGCGACACGCGACTTCTTCGCGAGCGGCGCGGGCGCGGCCCCGGAAAGTTGCGAGCGCAACGGCTCCCGGCGGCGCCGATGGCGGCGTCGCCGCCCAGGTTCATTCGAGCATGGCGCAGTGCCTGGCAACAGGGTTGGCCCCGGGAAACCTGCTTCCTACCGTGTATCCACTCGAATCCAGCCCACGCGAGTGCAAAGCCCTGGACGCAACCTGTGGCCCCGTTTGGCACCGGAGCACGCGCAGCCGGGAGCGCGTGAATCGGATAAGGAGAGGTGCGGGAAAGTAACTGTCGTCCACCTAAGGTGTGAAATGATATGTGGTGTCCTCAATGGAGTCTCGACGGGGGAAACGATGACGCGACGGCTGATGGCGGCTGCGGTAGTGATGGTCATCGGGGCGGGTTGCCTCCCGGCCACGCGCATAGTGAACCCAGACGTTACCGGGCCTAATGGGGAGCATCTCGTCGAGCTAGCGTGTGGCGCGGCCGATCAGTGTATGGCGCTCGCACGGCAAACATGTGGCGGTGACTTCGACGTGATTACGAGCATGGTAAACTCCCGGAGCGAATCGATGATGTTGGTGCACTGCAAGACGGTCCGACTCGACGCCTCCAGGTAGATGCGGGAGGAGCGCTGGGGGCGGGCGTAAGCCTCAGGCGTCGAGAGAAGCCTAGGGGCGCCTACCTGGCAAGTTGACCTGGGGTGACACGACCCGGCAAGGACCCGGATCGGCTGGCTTGCTCGTTGTGTGAGCCGTTCACACCACCCCAGCGGCGCAAGCCCAAAGTCGCGCCAGCATACCGGGGAAGGGAATCGCGGTCGTATACCCGAGGCGAAGTCCATTGGCGATGGTAGTCGGTGAGCCGTCTCCGAAGCCCCTGGCGCAACCGTTCTGTGTCGAACCCCGATGGACGCAAGTGGACTACGAGCGGACGGGCTAGGCTGAAGTTCGGGAAAGCCCAGCCATAGTTGGCGAGTGGAAACCCCTGCGGCGCAGACGTTCGGCGCTGTGGGGGATTCGTTCTGGGCGTCGTAATGTACCCATGTAAGTGCTGTCTGCTGTCTTGTAATAGTGCTTGATATGCGTTATGAGAACCCATGCACATCGACGTCGTGCCCAACCGCGGCTCTCGCCCTGCCTACCTGCTCCGGGAAGCGTGGCGCGACGGCAAGAAGATCCGCAAGCGCACTCTCGCCAACCTGTCGACCCTCGCCGACGACCAGATCGAGGCGATCCGCAGGGTCCTGCGAGGCGAGAAGCTGGCGGCGGTGGGGGAACTCTTCGAGGTCACGGCCTCCCGAATTCACGGAGACACCGATTCCGTGCTCGCTGCCATGAAACGACTGGGAATCCGGCAGCTCTTGTCTGCGCGGCCATCGTTCGAGGCGGACGTGGTGATGGGCATGATCGCGGCGCGGGTGGTGGGACCCGACACGAAACTCGCGACGACCCGGTGGTGGCGGACGCGAACGTTGCCCCAGGACCTGCGCATCGAGCACGCCAGCGAGGGCGATCTTTACCAGGCGATGGATTGGCTCCTCGACCACCAGGACCTCATCGAGAAGAAGCTCGCTGGGCGCCACCTCAAGAGCGGAGGGCTGGCACTCTACGACCTCACCTCGAGCTACTTCGAGGGGAAGACCTGTCCGCTGGGCGCGATCGGCCACAACCGGGACGGCAAGAGGAACAAGCTCCAGGTGAACTACGGGCTTCTCGCGGATCGGCGCGGCTGCCCGGTTGGCGTCTCGGTCTACGAGGGCAACACCAACGACGCGAAGACGCTCATGCCGCTTGTCGAGAAGCTGCGCAACGAGTACGGCATCGAGCGGGTGGTGCTGGTCGGCGACCGCGGGATGATCGGGCAGGCCGCCGTAGAGGACCTGCGCAAGGTCGCTGGGCTGGAGTGGATCACCGCGCTGAAGAGCAGCCAGATCCGGGCGCTCGTCGAGGGCGGCGCGCTGCAGCTCGGTCTCTTCGACGAGAAGAACCTCTTCGAGCTCACGCACCCCGACTACCCGGGCGAGCGCCTGGTGGCGTGCCGGAACGTGGAACTTGGGAAGCTCCGCGGACACAAACGTCAGTCGCTCCTCGAGGCCACCGTGGAGGATCTCGAGAAGGTCCGCGGGATGGTGAAGCGCGGCGACCTACGCGGGGCCGGTAAGATCGGCGTCCGGGCGGGCCGGGTCATCAATAGGTACAAGGTCGCCAAGCACTTCGAGCTCACCATCGAGGACGACCGCTTCGACTTCGTGCTCCGCGAGGAGGCGATTGAGGCCGAGGCGGCGCTCGACGGCATCTACGTCATCCGCACCAGCCTCTCGAAGAAGGAGATGAGCGCTCCCGACGCCGTGCACAGCTACAAGTCGCTGAGCGACGTCGAGCGCGCGTTTCGGTCCATGAAGACTGTCGACCTCGAGGTGCGACCAATCCACCACCGCCTGGCCGACCGGGTCCGTGCTCACATCTTCCTCTGCATGCTCGCCTACTACGTCGAGTGGCACATGCGCGAGGCGTGGCGGTCTATCCTCTTTGCCGACGAGGATCTCGAGGCCAAGGCCACCCGGGACCCGGTGGCGCCCGCGAAGCGGTCAGCCAAGGCCGACGAAAAGGCGACCACCAAGACCCTCGCCGACGGCACGCCCGTCCACAGTTTCCGCACCGCCCTCGCGGACCTTTCGACCATCGTGCGCAACACCTGCCGGACACCCGGCGCGCCGAACGCTCCAACCTTCGACGTGGTCACCACGCCCACGGCGACGCAGCAGCGAGCCATGGACCTCTTGGCCAAAATCGCCCTGTAGCCAGAAAGGCCGCACTCCAAAGCGAGCCAGCTCACCGCGACTACAGGCGAAACCTGCGCGGCTCAATCCCGAACTTCAGACTAGGCAGTCCAGGATAGATTCAGAACAAGCACCACGAGTTCTCGCGAGCGGACGCGCTTCGGGAGGAGGAGCGCGACCTCGAAAGGCTCATGGGTGTTCCTGCGCCCTCCTGCGGCCTTGCGAAAGCGTCGCACGACGCACGACTTCATTTGCGAACATCATCGAGCCTGACCGGAGCGGCAAGCAGGACTCCGGCGGACCAACTCCCGGCCAGCAGGTGAGCAGCCCCCACCGTGCCCCAGATCCGCGGCGCTGGCGGCGCCGGCTTTGGCCGGCGCCGCTCCGGCAGAGCCTATTTCCCAACAGTGACGATACCGCTCGGTCCGAATGCCCCAGTCTGGACCGTTGGGTTGGGCATCAGAGTCAGCGCCCCCGTCGCGGGGTCGATCGTGTACTGGGCGATAGCCGAGTCGGCGAAGCCGGTATAGCCACTCGTCACGTAGGCGTACTTACCCGAAGATTCGACCGCGATGCTCTGGGAACTCCCACTTGCCAATACCGTGGGTGGGGTCATGGGCGAAAGCGTCCCCGAACCTTGGTTGATATTGAACTGGGCGACCGCCTGCGGCGAGGAGCAGCAGCTGAACGTCACGTAAGCGTACTTGCCCGAAGGGTGGAGCGCGATACCCATGGCAGCGATGTTATTGCCCCCCGACTTGTCGCAAGTGCAGACGGTATCAGTAGGGGCCACCAGAAGCGCGCCCGCGGGCGTGAGCGTTCCGTCCGCGTTGACACTGAATGCCCAGACCGTCCCGTCGGCATAGTTGCTCACGTACGCGTACTCACTGCCTGAGGACATCTGGAGGATCTTGATATCCCATGGTTGGGCCGCGCCGAGCGACGTTACTGGCGTCGTCGACACGACGTTGTCGGCACTGGAGGGATTGGGTTGGAGCACCCCCGTCGTCGGACTGACTGTGTACTGAAACACACCGCCGCCTCCGGGTAAGGTCCCCACCACGTAACCGTACTTGCCAGTTGGATCGATGGCAAGGCCGTAGGGGTACGTGCTTCCAGGAGTCTGCCCCACCATGAGCAGCGACGGGGATGTGAGTTCACCAGTGGCACCGACGGTGAACTGAGATACCGCTCCTCCAACACCCGCTTGCATATTTGTCATGTAGAGCCAGTTGCCCGTAGGGTGGACCACGCTAGCACCGGGGCTCGAATTCCAATTGGCTGGGAAGGACACCGTCAGCGGCGACATCGGGCTAAGGGACCCATTGGTCTGGCTAATCGTGAACTGCGTGAGAGTCCCCTTTTGGTTGTTGGCTGCTGGATTCGATGCGTAGATGTACTTGCTCAACGGATCGACTCCGACGTATCGCGTGTCCGTTCCTCCCGCATCGACCGTGGGCGTGAACATGGGGGTTAGGGCCCCATTGGGGCCAATCGTGTACTGGGAGATGGTGCCCTCCGCACCGTCGTTGTGGTTCACGGTGTAAGCGTAGCCGCCAGCCCATAACGCGTACAAGGAGACGGGGGTCGCGCCCATGGTGAAGGTGCTTCCGGGCGCCAATGCCTTCCCCGATCCGTCGGCGGCGGTCTGCCATCCCAGGAAAGAGTATGTCGGATAGGCGAGGCTACCCGGGTTCCCGAGTACGGTGACGGTCTGACCGTCCGAATAGGAGTTCGAATCCACTGGAACGCTGCCGCTCACGGCACCGTTGGCGTCGTATGTAACCTTCTCGCCGCTGGTCGTGGCGTAGTGGGCGTAGAGGGTGACGTTGGCGGAACCCATCACAAGGGTCTGCCCGGGGATGTACGTCACTCCAGTCCCATTGGCCTGGGTATTCCAAGAGTTGAAGGTGTGTCCAGCCTCTGTCAGGTTACCCGCGTTTCCGAGTACCGTAACGCTAGTGCCCTGCGCGTAGCTATTAGGGTCCACTGGAACGGTGCCGCTAGAGGCACCGTTGGCGTTATAGGTCACGGTGTACGTCGACTTCGTGTTGTTGCCGCCACCACCTCCACCACAGCCACCGATGAGAGTCGCCCCTAGGGCCAACGCAGCCAACGACCCGAGTTTCCCTCTCATTGCCGTCCCTCCTTCCCTAGTTACGCGAACTGCGACCCAGCGTCATCTTCATGGAGAGTCGCCGCCGTGACGAACCTCTGCCCTGGGCCCGGGTTCCGACTGCGGGTCCCGGCACTTCTGGATGTCAAAAGTATTTCGCATCTGTGAATGCACGCGCCGTCCCGCTAGGGGGGTGCCGTACCTGGGTTATCTCCAAGGGGGGAGGCTAGGCCATCCTCGGAGTTTGAATACTGAAACCGAGCGACTTTTCAGGTCGGGCTACGCGCAGGCGCCGATGATCCGGTTCCTGAACAGAAGGATTGATGCCTTCGCCGAGTTGTCCGCGCGTTATCGTTTATGAGAAGGCACTCATTTCGGAAATTCCCATGCAACTCGTGCACATCTATCTCAACTTCCCCGGCAACACTGAGGAGGCCTTCAACTTCTTACGAGAAGGTCTTCGGCACACTCATCGTCATGAAGCAGACCTTCGGCGAAACGTCCTTCATGAAGGGCGTGCCCGAGGGCGCGAGGAACCAAGTGATGCATATCCAACTTCCCCTCACCGAGACGGTGCATCTGATGGGCAGCGATGTGGTCGAAGGGCTGACCCCGCCGCTCCAGGCGGGCAATAACGTCCACGTTTCGGTCGTCGCGGACGACAAGGCCGAGGCCGATCGGGTGTTCCAGGCGCTCAGCGGCGACGGCGGGAAGGTCACGATGCCGATAGCGAACGCACCGTGGGGCCCGTATTTTGGAATGTGCATAGACCGCTTCGGCACGCAGTGGATGGTGAGCCTCACAAGCCCACCTGAGCGCGCGAGTCATGCTGCGTCGTCCCCGATGCCCGATAGGAGGGCAGCAGCCGATTGCGACGAGCGCGCGGAGATAGAAGCTGCGGCCCGTCGTGCACTTCTACTTTACCCGGGCCCCCCGGACCGGTGACGGTTCCTGATCGAAGCCCGCTAAATGCTCTTCCTGGGCCGCGGTGATCCCCGGGTAGTTACCGCTTCGCTCGTGTCGCGGGTTGCGTCGCGTCGACCACGACCAGGCGCTCGAGGCCGTGGACGGAACGGGCCGGCTCATGATCCGTCAGCACCACAAGCCTGAACGGCCCTGTTCCTTCACGGAGCGGCGCGTTATCCATGCTCCAGGAGATCAGAGCCTTGGTCGCCCCGATCTCCTGTGAGAGTTCAGCACAGGAGAAGGCAACCTGGTAGCCGTCGTTGCCGATGGCAACGAGGACCTTCCGCCAGCCGGCCCTCTTTTCGACGACCGAGACCTGCTTGCCGCGCGGCCCCGGTGCGAAGCCAAACGCCGCCAAGACCTTGTCCAAGGGGACGCCCGTCACGCGGTGCGTCTCGCCATGGTCGACCCACTCGACCGAGGTGGCGCCGAGCGCCTCGAGATCCTTCTGCGCGAGCACCCCGGTCCTCGGCAAGTCGCCGGAGACCACGACCGTGGGCGCCTGGGCCGCGGCGCCGGCGGGCGGCAGTGTCAGTACCGCAAGTAGAGCTACAAGCGCAGCAGTGACTTTCATCATTTCCTCCTTGGAACGATCCGAACAGTAGGCGCCTACCCGGGCGAGGCGTCGCTTGCCCAGGCCGGTCACTACGATGAGCCTTCCTCCGGCCGGTCGAGCTCGGCTCGAGCCGGTAGGACCGTGGTCTTGCCAGAGCCGGACGGCCCGAAGAGGGCCGTCAGCGGGGCTCCCTCGAGGGGCCACAAGGTGCGTGCGGGGACCACCGGGCCGGCCGGCAGACGTTGAAGGTCAGCGCTCGTTCCATCGGAAGAACGGGCGCCGTTGCAACGCGTAGACGAGCGCCAGGACGACGAAGGAGACGGTAAGCAACAGGCCCGCGGTGCGGTGCGCGGCGGCGTACTCGAGGGCCTCGACGTGGTCGAAGATGGCTACAGAAAGTGTTCGGGTCCGGCCGGGGATGTTGCCGCCTACCATGAGCACCACCCCGAACTCGCCGAGCGTGTGCGCGAAAGTCAGGACCGCGCCGGCGAGGACACCCGGCCACGCGAGCGGCAGGGTGACCCTGAAGAAGGTGCCGATTACAGAGACGCCGAGAGTGTGCGAGGCCTCGATGAGTGTCAGGTCGACGCCCGCCAGGGCCCCGGCGAAAGGCTGGACGGCGAAGGGCATGCTGTAGAGCACGGAAGCGACGAGCAAGCCCGAAAACGAGAACGGGAAGGGGTGCCCGGCCACTGCGTCGAACAGCCGGCCCGCCGGGCTGTGTGGGCCGAGGCCGATGAGCAGGTAAAAGCCAAGGACCGTCGGTGGCAGCACGAGCGGCAGGGCCACCACCGCCTCGATGAGGAACTTGGCGCGCCATCGACTCGTGGCGAGCCACCAGGCGAGCGGCAGCCCGAGCGCAATGAGAATTGCGGTGGTGAGGCCGGCCAGCTCGACCGACAGGGTGAGGGCGCCTATGTCCATGCGCTACGGGAGACCGTACCCGTACCTCGCGAGCATCGCACGCCCCTTCTCACCGGTGATGAAGGCCAGGAAAGCGCGAGCGAGGGCCGGCTCCTTGGATCCGGAGAGCACGATGCCCGACTGCTCGATCTTCGGATACAGCGCCTCGGGTACGAAGACGATCCGGCCTTCCGAAAACTCCTTCGAGAAAGTGAGCGAGTAGGGCAGGAAGGCAACGTCCGCGGCACCGGTGGTGGCGAATTGCGCTGCCTGCCCCACGCTCGTCCCCAGGACGAGCTTGTACTTCACGGCGTCGTATATCCCGGCTGACTTGAAAGCGATCTCCGTGGCGCGACCGAACGGGGCAACGGCCGGGTTGGCCATGGCGATCCTTTTCACACCCGGGTCGGCCAGCGCCGCGAGGCCCCTCTTCTCGAGGTCCAGGGTCGATCCCGGGGGCAGCCACGCCACAAGCTTGCCAAACGCGTAGATTCGCTCGTCGGTTGCCGCTCCGAGCTTTGCCGCGATCAGCTTGCTTGGAAATTCACGGTCCGCCGACAGAAAGAGGTCGAAGGGAGCGCCGTTCTGGATCTGGGAAAAGAACGTTCCCGAGGCGCCGAACGTCATTGCTACGTCCACGCCGGGATTCTCCGCCTCGAAACCAGCCTTGAGTTCCTCGGCAGCGGTTTTGAGGTTGGCCGCTGCAGCGACCGCGACGTGCTTCTTGGACGCGTCGGCCGATACCGCGGAGAGCAAGACCAAAAAGGCGAGGGAGGCACTGCGGATCATGTTGTCTCCAGCCGAGGACGAATAGGCAACGCTGAGATGCACCATACTCAGGGTTCGCCACGGGCGGCAACCGCTTCCCTTGCAATCATGGATGGGCACCCCCCGGGACCGCCGCGTCCGCCCAGTGCCGGGCGCGCCGGGTATACTCGAATCACCCATGGCCGACCTGCTGCTCAAGACTGAAGAGATAGCCGAGGTCCTCCGCGTCCATCCGAAGCACGTCTACCGACTCCTGAAAAAGGGGTTGCCGGGGAGACGCGTAGGCTCGGAATGGCGATTCTCGCGCGACGAGGTGCTCGCCTGGTCCGGTGGCAAGCCAGGACCAGCGAAGCCGGCCGAAAGCCGGCTCGGGGCAGCCATCGGCGAGGAGGCGCCGCCCGCGCTCATCGCGGCCAACGGAGATGTGGCGATCTTGACGCTGCTTCGCATCTCCGCGGCGCTCGGCCCACCGCTCCTCGGTTTCGTTCAGGCCGACATGGGCACGGCAGCCGAGCTCCTGCGCCAGCGTGCCGTTCTCGCCGCCGGGGCTCACGCCGGGGGGTTTCCGAGCCACGTGGGCGACGAGCGGGTCGCCAGATTGCACCTCGTGCAGCGGGAGATCGGGCTCCTCTATCCGAAGGGCCCAAGGTCCCTGCGCCTCAGGGATCTCGTGAAGAGGCGGCTTGCGTCCCGGCCTCCAAGCGCAGGCGTCCGCGCCTACCTCGACGAGGCGCTCCGCGAGGACGGGCTCGATCCCGCCAAGGTTCAGAAGAAGGCCCTCGTTCTCGACTCGCATCTGGATGTCGTGCTGGCGGTGACTGCAGGCCGCGCCGACGTGGGCCTCGGGTCTCGGGCGTGGGGCGAGCGCGCCGGGCTCGCGTTCTTCCCGCTCGCGAGCGAGGCCTATGGTCTCATCGTCAAGGCGCGCGACCTGGGCGATGCTCGCGTCGTGCGCCTCTGCGAGGTGGCGCAGGGCAAGCAGTTCCAAGCAGAGGTCGGCGCCATCCCGGGCTACGACGCCTCCGGTGCCGGTGACATCCGCTACGACGCATGACCTAAGGCCTCATCTCCTGACTTTCCGCAGACTTCGGGCGGGAGAGCAGGAGTCCTCGGAACCATGGCCGCATGGACTCGAGGTCGGCCTGGAGCGTGGTCAAGATCTCGGGAATGGGGCGAGGTCGAACCACCCGAACCGTGCGGACACCATTCGCAATCGCCTTCGCCGCACCTTTGGCCCCGATCTCGAGCGTATAGAGAAGAGTGCAGTTCTTCAGCGCGGCGGCGCGATGTCCGAGGTCCCTTCTGTCGCACCCGGGGCGACGCGCGGGGAAGCGATAGGTCACGAGCAGGCGCGTCGTTCGGCGAGTCACTTCATATATCAAGATTTGCCTGGTCAACCCGAAGGATGAGTCGACGTGCTCTAGGTCGTTGGTAGTGACGGCGATTCTCACGTGTGGCCTCCAGGTCTCAAGTTCCCCGGTGTGAAAGCAAACCGCGTACCGAGCCGAGCCAACGCCGGACGGTATGGCTTCGGGCACTTGGCTCGAACGGCGCCGTACACGTCTCCTGGAGGGGCCGAGGTTGGTGGTGTTTCTGACACTCCCTTGGCGGCTTCCCGACAAACGAGGGTTACGCAAATACACATAAGGGACGGCGCTGACTTGGCTGAGGACGATCGAGATACATTGGCCGCGCGAGTGGCAACGCTGCGAGCGAGGCCCGAATGTCACAGATTGTCGTGCAGCCAGTCGCCGTGGTCCGGTCCCCCTTCAAGAGGGCCGCGGATGTTCCGGGCCGTGGCGAGATCGTGGAGATCGAGGTGGACGCACAGTTCGAGCGCGAACTGGAAGGCGTTGAGCGCTCCTCCCACCTCATCGTCGTTGGATGGTTCCACCAGAAGAGCGCTTCGGCTCCGGCCCTGGTGCGGCGTCGCCAGGCCCAAGGCCTGGCGTGCGGCGCGTTCGCCACCCGCTGTCCGGAGCGGCCAACGCCCATCTCGATAAGTGTGGGGCGGCTCCTGGGACGCGACGGTCTCACGCTCGTGGTTGAGAACGTCGACCTCGTCGACGGTACGCCGATTCTGGACCTCAAACCGTACGTGCCAGGTTGGGACGCCGTGTTTTCGGCACGGCGCCGCCGCCGCGTGCGGCAGGCCGAGCTTCCTGATGAAGACCTGTACGACTTCCTTCTACTCGACCTCGGGAACCACCTGGGTGCGGAAGCGGCGCTGCCGGCGGCCAGGACGGCGCTTGGTGCGGTCCTGATTGCGGTGAAGCGGCTTCGTTTGGAGCCACGCGACCCGGACCTGGGGGTGAGCGTGAACCGCTGCGACCTGACCAATGACGCGCTCATGGGACTTCTGGGGAAGCGGCCGCGTGGCCGTTCAAGCTGATGGGGGTCCGATCGTATTCCGGCTCAGGGCTGGGGGGCGCGTCCTGGAACTCTCCGAAACATCGGCCACGGCCACTTCGGTCGCGGCGATGCCGGGCGTCATCGCACCTACCTTCGCGGCACGTGGACTGGAGGCGCTCGAGGGCTGGGGCGTCAGCGAGGCGTGATCTCAACTTGGATCTCAGCGGGCCTGGCCATGAAGGGGGCCGAAGTGACGAGGAGATCGGCTCCCGCGGCAGCATAGGCCGCAGCGTTTGACTCGTCGACGCCGCCTGTTGCGGCGACTCGTGGCGAGCCAGGGGTCGCGCGGCATGCGGTGACCGCCTTGGCGAAGGCGTCGGGAGTCAGCTTCTCGACCTGGATGACGTCGGCCCCCGCGTGGGCCGCGGCCGCAGCCTCCTCGACGCTTGCCACCTCCACCACGACCTTTCTCTCGGGCTCGCGCCGCCGGACCCGGGCGATGGCATCGAAGAGACTGCCGCTCCCCAGGAAAGCCGTGTGCTGCCGAAAGATGAGGACAGAGTCGGAAAGCCCGAGCCGATGGGCGATGCCGCCGCCGGCGCGAATGCCGAGTAGCGCCAGGTCGCGAGTGCCCGGAAAGCACTTGCGCGTGGCCGCGACTGGCACCTCGCGGCCGGCGCCGCCGGCGCGCGCGGCCTCCACGATCCGGCGCGTGCGGGTGGCGATTCCGGAGAGCTGCTCCATGAGGTGGAGCGCAACCTTCCAGCCCAGGTGGAGGGCGGCCGCAGGGCCCTCCGCTTCGAGGATGACCCCTCCCGGTTGGACCGAAGTCCCGCTCGTAAGTCGGAGAAGCGAAACTCCGCCAGCGTGCCGGAGGAGGCGTGCCGCCTCCTCCGCTCCGGCGAGAACGAGCGGCTGGCGCGCTGCGTAGACGATTCGGCCCGGCAGTGCGCCGATGCCGAGGGCATCAGTCGTCAAGTCGCCGTACGGGGCGTCCTCAACGAGGAGTTGCTCGAGCGTCGCGTCGCGGATCACTTCCCGATCATCACCTCGGTCGACTTGATGATCACGGTCACCTCGTCGCCCTTCTTGAGCTTGAGCCGCTTCGCCGACGCCTTGCTGATCTCCGCAACGACGGTGTTCTTGCCAACGTCGACTAGGACCTCGGCCATGATGGTCCCTAGCTTGACGCTCTTCACGGTGCCTGCGAGTTGGTTGCGCGCGCTGAGTTTCATGTTGTGACCTCCGGTGAGAGGTGGAGGTGTTACTCTAACGGCGGTGCAGTTGCGCGCATGATCCGTGTGCAGCGTCGCCCCATCAAGACCCGGTGCGGTGCCTCCATGCCAGGACCGCGGGCTCGTCCTGCACCGAGTCGGGGGAAGGCGAGCGCCAGTGCCCGCCCCAGACACTCTCGAGAAAGCCCGATGTAAAGCGGGGCGATGCTCTCGCACGGCCTGGGAGTCGCCTCGCGCATGTTCGCGAGGGCCGAGGCGCAGACGCCTTGCTTGGACGAACGAAGAATGCGGAATGGAGGTAACAATAAGGAACATCACAAAGTTTAGCGTTGATACGTTACGCCCCTGCGAGTAGCCTCCGTGTCTCATTTCGGGCCCGCAGGCCCACAGCCAGGGAGTTGCGCAGATGCGTGGAGGAGCAAGCTTAGCGTTCGGTGCCGTGCTGGTTGCCGTGCCCCTCTTGACCGTTGCCCAGTCCGAGGCGAATCAGCCAAAGGTGACTCAGCCAAAGGTGACTCAGCCAGAGGTGACTCAGCCAGAGGTGACTCAGCCAAAGGTGACTCAGCCAAAGGAAGCGGACCTCTCCGTGCACGAGCAGAAGCTCTCGGACCTCACCCCTCTCAACTTCTTCACCGAGGGATGGGCCGACCCGTGGGCGCACAGGCACCGCTACACGCCGGACATGGCCCTTCTGAAGGTGACCACGAACTTCTTGGAGCGGGAGTTCCGAGCCGACTACACCTATAACGAAGTGTACGGGAACCCGAAGCAGAAGGACCAACAGGTCGCCCAGGCGCTCATCGCGTACGGACTCGACCGGCGCCTGATGCTCGAGATCGTGGGGAGCTATCAGTGGAACGTGGCGAGCAACGGGTCCACCGTGAATGGGGCAGCAAACTCCTTTGTTTCCCGATTCCAGCTGGTCGACACTGAAGGACAGTCGTACGCGTTCCAGTTCCGGGTCAACACTCCGAACAAGGGAATCGGCGGGACCCAGACAGCCTTCCAGTACGTTCTCGCTGGATGGCAGGACATGCACCAGCTCATCCCTGCTTTCGGGCGAATGGGTCTCTACTTCTCTTTTCAATTCGAGAACCTCCAGGGACCGCACGCGAGCGGCGCCTACCAGAACGACCTGAGCTACGACGTCTCTCTCGCGGAGACATGGACGCCGGCCACGATGCCAGTCATCGGGAACCTCACCACGTTCCTGGAGGCGTACGGGACGACCTACCTCGCCCCTTCAGGAAAGACGGTGGCGCCCGCTGGGAGGACCGTCTTCAGCCTGACTCCGGGAATCCGATTCTGGTTCCTCCCTGCGAACTCGTTCACCTTTGGCGTGGACCTCCCGGTCAGCAAGAGCCCCACGTACTCCGCACTCTACCGGGTCAACTACATCCTCAACTTCTAGGCTGGGAGGGAGCCTTTGACTGGATAGCCGGCCCGCCGAAGGGCTCCTGCTACTTGCAGCCCGTCATGGTCTCGTGTCGAGATGATGGAGCCGGCGGCCTGGACCGGTGGTGGCCAGTCGCCGTCGTCGCGGAGGCGGCCTGGCGACTCCGGGGGCGCCATCGAGTACAGCGCTGACCGCCCTTCGCTTAGGCGGCCCAGACAGCGAGCCTCCTCCAGCCGGAAAAGGCTTGGAGACAACGCCGGAGGCGAATCAATCGGGCAGCGTGCGGAGCACCTGGCGCAGGTCCGCGATAAGGTCTTCCGGGCCCTCGGGCGTCACCGACGCGTGGGTCATCGATGCGGGGTGCGCGACCCAGCTCTCGACGCCACCCAGGCTCTCGGCGAGGGTGAACCAGCGGAGAAGGCACGCGCGGTCAACCGCTCTGGCGCTTGAAGTCGTCGGAACGCAATCCATGCTTCTTGAGCAGCCGGTGCAGGCTCTCCCGCTCCATGCCCGCGCGCGCTGCAGCCTTGGTGACATTCCCGTGGAACTCAGTGAGGAGCGCCACCAGGTACTCGCGCGAGACCCGGTCGTGCGCCTGCTCGACGGCCTCACGGTAGGGCACGGACGCGAGCACGGGACCCGGCGATAGGGCTGACGCAGGCGTCGCGGAAACCTCGGGCGGCAGATCTCGCGCCTGAATCATGGAGCCGCTGCAGACCGCGACGGCCCGCTCGATCGCGTTCTCCAGTTCGCGGACGTTGCCTGGCCACGGGTGGGATGTGAGCGTCCGGAGAGCATCGGGCTCGAACCCGGTGATTTCGCGGCGCATGGCGCACGCGTGCTTCTCCAGGAAGTGCGCCGCGAGCAGTGGCACGTCCTCGAGGCGCTCCCGAAGAGGCGGGAGGCGAATCGGGAAGACGTGCAGGCGGTAGTAGAGGTCCTCGCGGAACCGCCCGTGCTTGGTTTCCGCCGGGAGGTCTCTGTGTGTTGCTGCGACGACGCGGACGTCCACCTTGACGGTCGTGTTGTCTCCGACCCGCCGGATCTCCCGCTCCTGTAGGGCTCGATTGAGCTTCACCTGGGTGGCGAGCGGCAGCTCGCCGACCTCGTCAAGGAAGAGCGTGCCGCCCTGCGCCTCCTCGAAGAGACCGCTCTTCGCGGTGACCGCGCCGGTGAAGGCGCCTCGGGCGTGCCCGAAGAGCTCGCTCTCCACGAGATTGGGGGGAGGGCGCCGCAATTCACCGGGACGAAACGGTTCTGCTTTCGGGAAGAGTGGTAGTGGATCGCTCGCGCGGCGAGCTCCTTCCCGGTTCCGGTCTCCCCGCCGAGGAGCACCGTGATGTCGAGCGCGGCGGCTTGCTCGAGGAGGCGGTAGACGTCCCGCATCTGCGCGCTCTTCCCCACCAGGTTGTGGAAGGAGTAGACGCCCTCCAGCTCTCGGCGCAGGCTCGACGCCTCGTCGCGGAGCCGCTTTCGCTCCGCGGCGCGCGCCACGGTCATCGCCGCAGCGTCCGGGTCAAAGGGCTTCTCCAGGTAGTCGTAGGCGCCCATCTTCATGGCCTGCACGGCGTCGCCGACAGTGGCGTAACCCGTCATCATCACGACCTCGGTGGAGGGCGAGCGGGCCTTCACGGCCTGCAACACCTCAAAGCCGTTGGCCCCCGGCATGCGGATGTCTGTGACGACGACGTCAAATTCTTCCGTGGCAACGAGCGAGAGGGCGCGGCCTCCGTCACCGACGGTCGTGAGCCGGTAGCCGGACGAGAGGATCTTCCCGAACAGCTTCAGCATGTTTTCCTTGTCGTCGACCACGAGGACTCTCACGTCCGCCATCAGCGTTCCTCCCGTGTGCCACCGGTGCGGGGAAGGACGAGGGAGAAGATGGCGCCACGCCCCGGCATCGAAACTGCGTCGATATCCCCGCCATGGGCGCGGGCAATCGCCCGCGAGACGGCGAGGCCCAGCCCTGTGCCCTTGTCCTTGGTGGTGAAGAAGGGTTCGAAGAGGCGCGAGCTGACCTGCCGGTCCAATCCGGGCCCGTCGTCCTCCACCTCGACGCGGACAGCGGTCCCATCGTCTCGGACGCGGACCTTCACTCGACCATCCGGGCCTGCAGCCTCGGCAGCGTTGCGCACGAGGTTGGCGATGACCTGCCGGACCTTGACCGGGTGCCCCAGAGCGGTGGCCCCCCCGTCGATTGAGACCTCTATCCCGTCGAGGACCTGGGCCTCGCGCAAGCGGCCGACGACCTCCTCGCAGATCTCCCGCAGGGCAAGTGATTCGCGCGCCGGCGGCAGCGGCCGGGACAGGTCGAGGAGCCCCTCGACGATGTCGCGCGCATGGGCGGTCTCCTCCTCGATCACCTTCAGGTCGTCCGCGAGCGGACCCTGGGCGCCCTTTCCAAGGAGCCGGGTGTACCCGAGGATCACCGTGAGCGGGTTGTTGATCTCGTGGGCGACCCCCGCGGCGAGCCGCCCGATGCCGGCGAGCTTCTCGCTCTGGACGAGGCGCGCCTGGTTCTCCTTCAGCGCCGCCGTCATCGAATTGAACTGCCGGGCCAGGGCTCCGAACTCGTCGTCGCTGCCTACGTCGATTCGAGTATCGAGGTCGCCGGCGGCGATCCGGCCGGCGCCGTCGCGCAGGCGCCGGAGAGGGCCGGCGATCGAGCGTCCAACGCTCAGGACGATGGCCACCGCGAGCAGCGGGGCACCGATGAGCAGCACCATCACCCATCGATGGATACGGGCCTCCGCCGCCAGCACTTCCGCGCGGGAGTCGCGAATGCGCGCCTCGGACTTGTCCGTGAGTCGCTGGGACAGGCCCTGGATCGTCGACACGAGTCCCTGTGCGCGGCCGTGCTCGGTGCGCACGAGGTCGACGTCTCGCCGCAGGACCGCCGGGACGATGGACTTGCGGAAGACCGAGTCGAGCTGACGACTGGCCTCTTCGATCTCGTCGATCCAAATCGATTCCTCCGGGCCGCCGGGGCGAGCGCGCAGTTCGCCGGTGAGCGTGCGGACGCGTTCCTGCGCTTCCGAATAGAAGCCGAGATGGCTGTCGTTGCCGATGATGATGGTATGAGCCTGGTGCGCGTACTGGTCTCGGACCGCGCTCGCGAGTTCGAGCGAGAGCCGCACCTCCTCCTCGTCAGCCTGCATCCGCTCCACGGCGCGGTGCGTGCTGTGGAGGCCGGCGAGTGCCACCCACGAGGCGATTCCCACGACGAGGGCGAGCGTACCGAGGCCAACGACCAGCCTTCGCGCCGTGCCAGACCAGTCGGAGGTGAAGAGTGGAAGCATCCGCTGCCCTAGGAGCAAGAGTTGGACCGAGAGCCAAGGGGCCAGGGACAGCTCGTTGGCGACCGGGATCGATCGATCGATGTACCGCGCTGCGTGACCGAATACATCACAGTGTAATCCGCCAGGAAACGCACCGGGTTGTTCTGCTGGACCCAGCGAGGTGGAGATACTGAAGGATCTCCGGACATTGCGTCGCGGACGCCCGGAGGAGTCCGGCCGGCACGGCCGATGCTCTAGGCGAGCGTCGAACCCCAACAGGAGAAACTCATGGTGCTCAAGTCGGTCGCCCTTTCTGTCGTCGGTGCCCTCGTGCTGGTTGCCACGCCCGTCCTCGCGTGCTCGTGCGCCTCGGACGACCACCAGCGCGGTGCCAGCGGTGGGACTGCGGCGCCGGCCCCGGCGCTCGCTGTTGCCGCAGCGCCCAAAGACCCGCAGGTCGTCGAGATTGCGGTCACGAGGCAGGGCTTCGTTCCCGCGGTGGCGACCGTCAAGAGCGGGAAGCCGGTGAGGCTCGTCGTGACGTGCCAGGTGGAGCGGACCTGCGCCACCGAGATCGTCATGAAGGACTTCGGGGTGAGCGAGGCGCTCCCCCTCGGTACACCAGTTGCAGTCGTGATCACGCCCAAGGCTCCCGGTCAGTACCGCTTCGCCTGCGGCATGGACATGGTCGCCGGTGTCCTGAAGGTCGAGTAGGTAGCGGAGGGTTCATGCGCGGTCCGCCGTTCGTCGTGGCGGCGCTTGCGATTGCTGCGGTCTCCCCGGCCCTGGCCGGGGAGACGTCGCTGTCGCCCGTCGCGCTCTCAGCCGATCCCGTCGTGGCACGCTTCGTTGACGAGGCCTTGGCGCAGAATCCCGAAGTCGCCCGGGCAAGGGTCTCGGTTGAGGCTGACCGGCAGCGCGTTCCCCAGGTGGGCACGCTGCCTGATCCGACCCTCACGCTCGGGATTCAGAACGACGGCTTCCAATCCATCCAGATCGGCAAGATGGACACCTCCTACTGGGAGGTCCTGGCGACGCAGCCCTTCCCATGGCCGGGCAAGCTCGGTGCGCGGGAGCGGGTGGCCATGGCCCAGGCGAGCGTGGCCGAGGCGCAGCTCGCGCGCGTCCGCCTCAACACCACCGCCGAAGTGGAACGGGCCTACGTGGACCTGCTGCTCGTCCGCGGCCAGCTCGAGCTCCTCGGGAAGCTCGAGGTTCTGTGGATGGAGGCCGAGGTGATGGCGCGGACCCGTTACGAGGTCGGGCAGGGGGCGCAGTCCGACCTCCTGCGTGCCCAGCTCGAGAGGACGAGGCTTCGCCAGCAGCGGATCGTGCTCGAGAGCGCCGAGCGCACGCGGGTCCAGGCGATAAACAGCCTGAGAGTCCGCCCTCTTGACGAGCCCATCGCGGCCCCGCGCCCGCTCGCCGGACTGCTCGACCCGCCGGTGCGCTCGGCCGAGGAAGCCGTGGCCGACGCCGAGCGGCGAAGCCCGGACCTGGCCATCGCGTCGCTCACGGTGGATGTCGCGGATAGGCGGGTGGACTCGGCGCGAAAGGACTGGTTGCCTGACTTCGCCATCACGGCGGGTGTCATGCCGCGCGGTCAGATCGAGCCCATGTGGACGGTCCAGCTCGGCGTGACCATTCCCATCTTCGGTGGAACCAAGCAGTCGAAGGCGGTCGACGAAAGCCTGAGCCGGCGCGAGGCCGAATCCCAGGGCGAGAGCGCATTGCGCCTCCAGGTGCGGCTCCGAGCCGAGGAGCGGCGGACGTTGCTCGCCGCCATCACGGAAACGCTCCAGCTCTACCGGGGAGGACTCCTCGTGCAGTCCGACGCAGCGGTCCGTTCGACGCTCTCCCAGTACCAGGTGGGCAAGGTCTCGTTCCCCTCCGTGCTGGAGGTGCTGCGCGGGCTCGTGGCCGACGAGGGCGGCTACCTCGAGACCCTGGCGAGCGCCCAGAGGGTCGCGATCGCGGACCGCGAGGTGAGTCTCGTGCCTCCGGCAGTCACGGGAGTAGCAGCTGCTGGCGCCTCCATGCCCGGCGCGGGTGCCGGGGGCGGAGGCGGGAGGTCGGCTGCGGCCGGTTCTAGCGCCCCGCAACAGGCTGCCGTGCCGGCGGCCACGAGCGGTATGGCTCCAGGAATGTGAAGAGAACGGAGAGCATCGTGAGCGGCATCGCGTCCACGTCCCCCAGCACGCGCCGGCGCTTCGGCCTCGGCGCACTTCTTGCGGTCCTCGTCGCTGGTCTCGCCGCGGGTGGAACTGGGGCCGCGCTCCTCCTACGTGGCCGTGGCGACCACGACCATGTCCCAACAGCCGAGGCCAAGGACAAGTACACCTGCCCGATGCACCCCACCATCGTCTCGGATCATCCCGGCGAGTGTCCCATCTGTGGAATGGCGCTCGTCAGCGTGGGCGCGGGGGCGGGCGAGCGGAAGGTCGTCTTCTACCGCTCTCCCATGGATGCGAAGCAGACCTCGCCGGTGCCGCGCAAGGACGAGATGGGGATGGACTACCTGCCCGTCTACGAAGACGAGGCGAGCGGCGCGGCTCCGGTGGAGGGCCTTGCCACGGTCGCCATCGACCCGCAGCGGCAGCAGCTCATCGGGCTGCGCACCACCGAGGTGAGCCGCGGCCCGGTGGGCGCGAGCTGGCGGACGGTCGGCAAGGTTGCCGTGGACGAGACGAACGTGCACCACGTGAACATCAAGGTGGGAGGCTTCGTCGAGAAGGTCTACGTGGACTACGTCGGCCGGCCGGTGAGACGTGGCGAGCCCCTCTTCACTATCTACAGTCCGGATCTGCTGAGCGTCCAGCAGGAATACCTGCTCGCGTTGCGCACGCGGAAGGCGCTCGAGGGAAGCAGCTCGGCGGGAGCCGGCGAGGACCTCGTCGACTCCGCGCGGGAGCGGCTCCGCCTCTGGGACATCCCCGAGGGCGAGGTGGAGCGGCTGGAGAGGACGGGTAGGCCCACGAAGACCCTGACCCTCTACTCGCCCATGTCGGGCGTGGTGACGAAGAAGGACGTCGTCATGGGGCACCGGCTCAACGAGGGCGACATGCCCTACGAGATCACCGACCTGTCCCAGGTCTGGGTCCTCGCCGATGCCTACGAAACGGACCTGGCGCGCATCCAGATCGGCATGCCGGCGACGCTCTCACTCCAGGCCTTCCCCAACCGGACCTTCTCGGGGAGGGTCATCTTCATCGACCCGATCTTCGACCCGAAGACGCGCACGGCCAAGGTTCGGCTGGAGTTCGCGAATCCCAAGGGAGAGCTCAAGCCCGAGATGTTCGGCGAGGTGACGCTCAAGACGGAGGCGCGGGAGGGGCTGCGCGTTCCCGCGGATGCCGTCATCGACTCGGGGACGAAGAAGGTCGTCTTCGTGGCACAGGGCGAGGGCAAGTTCCAGCCCCGCGAGGTCCAGGTCGGACCCGTGACCGGTGACATGGTGGAAGTCCTTGCCGGGCTTCAGGCCGGAGAGAAGGTGGTCACCCGCGCGAACTTCCTCGTCGATTCCGAGTCGCGGCTCCGCGCCTCGCTGGCCGCAATGGGGGGGAAGTAGCGATGATCCAGCGGATCATCCGCTTCTCGGCTGCGAACCGCGTTCTCGTCATCGCCGGGACGCTCGTCTTGCTCGCGCTGAGCGTTCACGCGATGCGGAACATCCCGCTCGACGCGCTCCCCGACCTCTCCGATACCCAGGTGATCGTCTACTCCCAGTGGGACCGGAGCCCGGACATCATCGAGGACCAGGTCACCTATCCCATCACCACGGCGCTCCTCGGAGCGCCGAAGGTGAAGGCCATCCGAGGCTTCTCCGATTTCGGCGTCAGCTTCGTCTATGTCATCTTCGAGGACGGAACCGATCCCTACTGGGCGCGGACGCGCGTTCTCGAGTACCTGTCGAAGATCACTGCGCAGCTGCCGGCGGGCGTGAAGACCGAGCTCGGCCCCGACGCCACCAGCGTCGGCTGGGTGTTCCAGTACGCCCTCGTGGACCGGAGCGGGAAGCACAGCTCCGACGAGCTGCGGTCCTTCCAGGACTGGTTCCTCCGCTACGCAATCCAGGCCGTGCCGGGAGTCTCGGAAGTGGCGACGGTGGGCGGCCAGGTCCGCCAGTACCAGATCACGGTCAACCCCACCAAGCTTGCTGCCTACAAGCTTCCACTGGAGGTCGTGATCGCCGCCGTGCGCAAGGGGAACAACGACGTCGGCGGACGCCTCGTCGAGATTTCCGGCCGCGAGTACATGGTGCGCGGGCGGGGTTACGTGAAGTCCATTCGAGACCTCGAGAAGCTCGTCCTCAAGGCCGAAGGAGGAACGCCGATCGAGGTGAAGGACGTCGCCACCGTGGCGCTCGGCCCCGAGATGCGCCGCGGCGTCGCCGACCTCGACGGACAAGGAGACGTGGTAGGCGGCATCGTGGTGATGCGCCAGGGCGAGAACGCTCTCAACGTCATCGGGCGCGTGAAGGCCAAGCTGGCGGAGCTGAACCCGTCGCTTCCCGAGGGCGTTCAGGTCGTCACCACCTACGACCGATCGGAGCTCATCGGTCAGTCCATCGACACGGTGAAGGACAAGCTCATCGAGGAGATGATCATCGTCTCGCTCGTGATCCTCGTCTTCCTCTGGCACATCCCGTCGGCCATCGTGCCCATCGTCACCATCCCGGTGTCGGTCGCGCTGGCCTTCATTCCCATGTACGCAATGGGGATGGGGGCGAACCTCATGTCCCTCGCCGGCATCGCCATCTCCATCGGCGTGCTGGTGGACGGCGCCATCGTCGAGGTCGAAAACGCCTACAACAAGATCTACCAGTGGCAGGCGGATGGCTCGAAAGGCGACTTCCACAAGGTCCGGCTCGAGGCTCTCCTCGAGGTGGGGCCTTCGGTCTTCTTCTCGCTCCTCGTCATCGCCGTCGCCTTCATGCCGGTCTTCACGTTGGTGGACCAGGAAGGGCGGCTCTTTCGGCCGCTCGCCATCTCCAAGAACCTGGCGATGGCCATCGCCGCGGTCCTGGCGGTCACGCTCGACCCCGCCATGCGCATGCTCTTCGCGCGCATCGAGCCCTATCGGTTCAAGCCGAAGGCGCTCGCCTGGCTCGCCAGCCAGGCATTCGTCGGCAAGTACTACTCTGAGGAGCGCCACCCCATCAGCCGCGTGTTGCATCGGCTGTACGAGGGCCCGTGCCGCTTCGTGCTCCGCCATCCCCGTGCCACTGTCGCTGCGAGCTTCCTTCTTGTCGCGGTTACGATTCCCGTCTACCTGCGGCTCGGCTCGGAGTTCATGCCGCCGCTCAACGAAGGGACCATCCTCTACATGCCGTCGGCCGTGGAGCCGGGCATGTCGGTGGCCGAGGCCGAGTCCGCACTGCAACTCCAGGACAAGATCCTCCGCACCTTTCCGGAAGTGAAGAGCGTCTTCGGCAAGGCCGGGCGCGCGAACACCTCCACTGACCCGGCACCATTCTCGATGATGGAGACGACGGTGGTGCTGAAGCCGGAAGCGGAGTGGCGGGAGAACCCTCGCTGGTACTCGTCCTGGGGCCCCGAGTGGCTGAAGTCACCCCTGCGCTCGTTCTGGCGGGACCGCATCACCGAGGACGAGCTGAGAGCAGAGATGAACGCGTCGCTACAGATCCCTGGCATCTCCAACGCATGGACCATGCCCATTAAGGGCCGGCTCGACATGCTCTCCACCGGCATCCGCACTCCCATCGGGATCAAGATTGCCGGGGCGAACCTGCAGGAGATCGAGCGGGTTGCCCTCGAGACGGAGGCCGCGCTGCGGAAGCTGCCCGACACCCGAAGCGTCTTCGCCGAGCGAGTGGCGGGGGGCTACTTTCTCGATTTCGTCCTGAAGCGTGACGAGCTCGCGCGCTACGGCCTGTCCATCGAGGACGCCAACCTGATGGTGATGACCGCGGTGGGCGGAGACGAGCAGGGAGTCACTGTGGAGGGACGCGAGCGCTACTCCATCAACGTTCGCTACGCACGCGACTACCGCGACGACCTCGACGCGCTGAAGCGGGTGCTCCTGCCGCTGCCCCAAGGCGGGCAGATCCCCATGGAGGAGATCGCGGATGTCCTGCTCGTCTCCGGGCCTTCCATGATCCGCAACGAGAACGGCCTCCTTGCCGGGTACGTCTACGTGGACTTCGACACTTCGAAGAAAGACATCGGCAGCTACGTCGAGGAGGCGAAGAAGGCGGTGGCGGCCGCCGTGAAGGTGCCCACCGGCTATTCACTTACCTGGAGCGGCCAGTACGAGAACATGCTGCGCGTGCGGGAGCGTCTGAAGCTCGTCTTGCCTGTCACCATCGTCCTCATCTTTGGACTCCTCTACATGAACACCAAGTCGGCGACCAAAGCCGGCATCGTCATGCTGGCGGTTCCATTCTCGGCCATCGGCGCGGTCTGGCTCATGTGGGCGCTCGGCTACAACGTGTCCATCGCCGCCTGGGTCGGGATGATCGCGCTCATGGGGCTCGACGCCGAGACCGGCGTCTTCATGCTCCTCTTCCTCGACCTGTCCCATGACGACATGAAGAAGCGCGGGCTCATGAACACCCGCGGAGACCTGGTGGAGGGCATCGTTCACGGCGCCGTGAAGCGAGTACGCCCGAAAGCCATGACCGTCGGGGCAGCCTTCATGGGCCTGCTCCCTATCATGTGGTCTACCGGTACCGGTGCCGACGTGATGAAGCGCATCGCCGCACCGATGGTCGGTGGGCTCGTGACGTCGTTCATCCTGGAACTGCTCGTCTATCCGGCCGTCTACCTTCTCTGGAAGGGGAAGGGGCTCGCGAGCGGGCCGCCTACGCCCAGCGCCGCCGTCGAGCTCGGCGAAGGGGCGGGTCTGCAGCCCTCTCCCGCGACGGCGTGAGGTCAGCGGCGGACGGAGGGCTGCACATGGATCACGGTCCAGGCACCGACGGAGCGGGGAAGCAGCACGACCGCCACGAGGGGCACAGCGTCGAGATGTTCCGTCAGCGGTTTGGGTCAGCCTCGCATTGACGCTTCCGATTGTCCTCCTGGGTCACATGGTCCCGTCCGCACTCGGATGGGGCCCGCCGACCGACGCCGCGTTCGGTACCGCTGTCCTTGCGGTTGCCATCCCGAGCTGGGCTGTCGCCCACGATTAGTAACCCGGTGACCAGATGGCGTCGATTTGGAACGCGAGCCGGCTCCTCGAGAACGCGACGGGGTTCAGGCCCCGGAAGATCTCTAGGGTCTCCATGATTCGCTCATGGTGGGTCATCCGGTCGGACGACATCGAGAAGCTTCCCGGCCTGACCCGCCAACTTGGGCCCGCACGTACGGGAGCATGGTCGAGACGCTCCGGGTGCAGTACTGATGAGCCTCGGGACTAGAAAGAGTGAGGCTACACAGCTCCCTGAGCAAGGTTCGCTTGGGGTGCAAAAGGCTGTTTAGACTGCAAGCCGGCCGCCGCACCTGATGCAAATCCGGGCTCACCGGACCCGATGCCGCCAGGCAAGTGGACGCAGTGCCGGATGGGCGTCTGGACGATGCTTAGCGCCAGGGTGAACTTGCTCGGGAGCGCGGGAGTGCGACACCATCTGTGGCGCGGGCGACGGCCAAAGGAGCGAGGACCGGGGTCAAATCGCAGAGCGGCTACCGGAACCGGCCTTGGGACACGAGGTCCGTACCTTAGACCTGCAGATCCCGAAGTTGCTACGTCTCGTACTTGCCCCCCCGGGTAGCTGCCCGAGCAGCGCCGGCGGCGGGAAAGGCGCTCACCGCAGAGGTCGCCGAGGCCCAAAAAGGGCGCGCGAGGGTGTTTCGCAACGTTAACTTCGGGTGGTCCAGTTCAGGAGGGAGGCCGTGCATGCCCAGGAGGCGGCCGGCAGCGGAGGAGCCGCGCAGAATGAGGGCGGCACGGCCAGCCGGCCGGGTTGGGCGCCGCGGCGAAGATGTCGCTGTACCTTGGACCGCTGGGCCCACGGTCCGTTCGCCCTTACCTTGGCGCTTGGCGACGCCACCACGTTCGTAGTCAGCCGCTTTCTCCAATCTGGGCGCAATCGGGAGGAAGGATCATGTTGAAGATGGCTCGGTTGGAACAGAAGGGCGCTGGCAGTGGAAGATGGTTCCTGGCGCGATGGCTGGCGCAGTTCTTGTTGATCGGCCTAGGACCGGTGTTCCTCTCTGCTTGCGGGGGCGGCGGCAACAGCGGCTCGTGCACCGTCAGCAGCGTCACGGTGAGCGGATCGCCGACGACGATGACTACCGGGCAAACCGCGACCTTCACGGCCACCGTCAACGAGAGCGGCGCGTGCTCGGGCGCCGTGAGCTGGGTCTTCGCGCCGACCACAGGCACTCTCACCCCGAACGGCAACACCGCGACATTCACCGCGACCTCGGCCAACGTCTACACGATCACCGCGATTAGCAGCGACGACATCGGCAAGCGCGGGTCGGCGACCGAGACAGTCTCGACGGCGGTGACTTGCGGCACGCCAAATGGCACGGTGGCGCAGCACACGTCGAACATCTCCGCGAGCGAGACTTGGGCGGGCAACGGTGTGACGCACATGATTCCGAACAGCATCAGCATAACCGGTGCGGCCGTGGTGACGATCGAGCCGTGCGCGATTGTGGCCTTGGGCCAGAGCGCATCGATCACCGTGGACGGCACCGCGACGCTGCTCGCGGCCGGCACGAGCGCCACGCAGCAGATCTTCTTCGTGCGTGCCGACGCGAGCCAGCCGTGGGGCATCCTGCGTGGCGGCAGCGCTACGTCGCTGATTGACCTGCGCTACACGCTGGTGCAGGGCGGCGGTTCGTTCGGCGAGTATCACAACCCCGCGATCGCGGTCGTCGGCTCGGGATATTCCCAGCCGCCCAGCGCCGTGCTCAGAGTCGACCACGTGATCATCGACACGCCGATGGGCGCGGGCATCTATATCGATTCCAACGGCGCGTTCACGTCCGACTCGCAGCAACTGACGATACAGAACACCAGCGACTACGCGATGATGATGACGATGATGTCGCTCGGCAGCGTTCCGACGGGAACCTACACAGGCACGGGCAATGCTATCGAGGAGATCTTCGTCGTCGCCGGCGCCGGAAATAACGTGTTCGCCGACATGACGATCCCCAATCGCGGCCTTCCGGTGCGCATCACCGGCGACATGAAGGTCGGTCCGTCCGGCAACAACACCAACACCGTGACGCTTACGCTCGATCCCGGAGTTGTCCTCAAGTTCCCGAAGGCCTCGACGACCACGGCGGGCGGGCGCGTGGTCTTCGGCGGCAACGGCGGTTCGCCGAACAACGCAACTGGCGTGCTGAACGCGCTCGGGACGGCGAGTCAGCCGATCGTATTTACCTCGGGTGAAGTAACCCCCGCGCCGGGCGACTGGGTCGGTCTATGGCTCGACACCGCCAACGGTTCACGGCTCGATCACGTCGAGATCGGCTACGCCGGCGCCTTCAGCGGCATCGTGGCCACCAACTGCAAGCCGAACGGCGTCGGTGCGCTCGGCGATGTCGCGGGCCTGATCGTCGGCGACTTCGAAGCGCAATACGTGCCGCCGTCGAACCTGATCACCAACAGCCTGATCCACGACAGCGCCGGGTTCGGCATCGACGCGATCTGGCCGAATGCCTCGTTCGCGGATCCGGACCTGACCGTCACCAACACGTTCCAGAACAACGCGGGCTGCAAGCAGACGTACAACTCGGTGACGCCGCCGGGAGTCTGCCCGGTCCAGCGCGGGTGCACCGCCAATTGATCAATTGAGCGTGCTCGCGCCAAGGTAACTTGCGGCGATTCGGCGCGCGGGCACAGGCTCTTCCCGACGGCTCCGCCATCCGCTTTCAATCACACCGATAGTCGAGCGGGGCCAAACGACGACACCCATCGGGGGTGCCGTACCGGTCCCAGAGGGTGGCGAAACCGACGCTGCGCGCGAATCCCGCGAACTCCGGGGCGCGTCGAGCCGCGAGCCCGAGTGGACCCCAGAAGTCCATAAAGAGCGAGCCTTCGTCGTCGGTCAGGCCCGATGCGGCCAGGGCCAGGGCTCGTGCTGGCTCTCCGAACTGGAGGAGAGTTTCGACGGCCCATGCGGGTACCTTGTCCGGCTTAGCCGCAAGGCATTGCTCCACCACCACACTCGCCTTGGCGCGCGCCGAGCCGTCGCCGCCGAGGCGGCCCTCCAGGACGATCGGGATCGATATGGCGGGATCCTTGAGGCACGAGGTGCGGTAGAGCCAACTCGTGGGGATGAGGGCACGCGCCTTCGCGAACTCGCCGCGGGCCCGCGCCACCTCCGCCAAGCCGACATCGGCGTACGACAGGCCGAGGGTGGCGGCCCGCACGAACGCATGCTCCGCCGCGTCCTGCTCGCCGGCAAACGAGTACTGGTGGCCTCGCCAGTAGAGGGCGTTGGGAAAGACGGGGTCGATCGCGAGCGCGCGGTCCAACCACTCGATGCCCTGCCGCGTGTAGCCCGTTTCGATGAGAGCCTGCGCATAATGAAGATTCGCCGGAGCGTCATCGGGCTCGAGCTCGAGCGCGCGGTTTAGCGCGACACGCCCATCGACGAACTGGCGTTGCCTGCCGGCGAGCTGGCCCAGGGCGACCCAGGGCTCGGCCAGAGCCGAGTCGAGCGCTGACGCCATCCGCGCATGGCGGACGCACTCGCTGGGAGACGAGCCAAACTGCTCTCGCCCGAGCGCGTGGATCAGCGCCAGCCGCGCATGCCCACGGGCGAATCTCGGGTCAAGTCGAACGGCCTGCTCGAGCCATCCGATCGCCTCACCCATGCGCGGGTAGTCGCGCTGGTTGAGGACGAAAGTGGCCTGCAGGTAGAGCGCATAAGCTTCCGGGTTGCTCGTCGTCACCGGCACCAGCCGTACCTTTTGGTCGTTCCTCAACACGACCTTGAGCTCGTCGGTGATGGCCCGGGCGATACGCTCCTGCACGTCGAACACGTCGGTCAGGTCGCCTTCATACGTTTGTGACCAAAGATCGAAGCCGTCAGTCGCCTGGATCAACTGCGCCGTGATCCGCACCTTGTTACCCTGTTTGCGAACCGAGCCCTCCAGGACGTTAGCGACACCCAGAGTCTGCGCGATGCTCCGCAGGTCATCGGTCCGCCCCTTAAAATGGAAGGAGGAAGTCCGCCCGGCAACTTTGAGCCCTTTGACCCGTGCGAGAGCGTTGAGGATCTCCTCGGCGATTCCGTCAGAGAAGTAGTCCTGTTCCTTGTCTGAGCTCAGGTTGACGAAAGGCAGGACGGCGACGGAGGGGGAGGGATGCCCCGGGCCGAAATCGGAACCCTCGGCCGGGCGACGCCCCACTCCCGGCCAGACAAAGAAATAGACCAGCCCTGGGGCGGCCGCGGCCAAGCCAAGGCCCGCAAGCAGCCCTGCGAGGCGGGGAGTGGAGAGGCGGGGGCTCCCCCCCGATCCAGTGTCAGGTGCGGTCCGGGTGATGCCCTTCGTGGTGAGGTCGAAGACCCAGCCAAGAGTTGCCGCGACGAGGAAACCCGCGCCGAGGGTGGTCACGACAACGGTGAGCATCCACTCCGGGAGATGGTAGGCGTGCAGGACCGGCTCGACGACCTGAAGCACGGCGAATGACACGATCCCCCAAACCACGAGTGCGCGGATCACGTGCCGCCGCCTCAACTCGGAGACGAACTTGCTGAACCCGGGCAGGCGACCTCCCTCGTGGTGAGCACGGATCATAGCGACTCAACCAGGCCGCGCTATCTTCGTTGTCCTGCTCGAAGTTGGCCAAACCCTGGCTTCACAAAGGCCAGTCAGGTCTCGCCCGGCACGCCAACTATGCCCCGCTCGGCCGCCCCGGCCGGCTTGGTTGATAGCAGCGCGGCAGGGAATCGAGCTCCTAACACCCAGGGTTATGCAGCACGGCGTCGGCATTCCGCAAATCGTCGCCAACTTCCTACGGGACGTGGCATCTCCCCTCGGTGATTGGTGGACGACAGTGGACGCGAAGCGGGCTATTGGGGAGCTTGTGTGCGTTGCGCGCTGAGTGGCTGCCCCAAGCTTGTCCACCGCGTGCTCGTGGCCACTCGGCGGGCCGACTCCCGGCGGCCCCGGGCCGGCGAGACCCCCAAACAGGCGCGTCAGACCGTCTAAGCCCTTCGCAGAGAGTCAAAAGGTACCAAATACAATTGGTTTACGCCCCACTTTCCACAAGCCCATGCCCCAATGGGACCGTGCACGCCTCTCGCTATCCCGGATAGCCGGGGCCCCGACGCTAGCAAGCTCGTCCGATGGAGCCCAGCATCCGGGACGGGCGCAGTTGGGACAGCGGGAGTCCGCTGAGGCGAACGCACCTCACTGTCAAGGAGAGATCATGAAACTCACCCACGCGCGGGCAGTCGCGTTGCTGTTCTAAACCTCGCTGGGTGGTTAGCCGTTGAGCTATGGCAGCTCGGCCTGCTCTAGCCTTCCGCGGAGGGGCCGCCTCGACGTCCGCTCGGGTCTGGAGGCCGATGGGGACGCACTGAAGTTCGACGGCAAGGACCCGCTAGCAGGCCCATTGCTCCCTCGCGGTGCGGAGGTTGCTCTAGACCCCCGGCGACCGTCGGCGAGGATGAGCCGCTTGAGCGTGGAGATCAAAGTCGGGTAGGGTCACTGGATCTCCCTCTGGGGCCGGTGGAGTTGCTCGACCTCAGCGATCCACGGGTGGGCCAAGTCAGCCGCTGCGGCGGCCGGCGCGGCCGGCGTCGCCTACGACGTCTCTCGCGGGACGAGCTTCATCGCGACTCGGGCAGGTGTGGTCGGCAGACTCGCCCTGAGCGCTGTGATGGCCGGCTTGGGCGGGGCCCAGGCTCCCTCGGGGCTGCACAGTCGCCACGCGCTGCTCGCGGCTCAAGAGGAGAACCTAGCACCGATTTCGGCCCGATTTGGCCCCGAGCCGCCCCCGGTCGGTTCCTTGGTGAGGGCCACGAAACACGTGGGCTAGTTCCTTCCAGCGAACACGCCCGTCCACCTTGCTCCCCCGTTGCGCCCAAGGTTTGGTTCAGAAGCTTCCCGCTGCGTGGAGTTGCTTCCACTGCCCGACGGGAAAAGGAAACGCTTGCGGCACAGGGACTTCGTTCAACTTGGTGAGTAGACTTCTGGGCAAGTACCCTGTGGGTAGCTTCCCGTCGGGGAGAGCGTCATCGCGCCTGCTGCGCGCTGCCCAGGCTCCTACGTCCCGACGCCAGATCCGCCAGCAGCGCGACATGCACATCAAGCGCATCGATGACTCGGAAGCCGGGATCACTTCGCCCGTCGAAGGCGAGGTTGAGATCCGTACCCGCCAGCACGATCGCCTCGGCGCCCTGCTCTTCCACCATGCGCCGGCCGGCCGCGACGAACGCGGCACGGTGTGCGTCGCTGCAGACACCGCTCACTGCCATGTCCTGGTAGAGTTGGCCGAGCCGCTCGATGTCATCGTCGCAGGCCACGGCGCTTGTGCGGTGCAGCTGGCCGTAGAGTCGTGTGCGCATCACGACACGGGTGCCGAGCAACCCCACGCGCGAGATGCCTTCTCCAGCGAAGTGATCATCGAGCGGAGTCACGGCGGAGACAAGCGGCAGCGAGGAGATCCGCACGGTCTCGTCGAAACAGAAATGACCGCCCAGCGAGGTGATTCCGGCACATTCTGCGCCTGCGGATTTCAGCCGGTCGATCAGTTCCGCGTAGACGGCAGCCTGATCCTCGCGACGATCGGCAAGGTTGTTCCTGATCAGCGTGTTGACGTCTGCCTGCACGATGGTGAGCTCGAGCGGTGCCTCGAGCTGCCGCATCCGCGCGCAGCTGCGCTGGTAGTAGGACACTGTCGCCGCCGGTCCGATCCCGCCGATCAAGCCGATATGCATTTCATCGCTCCGCCGCGCCAATGGCGCGGATCTCAGGTGTAACTCGTTAGAACCTGGCTGCCAGACATATCCAACGCCCAATACGAGCAGAAGGACGGGGTCCAGGCACTCGTGGGAGGTGGACGACTGCCCGGTGGGGCAGTGTCTTGCGTGCCGTGCTCAAGTACCGATAGACGGTTCTCTTCGCGATGGCCTGCGAAGTTTGAGGAGTTCGCCTCAATACGGGGCGCTTACTCGGTGGAGATGCTGGGCTCCGGCCCGGCGAGATCCTGGGCCTCGAGCGGACGGACGTGGACAATGGTCGGTCGCTTCTCAAGGTGCAGCGGGCCGTCTACCTGTCGCACGTCACTCTCCCAAGAGGTGCCAAGGCGCGGGTCGTGCCGATGCCCTCTCGGCTTCGGTCTGCGCCCGTCGCCCGCCGGCATCTACGGAGCGACCGCGTGCTGGTCGACGAAGACGGAACGCCGGTCGACAAGTGGTGGCTCAGGTGGGCGCTCGACGTCGCCGAACGTCGAGCAGATCTCCGCAGGGGTGGCCGGGTCCACATCCTGCGGACACACGTTCTGCTCGCGGCTCGCCGCGCGGAACGTGCCGATGCTGACCATCCAGGCGCTCGCCGGTCACGAGTCGCTCGAGACGACGCAGCGGTACACGCACTTGGGCTCGGCAGGCCCGCGGGAGAATCGCCGCGCTGGAGGCGGGGAGCAATGGGGGAAGCAGACCTCACTGGCCCGAACGAAAGCCAGTGAGTCCGCGTAGTTATGAGTAGTGACCCCACGGGGATTCGAACACTCGCATGGATGGGGCCGAGAACTGCGCGGCCGAACGTTATGCGCGGGCGAGAAGCACGAAACCTGCGGATGCCTGAGAAAGCCGTGGATGAACCAGGTAGCCATCACAGCTACTTGTCGCGATAGGTGATGCGTCCCCGAGTCAGGTCATACGGCGACAGCTCCACCTTCACCCGGTCGCCCGTGATGATACGAATGTGGAACCTCTTCATCTTTCCGGATGCATACGCCAGCACGGTGGGGCCCTGATCGACCTTCACGCGGTACATGCCGCCGCTCGCCTCTTCCACTTTGCCTTGCACCTCAATGCCGGCTTCCTTCTCGCTCATCTCTCTCCTTGTGACGGTCCTTGGACAGACGAAGCGGCCTCTTGCTACGAGGCCGCCAGGTAACCTCTCGAGGGCGGGGTCTATACCACGTCTACAAAGGTGGAGTTGCGTCGCTGGCACTGGCTCTTAGCCGGCGCGACTCCGCTGCCTGAGCCAGTTCACGACCGCCTTCTGCGCGAAGGGCTCCCCGTTCACCTGCTCGCAGAGCCTGAGCTCAGCCGCCGTTGCCTTCGCCAGAGATCTCCGAGCGAGCTTTCGCCGCCGGGCTTTGATGCGCACGATCGGCGCCGAGATGAGCCGCGTCGAGCCCGGCGAGGTCAAGATCGTGCACCTGACCCAGCAGCACGGGTATCTTCACACCGCCGTTGTTACGGCGATCGTGGACACGTGCGGGTACGCGATGGCCCTCGCTGCACCCGGCAAGGGCGTGCTCACGGTCGAGTACAAGGCGAACTTCTTGTCGCCCGCCGCTGGCGACCGCATGCGCGCGCGAGCGCGAGGGTGGCGCTCGGCGAACTCCTTCGTCCCCGGCCAGCTCACGTCTGGTGTGGAGGCGGTCCCGGCGGCGTACGCTGCGGAGGTCGCAGCAGATCGGCGGTGGGCACATAAGCCCAGTTCCGAGACATCCCGGCGCCCTGTGGGAGCAGGTGACAACTTCAGGATCGGTTCCTAGCGCTGCGGCTGCAGCTGGGTCCAGCTGCCGTTCAGGTCGCCATTCGGGTTGTAGTTCGGGTCGTCGCTCATGATGTACTCGTTGTTGCCGTTGAGCCACGCGTGGTTGTACTGGCTGCTCATCTCGAAGGTCGCGCCGCTGGAAGGATCCCGGAACGTCTGCACACCGCGGATGATCTGGTCCTGGCCGTAGGCGGCGCGCTCCGCGCCGGCCTGCTGGTTGGCGACGACGCCGTTGATGGTTTCGATCACATGCTGCTGGAACTGGGCGATGATGGCGTTCTGCTTCGCAATCTCCTGCGCTTTCGCTTGGTAGAGCTTGGTGATCACGCCGTCGCTGTAGTTCTTCCAGCTCGGATCGGGGTGAAGGGTGCTGGCGATCAGCAAGAAGAGCTTGTCGTTGCCATCGAGCTGACCCTTGGGCGCTCTCAACGACATCAGGTTGACCAGGCGCCAGTCATAGCCGGATCCGCGGCCGGCCGGAACGGTTCGGACGACGACGACCGCCGTGATCCACTCCTCGACCGGCCGGCCCTTGTCGTCGTCGTAGGACAGGCGCGCGCGCGCAGCGTCGGTGCGGATCGTGCCGCTCGAAGCGGGTAGCAGCCCAAGCCGGCCGCGTGCGAGCTGGTCGAGCTCCGGGTACGGATCAATCGATACCACCGTCTTGCCGTTGCGCAGCTGCGGCAGAATGCTTTGCTTCATCAGCTCGGCGGCCCGGACCGGTGCGCGCACCTTGCACGGCTTCATGCCGTACTTCGTGTCCAGTTCATTCTGGTGAGTCAGGTACTTCTGCCCGGCCGGGTCGTCCACGTACTGCCAGGTGGTCTGCGGCATCATCTGCATCTCGATCGAGCCATCGGCGCTCTTCGCGCCGGCGGACATCGCAAAGAAATCGAAGAAGCAGCCGCTTGTGCCGGCGCCCGCCGCGACGAAGCCGTCGAACTTCCACGTCGGCGGGATCAGCAGGTTGTAGGCGACCGTGTTGGGCTTGTCCGAACTCTTGTCGATGATCTGGACCTGCTTCATCTTGTAGTTGCGGTGGCCCTTGGTGGCCGTCGCGTCGGCGGATGCTTGGCTCTGCCGCGCACTCGGGGTCGCGGTCGGTGCCGGAGCCCGTATGCCTCCTCCTCCGCCTGCCGGGTGCTCGACCGCGGCTGGTGCGCTGTCGCCGCCGGCGCGCGCGTCGCCTTTCGCGCCCTGGGACGCTGCGATGACCGCCTGCTTGCAGGCGTCGGAGACGTCGCTCTTGTGCTGCTTCAGGCACGCGAGGATGCGTCCGCCCCCGGCCTGGACGCCGGAACAGAATCTCTGCACGTCCCCGGAGCAGGCCTTCTGGGCATCGGCGACGACCTGAGGTGATGGTGCCGTGCCTTGGGCGAGGGGGGCCTGCGCGCCAGCGAGGGCGCACAAAATGAAAGCGATCGGCCTGATCATTGGCAACTCCTGCCCAACCTGGCGATTCCAGGATCGCACCCGCGCACGCGGCATTGGCAAAACTCCTTATCGCCGTCGGACGAGCCAAGCTCTAAGAATCCGCCGCGCTGTTCGGAGCCCCCCGTCGGGCCGAGGTCGGCGACGGCACCAAGCCGGATCATGTGCGCGGCGGCCAGCCGGCTGACGCGCCGGGCGCCATTCCTTGGTGGTCGTGCACGCCTTGAACAGCTTGGAACCGATCCTGGAATTGTCACAGGGCCTGGTGGAAGGCGATCAGCGCCCAGTCGAGGTAGAGGAAGCCGAGATGGTGAGCGCCGATTCGTCCCAGCGAAACACGAGAAAGCACTTCAGGCCCGCCGGCCGACCAGACGCAGAGGCACCGGGCGCCACCGAGGGAGGTCAGGGCCTCCTCGAGGAGCTGGCGGCCGCGGTCGAGGTATCCCGCCGCAGTAGGACCAGAGAAGCGCCTAAAGCAGTGAAGGGAGGGCAACTACTGGAGGCGACCGTGGCCCCCGTCTGAAAAGCGTTGCCGCTGATAGTAACCAGCGTTCCTCCGGCGGTAGTCTCAAGGAAGAGCGAGGCGAGTGCCGTTTAGGGGGCCGGCTGTCATGGACGAGACGCTAAAGAGTGTGATCGACCACCTGGACCTTGAGCAACTCGAGGTGAATCTCTTTCGCGGGCAGAGTAGAGACACCGGCACACCGAACGTGTTCGGCGGCCAGGTAGTAGGACAAGCACTCGTGGCCGCCGAACGCACGGTCGAAGGTCGCGCGCCTCATTCACTGCACGCCTACTTCCTGCTGCCGGGGGACGTGGGCGCACCTATCGTCTATCAGGCGGAGCGCATCGGCGACGGGCGGAGTTTCTCGGCCCGGAGGGTGCAGGCCATCCAGCACGGACGCCCGATCTTTTCGATGATCGCATCGTTTCAGGTCACTGAGCCCGGCCTGGAGCACGCTGCCCCCGTGCCGCATGCGCCCTCGCCAGACACGTCTGGCGCCCCGAGGACTCTCGGCGAGCGGCAACCGTCCGCTCCCGGGGCGGCGCGCGGAACGGGCGGGGCGGAGGTACGCCGTTCCGGGGCCATCGAGTTCCGGCGGGCGGAGTTGGAAGGCTCACCGCCCGGCGGGCGCGAGCCGCGGCAGGCCTACTGGTTCCGGGCCGTCGACCGCGTTCCCGACGACCCCCGGCTCCACCGATGGTTACTTGCCTATGCTTCCGATTGGGCACTCTCGGGAACCGCGCTGCGCCCGCACGGCAAGACCTGGCACGACGAGGGGATGATTGTCGCATCCCTTGACCACGCACTCTGGTTTCACCGAGAGGCGCGCATCGACGAGTGGCTTCTGTACTCGATGGACTCCCCTTCGGCCCAAGGGGCTCGAGGATTCTCGCGGGGATCCATCTACGACCTCAGAGGTCGCCTGGTGGCGAGCGTGGCACAAGAGGCCCTGATGCGGGACGTGAGTCTGTCGAGACGCTAAGTGGAGACAGCTGCGTTAGCTCGTCGCGGAGCCTGTGATGACCGTGGCAGCGCTACGAGCATCGAGCGGGCGTCGAACCAAATAAACAAGTAGCGCCGCTCGACGGCGCGAATTCAGCCTGGACAGCGGTGCCTCCCTCGCCCGACGAAGGCCGACTCCTCGCGCCGGATGGTCCGGGCGGCGTCGCGCAGGCTCTCTGCGGAGGTGTGTGGTTCTCGATTGTAGACGAGGCGCGGTCGAGGGTCTCCGCGGCGTGCTCGAACTCAGTTGCCCATTCGGCGGGTCCCGTCGCGCCATCTCGAGTCAGGTCGAGGGCGGCCGCGACCGGACCGGGCGCGCCTGCAGCGTGCGCGCCCACCTCCCGCAGCGCACGAGGCGCGTCAGGGCGCTCCCCAGCGCGAGGAGGTCGATCGCTCTCTCGGCGGGTCCCGCCAGCCGGCCGTCCACTTCCGCTGCCGCGGCAGTGCGGACGACGCGATCGGCGAGGGCGCCCCGCCTTCGGCGTGCCTCCTGCGTGTTCACGCTGCCCGCGATCCGCCGGACGTCGCGGACCATCTCACGGGTGAACCGGCGAATTCGATGCGGCGCCTCCTCATGAGCTGCGTGGAAGAAGAGCGTCGCCACGAAGACCCCAGCAAGGATGGCGATCGCGCGACTGGCGGTCGCGGTGACGTCACCGTGCAGGGTGAACGCCGTGGGCGTCGCCAGCAGGAAGACCATGTTGAAGTCGATCGCCGACTTCGCGGTCAGGGGGCGAGCCATCGCCCACGCGCCGACGAGCAGGAACGGCGCGGCGAGGAGCGCCGTGCCCGCGGGACTCCGCGCGTAGGGAAGGAGGAGCACATAGAGAACGGCCGCGGCCCCGCCGCAGGCCGAGCCGACGAGGATGTGCGTGACCCACGTCCGCGCGCTCTCGTTTGCGGCGAACAACGTGAAGAAGGCCGACGCGGAGACCATCATCGTCAGGCCATCCCGCCAGCCCGTCGCCCACCATATCGCGCCAACTGTGGCCATTCCGACGGCCGCCTTCGCCGAGGCGATCGCAGCATCGCGGTGGTTGCCCAGGGACCTCCGCCCGGGGGGCACGGCGTGCGACGACCTTTGAGATGAGTGGCGAGCCGGCGCGCTCGGGTGACGGTGCTTGCGGGCGCCAGCGCAGGGCACCCGCCCGGATCCTGGCGACGAGGGCGTCGCCCTGTGCGGTGAGCGGGATACGGGGAGGCTGCATGGACGTCCCCGCGGCCGGCCCCACGCGGTTTGCTCCGATCGTCTCCACGCTTAGGGGCCGAACGAACCCTCCTGCACCAGCTCCGCTAGCGGAAGGCGATCGTTGGGCTTCTCGCGCACCTTCGCCCAGTCCGGCAGTACGGCGGCCTCGCCCTGTCGGCCAATGGCAACGAAGACCTCTATCCGGTGATGAGCGGGGAGCGAGAGGGCCTCGCGCGCCTTTTCCCGGTCGAACCCGCCCATGGCATGGGTGCTCCAGCCCCAGAGGTGGGCTTGCAAGGCGAGCTGCGCCCACGCTGCGCCGGCGTCGAACGAGTGGCTCGCCGATGGGGCCAGCTCGGTCTTGCCGGAGACAGCCATCAGCTCGCGCGAGACCACGGCGACGAGAGCCGCTGCCCTCCCGGCCCAAAGCTGGTTCGACTGGGCGAGGACAGCGAGGAACCGATCAAATGCGGGCGCGCCGCGCCTTGCGTAGACGAAGCGCCACGGCTGCGCGTTCATCGCCGACGGCGCCCAGCGGGCCGCCTCGAAGAGGCCCATCAGGGTCTCGACGGGGATCTCCTCTCCCGTGAACGCGCGCGGCGACCACCGTCGAAAGAAGAGTGGGTCGATGGAGTGGTCAGGCTTCCTCGTGGTGGCTGCCGATATGGTCACGGTGTTCCTCCTTCGAGATGAATGAGCGGTCGTGGATCAGCCTCGTCATGAGGGCGCTTCACGCAGACCTCGGGATCAGTACGCGACCGTGAAGCGCTTCCTCAGGTGTTTCGGGCGCTCGATCTCGTCGAGGATGGCCACTGCGAGATCCTCGACGGAGATCTTGGCGGGGACCTGGCCGTCCATGAGGAGCTGGTCTCTGCCGGCGCGGTACTTTCCCGTCCGGGTTCCTGGCTCGAGGAAGGCGGGAGGGGAGATGAGTGTCCAGTCGAGATCCTTCTCCGCGCGGAGGAGGGTGAGAGCTTCGCGGGCGCCCAGGGCGCCCTGCTTGAACTTGGCGGGGAAGGTGGGCGTGTCGACGAGTTGGACGCCAGGCGCCACCTCCAGGCTCCCAGCTCCCCCGACCACGAGGAGGCGCCGGACGCCCGACCTCCGGACCCCCTCCTGGATGGCGTTGGAGCCCTGGACATGCAGCTTGAAGATGTCCGGATTGGTCCAGCCGGGGTTGAAGGCGCTGATCACGGCGTCGTGTCCGCGCACGGCAGCCTCGACTTGACCCGGGTCCGTCGCGTCCGCTTTCAGCGGGTTGAGTTTTGGATGCGGTGCGAGCTTCTCAGGGTGCTGCACGATCGCCGTCACCTGGTGGTTACGGCTGAGCGCCTCGGCAAGGATCTTCGAGCCGACGAAGCCGGTTGCTCCTATCAGTGCGATCTTCATGTGTCTTATCCTCTTGGTGGTTAGGCCGCCGGCATTGATATGCCGCATGCTCCCGAGACCCGTTCATCCGAAGACGACCGAGCGCATCGACAGCGACGCCATGTCGAAACCGGTGATAGGGAAGCGCACCAGATCCTCCGGGCCGCTTGCGCCGGTGGCGTAGAGCAGCGGCAGATAATGGTCGGGGGTGGGGTGCGCGAGTCTGCCGGCGTCGCTGTCCAGCGCGCGGACCAGCGCGCTCGTCTCGCGGCCCGCCACCGCGCGGGCGATTTCCTCGTCGAATGAGCGCGCCCAGTCCGGCGTCGCCGTTGCCCCTTGGCGCCACGCCGTGAACGCATGGCGCAGGTTGTGGACGATGTTGCCGCTCCCCATGATGAGAACTCCTTCGTCGCGAAGAGGCGCGAGCGCGCGCCCGATGGCGAGGTGATCGCCCGCCGCGAGGCGTGCATCGATCGAAAGCTGGACGACGGGCACGTCGGCGGCGGGCCTAAGGTGTACGAGAACGCTCCAGGTCCCGTGGTCGAGGCCCCAATCGGAGCGCAGAGCGGCCCGGCTCTCACCCACGAGTTCAACAACCCGCCGCGCGAGGTCCGGGTTGCCCGACGCGGGGTACCGGATGCGGAACAGCTCCTCGGGGAACCCGCCGAAGTCGTGGATCGTCTCGGGCCGTTCGTTGGCTGTCGTGAAGATGCCCGGGGTGAACCAGTGCGCCGAGATCGCAAGGATGGCCTTTGGGCGAGGCAGTGCCGCTGCGAGCGCCCCGAAGCCGCGGCTCCAGACGTTGTCCTCGATCGCATTCATCGGCGAGCCATGGCCCACGAAGAGGACGGGCATGCGTGTCCCGCGTGCGTTGGTCTTGGTTCGTCCCTCGGCCATTGAAATCGCTCCCTTCTTCCCTGCCCCCGACGTGCTTTCCGAGAAGAGCAGTGCGGCCGCAGCGGCGAGTGCCGCCTTCATGAACTGACGGCGGTCGATCGACGCCATAGTGCCACCGGGGAAGGTTGCCGCCGCGGCCGCATGACCGAGGCGGCAAATCCTTCGCGCTCGCTACTTTGCGAGCCCGATCTGCTTCATGAACTCTCCATTGTCCCAGAACAGGTACTCCTCGAACATGATGCCGTCCTTGTTCCAGTGGCCGATGGTGGCCATCGGGATACGGTAGGCCTTGCCGGTGGGCTGGATGGTGGTCCCGTCGGCGAGCACCATGGGCTTCGTGAAGGTGCCCTCGAGCCAGCCGGTCACGGCCGTCCACTCGGCGTCGATCGTACCGAAGCGAACCGGGTGCTCCTTGATCCGGTTGTCGGGGGCGAACGTCCACATGTACTTGAGGTCCTCGATGTGCTTCTCGATCCCCGTGGTCGTGTGGCCGTCGGGCCAGTGGACGACGACGTCCCTGGTGTGGCTCTTGTGCAGGTCCTGCCACTGCTGGCCCGTGTAGACGCGGAAGTCGAGGTCGTCGAAGTTAGCGAGGTTCTTGGCGAGCTCGGCGGGCATGCCCATCACCTTCGGGGCGGGCTCGCCGACCTTCGTGCTTGGCCACTTGTTCGTCTCTTCGGCCGCCACCGGGGAGGCGACGAAGAGGGCGCCCAGGAGGGCCCAGCCGGCTGCGATCGTGCAGATGCTGTTCATCCTTTTCATGGCTTCATTCCTTTCAGTTCGTTCTACGTGTTCCGGTTGCAGCCAGGGCTCGATTCGCCGACCGTCATGCCCTGTCGCTTCTCAGCTCGCCGGCGAGCGCCGCCAGGCGGTCACATCCGAGCTTCTCCTGCAGAGCCGGGAAGAGCGTCTGCTCCTCGAAGGCCAAATGCTCGACAAGCTTCCGTCCGAGTTCCTCGGCCGCCTCGCGGTCCGTTGGGGCTGCGCGGAGGCCCCGTGCCAGGCGGCGGAGCTCGACGTGGTCGCCGAGCGTGAAGACAATCACCGCGTCGGCTTCCGAGACCCGTCCCGCCAGCTCGGGGAGGAGAACCTCCTCCTCACGCCGGCAGTGGGGGCCGATCTCGTCGTTCCACAGCGCGAGCAGGCGCGCAGCGCGACTCTCTTCCGGCTTCCGTCCGAGCTCGGCGAGCCAGCGGGCGTGCTCGGCCTGAAGGCGGCGGAGTTCGGGGCAGAGATTCACCGGCGTCTCCGCTAGGCAACCTTCGCGACGACCTGCTTGATGGCCTGGAGCTCTATCTCGATGTCCACACGATCGGCCACGAGGACTCCGCCCGTCTCGAGCGCCTGGTTCCAGGCGAGGCCGAAGTCCTTGCGGTTGAGAGATGCGGTCGCCGAGAAGCCGACGCGCTCGTTGCCCCAGGGGTCCTTGCCGCGGCCGCCGTACTCGACATCGAGGACGACCTCGCGCTTCACGTCCCGGATGGTGAGGTCGCCTACGACGCGCAGGCGCTCCGGCGAGACCACCTCGACGCGCCGGCTGCGGTAGGTGAGAGCAGGGTACTTCTGAGCGTCCAGGAAATCGGGGGAGCGGAGGTGGTTGTCGCGGTCTCCGACACCCGTCTCGATGCTGGCGGCCTCGATGGCCACTTCAACCGACGACCGGGACAGGTCCGCTGTGTCGAGCTGGACCTTCGCGTTCCAGCGCGTGAAGTGCCCCCGCACCTTCGAGATGACCATGTGCCGGACGGCAAGGTTCACCGCCGAGTGCGCGCCATCGACCTGCCAGTTCTCTTGAGCCATTTTGGTTCTCCTTAGGTCTGCCCGTTGTGGGCTTCGCAAACGGAGATTGCAGATGCCGGGCCGAGATGCGCGAGGACTCAAATCTTGGAAATCACACGAAGTCCCTCCGGGGTCGCACGCCAATTACGGCTCATTTTGGTACGGTGCGGCTCAGTTCGATCGGGAGGAATCATGCGTGCCATGGACCTCGACCTGCGGGAGTTGCTCACCTTCGAGCCGAAGGGTGGCGTCATCCGCTTTGGCGGCCAGCGCGCGCTGATCCTCGACGCGGTGGCGCTCGGAATCCTCCGGAAGGAACTCATCGATAGCCTCGGCCTCACTGCGGCCCGCGGCATCCTCACGCGCTTCGGATACGCGCACGGGTGGCGAACGGCGGAGAGCCTCCGAACCGAATTTCCGTGGGAGAGCGAGAACGAGTGGCGGGTTGCCGGAGCCCGGCTCCACATGCTCCAGGGGCTTGTGGTCGTCGAGCAGCCAGACCGGCCCTGGACCGACGGACCCGTGCCGTTCGCTCAGTTCGACCGCAATCTGCTGCGACTTGCCCACCAAGCCGGGCAATCGTGGAGCGCTTCTAATCAAGACCGGCTTGACGCTATACGACTTTCTCGCCGGCCGCGATTCTCCGCTGCCACGGCATCAGCTTTCGCTTCGGGTGGGCGGCCCGCGCGCTTCGGCCCGCGTTGAATCCCGGAGTTATCTGCACTGCAACTTATTACGAAGCAAAGATTACTTATCCGGAACGGCTATGCCTCGAACTGGTTCAGGACGCTGAAGCCGCGTGTTCCCAGGCGCATGCGATGAATTACGTCCGGCTGCAAAGCGCAAAGGGCGGCACTGTTGTTCTGCGTGACGAAGTCTCCGGCGAAACCTGCGAAGTGAGGCCGAAGATCGTGGTAAACGCCACGGGCGCGTGGATCGACGGTGTCAATCAGGCTATCGGTCGCGCGAGCCAGTTCATCGGCGGCACCAAGGGCTCGCACATCGTGCTCGACCACCCGGAGCTGGTCAGCGGCGACCGGCGACGATATGATCTACTTCGTCAACCGGGACGGCCGCATCTGCATCTTCTATGTGGTCGATGGCAAGGTGATCGCCGGCGCAACGGATATCCCCACGGACGATCCGGATGCCGTTTGCGACGAAGGCGAAGTGGATTACCTTCTCAACTCCATGAGCCAGACCTTCCCCTCAATCAAGGTGGACCGTTCGCATGTCGTCTTTCGTTTCTGCGGCGTCCGCCCGCTGCCGCGCAGTAATGCCCTGACGCCGGGTCAGATCAGCCGCGACCACAGCTTTCCCGTGCTGCCTCCGGGCAACGGAATCGATTTTCCGATCTACTCGCTGGTAGGCGGAAAGTGGACCACCTTTCGCGCGCTTGCCGAGCAGGTTGCCGACGAAATTCTGCGGGTGTTGGGCCGCCCGCGCCTACGCAGTTCGGCGAATGTTCCCATCGGCGGCGGCAAGGGCTATCCCCGGCTGCCGCAGGGAACCGGACTGCCTCAGGAGCGGCTGTTGCTCTGCAAGAGCGCTATGGCACCGGCGCGGATCGTGTCACCGCCTATATGAAAGCAGGCCCGGATGCGCCGCTTGCCACTCACGCCGGCTACTCCCGCCGGGAGATCGAATTCATGGCGCTCAACGAGCGGGTTGTCCACCTCGACGACATGATCATCCGCCGCACCTTCATCGGCCTCCTCGGAGAGGCCACCCGCCCCGTCTTCGAAGAGCTGGCCGCCGTCGTCGCCCCCGTCCTCCACTGGCCGCCCCACACCGCCGCCGCCGAGGTCGCACGCACCATCCACCTCCTCCAATCCGTCCACGGCATGACCTTCCCAAGCTAAAAAACTTGTCATCCTGAGCGGAGCACGTCGCATATTAGCGACGTGCGCAGTCGAAAGGACCTGCGGTTGCTCCTGCCGGATGCCCCATTCATGACGCGGTCTCATCGCGGCATGAGTGGGATTTCGGCCGAATCCGTCCCG
>CAVWHZ010000013.1:0-363920 GCA_963754915.1 uncultured delta proteobacterium | reverse complement strand
GCGCTTCCACCTCGAGGGGCTGCCCCCGGCACCGCGCGGCGTTCCGCAGGTCGAGGTCACGTTCGACATCGACGCGAACGGGATCCTCAACGTCGCCGCCAAGGACAAGGCCACCGGCAAGGAGCAGAAGATCACCATCACGCAGTCGTCGGGCCTGTCGAAGGACGAGGTCGAGAAGATGGTGACCGACGCCCGCTCGCACGAGGCCGAGGACAAGAAGCGCCGCGAGGAGGTCGAGACGAAGAACCGAACCGAGAACCTCGCCTACCAGATGGAGAAGCTCCTCAAGGAGAACAAGGAGAAGCTCTCGGCGACCACGGCCAAGGAGCTCGAGGACCTCGTCGCCGAGGCCCACAAGGTCCGGGAGCGCGGCACCGCCGAAGAGGTGAAGGCCGCGCTGGAGAAGCTCGAGCGCGCGAGCCACAAGGCCGCGGAGGAGCTCTACAAGGCGGCCGGCCCTGCCGCCGGGGCGCCGGGCGGCGCGCCGGGTGGGGCGCCCGGCCCGTCCCAGCCCGGCGAGAAGAAGGCGGACGACGTCGTGGACGCGGAGTTCAAGCAGGTCTAGTCGGAACGTCGCGAAGTGGGGGCGGGCCACCCGGGCAACCCGGGTGGCCCGCGCCGCGCGGGGGGTTGCGGGGCTCGCTTTTGGCGCCCACCGCCCTTACCATGCCCCCCGATGCACCTCACCGTCCTCTCCCGCTCCGCGGGGATCTTCACCACGCGGCGCATCGTCGAGGCGGCCCGCCGACGCGGCCACCGCACCCGGGTCATCGACCCGCTCCAGGTCGAGATGGAGCTTGGCGGGGCGGGGCCGGCGCTCTACCACCGCCGGCGACCCTTCCCCCGCACCGACGTGGTCATTCCCCGGATCGCCCTGTCCATCAACCAGTACGGGCTTGCCGTGGTGAACCAGCTGCAGCTCATGGGCGTGCCCGTGCTGAACGAGGCCCGCGCCATCAGCTCCAGCCGCAACAAGATGCGGGTGTTGCAGCTGCTCGCCGCGAGCGGGGTTCGCGTGCCGCACACGGTGATGGCGAGCGAGCCGTCGGGCCTGAAGGAGATGGTGCGGCTCGTCGGGGGCGTCCCGGTGCTGCTCAAGCTGCTGTCCCCGAACGAGAAGGCGGGCCTCATGGTGTGCGAGACCCGGCAGGCGCTGGAGTCGGCGCTCGAGGCCATCCTCCGCCTCGGCCAGAACACGGTGGTGCAGGAGTACCTGCGCGACGCCCGGGGCCGAGATCTGCGCGTGGTTGTCGTCGGCGGCCGCGTGCTGGCGGCGCTGCGCCGGCGCCCCCGCGTGGGGAGGCTCGCCCGGACGCTGCGCCAGGGCGCCCGGTTCGAGGCCACCGATCTGAAGCCGGCGTGGGCGCGCACCGCAGTGGAGGCGGCGCGGGTGGTGGGGCTCGAGGTGTGCGCCGTCGACATGCTCGACGTGAAGGGCGGGCCCCGCGTCTTCGAGGTGAACAGCTCGCCCGGGATCCGCGAGGCCGAGGAGGTCTGCGGCGTGGACGTGGCCGGCGCCATCGTGGAGCGGGCGGCCGAGCTCCTCGAGGAGCGGCGGGCGGCGCCCGCCGCGGCCGGCGACGCGGGGGCCTGAATGCCCGCGCCGCCGCCGGGTCCCTGTGCTATCGAACGCCACGGAGGTACCCCATGATCCGAGTTCCACTCGCCCTCGCCCTCGCCGTCGCCGTCGGCGGCGCCGCGCTCGCCGCCGAGGTGCCGGCCGACGCCCAGAAGACCTACCGCCTCGTCACCGACGGCTCGGCGGGCTCGCTGCGCGTGGGAGAGACGGGCAACCTGGTGGTGGCGTTCGACCCGCTCGCGAAGGGCGTCCACGTCGACCCCAAGGCCCCGCTCAAGATCCGCGTCGAGACCTCGGCGGGGCTCGTGGCGGCGAAGGCCGAGCTGCGACGGTCCGACGCGGTGAACGGCTCCGCCGAGAGCCCCCGCTTCGAGATCCCGGTGAAGGCGTTGGCGGCGGGCGCGCAGGAGGCGAAGCTGCAGGTCGACTTCTTCGTCTGCAGCGACAGCTGGTGCGTGAAGCAGGCCCGGACGCTCAGCTTCGCCGTTCGGGTCCAGTGAGGAAGGCGTGCGCTTCGTCTACGGCTTGAACCCGGTCCGCGAGATCCTGCGCGCGGGCGGGGAGGGGGTCTCCGAGGTCTGGCTGGCGGAGGGCGCGGAGCGCTCCCGCGCCGTGGCCGAGGTGGAGCGGCTCGCGTCAGGCTGCGGCGCCAAGGTCCGCACCGCTCCCCGGGCCAAGCTCGACCGGCTCGCGGGGCTCCCCGGCCACCAGGGCGTGGTGGCGGTGGTCTCGGACTACCGCTACCGGGAGCTCGCGGACCTCCTCGGGGCCGCGCGGGAGCGTGGCGAGCCGGCGCTCCTCGTCCTCCTCGACGGCGTGGAAGACCCCCAGAATCTCGGCGCAGTGATCCGCTCCGCGCACGCCCTCGGGTCCCACGGTGTCGTCGTCCCGCGGGACCGCGCCGCCGGGGTTACTCCGGCGGTGGCGAAGGCCTCGGCGGGGGCGGTCGAGCACTGCCCGGTGGCGCGGGTCACGAACCTCGCCCGCGCGCTCACCGACCTGAAGGAGGAAGGCGTCTGGTCGGTGGCCCTCGTCCCGGAAGGGGAGCGCGAGATTCGCGAGGTCGACCTGGCGGGGCCGACCGCCCTCGTCATCGGTGGAGAGGGGCAAGGAATCCGCGAGCTCGTCCGGCGCACATGCGACTACACGGCGCGCATCCCCATGGCGGGGAGGGTCGGGAGCCTCAACGCCTCGGTCGCGGCGGGCATCGCGCTCTACGAAGCCGTGCGTCAGAGGCGCGAATCCCCTGCGGCGAAGATGGCTTGACAAGGTTACGGGCCTCTTATACAAGACGCCGCTCCGGCGCGAAGGGAGCCGTGTCTTCGCGTTGGGAGCCGAAGAGAAAAGTCGCAAGGGATCCGCTGGCGTAGCTCAGTCGGCAGAGCAGCTGCCTTGTAAGCAGCAGGTCGCGGGTTCGAATCCCACCGCCAGCTTCAGCTGGCTTCGACGTGGACGAGGTCGGAAGAAGAAAGGTTCGGAGGGGTTCCCGAGCGGCCAAAGGGAGCAGACTGTAAATCTGCCGGCATCGCCTTCGGTGGTTCGAATCCACCCCCCTCCACTCCGTTGGCTCGAGGACACGCGGGAATAGCTCAGTTGGTAGAGCGTCAGCCTTCCAAGCTGAATGTCGCGGGTTCGAATCCCGTTTCCCGCTCCAGCCGGCACGAAAGGAATCGAAGGCCCTCTTAGCTCAGTCGGTAGAGCGCGTCCTTGGTAAGGACGAGGTCTCCAGTTCAATCCTGGAAGAGGGCTCCAAGCTGTGAAAGAGGAGGCGAACCGGCGCGAAGGCTTGCGGCCGGCTGCCGAGCGAGACGATGGCCAAGGAGAAGTTCGAGCGCACGAAGCCCCACGTGAACGTGGGGACCATCGGTCACGTGGACCATGGGAAGACCACGCTCACCGCGGCCATCACCAAGGTCCTCGCCCAGAAGGGCCTCGCGAGCTTCATGGCCTACGACCAGATCGACAAGGCCCCCGAGGAGCGCGAGCGCGGCATCACCATCGCCACCGCCCACGTGGAGTACCAGACGGCCAACCGTCACTACGCGCACGTCGACTGCCCGGGTCACGCCGACTACGTGAAGAACATGATCACCGGTGCGGCGCAGATGGACGGCGCCATCCTGGTGGTGTCGGCGGCCGATGGCCCGATGCCCCAGACGCGTGAGCACATCCTGCTCGCCCGCCAGGTGGGCGTGCCCTACGTCGTCGTCTACTTGAACAAGGTGGACATGGTCGACGACAAGGAGCTGCTCGAGCTCGTCGAGCTCGAGGTCCGCGAGCTCCTGAGCTCCTACGAGTTCCCCGGCCAGGAGATCCCGGTCGTGAAGGGCTCGGCGCTCAAGGCGCTCGAGGGCGACAAGGGCGAGCTCGGCGAGCCCTCCATCCTGAAGCTGATGGAGGCCGTCGACAGCTACGTGCCCACCCCGAAGCGCTCCATCGACAAGCCCTTCCTCATGCCGGTGGAGGACGTGTTCTCCATCTCCGGTCGAGGCACGGTCGCGACCGGGCGCATCGAGCGCGGCATCGTCAAGGTCGGCGAGGAGGTCGAGATCGTCGGCCTGCGCGCCACCCAGAAGACGGTGGTCACCGGGGTGGAGATGTTCCGCAAGCTCCTCGACGAGGGGCAGGCGGGCGACAACGTCGGGGCGCTGCTTCGCGGGCTCAAGCGCGAGGAGGTCGAGCGAGGCCAGGTCCTCGCCCGGCCGGGCTCGATCACGCCGCACACCAAGTTCAAGGCCGAGGTCTACGTGCTCACCAAGGAGGAAGGTGGGCGCCACACGCCGTTCTTCAACGGCTACAGACCCCAGTTCTACTTCCGCACCACGGACGTCACCGGCAGCATCCAGCTCCCGCAGGGAGTGGAGATGGTCATGCCCGGTGACAACATCACCATGGACGTGGAGCTCATCACTCCCATCGCCATGGAGAAGGAGCTGCGGTTTGCCATCCGCGAGGGCGGCCGCACCGTTGGGGCAGGAGTCGTCGCGGACGTCATCCAGTGAGGACGCGGATCCATGGCAGGCAATCGAACCATCGTGACGCTCGAGTGCACCACGTGCAAGGAACGCAACTACAGCACCACGAAGAACAAGAAGAAGACCCAGGACAAGCTGGCGTTTTCCAAGTACTGCCCGCGCTGTCGAAAGCACTCGCCGCACAAGGAAACGAAGTAGTCCTGGGACGGCATCTCACAGGCCAGTAGCTCGAACGGTAGAGCAGCGGTCTCCAAAACCGCGGGTTGGGGGTTCGAATCCCTCCTGGCCTGCCAGTTCAGCGGGAAGGGTTGCATGGAAAAGGGACCCGGCGTCGATCCAAAGCGAATCGTCGCCATCTTCTTCTTCTTCGCGGCGGTGGTGGTCGGGATCTTCCTGGAGAGGATCCTGTCCATCGTCTTCTCGTACGCGCGGTTGAACGACTTCGCCGTGTTCGGCGAGGACTGGACGCTGACCACGCTCCTCGGCTACGCCATCGCGGCGGCGGCCGCGGTGGTGGCGTGGCGCACGCCGCGGGTGAACGCGGTTGCGCTGCAGGTGGCCCAGGAGCTGGAAAAGGTCAGCTGGCCGAACTGGCGCGAGACGAGGGCATCGACGATGGCGGTCATCGTGTTCAGCTTCGTCGCGGCATTCCTACTGGGGATCTTCGACATGGTTTGGTCGAGGCTCTCCGCGCTGGTCTACTAGCCGGCGGGCCTGGCGACGCGGCCGCCCTCTTGGGCACCCGCGGCGCCGTCGTACTCCGGACCGCCCGAGGGCGGCCGGCGCGTTGGCGCCGAGGACGGGAGATTGCATGGCGAAGAAGTGGTACGTCGTTCACACCTACTCGGGCTTCGAGAACAAGGTGAAGAAGTCTCTCGAGGAGCGGGTGCGGCAGGAAAGCCTCCAGGACCTGTTCGGGGAGATCCTCATTCCCATGGAACAGGTCGTGGAGATGGTGAAGGGCGAGAAGAAGACGTCCAAGAGGAAGTTCTTCCCCGGGTACGTGTTGGTGCAGATGGAGATGAACGAGCGGAGCTGGCACCTCGTCAAGGGGACGGCGAAGGTCACGGGGTTCGTCGGGAGCGCGAAGGTGCCGAAGGACGTTCCCGCCATCTCCGAGGCGGAGGTGGCGAGGCTCACGAGCCAGATCTCCGAGGGCACCTTGAAGCCCAAGCCCAAGGTGCAGTTCGAGGAGGGCGACCCGGTGCGGGTGATCGACGGACCCTTCTCGAACTTCAACGGCACCGTCGAGGAGGTCAAGCCCGACAAGGGCAAGGTCCGCGTGCTCGTCTCGATCTTCGGCCGGGCCACCCCGGTCGAGCTGGACTTCATGCAGGTGGAGAAGACGTAGCGGTCCCTTCTGCACCGGCGGCCCGGCGCGGGAGAAAGAACGAAGGCGTGGGAGAGCGGGAGCTCGGCTGAACCACGAGAGGAGCGGTCATGAAGAAGGTCACAGGCCAGGTCAAGCTGCAGATCCCGGCCGGCAAGGCGAACCCGGCGCCCCCCGTGGGCCCGGCGCTCGGCCAGCACGGCGTCAACATCATGGAGTTCTGCAAGCAGTTCAACGCCGCCACGCAGGCGCAGGCCAAGGACGGCCTCATCATCCCGGTGATCATCACGGTCTACCAGGATCGGTCCTTCAGCTTCGTGCTGAAGACGCCGCCGGCGTCCATCCTGCTGAAGAAGGCGGCGGGGCTGCACACCGAGAAGAAGAAGGGCTCCGGCGCGCACAAGCCCGGCAAGGAGAAGGTCGGGCAGGTGACGAAGAAGCAGGTGGAGCAGATCGCCAAGCTGAAGATGCAGGACATGACGGCTGGCTCCCTCGAGGCCGCGATGCGGACCGTCGAGGGCACGGCCCTGTCCATGGGCATCGACGTCGTCGGCTAGCGCCGGGAGGAAATGACCAAATGGCTCACGTCGGGAAGAAGTTCAAGCAGGTCGCGGAGAAGGTCGACCGCACCAAGCGCTACAAGCTCGAGGAGGCCCTGCAGCTCGTGAAGCAGTCGGCCGTCCGCAAGTTCGACGAGTCGGTCGACGCCGCCATCAACCTCGGCGTCGACCCCAAGCACGCCGACCAGGTCGTCCGCGGCGCGGTGGTGCTGCCCCACGGGATGGGCAAGACCGTGAGGCTCGCGGTGTTCGCCAAGGGAGACAAGGCCAAGGAGGCAGAGGCCGCCGGCGCGGACATCGTCGGCGCCGAGGACCTGGCCGAGAAGATCCAGGGCGGATTCATGGACTTCGACAAGGTCATCGCCACCCCGGACATGATGGGCGTGGTCGGCCGGCTCGGGAAGATCCTCGGGCCCCGCGGGCTCATGCCGAACCCCAAGGTCGGCACCGTCAGCGCCGACGTGGCGCGCGCGGTCAGGGAGCAGAAGGCCGGCAAGGTCGAGTTCCGCGTCGAGAAGGCCGGGATCGTCCACGTCCCCTTCGGCAAGGCGTCGTTCCCGCCCGAGAAGCTGAGGGAGAACTTCAACGCCATCATGGAGATCATCTTCAAGGCCCGGCCGCAGACGGCGAAGGGCGTCTACCTGAAGAGCGTGACGGTCAGCACCACCATGGGACCGGGCATCAAGCTCGACCCCGCGGAGCTGGCCGCCGCGCACGCCGCAGCCTAGGAGGATTCGGTCTTTCCCCGGTGGCATGGTGCCGCCGGGATTCCTGGTCCAGGACAGCGGGCCCGCGCCGCCCCGAGTGCGAGATTCGGAAGGGGCGATGAGGCCAAGCGGGCGCAGGACGGCCCGACCCGCCGAGACGGGAAGTTGCTCCCGGAGGGGAGCGTCCCCTGCTTGGCCAGGGGGTCAGCGCACCGGAGGTCCGGTTCGTGGCCCACAGCACGCCGAGCCGCCCCGAGCGGCCCGGTCGGAAAGGTGGTGAGAACAAGTGAACCGGACAGAAAAGCAAGCAGTCATCGACCAGCTCCACGAGAAGATGGCGAGAGCCAAGTCCGCCATCCTGGCGGAGCCGAAGGGCCTCGACGTCGCGACCGTCACCGAGCTCCGCAAGAAGTGCCGCGAGGCGAAGGTGGAGTACCGCATCGTCAAGAACACCCTCGCCATCCGTGCCGCCAAGGGCACGTCGCTCGAGTCGCTGGCGGACAAGTTCGTGGGGCCGACGGCGCTCGTCATGACGCTACGACGACGTGGTGGTCCCCGGCGAAGATCCTCGCGGAGTTCGCGAAGGACCGGGAGAACTTCTCCCTGCGTACCGCGGTGGTGGAGGGCAAGGTCATCGACGCGAAGGGCATCCAGGCCCTCGCCAAGATGCCCGGCCTGCCCGAGCTCCGCGCCAGGCTGGCGGGAATCATCGCCCAGCCCGCGACCAAGCTCGCGCGCATCATCGGCACCCCGGGCCAGCAGCTCGCCCAGGTGCTCAACGCACGCAAGGACCAACTGGCGAAGGCTTCGTGAGAAACACCTGAACTCGCCCGCGCCGGGAGGCGCGGGCATGGACGCGCGGCGCAACAGCGCGCCGCCGACGAAAAGGATGAAGAAGTCATGGCTGACCTGAATACGATCGTAGAGCAGCTCTCCGGCCTCACCGTCATGGAGGCCGCCGAGCTCGTGAAGCAGCTCGAGCAGAAGTGGGGCGTCAGCGCGGCTGCGGCGCCGGTGGTGATGGCGGGCGGCGCTGCCGCTGCCGCCGCGCCGGTCGAGGAGAAGACGGAGTTCTCCGTCGTCCTCCTCGACGCCGGGCCGAACAAGATCAACGTGATCAAGGAAGTCCGCGCCATCACCGGCCTCGGCCTCAAGGAGGCGAAGGACCTCGTCGAGGGTGCCCCCAAGGAGGTCAAGGGAGGCATCCCGAAGGCGGAGTCCGACGAGCTCAAGAAGAAGCTCGAGGCTGCCGGCGCCAAGGTGGAGATCAAGTAGGCAGTTCGCGACGGGGGGCGGGACGGCCCGGGTGGCCGTCCCGCCTCCGCCTTTGGCGGGAGTTTTGACAGGGAAGGATGGAGTGATTAATACCCTTCCACCCCTCATGACACTCCCCGTTCCCCGGCCACCAGGCCGGGACTGAAGCAGGAGCCGGCCCGGGTGCCGGCTCGAGGTGTTTGTAGCCGTTCTTCCGGGGAAAAGAGGACCGACCTCGATGGCGCCGACTATCCAGAACAATTTCCGCGTCCGCAAGAACTTCGGGAAGATCAAGAAGGTGGCGGACATCCCGAACCTGATCGCCATCCAGAAGAGCTCCTACGACAAGTTCCTCCAGGCCGACGTCCCGCCGGACAAGCGAGACGACACCGGCCTGCAGGGCGTGTTCAAGTCCGTCTTCCCCATCAAGGACTTCAACGAGACGAGCTCGCTCGAGTTCGTGAGCTACCACCTCGAGAAGCCCAAGTACGACGTGGACGAGTGCCACCAGCGCGGCATGACCTTCTCCGCGCCCATCAAGGTGGTCGTCCGCCTCGTCGTCTGGGACAAGGACGAGGAGACCGGCGCCCAGTCCATCCGCGACGTGAAGGAGCAGGAGGTCTACTTCGGCGAGATCCCGCTGATGACGGACAACGGCACCTTCATCATCAACGGGACCGAGCGGGTGGTGGTGTCGCAGCTGCACCGCAGCCCGGGCGCCTTCTTCGACCACGACAAGGGCAAGAGCCACTCGTCGGGGAAGATCCTCTACAACGCGCGCATCATCCCGTACCGCGGCTCCTGGATCGACTTCGAGTTCGACCACAAGGACCTGCTCTACGTCCGCATCGACCGGCGCCGGAAGCTGCCCGCGACCGTGCTCCTGCGCGCCCTCGGCTCGGTGCCCGACACCGCCAAGAAGGACCCCATCGAGTTCCGCGGGTCGACCGAGGAGATCCTCAAGTACTACTACGACACCGAGACCATCCGCATCGAGGGCAAGGGGCGCTACGAGCGCGACGTCAACCCGGACCTGCTGAAGGGCCAGCGCGCCACGCGCGACATCAAGGATCCGCGCTCCAGCGAGGTCATCGTCAAGAAGAACCGGAAGTTCACCGAGGGCGCCATCAAGAAGCTCGTGGCCGCCAAGGTGAAGACGCTGCCGATCGAGCCGGAGGAGGTCCACGCGAAGTACTCGGCCGAGGACGTGGTCGACGAGTCCACCGGCGAGGTCCTGCTCGAGGTCAACGAGCAGGTGACCGAGGACAAGGTCGAAGAGCTGCGCAAGCGCGGCATCGCGGCGTTCAAGGTGCTCTTCATCGACGGCCTGAACGTGCTCCCGTCGCTGCGCGACACCCTCATGCAGGACAAGATCTCCACGCCCGAGGAGGCCGTGATGGAGATCTACCGCCGGCTGCGCCCCGGCGATCCGCCGACGCCCGACACCGCCGGCACGCTCTTCCACAACCTCTTCTTCAATCCCGAGCGCTACGACCTCTCGAAGGTCGGCCGGCTCAAGCTGAACTACAAGTTCAACCTGGACGAGCCGCTCGACCACTCGGTGCTCACCAAGCGCGACATCCTCGAGGTGGTGCGGTTCCTCATCGACCTGAAGAACGGGTCCCAGGACCGCGACATCGACGACATCGACCACCTCGGCAACCGCCGCGTCCGCGCGGTGGGCGAGCTGCTCGAGAACCAGTACCGCATCGGCCTCGTCCGCATGGAGCGCGCCATCAAGGAGCGCATGAGCCTCCAGGAGATCGAGACGCTCATGCCGCACGACCTGATCAACGCCAAGCCGGTGACGGCGGTGATCAAGGAGTTCTTCGGCTCCTCGCAGCTGTCGCAGTTCATGGACCAGACGAACCCGCTCTCCGAGGTCACCCACAAGCGGCGGCTCTCGGCGCTCGGGCCCGGCGGCCTCACCCGCGAGCGAGCCGGGTTCGAGGTCCGCGACGTCCACCCGACGCACTACGGCCGCATCTGCCCCATCGAGACCCCGGAAGGCCCGAACATCGGCCTCATCGCCTCGCTCTCCACCTACGCGCGGGTGAACGAGTACGGCTTCGTCGAGACGCCGTACCGCAAGGTCGAGAAGGGCAGGGTGACCGAGGAGGTGAGCTTCTACTCGGCGCTCGAGGAGGAGAAGCACACCATCGCCCAGGCGAACGCGCCCGTGGATCGCAAGGGCATCTTCCTCGGCAACGCCGTCTCCTGCCGCCGCGGCGGCGAGTTCGTCCAGGTGAAGCCCGAGGAGGTCGACCTGATGGACGTGTCGCCGAACCAGCTCGTATCGGTGGCGGCCTCGCTCATCCCCTTCCTCGAGAACGACGACGCCAACCGCGCGCTCATGGGCTCGAACATGCAGCGGCAGGCGGTGCCGCTCATCAAGACCGAGGCACCGCTCGTCGGCACCGGCATCGAGGCGATCGTGGCCCGCGACTCCGGGGTCACGATGGTGGCCAGGCGCGACGGCGTGGTGCAGTCGGTGGACGCCGCCCGCATCGTGGTGAAGGCGGACGTGCCCACCTCGGCCACCGACGTGGCGAACGAGGTGGACATCTACAACCTCATCAAGTTCCAGCGCTCCAACCAGAACACCTGCATCAACCAGAAGCCCATCGTGAAGCCCGGCGAGCGCGTCAAGAAGGGCGACGTCATCGCCGACGGCCCGGCCACCGAGATGGGCGAGCTCGCGCTCGGCCAGAACGTGGTCGTCGCCTTCATGCCGTGGCAGGGGTACAACTTCGAGGACTCCATCCTGCTCTCCGAGCGGCTCCTCAAGGAGGACGTGTACACGTCCGTCCACATCGAGGAGTTCGAGTGCGTCGCCCGCGACACCAAGCTCGGCAAGGAAGAGATCACCCGGGACATCCCGAACGTCGGCGAGGAGGCGCTGAAGGACCTCGACGAGTCGGGCATCATCCGCATCGGCGCCGAGGTGAAGCCCGGCGACATCCTGGTCGGCAAGATCACCCCCAAGGGCGAGACCCAGCTCTCTCCCGAGGAGAAGCTGCTGCGCGCCATCTTCGGCGAGAAGGCCGGCGACGTGCGCGACAGCTCGCTGCGCGTGCCGCCCGGGCGTGTCGGGCACGGTCATCAACGCCAAGGTCTTCAGCCGCAAGGGCGTGGAGAAGGACGAGCGCGCCAAGGCCATCGAGGAGATGGAGGAGGCGAAGCTCCTCAAGGACCAGAACGACGAGATCCGCATCATCCAGGACTCGGCCTTCCTCAAGATCCGCAAGCTGCTCGTGGGCAAGGAGGTCGCGGCGCGCCTCGTCGACGACAAGGGCGAGCAGCTGCTCAAGAAGGGCGACGCGCTCTCCGACGAGCTGCTCGACACCATCCCGCAGCGGTACTGGGGCGAGATCGCCGTCGGCGGCACCCAGGACGTGCAGGACAAGGTCCGCAAGATCGTCGAGAACTTCGAGGAGCAGCGCGAGCTCGTGAAGCTGCTCTTCGGGGAGAAGATTGGCCGCCTCAAGAAGGGCGACGAGCTGCCGCCGGGCGTCATCAAGATGGTCAAGGTGTACGTGGCCATCAAGCGCAAGCTGGCGGTGGGCGACAAGATGGCCGGCCGCCACGGCAACAAGGGCGTGGTCTCGCGGGTCCTGCCCGAGGAGGACATGCCGTACCTCGAGGACGGCGACCCCGGTCGACATCGTCCTCAACCCGCTCGGCGTGCCTTCCCGCATGAACGTCGGGCAGATCCTGGAGACCCACCTCGGCTGGGGTGCCCGCAACATCGGCTGGCGCCTCGAGGAGATGCTCGAGAAGAAGTTCGGCCCCGACCAGCTTCGCAAGTACGTCCGCAAGATCTTCGAGGGAGCAGGGGCGAGCAACGAGCGGATCCTCCAGCTCATCGACGAGGTACCTGACAAGGAGCTGCCCAAGCTCGCCCAGAAGCTCACCCGTGGCGTCTTCACGGCCAGCCCGGTGTTCGACGGCGCGGCCGAGGACGAGCTCCGCGGCATGCTCGAGTCGCGGCGGTGCGACCATGCAGTCCATCGTCTTCGACGGACGCACGGGCGAGCCCTTCGACCACGACGTCACCGTGGGCGTCATGTACATGCTCAAGCTCCACCACCTGGTGGACGAGAAGATCCACGCCCGCTCCATCGGGCCGTACTCGCTCGTCACCCAGCAGCCGCTGGGCGGCAAGGCCCAGTTCGGCGGCCAGCGCCTCGGGCGAGATGGAGGTCTGGGCCATGGAGGCCTACGGCGCCGCCTACTCGCTGCAGGAGTTCCTGACGGTGAAGTCCGACGACGTCGTCGGCCGCACCCGGATGTACGAGGCCATCGTCAAGGGCGAGAACACGCTGGAATCGGGCCTGCCCGAGTCGTTCAACGTGCTCATCAAGGAGCTCCAGAGCCTGGCGCTCGACGTGGAGCTTCTCGAGTCGCCGGAGGCGCAACGCGCCCGCGAGCAGGCCGAGGCGGAATCCGATCCGCTCGGGCTCGCGCCCGAAGAAGACCGCCTAAAGCCTGGTCACGGAACCCTAGCGCCGAATCGAGGGACGAGACGTGAAGGACATCTTCAATTTCTTCGAGAAGCCGAAGGACCCGCCCTCCTTCTCCGCCATCCGGATCTCGCTGGCCAGCCCGGACAAGATCCGGCAGTGGTCGCACGGCGAGGTGAAGAAGCCGGAGACCATCAACTACCGCACCTTCAAGCCGGAGCGGGACGGGCTCTTCTGCGCCAAGATCTTCGGCCCGGTGAAGGACTACGAGTGCAACTGCGGCAAGTACAAGCGCATGAAGCACCGCGGGGTCGTCTGCGAGAAGTGCGGCGTCGAGGTGATCCAGTCCAAGGTCCGCCGCGAGCGGCTCGGCCACATCACGCTCGCCACCCCGGTGGCGCACATCTGGTTCCTGAAGTCGCTCCCGAGCCGCATCGGGAACCTGCTCGACATCACGCTGAAGGACCTGGAGAAGGTCCTCTACTGCGAGAGCTACATCGTCACCGAACCCAAGGAGACCACGCTCACGAAGGGCGAGCTCCTCTCCGAGGACCGCTACCAGCGGCTGCGCGAGGAGCTCGGGGACGACGCTTTCTCGGCCGGCATGGGCGGCGAGGCGGTGCTGGCGCTGCTGCGCCAGATCGAGGTGCACGGGCTCTCCGAGCAGCTGCGCAAGGAGATGAAGGAGGCCACCTCCGACGCGAAGCGCAAGAAGATCGCCAAGCGGCTCAAGGTGGTCGACGCCTTCCGCGAGTCGGGCAACAAGCCCGACTGGATGATGCTCGAGGTCATCCCGGTCATCCCGCCCGACCTGCGCCCGCTCGTCCCGCTGGACGGCGGCCGGTTCGCCACGAGCGACCTGAACGACCTCTATCGCCGCGTCATCAACCGCAACAACCGGCTGAAGCGGCTCATGGAGCTGAACGCCCCCGACATCATCATCCGCAACGAGAAGCGGATGCTCCAGGAGGCGGTGGACGCGCTCTTCGACAACGGGCGCCGCGGCAAGACCATCACCGGCCCCAACAAGCGCCCGCTCAAGTCGCTGTCGGACATGCTGAAGGGCAAGCAGGGCCGTTTCCGCCAGAACCTGCTCGGCAAGCGCGTCGACTACTCGGGCCGCTCGGTGATCGTGGTGGGCCCGGAGCTGAAGCTCCACCAGTGCGGCCTGCCGAAGATCATGGCCCTCGAGCTGTTCAAGCCGTTCATCTACAACAAGCTCGAGGAGAAGGGCTACGTCACCACCATCAAGAGCGCCAAGAAGATGGTGGAGAAGGAGCGCCCCGAGGTCTGGGACATCCTCGACGACGTGATCCGCGAGCACCCGGTGCTCCTCAACCGCGCGCCGACCCTGCACCGGCTGGGCATCCAGGCCTTCGAGCCGGTGCTCATCGAGGGCAAGGCCATCCAGCTGCACCCGCTCGTGTGCACCGCCTTCAACGCCGACTTCGACGGCGACCAGATGGCGGTCCACGTGCCGCTGTCGATCGAGGCCCAGATGGAGGCCCGCGTGCTCATGATGAGCACGAACAACATCCTCTCGCCCGGCGCACGGCAAGCCCATCATCGTGCCGTCGCAGGACATCGTCCTCGGCATCTACTACATGACCCGCGAGCGGGCCTTCGCCCGCGGGGAGGGGAAGATCTTCTCCAGCCCTGGCGAGGTCCGTGCCGCCTACGACCAGGGCGAGATCGACCTGCAGGCCAAGCTGACGGTCCGCATGGACGGCAAGCGCCTCGAGACCACCGCCGGGCGCGTGCTGCTCTACGACATCGTGCCGAAGCGCATCCCGTTCGACGCCGTCAACAAGGTGATGGACAAGAAGCAGCTCCAGAACCTCATCGACCTCACCTACCGGCTCTGCGGGGAGAAGGAGACGGTGCTGCTCGCCGACCGCGTCCGCTCGCTCGGCTACGGCAACGCCACCCGCGCCGGGATCTCCATCTCGCTCGACGACATGCTCATCCCGAGCCAGAAGCAGCCGCTGCTCGAGAGGGCGAACCGCGAGGTGGACGAGATCCACAACCAGTACACCGAGGGCCTCATCACCTCGGGCGAGCGCTACAACAAGGTCATCGACATCTGGGCGCAGGTCACCGACGAGGTTGCCAAGGAGATGATGACCGAGATCGGCTTCGAGACGGCGCTCGGGATCGAGCAAGGACGGGCAAGAAGGAGGAGCGAATCCAGCCATCCTTCAACCCCATCTACATCATGGCCGACTCCGGCGCCCGCGGCTCGGCGCAGCAGATCCGGCAGCTCGCAGGCATGCGCGGCCTGATGGCGAAGCCGTCGGGCGAGATCATCGAGACGCCCATCACGGCCAACTTCCGGGAGGGCCTGAACGTCCTGCAGTACTTCATCTCCACCCACGGCGCCCGCAAGGGCCTCGCCGATACGGCGCTCAAGACCGCGAACTCCGGCTACCTGACGCGCCGGCTCGTCGACGTTGCCCAGGACGCCATCATCACCGAGTACGACTGCGGCGCCATGGACGGCATCGTCATGGGGTCGCTCGTGGAGGGCGGCGAGATCATCGAGCCGATGGGCGAGCGCATCCTCGGCCGCGTGGCGCTCGAGGACATCACCGATCCGTTCGCGGGCAACGAGGTGGTGCGCGCCAACGAGGAGATCGACGAGCAGAAGGTGAAGCTCGTCGAGAACGCCGGCATCGACCGGGTCAAGATCCGCTCGGTGCTGACCTGCCAGGCTCGGCGCGGCATCTGCGTCGAGTGCTACGGGCGAGACCTCGCTCGCGGCCGCAAGGTGAACATCGGAGAGGCCGTCGGCGTCATCGCCGCGCAGTCCATCGGCGAGCCGGGCACCCAGCTCACCATGCGCACCTTCCACATCGGCGGCGCCGCATCCCGGCGCGCCGAGCAGTCCACGCTCGAGAACCGCAACGCCGGCATCGCCAAGTTCGTGGGGCTGAACGTCGCCAAGAAGCAGCGACGGCACGCTCATCGTCATGAACCGCAACGGCGAGGTGGTGGTCACCGACGAGCAGGGGCGCGAGCGCGAGCGCTACGGCGTGGTCTACGGCGCCAAGGTGGTGGTGAGGGACGGCCAGCGCGTCGAGCCGGGCTCGATGCTCGCCGAGTGGGACCCGTACTCGGTGCCCATCCTCACCGAGGTGGCCGGGCGCGTGAAGTTCGGCGACCTCGTCGACGGGGTCACCTACACCGAGCAGGTGGACGAGATCACCGGCCTCGCTCGCAAGGTGGTGACGGCGTCCAAGGATCCCGACGCCCGGCCGCGGGTGTCGATCAAGGACGACAAGGGCCAGACGAAGAAGCTCTCCAGCTCCGACGCCGACGCTCGCTACATGCTCCCCGAGGGAGCGAACCTGGTGGTGGCCGACGGCGACGAGGTGGACGCGGGCGACGTCATCGCCAAGATGCCCCGCGAGACCACGAAGACGAAGGACATCACCGGCGGCCTGCCCCGCGTCGCCGAGCTCTTCGAGGCACGCAAGCCCAAGGAGTACGCCATCATCTCCGAGATCGACGGCGTCGTCTCCTTCGGCAAGGACACGAAGGGCAAGCGCAAGGTGGTGGTGACCCCCGAGATCGACGGCAAGCTGCGCCCCGACCTCCTCAAGGAGTACCTCATCGGCAAGGGCAAGCACATCAGCGTGCACACCGGCGATCGCGTCCGGGCCGGGGAGGCACTCATGGACGGCGCCGCCAACCCGCACGACATCCTGCGGGTGCTCGGCGAGAAGGAACTGGCCCGCTGGCTCGTGGACGAGGTCCAGGAGGTCTACCGACTCCAGGGCGTCAAGATCAACGACAAGCACATCGAGGTGATCGTTCGCCAGATGCTGCGACGCGTGCGCATCGTCGACGTGGGCGACACGAGCTTCCTCGCCGACGAGCAAGTCGAGAAGTGGGTGTTCGAGGAGGAGAACGAGAAGGTGATGAAGGAGGGCGGGCGGCCGGCCCAGGGCGAGCCGCTGCTCCTCGGCATCACCAAGGCGTCGCTCTCCACCGAGTCGTTCATCTCGGCCTCGTCGTTCCAGGAGACGACCAAGGTCCTCACCGAGGCCGCCATCAGCGGCAAGGTCGACCACCTGCGCGGCCTCAAGGAGAACGTCATCATGGGTCGGCTCGTGCCAGCCGGCACGGGCCTCGGCGCCTACAAGCACCTCGACATCGAGGTGGAGACGCCGGTCGACGCCGTGGAGCAGGCGGAGGAGGCCCTCGGCCTCGCCGCCGCAGGCGCCGAGGAATAGCCGGGGCTAGCCCCGCCGGCCCTGTTCCCACACGGGCCCGGACCTTCGCGGTCCGGGCCCGTCTTCTTGGGGCGTCCGCCGCTCACCGGCGAGCCCATCCGCGTCGCGCGGGGCGTTGGACGGAGAGCGCCTGGGCACCCGTTGCCCGTCCGCGAGAGGGCCTGTCCCGGGGATGAGGGTCGTGAATGCGCGCGTTTGGAGTAGGGCACGGTGCGGGGGAATGGCACCCCTGCGATGGCCTGTTCCCTCCCACGGCTCTCCCAAAAAACGGGGGGGCGCGAAGCGGGTGACATGCACTTGTCACAGGACCTTACCGGGTATGGTTGACTTCACCAGTCCATTTTCTGTAAAGTGCCGTTACGTAACCTGCCCGGCATTCCGGAAGAACCGGCAGCAGCCAGGGAAGGGAGAGAGGCCATGGCGATGAGGAGTTCGGGCATCCAGCGAGGCAGCAAGGAATTCGAGGAACTCGCCCCTTATCTCAAGGCAGTCCGCGAGTACCCGCCTCTGACCCGCGACGAGGAGCACGCGATGGCGCTGCGCGCCCGCAAGGGCGAGGTTCGCGCGAAGCAGAAGCTCGTCCGGCACAACCTGGCCTTCGTCGTCGCCATCGCGCGAAAGCAGCGGCGCGGCACGGTGCGCCTCGACGACCTCATCCAGGAGGGCAACGTCGGTCTCATGCGGGCGGTGGAGAAGTTCGACCCGCACGCCGGGACCCGGTTCTCGACCTATGCCGTGTGGTGGATCCGCGCCTACATCGGCAAGTACCTCAAGGAGGCGCGGAGCACGGTGCGCCCGCAGAGCGGCACCGTGGCCCAGCCCGACCTCTCGCTCGACAGCTACATCGATGAGGACGGCGACGTCTCCCATCTCGAGCGCATCGAGGACGACGGTCCCGGCCCCGAGGACACCTACCTGTCCTCGGAGGGCGATCTCGAGGTCCGCGACGCGCTCGGCAAGGTGCGCAAGCGCATCGGCGAGCTCGGCTGGGACATCATCCACAACCGCCTCCAGCAGGATGCGCCGAAGACCCTCGAGGAGATCGGCAAGCGCTGGGGCGTCTCGCGCGAGCGAGTCCGGCAGGTGGAGCTGAAGACGAAGCAGTTCCTCCACCGGTACCTCGAGACCGTCGAGACGGTGGACGTCGGCGAGCTCCCCGATCCGGCCCGCGACGCGGCCTAAGCTCGAGCATCGCGCGGCGGCCCCCGGCCCGTCCCGGCTCCCCGGGGCGGGCCGTTTCCGTCCGCCCTGCCCGCTAGCGGAGATCGAAGCGCGCGCGGCCCTGGTCGCACTGGATGGCGAGCGCGCGGGGCTTGAAGTCGCGGGGGGCGACCTCGGTGCCGCGGCGGAACTGGCTCATGGACAGCACGATCTGGTCGTGCGGGCGCATGGTTCGCTGCTCGTGGCGCCAGTCGGAGTCGAGGGTGAGGACCACGTCGGTCCAGATGACGGACGACTCGTTCCGCACGAGGAGCTGCTCGCCCCCCACGAGAGAGTCCTTGAGGACGTGCACGTCGGCGCCGAGGGAGTTTGAGGGCCCGGATCCTGGGCAGGCGACCCACAAGGCGACGACCGAGAGGAGCGCCCAGGCTGCCACGATGCCGATGCGCATCCTCTGGAAGCGGCTGGAGCGACGGAGCCCGCGGGAGACCTCGGCCACGCCGGCCCGCGCGTGGTCGGCCAGCGCTCCCATGGCGCCCTCGGAGTGCGGCCGGTCCCTGCTCATGACGCCGAGAGTATCGTCGGGGCCGCCGGGAGGCTAGTCCGCGCCCTCGTCGCCCTCCATCCCGCGGGCAGCCACGGCCATGTCCGCGTCGCCGCCGAGGCCGCCGGCGGCGCGGTGCATCTCGATGATGCGCCGGCGCACCTCCCGCAAGAGGTCGAGGCGATCGGGAAAGTCGGCCGGGAGCACCGGCTCGCCCACGGTCACCCGGATCGTGCCGGGGTAAACCTCCACAAGTGCCTTGGGCGTGACCGCACCGGAGCCGGCGACCGCCACCGGGACCACAGGGACGCCGGCCTGCAGGGCGACCACGAACGGCCCCTTCTTGAACGCGTGGACGCGACCGTCGCGGCTGCGGGTGCCCTCCGGGAAGACCACGAGGCTCGTGCCCCCGCGGATCTGGGCGGCGGCCGTTGCCAGGGAGGCCACGGCGGCCGCGTGGTCGCGTCGGTCGACGCGGATGTGTCCGCCGACCTTCAGGTACCAGCCGAACACCGGAAGGCGGAACAGCTCGGCCTTGGCGGCAAAGCGGACGCCGCGAGGGATGGCCGCCACCACCGCCCAGATGTCGAGGGCGCTCTCGTGGTTGGCGACGAAGATGGCCGGCCCGGCGGGCAACGGCGCCATCAGGGCGACCTCGAGGCGGGCGCCGGCGATCCGGAGCCCCCAGGGGGCCCAGGCGTGGCGCGCGAACCACATGGGGAGGTCGCCGGAGCGGGTCACCACCATCACGGGCAGGGACGCGAAGAAGAAGAAGGCCATCGAGAGACTGGCGTATATCGCCGTCAACCAGCCGCGGACCCGTGCGCCCATGGCGGCGGATCCTGGCACGGCCCCGGGCCGGCGAGAAGCGCCGCGTGAAGCCGCGCCGGGGAAGCCCTCGTGCGATACTGCCCGGCGGATGACGCCGTCCCTTCGATTCGCCGACGAGGTGCGCGAGGCCCTCGACGCAAGGCGCCCGGTGGTGGCCCTCGAGACGAGCGTGGTGGCCCACGGGCTCCCCTGGCCCGAGAACCTCGACGCGGCCCGCCGCTGCGCCGCCGCGGTGCGGGGCGAGGGCGCAGTGCCGGCAGCCGTGGCGGTGCTCGGCGGCGCCGTGGTCGTCGGCGCCGACGACGCCGAGATCTCCCGCCTCGCGGATCCGGGTCGGCGCCCGGCCAAGGCGGGCGCGAGAGATCTCGCGCCGCTCTGCGCCGCCGGGCAGGACGCCGGCACCACCGTGTCGGCGACGTGCGCCGTCGCGGCGCTGGCGGGGATCCGCGTCCTCGCGACTGGCGGCATCGGCGGAGTGCACCGGCGGCTCCACGGCGACGGGGCGGCCCGGGACGTGTCGGCCGACCTCGCCGAGCTGGCGCGGTCGCCGGTGTGCGTGGTCTCTTCCGGCCCCAAGGCCGTCCTCGATATCGAGGCCACGGCGGAGGCGATCGAGACGCTGGGCGTGACGGTGGTCGGTTGGGGGGTGAGCGAGCTGCCCGCCTTCTTCACGGCCACGAGCGGCGTGCCGCTCGCCCACCGCGTCGAGACGGCCGAGCAGGCGGCAGCCGTCCTGCTCGCCCACTGGGGAGTGCTGCGGCGGCCCGGCGGGCTCCTCCTCGCCGTGCCGCCTCCGGAGCCGCTGCCGCGGCTGGAGATCGACGCCGCCATTCGCGACGCCCTGGCGGCGTGCCGCGATCGCCGCCTCTCCGGGCCGGAGGTCACCCCCTTCCTCCTCGAGGCGGTCGGGCGAGCCACCGGGGGCCGGTCGAGGCGCTCCAACCTCGCCCTGCTGGAGCAGAACGCACGCGTGGCCGCTCGCGTGGCGGTGGCGCTGGCGGGGGCGGTCAGATGAGCCCGGATCGGCTCGAGCCCACCCTGGTCGCGGACGCGGGATCGCTCGACCGGCTCGCGCGGCGCGTGGAATCCGAGCCGGTGGTGGCGCTCGACACCGAGTCGAACAGCTTCCACGCCTACTTCGAGCGGGTTTGCCTCCTGCAGCTCTCTTTGCCGGAGGGCGACTTCGTTGTGGATCCGTTCTCGGTGGACGTCGCGCCGCTCGGTGCCGCGCTGGGATCTGGGCGCGAGGTCGTGCTCCACGGGGCGGACTACGACGTGCGCTGCCTCAAGCGAGAGTTCGGATGGGCCCCGGTCCGGATCTTCGACACCATGGTGGCCGCGCGCCGCCTCGGCGCCCGCGAGCTCGGGCTCGCCGCCCTCGTCCGGGCGCACTTCGGTGTCCACCTGTCGAAGGAGCACCAGCGGGCCGACTGGGGGCGGCGGCCGCTGCCCCGCGACCAGGTCCGCTACGCCGCGCTCGATACCCACTTTCTCCTGGACCTGCGGCGGATCCTGGCGGCCGATCTGCAGGGGCGCGGCCTCTTCGACGAGGCTCGCTCGGAGTTCGACCGCATCGCGGCGGTGAACCCCCACGTCCGCAACTTCGATCCCGAGGGCTGGCGCCGCCTGCGGGGCGCGAAGGGGCTCGACGAGGCCGGGCGGTCGGCGCTGCGGGCGCTGTGGATCGCGAGAGACGAGCGGGCCCGCGCGCTCGACAAGCCCTCGTTCAAGGTCGTCGGCGAGGACGCGCTCGTCGAGATCGCACGGCGCCGGCCCGCGACGGCCGGAGAGCTCGGGCGGGTCCCGGGAGTGACGCCGCGCGTGCTGGAGCGGATTGGGACGGCGCTGCTCGACGCCCTTCGCGGGGCGAGCCCGCCTCCCTAGAACGCGACGCCCGGCCCAGGAGCCGACACGGGGGCCGAGGGATCGATCGGCGGGGGAGGCTCCCCCCGCAGGCGGCGGTAGTGCGCCCAGTCTGCTGCGACCGCGCGCACGTACTGGCGGGTCTCCCGGTAGGGAATGTCCTCCACCCACTCGTCGACGGGCGTGCCTTCGAGGTGCACCGCCCACGCCGCGGCCCGCGCGGGGCCCGCGTTGTAGGCGGCGAGGGCCGCCGGCGCCAGAGGGAAGCGGCCGGCGAGGAGCCCGAGGTACGCGACCCCGAGGAGTACGCTCGAGCGGGGGTCGACGAGGCCGTCGGGGCCCGGGCCCGGCAGCCCGAAGAGCGTTGCCACCCGCTCCGCTGTCTCCGGGCGGAGCTGGAGGACCCCCTCGGCGGCCGCGCTGCTGCGGAGCCGGGTGCGGAAGGCTGACTCCCTGCGCATCACCGCGAGCGCGAGCAGCGGGTCGACGCCGAGCGCCGCCGACGCGGGGAACACGAGCGTGGCGAACGCCTCCGGGTAGGCCCATCGCTCGGTCCGGCGCGTGGCGAGCAGGTGGTCCCGGGCCATCCGGAAAGGGATCTCGGGATCGCCGGCGGCGGCGGCGAGCTCGGCGAGCGGCGCCGCCGCCGCGCGCGCAGACGCCGAGGTCGACAGCCGTCGTAGGACTCCCAGGGCGTCGTCGCGCAAGCCGAGCCCCAGGAGGTCCGAGGCAAGCGCCAGCGACGCCGCGGTGCGCGGGTCGGTGGGGGCCGAGATGGGCACGCCCGGCGGCAGCGGTGCCGTCTCCACGGGCGCGAGCCCCATTTCGGCGAGCCGTGCCGCGGCGAGCAGGCCATACCATCCGTCCGGTGCCTCGCGCTCCGTGGCGGCGTACAGGGCGGCGGCGCGCGCCCTTGATGGCGCGAGCCGGGCGCCCCAGTAGAGCGCGGGGGCTCGCAGGGGCCCGGGGCCAGCAGATGCGAGCGCGGCGAGCGCTCGCCGGGCGCGCGCCGGCGGCCCGGCGCGGACGAGCGCCCATGCCCCGAACCAGCGCGCTTCCGGGGCCCGCTTGGCGTTCGGGTGCGCCCGGGCGAAGCGGGCGAGGCGCGGCGCGGCCTCCTCGAAGTGGCCGGCGTCGTACCAGAGCCACGCGGCGAGGTAGGCGGCGTCCTCCGGAAGCTCGGCCTGCTGCGCGGGGGCGAGCCCGGGCACGATGGGCCGGTCGGCAGCCACGCGGCGATAGAGGTCGGCTGCCTCCTCGAGGCGTCCCTGCCGCGCGGCGGCCCGGGCGAGCACCCACCGCGCGGCCGCCGCCTCCGGCGCCGGGGGCACGTCTGCCAGGCTGCGCGCCATCACCTCCGCTTCCGCGGGGCGCCCGAGCTGCAGGAGCGCCACGGCTCGCAGCAGGACCGCGCGCGGTGGCGGGGGCCCCGTGCCCGCGACCAGGTCGAGCTCCCGCACCGCCAGGTTCGGGCGAGCAGTCGCGACCAGGCGCTCGGCTCTCGCCAGCCGGTCTTCCGTCGACGGGGCCGTCGCCCCGCTCGCCTCGAGCGCGACCCCGGCCTCCTCGCCCTCCGGCTCTCCGGCGTGCTCGATCCACAGCGAGAGGTAGACTCCGGGTGCGCGCGCGTCGCCGAGCGCGCGCAGCGCGCCCGCCCAGGCGAGCCTCGCCTCCGGATCGCCCGCGGCGGCAGCGGGCTCGGCGGCGTGGGCCGCCGGGGCGGGCAGGCCGGCGGCGAACAGGGCCCGGGACTCGGCGAGGCCGAGCCGGGGTCGCTCGGCGGACGCAGTGAGCGAGGCGGCCTCGGCGAGCGCGGCGGCAGCGGCGCCGGCGTGGCCAGAGGCCGCGAGCGACGAGGCGAGGTGCTCGAGCGCGAAGGGCCGCACGGGTTCCTCGAGCCACGGGAGCGCGGCGCGGATCTCCGCCGTCGCCTCGTCGGCGCGGCCTGCCTGCAGGGCGGCGAGGCCAGCGGCGAGGCGAGCGCGGGCCCCCGGGGCGCCGGCGGGCAGGGCGGCGCGGGCGCGCGCGGCCTCCACCTGCGCTCGAGCGGCGTCGCGAGCGTCGAGTGCCTGCGCGGCGCTTCCCATGGCGTCGAGCCAGACAGACAGAGAGTCGTCTGCCCCGGCCGGGTGGGTCGCAACGACAGCGAGCAGGGTGGCGGCCGCGGCCAGGCGCAAAACGCTCGCGATCATGTCACAAGAGCCCGTCACGTCTCGTGAAAATGTTTCGCCTGTTTCCGGAAAAAGCTGCGGGGAGGGGGGGTTGACACAACGCAGTGCGGCGCGGCTATATACGGGCCGCACCAGGGATTTCTGCAACTCCTGGCCGGCGCGAGACATCCACTCGCGCCCTGCTGAGCGCGGGTCGAGGGAGGAAGCGACAGGGCCCGCGCGTCGCCGTGCGCCAGGAAGGAGACTGCCTTGTTCACCAAGCCTAGCCCTGCCGAACTCACGGCGCCAATCAACCCCGACCGTGGCGTCGAGGGGCACCGCAACCTCTTCTGTGCCTTCTACGACTCCTGCCTCGACGAGGCGGTGAAGAAGGCCTGGAACAGCTGGACCTGCACGCGCTGCTCGCTGTTCGCGGTGCAGCCGCAGGTCGAGTCGAGCCTGGAAAGCTACGCGACGCAGCGTCGGCTGGGCTAGCGCTCCGAAGTCTGCGCGTCGACGCCGGGCGCGCACGCGTCACTCGGCGTAGACGACGGCGATCCAGTAGAGCCCGGCACCGAACCGGGTGCTGTCGCCTCGGACGGCGCCCACCCCGAAGCGGCGGAAGCCCCGTTCGGCGACGTTCCGGCTCCGGGCCGCTGCCGCCGGCGACGTGACCACCAGGCCATCGGCCGCCGCGACCCGCTGGCCACGAGCACTGCCGCTCGGCGCGCGCAGCGCCGCCGCGCGCGCCTGCAGGTCGCCCGGCGCCGGGTCCTCGCGGCGCAGCATCGCCCGCGCCGCCTCGCGGGCGAGGCCGTCGAGGGCAGCGTCAGCCTCCAGCGGCGCGAGGCCCAGGCGCGCCCGCTCGGCCGCGATGGCCTCCTTGACCCGTCCCTCCGGCGTGAGCGCGCTCGCGGCCCCGTCGTCCACCGGCTCGAGGAGCACCTCGGTGAGATAGGTCGAGAGCTGGCCGCCGGGGAGCCTGCCGCGCGCGATCCCGACCCCCGCCACCTCCGCCTGCGGGGCGAGCAGGTTCGCGAGGTGGGCCGGGCTCGCCTCGGCCGCCCGGTGGGCGTCGAGCGCGTCTTCGCCGCGCGCCACGTTCTCGAAGGCGTGCCGGAAGGGAACGCTCGCTGTGCGGAGCCGGCCCGTCACGTCGCCTCCGTCGCCGAGGACGTGTGCCACCGCGTGAGCGCCCGCCATGGCCGCGCTGTGGCGCCTCGCGAGGTCGGATACCCGTTCATCCCAGCGGAGGGGCGCGAGGCCGCGGCGGATGCGCAAGTCGTCGATGGCGGCGCGGATCGACCCCTCGACGTCGTTGGCGACGGCGGGCTCGACGGGCCGGACGTCCTCCGCTCGCGGCCCCGCTGCACCGCTCGCGACGTCGAGCAGCGCGGCGACCGCGGGGCCGCCGCGTCCCTCCCCAAGGACCTCGACGCGGTACCAGCCGTCCTCGTCGAACGACAGCCCGGCCTCGAAGGACCCGGCCGCCTCCCGGACCGGGACCTCTCGGGCCCACCCCGACGGCGTGCCGACGAACACCCGCGGCCGCGACAGCCCGATCAGCCTCCCCCGGAGCGCCGCGTCGGTGCCGCGCCTCACCTGGCGCGGGAAGGGATCGATCTCGGCCCGCCGCTCGACAGCCACGAGGACCACCCACGCCGTCCCCGCCCGCACGGCGGCACCGATCCCGATGTGCGTGGCGCCGCGCAGGCTGTCCGGTTGCCCCAGGGCCTCGGCGGCATCGCCCTGTGGCGCTGCGACGAGCAGAGCGACGGGCGCGGGGTCGAACGCGCCAGCCTCGGCGACGGCGCGCCGGACGGACCCGGCCGCGAGCGGGTGGGGCTCTCCGCGGGCGGCGCGGCGCGCCAGGTCGCGAGCGGCGCGCTCGAGGGGCACCGACGGCGTCGGCGCCCTGCCGCGGGGAGCGGCCGTCAGGATCCGGGCAAGAGCCGTTGCCTCGAGCTGCGCGTCCGCGTCCTCGGCGGCCGCGGCGTGCGCGGCCAGGAACAAGGCCGCGAGGGCGATCCGCCGCACTGGCTGCCGCCCGGTCACGGGTCCCCGGCGCGCGCCCGCCGCACCCGCACGTCGAGGGCCGTCACGGTAGGGCGGCCGATGCGCGCGTTGATGCGCTCCACGATGGACCCCCCCAGGCGTTCCATCTCGTGCGCCCACTCCGCCGTGGTGACCACCACCCACAGGTGGCCGTCGGGGCCGAGGCCGCGGACGGTGGCCTCCCGCGACAGCGGCCAGCCGCAGGCCTCTGCGAAGGCGGCCGCGGCCGCCGCGCGCCGCGCCTCGGGGCGGCCGGCGAGCGACTCGGCGAGCACGCTGGCGAGGGAGCGGCGCCTGCCTCTCGGTCCACGGGTCGTCACCCTCGCAACCTATGGGGGCGAAGGGAGGAGCGTCAAGGCGAGGCGCGAACCCTTTCCCAAGGCTATGACTCCAACGGCAGACGGCCGGCGCCGATGGGCGGCGACGGCGAGAGAGGGATGGAAAGATGAAGCCGACCGTGGACGTGGGAGCCTCCAATTTCAAGGAGGTCGTGGAGAAGGACGGGGTCGTGCTCATCGACTGGTGGGCTCCCTGGTGCGGACCGTGCCGCGTCTTCGGACCGACCTTCGAGAAGGTTGCCGGGCGCCACCCGGACGTCACCTTCGCCAAGGTGAACACCGAGGAGGAGCAGGCGCTGGCGGCGTCGTTCGACATCATGTCCATCCCGACGTTGATGATCCTCCGCGACCGGGTCCTGCTCTTCGCGCAGCCGGGGGCGCTGTCCGAGGCCGCACTCGAGGAACTCGTCGAGAAGGCGCGACAGCTCGACATGGACAAGGTGCGCGCCGAGATCGCTGCCGAGCGGGCCTCGAGCAAGCCACCCGAGTCCGGGGCCGGGGCCTAGGCGATCTTCGCGCAGAGGTTCTCCTCCGGATTCCGGGGCGGGCGGCTTAGGGGCCGTCCGCCCTTCGCTTTTCCCCGGTCCTGGCGGAGCCCTGTCAGAGCGGCTTGATAGCTGAACGGATGAGCAGTATCTTCCGGATCGTGAGCCATGGGCGCCCCAACCCGACAGCGCGAAGTTCTGGAGGAGCTCCGACGGCAGAATCCGCCGCCTGGAGCACAAGCCTGCCCGCCGGGAGGGGTTTCTCCCGAGCGGCTCGCCAGAGGTGGACGCGCTGCTCCCGGGAGGCGGCTTCCCCCGCGGCTCGGTCACTCACCTCGTCGGTGGCCCGGCGAGCGGAAAGACGCGGCTCGCCCTCTGCGCCCTGCGGGAGGCGCAGGAGGGAGGGGCCCTCGTCGCCTTCGTGGACGGCCCAGGCGAGTTCTACCCGCCGGCAGCGGTGGTGCTGGGCATCGACCCGGCGCGGCTGCTCATCGTTCGCCCCCGAGCGGCGGGGCGGGGCGAGGAGGCGGCGCGCCGGGAGGCAATTCCGGGACTCTGGGCCGCCGAGGCGCTCCTGGCGAGTGGCGCCTTCAGCGCGGTTGCGGTGGACGTGCCGCTGCGCGGCGTTCCGGCCGCGCGCGCCGAGGCCATGCTGCGGCGCCTGCGGAGCGCTGCGGAGAAGGGCGGCGCCGCCGCCCTCTGGCTCGGGCGGCCAGGGGGGCCGGGCCTGTCGGCGGGGCTGTGGCTGGAACTCGACGGCTCGGCGCGATCGCCGGCGGTGCGCGTCCGCCGCGGCGAAGCCTCGGCGCGGGCGGGGAGGGGGAACCATGCCGCCTGACCTCTTCGAGCGCTGCCCGCGGGTGCTGGCCGTGGCCTTGCCGGAGCTGCCCCTGCAGCGGGCGCTCCGGGCGCGGTCGGTGCACGGCCCGCTCGCGGTGGTGGAGGAGGGGTCGGTGGTGTACTGCACCGGCCCGGCCCGGGCGGCGGGCGTTCGGCCGGGCGACTCGCTGGTGCAGGCCCGAGCCGCCTGCGCCGGCCTCGCGGCGGTTCCCCTCGATCCGGCAGGAGACCGGGCGGCGCTTCGCGCCCTCGCCGAGGCGATGTTCTCGCTGGCGCCGACGGTGGAGATCGCCCCTCCGGATGGCCTCCTCCTCGACGCCACCGGCCTTGCCCGGGGTGGCGCGGAGGACGTGGAGGGCGCGGAGATGCGTCTGGCGGAGCGCGCGCTGGCGCTCTGCCGCTCCCTGGGCTGGCGCGGCCGAGCGGCGCTGGCGAGCGGGAAGGGCCCGGCACAGGCGCTCGCCCGCCACGGGACGCAGGAAGTGTCGCGTGCGCCTGCCCAGGATGCGGCCCCGGTGCTCGCAGGCCTGCCGCTTGCCGCGCTGGGCCTGCCGCCCGGCGTGGAGGAGCGTCTCGCCGCGGTGGGTGTGACCGACGCCGGGGCGCTCTCGCGCCTCCCGCCGGAGACTCTGGCTCACCGCTTTGGGGCGGCGGGCGCTGCGGCGGCGCGGCTCGCTCGCGGCGAGGACCCGCGCCCGCTTGTCCCGTTCGTGCCCGAGACCTTTCCGGAGGAGGCCTGGGACCTGGAGGGAACGGACGTGGGCGTGCTCTCGAGTGCCGAGCCGATCCTCTTCGCGGTGAAGCGGCTCGTCGACCGGGTCGCGGCACGCCTCGCCGGCCGTGGCCTCGGGGCCGGGAAGCTCCGGCTCACCCTGGTCCTCGACCCGCGCGGCGAGGAGCGGCTCGACCTGCCGCTCGCCCGTCCCAGCGCCGATGCCGCGCTCTGGATGGTGCCGCTGCGGGAGCGGATCGGCGGGCTGCGGCTGCCTGCGCCGGTGCGCGGGCTCAAGCTCACCGTCGTTGAGGCGGCCGAGGTCCCCGCCGAGCAGCTGGCCGTCGGGGACCGGCCCGAGGCGGCCCGCGCCCTGGAGGTGGTGCTGTCGCGGCTGGCGAGCAGGCTGGGAGAGGCCGCCCTCTTCGCCGCGGAGGCCGCCGACCGCCACCGGCCCGAGGGGGCCTACCGGCCGGCCCCCTTCGGCGCCGGTCGGGCAGCAAAAGGGCACAACGGCGCCGCGCGCCACGGGACAGGGGAGCGGGGCGAGGCTGCCCCCGGCGCCGGGGGCGACGCGGTCGTCGAGACGCCGCCCGTCCGTCCTACCCGGCTGCTGCACCCCCCCCGCCCCGTCGTCGCCGAGGGGGAGGGCGGGCGCCTCACCGCGCTGCGCGTGGACGGAAGGGCCCACGGCGTGCTCGCCCTGGCGGGGCCGGAGCGCCTGACCGGCGAGTGGTGGAGCGACCCCTTCGATTGCGACTACTACCGGGTCCACGTCGAGGAGATGGGCGACCTGTGGATCTTCCGCGACGGGCGCGACGGCCGGCTCTACCTCCACGGCTTCTTCGATTGAAGGCGAAGCCCACTTGTCCCCTCGCTACGCCGAGCTCCGCTGCAAGTCGAACTTCTCGTTCCTCGAGGGGGCGAGCCATCCGGAGGAGCTGGTGGACCGCTCCGCCGACCTGGGTCTCGAGGCGCTCGCACTCACCGACCGCAACGGCCTGTACGGCGCGGTGCGGGCCCATGCCCGGGCCCGGAAGCGCGGGTTGCCTCTGATCGTGGGCGCGGAGATGACGTGCGACGGGATCGGGACCGGGGGCACGGCGAGCCTGCTCTTGCTCGCCGTCGATCGCGAGGGGTACGCCCAGCTCTGCCGCATCGTCACCGAGGCGCACCGGGGCGAGCCCATCGAGGTGGCCGGGGCGGTGGACGCGGTGGCCCGCCGGCCCGTGGCCCGCATTCCGTTCCTCCTCGTGGCCGAGCGGTCCCGCGGGCTCGTGGCCCTGTACCCTGGCGCCGATGCGGATTCGGTGGCACGCCTGCGGGAGGCCTTCGGCCGCCGCCTCGCCCTGGTGGTTTCGCGCCACCGCGCCGCCGGCGAGGAGACCCGCATCGCTGCCGCGCGCAGCGTGGGGCGGCGGCTGGGCGTCCCGGTGGCAGTGGTGAACGACGTTCACACTCATGACCGGCGGCGGCAGCCTCTGCAAGACGTCCTCACCTGTGTACGGCTCGGCACCACGGTCGAGCGCGTGGGGAGGCGCCTCTTCCCGAACGCCGAGCGGACGCTCAAGGGCCCGGAGGAGATGGCGAAGCTGTGGCGCGACTTTCCCGAGGGCCTGGAGGCGGCCGCGGAGCTCGCGGCGGAGTGTCGCTTCCGCCTGGAGGAGATCCGCGGCGAGCACCCGCTGCCGCCCGTCCTCGCCGACCCCGGGGGGACGCCGGCCGTGCAGGACCCGCCCCGGGGGCCAGGCCGGGAGATCGGCGGGATGGAACTCTTGCGGGCGCTGGTGCGGGAAGGAGCGCTCTGGCGCTATGGCGGGGCCCCGCCGGAGGAGGTGGAGCGCCAGCTGTCGCGGGAGCTCGACCTCGTGGAACGGCTCGACTACGCGAGCTACTTCCTCACCGTCTGGGACGTGGTCCGCTTCGCCCGCTCGCGCGGCATCCTCTGCCAGGGGCGGGGCAGCGCAGCGAACTCCGCCGTCTGCTTTGTGCTGGGGATCACCTCCATCGATCCGGTGCGAATGGGTCTCCTCTTCGAGCGCTTTCTCTCGGCGGAGCGGGGCGAGCCGCCGGACATCGACGTGGACTTCGAGCACGAGCGGCGCGAGGAGGTCCTGCAGTACGTCTACGAGCGCTATGGCCGCGACCGGGCCGGGATGGTGTGCGAGGTCATCAGCTACCGCGCCCGTTCCGCCCTGCGCGACGTCGGCAAGGCGCTCGGGCTCTCGCTCGCGCAGGTGGACCGGCTCTCCAAGCTTGTGGGCAGCCGCGACGACCTCGGGGAGTTGCCCCCGGGGGTGCTGGCACAGGCCGGCCTCGACCCGGAGACGTCGCCTGCTGTGCGCCACGCGTTGCGGCTCGCCCGGGAGCTCGCCGGGTCCCCTCGCCACATCTCCATCCACGTCGGTGGGTTCGTCATCACTCGCCGGCCGCTGGTGGAGACGGTGCCGGTGCAGCCCGCCGCCATGCCCGGGCGCACCGTGGTGCAGTGGGACAAGGATGACCTCGCCGAGCTGGGCCTGCTCAAGGTGGACCTGCTCGCGCTGGGCATGCTCACGGCCATCTCCCGGGCGCTGGCGCTGCTGGGGCGTCACAGACCGGCGCCGGCGCTTGCCGCCGCCGTGCCCCACCCCGAATCGCTGGCGCAGATCCCCGCCGAGGAGCCGGCGGTCTACGACATGACCTCGCGGGCCGACACCGTCGGCGTCTTCCAGATCGAGTCGCGAGCGCAGATGTCGCTGCTCCCCCGGCTCAAGCCCCGCTGCTTCTACGACCTCGTCGTCTCGGTGGCCATCATCCGCCCCGGCCCCATCCAGGGGGGCATGGTCCATCCCTTCCTGCGTCGACGCGAAGGGCTCGAGGAGGTGCGCTACCCCTACGAGCCGCTCCGGCCGGTGCTGGAGCGGACGCTGGGGATCCCGCTCTTCCAGGAGCAGGCCATGCGACTCGCGGTGGTGGCCGCCGGCTTCTCCCCGGGCGAGGCCGACGAGCTGCGCCGCACCATGACGCACAAGCGCTCCCACGAGCGGCTGGAAGAGATGCGGGAGCGGCTCGTGGCCGGGATGGCGGAGCGGAAGATCCCGCGGGGAGACGCCGAGGCCATCCTGCGGCAGCTGCACGGGTTCGCCGGCTACGGGTTCCCCGAGTCCCACGCCGCCTCCTTCGCGCTCTTGGTCTACGCCTCGGCCTGGATCAAGTGCCATCACCCGGCGGTCTTCGCCTGCGCGCTGCTCGATAGCCAGCCCATGGGCTTCTACGCGCCCCACACCCTGGTGGAGGACGCCAAGCGTCACGGGGTAGAGGTGCGGGGCGTGGACGTGGTCCACAGTGGATGGGAGTGCTCCTTGGAGGGGTCGCGGGATGGGGCGACGGTGGCGGCAGGAGAGCAGCCGGTGCTGCGGCTCGGGCTCTCGCTGGTGCGGGGGCTCCCCCGTGCGGTGGGCGGGGCGGTGCTGTCGGCGCGGCAGCTCGCCCCGTTCTCCTCGGTGGAGGACCTGGCCAGACGCGCCCGCCTCTCCCGGGCGTGGCTGGTGCGGCTGGCCGAGGCCGGGGCACTCCGCTCGCTGGAGCGGGGGAGGCGCGCCGCCCTGTGGAAGGTGCTCGCGCTCTCTCCGGGCGAGGAGGGGGACCTGTTCGCCGGACGGCTGCCGCCGGAGGCCCCGGTCGTCCTCGAGGAGCCGGGAGCCGCGGACGAGGTGGCGAGCGACTATGCCACCACCGGCCTTTCCGAGAAGGCCCACCCCATGTCCTTCCTCCGCCCGGCGCTGGCGGCGCGAGGGGCGCGCACGGCCCGCGAGCTCTACCGGCTGCGCGACCGGGAGGCGGTGGAGGTGGCGGGTCTCGTCATCGTGCGCCAGCGTCCGGAGACGGCCAAGGGGATCACCTTCGTCTCGCTCGAGGACGAGACCGGCATCGCCAACCTGGTGGTGATGCCCGACGTCTACGAGCGCTTCCGGCCGCTGGTGCGGCGCGCCCCGTTCCTGCTCGCTCGCGGCCGGATCGAGCGCACCGGAGCGGTGGTGAACCTCCAGGTGCGGGAACTGCTCCCGCTCGCCCCGGCGCCGGAGGTCCACTCGGCCTCCCGGGACTTCCACTAACGGCGTCTCGCCGCCGCGCCCCGACGGGCTTACCCGCCCCGGGGAGCGCAGGGTTATGATTCGGTCGAATCCCCCAGGATTGGAGGAGACCCCACATGTACAAGTCCGCAGTCCTCTCGCTGCTGCTCGCCGCGCCTGCCTTCGCTGTCGAACCGGCCCCGACCGCGCCGGGGAAGCAGGTGGAGATCAAGGTGACCGAGGCGGGGTTCGAGCCGCGGGAGGTCAAGCTGAGGGCAGGCGAGCCGGTGACGCTCGTGTTCCTGCGCACCACCGAGAAGACGTGCATCACCGCGGTGGACATCCCGGCCGAGAAGGTGAAGGCCTTCAAGCTCCCGCTCAACAAGGCGGTGGCGATCACCATCACGCCGCTTAAGGCCGGTGTCGAAGCTTTCCATTGCTCGGCCATGGGCATGGGCGACGGGAAGCTCGTGGTCGCCGACTAGCGGAACGACGCGCCGGTCGTTCACGCGGAGCGCCTTCCCGGAAACGAGAGGGGCGCCGGGATCCCGGCGCCCCTCGTTCATCGGCGACGCGGCGCGGCCTAGCTGCAGCCCGTCGTGGTGCCGCAGTTCATGCACTTGTAGCAGGCGCCGTTTCGCACCGTGATGCTCCCGCAGTTCGGGCAGGGCGGGGCATCGGCCTGGGCCAGGTAGGGGGAATCCTGCTGGGCCGGCAGCGCGATGACCGGGGCGGTCACCACGGTGGCCGATACCGTGCGCTCCGCCGCCTTGAGCCGGGGGGCGGCAGGGGCCGCCCCGGGCGGCAGGTCCTTGCCCGCGGCCAGGGACTCCTCGCTCGGGAGGAACTTCAGGGACAGCCAGCGGAAGATGTAGTCCGTGATCGACTTGGCGATGGGGATGTCCGGGTTGCCGGTGAAGCCGGAGGGCTCGAAGCGGGTATGGCTGAACTTGTCGCAGAGCACCTTGAGCGGAACGCCGTACTGCAGCGCCATGGAGATGCAGGTGGCGAAGCTGTCCATCAGGCCCGAGACCACCGAGCCCTCCTTCGCCATGGTCATGAACAGTTCCCCAGGGGTCCCGTCGTCGTACATCCCGACGGTCATGTAGCCCTCGTGGCCCCCGATGGAGAACTTGTGCGTGATGGAGCGGCGCTCGTCGGGAAGGCGGCGGCGCTGCGGGGAGGGCGCGGCGTCGGGCGACGCTTCCTTCGCCTCGGCCCCCTCCTTCTTCTTCCCGGCATTGAGCGGCTGACTCCGCTTGCACCCGTCCCGGTAGACGGCGATGGCCTTCAGCCCGAGCTTCCAGGCCTCGACGTAGGCGTTCTGGATGTCCTCCGCCGTCGCCGTGTTCGGCATGTTGACGGTCTTCGAGATGGCGCCGGACAGGAACGGCTGGGTGGCGGCCATCATGCGGATGTGGCCCATGTAGTGAATCGAGCGCGCACCGTTCTGGGGCTTGAAGGCGCAGTCGAACACCGACAGGTGCTCCTCCTTGAGGCCGGGCGCGCCCTCGATGGTCTCCATGTCGTCGATGTACTGGATGATGGTCCCGACCTCGCCGCTGTTGTAGCCCAGGCGCTGCAGCGCCAGCGGCACGGTGTTGTTCACGATCTTGAGCACGCCGCCGCCCACGAGCTTCTTGTACTTGATGAGGGCGATGTCGGGCTCGATGCCGGTGGTGTCGCAATCCATCATGAAGCCGATGGTTCCGGTCGGCGCGAGCACCGTGGTCTGGGCATTGCGGTAGCCGTGCAGGGCGCCCAGGCGGACGGCGTCGGCCCAGCTCGACCGGGCGGCGGTGAGGATCTCGGCAGGCACGTGGCCGGGGTCGATCCTGTCCACGTGGGCGGCGTGCTTGCGCATGACGCCGAGGAACGGGTCGCGGTTGCGGTCGAACCCGGCGAACGGGCCGGTGTGCGCCGCGATGCGGGCGCTCATGGCGTAGGCCTCGCCGGTCATGATGGCGGTGATCCCCGCCGCCGTCGCCCGGCCGCCATCCGAGTCGTAGGCGTGGCCGGTTGCCATGAGGAGGGCGCCGAGGTTCGCGTACCCGAGGCCGAGTGGCCGGAAGGCGTCGCTGTTCTTGCCGATGGCGTCGGTCGGGTAGCGGGCGTTCGAGACCAGGATCTCCTGGGCGAGGATGGTGATGTCGACGGCGCGACGGAACGAATCGGCGTCGAAGCCGCCGTCGATGGAGCGGAAGTGCATCAGGTTCAGGGACGCCAGGTTGCAGGCGCTGTCGTCGAGGAACATGTACTCCGAGCACGGGTTCGAGGCGTTGATTCGGTCGGTGGCCGGGCAGGTGTGCCAGGCGTTCACCGTGGTGTCGAACTGGAGGCCGGGGTCGCCACAGGTCCACGCGGCATCGGCGATCTGCCGCATCAACTCGCGGGCGGCGATGGTCTCGAGCGGCTGGCCCGAAGTGCGGGCGTTGAGGGCCCACTCCCCGCCGTCGACCACCGCGCGCATGAAGGCGTCGGTGACGCGGACGGAGTGGTTGGCGTTCTGGAAGAAGACGGAGTCGTACGCCCCGCCGCGGACGTTGAAGCCCCCGTCGTAGCCGGCGTCGATGAGCGCCCAGGCCTTCTTCTCCTCGTCCGCCTTGCAGGAGATGAACTCGACGATGTCGGGGTGGTCGGCGTTGAGGATGACCATCTTGGCGGCGCGGCGCGTCTTGCCGCCCGACTTGATGACCCCGGCGAAGGCGTCGAACCCGCGCATGAACGAGACCGGGCCGGAGGCCTCGCCGCCGCCGGAGAGGTGCTCGCGGGACGAGCGGATCCGCGAGAGGTTCGAGCCGGTGCCCGAGCCGTACTTGAAGAGCATGCCCTCGGTGTGGGCGAGCCGGAGGATCGAGTCCATCGAGTCGTCGACCGAGTTGATGAAGCAGGCGGAGCACTGCGGCTTCTGCTCCACGCCGACGTTGAACCAGACCGGCGAGTTGAAGCTCATCTTCTGCCGATAGATGAGATGGGCGAGCTCCGCCTCGAAGGTGCGCGCGTCGTCCTCCGAGGCGAAGTAGCCGTCCTTGCGGCCCCAGGCGCCGATGGTGCGCACCACGCGCCCGACGAGCTGGCGCACCGACCGCTCCCGCTGCGGGGAGCCGATGGCACCGCGGAAGTACTTGGAGGCCACCACGTTGGTCGCGAGCATCGACCAGTTCTTCGGGACCTCGACGTCCTTCTGCTCGAAGATGACCTTGCCGGACTCGCCGGTGATGGCGGCGGTGCGCAGCTCCCAGGCCAGCTCCTCGGCCGGGTCGACGCCCGGCGTCGTGAAGTAGCGGGGAACGGCGAGGCCCTTGCGGCCCGCCTTCCGCGTCCCGCGCCCGCCTGCCCGCTTGCTCGTTCCCACAGTCTCCCGCTCGATCATCTCCGACCTCCGTACCGGTCTGTCGACACCGGCCTGCGAGGGGCGAGGGCGCTCGTGCCCGACCCCGTCTCGTCCACCATCCCGTCCCTCGGCCGACCCTCCAGGTGGGCCGGAGGGTGTATCCCGCCACTCTGACAAGGCGCCGGTCCCGCCGGGCCCCCGCACATCCGCTGCCGCCGCCTTCGAAGCCGAACCCCGCAGTGGAGGGGCGACCGGGCAAGATATCGGGCGGAGCGCACCAGTCAAGGCGTGCACCACAATATGTTGTGGTGTATTGTCACTCCAGCCACAAAATGCTGATTATCAGGGTCATTTCCCAGATGGGTACCTGCGAACCCGTGCAGTATTGACCCGCCGCATCCCCCGCCGCCGGGAGCCGGCCCGGGGAGCCCGCCCGTTCCTGCGGCGCCCGCCGGCGCGGGCGACGCAGGGGGTGCCGGTGACGGGAGCGCGTGCTAAAAGGCCCTCCGCCTCATGGCCGCTTCCAACGACCACATCCGAAACTTCTCGATCATCGCGCACATCGACCATGGCAAGTCGACGCTCGCCGACCGGTTGCTCGAGAAGACCGGGACGGTCTCGGCCCGGGAGGCGCACGCCCAGTTCCTCGACAACATGGAGCTCGAGCGCGAGCGCGGCATCACCATCAAGGCCCAGACCGTCCGGATGACCTACCGGGCGAAGAACGGCGAGGACTACGTCCTCAACCTCATCGACACGCCCGGTCACGTCGACTTCGCCTACGAGGTCTCCCGGTCGCTCGCCGCCTGCGAGGGTGCGATCCTGGTCGTCGACGCGACGCAGGGCGTCGAGGCCCAGACGCTCGCCAACGTCTACCAGGCGCTCGACCACGACCTGGAGATCATCCCCGTCATCAACAAGATCGACCTGCCCAGCGCGGACGTCGAGGGCGTGCGGCAGGAGATTGAGGAGGTCATCGGCCTCGACGCCAAGGAAGCCGTGCCGACGAGCGCCAAGGAGGGGATCGGGATCGAGGAGATCCTCGAGCAGGTGGTGCGAAAGGTCCCGCCGCCCAGCGGGGACCCGGCGGCGCTCGCTCAAGGCGATCATCTTCGACTCCTGGTACGACTCGTACCGCGGGGTCGTCATGCTCGTCCGGGTGTTCGAGGGGACGATCCAGCCCCGCCAGCGCATCCTCCTGTTCTCGAACCGCAAGGAGTTCGAGGTGCAGGAGCTGGGCGTCTTCTCGCCCTTCTCCCGGCCCGTGGACAGGCTCATCGCCGGAGACGTGGGCGTGGTGGTGGCGAACGTCAAGGACGTCCACGACGCCAAGGTGGGCGACACCATCACCGAGGCGGCGCGGCCCACGGAGGCGGCGTTCCCTGGATTCAAGGTGGTGAAGCCCATGGTCTTCAGCGGCGTCTTCCCGGTCGACGCCGCCGACTACGACCAGCTGCGCGACGCGCTCGTGAAGCTGCGGCTCAACGACTCGGCCTTCACCTTCGAGCCCGAGACGAGCCAGGCGCTCGGCTTCGGCTTCCGCTGCGGCTACCTGGGGCTGCTGCACATGGAGATCGTCCAGGAGCGGCTCGAGCGGGAGTACCAGCTGTCGCTCATCACCACCGCGCCCTCCGTGGTCTACCGGGTCACCGAGCACCCAGGGCGAGGTCCAGGAGATCGACAACCCGGCGAAGCTTCCCCCGGCCCAGAAGATCGCGAAGCTCGAGGAGCCGGTCCTCACCTGCCACATCCACGGGCGCACCGACGACGTCGGCGCCATCCTCAAGCTCTGCCAGGACCGGCGCGGCATCCAGCGCGACCTCAAGTACATCGGCACCCGCCGCGTGCAGATCACCTACGACATCCCGCTCGCCGAGGTGGTCTTCGACTTCTTCGACAAGCTGAAGAGCGTGTCGCGCGGCTACGCCTCCCTCGACTACGAGCTCAAGGGGTACGAGGAGGCCGACCTCGTGAAGCTCGACATCCTCATCAACGGCGAGCCCGTCGACGCGCTCTCGGTCATCGTGCACCGCGAGCGCTCCTACCAGCGAGGCCGGGACGTCTGCCAGAAGCTGCGCGAGGTGATCCCGAAGCAGATGTACGAGGTGGCCATCCAGGCCGCCATCGGCTCGAAGATCATCGCGCGCGAGACCGTCAAGGCCTACCGCAAGAACGTGCTCGCGAAGTGCTACGGAGGCGACATCAGCCGCAAGCGCAAGCTCCTCGAGAAGCAGAAGGAGGGCAAGAAGCGCATGAAGCAGGTGGGCCAGGTGGAGATCCCGCAGGAGGCCTTCCTGGCCGTACTCAAGGTGGAGGAGTAGGAGGAGATCCGTGCTTCTCAAGCGAGGCAAATGGAGCTAGAAGGCGTGGCGGCCATGCCGAACTTCCGAACCTCCGCGCGCAGGGTCGTGGCGCGCGGTGCCGTGACCTGGGTCACGATGGTCATGTTCGTCGGCATCGCGGCCGCGGCCTACGCAGCGGTGGTGTTTGGTCCCGCCTACGTGCTCCACTACGAGGTGAAGCAGGTGGTTCGGGACTACGGCAACCGCGCCGTGAAGAACCCCAGCGACGCAGAGCTCGTCGAGGACATGGTGAAGAAGATCCGCTCGCTGCACCACACCACGGGCGTGGACGACGCCGGTCGGGCGACGAGCCTTCCGACCGTCGACCTGAGCGTGCAGGACGTGACCTGGGAGCGCTCCGCCGAACCCCCGTCGCTCCACGTCGAGTTCGAATACCCGCGGAGCATCGAGCTCCCGGGGCTCAACCGGTCCGCGGAGCTCACCTTCCGCGTGGACCTCAACATGGACCTCGCCAAGCCGGACTGGGGCCCGGGCCGCTGAGATGGGGAGAGCGCCGACATGAACGCCGAGGCGGTCGGACGGGCGGTGCGCCGGATGGCGCGGGAGATCCTCGAGCGCGCGCGCGCCACCGGGGACGTCGAGAACCTCGCGCTCGTCGGCATCCGGCGCGGCGGGGTGCACCTCGCGGAGAGGCTCCGGGCCGAGATCGCAGGGAGCCACCGGGGCGGCCCCGCCGCTTGGCACCCTCGACATCGCCCTCTACCGGGACGACCTCGCCGCGCGCGGCGTGGCCCCGGTGGTCGGCCCCACCGACATCCGCTTCCGGCTCGAGGGTCGGACCATCGTGCTTGCCGACGACGTGCTCTACACCGGCCGCACCGTGCGCGCGGCGCTCGACGAGCTCGTCGACTTCGGCCGCCCCCGGCGCGTCTGGCTGGCGGTGCTCGTGGACCGCGGAGGACGGGAGCTGCCCATCTCGGCGGACTTCGCCGGGGTGCAGCTCGCGGTGCCAGACGAGGAAGACGTGCAAGTCCTCTGGCGCGAGGTAGGCGCCGCGGAGGACGCCGTGGTCATTCGGGGGAGGAGGAGTCCGTGATTGGGCGCCACCGCCATCTCATCGGCCTCGAGGGGCTGAGCCGCGAGGAGATCCTGCAGGTCCTCGACCTCGCGATCTCGATGAAGGAGGTCCTCTCCCGCCCGGTGAAGAAGGTCCCTTCTCTTCGCGGCAAGACGGTGGTGAACCTCTTCTTCGAGACCTCGACGCGCACCCGCAGCTCCTTCGAGATCGCAGCCAAGGTGCTCTCCGCCGACGCCCTCAACTGGACGGCGAGCGCGTCGTCGGTGACGAAGGGGGAGACGCTCCTCGACACCGCCAAGAACCTGGAGGCCATGCGCCCGGACGTTCTCGTGGTGCGCCACTCTGCGAGTGGGGCCCCGAACTTCCTGGCGCGTCACGTGGCCTGCTCGGTGGTGAGCGCCGGCGACGGCGCCCACGAGCACCCCAGCCAGGGCCTGCTCGACTGCTTCACGCTGCGGGAGAAGCTCGGAGGCCTCGAGGGGCGCACCGTGGCTATCGTGGGCGACATCAGCCACTCGCGCGTGGCTCGGTCCGACCTCCACTCCATGACCAAGCTGGGGGCGCGGGTGAGGCTCTGCGGGCCGCCGACCATGATCCCGCAGGGCGTGGAGGCGCTCGGTGCCAGCGTGCACCACGACTTGAGGAGCGCGGTGGAGGGCGCCGACGCGGTGGTGATGCTCCGCATCCAGCACGAGCGAATCGGCGACCCGCTCATCCCCAACACGCGCGAGTACTCGAAGTTCTGGGGCCTGAACGCCCGCAAGGCGGCCGAGTGGCTCAAGCCCGAGGCGGTCATCCTGCACCCCGGGCCCATCAACCGAGGCGTGGAGCTGTCCTCCGACGTGGCCGACGGCCCGCACAGCGTCATCCTCGACCAGGTGCAGAACGGGGTGGCCGTGCGGATGGCGATCCTCTACCTGCTCGCCGGCGACTCCACCGAGGGCGCGCGCCCGGAGAAGGCCTGACCATGATCGCGTCGCACAGCCAGGTGGTGGTCATCTCGGGAGGCCGGGTCATCGATCCCGCGAACGGGATCGACGGGGTCCGGACGGTGGTGGTCGCCGACGGGCGCGTGGCCGAGGTGGCGGAGCGCGTCGAGGCGCCGCGCGACGCGCGGGTGATCGACGCGCGGGGCCGGTGGGTCACGCCGGGCTTCGTTGATCTGCATGTCCACCTGCGCGAGCCGGGCCAGGAGTACAAGGAGACGGTGGCGACGGGCTGCCGGGCGGCCGTGGCCGGCGGGTTCACGTCGGTGTGCGCCATGCCCAACACGTTTCCGCCCAACGACAACGCCAGCGTGACCGAGCTCGTGCTCGCCCGGGCCGCGGCGGCGGGGCTCGCGCGGGTCTACCCGCTCGGCTGCATCACGCGCGGCCGCAAGGGAGAGGAGCTCGCCGAGTACGGCGAGCTGAAGGCGGCGGGGTGCGTCGCCGTGACCGACGACGGGAGTCCGGTGAGCTCGGCCGCGCTGATGCGCCGCGCGCTCGAGTACGCCCGCGCCTTCGGCCTGCCCCTCGCGGTCCACGAGGAGGACCTGCAGCTCGTGGGCAAGGGCGTCATGAACGAGGGAGCGGTGGCGACCCGCCTCGGCCTGAAGGGGAACCCGGCGCAGGCCGAGGACGTCATGGTGCAGCGCGACATCTCGCTCGTCGAGCTCACGGGCGGGCGGCTGCACGTGTGCCACCTCTCCACCGCCGGGAGCGTGCGCGCCGTCCGGGAGGCGAAGCGGCGCGGGCTGCCGGTGACGGCCGAGGCCTCGCCGCACCACCTCACCCTGTGCGACGAGGACGTGGCCAGGAGCGACTACGACACCGACCTCAAGATGAATCCGCCGCTGCGCTCCGCGGAGGACGTGAAGGCGGTGCGGGAAGGGGTCGCCGATGGCACCATCGACGCCATCGCAACCGACCACGCCCCGCACGCGGTGGAGGACAAGAAGGTCGAGTTCGACGCGGCCGCGAACGGCATCCTGGGACTCGAGACCGCCTTCCCGGTGGTCCTCGACCTCTGCCGCCGCGGCCTCGTGTCCGAGAGGCGCGTCGTGGAGGCCCTCACCATCGGGGCGGCGCGCTGCTTCGGGCTGCCCGGGGGGACGCTTTCCAAGGGGGCCGCCGCCGACGTGGCCGTCCTCGACCCGGGCCTGGAGTGGGTGGTGGATCCGCTCGCGATGTTCTCGCGCAGCCGCAACACGCCCTGGAAGGGGCGCCGGCTCGTGGGTCGCTGCACCCATGCCTTGGTGGGCGGGCTCCTGGTGCACGAACTCGGGGGGCCGCGGTGACCCCGGCGACCCTGGCGCTGGCCGACGGCACGGTGTTCGAGGGGCACTCCTTCGGTGCCGCCGGCGAGTCGTCGGGCGAGGTGGTCTTCAACACCTCGATGACCGGCTACCAGGAAATCCTCACCGACCCGTCGTACGTCGGGCAGATGATCTGCATGACGTACCCGGAGCAGGGCAACTACGGCACGAACCCCGCCGACGACGAATCGGCGCGGCCGCACGCCACCGGGTTCATCGTGCGGCACTTCTCCGAGGAACCCTCGAGCTTTCGGGCCCGGGAGACGCTCGACGCGTTCCTGAAGCGCCACGGGGTCGTGGGGATCCACGGCATCGACACCCGCCGGTTGACCCGGCACATCCGCGTCACCGGCGCCCAGATGGGCGTCATCTCCACGGAGGGGTCGGCCACAGCGCTGGTGGCGAGAGCTCGCAGCCTCCCGGGAATGGAGGGTCAGGACCTCGCGACCCGCATCTCCACCCCGCGGCCCTACGAGTGGATCGAGCGCGGGGCCGACTGCCTGACCGACCCGGAGCGGGGTCCCGCCCCGCGAACTCGCCTGCACGTGGTGGCCTACGACTGGGGCCTGAAGCGCGCCATGCTACGGCTGCTCGCAGAAACCGGCTGCCGCGTGACGGTGGTGCCGGGCGCGACAACGGCCGCCGAGGCGCTGGCGCTCGGGCCCGATGGCGTCTTCCTCACCAACGGGCCCGGCGACCCGGCCGCAGTGCCCGGGGCACGAGAGGCGGTGGCCTCGCTGCTTGGCAGGGTGCCCGTCTTCGGCATCTGCCTCGGTCACCAGATCCTCGCTCTCTCTCTCGGCGGCTCCACCTACAAGCTCAAGTTTGGCCACCGAGGCGCCAACCAGCCGGTGAAGGAGCTTCGCAGCGGAAAGGTCGACATCACCTGCCAGAACCACGGCTTCGCGGTGGACGAGCGCTCGCTCGGCAAGAAGGCCCGCGTCAGCCACGTGAACCTGAACGACGGCACCGTGGAGGGGATCGAGGTGCTCGATGCCCCGGCCTTCGGCGTGCAGTACCACCCGGAGGCCTCGCCGGGCCCGCACGACGCTCGCCCCCTGTTTGGCCGCTTCGTGGAGATGATGGAGCAGCGACGGTGACCCCCTCCGAGATCCAGGATCGCGTGCTCGCATGGGCAGGCGGTGGGTCGCGCCAGCAGTGGCTGCTCGCCGCCCGCGGCGAGCACTTCGGCCGTGCCGGTGAGCCCCACGAGGAGGACAAGAGCTTCGAGGCGCGGATGAACCGGCTGCTCGACTTCTACCTCTACGACTTCCGCCCGAATGGCGTCGACACGACCCTCGAGCTGTACCTGAAGGACGGCGCCGAGGGCCTCACCACCGACGAGCGCGCGGAGGTGCGGGAGCTCGGCCGGGGCTTCGTCGGGCTGTTCGAGGTGCGCCGCATCCGGCCCGGGGAGATCCGGGTCCGGGACGTGTTCTCCGACACCGAGCACGACGTGGTCGAGCGGCGCATGGCCGTGGGCCTGGAGAAGGGCGACCTCCTCGAGACGAGGCTCTTGCCCCACGGCGGCCGGCTGCACTTCTCCTCGGCCTTCCTCTTCCACCCCCGCGAGGTGCGCAAGCGCATCCTCAAGGAGGTCCGGCGGCGCCGGAAGGCTGCGGGCAAGGGAGCTGCGCCCGACGTCTCCGGGTTCCTGTGCGCGCTGTCGCGGATGGCGCTGAAGCTGGAGCGCTACCGGAACGTGCGGGTCGAGTCGATCTACGACTTCGAGGCGCCCGAGCCCGGGCTCGCAACGCGCTCCTGACGCCTCAGAGCCGCGTTCCCCCCGGGTCCTCACCCCGCAGCCGCTGCTCCAGGTCGGGCGGGTTCTTTCGCAGCCTGTCGATGTCCGCGCGCGACAGTCCCTGGCCGTCGAGCACCTTTCGCGCGGCGTAGATGGGCGCACCCGTCCGCACCGCCAGGGCGACGGAGTCGGAGGGGCGCGCGTCCAGGGTGACCATTCGGCCGGAGAGCGAGATGCGGACCTTGGCGTGGAACACGGAGGCCTCGAAGCCGTCGATCTCCACGCGGGCGACCTTGCCTCCCATCGCGGCGACCGCGCTCGCGAGCAGGTCATGGGTGAGGGGTCGCGGCGGGGCAACTCCGCCGCGGCCGGCCTCGATCGCGCTCGCCTCCGGCAGGCCGATGACGAGGGGAAGCACGACGCCGGAGCTCGACTGGAGCAGCAGCAGCGCCGCCCGGTCCTCGACCGGCAGGATGGCGGCGATATCGACTCGGAGCATGTCGCCCTCGAGGGGCGGGCCGGGCGCTGCCGCCGCAAGCGCGGCAACGGCGACGAGCGGCAGGACGGGGCGCATGATGCCTCCTCGGAGATGCTCTCCGCGGATGTCTTAGGGGCGGCCGGGCCAGCCGGCCATGCGGCCGGGCGAAGGACGCGTTATACCCGCCGGGGTCGCCGCTCCCGCCCGCGAGGACCGAGGTCAAATGGACTTCTCGCTGCTCGAGTTCGTGCCCGACGCCATTGTCATCGCCGATCGCACTGGACGGATCCTGTACGCGAACGACATGGCCTACGAGGTCTTCGGCTACCAGAGCGCCGAGCTATTGGGCCAGCAGGTCGAGATGCTGCTGCCCGCGCGCTTCCGGGACACTCACAAGGTCCACCGGGCCGACTACGACGGCGCGCCACGAGCCAGGCCGATGGGCCTCGGCATGAGCCTCGCGGCGCTGCGCAAGGGGGGCGAGGAGTTCCCGGCGGAGATCAGCCTGTCGCCGCTTCGCGCAGGTGAAGACATCTACGCGGTCGCCGCCGTTCGCGACGTCAGCGAGCGCAAGAGGACGGAGGAGAAGGCGCTGCTCTACCGCAAGGCGCAGGAGGACGTTCGGGCGCGGGACGAGTTCATCTCCGTGGCATCTCACGAGCTGCGCACGCCGGTGGCGGCGCTGCAGCTCCAGCTGCAGCTGCTCCAGCGCATCGCGCGCCGAATCCCGGAAGGGGTCCCGCCCGCGGTGACCGACCGCATCGAGCTCCTCGAGCGGCAGACGCGACGCGTGGCGCTGCTCGTCACCGAGCTGCTCGACCTCTCGCGCATGAGGCTCGGTCGGCTCGAGCTGCGGCGCGAGACGGTGGACCTGGCGGAGCTGGTGCGCGAGGTGGCGGCGCCGTTCCTCGACGACCGCGCCTCGGCCGGGGGGTCGCTCGTGCACGTGACGACCGACGGGCCCGCCGTCGGCCTCTTCGACCGGGTGCGCCTCGAGCAGGTGCTCACGAACCTGCTCGCCAACGCCGCCAAGTTCGGGGAGGGCAAGCCCATCGCCCTCCGCGTCGAGGCCGGTGCGGACTCCATCCGCCTACAGGTCGCCGACCAGGGGATCGGGGTGGCCCCCGAGGACCGGGAGCGCATCTTCGACCGCTTCGAGCGGGCCGTGCCCGCGCAGCACTTCGGCGGGCTCGGGCTCGGGCTGTACATCGCCCGGGAGATCGTCGAGGCGCACGGAGGCACCATCCGCATCGACGGGGCCCCGGGCGCGGGCTCGACCTTCACCGTCGAGCTGCCGCGCCAGCCCGCGACGGCAGAGACCCCGGACGCCGTCGCCTGATGGGACCGACCCGGGGGAGCCGCCTCCTCCTCGTCGTCGCCGACGACCTCGGCTACGACCCGGCCATCGACCGCGGCATCCTGGAGGCCCACGAGCGGGGCATTGTCACGGCCGCGAGCGCGATGGTCGACACGACCTGTGCAGCCGTCTCCATCGCCCGGGCACCGGACACGCTTGAGCTCGGCCTGCACCTCGTCCTCCCCGCCGGCGTCGGCGCGGCGGTCGCGGAGGCGGAACTCGCTCGGCAGGCTGCGCGCTTCGAATCCCTGCGCGGAAGGGCTCCGAGCCACGTGGACGGACACAAGCACGTCCACGTGGAAGCTGCGGTCCTCGCGGTCGTCGTGCGGTGGGCCGCGGCCCGCGGCATCCGGGTTCGAGCGCCGAACCCGGCCGTGCGCGAGCAGGTCCGCGCGGCCGGGGCGATCGCGACCGACGCCTTCCTGGGAGACGCAGGGCTGCGGCCGTGCTGGACGACGGAGCGGCTCCTGTCCGCTCTGGCGGGCCTCCCGGACGGCGCCTGCGAACTCATGTGCCACCCCGGCCACACCCCGGTGGTCGCCCGGACCTCCTTCGGGGTCGAGCGGGAGGTGGAGCTCGAGGCGCTCTGCGACCCCAGGGCCCGGGCAATCCTCGAGGGAGGGCTCGTGGCTCTCGCCGGGCGCCTCTGAGGCCGTTCGAGGGGATGCGCTCGGCCCCGGCAAGGGGGGGCGGCGGGAGTCTTGATCTTCGACAGATGGGGGGCCGGCCGCCCGCGGAGCGCTTGCCATGCCCGATCGGAGGGTGGTACAAAACCGCGCGCTCCCCACCGTTTTTCCCCCCAGCCAAAGAGGTCCCTCCGCATGTCCGACGCGAAGCCCGTGATCCCCAAGGACGGACAGAAGATCACGCTCACCGGCAACAAGCTCCACGTGCCGGACCATCCCATCCTGCCCTTCATCGAGGGCGACGGCACCGGCCGCGACATCTGGCGTGCCAGCGTTCGCGTGCTCGATGCAGCCGTCGCGAAGGCCTACAAGGGCGGCGAAGAAGATCGCCTGGGCCGAGGTGTACGCCGGCGAGAAGGCCTTCAAGAAGTTCAACAACTGGCTTCCCGACGAGACGGTCGAGGCCTACCGGGAGTACCTTGTCGGCATCAAGGGCCCGCTCACCACGCCCATCGGCGGCGGCATCCGCTCGCTCAACGTGGCGCTCCGCCAGCTGCTCGACCTCTACGTCTGCCTGCGGCCCGTGCGCTGGTTCAAGGGCGTGCCTTCGCCGGTGAAGCACCCGGAGAAGGTCGACATGGTGATCTTCCGCGAGAACACGGAGGACATCTACGCAGGCATCGAGTTCGAGGCCGGTACCGATGCGGCGAAGAAGGTCATCGCCTTCATCGAGAAGGAGTTCCCGAAGGAGTACAAGAAGATCCGCTTCCCTGGCACCACCGGCATCGGCATCAAGCCGGTCTCGCGCGAGGGCACCGAGCGCCTCGTCCGCGCCGCGATCGAGTACGCGCTCGCCAACCGGCGCAAGAGCGTGACGATCGTGCACAAGGGCAACATCATGAAGTTCACCGAGGGCGCCTTCCGCAACTGGGGCTACGCCCTCGCCGAGAAGGAGTTCGGCGACAAGGTCTACACCTGGGAGCAGTGGGAGCGCACCAAGGCCGCGAAGGGCGAAGAGGCCGCGAACGCCGAGCAGAAGGCGGCGCTGCAGGGCGGCAAGCTGCTCGTCAAGGACGCCATCGCCGACATCACGCTCCAGCAGGTGCTGACCCGGCCCGAGGAGTTCGACGTCATCGCCACGCTGAACCTGAACGGCGACTACCTGTCCGATGCCCTCGCGGCGCAGGTCGGCGGCATCGGCATCGCACCCGGCGGCAACATCAACTACATCACCGGTCACGCCATCTTCGAGGCGACGCACGGCACGGCTCCGAAGTACGCCGACCTCGACAAGGTGAACCCCGGATCGGTCATCCTCTCCGGCGAGATGATGTTCAGGCACCTGGGCTGGAACGAGGCGGCCGACCTCATCATCAAGGGCATGGACGGGGCCATCGGTGCACACAGGGTCACGTACGACTTCGCCCGCCTCATGAAGAACGAGGGCGTGAAGGACGTAGTGGAAGTGAAGTGCTCGGAGTTCGGGGACGAGATCATCAAGCACATGTAGCAAGCGCGAACCGGGGAGAGACCTACATGGCACGAAAGAAGATCGCACTCATCGGCGCCGGCCAGATCGGCGGCACCATGGCGCTGCTCTGCGGGCAGCGCCAGCTCGGCGACGTGGTCCTCGTGGACATCATGGAGGGAGTGGCCAAGGGCAAGGCGCTCGACCTCCAGGAGACCCGCGGCGTCGTCAAGTTCGACGTGAACGTCACAGGCGGAGGCACGACCGACTACTCGATCATCAAGGACGCCGACGTCTGCATCGTCACCGCCGGCGTCCCGCGCAAGCCGGGCATGAGCCGGGATGACCTTCTCAAGGTCAACCTGGAGGCCATCACCAAGGTGGCCCAGGGCATCAAGCAGTACGCTCCCGGCGCCTTCGTCATCGTCGTCACCAACCCGCTCGATTCGATGGTGTACGCGATGTACAAGATCACCGGGTTCCCGAAGAACCGGGTGGTGGGCATGGCCGGCGTGCTCGACACGGCCCGGTTCCAGTACTTCGTGGGCGAGGCGGCTGGAATCGCGCCGCAGGACGTGGTGGCCATGGTGCTCGGCGGCCACGGCGACGACATGGTGCCCCTGCTGCGCTACTCGTCGGCCGGCGGCGTTCCCCTCGCCAAGTTCCTCGACAAGGCCAAGCTCGACGCCATCGTCGAGCGCACCCGCAAGGGCGGCGGCGAGATCGTGGCGCTCCTCGGCACCGGGTCGGCGTTCTATGCCCCGGCTGCGAGCGCCGTGACCATGGCCGAGAGCTTCCTGCGGGATCAGAAGCGGGTCCTGCCGTGCTCCGCCTGGCTCGACGGACAGTACGGCATCAAGGGCATGTTCGTCGGGGTCCCGGTCGTCATCGGTTCCGGCGGCGTGGAGCGAATCCTCGAGGTCGACCTCGACGACGAGGAGAAGGCGATGCTCGCGAAGTCCGTGGCGAGCGTGAAGAAGTCGGTAGACGAGACCAAGCTCTAGCCGGGGGCGCCCACCGGGGTGCCGCCTGCCAGGTTGCGGGGCCCGCCCCTCGGGGCGGGCCCCGGCGTTTCGCCTCGCTCCCTGGCGCGCCCGGAGGTAGAAGGAATCGGGCTTCGGGCGACCCGGACGGGGCGCCCAGCGGGAGGAGGCCAGGTGAAGATCCACGAATACCAGGCCAAGGAGATCCTGCGGAAGTTTGGCGTGAAGACGCCGCGCGGGCTCCTGGCGACGACGCCGCTTCAGGCGGAGAACGCCGCCCGGCAACTCGGCGGGGGCATGTGCGCCGTGAAGGCGCAGATCCACGCGGGAGGCCGCGGCAAGGGCGGCGGCATCAAGCTCGCGCGGTCGCCGGAAGAGGCGCGCATCCACGCCGAGGGGATGCTGGGGATGATGCTGCGCACGCCCCAGACCGGCCCCGAGGGGCAGGAGGTGCGCAAGCTCTACATCGAGGAGGGCGTGCGAATCGCGCGCGAGCTGTACTTCGGCATCACCCTCGACCGCGAGCGCGGCCGGGTCACGGTGATGGCCTCCTCGGAGGGCGGGGTCGACGTCGAGGACGTGGCGCGCGACCACCCGGAGAAGATCCTCAAGGCGGGGGTGGACCCGCTCGTGGGGTTCATGCCCTTCCAGGCGCGGCAGCTCGCCTTCGCGCTCGGCCTGCAGGGCGACAGCGTCGCCGCCTTCTCGAAGTTCGCCACCGGCCTGTACGCGGCCTATGCCGCGACGGATGCCACGCTCGCCGAGGTGAACCCGCTCGTGGTCACCGCCACGGGCCTCGTGGTCGCGCTCGACGCGAAGCTGAACTTCGACGACAACGCCCTCTACCGCCACCCGGACGTGGCCGCCATGCGCGACCCCGGCGAGGAGGATCCCAAGGAGACCCAGGCGAAGGAGTTCGACCTTTCCTACATCGCGCTCGACGGTGACATCGGCTGCATGGTGAACGGCGCGGGCCTCGCGATGGCGACGATGGACGTCATCAAGCTTGCCGGCGGTTCCCCCGCGAACTTTCTGGACGTGGGCGGCGGCGCCGACGAGGCCAAGGTCACGGCGGCCTTCAAGATCATCCTCCAGGACCCGAACGTGAAGGCGGTCTTGGTGAACATCTTTGGCGGCATCATGAAGTGCGACGTCATCGCCAACGGTGTCGTGGCCGCGGCCCGACAGGTGGGGCTGAAGGCCCCACTGGTGGCTCGCCTGCAGGGCACCAACGTGGAGCTCGGCAACCAGATCCTGAAGAAGAGCGGCCTCGACATCATCGCCGCAGCAGACCTCGGCGACGCCGCCCGCAAGGTGGTGGCGGCGGCCAAGTCGCAGACGCACCGCTAGCAGCGGAGGGTCCCGCCGTGAGCATCCTCGTCGACAACAACACGCGCGTACTGGTGCAGGGCATCACCGGGTCCGCCGGCAGCTTCCACTCCGAGCAGATGATCGCCTACGGGACCCAGGTGGTGGCCGGCGTCACCCCCGGGCGCGGCGGCACGAAGTTCCAGGGGCAGGTGCCCATCTTCAACACGGTGGAGCAGGCCGTCCGGGAGACCGGCGCAAACGCCGCCGCCGTGTTCGTCCCCCCGCCGTTCGCCGCAGACGCCATCCTGGAGGCGGCCGACGCCGCCGTGCCGCTCGTGGTGGCCATCACCGAGGGCATCCCGGTCCTCGACATGGTCCGGGTGCGCCGCTTCCTTCAGGACCAGCCCGGCGTCCGCCTCGTCGGGCCGAACTGCCCCGGCGTGATCACGCCGGGGCAGTGCAAGATCGGGATCATGCCCGGGCACATCCACCGGGCCGGCCGCGTGGGCGTGGTGTCCCGCTCGGGCACGCTCACCTACGAGGCCGTGCTGCAGCTCACCGACCTGGGCCTCGGGCAGTCGACGGCGGTGGGAATCGGCGGCGACCCCGTCCACGGGACGGACTTCATCGACGTGCTGCGCCTGTTCGAGGCTGACCCGGGGACCGAGGGGGTCATCATGATCGGCGAGATCGGCGGCACGGAGGAGACGCGGGCGGCGGCGTGGGCGAAGAAGAGCATGACGAAGCCCGTGGTCGGGTTCATCGCCGGCCGCACGGCCCCGCCGGGCAAGCGCATGGGGCATGCGGGTGCCGTCATCTCGGGTGGAGCGGACACCGCCGAGGCCAAGATGGCGGCGATGCGCGACGCCGGCATGTCGGTGTGCGATTCCCCGTCGGTCCTGGGGAAGGCGATGAAGGACCTGCTGTCGGGCAAGAAGGTCCGCGCCCGCGAGGAGGTTCGCGCCGAGCCGAAGGCGCCGGCGCAGCCGCCGCGCCGCGAGGGGAAGGGTGGCGTTGCCCGGGCCGCCCCGAAGAAGGCCACGAACCGGAAACGCTGAAACGAGGAGGAGCCAGCCATGGCAGTCGAGCGCACGCTATCCATCATCAAGCCGGACGGGGTCGAGAAGGGCGTCGTCGGCCGCGTCATCTCCCGATTCGAGGCCGCCGGGCTGAAGCCCACCGCGCTGAAGCTGAAGAGGCTCTCCCAGGCGGAGGCCGAGGGCTTCTACGCCGTTCACCGGCAGCGCCCGTTCTTCGGCGACCTCGTGAAGTTCATGACGAGCGGCCCGGTCCTCCTCATGGTTCTCGAGGGCGAGGGCGCGGTCGCCAAGAACCGAGAGGTCATGGGTGCGACCGACCCGAAGAAGGCCGCCCCCGGGACCATCCGCGCCGACTTCGCCACCGATATCGAGAAGAACACGGTGCACGGGTCGGACGCGCCGGAGACGGCCCGGGTCGAGATCGCCTACTTCTTCCCGGAGGTGGAGATCCTCTCCTACGAGTGGAAGGGGAAGCGGTAACCTACTAGAAGAACGCGTGTTTTCCTGGCGCCCCGCCCCGGCAAGGCCGGGGGCGGGGCGCTGCGCTATAGATGGGCGGCCCGCCCGCGCGGCGGGCCTCGCCGCTGTGCCCAACCGCAAGGGGAGAAGGTCGACTTGGCCGACGTGCCGATATGGGAATGGCTGCTCGGCGTCGTCGTCCTCCTCGGGTGCTCCTTCGCTTCGGGTACCGAGACGGCGCTCACGGCGCTCGGGGACCTGCGCGCCCGGCAGGTCGTGGAGGGCGGCGGCCGCCGCGCGCGCCTCCTGCGGCTCTGGGTCGAGCATCCCGAGCGCGTGCTCTCCTCGTTGCTCGTCGCCAACACCATCTTCAACATCGGCGGGGGCGCCCTCGCCGGGGACATGGCGACGTCGGTGGCGGCGGCCCGTGGCCTGTCCCCGGCCACCGCACTCGGCGTCGCCACCGGCCTCGCCACCACCGCCGTGCTCTTCTTCGGCGAGGTGGTGCCGAAGACCATCGCCAAGCGCCACCCGGTGCGGGTCGCGGTCTTCTCCATCCCTTTCGTGGTGGTCCTCTACTGGGTCCTGTGGCCGGTCTCGAGCGGGCTCGTGCGAGCCACCCACGGCCTCGTCGTCCTGTTCGGCGGCAGGGTCGCGCCGGCCCCCGCCGTGACGAGCGAGGAGATCGAGTACCTCATCGAGATGGGCACCCGGGAGGGCGTGCTCGACGCGGTCAAGGAGGAGCTGCTCAACAGCGTGCTCGAGTTCGCGGACCGCGTGGTGAAGGAGATCATGGTGCCGCGGACGGGCATGGTGGCCATCGACCGGGACGCCCCGCCCGAGGCGATCGTCCGGGTGGTGACCGAGAACCCGTACAGCCGGATGCCGGTCTACGAGGGCTCCATCGACAACATCGTCGGGATCCTCATGGTGCGCGACATCATCGGCGAGTTGAAGAAGGGCGAGCTCCGGGCCATCCCCTTCGACAAGCTGCTGAAGCCCGCTTTCTTCGTCCCCGAGCAGATGAAGATCTCGCGCCTTCTGAAGGAGATGCAGCGCCGGAAGACCCACCTCGCGGTGGTGGTGGACGAGTTCGGTGGGACGAGCGGCGTCGTCACCCTGGAGGACGTCCTCGAGGAGATTGTGGGGGAGATCCAGGACGAGGCGGACGCCGAGGCCGCGCGGGTGAAGCCCGTCGGACCGAACCTCTGGATTGCCGACGCCACCGTGCCACTGCGGGAGCTCGAGGAGTTCCTCAACCGGGAGACCGAGTCGTCCCCCGAGCCTCGGTCCGAGGAGCTTCGCTTCCCCGAGGAGGGCGACTACGAGACCCTCGGGGGGTTCGTCATCGCCACTGCCGGGCGGGTGCCGCACGTCGGGGCCGTGCTCGAGTGGGACGGCCTCACCTTCACCGTCCGGGGCGGCGACGAGCGGCGAGTGACGCGCGTCGAGATTGCGCGGCGCGAGCTGCCGCGCCCGGCCCCGGCGCCCGTGGTCCGCCAGGAGGCCTAGAGGTGGCCCCGACGGAGCGCCCCGACCTGCGCTCGATGGCGCGTGCCGAGCTCGACGCGCTGGTGGCCCGGCTTGGGCAGAAGCCCTACCGGTCCCGCCAGATTTACCGCTGGCTGCACCGCAAGGGCGCCGCATCCCTCGAGGAGATGACCGATCTCCCGGCGGAGCTGCGCCGGGCGCTCTCCTCCGAGGTGCGGCTCGAGCCGCTCGAGTGCGCCGCCGAGGCGCGCTCGGCCGACGGCACCGTCAAGTGGACCTGGCGTACTTGCGACGGCAGGCTCATCGAGTCGGTCTACATGCCGGAGACCGACCGGAAGACGCTGTGCGTCTCGACCCAGGCCGGCTGCGCCGTCGGCTGCACGTTCTGCATGACCGGAACCATGGGGCTGGCGCGCAACCTCTCGACCGGGGAGATCCTCGACCAGGTGGCCCGCGCCAATCGGCGGCTGGTGGAACTCCGCGAGGGCAGCGGGCCTCGCCCGCTCACCAATTTGGTGTTCATGGGCATGGGCGAGCCGCTCCACAACTACGACAACCTGAAATCGGCCATCGACGTGCTGCTCTCGGAGGACGGCCCGAACTTCTCCACCCGGCACGTGACCGTCTCCACCTCCGGGGTCGTGCCCGCGATGCGGCGACTGGGGGAGGAGACCGACGTCAAGCTGGCCGTGTCGCTCAACGCCACCACCGACGAGATCCGGACCGCGCTCATGCCGCTCAACCGCCGCTGGCCGCTAGCGGACCTCCTCGAGGCGTGCCGGTCGTTCCCCATGAAGAAGGGCCGCCGGATCACCTTCGAGTACGTGCTGCTCGCAGGGGTGAACGATGGCGACGCGGACGCCGAGCGGCTCGCGCGGCTCGTGCGGGGCATGAAGGCGAAGGTGAACCTCATCCCCTACAACGAGAACCCGGGGCTGGGATTCCAGAGCCCGGCGACGGCGCGCGTGGAGAGCTTCCGCGACCTTCTCGTCGCCCGGAACGTGACCGCGGTGGTGCGCCGGAACCGGGGGCGCGACATCGCCGCCGCCTGCGGTCAGCTGGCCGCCGAGGGCGGACCGGGGGATCCCCGCCGGGCCGGACGGCCGAAACCGTTGACCCCGGGCGTGCCGACGAGGTAGAGCAGCGCACCCATGGCGCTCCTCGCGGTCGGCTCGGTGGCCCTGGACTCGGTGGAGACCCCGTTCGGCACGCGCCGCGAGGTCCTCGGCGGGTCCGCGACGTACTTCTCCACCTGCGCGAGCTTCTTCGGCCCGGTGCGGCTCGTGGCCGTGGTGGGCGACGACTTCCCCGAGGAGCACGTCGCCTTCCTGCGGGGCCGCGGAGTGGACCTCGCCGGCCTGTCCCGTCGACCGGGGCGAACCTTCCGCTGGTCGGGGCGCTACGAGTTCGACCTGAACCAGGCGCACACGCTCGACACCCAGCTGAACGTGTTCGCCGACTTCCGCCCCGATTTGCCCGAGTCGTTCCGGGACTCGAGCCACATCTTCCTCGGGAACATCGACCCGGATCTGCAGCGGAGGGTGCTCGAGCAGGTGCGTTCCCCGCGGTTCGTGGCCGCGGACACCATGAACTTCTGGATCTCGTCGAAGCGGGCGAGCCTCGTCGAGACGCTGAAGCGCGTGGACCTGCTCTTCGTGAACGACGCCGAGGCGCGGCAGCTCGCGGGGGAGCACAACGTCGTGCGCGCCGCCCGCGCCATCCTGTCGTTTGGCCCTCGCGCCGTGGTGGTGAAGCGCGGGGAGTACGGGGCGCTCTTCTTTTCCGGGGAGGAGGTCTTCGCGGCCTCCGCGTACCCCCTTCCCGAGCTCTTCGACCCCACCGGGGCGGGGGACAGCTTCGCCGGGGGCTTCATGGGCTACCTGGCCCGGGCGGGAACACTCGACCACGCCACCATGCGCCGCGCCATCGTCCTCGGGGGGGTTCTCGCGAGCTTCGCGGTGGAGAAGTTCAGCCTGGAGCGGTTGCGGGAGCTGACGTCGGAAGAAATCCGCCAGCGGTACGCGGAGTTCCGCGGGCTCACCCATTTCGACGACCTGGAACTCGACATCCTGGAAGGGGACGTCTCGCGGAGTTGACGCCTCGGCTGGGCGCCGCTAGTCTGCGCGCCGGCTGCGCAAGCAAGGGAGCCGGGCGTCGCTTTCGGGCGGCTTGATGCGAATCGGGATCATTAGCGACGTCCATTCCAACCTCGAGGCCATGACCGAGGTCCTGAAGGTCCTGCGGGCCCAGCAGGTGGACCGCGTCATCTGCCTCGGCGACGTGGTCGGCTACGGGGCGAGCCCCAACGAGTGCTGCACCGCCGTGCGCTCGATTGCCGAGGTGACGCTCCTCGGCAACCACGACGCTGCCGTCGCCGGCCGAATGGACTACAGCTTCTACTACGACGCCGCGCGCCACGCGCTCGACTGGACGTCGGAGAAGCTCGATGCGGGCCACCTGGAGTGGCTGCGCGGCCTGCCCTATCAGCACCGCATCGAGGACGTGGGCTTCAGCCACGGTTCGCCGCTCCACCCCGAGAGCTACGACTACATCTTCGCCCGCGAGCAGGCGGAGGAGCTCCTGCCTCACATGGCCGGGCTCCCGGACGTGACGTTCATCGGCCACTCCCACCTCTGCAAGGTCTTCGCGCTCCACCCGGGCAACGAGGTCCACGAGGTCTCCTCGCGGCGCTTCGGGCTCCGCAAGGGGTACAAGTACATCATCTCGGTGGGATGGGTGGGCCAGCCCCGCGACTACGACAACCGCGCCTGCTTCGTCGTCTACGATTCCGAGCCACGCTCCGTCGAGTTCGTGCGCGTGCCGTACGACATCGAGGCCTCCGCGCAGAGGATCTTCGACGCCGAGCTGGCGCTGAACTTCGGGCGGCGGCTCTTCCTCGGCGTCTAGGGCCTCTCCCGCCGTCAGTCCCCGACCACCGACAGGTGGCCGCGCAGCCGCGCGGCGACGAGCAGTCCCTCGCCGTCGAGGGCCCACGTGGAGAGGTCGTCCGAGGCGATCAGGGACGCCGGCGCCTGGACCGGGACGAGGCCTACCCGTTCGCCGCGCTCCAGGTCGATCACCTCCACCTCCTCGGAGGGCACGAGCGCGATGCCCCTCAGGAGGACGGGCGCGAGGTTGCCGACGACCGCGACCTCTCCCTCGCGAGACCGGGTCCAGCGAGGGGCACCGTCGCGGCCCAGCGCCGCGCAGGACCCGTCGGCAGTCTTTGCGAGCAGGAGCGACCGGCCCGCCGAGAGCGCGAAGGGGCCGGGCCCGAGCGACGGCGCGCTCGTCCAGGCCGGGCTGCCGTCGGCCTCCAGCACCGTGACCACCGGGTCGCCGCCCACGGTTCCGGGGACGGCCACCCTGCCGGCAAAGCCTACCGGCGGCCCGGAAGGGGTCAGGTCGAGCGGGGCCTCGAGGGTCCTCCTCCCGGTGGCCGCGTCCACCCCGGTGAGGGTGGCGCCGAGCGGCGTGCGGAAGAGGAGCAGGCAGCGCGAGGCGCCGAGAGCGGGCGGCGCCGCGAGGGGCCCGGGGCCGCGCAGCCGCCAGACCACGCGCCCCTCGGGGTCGACGCCGTGCACGAGCCCGGTGTCGGCGGCCAGCACGAGCACCGGGCCAAAGCGGGCGGCGGCGAGCCGCAGCGCCCCCGGCGACTCGAACGACCAGCCGTCGCGACCGCCAGCGAGATCCACCGCGGTGGCGCGGCCGGCGGCGAGCAGCGCGAGCTGGCCGCCGGCCGCGGCGACGAGAGACTGGACCAAAGCAGCCGTCGGCGGGAGCGGGCGGCTCCAGCGGACCGCCCCATCGGACGCGGAGACGCAGGAGAGATCGGATCCGGTGGCGAGCACCAGCGTGCCGTCGGTCAGGGCGGCCTGCGCGGCTCCGGCGGCGCGCCAGCTCACCGAGGCGTCGGCGGAGTCGATCCCCAGCGTGCAGCGGCTGCCGCAGGCGATCAGCCGGTCCCCTGCGAGCAGCAGGGCGGGGGCGGCCGGGGCTCCGACCTCGGCGGCGAGGACTCTCCGGAAGGACACCTGGCGAAGCCGCCCGGCGGCGAGCGGCGGGCCGGACCGCGCGTGCTGCCGGGCCATGCGCAGGCGCCGCCCGCGCGCGGCCGGCCGGTCGCCCGCCTGGAGTTCGCGCACGTGGGCGAGGGCGAACGCGGCAGAGTCGCGGAGCTCCGAGAGGTGGGCATTGTCGGCCTGCGCCGAGCTGCGGGCCTCGACGACGGCGCAGAAGTCGGCGACGCCCTCGAGGAGAGCGCGCGCAAGCGCGAGCGGGTCCGCGCTGCCTGCGGGGGTGCCGTCCACCGAGAGGTCGCCCGTGGCGGCGTCGACCTCAACGGTCACCGGCCTGCGGCGCCCTGGCCGGGCGAGCTGGAAGGAGACCGAGCCGTGGCCGCCCGCAGCGACGAGGCGGGTGGCGGCCGCGCACAGGTCCCGGAAGGCGAGGAAGGGCGCACCGGAGACGGAGAGGATCTCGCGCCCGTCGGTGCCGCGGACGGCGACGCGCCCCGGGACGAGCAGGGAGGCGAGGTCGGCGCCCGGCCCCCTCCAGCCGCCGAGCTGGCCCTCCTCGTCGTGGAGCTCGAAGCTGCAGGCCGGCAGGCCCCGGCGGCGCGGACGGTGCGAGCGCGCGGAGCTTGCCGGGCCGGCCGCTGCGGCCGGCGCGAGCCGGGCGGCGCGGGACGCGTCGCGCAGCAGCCGGCGCAGCGCGGGGGCCCCGGCGACGCCTGGGGCGAGGGCGGCGACCCGCCGGCACCACTCGCTCGCGGCCTCTCGGGCGGCGCTCGCGAGCGCCTCGAGGTCCACCTCCACCTCGTGCGCGAGCACCCGGGCCGGCCGCGAGAGGGTGACGAGGGAGAGCAGCGCGCTGCCCCCACGTCGCCGGAGCACGAGCTCGACGGCTCCCTCCTCGAAGGCCACCGAGGCGTGGGCGGCGCCCATCGCGAGCGTAGCGAGGGCGCGCACGAGAAGGCTGGCCGTGTCGAGGACGGGGCCTTCCGTGCGCCCCGCGGCGATGTCGACCCCGTCGACCTCGATGGCGATCACGTCCACGATGCTGCGCACGGCTGCGGCGCGGGCACGGGCGTGGGAGGCGCCCTGCAGCGCCCTGCGGAGCGCAGGGTCGGAGCTCCAGCCGTGGCCGATGCGCACGTGGATCATCGCAGTTCACGCTCGGCGCACCCGCGCGGGCCGCCTCGCCACATGGAATGGCCCGCCGGCGCCGGACAATTCAACGTTGACAGGGTTCGAGACCCGACACAAGATGACCGATTCGATCGAGTGGCGCCGGAGCGCCGCCGAAACGCCAAGGATTTCGAGATCTTCAAATGACCTTCACCGAAGCAGCCGTCGAGGTGCTGAAGCGGGAAGGCAAGCCGCTCCACTTCCGGAAGATCGCGGAGATTGCCATCCGCGAGACCCTGCTCGACCACGTCGGGAAGATCCCCGAGGAGACGATGGCGGGTCAGCTCGCGGCGCACTGCAGGCTGCCGCGCCCCGACCGACGCATCGTGGTGGTCCAGCCGGGGACGTTCGCGCTGGAGGAGTGGGGGCTGCCCGAGGACCCGACCGGATTGGACCAGCTCGTCGAGGGTCCTCCGGTCGACGACCCCGCCTACCGCCCCAGGGAGCGCCATCCGATCCCGGCGCGCGACCTGTCCCGCAGCGCTGGCCGCGAGGGCCGCGAGGGGCGGGAGGGCGGCCGGGGCCGTCGCCGCGAGGAGGGCGAGGGCGCGGAGAAGCGGCATCGCTTCCCGCCGCCCGCCGAGGTGGCCTACGAGATCCTGGCAGGCGCGGAGCATCCGCTCTCCCTGCGGGAACTCGCCGCCTTGGGCGCGGAGCGGACGCTGATGCCGGACGCCTTCGTCCGCGACGTGGAGTCGCTCGGTGCCGCGCTGCGGGAGGACAACCGGCGGCGCGAGGCATCGGGCCGCAAGGCGCTCTTCGCCATCGATGGCGAGGCCGTGACGCTCGAGGCCCAGCCCGAGCCCGGGGAGCGTCCTGCCCCCGGCGCCGTTGCCCGCGCACCCGCCGGTCCGGACGAACTCCGCAGGAGCGCGCTCGCTGCGCTGCGACGCCGGCTGCGGGAGTGCGACGGGCCGACCGTCGAGTGGCTCAGTGCGCGGCTCCTCGAGAAGATGGGGCTGCGCGAGCTCAAGGTCGCAAAGCGAGGTCGCGAGCACGTCGTCTTCACGGGCCGCCGCCGCATGGGGCTCGCCGACGTGCGCCACTGCGTGAGGGTGATCCGCAGCGGCGCAGGTGCCGGCCGCCGTGACGTGACCGAGGTTCGCCGCGACCTGGGCCACTACGGCGCCCAGATCGGCGTCCTCGTGACGGCCGGCGACGCAGCCAGGGACGCGCGGTCCGAGGCTGCCGCCGCGAGCCAGATGCCCGTCCTGCTCCTTGCCGGAGAGTCACTCGCGGAGGCGTTCGCGGAAGCGGGCGTGGCCTGCCGCCTGGTGACCATCCCGGAGGCCGACGAGGCCTACTTCTCCCAGGCGGCGGAGTCCGCCCAGCGCGAGGAGTCCGGGCGGCGGGCGCGCCGGGAGGAGAGGGACCGCCGCGAGGGGCGCGACCGCCGCGAGGAGCGGGAGCGGCCCGAGGCGGGGACACAGGCCGAGCCGGACGCCGACGCGGACGTGGAGGAGGGCACGCCGTCGGTGGTGGTCGACGTTTCTGGCCCCGCAAGGGACCGTGCGGAGCCTTCCGAGCCCGAGGATGCCGAGGACGGGGACGGGGACGACGGCGAGGAGGGCGAGGAGGCAGGTCCGGACGAGCCCGGAACGACGGCCGCGGAGGCGCGGCCGGAGGGGGAGGCCCCGCGAGAGCCGGGCGAGGGTCGCCGCCGTCGCCGCCGTCGTCGTCGCCGCGGGGGCCGCGGACGCGGGGAGAAGCGCCCCGAGGGCGAGGGGGTGACGCGGGAGGGTGCACCCCGGGAAGGTGCACCCGGGGAGGCCGCACCCCCGGCATCCAGCACGTCTGGGGAGCCTTCCGCGACTCTGCCGGGCGCGGTGTCCGAGCCGTTGCCCGCGCTGCCGCCGCCCTCGCCGCCGGAGCCCGGCGGCAGCGGGGAGCCGGGGTAGCTGGTGGCGGCCGGGGGCGTCGCCTCGCGCCGACCCTGGCTCTGCCGGCTCGCCGCCCTGGTGCTCGCCGGGCTGGCGGCCTGTCGCCCGACGCCCCGCCCGTGCGTCGTCACCGGGGTATCGGTGGCGGAGGGGATCGACCCGGCCGTGCTCCGGTCGCTGGGCATCGACCGCGACGATCTCCGCCGCGCGGCGCTCGCGGCGCTGGGGCGGTCCCCCGGCTTCCGGGTGCCACCTCCGGAGCCGGTGGAGGGGGCGCGCCTGTGCCGAGCGACGGTGGCCCTCGTCGACGCGCGCGCCTCCTCCCGGCCGGGGGGCGGGCCGCAGGTGGAGGTGCTCGTGGGGCTCGAGGTCGCGCCCGGGGAGGAGGCCGAGGGCATCCGGGAGATGGCGCGGTACTCCGAGGCCGTGCGCTCTGGCGAGGACCCGCGCACGGCGCTGCTCCGGGCCATCGAGGCCGGGGCCGGGCGCGCTGCCGACGTCCTCGCACTCGCCCTCGCCGAGACCGACAAGCCGGAAGCCGAGGTGATTCGAGACCTCGGCTCCGGCGACCCGAGGATGCGCGACCTGGCGGTGAGGGTGCTCGCGGACCGCCACAGTCCCGCGGTCGTCCCGGCTCTACTTCCGCGCCTGTCCGACCCGGACCCGGAGGTGGTCGAGCGGGCGGTGGGAGCGCTGGCGCAGATCCGCGACCCCCGCGCGGTGGGGCCGCTCATCGAGCTCACCCACCGTCGCGAAGGCCCGTTCGTCACCCAGCTCGTGTTCATCATCGGCGACATCGGCGGCCCCGAGGCGGAGGCCTACCTCGAGACGCTCGCTTCCGGCCACCCGGAACCAACCGTGAAACAGGCGGCGCGCGACGCGCTTTCCACGCTGCGACGGCGCGGGCCACCCGCAGCGGAGGCCGCGAAGAGGCGCTGAGCCGCGCGCACGCCCCGGCGCTTTGAGGGTAAGATGCGAGCCGTGCCGATCCGAACCCTCCTCGTCCTCGCGGTCGTCGTCGCGGCCTGCGCCCATTCGCCGGAGCGCGGCACCGCGTCGCCGGCGGCGGAGAGCCCGGCGGCGTACTTCCCGCTTGCGGTCGGGAACCAGTGGACCTACCTCGACCGATCGCCGCAATTGCCCGCGGGCACCGTGAAGCGCCGCACCGTCCGCATCCTCTCCCGGGACGCCGACGGCTACTACCTGGACAGCGACAGGGGTGCGCTTCGGGCCGCCCACGGTTGCCTGGAGGACCGGATGCGCCGGATCCTGTGCGCTCCCTTCGATCTCGGCAGCCGGTGGTCGTCGGTGGTGAGCGTGACCTCCACCGAGCACTACGAGATCGCTGCGGTCGGCGAGACCGTGCGGGTCCCGGCCGGGACGTTCGAGGGATGCGTCCGCGTTCGGTCCCGGAACCGGGCAGGGCCGGATGCCGAGACGGTCCTCGAGATCTCCTATGCTCCCGGGGTCGGTCCGATCCGGATCCACACCGATGCCGTCGTGGCGGGGACGAGCACGCCCCAGGTTCGAGCAGAGCTGGAGTCCTATCGCCTGGAGGAGAGGTGATGCGAGAAGTCGGAATCGGGATCGCCGGGTTCGGGACCGTCGGGGGCGGTGTCCTCTCCATCCTGCGCAGCCACGCGCGCGGAGATCGAGGCCCGGCTCGGTGCCCGCATCGCGGTGCGGCGCGTGGCAGTCCGCGACCCGGGCAAGGAGCGGATGGTGGACGTGGACCGCTCGCTGCTCACCACGCGCTACCAGGACCTCATCGAGGACCCCGGTATCGCGGTGGTGGTGGAGCTCGTGGGCGGGACGACGGAGGCCTACGACCTGGTGGTGGGCGCTCTGCAGCGGGGCAAGCACGTGGTCACGGCCAACAAGGCGCTACTTGCCTTTCGCGGCGACGACGTCTTTCGGATCGCCCAGGAGAGGGGCGTCGACGTGTACTACGAGGGAGCCGTCTGCGGCGGCGTCCCGGTGATCCGCACGCTGCGAGAGGCGCTCGCCTCCGACCGGATCCAGGCCCTGCATGGCATCGTGAATGGCACCACCAACTTCATCCTCACCGCGATGGCCGAGCGTGGCGAGCCCCTTGGGGTCGCGCTCGCCGAGGCGCAGCGCCTGGGGTACGCCGAGGCCGATCCGACCCTCGACGTGTCGGGAGGGGACGCGGCCCAGAAGCTCTGCGTGCTCGCCCAGCTCGCCTTCGGCGCGCGGCTCAAGCCCGGCGACGTCCTCACCGAGGGAATCCTCGGGCTCTTGCCGGAGGACTTCGCGTGGGGCAAGGAGGCGGGGTACGCGCTCAAGCTGCTCGCGGTGGCGAGGCGCTGCGGGCCCCACGGCGGCCCCGGCGGCGACCGGATCGAGGCCCGCGTGCACCCGACCTTCATCCCGACCGGCTCCATGCTCGCCGGGGTGCGCGGCGCCATGAACGCGGTTCTGCTCCGCTCCGAGGCGCTCGGCCCGTCGATGCTCTTTGGCCAAGGCGCTGGCGCGATGCCCACCGGAAGCGCCGTGGTGTCGGACATCATCGACCTGACCCGCAACATCCTCTCCGGCAGCCCGGGGCGCGTCCCGCTCCCGCCGGTTCAGCCGCTCGTCGAGCTGCAGTCCCCGGCGGAGATCGTCTGCCCGTACTACCTCCGCTTCAACGTGAAGGACGTGCCCGGCGTCCTCGCGCGCATCGCGCAGACGCTGGCCGACCGGCGCATCTCGCTCGCCGGCGTGCAGCAGCGCGAGCACCAGCTGGAGGGCGCACCGGTGGCGGTGGTGATCCTGACGCACCAGGCACGCGAGGCCGACCTTCGCGCCGCCATCCACGAAATCGACCGGTTCGACGCCACGGTGGCGCCGACCCGGCTCATCCGCATCGAGTCGGTCTAGGGCGCGGCGAGGGGCCAGCCCCTCCCTCGCGCCCGGCCGGGCAGGTCCGAGCACCGAAGTCATGGTCCGCATCGAGATCCGGGTCATCTACGGCGACACCGACCAGATGGGCGTCGTCTACTACGCGAACTACCTGCGCTACTTCGAGGCCGGTCGAACCGAGTTCCTGCGCGCCAAGGGCCTCTCCTACCGAGACTTCGAGGAGCGCGAGCGGCTGGCGCTCCCGGTGGTCGAGGCCGGAGTGAGCTATCGCGGGCCGGCGCGCTACGACGACCTGCTCGGCGTCGAGATCCGGCTCGCGGAGGTGAGGCGGGCGTCCGCCCGGTTCGGCTACAGCGTGCACCGGGGGGAGGACCTCATCGCCACGGGATTCACCGTTCACGCCTGCGTGGACCTCGAGGGCCGCGTGCGGCGCATGCCCGCCAATCTGCTGCGACGGCTGGCAGTGGGCGAGGAGGTCGCCACGTAGGGCCGGGCCGGCTATATCGAGGGCTGGGCTGCTGCGGCACACCCCCGCCCGACGGGCCGGGGCACATCGGGAGGCGCATGGCGTCCAAGATCTCGCGGGAGATGGTGATCGGCGTGCCGGTCGAGCAGTTCTACGAGCTCGTCGTGGACTACGAGAGCTATCCCCAGTTCGTGCCGTCGGTGCGGAGCTGCCGCGTCGTGCACGTCGCGAAGGGCTTCCGGGACATCGAGTACAAGGTGGATCTGGGCGTGAAGACGGTCCAGTACGTCCTGCGCCACATCGAGTTCAAGCCGGACAAGGTGACCTGGTCGCTCGTCAAGAGCGACATGATGAAGATCTCGAACGGGTCGTGGGAGCTCCTCCCCCACGCCGGCAACACGCTCGCGCGCTACACGGTCGAGGTCCAGGTGTCGAAGCCGCCGCTCATCCCCCAGTCGATCGTCGACCGAGTGAGCGACGAGCTCACGAAGGTTCAGCTGCCGCGCACCCTCGAGGCATTCAAGGTTCGCGCCGAGGGTCGTTCTTGACCCTGCCAACGGGGCCGTGCTAGTCGGATCGAGGGCCGCCGGCCTGCGCGGTTGCGCCACGCTGCGGAGGCGTTAGGAAGCCACGAGGAGGCGACGGGGGGCGCCGGCGCGCCGCCCCGCACCGCGGAGCCGAGGCATGCTGGATGCCTTCGTCATCGAGGAGATCAAGCGGCGCGAGCGCGAGCGCGACGACCGGCCATCGGTCCAGATCCCGCTGCCGACGCCGTCGGTTCCCGACGACGGCGGCAAGCCGGCGGACGGCCACGATCCCTCCGACCGAGGCGTCATCATCATCGACTACGGCTAGGCGCCGATCCGGTCCCAGGCGGCGCGGATCTCCTGTGGCGTCCAGGGGCCCGCGGCGGGGTCCTTCTCCGCTCCAGCGGTCGTCTCCATCCGGTAGAGGAAGATCTTCCCGCCCTGCACGCCCAGCACCTGGCCGGTGATGCCGTCGGCGAGCGAGCTCGCGAGGAAGACCGCCGCCGGGGCGATGAACTGCGGCCCGAGTTCCTCGTCGCGCGCCGCCTGCATCATCTTGAGGTCGCTCGTCATCCGGGTGAGGGCCACCGGGGCGATGGCGTTCACGGCGATCCCGAAGCGCTCGAGCTCCAGGGCAGCCACCCGGGTGAGCCCGTAGATGCCGGCCTTGGCGGCCCCGTAGTTCGCCTGGCCGAAGTTCCCGACGAGGCCGGAGAGGCTCGAGGTGTTGATGATGCGGCCGCCCTGTCCCTGGAGCTTCATGGCCCGCGCGGCCACCTGCGTGCAGAGGAACGTCCCGCGGAGGTGGACGTCGATCACCCGGTCGAAGTCGTCGTCGGAGAGGTTGAGGAGCGTGCGGTCGCGCAGGATCCCGGCGTTGTTGACCCAGGCGTCGACGCGGCCGAACTTGTTGAGCGCCGTCCATAGGATGGCGTCCGCGCCTTCGCGCGTGGCCACCGAGTCGTAGCTCGCCACCGCCTGTCCACCCTGGGCCTGGACCTCGGCCACCACCTTGTCGGCCGCCTCTCCCCCGCGCCCGCCGCCGTGGCGATCGCCCCCGAGGTCGTTCACCACCACGCGCGCGCCCTCGCGGGCGAGCGCGTGGGCGTGAGCCCGTCCGATGCCGCTGCCGGCGCCCGTCACCACCGCCACCTTGCCGTCGAGCAGTCGAGCCATGTTTCCTCCGCGTGACGCCTCCGGCCTCTAGCCCCTCCGGCGCGGCCGGTCAAGCTCCGCGGAGGGGCGCGCGGACCCGAGCGAGACGTTGACGGCACTGGCCCGGCGCGGGCAAATAGCGGCCCCCGCTCCCCGGAGGAAGGCCCATCATGACCGAGATCATCAACGTCAGCGCGCGAGAGATCCTGGACTCCCGCGGCAACCCGACCATCGAGGTGGAGGTGGCCGTGGCCACCGGCGACGTGGGCCGCGCCGCCGTTCCCTCGGGTGCCTCGACGGGCGAGCACGAGGTGCTCGAGCTCCGGGACGGCGACAAGGGGCGGTACCTCGGCAAGGGCGTCCGCAAGGCCGTTCGCAACGTGACCGACCTCATCGGTCCGGCCGTCGTCGGGATGGATGCTTCTGACCAGGCGGGCCTCGACGAGCGCATGTGCTCGCTCGACGGCACCGCGGCAAAGTCCAAGCTCGGGGCGAACGCCATTCTGGGCGTCTCGCTCGCGGCCGCCAAGGCTGCGGCGGCCGGCCACGAGCTGCCGCTCTACCGCTACGTGGGGGGCGTCAACGCCCGCACGCTCCCCGTGCCGCTCATGAACATCCTGAACGGGGGCGCCCACGCCGACTCGAACGTGGACATCCAGGAGTTCATGGTCGTACCGCTCGGGGCTCCGAGCTTCGCCGAGGCGCTGCGCTACGGGGCAGAGGTGTTTCATGCGCTGAAGAAGGTGCTGAAGGGCAGGGGGGTCTCGACCGGCGTCGGGGACGAGGGCGGCTACGCCCCGAGCCTGGACTCGAACGAGGAGGCTCTCGCGCTCATCATGGAGGCCATCAAGCAGGCCGGGCTGAAGGCGGGCAAGGACGTGGCGCTCGCGCTCGACTGCGCCGCCTCCGAGTTCTTCGACCGCAAGAGCGGGAAGTACACGCTCAAGGGAGAGGGCAAGGCCTTCGACGCCCGTGGGCTCGCGGACTGGTACGAGAAGCTTGCCAAGGCCTACCCGATCGTCTCCATCGAGGACGGATTCGACGAGGACGACTGGAAGGGCTGGAAGATCGTGAGCGACCGGCTCGGGGGCAAGCTTCAGCTCGTCGGCGACGACCTCTTCGTCACCAATGTGGAGCGGCTCGGCCGCGGCATCTCCGAGGGCGTGGCCAACTCGATCCTCGTGAAGGTGAACCAGATCGGCTCGCTCACCGAGACGCTCGAGGCGGTGCGGATGGCTCACCGCGCCGGCTACACGAGCGTCATGAGCCACCGCTCGGGCGAGACCGAGGACACCACCATCGCCGACCTCGCGGTGGCGTGCGACTGCGGCCAGATAAAGACCGGCTCCGCCTCGCGCACCGACCGCATTGCCAAGTACAACCAGCTCCTGCGCATCGAGGAGGAGCTCGGCAAGGCGGCCCGCTACGCCGGCCGCGACGCCTTCCGGGCGCTGCGCAAGTAGCGGTCGCCGAGCCGCGGGCAGGTCGCGAGAGGGGCGTTCGCCGCGACGGTGGACGCCGCGCCGCCGGCGTTTGACTTCGGTCAGGTCGGTCGATACCCTCACCCTCCCTCGAAGCGGAGGTCGACGTCGCATGCGGACGGAATGGGTGACGAAGCGCCGCGGGCAGCCGAACGTGTCCCAGATGCATTACGCGCGGCAGGGCGGGGTGACCGAAGAGATGCGCCACGTGGCCGGCCGCGAGCGGCTCGACCCCGAGGTGGTGCGGGCCGAGGTCGCGAGGGGGCGCATGATCGTCCCCGCGAACGTGAACCACCCCGAGCTCGAGCCGATGGCCATCGGAGTCGCCGCGACCTGCAAGATCAACGCGAACATCGGCAACAGCGCGGTGGTGAGCGACATCGAGGGCGAGCTCGAGAAGCTGCGCATCTGCCTCAAGTACGGCGCGGACACGGTCATGGACCTCTCGACCGGCGGAAACATTCCCGAGATCCGCGAGGCGATCCTCCGCCACAGCCCGCTGCCGGTGGGCACGGTGCCGATCTACGAGGCGATGGCCCACGTGAAGGACGTGGCCGACCTCACGCCCGCGCTCCTGCTCGAGGTCATCGAGGCCCAGGCGCGCCAGGGCGTCGACTACATGACCATCCACGCCGGGCTCCTGCGGGCCTTCATCCCCAAGGCGGCGCACCGGATCACGGGGATCGTGTCCCGCGGCGGCGCGCTCATGGCCCAGTGGATGCTCGCCAACAAGCAGGAGAACCCCCTCTACACGCACTTCGAGGCCATCTGCGAGATCTTCAAGCGCTACGACGTCGCGTTCTCGCTCGGCGACGGCCTGCGCCCCGGGTGCCTCGCCGACGCCTCGGACGAGGCGCAGTTCGCGGAGCTCGAGGTCCTCGGCCACCTCACGCGCCTCGCCTGGAAGCACGACGTCCAGGTGATGGTGGAAGGGCCCGGTCACGTCCCGCTCGACCAGATCCCGATGAACATGGAGAGGGAGCGGGAGCTCTGCGACGAGGCTCCCTTCTACGTGCTCGGGCCGCTCGTCACCGACATCGCCCCGGGCTACGACCACATCACGAGCGCCATCGGCGCGACCATCGCGGCCCAGCACGGCGCGGCGATGCTCTGCTACGTCACCCCCAAGGAGCACCTCGGGCTCCCGGACGCCGAGGACGTGCGCCAGGGGATCGTGGCCTACAAGATCGCCGCCCACGCGGCCGACGTGGCGCGCCACCGGCCCGGCGCGCGCGACCGGGACGACGCGCTCTCCCGGGCCCGCTACGCCTTCGACTGGAACCAGCAATTCGCGCTCTCGCTCGACCCCGAGACCGCCCGGGCAATGCACGACGAGACGCTTCCGCACGACTCCTTCAAGAGCGCCGAGTTCTGCTCCATGTGCGGGCCGAAGTTCTGCTCGATGAAGATCCACACCCACCTCGCCGAGGTCGCCGAGAAGGACGCGACGACGGCTTCCGAGCCCTCGGGCCCGCTGCGAGTCGTGGCGCACTGACGCCCTGGGCCGCGGCCGCTAGGAGCCCGACCCGCTCTGGGTCGGCTTCCCTGCGCGGAGCCAGCCCTGGATTCCGTCGGGCATGACGTACACGTGCCTGTAGCCGAGCTGGGCCGCCTCACGGGCGGCCGCGTGGCTCGCCATTCAATGCGGGTTGGCGCAGTAGAAGACGAGCCGCGTGGCCTTGTCGGACGGCAGCGCCTTCGCCCCGAAGTCGGGCCCCACGAAGCGGGCTCCGGGGAGGTGGTTCTTCTCGAACACCTCCGCGGGGTTGGCGTCGTAGACGGCCACGTCCTTGGCGGAGAGCATCCTCTCCACTTGGTCTACCGTCACGAGCTGAAACGGGTCCGCCGCAAGCGCTCGCGCGCCGAGCGCCGCGAACGCGACGGCTCCCGCGGCTGCGATGGGGGCGATCCTCGCCATGGGGACCTCCTTCGGCTTCCCTCCCTGGATCGTTTAGGCGCGGGCGGGGCGGGATGCTACCCGCCGAGGCCGACCATGGGGAGCAGCGGGGACGCGCCCATCTCGTGGCGGTCCCCCTTTCGGGAGAGCGCCTGGAGGATGCAGTCGGCCAGGGCAGCGTCGGAGGCGCCGGCGCGGATGAGGTCGCCGAGGGGCGCCTCCTCGCGGCCCCCGAGGCAGGCCCGCAGGGCCCCATCGGCCCCGACGCGAACGCGATTGCAGTCGCTGCAGAAATTCTCGGTGAGCGCGCCGATGAAGCCGACGAGGCCGCTCGACCGCTCCCCCTGCAAGGAGGTCCCCCGCATATGCCGCGCGGGCCCCCAGCCCCGGGACCCGTCGGGCTCGAGATGCACGCCCTGGGCCTCGAGGAGGCCCTGCATCTCCGCCACGGGAACCGGTGTCCCGCTGCCGAACGGCATGAGCTCGATGAAGCGCGCGATGGCGCCGTGTCGCCAGGCGAAGCGGGCGAGTTCGCCGAGCTCACCGTCGTTCTCCCCGCGGACCACGACCGTGTTCATCTTCAGCGAAGTGAAGCCCGCCGCCGCGGCCGCAGCGATCCCGCGCCGGATGCGGCCGAGGTCCGCGGCCGCGCCCGAGATGCGGTGGAGCCGATCCGCGTCGAGCGTGTCGAGCGAGACGTTGAGGCGGGCGAGGCCAGCGCGGTGCAGAGGCCCGGCCTGGTCCTCGAGCAGCTGGCCGTTGGTGGTGAGCGCGACCTCCTCGATCCCCGGGGTGCCGACGAGGTCGGTCACGATCGCCGGGAGGTCGTGGCGGAGGGTCGGCTCCCCGCCGGTGAGGCGGATACGGCGGATCCCCATCCGGGCGAAGACGGCGGCCAGCCGGGCGATCTTCGGAGCGCGCGAGCGGTGCGCCCCGGCTGCCGCGGCGGCCCGCCGGAGCGCAGTAGCTGCAGCGGAGGTTGCAGCGATCGGTGAGCGAGAGGCGCAAGTAGGTGATGCGGCGCCCTTGGGCGTCAGCGAGGGGGCGCTCGGCCGCAGCGGCGACGGCGCTCACAGGGGGCGGGTCTCCAGCCGAGCGATGGCCTCGAGGCCCGCCTGCCCGATGGCGAGCATCGCCTCTACCGCCTTGGGGTCGAACTGCGTCCCGGCGTGGCGCGAGATCTCCGCGATGGCGGCCGCGAACCCGGGGCCCCGGCGGTAGGGGCGGTTGCTCGTCATGGCGTCGAGGGTGTCGGCCACCGCGAAGATGCGGGCGCCGAGCGGGATGGCCTCGCCGCGGAGCCCGCGCGGGTAGCCCGACCCGTCCCAGCGCTCCTGGTGGGCGAGGACGATGTCCGCCGGCACCGCCAGGAACCCGATGGAGCGCAGGATGTTCCAGCCGACCTGCGGGTGGCGCCGCATCTCCTCCCACTCCGACGCGGAGAGCGGGCCCGGCTTGAGGAGGATGGCGTCCGGGACGCCGATCTTGCCGATGTCGTGGAGGAGCGCACCCCGGGCGATGTCGTTGCGCTGGGCGGCGGGGACCCCCATGCGGTCGGCCAGGGCGAGGGTGTAGCGGACCACCCTCTGGGAGTGGTCGCCGGTCTCGTGCTCCCGGGCGTCGAGCGCGGCGACGAGCGCGTAGAGGGTGCTGTTGTAGGCAGCCTCGACCTCCACGAGCGCCTGGCGGAGGTCGGCGGTCTTCTCCTTCACGGTGCGCTGGAGACTCTTGCTGTAGCGAAGCTTCGCCTGCTCGTCCCGCCGCCGAGACAGGGCCCGCTCGATCGAGCGAACGAGCTCGGTGGGCTTGGGCGGCTTGAGCAGGTAGTCCGACGCGCCGCGTCGAAGGCACTCGACGGCCGCCTCGGTGTCCCCGTAGGCCGTGAGCATCACCACGGCGGTCCGCGGGTGCAGCTTCTTCAGCCGGTCGAGCAGCCAGAACCCATCCTTGTCCGGCATCTTGACGTCGCTGATGACGAGGTGAGGCTCGGCCTCGCGGGCGGCGTCCAGGGCGGCTTCGGCTCCGGGAGCGGCGTCGCAGGAGTAACCCTCCTCCGAGAGGACCATGCCGATGGCGTCCCGCACCACGGCGTCGTCGTCGACGATGAGGACTCGGGTGGATTCGTCCACCGCAGGCTCGTACATCCGGTCCGGCCCTCCGACGAGTGCCCCCCGGCCGGGGCGAGAGGCCTCTCGTTATACCATGCGCCCGAGGTGCACTCCCGCTAAGGAAGCAAGACTGAGCCCCCGCGACGCGGCACTCCTTGCTGGCCCGGAACCCTGCGGCTAAAACGCCCGTTCATGCGGACCCTGCCACCCCGACCCCTGCCCGTCCTGGGACCGGATGAAGCCCCGCCCGGGCCCCCCTCGGCGCGCGAGGAGTTGGCTGCGCTGAAGGCCGCGGGCCTTCCCGTCGACGCCCGCAAGCCGTCCTGGCTGCGGGTGGGGGTGCCGGGAGGCGAGCGGTACGGCAAGGTGCGCGAGACCCTGCGCGGCCTCCAGCTCCACACGGTCTGCCAGGAAGCCCGCTGCCCGAACGTCGCCGAGTGCTGGGGCGGCGGGACCGCCACGGTCATGTTGATGGGCGACACCTGCACCCGGGGGTGCCGCTTCTGCCACGTGAAGACCGCCGCCCGCCCGCCGCCGCTCGACCCCGACGAGCCGCGCGGGGTCGCCGCGGCGGTGCGCGCGCTCGGACTCGACTACGTGGTGGTGACGAGCGTCGACCGCGACGACCTCGCCGACGGAGGCGCCGGCCATTTCGCGGAGGCCATCGCTCACCTGAAGGAGGTCCCGGGGCTGAAGGTCGAGGTGCTGACGCCCGACTTCCAGGGGGACCTCGCGGCGGTCCGAACCATCGGGCGAGCCGGCCCGGACGTCTTCGCGAACAACCTCGAGACCGTTCGCCGGCTCACACCCGTGGTCCGGGATGCCCGCGCCGGCTACGACCAGACGCTCGGCGTACTCGCGGCCATGAAGCGGGAGTTTCCGCACGTGGTCACGAAGAGCTCCCTCATGGTTGGCCTCGGGGAGAGCGATGCCGAGGTGGAGGGGGCGATGGCCGACCTGCGCCTTGTCGGGGTCGAGGTCCTGACGCTCGGCCAGTACCTGCGCCCGTCGGCGTGGCACCTCCCGGTGGTGGAGTTCGTGACCCCGGAGCGGTTCCGGGCCTACGAGGACGCGGGCAAGCGCCACGGGTTCCGCTACGTGGCGAGCGGCCCGCTCGTGCGCTCGAGCTACCGCGCCGGCGAGCTGTTCCTGAGGGGTGAGATTCGAGGCACGCGGCCGGCCTTCGGGACCGTGACAGGGAGGGCGACGATGCGACGGGTGCGCGACATCGAGGAGGCGCGGAAGCGAAAGCAGTCGGCCGCCGCCGGGCAGCGGGAGGGCACGCGGTACGAGCGGGAATTCCCGCTGCTCTCGGTGCTCGCCGAGGACGGGACGGCGAGCCCGTCTGAGGTCGGCCTCCCCGACGACCAGATCCTGCGCCTCTACCGCTGGATGGTGCTCGGCCGCGAGCTCGACGAGCGGATGATCATGCTGCAGCGCCAGGGGCGCATCGGATTCTACGTGGGCGCCATCGGCGAGGAGGCAGCCGTCCTCGGTGCCGCCGCAGCCATGGAGGACCGCGACTGGATCTTCCCGTCCTACCGGGAGCACGCGGCGGCCCTGATGCGGGGCATGCCGCTGCCGACATTCGTCTGCGACCTCCTCGGCAACGCCGGCGACCGCATGCTGGGGCACCAGATGCCGTGCCACGAGACCTGGCGCCAGGGCCGGTACACGTCCATCAGCTCCCCCATCGCCACGCAGATCCCGCACGCCGTGGGAGCGGCCTGGGCCTCCCGGATCCGCGGGGACGACATGGTGGCGCTGACCTACTTCGGCGAGGGAGCGACGAGCGCCAACGACTTCCACGCCGCCCTCAACTTCGCCGGCGTGCGGAAGGTGCCGGTCGTTTTCCTCTGTCGCAACAACGGGTGGGCCATCAGCGTGCCGCGCGAGCTGCAGACGGCGTCGGAGACCGTGGCACAGAAGGCCATCGCCTACGGCATCCACGGCGAGCGGGTGGACGGAAACGACCTCTTCGCGGTTCGCAACGCAGCGCGCCGGGCCCGGGAGCGGGCCTCGGCCGGCCAGGGGCCGACGCTCATCGAGTGCGTCACCTACCGCGTCGAGGGCCACTCCACCTCGGACGATCCCCGGGCCTACCGGGCGCCGGAGCTCGTGGAGCCCTGGCGGAAGAAGGACCCCATCCTCCGCCTGGAGAGGTACCTCTCCGGCCGCGGCCTGCTCGCCGGCGACGAGCAGCAGCGGATCCGCACCGAGGCCCGGGAGCAGATCCTGCGCGCCATCGAGGAGGCCGAGGGCTACGCAGCGAAGCCGCCGGTGGAGACGCTCTTCGACGGCGTCTACGCCGAGCCGCATGTGGCAGCAGCGCGAACAGCTCGCCGAGCTCCGCGCCGCTGCCGCCGAGGAAGCCGGCGCGGGCGGCGGACGCTAGCTGCCCCGGGAGGGTTCGCGACATGCCCACCTTGAACATCATCCAGGCGGTCAACGACGCCCTGCGCCTCGAGATGCGGCGCGACCCGAACGTCGTCGTGCTGGGCGAGGACGTCGGGAAGTTCGGCGGGGTCTTCCGGGCCACGCAGGGCCTGCAGGACGAGTTCGGGTCCGATCGGGTCATCGACACGCCCCTCGCGGAGAGCGGGATCGTCGGCACGGCTCTGGGCATGGCCCTCTACGGGCTGCGGCCGGTCCCCGAGATCCAGTTCGCCGACTTCATCTTCCCGGCCATGGACCAGATCGTGAACGAGGTGGCCAAGTACCGGTACCGGTCCGGCGGACAGTACGCCTGCCCGATGGTCATCCGCTCCCCCTACGGCGGCGGCATCAAGGGGGGCCACTACCACTCCCAGTCGCCGGAGGCGTACTTCATCCACACCGCCGGGCTCAAGGTCGTCGTGCCGTCGAACCCGCATGACGCCAAGGGACTGCTCATCAGCGCCATCCGCGATCCCGACCCGGTGCTCTTCTTCGAGCCCAAGCGCGTCTACCGCGCCGCCAAGGGGGAGGTCCCCGAGGGCGACTACACCGTGCCGCTCGGAAAGGCCAAGGTGACTCGGGAGGGCAAGGACGTCACGGTCATTGCCTGGGGCGCGATGTGGCACGAGGCGGACCAAGCCGCGCGGATGGCGGCTGACCAGGGCGTCGACGCCGAGGTCGTCGACCTCCGCTCGCTGCAGCCGCTCGACATCGACACGCTCGTCGAGTCCGTGAAGAAGACGGGGCGTGCGGTGGTGGTCCACGAGGCGCCACGCACCTGCGGGTTCGGAGCCGAGATCTCCGCGCTCCTGCAGGAGCGCTGCTTCCTGAGCCTCGAGGCCCCCGTCACCCGGGTGACCGGCTTCGACACGCCCTTCCCGTACACGCTCGAGAACGAGTACCTGCCCCGCGCCCCGCGCATCCACAAGGCCATCCGCGACGTGGTCGCGTTCTAGAGGCGCGGCCGACCTCCAGGGAGAGCCATGTTCCAGCTCGTGCTGCCCGACATCGGCGAGGGAGTCGTGGAGGCCGAGGTCCTGAAGTGGCTCGTCCGGCCCGGGGACTCCGTGCTCGAGGATCAACCCCTCGTCGAAGTGATGACCGACAAGGCGACGGTCACCATTCCGTCGCCCAAGCGCGGCCGCATCACCCGGCTCCTCTGGAAGGAGGGCGACATCGCCAAGGTCCACCACGTCCTCCTGGAGATGGAGGTCGAGGGACCTGCCCGCGCTCCGGCCGCCCGCCCCGCGGCCGACTCGCTCGCCCAGGAGGCGCGGACCGCGGTCAACGCCGGCCTTCCGGCCGACGGCCCCGCGCCGGCGGCCGGCGCGCGGTCCAAGCCACTCGCGACGCCGGCCGTGCGGGCGCTTGCCCGCGAGCTCGGCATCGACATCCGGTCCGTGCGCGGGACCGGGCCGGGCGGGCGGGTCACGAAGGACGACCTGCGCGGCTCCCAGGCGAACGGCAAGTCCGTGGCCGCGACGGCGCTGGCCCTCGCCCCGGCAGAGGCGCCTGCCCGGGCAGGCGGCGCCATCGAGGTGGTCCCGGTCCGCGGGCTTCGCCGCCGGATCGCGGAGAAGATGGCCCGTTCCACGCGGACCGTTGCCGCCTTCACCTTCGTCGAGCAGCTCGACGTGGGGGAGCTCGTCCGGATGAAGGAGCACATGGCTCGCGCCGCTGCCGACGAGGGGGTGAAGGTGACCTTCCTCCCGTTCATCGTCAAGGCGGCCGTGGCCGCGCTCGGGCGCTATCCGCACCTCAACGCCTCCTTCGACGAGGAGAAGGGAGAGCTCCACCTGAAGCGCTGGTACGACGTGGGGATCGCCACCTCCACCGAGCTGGGGCTGACGGTCCCGGTGCTTCGCAGGGCGGGGGAGCGCTCCATCCTCGACATGGCGCGAGAGATCGAGCGGCTCGCCGTCGACAGCCGGTCCGGCAAGCTGCGCCCGGAGGACGTGGGCGGGTCCACCTTTACGGTCACGAGCCTAGGCGCGCTCGGCGGCATCTTCGCGACGCCGGTGATCAACCACCCGGAGGTGGCGATCCTCGGAGTGCACCGCATCCGGCCCACGCCGGTCGCCCGCGACGGGCAGGTCGTGGTCCGCGACGTGATGCACCTGTCCCTCACGAGCGACCACCGCGTCGTGGACGGCGACGAGGCGGCGGCCTTCGTCTACGAGGTGATCCGCTACCTCGAGGACCCGAGCCTCCTCTTCCTGCGGGCGTCCTGATGACGGCGGGCGACGGGCATCCTCCGGCCGCGGCGGCTCGGCCCTCCGGGCGTCGCTACTCCGGCCGACGCCCGCCCCCGCGGGCGCCGTGATCGACACGCACTGCCACATCGACAGGGGTGAGTTCGATGCCGACCGCGAGGACGTCATCCGGCGCGCTCGCGACGCGGGAGTGACCGACCTTGTGGTGCCGGCGACCGGGCCGGCCGGGTGGGAGCCCATCCTTGCCCTTGCGCGCGCCCGGCCCGGGATCCACGCCGGGCTCGGCATCCACCCGCAGATGCTTCCCGATCTCGCCCCGCGCGACGACGATCGACATCTCGCCGACCTCGAGGTGGCGCTCTCCCGTGGCGGCGCCGTGGGGGTGGGGGAGTGCGGCCTCGACGGGCCGACCGCCGCTGCCGGCGCGCCCATGGACCGACAGCTTCGGGTACTCGCCGGCCAGCTCGCCATCGCCCGCCGCGTGGGCCTCCCGGTCCTGTTGCACGCGCTGCGTGCCCACGACCCGCTGCTCGTCGCTCCTCGAGCGGGAGGGCCTTCCCGGCGGGCGGAGTGCTCCACAGCTTCTCGGGGAGCGCGGAGCAGGTCGGGCCGTTCGTCCGCCTCGGGCTCCACTTCTCCTTCGCCGGTCCGGTGACCTACCCGGCAGCGCGCAAGCCGCTCGCCGCCGCGCGGGCCGTTCCATCCGATCGCCTGCTCATGGAGACCGACGCCCCCGATCAGACCCCGAGGCCCTGGCGGGGCCGCAACGAGCCCGCGGCGCTCCCGCTCGTGGCGGAGGCGCTGGCCCGGGCGCTCGGCGCGTCGGTGGCCGACCTCGATGCTCTCACCACCGCCAACGCCCGCCGATTGTTCCGGCTGCCACTTGCGTGAACGCCCGTGGGCCCGCCCCCCCTGTCCCCCCGCCTCGACCGCAACGCCCGCCTCCTCGGCCTCGACGCCATCGGCCGGCTGGCCCGGTCGCACGTCGTCGTCCTTGGCCTCGGAGGCGTGGGCTCCTTCGCCGCCGAGGCGCTCGCCCGGGCGGGCGTCGGTCGGCTCACCCTCGTCGACGGGGAGCGGGTCGACGAGACCAACGCCAACCGGCAGCTGCACGCCCTCGACGGCGATTTCGGGCGCCCCAAGGCGCAGGTGCTGGCCGAGCGGTTGCGCCGCGCCATGCCCGGGACGCTCGTCGAGGCAGCGTGCGAGCCCTACGACGCCTCGAGCGCGCCGCGGCTCGTCGGGCCCGGCGTCTCGTTCGTCCTCGACGCCATGGACACCGTGGTGGCAAAGCTCCATGTCATCGCGCGTTGCCGGGAGCTCGCGGTGCCGGTCGTCACGGTACTCGGCGCCGCCCGGCGCCTCGACCCCACGGCGGTCCAGGTCTCCGACCTCTCCGAGTCGCACACCGATCAGCTTGCGAAGGACGTGCGCAAGTACCTGAGGCGCAGGCACGGGATCTCGGCGACCGAGCCCCTGGGAGTGCTGGCGGTCTGGTCGACCGAGGAGCCGCGGCCCGCCATCGAACTCCCCGGGGACGACGAAGGCATCCCGGGCGTGAGACCGGTGTCGGGGCGGCGCCGGGGCCCGAAGGTCTTCGGCAGCGTGGCCTTCGTCACCGGCGTCTTTGGGCTCGTGGCGGCGGGCGCCGTGGTCCAGGGCCTCGCCGCCGTCGCTCCCTCCGGACAGCGGCCGCTCGACCCGGCCGAGCAGTCGAGGCGGCGGAAGCCGCGCCCGGCGCGGCGCCCCTGACGGGGCGTATGCGCAGGCGCGACGCGGTCGAAACCCGCGGCTATATTCCAATGGAGATTCAGGGAGATCGGGAAATGGCGACCAAGACCTTCGACGCGGTGGTGGTGGGGGCAGGGCCGGGCGGGTACGTCGCGGCCATCCGGCTCGCGCAGCTCGGGAAGAAGACGGCGCTCGTCGAAAAGGGAGCGCTCGGCGGGGTCTGCCTCAACTGGGGCTGCATCCCGTCGAAGGCCCTCATCGCGGCGGCGAACCTCGTGGAGGAGATGCGGGGGGCGGCGGAGCGCGGCATCCTCGTCGAGGCGCCGAGGGTCGACCTCGCGAGGCTCCGCCAGTTCAAGAACGAGGTGGTGAAGAAGCTCGTTGGCGGCGTCGGGATGCTGGAGAAGGGCAACGGCGTCGAGGTGCTCGCGGGAACCGCCGCGTTCGTCGGGCCGAACGCCATCGAGGTCGACCGGGGCGGGGAGAAGATCCGGGTGGAGGCGCAGGCCTTCCTCGTGGCGACGGGCGCCCGGCCGGTCGAGATCCCCGGCTTCGAGTTCGGCGAGGACGTGTGGAGCGCCAAGGAGGCCGTGGACCTCCCCGAGATCCCGGGCGGCCTGCGTCGTGATCGGGGGCGGGGTCATCGGCCTCGAACTCGGGACGGTCTACGCCAAGCTCGGCTCCAAGGTCACCGTGGTCGAGGCGCTCCCGACGATCCTCACCGGCGTCGATCCCGACGCGGTGCGCATCGTCCAGAAGAACCTTCGCCAGCGCGGTGTGGACGTCCACGTGAATGCCAAGGCGCGGGGGATGGAGCGCCGCGGAAAGGCGCTGTCGGTGAGGATCGAGGTCGACGGCAAGGAGCAGGCCCTCTCGGCCGACAAGGTGCTCGTGGCCGTCGGCTTCCGGCCCAACAGCGCCGGGACTCGGGCTCGAGGCGGCGGGCGTGAAGCTCGACGCTCGCGGCTTCGTCGAGGTGAACGAGCGCTACCAGACGAACGTCCCGTCCATCTACGCCTTCGGCGACCTGACCGGCCCGCCGTTTCTCGCGCACAAGGCCTCGAAGGAGGCGGAGATTGCTGCCGAGGTGGTCGCCGGGAAGAAGTCCGCGCGGGACTGGGCGGCCATGCCCGCGGCCATCTTCACCGATCCCGAGGTGGCGTCCGTCGGCCTCTCCGAGGACGAGGCGCGCCGCCGGGGGCTCGACCCGCTCGTGGGCAAGTTCGCGTTCGCGGCGCTCGGGCGCGCCATCGCCATCCAGCACACCGAGGGATTCGTGAAGGTGGTGGCCGACCGCGAGTCGAAGCTGCTGCTCGGCGCGACCATCGTGGGGCCAGAGGCCTCCGACCTCATCGCCGAGGCCACGCTCGCGCTGGAGATGGGCGCCTACCTCGAGGACGTGGCGCTCACCATCCACGCGCATCCGACGCTGCCCGAGGCCCTCATGGAGGCCTGCAAGGCGGCGCTCGGGGAGGCCATCCACGCGCTCAACCGCCCCGAGCGGCCGCGGCGCGAGAAGCCGGGCGCTCCCGCGGAGGCCTGAACGCTTCGTGCGGACGATCCGGGTACATCGGCTCGGCCGGGTCGAGTATGCCGACGGCCTGGCGCTCATGGCGCTCGCGTCGGCGCGCCTGCAGGCGCGCCGCCCCCCCGACACCGACTGGCTCTTCCTCCTCGAGCACCCGCCCGTGCTGACGCTCGGCCGGGGAGCCGACGGGTCCAACATCGTCGCCTCGCCGGACTGGCTCCGGGTCCAGGGCTTCGAAGTGCACGGCACCGATCGGGGCGGCGACGTCACCTATCACGGCCCGGGCCAGCTGGTCGCCTACCCGGTGCTCGACCTCGCCGACCGGCCCGACGTCCGCCGCTTCGTCGGGGACCTCGAGGGGGCAATGGTTCGGACCTGCGCCGACTTCGGCGTGGACGCCGGGCGGCACCCACAACACCGCGGAGCCTGGGCAGGGCCGCGAAAGATTGGGGCGGTGGGGGTGCACCTGTCCCGCTGGATCACCACCCACGGCATCGCGCTCAACGTCTCTCCCGACCTCCTCCACTTCGGGGCCATCGTCCCCTGCGGGATCGCCGACCCCGGGCTGGGCGTGACGAGCCTCGCCGCCGAGCTGGCGCGGGCGGGTCGCCCCGTTCCAGCGCTCGTCGAGGTGGAGGATCGACTGGCCTCGCACCTCGCGGAAGGACTCGGCCGCAGGCGAGAGGACCGCGGCTTCGACCTGCGCACCGTGTCGGTCCTGCCGGTGGCGCCGGATGGCCGCGTCCTCCTGATGCGCCGGGCGGAGGCGCGGGGCGGGTTCTGGCAGCAGGTGACCGGCCGAATCGAGGCGGGGGAGTCGGGGGAGGACGCCGCGCGCCGGGAGCTGCTCGAGGAGACCGGCATCGACGCCGAGGTGGAGCCGCTCGGCTACCGCCACGGGTTCGGGATCGACCCCGGCGTCCTGGGCGAGGAGGACGGCGAGCTCCGCACGGCCGAGGAGACGGCGTTCGCAGCGCGCGTGCCGGGCGGCGAGGTGCGCCTCTCCGCCGAGCACGTCGACTACGCCTGGCTGCCGGTGGCCGAGGCAGAGGGGCGGCTGCGCTATCCCGGCCTCCGCCGGGCGCTCCGGCTTGCCGCAGGGAACGGCGCTCGGCCTGCCTGAGGGCGGCGTCCGGGGGCGAGGCGGTTCTTGCCCCCTGCCGCGCTTCGTGGTTTTTTGCTCCCGCCGCACCTACCCGGGAAGACGAGATGATCACGGTTGAGAAGATCGGTGGCACGTCGATGTCGCGGTTCGACGACGTGCTGAAGAACATCATGCTGCGCGAGCCCTCGAGGCTCTACGGACGCGTCTACGTGGTGTCGGCCTACGGCGGCGTCACGAACCAGCTCCTCGAGCACAAGAAGACGGGCGAGCCGGGCGTCTACGCCAAGTTCGCCTCCGGCGACAACTACGCGTCCGCGCTCGAGGCGCTGCTCGGGAAGCTCATCGCCATCAACAAGGGATTCGAATCCATCGGGCTCGACCAGGTCGCCGCCAACGGCTTCCTGGAACGGCGCATGCTGGGCCTGAAGGGCTACCTCGACTCCATGCGCCACGTGCTCGCGAGCGGTTACCTGCGGCGGGACAACGTGCTGCTCGCCGCGCGCGAGATGCTCGCGGCCGTCGGCGAGGCCCACAGCGCCTTCAACAGCGTCGAGATCCTGAAGGCGAGGGATGCGCGCGCCCTCTTCATGGACCTGACCGGATTCGACGACGACGATGCCATCACCATCGACGAGCGAATCCACAAGAGCTTCCGGGGGGTCGACCCGACGAAGCAAGTGGTCGTGGCCACCGGCTACACGAAGGGCATCGAGGGCATCATGCGGGAGTTCGACCGCGGGTACTCCGAGGTCACCTTCAGCAAGATCGCCGTCGAGCTGCGGCCGGACGAGGCCGTCATCCACAAGGAGTATCACCTGTCGTCGGCCGACCCCGAGATCGTGGGCGCCGGGAACACCGTGGTGGTCGGGGCGACGAACTACGACGTGGCCGACCAGCTCGCCGACGTGGGCATGGAGGCCATCCACCCCAAGGCGGCGAAGCCCATGGAGCTCGCCGGGATCCCGATCCGCTTGAAGAACACGTTCGAGCCCGACCACCCGGGGACGCTCATCACCAAGGACTACGTGGGCGAGAAGGCCCGCATCGAGGTCATCGCGGGGACACCCAAGGTGATGATCGTCGAGATCCACGACCCCATGATGGTGGGGACCGTGGGGTTCGACCTGGGGCTGATGCAGATCTTCAAGAAATACGGGATCTCCTACATTCTCAAGGCGACGAACGCGAACTCCATCACCCACGTGGTCTGGGAGAAGTCGGTGACGCCCGCCTTCGTGGAGGAGCTCGAGAACTCCTACCAGCTCGTCACGGTGCTGCCCGCCGCGGTGGTCGGCGTCATCGGCTCGAACATGGCCATCCCCGGCGTGCTCGCCCGGGCGGCGCAGGTGCTCGCCGACAACGACGTCAACGTGAACTGCTTCTCCCAGTCCTTCCGCCAGGTCAACATGCAGTTCGTCATCGACCGGGGCGCCTACAAGAAGGCCATCACCGCGCTCAACCAGGCGCTGTGCCTCGGGGCGAAGCGGACGGCCTAGGTCGGGGCCTCCAGGGCGCCGGAGTCGACGAGCCGGCACACCGCCTCGATGTCGCGGTGCAGCTCCCGGTCGGCGTCGAGGTGAGGGACTTGCGCCCGGATGCGGGCGTGGGCCTCGGCCACGCGCGCCGCCGGGCGCAGCGGCCTGCGCAGGTCGATGGCCTGGGCCGCCACGAGCAGCTCGATGGCGAGGCAGGTCCGGACGTTCTCGACCACCTGGCGGGCCTTGAGCGCCGAGGTCATCCCCATGGAGACGTGGTCCTCGCGCCCGGCGGAGGAAGGGATCGAGTCGACGCTGGCGGGATGGGCGAGCACCTTGTTCTCGGAGACCAGGGCGGCGCTCGTCACCTGCGCGATCATGTAGCCGGAGTCGAGCCCCGGGTCGTGCGCCAGAAACGGCGGCAGCCCAGAGAGCGACGGGTTCACGAGCTGCTCCACCCTGCGCTCCGAGATGGTGGCGAGGTGCGAGGCGGCGATGGCCAGCACGTCGAGCCCGAGCGACACCGGCTGGCCGTGAAAGTTCCCGCCGGAGACGATGTCCCCTCGCTCGGCAAACACGAGCGGGTTGTCGGTCGCGGCGTTCACCTCGCGCTCGAGAACCCCCCGACAGAAGGCGATGCCGTCGCGGGCGGCGCCGTGGACCTGGGGCATGCAGCGCAGCGAGTACGGGTCCTGGACCTTGTGGCAGCCAGGACCCTGGTGCGAGGCGTTGATCTCGGACCCGGCGAGCAGCGCGCGCAGGCGCGCCGCCGATGCGATCTGCCCGGGCTGGCCGCGCACCTCCTGGATGGAGGCCTCGAAGGGACGGTGGGAGCCGAGCAGGCCCTCGAGCGTCATGGCCCCCGCCAGGTCGGCAAGGAGTGCCAAGCGCTCGGCGCGCAGCAGCGAGAGCGCCCCCACCGCCGCCATGGCCTGGGTGCCGTTCACCAGGGCGAGGCCCTCCTTGGCCCCGAGGGAGACCGGGCGAAGTCCCACCGACGCGAGCGCGGCCGCGCCGGGCAGGCGCCGGCCCTCGACGAAGGCCTCGCCCTCCCCGATGACCACGAGCGCGAGGTGGGCGAGGGGGGCGAGGTCGCCCGAGGCGCCGACCGAGCCCCGGGCTGGAACCACCGGGACGCAGCCGCGGTTGAGCATCTCGACGAGCAGGTCGAGGGTCTCCTCGCGGATGCCGCTGTACCCCTTGGCGAGCACGTTGGCTCGCAGCAGCAGCAGGGCTCGGGCCTCCGGCAGTGGCAGCGGCTCTCCCACGCCGGCGGCGTGGGAGAGGACCAGGTTACGCTGCAGGCGCTGCAGGTCTCCTCTCGGGATGTGGACCTCGGCGAGCGTCCCGAAGCCCGTGTTGATCCCGTAGTGCGGTTCTTCCTCCCCGGCGCGCGCGTCGACGAGCCGGCGGGCCGCCCTCACGCGCTCCCGGTTCGCGGGAGAGAGCTCCACCCGCGCGGAGGCGGAGGCGACGGACTCGATCTCCTCGAGCTTCAGCGTCTCGCCGTCGAGCAGCAGGTGCTTCATCGGTCGACCGTCCTTCCCGGCCTCGAGAGGCGCGAGCCCTTCTTATGCCGCTCGCGCCCGGGGCGAAAGCCGCAAGTGAAGGCCGGCGGCGCACTCGAGCGCGAGGCGCGCCGGGGCGGGGCCGCGGTCGGCCGGCCTGGGTTCATGTGCGGTAGCCTGGCGCCCGGGCCTGGGCTAGGCTCCGCCCTTCCCGGAGGCCACGTGCGGATCCAGTGCGAGCGATGCTCCACGACCTACGAGCTGGACGAGAACCTGCTGCCACCGGCCGGGGCGCCCGTCGAGTGCACCCGCTGTGGCAACGTCTTCCGGGCCTTCCCGCCCGGAGCGTCCGGCAGGACCTGGGTGGGACAGCCGCCGGCGCCGCCCCCCGTCGAGGCGCAGGGGGGGCTCCCCCCGCGCCCGCCGCCCCCTCCATCCCCGCGCCCGCCGACGCCTGCTGCGCTCGCGCCCCAGGACGAGCCGCGGCGCGACGCCGGCGCCGACACCACCGTGACGCGGCTCGCTGCCAACCTGAAGACCGGGCGCCGCCGCGCCTGGATGATTCCCGCAGCGGTCCTCGCCGTGGCGGCCGCAGGCGGGGGAACGTGGCTGGCACTTCGCGGGCGGGTCGATCCGCGTGCGGTCGCTCTCCGGGCCGGCGCGGAGGCCTTGCTGAACCGGGACGACCGCCGAAGCCTGGAGCAGGCCGCGGGGCAGTTCGGCGCGGCGCTGGCGGCCGACCCGGGCTACGCTGCCGCGCGGGCCGACGAGGCCCTTGCCTTGCTCCTCCTGGCCGACGACGCGGCCGACGAGGCCCGGCCAGGCGAGGCCCGCTTTCACGCGCTCGACTCCGAGCGTGCACGACAGGAGGCCGAGCGATCGCCGGGCTGGGAGTCGAGGCAGGCAGGCATCGTGGGGCGCATGCGGGCCGCACAGGCGGAGTCGCAGCCGGCTCGCGATCGCTCGCGGGTCCTGAAGGAGCAGGCCGTCGGGCTGCTCCGGCCGGCGGCGCGGGACCCGTCGCCTGGAGTCGAGGCGGCCCGGGCGCTGGCGCTCTACTACGCGCTCGAGGGCGAGCCGGAGCGGGCCGACAAGGCGGCGCGCGCGGTGAAGGGCGGTCTCACCGATCCCTGGGCCGTGGTCGCGCTCTCCACCGCCGACCTGCGCCGGCCGGACGCCGGTCCGCGTGTGGAGGACGCACTGCGCTCGCTCGAGCGGGTGGCGGCGGCGCATCCCGAGATGCTGCGGGCCAGGCTCACGCTGGCGCGCGGGCTCGCCGCCGCGGGGCGGCGCGACGCGGCCGTGGCGACACTCGACGGAATCCTGGCCGAAAACGGCGCCCACGAGCGCGCCGAGGCGCTCAAGGCGGAGATCCTGGCACCGCCACCCGCCGCGGTCGTGGCCGTTCCTGTGCCGGCTCGGGCTCCGCCCGCGAGCCGGCCCGGAACGCTTCCGCGCCTCAAGGGAAAGCGATAGGGGCGACCGACCCCGCGCCGACCCTCGAGATCGAAGGTCTCCGGCGCCTGGACGCGAGGAGCCGGGTGAGGCTCGTGCACGACTGCACGGGAGAGCTCTCCGAACCCCGTCGCGACGGCGCGACCTAGAGAAGGCTCGCCACGTCGACGACCAGGCTGCCGGCGGGCAGGGCGGTGGAGCCGACGAGGAGCGTATCGTTGAGGCGCCGGCCGGTGGACGGGTCGGCGATGCGACCCGGATAGCCCAGGTTCACGTGGAGCCGCATGACGCCCCGGGCAAGGCGGTGGAGGACAACAGCCGTCCCGTCCGGGTCGACCCTGGCGACGAGGCCGACATGGACCGGCGGGCCGCCGGGGCGGTCGGCGAGAAAGACCAGGTCGCCTGCCGCCCAGCGCCCCCCGGATTGCAGCGAGCCCCGGCTCTGGGCCACGGCGTGGAGCGTGGTGGCGTCGCGGGCCTCCGGTGGCAGCGGGTGGCCGGCGCGGTCGAAGGCACCCCGGACGAGGGCCGTGCAGCCCGGGCCGTAGTCGTGCCCGTCGAACACCACCGACCGCTGGCCTACCAGGGACTCGGCTGCGTCCACGGCGCGCCGGACCTCGGGTCGGGCGGGAGCCTCGGAAGCGAGGGCCGGGTCGGCGCCGCTGTTGCCGCGAGCGCCGACCCGGCCATCACCGGCGGGCGGGGGCAGGTATCGGCGGGAGCCACCGGATGCGCCGGCACAGCCCGCGAGGGCGAGGGCCAGAAGCGCCGTCCGCTGCATCCGGGAAGCCGCCATGCCGCGGATGCTACCCGGCATCCGGGCCGCGTCCAGTTATCGCACCTGCAACGACACCTACCTACATGCATGTCCGAGTCGCTTGCTAGGGTCTTCGGCCCGATGTCTCGCCGCTACCAGCTGCGCTCAGCGCCCGGCGCCTCCCGGCCGTTCGACGCCGGGGGGCAGCTCAACGAGGAGCAGCTCGCGGTGGTGGAGGCAGGCGAGGGGCCGCTGCTCGTCATCGCGGGAGCCGGCTCGGGCAAGACGAGGACGCTCACCTGGCGGGTGGCGCGGCTGCTCCACGACGGGCTCGACCCGGAGGGGCTGCTGCTCCTCACCTTCACGAACAAGGCCGCTCAGGAGATGCTTCGCCGGGTGGAGGAGGTGGCCCGGGTCGACACCCGGCGGATCTGGGGCGGCACGTTCCACCACGTCGCCCACCGGGTCCTGCGCGAGCACGCCGGGCTGCTCGGGTACGAGCGCGGCTACTCGATCCTGGACCGAGAGGACGCCCGGGACGTGATGAGCGCGTCCATCGCCGACTGCGGGCTGGCGGTGGGAGCGAGGCGCTTCCCCAAGGCGGACGTGCTCCTCGACCTGGTGTCGATGGCGATCAACACGCAGACGCCGCTCGCCGAGGTGGTCATCGACCGCCGCGCGCAGTTCGCTCCGCTCACCGAGGACATCCTCAGGGTGGCGCGCCGGTACGCCGAGCGCAAGCAGTCCATGAACGCCATGGACTTCGACGACCTGCTCCTCAACTGGAAGGTCCTTCTCGTCGAGAGCGAGCCGGTGAGGCGGTCGCTCGCCGAGCGCTTTCGACACGTGCTCGTCGACGAGTACCAGGACACGAACCGCCTCCAGGGCGACGTGGTGGACCTGCTCGCGGCGGGCCACCGCAACCTCTGCGTGGTGGGCGACGACGCCCAGAGCATCTACTCCTTCCGCGGCGCGCATTTCGCGAACATCCTCGACTTCGAGAAACGCTACCCGGACGCCCAGCGCTTTCACCTCACCGTGAACTACCGGTCGACGCCCGAGATCCTGCAGATGGCGAACGCCTCCATCGGGAACAACCTGAGGCAGTTCCCGAAGGAGCTTCGGAGCGTCCGTCCGGCCGGCGCCCTTCCGGGCCTGGTCCCGTGCCGGAACGTCGAACAGCAGGCGGCCTTCGTGGCGCAGCGGGTGCTGGAGCTGCGCGACGAGGGGTTCCCGCTGTCGGAGGTCGCGGTCCTCTACCGGGCCCATCACCACTCGATGGAGGTGCAGTTCGAGCTCGCGCGCCGAGGTATCCCGTTCGTGGTTCGCAGCGGCGTGCGCTTCTTCGAGGCCGCCCACATCAAGGACGTGCTCGCGCACCTCCGCTTCGCCCACAACCCGGGCGACGAGCTCGCCCTGAAGCGTCTCCTGAAGCTCGCCCCGGGGATCGGAAGCATGACCGCCGGACGCGGTCTGGAACGCCCTCGCCGCGCGTCGCCGAGGCGGGCGGGGATCGGTGGAGGATCTCCTCGTCGCCCGACGTGGCGACCCAGGTGCCTCCGAAGGGGCGGGAGGGATACCGCCGCAGCGCACGAGCTCCTGCGGCGCCGTCCAGGCCGCCCACGCAGGACTTGCCCGGGGAGTGCATCGATCGAGTGCTCGAGGGCGGCTACGAGGAGTACCTGCGCGCCGCCTTCCTGAACGCCGATTCTCGCGTCGAGGACATCCGGCAGCTCGCCGACTACGCCCGGGGCTACGAGGACGGCGAGGCCTTCCTCTCCGAGATCGCGCTGCTGACCGAGCTCACGGCCGAGACCGTCACCGAGGCCGAGGAGCCCGACGAGAAGATGGTGCTCTCGAGCGTCCACCAGGCGAAGGGGCTGGAGTGGCGGGCCGTCTTCGTCGTGTGGCTCGCCGACGGCCGCTTCCCGAGCGCCCAGGCGCTGCGCGACGCCGACGGGCGAGGAGGAGGAGCGGCGCCTCTTCTACGTGGCCTGCACGCGGGCGAAGGACGAGCTCCTGCTCTGCTACCCCGTGGTGGCGGCTCCGCGGGACCGCGAGCGGGTGGTGCTCAAGGCCTCTCGCTTCCTCGAGGAGCTGCCCGGCGACCGCGCAGTGTGCGAGCGCTGGCAGCTCGAGGACGGCGGCGGGCCGACGGCGCTCCCGGCCGCACTCGCCTCCCGCGCCCGCCATGGCGCTCCCCGCGCTCTTCGGGGGAATTCCCGATCCGGACGACGACGGCGGCAGCGACGCACCCTTCTAGGTCGTCGAGCCCGCTCCTTTCGCAGCGGGGCCTCCACCGGACGCCGGGTCGGCGCGCGGGCGGTCGCCGCGGTTCGGCCACGGCCCGGCGCGGCCGGTCGGGGCCCACGGGGGCCCGCCCGGACGGGGCGCCCGCCTGTTCTCCTTGGCCGGAGGGGCGGGAGGTGTCGCCCCCGAGCCCACATCCACGCACGGGAAGGGAAGGGGAAGCGAGTTGGGCCCTGTGCTAGAAGATGGGCGATGTCGGCGACCGCAGGCCGCGACAAGCCCATCATCGGGATCGACCTCGGCACCACGAACACGTGCGTCGCGCACGTGCGCAACCGCATTCCGCGCGTCGTGCCCACCGACAAGGGGAACCTCATCCTCCCCAGCGTGGTGGCGCTTGCCGAGCGCGGCGAGTTCCTGGTGGGCGGGGCGGCGAAGGACCAGCTCCTCACGAACCCCAGGAACACCATCTACGGCGCGAAGCGCCTCATCGGGCGAAAGTGGAACTCGCGCGGTGGTCCAGGACCTTCGCGCCTACTACTCCTACGACATCGTGGAAGGGCCCCAGGGAGAGGCGGCGGTCTCGCTCGGCGGTCGCGTCTACACGCTCCCGCAGATCTCCGGCATGGTGCTCGGCCACGTGAAGAAGATCGCCGAGGCCTTCCTGGGCAAGGAGGTCCCCGAGGCCATCATCTCGGTGCCGGCCTACTACAACGACAGCCAGCGGCAGGCCGTCAAGGAAGCCGGGCGGCTCGCCGGGTTCGAGGTGAAGCGAATCGTGAACGAGCCCACGGCGGCTGCGCTCGCCTACGGATTCAACCGGGGGCTCGACCAGAAGGTGCTCGTCTACGACCTGGGAGGCGGCACCTTCGATGTCTCGGTGCTGCAGCTGCAGCAGAACGTTTTCGAGGTGCTGGCCACCGGTGGCGACACCTTCCTCGGCGGAGTGGACTTCGACAACCGAATCATCGACTACGCGCTCGACGAGTTCTGGCGCGAGCACAAGGTGGACCTGGCCCAGTCGCCCATCGCGATGCAGCGGGTGAAGAAGGCAGCCGAGGCGGCCAAGATCGACCTCTCGCTCATCCCGAACACGGCCATGGACCTGCCCTTCATCGAGGAGAGGAAGGGCAAGCCCATCGATCTCCGGCTGTCGCTGTCGCGGCAGCAGCTGAACGAGCTGACGAGCGACCTCGTGGACCGCACCTTCGAGCTTTGCGACCGGGTACTGGCCGAGAAGGGCATCAGGGCCCAGGAGGTCGACGAGGTCATCCTCGTCGGCGGCCAGAGTCGGATGCCGCTCGTCCAGGACCGGATCCGGGAGCACTTCGGCCGGCCAGCGCGCAAGGGAGTGCACCCCGACGAGTGCGTGGCGCTGGGCGCCGCGCTGCTCGGGGACTCGCTCGACAGCATCGACTCGGTGACGCTCGTCGACGTCCTCTCCATGCCCATCGGGATCGCGGCGCCCAACGACCGCTTCCGCAGGGTTCTGGAAAAGAACCAGCCCATTCCCGCCACCCGGAGCTTCCGGCTCCCCCCGCCTCGCGAGCCGGGGAAGCCCATCGAGATCGACATCTACCAGGGGGGCAGCGACCAGATCGTGGACGACGAGTTCCTCGGGTCGCTGAGGCTTCCGGCCGCCGCCACCGGGCGGCGGATCGACTTCCGCCTCGACGAGGAGTGCCTGCTGCGCGTCAGCTTCGACGACCCGCAGCGCGGGATGGTGGAGGTCGACTTCGCCACCCGGGACACGCCCGAGGCGGTGCGGCGGGCGCTCGCGGAGTCGGCGCGCGGGCGCGACCGTGGAGCCTCGCCCGAGCCGAGGCGCGGCGGCCTGTTTGGCTGGCTGAAGCGGGCGTGAGGATGCGCTTCCCTTCCAGGCAGTGGTTGGCGGCGGTCGCGGAGGCCGCCAACCGGCACCCGGACCTGCAGAAGGCCCTCGACGGGCTGGGGAGGGACGTGGCGGCGGTGGTCGAGGCCGATCCCCCGGCCCTGGAGCGCAGCGTGGCCGCCTGGGGGCGTCACGACGGCGGGCGCATCGCCGAGTGGCGCATGCTCGAGGACGAGGACGAGATCCTGGAGATCCAGCCGGCCTACGTGGTGCGGGCCCCGTACCGGCTCTGGAAGTCTCTCTTGCGCAAGGAGATGGACCCCGTGGAGGCGGCGCTCTCCGGGCGCGTGAAGGTGAAGGGGGATCTGGAGGGGCTCGTCCGGCGCGCATCGGTGGGCTACATCATCATGGACGCGGTGCTCCGAGAGGTGGAAACGGAGTTTCCCGATGAGGGTCGACGATGACGCAGCGCAAGGGTGTCCCCGGCAGGCTCGTCGAGCGCGGAACACGGCTCGCTAGCCGAGCGGCGAGGGCGGTCCTCGAGGACCGGCGCGGCCAAGAGGTCCTCGCCGCGGCAGTGGGCATCGCTCAGCGGGGCAAGAAGCGGATCGAGTTGGTGCAGGAGAGGGTCCTTCGCGCCGTCGGCTTGCCCGCCAAGGCGGACTACGAGGACGTGGCTCGGCAGATGGCGCGCATGAAGAGGAAGATCCGGGACCTCTCGCGAAGGGCGGAGGGTCGCCCAAACCCGCGGGATGACGACGAGCGCGAGCGTTGACACGGTCCGACTCGGCGGGCATTATCCCGCCCGTTTTCGTCGGGGCGCATAGCTCAGTGGTAGAGCACCGCCTTCACACGGCGGGGGTCGCAGGTTCGAGACCTGCTGCGCCCACTCCACAAAGCAAAAAGATTGAGGGCAGTCGGCCGAGTAGGCTGACTGCCTTTCTTCTTGGGCTGCTCGCTGGACTCTCTCCGCAGGGGGACCCGCAGAGGGGAATTCGAACCCCTTGTGGGTGCAGGAGCGCTGCCACACACGGGGAAGGTGCCGAGCGCGCATCGCTCTGTGTCCCTGGGTGACCACTGGGGCGTCCGCGTCGGCTCACCCGGTCGAGGACGCCGACCAGGTCGATTGCGCTGGGCCACCTGGCCCGCGCCCTCGTCCCTCTCGGACGGGTGCCACCCGCAGCCGCGCCAGTTGGCTCCTCCGCGTGGCGAGGCGCGATCTCACAGCCTTGAGTCTGGGTGAACGGCACAGTACTACGAGGAGGATGACACTCGAGCAGTTGTCCAGTCTCTCCCAGATCGTCGGCGCGTTCGGCGTCATCCTTTCTCTGCTCGTCGTTGCGTTCCAGATCCGGGCGAATACGGCTGCGCTCCAGCGCAACGAGCACAATTCCACAATGGAGCAGTGGAGAGTGATTCGCCAGGCGATCGTCCAGAATCGCGACGTCGCCGAGTTCATGACCAGGGGCCTCGACGGCGAAAGGCCGATGGACAGCGCCGATCAGCTCAGGATGGAGCAGATGCTGCAAGAGATCGGCTGGGCGGCCTTTCACATCTGGGACAGGACGCAGCGTGGAATTTTTCCGCCGGGGACATTCGAGGCCACCGGAGGATCCATGTTCTGCGTCGTGCTCAGGACGGCGCGGGGAAGCGTGTGGTGGCGCGACGCCCAGGGCGTGGGGTTCATGCCAGCATTCGTCGCGGACGTGAACGCGCTGTTGGCCAAGGACAAGAAGGCGTCCATGCTCGCTTGACCGGACGAACGGACCAGGAAGCGAAGGAAGGCAAGACGTCGCCCGTGAAATGGCGCGTGTCGCGCGCGAACCCCATGGCTTCCAGAGGGACTCGACACGATCGAAGATCAGAGGCTCGGTGCGGGATCGCGCGGCTCAGCCGCTCCCGGGATCCCTTTTGTTTGGGCTCGACAGCAATGCCCAGGTCCAACCGTGCGCATCGGATGCCGACTACAGAGCCTTGGCCACCTTCGCGCTCCCTGCGGGCGCGAGGCAGTTTCGAAGTTCCTGCCGCCGGTGTCCGGGTCGGCCCTAGCTTCCTGAGCCCAGGCGGACGACGTGCTGCGCCCACTCCGTAACGCCGAGTTACCGGCTTGAGGGTGGCCTGGTCCCATCGGGACCTGGCGCCTGCCTCCGGCAACTGAGGAGGACGAGCACGATGAGGCACGAGGAGAGGAGGATCTCCAGGTGTAGCCAACGAAGGCTTGTCACAGATCGCCCGATCCAGTAGCCCAAGCCCACGGCACCGACAAACACCAACGCGACCTTCAACGGGGTGAACTGCCAGGTCTTTTTCATCGGCACCTCCTGGGACACGTCCGCAATCTAGTGCGCGACGCCAGGGTCGTGCCGTGACTTCTCAGCGGCGAGTGGGCGGACGGTGGCGCGCTGACGAGGGTCTTCGATCGCGAGTCAGCAGGGTCGCGCGTCCGCCGCGCCCCTTGGTCCCTCCGCCTCGACCGTCGCTCGAAGCTGGGTCAGGAAGGCCGGAAGCCCCCTGGCGAGAGTCGATCGGCGCGGAGGAGATCCAGCTCGGCAACCAGCCTGGGAGGCGATCTCCTGGTGGAGGCAACGCTGCCGCCGGTGAAGGACAACCCGGCTTCTGCGGGCCGTCGGGCCGCAAGAACGCGATGCCGCATCCATCCGCCCCCTCTGGTCGAGCAAATGGTGTAGGTGGCCGCCTTGTCGAAGTTGCCGCCGAGCAACAAGACGCCGCCGCCCTTCGCCACCCGGTCGACGCCCTGCACGCCAAGCGTTTGCCTCGGCACCGCTCGCGGCGGGCATCGCTCGGGCACCGGCAAGTGCCGTTTGACACCCTTCAACGGGTCCACCCTTGACGGAGGTGGCGGGCTGGCGGGATACGTTTGCTTCGAGAGGCCGACTTGTGCCCGGATCGAGGACTCTGAGAGCTTGGCCCTTGTGCCGACGCGCAATCCGACTGGCCGTCGCTGGCCTCGCTCCCATCGTGATGGTCGCTGCCCTCTCTGGTCATGCATCGGCGCGAGCAGGCTCGGAACTGCCCGCTGCTCCCGGTTCCCTCGCCCCGTCTAGTCAGCCGAACTCGGACATCGCCCAGCCGGGCGGCGCGCAGAAGGGTCCGCGCCTCTCGGTCGAACAATTCCGCGAACAACTCTCGGCCCGCATCAAGGTCTTCGCATCGGCGCTTGCGGCGAGCTTTCAGAGAGACAGTTCTTGGGCCGGGAGCGAGGTTCGCAAGATCAAGAAGACCGACCAGTTCGAGAAGTGCACGAATCCAAAGACGGGCCTTCTGCCAGATCAGAAGGACCGAGTTTGCGCGGACGTCTTTGAGAAGCTGTGGGGTCTTCCCCTCGAACAGGCGGAGGTCGTGCAGGCGCGACGCGCCGTGTTGTTCGAGGCCGGGGAAGCCCTAGCAGGATGGATCGAGACGCAGACCGAGCCGGAACGGAAGCGATTTGCGGAGGCCGCGGCCGTCGTCCTCCTCCGCGCCCATCGGAAATTGACCGCCCAAACGGAGGCGTGGCGCCGCCGATCGGTCCGCTACGCACTGCGCGACTGCGCCGGCGCAGGTGCGGGCGTCCGGGTGGCTTGCCTTTCGGGGCGGCTGGAGTCGTTGCTGGATGTACGAAGCAGCACCGGATTCGACCAGACGGCAGCGAGGCCGGCCCACGAGCATTTTGTGAACACGATGGAGCGAGTGCTGAAACGCATCTCATGGTTCCAGGACTCGATATACCTTTGAGGCAAGGCCGCGAGGCCAGGCCAGCCCAGGGAGTTTCATCCCCCCCTGGCGGAGAGCAAGGCAGGTCGCGATGAGGCCCCTCATCTCGGTCGGCTTGATGGTGCTCCTGGGATGCGCGACCATCCCCAGTGTCCACGAGTACTGCGAGAAGAACGCCGCCAACTACCCCAGCTACAGCGAGTGCTACGCCGAAGAGAGCGCCAGGCGCGAGCGCAGCGCTGCTCAGCCAACTGCCAGCCCGGGCTACTAGAGCCTCCTGGTCTCGAGTGTCCCGCCGGCCCCGGAGGGCTCGGAGCTCGCTGGACAGTTCGTCGGACCGACGCGCGCAGGCTCTAGGCGGAGGAGGTTCCTGGCTGGAAGCGCGCGTCGCCGAATCCGAGAACCGGATAGAAGACGAAGGGCAGGAGGAGCAGGCAAATGCCGAAGCCGATCCCCTCGCCGAACCTCCTCGCGATGTCGAGCGAGACGACCACGCTGATGACGACATTGAGGACGGGGATGAGCAACAGGACGAGCCACCAGCCCGGCCGACCGGCGAGCCTGAGCGAGAGGTACATGTTGTAGAAGGGCACGAGCACGCCCCACCCCGGCAGCCCCGCCTTCTCGAAGGTCTTCCACCCGCCCGCGATGGCGAGCGCCGCGAGCGCCAGCACCAGGACGACTCCGCCCAGGCTGGGCTGCGGCAGGGCTTGGCTATTCATGCGTCCTCCCTGGGAAAGTCTACCCCAGGTGGACCCATCCCTGCGCTCCGTCCTCTACTTTGGGTCGCAGCACGGCGAGCGCGGCGGGGCGGCTCACTTCCCTCGCTGGATCCTCTCCCCGTCCCCCGCCGGCGGGCCTGTCGGAGCGACGTGGCAGAGTGCGTGCCTGCCCCGGAGCCCCCCATGGAAACCGCCGAATCGAGCCCCAGATACCTCCCTCCGCCGCTCTTCTCCCGCGTCGAGGCGCTCGACCCCGGCGTGGGGCGCTGCGCGGTGTGCAATGTCATCCTGGTACGCGTCGGCGGCGGGCCGCCGCGCTGTGCGGTCGCGATCGAGCACCCGGTCGTCATTCTGAGCGTCCCAGAGCCCTAGCCCACGGGGGGGCCCTCGCCTCGAGCGGGTCCGGCACTCAAGAAGCCCGCCTCGCGCGGCGGCGCCCCCTCACATGCGCGCCGCCAGGTACAGGCCAACCGCAAGGGCCGCCCCGAGGAGCACGACGATGCCGACGAGCAGGGCGAGTCGATGCGCGGATCGGTCTCTCACGAACCCCTCGCTCGACACCCAGCCTAGGGCAAACGGTGGCACGCTGTCGACCGCCGGGGCCCGTGGGGAGGTCAGCTCGCGCGGAAGGCGGGAGCGAAGACCTCCTTCGCGAAGACCTCGATGGACGTGGGCGTCGTCGTGGCCGGCGAGCGCGGCTGGGTCGGCTTCACCGCGCCCTCGTTGAATCCGCGGGAGAGCTCGACGTAGAGAGAGGCCATCTCCTGCGGGACACCCATTTGCACGATTGCTGCTCGCGCCTCATCGTACGGGAACTGCACGTATGGGAGGTCGGGCTTGCCGATGGCCGCGCCGAGGGCCCTCGTCATCTCGACCATGGTGATGTCGCGCGGACCCATGAGGTCGAGGACCGCCTTGCCCTCGAAGTCGCGGGTGGCGAGGCGCCGGGCCGCCACCTCCCCGATGTCGCGCGTGGCGACCATGGGCAACCTCAGGTCGCCGCGGGTCGCCGAGCCGTTCTTCCCGAGGCCCTTGATCATCCCGATGCTCGTGAGGCTGTTCTCCATGAAGAACGCCGGGCGCAGGTGGAGCACGCTCACCGCTGCGTTGCGGTTCAGGCGCTGCTCCATCTCGTGGAGGCCGGCCACGGGCCCGTTCTGGTCGGGGCGGTCGGCCCCGATGCTCGACAGCGTGACCACGTGCCTCACGCGCGCGGCCTCGACGGCGGTGCCCAGCGCCTCGACGGCGCGCTTCTGGTAGGCGCGGAACTCCTTCACCTGGAAGTTGGGCGGCACGAGCACGAAGGCGGCATCGGCTCCGCGGAGGGCCGCGGCGAGCGCGTGAGAGTTCTCGATGTCGGCGACGGCGACCTCGGCTCCCCGGTCGCCGAGCGCCCGAAGACGCTCGGCGCGGCGGCCGACGACCCGGACGCGCTTCCCGAGGTCGAGGAGCCTATGGGCAATGGCGCCGCCGACGTGGCCGGTGGCACCGAGGATGGCGCAAAGGGGGTCCGGCATGGGTCACCTCGGCGCGATCTCTAGGGAGAACGGCGAGGCGCGGCTCGGCCCGGACGGGGCCCCGGCGGAGGGCCGGCGGGGCTTGGGTCAGGGCGCCCAGTCCTCGGTGCAGCCTCCGGCTCCGTAGGTGCGAAGGTCGCCTGATGCCGGGTAGCGCCAGCCGTTACCGGCGCCGTCGACGGCCTCGAAGTGGTAGGCGTGGCATCCGCTCGGCGTGGGCACGGTCCCGGCCCAGCTTCCGCTCGCCGCGGCGCCCAGGTCGAGCGAGAGCGGCGTCGAGGTGCCATCGAGCACGACGGTGACGAGCCGCGGCGGGGCGGTGTCGTGGTAGTTCGCGAGGAAGGTGATCTTCCCCGACGGGAACGGGATGTGGCTTCCGTCCACGAGGGGAGGCGCGCTTCCGTCGAAGGCGCCGCCGAAGTCCTGGGTCCAGTAGTTCTCGTAGTAGGCGGCCACGCCTGCGTAGCCGGGGCCGAGCGCCTCATAGGCCCCGTTCATCATGTTCCGGCGGTGGCCGTCGCAGGAGGCGCCGTCGGCGCAGCAGGCCGACCCGGACTCGTCGCATAGCCACATCGACATGGCGTAGCGCGGGTCGACGGGCGCGGGGTAGCCCGCCGCGATGTTCTCGCCGATGGTGCCCGAGAGCGTGTAGTAGCTCTCGATGCGCACGTTCCACGCCGTGCCGTCGCACGAGTCGTGCTGGAAGCAGCCGTGGGCCCCCATGTCGGCCGAGTGCGCGCGGGCGGACTCGTTGAGGGCCAGGTTCCACCGCAGCGGCGCGACGGCGGGATAGGCCTCGAGCACGTGGGCGGCCGCGAGCGAGGGCGCGAAGTCCGCCGCATACTTGGCCCGGTAGTCGAGGGGCGCCATCCGCACTGCGTTCGTGAGCACGAGGAGCGCCCGCTCTTGCCACGTCGGGTAGCCCTGTTGCGGCACCCCGTAGCCGGGGGGCGTGCTGCCGGGGCCGCCAGGGCTGCCGCCGCCTTCCGTCCCCGGATCGAGCGACCCGCCGCAGCCGGTGAGGAACCCGACCGCGAGCACGGTGAGGACCGCGAGTAGGACGTGGAGTCGGGCGCGCGCGAGCGTCATGGTGACGAGGCTACCCGCCGCCTCCTGCCCCGTCACCGTGGTCGCGACTCCCACCTTCCCCGCCAGCGTCCCTCGGAAGGAGACACGCGGCGGCAGCCCTGCTAGATAGGCCCCATGCGCGTGGGCTACCTCGGACCCCCGGGATCCTTCAGCGAGGACGCCGTGGCACGCTGCGACGTCCTCGCGGACGCCGAGCGCCACCCGTTCCCGACGTTCGCGGACGCCTACGAGGCCGCGCTCCGCGGCGACGTAGACGTCGCGCTCCTTCCCGTGGAGAACTCCATCGAGGGGAGCGTCGGCGCCACGCTCGACCTCATGGTGCACCGGCCCGGCCTGCGCATCCGCCTCGAGCTCATGCTGCCGGTGGAGCAGCACCTGCTCGCGAGGCCGGGGACGCGGATCGAGGAGGTGGAGCGCGTCCTCTCGCACCCGCACGCCCTGGGGCAGTGCCTGGCGTTCCTTCGGGAACGCCTCGCGGGCGTGCCCACGGAGCCGACACTGTCCACCTCCGACGCGGCCCGGCGCGTGGCCGAGCAGCCTCGGACCGCCGCCATCGGAGGCCGCGGTGCCGCGAAGCGCTATGGCCTCGCGATCCTGGCGGAGTCCGTGCAGGACGCCGCCGAGAACTTCACCCGATTCGTCCTCCTTGGCAGGGACGACGGGCGGCCCACCGGCCGCGACCGGACGAGCATCGCCTTCACCCTGGACCGCGACCGCCCCGGGGGCCTCTACGAGGTCATCGCGGAGTTCGCCACCCGCAGGGTCAACCTGGCGCGTATCGAGAGCCGTCCCACCAAGACGGCCGTAGGACACTACGTCTTCTTCCTCGACTTCGAGGGGCATCGCGCCGACCCGGACTGCGCCGACGCGCTCGCGGGCGTAAGGCAGCGGGTGCACATGCTCCTCGTCCTCGGGTCCTACCCGCGCGCCTGAACGGCTCAGCCGCGCCGAAGGGCGGCGGCGAGCGCCCGGAGATGTGCGGGGCCTGCCCCGCAGCAACCTCCGCAGAGCCTCGCCCCGGCGCGCAGCGCGCGCCAGGTCCCCGCCGCGAACGCCTCGGGGGTGAGGCGGGCGCCGGGGGTCCCGGCGCTGGGCTTCACGACCAAGGGGACGGGGACCCGCGAGACTGCCCGGGCGACGAGAGCGGCGAGCGCCGCACCGGGGATGACGCAGTTCGCCCCCACGGCCATCGCGCCGTCCCTCCACAGGGCTTCGAGGCAGTCCACGCCGGGCGTGCCGTCCTGCGCCACCGCGCCGCCCTCGCGCTCCACGAAGAACATCGTCACCACCGCCTGGCGGCCCGTGGCGCGCGCCGCGGCGAGGGCGGCCCGCGCCTCTCGGAGGGACACGTGGGTCTCGGACCAGAGCAGGTCGGCGCCGGCTCCGGTGAGGGCCCGGAACGGGCGAGCGAAGCGCTCCCGGACCTCGGCGTCGGGCGGCCCGCGGCCGTCGCCGGCGACGAGTCCCGTCGCGCCGACCGATCCGGCCACCCGCTCCGCGCCCGAGGCCCGGGCGAGCGCCACCGCCCGGCTGCAGAGCTCCTCGGTGGCGCCGGCGAGCCCGGGGGAGTCGAGGCGCGCGGTGTTGAAGGTGCAGGTGAGGACGATCCGGGCGCCGGCCCGCACGTGGTCGGCGTGCACCCGGGCGATTCCGTCCGGCCGCGTCCGGAGCCACTCCTCGGGGAGCCCGCCCGCGGGGAGTCCACGAGCTTGGAGCGCCGTCCCCATGGCGCCGTCGAGGAGGGCCGGGGCGATCACGCGGACCTCGGGGGGCTGGCAGACGCGATCTCCACCACCTCCTGATCGCGGGCCACGGCCGCGTCCCAGCCGCGAGCCCGCAGCCTCCCCGCCGTCGCCGAGAGGGCGGGGGGCTCGCCGTGGACGCAGAAGACCCGGGGTGGTGGAGGCGGGAGGCCGTCGAGCCAGCGCCCCACCTCTTCGCGGTCGCCGTGGGCGGAGAACCCGGAGAGTGCGACCACCCGGGCGTTCACGGGCACATCCTCGCCGTGGATGCGGAGCACGTGTGCCCCATTCTGCAGGCTCCACCCGCGGGTGCCGGCCGCCTGGTAGCCGACGAGGAGCACGGTGGTGCGCTCGTCCGGAAGGCGCCGTGCCAGGTGGTGGAGCACGCGCCCCCCCGTCGCCATCCCGGACGCCGAGATGACGACACAGGGGCCCTCCACCCGGTTGATGGCCTTCGACTGCTCGGGGGTGCGGGCAAACGAGAGGCGCCTCGGGCGCAAGGGGTCGATGCCGCGGGCGACGAGGGACCCCATTTCCGGCCCGTGGTCCTCTCGGTGTGCGAGGTGGATGGGGGTCGCGTCGACCGCCATGGGGGAGTCCACGAAGACCGGCAGGGAGGGGATGCGGCCACCCTGCTCGAGCTCGCGAAGAAGGAAGAGAATCTCCTGCGTCCGGCCGATGGCGAATGCCGGCACGATGAGCGCACCCCCGCGCGCGACGGAATCGAGGACCACCCTCGCGAGCTCGTCCGCGGGGCGCTCGACTGGATGGCTCCGATCCCCGTAGGTGCACTCGACGAGCAGGACGTCGGCGCCCGGCGGCGGGTCGGGGCTCGGCAGGATGGGGCACCGTAGCGGCCGAGGTCCCCGGAGAAGAGCATCCGCACCGGGTGCCCGGATCCCCCCGAAGCGAGCTCCAGCAGCGCGCTTGCACTCCCGAGGATGTGGCCGGCGCGGGTGAAGCGAAGGGTCAGGCCGGGCAGGATTCGACGCGAAACCGCGTACGGAACCGGCCGGAGTCGCGCGAGGGCCGCTCGGGCGTCGTCCTCCGTGTAGAGGGCAAGGGCCGCGGGGGCGTGCTTGGAATAACCCTTCTTGTTGGCGTAGCGGGCCTCCTCCTCCTGCAGCCGCGCCGAGTCCGGGAGCAGCAGCCCGGCCAGGTCCACGGTGGCGGGGGTGCAGTAGGCGGGACCCTGGAAGCCCCTGCGCACGAGCAGGGGCAGCGCTCCGATGTGGTCGATATGGGCGTGGGTCAGCACCACCGCCTCGATGGAGGCGGGGTCAACCGGGAACGGCGCCCAGTTCCGCAGCCGCAGGTCCTTCAGGCCCTGGAACAGCCCGACATCCACGAGCACCCGGCGGCCCCCGCCCTCGACGAGGAAGCGGGACCCGGTCACGGTCCCAGCTGCGCCGAGAAAGCGGATGGACGCCATCGGGCGCCAATTCTACAATGCGAGCCTCCCGACGGAGCGAGGCGGAGGCGTCATGCGGCGCAAGATCCGGGTCGTAGGCGCGATGATCGAGCAGGACGGAAGGTACCTCATCACCCAGCGTCCGCCTACGGCCTCGCTTCCGCTCCTCTGGGAGTTTCCCGGTGGGCGGGTCGAGGCGGCCGAGACCGACGAGCAGGCGCTCGCCCGCGAACTCGAGGAGGAGATGGGCATCGCGGTGCGCGTGGGAGAGCGGGTGATTCACGTCGAGCACTCCTACGCGAGCTACGACATCGACTTCTGCGTGTACCGCTGCGAGATCCGCGCCGGCGCCATCCAGCACATCCGCGTCCACACCCACCGGTGGGTGCGACCGGAGGACCTGGACCAGTACGAGTTCCCGGCAGCGGACGAGAAGACCGTGGCGAGGCTCCTCGGGCTGTAGGGGCGCGACGCATCATCGAATTGACACGGCGGGACGAGTGGTTAGCTTCGGTTGCCGGAGGAGGCGACCGACATGCAGCACGGCAGCGGAAGAGCGGGCGGTTCCCCGCACGGGTCCAGGGGCGGCGAGCCCGGCCCGGAGGAGGGGCCGGCCATCCAGGTGACCGACCGGCGCAGGTTCTCGCCCGACGGCGAGGAGCGTGCGGACGCCGCCGACGCCCCCTCCGGGCCAGCCACGTCGCTGCCCCCAGACTCGGCCGGGGGCGACCCGTCCAGCCGACTCGACGAGGTCACGAGAGCATACGCGGCCCTAGTCGACGACAACCGCTCCTTCCGCCAGCGCATGGAACGGGAGAAGGACCGCGTGGTGGCGGCCGAGCGGTCGAAGGTCGCCCAGGCGCTCCTCGAAGCCTACGACGAGCTCGAGATGGCCTGGAACGCCTCCCGGCGCTCCCCGGAGGAGGAGGACCCCGCGCTCCACGACCTGCGGGAGGGGGTGCGCCTCACGCTCCAGGGCATCGCCGCCCGGGTGGCCGCCCTCGGAGCGGAGCGCCTGGAGGTCCGCGGAAAGCCTTACGACCCGCGGACGGCGGAGGCGGTGGACCTGGTGGCGGTGACGGACCCCGCCCAGGATGGAAGGGTAACCGAGGAGATCCGGCCAGGCTGGCGGAATCGGGGACCAAATCCTGCGCCCGGCCCGGGTCCGCGTGGGGCGGCTTGGCCCGGGCGTGACGCGGACGGAGCGTGCTCGGGAATAGTCGCCCTCGGCGCCGCGGTTTTCACATCGGCTTCCAACCCATCACAACAGCCGGAGAGGACATGAAGAGGATTCTCACGATCGCACTTGCAGCTGCCGCCGCAGTGGCGGTGACCCTGGCCTGCAGCCGCGAGGGCCGGGCGGACGCCGGCGCCGCCGCCGGGTCCGCAGAGAGAGCGCTTTGGCACGAGTCGGCCGCCGCCACGGCGCCCCCCGTGCAGGCCCCAGTCCAGTCGCTCGCTCCGCTCATCAAGACCTTGAAGCCCGCCGTGGTGAACATCTCCACGTCCACCGTGGTGAAGAATCACCCCCGCGTCCCGCAGATGCCGCGCGGCGGCCCCGGCGGCCCCGGCGATCCCTGGAGCGACTTCTTCGAGCGCTACTTCGGGCAGCCCCGCGAGATGCCGGAGTTCCGGTCCAACGCGCTCGGCTCCGGGTTCATCATCAACAAGGAAGGGTTCGTCCTCACCAACAACCACGTGGTCGGCGACGCCACCGACATCAGGGTCCGGCTCGCCGACGGGCGCGAGTTCGCGGCCAAGGTGGCCGGCCAGCGATCGCGCCGACCGACGTCGCTCTCTCAGCTCCAGAAGGCCCCGAAGGACCTTCCGCCACCGTGCCGCTCGGGCGACTCCGATGCGCTCGAGCCAGGGCGACTTCGTCGTCGCGCTCGGCAACCCGCTCGGCCTGAGCGAATCCGCGAGCTTCGGCATCGTCTCCGCCATGCACCGGCACCATCAACCCCGGCGGCCCGTATCGACGACTTCATCCAGACCGACGCCGCCATCAACCCCGGAAACTCCGGCGGCCCGCTCTTCAACCTGAGGGGCGAGGTCATCGGCATCAACACCGCCATCGTTTCGCCGCAGATCGGGCAGGGCATCGGCTTCGCGGTCCCCATCAGCCTGGCCAAGGCCCTGCTCCCGCAGCTCGGGAGAAGGGCGAAGGTCACCCGGGGCTTCGTGGGGGTCAGGTTTCGCGAGCTGACGCCGGACCTCTTGCAGGCGTTCGCCCTGAAGCCGGGGACCAAGGGGGCCCTGGTGCAGCGGTGATGCCGCGCTCGCCGGCGGAGAAGGCCGGGCTCAAGGCGGGCGACGTGATCACGCCGCTGAACGGCAAGACGGTGGACTCCTCCGGCGCGCTCACCCGGGACGTTGCCCTGGTCGCCCCGGGGCAGGTGAACGCTCACCCTCCTGCGCGACGGCAAGAAGCAGTTCGTGACCCTGGTGGTGGCGCAGCGCCCCGACGAGGAGGCGCTCGGCCGCGGCGAGGCGCCGGAGGAGAGCGAGGCCGGCGCCGCGGCAAGGCCGTGGCCCCAAGGTCCGAAGCTCGGGGTCCGCCTGCAAGCCCTCACGCCCGAGGTGCACGCCAGCTCAGGATGGACGGAGGGAGGGGTGCTCGTGCGAACGTGCCCCCGGACGGCGCCGGCCGACCGGTGCCGGCCTGCAGCGCGGCGACGTCATCCTGGAGGTGAGCCACCAGGCGGTCACGACAGCCGGACCAGGTGGCGCCCCTCGTCGCGAAGGTGAAGCACAGCGACCTCGTGCTCCTGCGGGTTCGAGGCGGCCCGAAGGCGACCTTCTTGACCGTGCGGGTGCCGGAGGCGACGAGAAGCCCGCCGCCGACAAGAAGTTGGCCGGGCCGCTACAACACCCTCGAGGCGATGGCGTCGCCGGAGCGGGCGTCGACGACCCGCACCGCCAGGAACCTGGCCCGCGACGCCTTCGTAGCTGCCCTCGTCCCGGCGCTTCATCTTCCAAATCCCTCTGGACCGGAAGACGACCTCCAGCTCCATGGTGCCGGTGCGGAACGGGCTCTGGAACTCCAGGTCCTCACTCCCTCCGGCACCGAGCCCGCGACAGCACCACGAGGCCGATCAGCGGGTGGCCGCCGGGCGTCCTGGTGCACCGGGGCGCCGTGCGTGAGGGCGATACCGCCGCCGTCGATGAACGGGCGTGAGCAGGATTCAGGTAAGCGCCGCCCTTCGCTCCGGCGCGCACGAGCTCTGCCGCATCGCTGTGCGAACCGTGCCAAGGTCTTGCCGGCGAGGCCTGCCGGCGGACCTGGGCCACGTTTGCCTCGCACCGGACCCTCTCGTAGACGTCCGTGCAGTGCCCCGACGTAGCGGCTCAGGAAGGCCCGAGGCATCGACCGCTCTGCGCACCCTTGGCGACGGCCTCGAAGTCGCCGGCGAGCGCAGGGAGGGCAGCCCCGCCAGCGAGGGCAGGGTGAGGAGGAGGGCCAGCGATGGCGCATGGTCGAGGCCTCTCGGGGACGGTCCGAATCGGCCCGGATCGTGACCGCCTGATCCCGTAGAATGTCCACGAAAGAGCGCAGGCCTTGCCCCGCTGAGTCGGGTATTTGACTACATTCCACCACCGCTTAGTGTGCCGACGGTCCTTCCGGCGGGCTGCGCAATTCCCCTGGAGCCGACCCGTCGAGCGAAGCCGTCCGGCGCCGGCCAGAGCGCCACGCCGTCGCCGCGCCTCGACAAGGCCTTCACCGTCTAGCTCGAGGGGGAGCGCGGCCCCGCCATGGGCGTCGCCCGCAACATCTCCGGGGCGGCCTCTTCGTCGAGACGCGCCGTCCGCATCCGCTCGGCTCGCAGGTGCGGATCACCTTTCCCTCCGGTCCGGAAACATGCACGCCCTCGCGGAGGTGAGGTACGTCTGCCACCTCTTGGGCCGAGGACCCGGCTCCTTTCCCGGGCCGAAGCCGCGGTGCGCGGGATGGGGCTGCGCTTCCTCTACTTCGAGCCCGGGCGAGGACCGCGACCTGCCCCGGGCGACCTTGTCGCACTAGAGCGCTCTTTGGCCCCTCGCCTTGCCGGGCCTGGGGCGCCGTGTTACCCGAGGTAGCGGATGCTGGCCATCGAGACCGAGGGGCTCACGCGCCACTTCGACGGGAAGCCGGCGGTGAGCGACCTGTCGCTCGCCGTCCCGGTGGGCGCCTTCTACGGGTTCCTCGGCCCCAACGGTGCCGGCAAGAGCACCACCATCAAGATGCTCACCGGGCTCCTCGCCCCCACCTCCGGGCGCGCCCGCATTCTCGGGGTGGAGCTGGACCGGCATCCCATCGAGGTGAAGAGGCAGGTGGGGGTGGTGCCGGACGGGCTGGGGCTCTTCGAGCGGCTCTCCGGGGCCGAGCAGCTGCGCATCCACGGCCAGTTGTACGGCCTCGCGCGTGCAGAGGCGGCCCGGAGGACCGAGCGAGCTCCTCGCGGCCCTGGAGCTTACGGAGGAGGCCGGCAAGCTCGTCGCGGACTACAGCCACGGCATGAAGAAGAAGCTGGCGCTCGCCTGCGCCCTCATCCACGGGCCGCGGCTGCTCTTCCTGGACGAGCCGTTCGAGGGGATCGATGCGGTGGCCGTCTCCGGGATAAGGCGGCTCTTGGTGGATCTGGTCGGGCGGGGAGCGGTGACCATCTTCCTCACGAGCCACGTCCTGGAGGTGGTGGAGCGGCTGGTGACGCACGTGGGGATCATCCGGCAAGGGCGGCTCGCCGCACAGGGCACGCTGGAAGAGGTCCGCGGGATCGGCTCCCTCGAGGAGGTCTTCATCCGGACGGTGGGCGAGGAACGCGCCGTGCCCACCGGGCTCTCCTGGCTTTCCGGGCGAGCCGGGGGGCGAAGGGCAAGATTTCCCCGGGACGGGCCCGGACCTCGCCGCTCCGGGCGCTGGCCGAGCTCCGCTTGCGGCTCACCCTGCGCCGGCTGCGCGGGCGGGGCGGCGTGGTGGACATCGTGGCTCGCTCGGTGATGCTGCTCATGGCGGTGCCGGCGGGGCTGGCCTTCGCGGCCATGGCCGGGGTCGGCTCCTTCCGGGCGGTCAAGAGCGGGAGCGGCCTCAGCACCTCGGTGGCCGCCGCCTCCCTCTTCTTCGGCATCTGGCAGACCTGGACGGTGGTGGCCGTGACGCTTTCCGACCGGGAGAGCTTCGACCTGCGCCGCCTGCTCGTCTACCCGGTCCCGCCTTCCCAGGCCTTCGGCTCGGCTCTTGGCGTCCGTCCTCCCGGGCGACCCCTTCGCGGTCTTCTGGTCGCTCCTCCTCGTCGGCATCTTCAGCCGGGCCGCGCTCGCGCGGCCCGGCCCCTGGCTCTTCCTGTTCGCGCTCACCGCCTCCTCTTCGTCGTCGCCACCGTGGCTCTAGTGGCGCTCCTGCAGGAGTTGCTCGCGCGGGCGCTGCGCGAGCCGCGCTCCGCGAGCGGCGTGGTGGCTACCGTCCTCGCCTGGTGGCCGTCCTTGGGCTGCTCCTCGCCGGGTCCGCGCACGCCCCCAGGCGTTGCGCCGACGCCCTGCCGGCGTTGCGGGTCCAGCTCAGCTGGCTCGCCTGGCCGGGCGCGTTCGCTGGCAGCGGCGGCCGCGCCGACCTCTACGCGGGCCGGCCCGCTCCGTGCCCTCCCTGGCTCGCTGGCCTGGCGTCTCTCGGCCGGGGTCGCGGTGCGCCTCGCGCTCGCCGTGGCGCTGTGGGAGGCGCGCAGCGGCGGAGAGGGCGGCGCACGGGCGCGCGAGGGAGGGCGCGGCAGCCCGTGGCTGCGGGCGGGCGGGCCCCGAAGCGCGCTCGTGGAGAAGGAGGCGAAGTACCTGCTTGCGCCACCCGCTTGCGCGCATCTACTGCGGGCTCGGTGCCGGCCTTCGCCGCCGTCGTGGCTCACGGCCCTGCCCTTCATCCCAAAGGAGGCTGGCGAGGTGGTCCGCGCCCTGCCGCTGTTCGGCTTCGCCGCTCTACACGCAGCTGGTGACCCAGGCCTTCTGGCTCAACGCGCTCGGCTTCGAGCGGGGAGGTGCCCGGCTCTGGTTCTCGCCCCGTCGACGCCGCCGATGTCCTGCGGGCCAAGAACGCCGCGTCCGCCTCTCTCCCTCCTCATCTTCGGCCGAGCGCCCCGGCCCTCGTGGCCACCGCGGGCCCGCCGCCTCTCTGGGCGCTGCTCGCGGCCGCGTTCGCGCTCCACGCTCGGGATGTCCCCTACTACCTTCGCCGCCGGCAACCTGGTCTCGATCCTCAACCCCCGGCCGGCCCCCTTCCCTGTCAGCGGAGACGCCAGCCTCGCGCCGGTCTCGGCGCCTGTGCGGGATGGGCATCGTCTCCGCAGGCGGCGGGCTGTTCTCGCTGCCGGTGCTCCTCGCCCTGCGCCTCGAGGCGCCCGGGTCCTGGTGCCAGCTGGACGGCGCTCGGCCTCGGGCGGTGCGGCTCTGCGCCGGGCGGTGCTCCCGGCCACCGCGAGGGCCCTCGCGCGGCGTCGGGAGGCCTTGCTCGCCGCGGTGTCCGGAGACGACGCCTGAAGAGGCCTTCCGGTCCACTGGGAGAACCCCTCGAGGAGGTAATGGGCCTCGATGCGCTTCAGGGCGCCAGCACCATGGCCGCGGTGCTCATGTCCATCTTGCTGCCCACGCAGTAAACCCTTCGAGTCGTGCCCGGCGTGCGCTGGGCGCGGTCGAGGGCGACGTCGCGAATGATGGCGTAGTTCGACTTGATGGCGCCGCTCCAGCCGCCGTTCACCTCGCGCTCGGTCCAGTGCTCCATGCCGCTGGTTCTGCAGCCACTCGTAGTAGGAGACGGTGACGCCGCCGGCGTTGCAGATGACATCGGGGATGAGGTCGATGCCCCGGGCCGCAGCACCTCGTCTCCTTCCCGGGTGGTGGGGCCGTTGGCGGCCTCGGCCACGACCGCACCTTGAGCTGCTCGGCCACCGTGCCATCGATCTCCTCCGCCCAGGGCGGCCGGGATGGCAATGTCAGCGTCCAGGCCCCAGAAATCGCCCTTGGAGATGGCGGTTCCGCCGCTGAACCCGTCCACCGTCTTCCGCAGGTTCCGCGGGATCCCCGTGGACGTGCTGGAGGAGGGCGGGTACGTCGAGCCCGTTCTCGCCCGGTAGCACGGTGCCGTAGGCGTCCTGCACCGCCAACGATCCGCGCCCCCAGGCCGAAGAGGATTTCGGCAGAGGCCGAGCCCACGTTGCCGAACCCCTGGATGAGCACCCGCGAGCCCCGCAGGCTCGAGCCTGCGCCACGCGCCCACTCCTCCATGCAGTAGACCATCCCTTGTCCGGTTGCCCGCGGCGCCCCTCGGATTCCGCCGATGCGCACGTCCTTGCCGGTGACCACTCCGCGCATGCGCGTGCGGCTCCGTTCGCCGTCGGTGTACTGGCGCATCATGATCGCCATGATCTCGGAGTTCGTGTCCCGACGTCCGGGGCGGGGATGTCCACGTAGGGGCCGATGAGATTCTTCAGCTTGTAGATGAAGCGCAGGGTGATGTGCTCCATCTCCTCCTCGGAGTAGGCGATGGGGTCGATGCTTGCACGCCGCCCTTGGCCCCTCCGAAGGGGATGTCGGCGATGGCCGTCTTCCAGGTCATGTCGGCGGCCAGCGCCTTGAAGAGGTCGAGCGAGACGTCCTTGTGGTAGCGGATCGCCCCCTTGTAGGGCCCGCGGACCTGGTTGTACTGGATCCGGTAGGCCTTGAACTTCTTCGGGCCCGCCCTTCTCGATGCGGAACAGCCCGCGCCTCGGGATGCGATGACGCCCTCCCGCATGGTGATGTCGGCCTTGAGCAGGGCCCGGCGGTGGAGGATGAACTGCGCCGTTCGGCGAGGGGCTCGAGCGCCTCGCCGGCCTTCACCGACGAGGCGGGAGAGGTCCTTGAAACCGTGGCACCTCCCCGTCTCGGCGAGAGCGGCACGAGCCGGTCGCGGGTGTTACGATGGTGATGTAGAAGACGTGCTCGAAGTCCGGCTCCTCGAGCTCGAGGCGAACGCGAGGGTGAAGCTGGATGAGCTCGGCCGCCCGGTAGAACGCTTCCATCGACTCGTCGAAGATGCTCTTGCGTTCCTTGCGCGAAGCCTTCATGGCGCACCTCGTCTCGGGGGGGGTCGCGACTCGGACCGGGCAAAATCGTATGCCCGGGATGGAACCGGATCAATTCCTCGGCCTGCCGGAATCCATCGTGACGACGGCGTCTTGAGTGTGTGCCGGGCCGCGGGAAACCCACCCCAGTCCCTAACGCAGCGAGTTCCCTGCCGCGGCACAATCGTTGACGCGACCCGCGTCTACTGGCGCATGCCCATTCCGAGGCGCACGAGGCGGCAGGCGCGCGCGGTCGCCTTCTCGACGAGCTCGGCGCCCCGCGCCATCGCCTCCTCGAGCGACATGGGCCCGGGCACCACGCTCGCCACGGCGTCCACTCCCTTCGCGAGGACGTCGTCGGCGCCGTCCCCGAGGCCCCCGGAGATGCAGACGACCGGCACGCCGTACCGCTTCGCGGCCGTGGCGACGCCCACCGGCGCCTTCCCCATGGCGGTCTGGAAGTCGGTGCGCCCCTCTCCGGTGATCACCAGGCTCGCGTCCCTGACGATCGCGTCGAATCCGGTCGCCTCGAGAACGATCTCCACCCCGGGCCTGAGCCGGGCCGGCGTGAAGAAGAGGAGCCCGGCGCCGAGGCCGCCAGCGGCCCCCGCACCGGGCAGGAGGGAGACCTCGCGCCCCGTTGCCGCCGCGGCCAGACGGGCAAAGGTGACCAGCGCCGCGTCGAGCTCCCGCACCATCTCGGGGGTCGCGCCCTTCTGCGGTCCGTAGACGGCCGACGCCCCGCGCGGCCCCGTGAGCGGGTTGTCCACGTCGCAGGCGACCACGATCTGGGACGCGCCGACGCGCGGGTCGAGCGCGGAGACGTCGATCCGCGCGAGTCGCGCAAGCGCCCCGCCCCCCTCCGGCAGCTCCACCCCCGCGGCGTCGAGAAAGCGAACCCCGAGTGCCCGGGCCATGCCGGAACCGCCATCGTTGGTGGCGCTGCCGCCGATGCCCACGATGAGCCTCGACATTCCCGCGTCGAGAGCGGCGAGCATGAGCTCACCGGTCCCTCGGGTGGTGGTGACGCGCGGGTCGCGCCGGTCCCGCGGCACGAGCGGCAGCCCCGAGGCCGCCGCCATCTCGACGACCGCCGTCTCGCCGTCGCCGAGCACGCCCCAGCTCGCCAGCACCGGCTCCCCGAGTGGGCCGTGGACGGTGCGGCTCTCGAGTCGCCAGCCCGTCGCGGCCACGAGCGCCTCGACGGTCCCCTCGCCCCCGTCGGCAATCGGGACGAGCCGGACCTCCGCTCCCGGGAACACCGCGCGGACGCCGCGCGACATGGCCTCGGCGACCGCGAGCGCCGACGCGCTGCCCTTGAACGAGTCCGGCGCCACCACCACGCGCATGCCTTCTCTCCCTGACTGCGCCTAGGGAATGAACTGCGGAAACGCGAAGGCGTACCCGAACACGAGGAGCGCGAGCACGACGACGTATGGGATCGTGTACTTGATGGTCTGGCGCATGATGCGCCCCTCGCTGCCGAGCAGGCCCACCGCGGTCGCGGCGATGACGATGCTCTGGGGCGAGATCATCTTTCCGGCGCTCGCCCCTGCGCTGCCGCTCGATGCCATGAGGATGTCGGAGAGCCCCAGCCCCTGGGCGGTGAGCTTCTGCAGGTTGCCGAAGAGAGCGTTCGAGGAGGTGACACTGCCGGTCAGGAACACGCCGATCGTGCCGAAGACCGGCGAGAGCAGCGGGTAGACGTGTCGGTCCACCCCGGCGACGATGGCGTTCGCGAGTGTTGCCACGAGCGAGATCTGCTTCGCCCCGAGGGCGCCCCAGACCGCGAGCTTGGTGCGGGGATCGACGATCGGGAGCGCCAGGTTCATGACCTCCGAGATCGAGAGAATCGCCGCCACCGCGACAAACGACGGGATCATCTGGCCCGCGGTCCGGGCGAACTGCCGCGCCACCTGGGGGAAGCGGATGCCGAGGAACGGGAAGGCGAGCAGCCCCGCGACGAGCACGATGGTCCCGGGCGTCTGCAGCCAGGCGAACTGGTAGAGCTTGCCCGGGTTGTAGATCTCGACCCGGAAGAGCAGCCACTCCCAGCCGGGCTTCTTCCCGCCGAAGAGCGCCTTCGTCCCTGGCAGGTTGACGAGGATGATGAGCGCGGCAAGCAACAGGTACGGCAACCAGGACAGGAAGAGTTCCCTCGGGCGAAACTCCTTCGGTGCGGAGGCCGAGGCGATGCTCTCGCCCGGAAAGAGCCAGGGGTCCGCCTTCCGCGCCGAGCGCAGGTAGAGCGCCGTGGCGGTGAGGCAGGTCAGCGAGGCGAGGACGTCGGTGAGCGTGGGACCGAGCTCGTTGGAGACGAGGAATTCGATGGCCGAGAAGGACAGCCCGGTGACGAGGATGGCGGGCAGCGCGCCCCTCACGCCCTTCCAGCGCGACATGGCGAAGACGGTCGCGAAGGCCATGAGGAACGACAGGGGAGCCATGAGCCGCCCGGTCATCTGCGAGAGCCGCATGAGGTCGAGGCCGGTGGTGAGCGAGAGCGTGTCGGTGGGGATGGCGAGCGACCCGAAGGGCACCGGGCCGGTGTTCGCCACCAGGCAGACGAGCGCGGCGAGCATCGGGTCGTAGCCCAGGCCCACGAGGATGCTCGCCGGGATGGCCACCGGAGCGCCGAAACCGCAGATGCCCTCGAGGAACGCGCCGAAACCAAAGCCGATGAGCAGTGCCTGGGCGCGGCGGTCGACGGTCAGGTTCGCCATCGCGCCCTGCATCTTGTCCATCCATCCGGTGGCCTTGAGCACGTTGTAGACGACGAGCGCTCCGAAGGGGATGTACATGATCGGGAAGATCCCGAAGAGCGCTCCCTGGAGCGCCGCGAGCAGGGTCAGCTTCGCGGGAAACCCGAAGTAGAGGACCGCGACGAGCACGGTCACCGCCCAGGCGATGGGGGCGACGAGCACGGCTGGGCGCATGAGGATGGGAAGGCCCACGAGCAGGACGAAGAGCGGAAGCGAGGCGACGAGCGCGTTGATCACGATGAACTCCCTCTCGCCGCGACCTCGCCCGAGTTGTAGCGTCGGCGCGGCGCCCCTCGACGGGTGGCCCACCGGCGCAGCGTACTCTCCGTGGCGCGGCGCGGGCGTCCCGGATGGGACCCCTTGCGCCAGCCTGATTCGGATCAAGCGAAGGTCGCGGGGATTCCCGAGCGTGCGCTAGGCAGAGCGGCCGCGCCGAAGCGCCCAGGCGAAGAACGCGCCCGCGATCCCGACGCCCGCCGCCATCGCGAGGTAGGGGAGGGCGACCTCGAGCAGTGGGCGGCGGTTCGCGAGCGCCAGGCGGGCGAGGTAGCTCGCGAGAGCGCGCCGTTCCTCGTCGCTGCGCGTGAAGGGCTGGTCCATCCTGGGCTGGATTTGCTGGAGGCGCCCGATGTTCGCGTAGGCCTTCTCGGGGTCCCCCCAGGCGTCGGGGTCGAGGCGCGGGCGCAGGGGGTTCTTGCCGTCCTTGCCGTGGCAGGAAAGGCAAAAGCTCTGCATCACCGCCTCCCCCCGGGCGAGCTCATCCGCGGAAGGCTCTGCCTGCTGCCCGCGGGCCGGGCCCGCCGCGGGGTCGGAGAGGGCGAGAGCGGCAAGAAGGGCGAGCGAGCGCAACGTCGGGGCCTCCCGGTGAGTCCCCCTTAGTAGCGCCGGCCCGCCTCGGCGGGAAGCGGGAAATGCCCGGCCGAGGTCCTGCCGCCGGCGACCGTGCGGGGTTCGGCGATGCCGATCGGGGGCAGGTCTAGGGCGCGGGCGCCGCCGTCGCTGGCGGCGACAACCAGGCCCCGAGCTCCACGAGCGACTCCGGGGCGAGGGGGCCGAGCAGGTGCTCGTACCGGGCTCGCAGGGCCACGAACCCGTGCCAGGCAGCGTCGCGGTCGGCCCCAACGGGAAAGCCGGCGGCGGCCAGCCGGTCGAGCTCGGCCTCGAAGTCGCCGCGCTCCGCAAGCGACGGTCGATCCGCCCGTCTGAGGGAGGCTTCGAGCCCAGCGAGGTCGCGATGTCGGCGAGCGCCATAGCGGCCCCGCCCCCTCGAGCGCCGCGCAGGTGAGGTCGGCTGCATCGACCCGCCGGTCCGCCCCGGCCGAGCGCCGCCACGGGCTCTTCTTCAACCCCTCGTTCCCGCCGGGATCAAGGCGGGAACAGCTTGACGCTCAGGGTGACGTGGAACGCGAAGGTGACGTCCACGTCCATCGGGCACTGGTCGATGGTGGCCGTGGTGTCGACGTCGACCTGGAACGTGTGGCCGCTCTCCAGGATGCCCTTGAAGAAGCCGGTCGGGTCCGGCGTGAACTGGCTCGCCGTGTAGGTGTTCGAACCGGAGAGCGCGACGCTGCTGGCCAGGGTGAACGTCTGCTTCTGAGGGGGCGTGGCGTCGAGGTCGGTGATGATGACGGTCGCCCCGGAGAGCGTGGTGGCGCGGTCGGTCGACGCGACGGGGGTCGAGACCATGGTGATGCTGTTCAGGGTCACGTCGTGGATCTTGCTCTTGTTGTTGTTGTAGTCGGAATACTGGGTGGGGTCGAAGACGAGCGGCGTCGTGTAGTAGCTCGTGCACGGGCAGATGGCGCTCGCCTCCAGGCAGGCGGGCTGGACGGCCCCCGCCGCCGGCGCCCAGGTGCTGGAGGGGCAGACCTGGACCCCGTTCTGTCCGGTGAGGCACTGGTTCTCGACGTGCAGGGACACCACCGGATCGCTCGTGGCCGAGTCCATCGTCAGTGTCACATCGTGGTAACAGCCGGCCATCCCCGTCGCCGCGGCGAGGACGACGACAACCTCTGCAATGCGCCTCATGGGTTTCTCCCGGGGAGCTCGCTCGGATGTCCCGGGTCGAGTCCCTGTGACGGAGAGTGCGCATAACCCGGCGCATGGATCGTGTCGGTGCCCTGTTGGGGTTCGGCGCCGCGGTAAAATCTTGAATAGTCCCGCGCACGCGGGACGCGGCCGCCCGAATTCGGGCCAAGCGGCATCGGGAACGCGCCGGAGGCGGCAAGATCCGCCGAGAGCGCGCCCGGGCTCGCGTCGGGCGCGAGCCAACGTGGTGACGCTCAGTATGACATGCCATACCTATCAATATACTAGTATAGATAGCTATAAGCTATCATCGGGCGCGACGCCCCGGCGGCACGTCGAGGGCTCTCAGGAGGAGGCGCGCCCCGCCCTTCGGGGCGAGGCCTGCGACGTCCATCCCCGACGCCCAAGGGGTCGCCTCGAGGGCTGGCCCCCCGCGCCGGAAGGTCCGTCGCCAACCGACCCGGCGGGCGAGCAGCAGCCGCGACTGACCGCAGCCACCGCCTCCGACCCCGCCATCCTGCCGGAGCCCCATGACCGCAGGGCGCCCCGGGGCGAGCTCCCCACAGGAAAAGGGCCTACGGGATAGCCCGTAAGCCCAAGTCCTGACTACCCCCGATGTGGAGCCGACACCCAGACTTGAACTGGGGACCTACTGATTACGAATCAGTTGCTCTACCAACTGAGCTATGTCGGCAAAGACTGGGAAACGCCGCGCTTTCTAGCACCCGGAAGCGCCAGTCGCAAGAACCCTCGTCCCGGGGCCGAAGTTCAAGCGTTGCGGGCGGGTCGTTGGGAGGTCAAGTCACCTCGGGCACGAGCCCCACCTGCGCCGTCCGGTCAGCCCCGAGTCTGGGGCTGGCTCGCGCGGAGCCGGCGGGCGAGCACGCGGATGACGGCTCGGGCCACCTCGAGCTCCTCGGCGAGGAGGTCCTGAAAGTCCTCCCGGCGGATGCGGAGGAGGACCGCGTCGGTCGCGGCCTGGACGGTGGCACTGCGCGGGGCCGGGTCGAGGAGCGCCATTTCCCCGAAGACCTCGCGCTCGCCGAGTTCGGCCACGACCGACCCTGCCTTGAGAACGCGCACCTGCCCCTCCACCACCACGTAGAGCGCGTCGGCGACGTCCCCCTCGTGGAAGACCTCCTCGCCGCGAGCCCGGGGGTCTTCGTCCGCGAGGAGGGCGATGCGGGCCAGGTCCTCGCCGGGCAGGCTGGCGAAGAGCTCGGCGCCACGGAGGAACAGCACCTTCTCCACGGTCGAGATCACGCCGCCCCCTCTCTCGAGAGACCCATGCCGCGCCGCGAAAGGGCCCGAACCGCGGGATGGGGGTCTGCGGCGGTCTGCCGGCAGGCCGCCTCCCGCGCGGCGGGCGGGAAGAGCCGGATCGCCGCGGTCAGCGCCGCCTCCCGGACGAACGGCGTCGGGTGCTCGAGCAGCGCGGCGAGGGCAGAGGCGGGCAGGTCGATGGCCTTCCCGGCCGCGTAGTGGAGTGCCGCCGCGGCGATCCAGTCGTCCTCGTCCGCGGCGAGCGCCGGGAGCCAGGCGTCCCGGCTGCGCCGCGGCAGCCGCAGCGCGCCCGAGACCTCCCGCAGGCGAGCGGCCCGGGACCTGCCGTCGAGAAGGGGAACGAGCAGGCGGCGGAGCCTGGGCTCGAGGACGTGGTCGAGGATCTCGAGCGCCCGGGCCCGGTGCGCGGGCTTCTCGTCGTCGAGGGCCAAGAGCACCGGGTCGAGGTCGGCCTCGGGGTGGAGGAGGGCCACGAGCCCGGCGGCCCGGCGCCCGGCACGGTCGGATCGCTCTGCCAGCGCGAGCGCAAGGGCCGCCGAGACCGCCTCGAGGCCACGCCCTGACACCCGTGTTCGAGCGGGGTCGAGGCCGAGGGCCTCCGCGGCCGCAAGCGCCCGGTACCCCTTCTCGATCTCCACCAGGCACGCGCGTCGCAGGCGATCGGAATCGAGGGGGACGTCCGGGTGGGCCCGAGCGACGGCGCCGAGCGCCCGGTCGACGGCGCGCCGCAGCCCGGCGTCGGGCTCGTCGAGGTGAGCGGCGAGCGCGGCCGCGGCGGCCGGCGTGGCGAGCCGCCCCAGCGCACGGGGGATCGACCGACGCACCGCCGGCGGCGCCTGCGGGTCGGAGAGCACGTCCCGGAGCGGTCCCTCGATCCCCGGGCCGTAGGCGCCGAGCGCCTCCGCGGCGGCGTCCGCCGTGCGCCGGTCGGCGAGGCCCCGCACCAGGGCGGGGACGAGCTCGGGCGCCTGCAGCCGTGCGGCCGCCCGGATCGCCGCCCGTCGGACTACCGCGGACGGGTCCTCCAGAAGCGCGACGAGCAGGGGGCGGAGGTCGGGAGACATGGCGAGCGAGATCGCCCGCGCCGCCGTCTCCCGTTCCGAGGGCTCGTCGCTCGTGGCGAGCACCTCGAGGGCCGCCCGGCCAGCCGCCGCCGAGGCGTCCTCGCCGCCGCGGACCAGCGCGGCCGCGGCGTCTCCCCGGACGCCGGCATCCGGGTGCGTGAGCAGCGGCTCGACGGCACGAAGCTCATCGCCGCGGGCGAGGGTGCAGAACGACCTCGCCGCGGCGACGCGCACCTCTGCGTCGGGGTCGTCGATGCGCTCCAGGACCGCCATGGCGAATCGTCGCTCGCCGGCGCGCGCCAGGTAGGAGCAGGCGAGGGCACGAAGCCGGGGCGAGCCGTGAGCGAGCAGTGACGCCGCCTCGGTGCCGACCGAGGCGCGACGAGCACCGGCCAGGTCCAGGGCCGCCTCGGCCGCGGCGGGGTCCCCGGAGGCGAGCGCCCCGCGCAAGGCATCCTCCTCGGCGAGGGGCAGCGGGCCCGGAGCGAGCGGCGGCGAGCGCAGGCCCTGGCGCAGCGAGCGCAGGTACTCGGGCTCGAGCTTGGCGAGTGCCGCGAGCCACAGCGCTGCCAGCGCGGCCGCGGCGAGCGCGACCATGGCAGGCGACGCCGGGCGCCAGAGCGCGAGGGCCAGGCCGGCGAGCGCCACCGTGGCGGGGCGAACCGCGCCGTCGATGAAGGCCTTCGCCTCCTGGCGGCGCCCCGGTGCGAGCGGGAGGAAGAGCAGCTGCTGAGCCGACTCGGTGACGCTGTAGCGGAGGGCATGGTCGGAGGCCTTGGCGAGGGCGGCCGAGGCGATTCCCGGGGCCACCGCCGCGAGCAGCGAGCTCCCCCCGAGCGCGAGCGGCAGTACCGACAGCGAGGCCGCCACGCCCATCCGGTCGAGGATTCGGGCCGTCACCGCGAGCTGCACGAGCAGGCCCACGCTGCCCGCGACGGCGTGGAAGAGGCCGAAGAAGCTCGCCATGTCGCGCTCGTTCGCGCCGAAGCGCGCGGCCACCGCTGCCTTGAACTGGAAGTCGACGAAGGTGATGGCGACGAAGGCCACCACCGTCAGGCCCGCCACGGCGCGCAGGTAGGGCGAGGCGAGCAGGCCCGCGCCGCGGAGGGCGCGGTGGCGCCCGACGCCGGTGCGCGCGAGCGTGGGGCGCACCCGGGCGCTCGCGGCGGCCGGGAAAGCGCCGGCGGCGAGAAAGAGCGCGGAGGCGAGCCACAGCAGGTTCTCGGCCCCGACGCGCGGGGCCATCCGCGAGATGATGGTCCCCATCGCGAGGTCGGCGAGGGTCCCGCCGGCCGCGATCCACACGAACGTGCGCCGAGCCGCGCGGGTGTCGTGGACGTCGTTGGCGACGCTCCAGAACTGGATGACGACGAGCGCGCCGGCGACGTCGACCCAGACCCAGAGCGCCGCGTAGCTCCACGCCCCCGTCACGTCGAGGAGCAGCCGAAACCCGGCGATGGACGCCGCGAGAAGGACGCCGAGCGAGGGGCCGAGCTCCTCGGGGCGCAGGCGGGACGAGAGCCGGGCGAAGACCGCGCCGACGAGGGCCACGGAGGTCGCCGAGGCGACATAGAGCCAGGGGACCCCGCCCGTGCCGAAGCGGGAGAGGAAGAGCGCGTCGCGCGCCGACCGGGCCACGACGAAGGCACCGACCGAGGAAAAGCAACCGAGGAACAGCAGCAGCGTCGGGCCTCGCTCGCCGGAGCGAAGGCGGAGGCGCTCCTCGAACCATCGGTCGAGCCTCTCGCGGCCGGTCATGCCCCGCGGAATCCTAGCACGCCGCCCGGATCGGCCCAGAACACGGCCGCCTGCTAGAAGGAGTCTCCGAGAGTCACGTAGAACTCCGTCTCCGCGTACGGGTCGGGGGGCCTGCCGGGGAGCAGGGGCGCCCCGAGCCCCTGCCCCACGCCGATCCGCACGACGACCGGGAGGTAGAAGCCGAGCACCAGATCCACGCGGAGCTCGCCGCCGACGCCGAGGCGAAGGCGCTGCCACCAGTCCACTCCCGCGAGGGGCGTCCAGGCGACGCCCGAGTCGACGAACAGGGCACCGGAAATGCGCCGCAGGTACACCGGCCACGTCGCGATCCCCCATTGCGGGGCCGCGATTGGGAAGCGAAGCTCCAAGGTTCCGGAAGCGAGGTGCGTCCCGGCGAAGACCCCGGAGGGGTAACCTCGCAGTTGGTTCGGGAGCGCGCCCGCCGTGGCGAAGCCGAGCGCGGAGAGCAGGAGCTGTGTCACGTCCGGCGGGGGAACGCCTCCGAGCGAGAAGGGATACTGGCCCCCGAGGCTGCCCTGCGACGTGCCGGCAGCGAGGTGCAGGGCAAGCACCACCTGCTTCGTCCAGGGGACGCGGAGATAGCCGTTGAAGGAACCCTGCGCGACCGCGTAGCTGTAGTCGCTGCCGAGCGCCGGGGAGGTGATCCCCCCGACCACGCTCGCCTGGACCCCCATGATGCGGGAGATGCTGTTCACGAACTGACGGGTGTCGTCATAGGCGAGGCCTGCCGTGACCATGCTGCGGAACCCGTTCTCGAGGGGCAGCGGCCCGGGAGGGGGGCGGAGCGCTCGGTAGAAGGTCCCCGTCCACCCGACCGACAGGTCGAGCGCGCGGTAGAGCTCGCGGACCGGGATGAGGACGGAAGCGGCAAGCGGCGTCCACACCTCCTCGAGCACGCCGTCGAGCCCGGGAGCCCAGGTGACGAAGCGGTTCGACCCGAGGAGAAGTGGGGTCCGCAGCCACTCCCCGACGTAGCCGAGGCTGTAGACGGGCGTGGCGGAGCCGAAGCTCCAGCGGAGGTCGAGCGCCCAGCTGTGGAGCCCCACGACGTCGCTGCCCGAGCTCAGCAGTCCGAGGGTGAACCCCGCGGCGTCGGACCCGAAGGTCGGCAGCCAGTAGTACGGCCGCAGCGTCTGCAGCGGCTCGTAGGGGTGCGAGGGGAACGCGGGTGCCTCGTCGTAGGCCAGGCCGCCCGGCCGGGGTCGATTGGCTCCGGGTTCGAGCCAGGTCGACTCGTCGACCGGGAGCCAGGCGAGGTCGTAGCCGGCGCGCGAGTAGGAGACGTAGACGACCCGGGTGCCGTCTGGCGACACGTCGGGCTCGAGGGCTCCCATCTCGCTGTTCGTGACCTGGCGGATGGCGCCGGGGGCGACCGCGACGAGCGGGCCCGCGGCGCCAGGCGGAGACGGTGCGGCCGGCCGCCGGCCCTCGTCGCCCGGGGCGGGGAGGGGCGGGACAACCGACAGGAGGGTCGCCGGTTCGGGCGCGGTGAACGGCGGCGGCGGGACCTGCTCGGGCCGATCGAAGGCCTCGGGGGTCGCGGGCGTGAAGGCGTAGAGGTTGTAGATGCCGCCCCGGTCCGAGGAGAACAGCAGCCGGCCGTCGGGCAGCCACGCGGGCGAGGTGTCGATGGCATCGTCGTTCGTGACCCGCACGACGCGCCCCTCTTGCCAGACCGCGATGTCGCGGCGCCCTCCGGACTGCACCTCGAAGGCCACCCGGCCACCGTCCGGGGCGATGCTTGGGTGGTAGACTTGGGCGCCCGGCTCGTAGAAGAGCGTCTCCATGCGCCCCGAGTCGAGCCAGAGGCGCTTCAACGCCATCTCGCCGGGCCCCACCCGGGCGACGTAGGCCACCCAGGCGCCTCCGGGGAGCACGTCGGGCTCCGTGGCCCGCTCGCCGCGCGTCAGCCGCTCCCGGTGCCCGCTGTCGAGGTCGATGCGGTAGAGGTCGCTGAAGAACCAGTAGTACTCGTAGTAGTCGGCGACCGCCACGATGGCCTCCCGCGCCGAGCGCAGCGCGAAGGTGCCGTCGGCGTCCACCTCCACCGCGAGCCCCAGGTCCTTGCCGTCGGGAGTGGCGCGCCGGATGCCCTGTGGCCCGTCCAGGCCCTGGTCCCAGTAGGCGACGAAGGACCCGTCAGGGGACCAGCGCGGGTGGAGGACCTGGGCGCCTCGCCGCGTGAGCCACCTCGCCGACGTCACCGGCCGCTCGCGGACCGCGGACAGCTGCGCGGCGTAGCGGGCCTCGAGCTGCCTCGAGAACTCCCCCCAGAGGGCGCGGAAATCCTTTTCTCCGAAGTGGTGCTCGGCCACGACGCCGATGGCGAAGGGCCACACCCAGGCGCCCTGCTCGTCCACGAAGCCCGACAGGGCATCGGGCCCGTAGCGCTCGTAGAGGAAGGAGAGGAAGCGCCCGCCGAGGAGGTACCACATGTCGCCGAGCGGCCAGTCGAGAGGGATGTTCGACACCTCCGGCAGCGAGAAAAGGCCGCCCTCGGTGACCATGGCGCGGGCGTACATGTCGAAGAGCGCGCTGGCGTTGCGGCCGTGCCCGGGAGCCGATTCGTGCAGCACCGCCATGCCCTCGGTGAGCCACGGCGGCACCATTGCGTTCGGGAGCCACACCGGCCCGAGCACGGTGTCGATCCACGACGGGACCTTGGAGACCCGGCCGAGGTGGAGGATGTGGACGTACTCGTGGCCCGTCAGCGACAGGACCCAGTCGGTGTAGTCGTTCAGCTCCGACAGCGAGTCCGGCGGGGTGCCGATGAGCCGGATGGTGTTGTAGGGAAACGGGGTCGCGAGGCCGTTCGTGCTGTCGCTGTTGTCGGCGAGCACGACCTGCGTTCGGCCCGCGTCCCAGGGAAAGAACGGAGCGAGGAGCTCCCGCGCCTGCTCGAGGGCGCCGGCGGCCCGCCGGGCGAGCGCCTCCTCGGCCGGGTAGTAATGCACCTGGAAGTGCGGCGTCTCGAGCGTGAACCAGCGCAGGCTCGGGTCGTAGACCTGCAGCTGCGCGCCGCCCGCCACGGGCGCGGTGAGGAGCAGGGCGGCGGCGACGAGGCGCGGGGGGAGGGTCAATGCGGGCTCGGCGGGGAGGCGCGCCTGCCCGATGCTAGACGAGTGCAGTAGACTGCGGCAAACGGAGAGCGAGCGAATGGGCCGCGGGCACCATCACCACCACCACGGGCCGGGCGGCCACGCCCCGGCCGAGGGCGAGCGGCATTCCGCCGAGGCGCAGGGCCTCGCACGCGCGCGGAGCGTCCGCGGCCTCGCCCTCTCGCTCGCGGTGACCTCCCTCATCCTGGTGGCGGAGGCCGTGGGCGGCTGGATTCTCCGGGTCCCTCGCTCTTCTTTCCGACGCCGGCCACATGCTCACCGACGTGGCCGCGCTTGCGCTCGCGCTGCTCGCCGTGGTCTTCGCCGCGCGCCCCGCCGACGCGAAACGCACCTTCGGATTCCGCCGCCTCGAGGTCCTGGCCGCGCAGGTGAACGTGGCAGCCCTGGTGCTTCTCACGGTCTGGATCGCCTGGGAGGCGGTGGACCGCCTGCGCCATCCCCACGCCCCCATCGCACTCCTCGTCATGGCGGGGACGGCCGTCCTGGGCATCGTCGGGAACCTGTTCGTGCTCGGCTGGCTTCGCCACGACCACAGCCTGAACGCCCGCTCGGCGTTCCTCCACGTGCTCGGCGACTTCGTCTCCTCGGCGGTGGTGCTGGCCGCCGCGGTGGCGATGTGGATCGAGCCGGCCTGGACCTGGGTGGACCCCGTCCTGTCGCTCGGCATCGGCCTTCTCATCCTCTGGGGCGCGCTGCGGCTCAGCCAGGAGATCGCCGACATCCTCATGGAGGCGGTGCCGGCCCACATCGACCTCTCGCAGGTCTGCCAGGCGATGGAGTGCGCCGACGGGGTCCTGGCCGTGCACGACGTGCACATCTGGACGATCTCCAGCGGGCTCTACGCCTTGTCGGCCCACCTCGTCGTGGGCCCGGGGGAGATGGGGCGCAACGATCAGATCCTCACCCTGGTGAAGGGTTGCCTGCGCGAGCGCTTCGCCATCGACCACACCACGTTGCAGATTGAGTCCGCCGACTACGCGCACGTCTACGACCACGTCCACGAGACGGAGCGGACCGGCCGCGCCGCCCTGTGACCATCGACTGGACCGCGCTGGCGTTTCGACCGCCCACGGCTCTCAAGCGGCTCCGCCGCGGCTCGCGCGCCTGCCCGCTCGCGCTGAAGGACGTGGTGGGCTCCCTGCTCGCCGAGGACCTGGTGATCCCGCTCGTTCTCGCGCCGTCCACGGCAGTGGCGCGCGCGGCCCTGCTCGCCGCCAAGGCCGCGGGCAGCGTCGTCGGGCTCGGCGCTCCTGCCGGGGAGGGGCCGGAGCGTTGGTTCGACGCGATCGCGGAGGTGGCCGACGAGCTCGCCCCTGGCCTGCCGCTCCTCCTCGGCGCCACGGTGGTCCTGCAGCCCGGAGGAGTCGAGGCAGCGAGGGCGGTGCGGCTCGCCCACCGGCTCGTCGAGGCCGGCCTGACGCACCTCGTCCTGGACCTGGACGCGCTCGAGCCGGACCGCCGCGCCGACGAGCTCGCCCGCGCCGCCGAGCCGGCGCTCGAGCGGGGCCTCGGCGTCGAGTGCCTGCTGCCGGGACCCTCGGGAGGCCTCCCCCGGCCCGACGGAGCCCTCTCGCTGCTCTCCGAGCTTGCCTCGCTCGGCGCCTCTCCCGACCTCGCCGGGGTTCGCTGTCCGGCGCCCCGGGACAAGGCCGGCGCCGAGGTGCAGGCCCGGGCGCTCGAGGCCCTCGCCGGCGCGGCCGCCAGCGCCGGTGCCGGGATTCGTCGCCGAGGGCCCGGCGGCGGACAGGTCCTTCAGATGATCCGGCAGGGCGCGCTGCGCGCCTGCGACGACGGGTCGGCAGTGGCAGCGCAGGCCGGCGGCGAGGCCGATCCGGAACGCGCCGAGGCCCGCGCCTACGGGGAGGCGGGTGCCTTCCTCGACGCCCTGCGGTCGGCCGGCTCCGCCGAAGTCCTGGCCGCCGCCCTCGAATCGCGCCCGGGAGGAGTAAGCGTGCGCATCGTCGCGGGAACGGCGCGGGGGCGGCGCCTCGCGGCCCCGCCGGGCGGGGGCACCCGGCCCACGAGCGACAAGGTTCGCGGCTCCGTCTTCAACGTGCTCGGCCAGTTCTTCGACGGGGGCGCCGTCCTCGACCTGTACGCCGGAACGGGCGCCATGGGGCTCGAGGCGCTCTCGAGGGGGTGCGACCGGGCCACGTGTGTCGAGTCGGGCCGGGAGGCAGCCCGGGTGCTCGAGAGCAACGCCCAGGCCTGCGGCTTCGGCGCCCGCGTCGAGGTGCGCCGCGAGTCCGTCGAGGACGCCATCGGGCGGCTCGCGCCGGGATCCTTCGACCTCGTCTTCCTCGACCCTCCCTACGCCGTCGACGTCGACGGGCCCCTTTCGCGCCTCGATGTCCTTCTCCGGCCGGGTGGCCGGGTCGTGGCCGAGCACGACCGGCGGCGGCCCCCTGCGGAGCGCCACGGTCGGCTCGAGCTCGTCGACCGCCGGGCGTACGGCGACACGGGGATCTCAATCTACCGGAGGGAGTAGGGGATACTCCGGCCGATGTCCCGGCTCGCCATCTACCCTGGCTCCTTCGACCCGCTGACCAACGGCCACCTGTCGCTCATCCAGCGAGGGCTCAAGGTCTTCGACGGCCTCGTGGTGGCCGTCGCGAACAACCCCGCCAAGAAGGCGCTCTTCAGCCTCGCGGAGCGCAAGCAGCTCATCGTCGACGCGCTCGGGCCGGATCCTCGGGTCGAGGTGGACCATTTCGAGAGCCTGCTCGTCGACTACGCCAAGAAGCGGCGGATCCACACGGTGATGCGCGGCCTGCGCGCCGTGTCCGACTTCGAGTACGAATTCCAGCTCGCCAACATGAACCGCAAGCTCGACCCCGAGTTCGAGTCGGTCTTCGTGATGACCGGCGAGGACTACTTCTACGTGACGGGCAGCCTGGTCCGGGAGGTGGCGAGCTACGGCGGCGACGTGAGCGGGCTCGTGCCCCCCAACGTGGCAGCCGGCCTCGCCACGAAGTTCCCGAGGCGCTAGGGCCGGTCCCGCGCCGGGCGTTCCCAAGACCGGTCCGGCTTGCTATCCTGCGCCCCCCTTCCGGCTCTCGCCGGAGCGGCCTGACACCGGTCAAGGAGAAGTGAGCATGCGGCTCGCCAAGCGGCTCGATGCGGTGAAGCCTTCCCCGACCCTGGCCATCACGGCCAAGGCCAAGGAACTGAAGGCGAAGGGCGTAGACGTCGTCGGCTTCGGCGCCGGCGAGCCCGACTTCGACACCCCGAAGGCCATCAAGCAAGCGGCGGTGAAGGCCATCGACGAGGGCTTCACCAAGTACACGCCGACGAACGGCATCCCGGAGCTGCGAGAGGCCATCGCCAAGCGCATCGCCCAGGAGCACGGCATCTCCTACAAGCCGACCGAGGTGCTCGTCAGCTGCGGCGGCAAGCACGCCCTGTACAACCTCTTCCAGGGGTTGCTCAACGCCGGGGACGAAGTGGTGATCTTCGCGCCCTACTGGGTGAGCTACGCGGACATGGTTCGCCTCGCGGACGGCGTTCCGGTCATCGTCCAGACGCGGCACGAAGACGGGTTCGAGCCCAGCCACGACGCCATCCGCAAGGCCATCACGCCGCGGACGCGCGCGGTCATCGTGAACAGCCCGTCGAACCCCACCGGAGCTGTGTTCGGGCGGGCCACGCTGCAGAACATCATCCGCGAGGTGAAGGGCAAGGACATCGCGGTGGTGACCGACGACATCTACGACCGGCTCGTCTACAAGGGGCGCTTCGAGAACGTCCTCACCGTGGACCCGTCGCTCCACCCGCAGGTCATCCTCGTGAACGGGGTCTCCAAGACCTACGCCATGACCGGCTGGCGCATTGGCTGGACCGCCGGCCCGCAGCCGCTCATCAGCGCCATGCAGAAGCTGCAGGACAACTCGACCTCCAACGCCTGCTCCATCGCCCAGAAGGCCGCGCTCGCGGCGCTCACGCTTCCCATCGACGACGAGGTGGAGCGGATGCGGAAGATCTTCGACGACCGGCGTCGCCACATCGTCGAGCGCCTGAACGCCATCGAGGGCGTCAGCTGCTTCGACCCGGGAGGGGCATTCTACGCCTTCCCGTACCTGGGCAAGCTGCTCGAGCGGAAGATCCCGGGCACGAACGAGCCGGTGGGTTCCGACGAGAAGTTCGTGGCCTACCTGCTCGACGTCCACAAGGTCGCTGCCGTCCCCGGCTCGGCCTTTGGTGCGCCGGGCTACATGCGGCTGTCCTTCGCCATCTCGCTCGAGCAGATTGACAAGGGCGTCGACCGCATCGCCGAGGCGGCGAGAAGCCTCGTCTAGAGATACGCGTCCCGCCGTGCGGGCGGCCCTCGCCGAGCGGGCCGCGCGCGGCCTCAGCCGTGAATGCCGGTGGCGAGCCAGCTGCCGGCGTGGCGCGCGAAGACGATGACGAGCGCGCGCCCGGACAGGTTCGCGACCGCGACCCAGGACCCCGGAGCGAGCAGCGAGGCGATCCGCTTGGGGGGCTTGCCGAGCTGCGCCTGGGCCTCGGCAGCCGGCGCCACCGCGAGGTCGAGCAGCACGGCGTGCTCCCCCCCGCGCGCCGCGAGGACCTCGACCCACCGGGTCCGCACGCCCTCGGCCCCCCCGCTGGTGCGACCGTCGAAGGAGAAGGTGGGCGAGCAAGCTGCTGCCAGCTCGACGGCGCGCCCCGCCAGGAGAAGCTCCAGAAAGCGCCGGGCCGCCGCCGCCACCTGGACGCGCTCCGGAACAACCGAGGCCGCCCGACCCTCGGCGGCGGCGGCCGGGGTTGGGCCAGCGCCGGCCCCGCCCGACACCGGCGCCTTGGGCCCGTCCGGGACCGCAGCGGGGATCGGCCGGGCGGGGCGCGGGCGGGTCGGCGCGGGGCGCTCGACGGGCTCGACCGGGGCGCTCGCCTCCGGCGGAGAAGGCGCGGGCTGCTCGCCGGCGGCGTCCGCGGGCTCCGGCTCGCGCGCAGGTGCCGCTGCCGGCGCCTCGGCGGGCACGGCCGGAGCCCCGGCCGGCGGCGGGGACTGCGTCGCGACGACGGCGAGGAGCGCGCAGAGGACCCGCATGGAACGGGAGAGTAGCCCACCTCCGGACGCGTTTCGACCGTCCGAGCGTTGTGCTAGGGTCCGCCGCCGATGCCCCGCCGAACCGACATCCGGAAGATCATGCTCGTGGGGTCCGGGCCGATCGTCATCGGCCAGGCCTGCGAGTTCGACTACTCGGGCACGCAGGCGTGCAAGGCCCTGAAAGAGGAGGGCTACGAGGTCGTCCTCCTCAACTCGAACCCCGCCACGGTGATGACAGACCCGGGCTTCGCCGACCGGACCTACGTGGAGCCGATCACGCCGGAGGTGGCCGAGCAGATCCTGGCGCGGGAGAAGCCGGACGTGCTTCTCCCCACCCTGGGGGGCCAGACGGCCCTCAACCTCGCGGTGGCGCTCGCGAAGAACGGCGCCCTGGAGCGACACGGGGTCCGGCTCATCGGCGCCTCGCTCGAGGCCATCGAGAAGGCCGAGGACCGCCAGCTCTTCAAGGACGCCATGAACCGCATCGGCATTGAGATGCCGAAGAGCGGCTACGCCAGGAATTTCGAGGAGGCCCGCGTCGTCGCCGAGGAGATCGGGTTCCCCGATCATCATCCGGCCGAGCTACACGCTCGGTGGCGAGGGGGGCGGGGTCGCCTTCAACCGGGGGGAGTTCGAAGGGCTCGCGCGCCGCGCCCTGGAGCTCTCGCCGACGCACACCATCCTCTGCGAGGAGTCGATCATCGGCTGGAAGGAGTACGAGCTGGAGGTGATGCGCGACCGGGCCGACAACGTCGTCATCATCTGCAGCATCGAGAATCTCGATCCGATGGGGATCCACACCGGCGACTCCATCACGGTGGCGCCGGCCCAGACGCTCTCCGACAAGGAGTACCAGCGGCTGCGGGACGCTTCCATCCGAATCATCCGCGAGATCGGGGTGGACACCGGCGGCTCCAACATCCAGTTCGGCATCGCACCCGGACACCGGGCGGATGGTCGTCATCGAGATGAACCCGCGGGTGTCGCGCAGCTCGGCGCTCGCCTCCAAGGCGACCGGCTTCCCCATCGCCAAGATCGCCGCCAAGCTCGCCGTCGGCTACACGCTCGACGAGTTGCGCAACGACATCACGCGGGAGACGCCAGCCTCCTTCGAGCCGACCATCGACTACGTGGTCACCAAGGTTCCGCGCTTCGCCTTCGAGAAGTTCAAGGGGGCCGACGACACCCTCACGACCCAGATGAAGTCGGTGGGGGAGGTGATGGCCATGGGCCGCACCTTCCAGGAGAGCCTGCAAAAGGCGCTGCGCGGGCTCGAGATCGATCGCAGCGGCCTCGACTCACCGCTCGGCAAGCGCCCCGGCGATCCCTACACCGAGGCCGAACGGATCCGCGTGAGCGAGCAGGTTCGCGTGGCGAGGGCCCACCGCATCTTCTGGGTGGCGGAGGCCTTCCGCGCGGGCTTCGACGTCGACGGGATCTTCCAGCTGTCCGCCATCGACCCGTGGTTCTTGAGAGAGATCCGCGCCATCGTCGCCTACGAGTCCGAGCTCGCCCGAGGCCTTCCCGCCGGAGCGGCGCGCTGGCGCGAGGCCAAGCGGATGGGGTTCTCCGACCGGCGCATCGGCTGGTTGGCCGGCCGGAGCGAGGCCGAGACCCGCGAGGCCCGATGGGCGGAAGGGGTGCACCCGGTCTTCAAGCGGGTCGACACCTGCGCTGCCGAGTTCGAGGCCTACACCCCGTACCTCTACTCGACCTACGAGGAGGAGGACGAGTCGAAGCCGACCGACCGACGAAAGGTGATGATCCTCGGGGGCGGGCCGAACCGAATCGGCCAGGGAATCGAGTTCGACTACTGCTGCGTCCACGCCAGCTTCGCGCTGCGGGAGGCCGGGTTCGAGACCATCATGGTCAACTGCAACCCGGAGACGGTGTCGACCGACTACGACACCAGCGACCGGCTGTACTTCGAGCCGCTGACGCTCGAGGACGTGCTCGAGATCGTCCGCGTCGAGAAGCCGATCGGGCTCATCGTCCAGTACGGGGGCCAGACGCCGCTCAAGCTGGCCGTTCCTCTTCACGAGGCTGGCGTCCCGATCCTCGGCACGACCCCGGACGCCATCGACCGCGCCGAGGACCGCGAACGGTTCGCAAGGCCTCATCGATCAGCCTCGGCCTGCGCCAGCCGGCCAACGGCGTGGCCCGCAGCGCCGAGGAGGCCTTCGCCGTGGCGCACCGCATCGGGTACCCGGTGATGGTGCGCCCCTCCTACGTGCTCGGCGGGCGCGCCATGGAGGTCGTCTACGACGACGCCGACCTGACCGGTCTACCTCACCGAGGCGGTGCAGGCGTCCAACGAGCGCCCGGTGCTCGTCGATCGCTTCCTCCGCGACGCCGCGGAGGTGGACGTGGACGTCGTCTCCGACGGCAAGGACGTCGTGGTCGGCGGCGTGATGGAGCACATCGAGGAGGCCGGCATCCACTCCGGCGACTCGGCCTGCGCGCTGCCGCCCTTCAGCCTCGCTCCCGAGGTGGTGCGCGAGATCGAGCGCCAGTCGGAGGCGCTCGCCCGGGAGCTCGGCGTCAACGGGCTCATGAACGTGCAGTTCGCCATCCAGGGTGACGACATCTACGTCCTCGAGGTGAACCCGCGTGCCAGCCGCACCGTGCCCTTCGTGGGCAAGGCCACCGGCGTGCCCTTCGCCAAGGTCGCGGCGCTCGCCATGGTCGGGCACAGCCTCCGCGAGCAGGGAGTGACCGAGAGCCCGCGGCCGCGGCACATCTCGGTCAAGGAAGCGGTGTTCCCGTTCGCTCGCTTCCGCGGCGTCGACCCGGTGCTCGGACCGGAGATGAAGTCGACCGGAGAGGTGATGGGCATCTCCGGGGACTTCTTCGGGGCCTTCTGGAAGGCACAGTCCGCGGCCGGCAACACGCTGCCGCTGCCGCGGCCAGGCGAGCGGCTCCGGGCGTTCGTCTCGGTGAAGGACGTCGACAAGCCGGTGGTGGCCGGGCTCGCCCGCCGGCTCGTCCACCTCGGGTTCGAGGTGCTCGCCACGGCGGGTACCTCCGCCTACCTCGGAGGGCAGGGGATCCCGTCCACGCGGGTTCTGAAGGTGGGAGAGGGGCGTCCCAGCATCGTGGACCGCATCATCGACGCCGAGGTGCACTTCGTCATCAACACCACCGCCGGGAAGAAGGAGATCGCGGAGAGCTACTCCATCCGGCGGGAGACCCTGATGCACCGCATCCCGTACTTCACCACGCTCACCGGCGCGCGCGCGGCATTGGGCGCGATGGAGGCGGCGCGCGGACCTGGACCGGGCGTGCGATCGCTGCAGGAATACCACCGCCCCACCGGGGGGTAGGGCGAGATTGACAGCGCGGGCGCGCTCCCGCACTATGAATCGAAGCGGCCGCCCCGGAGATGCCCGGGGACGGCCGCCACATTTTTGCGGAAGGTGCCAGCCTCATGTCGAACCCCCGGCAGCCCATCACCAAGGTCGGCTTGGTGCGCCTCAAGGAAGAGCTGAAGCGCCTCAAGGTCGCGGAGCGTCCGCGGATCGTGAAGGAGATCGCCGAGGCGCGCTCCCACGGCGATCTCTCCGAGAACGCGGAGTACCACGCGGCCAAGGAGAAGCAGTCGCACGTCGAGGGGCGGATCGCGCAGATCGAGCACTGGATCGCCACCGCCGAGGTCATCGACGTCTCCAGGCTCTCCGGGGACCGGGTCGTGTTCGGCGCCACCGTCACCCTCGCCGACAGCCAGGGCGGTGACGAGGTGCTCTACCGGATCGTCGGCGAGCTCGAGGCCGACCTGAAACGCGGAAAGATCAGCGTCACGAGCCCCATCGCCCGGGCCCTCATCGGCAAGAGCGAGGGGGACGTCGTGAAGGTCCAGGCTCCCGGCGGCATCCGGGAGTACGAGATCTGCGCGGTCCAGTTCGTGGAGGAGGACCTGCCGGCGGAGCCGGCCTAGGGTCCCATCCGACGGGAGGGCGATGGCGCCGAGGGAAGCCGCCGGGTCGCCGGCGGGCGCGCGCGAGCTCGAGGCGCTCTTCGCGCCGCTGAGGTTCGCCGCCCGCCAGGACCCTGCCGGGCTGGCCCGCTTGGCGCGCCTCGGCGACACGGTTCGGGGCGCCGTGGAGCGAGCCCGCGCCGCCGGCGCCCCCGACAGCCAGGCGCTGTCGAGGCTCGCCGACGAGGCCGCTGCCTTCGACCGCCTGCCCGCCGCCGGCCGCAGGGGCGCGCTCTGCCGCATCGCCGCCCACCTGGCCTCGCTCGTCGCTGTCCCGCCGGAGGTCCAGGACCTCGCCCGGCGGGGACGCATCGAGCCCCGCGTTGCGCCTCGGGCGGCACGGCCGGAGACAGGCAGCGCCGTTCCTGCAGCGGCTGCCGGGCGGCGGGCCCCGCCGTCGGCCGGCTCGAGCGCCCCGGCCCGGCCCGCGAGCGCCACCACCGCCGAGGAGCGGTCGGAGCGGCGGCAGCGCCTCGCCACGCCGCTCGCGTCGATTCCCGGGGTCCATCCGGCGCCCCGGGGGCTTCTCGAGGAGCGGGGACGCGCCACGGTGGAGGCCGCGCTCGAGTTCTGGCCGAAGGCGTACCAGGATCGGACGGTGGTCCACCGGGTCGCCGACCTGCACGCGGGCGAGGATGGCATCGCGATCGTCAAGGTGCGCTCGTCGCGGCAGCAGCGCATGCGCAGTGGAAAGCCCATGCTCAAGGTGGGGGCTGGCGACGACTCCGGGCGCATCGAGCTCGTGTTCTTCAATCCCCCGCCGTGGCGCCAGAAACAGTTCGCGGCCGGCGACTCGCTGCTCGTCTCCGGGAAGGTGACCGAGGGCTACGGCGGCACGCGGCAGATGACGCAGCCGGAGGTGGAGAAGCTGGCGCAGGGCGACTCGGCCAACTTCGGACGCATCGTGCCCTTCTACGCGGGGCCCGCGGACTACCAGCACCCGGCGCTGCGCAAGCTCATGAAGCGGCTGTGCGACGAGTGGGCGCCGCTCGCCCTGGACGAGATCCCGGCGGATGTGTGCCACCGGCGCTCCCTCGTCTCCCGCGCCGAGGCCCTTGCCCAGGCCCACTTCCCGCCGCCGGGGACCGACCTGGCCAGGGCCGCTTTGAGGGCCACGCCGGCCTTCCGCCGGCTCGTCTTCGAAGAGTTCTTCTTCCTGCAGCTGTCGCTCGCCCTGCGCCGCCGCGGGCTGCGCCGCGAGCCCGGGATCGCCTTCGACGTCTCGGCGGCGCGGCGCGCCGAGGCGCTCGCCCTGCTTCCCTTTGCGCTGACGGCCGCCCAGGCGCGCGCCCTCGGGGAGGTCGCTGCCGACATGGGGCGCCCCGAGCCGATGAACAGGCTCCTCCAGGGAGATGTGGGCAGCGGCAAGACCGCGGTGGCCTTCGCCGCCATGATGCTCGCCGTGGAATCCGGCTGGCAGGCGGCGCTGATGGTGCCGACCGAAATTCTCGCCGAGCAGCACGCCCGGACCCTTCGGGGATGGCTCTCCGGGACCGGGGTCGAGGTCGCGCTCGTGGCCGCCCAGGCGCGCGGCCGCGGGCAGCGCGAGGCCCGCGAGTCGGCGCGCACCGGGCGGGCGCGCGTCGTGGTGGGAACGCACGCGCTCCTCGAGGAGGACGTGGCCTTCGAGCGCCTCGGCATGGTCGTCGTCGACGAGCAGCACCGCTTCGGCGTCCTGCAGCGCGCCCGGCTCATGGAGAAGGGGGTGCGCCCCGACGTTCTCGTCATGACCGCCACTCCCATTCCCCGCACCCTGGCTCTCGCGTTCTACGGCGACCTGGACCAGTCGAAGATCACCGGCCTGCCCCCGGGTCGGACCCCGGTGGAGACGCGGGTCTTCGGTGACACGCAGCGCAAGAAAGCCTACGACACCGCCCGCCGCGAGCTCGAGGCGGGCCGGCAGGTTTTCGTCGTCTACCCGCTCGTCGAGGAGTCGGAGAAGAGCGATCTCGCCGACGCCACAGGGGGAGCCGACGAGCTCCGACGGATCCTGGCCCCCTTCGCGGTCGGCCTGCTCCACGGGCAGATGCGGTCCGACGACAAGCAGGCGACGATGGAGAGGTTCCGCGCCGGCGAGCTTCGCGTCCTCGTCGCCACCACGGTCATCGAGGTGGGGGTCGACGTGCCGAACGCCACCGTCATGGTGGTCGAGCACGCGGAGCGGTTCGGGCTCTCCCAGCTCCATCAGCTTCGCGGACGCGTCGGGCGCGGCGCGGCGAGGAGCCACTGCCTGCTCGTCGCCCATTACGCGCGCGCCGGGGACGAGGCCCGCGAACGACTGCGCACCATGACCCGATCCCAGGATGGCTTCGAGATCGCCCGCGCTGACCTGCGCATCCGCGGCCCGGGCGAGCTCCTGGGCACGAGGCAAGCGGGCCTGCCGCTCTTCGACATCGCCGACCTCTACCGGGACGAGGCCATCCTCGACGAGGCGCGCGCGGAGGCGTTTCGCCTCGCCGAGGAGGACCCCGAGCTCGCGCGGCCCGAGAACCTGCCGGCGGCGGAGGCCCTCGCCCGATGGTCGAGCCGCCTCTCCCTCGCTCGGGTAGGGTAGGCGGGACCATGGGTCGTTCGCTCGCGCGGGAGCTGTTCTCGAGGGGCATCCAGGACGAGCGCGTGTTGTGGGCCGTGTCGCAGGTCGAGCGCAGCCTCTTCGTCCCTCCGGCTCGTCGGGCCGAGGCCGATAGCGACCGCCCGCTGCCCATCGGCCACGGCCAGACCATCTCCCAGCCGTACGTGGTGGCGCGCATGACCGAGGAGCTCGGGCTGCGCGGAGGCGAGAAGGTCCTCGAGGTCGGGACCGGTTCCGGCTACCAGACGGCGCTCCTCGCGCTGCTGGCAGGTCGGGTCTTCTCGATCGAGGTCGTGCCGGAGCTGGCCGCGCGCGCGGCCCAGGTCCTTCTCGACACGCTCGGGCTTGCCAACGTCTCCCTGCGGGTGGACGACGGGGTGACGGGCTGGCCGGCGGAGGCCCCCTTCGACCGCATCCTGGTCACCGCAGCGCCCCAGCAGATCCCATCAGAACTCGTGGACCAGCTCGCAGCCGGCGGACGGATGGTCCTGCCGGTGGGCGAGGAGTTCGGCGTGCAGCAGCTCGTCCGCGTGGACAAGGATGCGGGTGGTGGCGTGTCGGTGCGCGAGCTCCTGCCGGTGCGGTTCGTCCCGCTCGTCCGTGGCCGGCCAGTCGTCCACTGACCGTGGGGCGCGGCGCGGGCCCGCGGGTGGTAACATGACGGGTCGATGTCCATCTGCCCGGTGTGCGAGAACGAGCAGGCGGCCGGCGACGCCTGCGACGTCTGCGGCAGGCCGTTCTCGAGCGGCGGCTCCGGGGGCGCGAGCGTCGAGCCGCTCGCCGGCCTGGAGCCGACGCTCTTCGAGGCGGCGGACGCCGCGGGTGAGCCCATCCCCGACATGGAGCCGACCGGGTTCGCCTCCGGCCCTGCGGCCCCGGTGACGGCGCTGGAGATCGATGAAACCCGCGTCGCGCCCGTGGACGTGACGGTGGACGCCATGGCCGAGCTCGAGCCGACGCTCGCCGAACCGGTCCCGGAGGACGCCTCGGCGGGCAGCGCAGGCCCGGTGTGCCGCTACTGCCGAACGCCCGCGGCGCCGACCGACACCTTCTGCTACCGGTGCGGGATGCGCCTGTCCACCGCCTCGCCCGGCGCTCGGGGCGATGGCGTGGCGGCGCCGCCCTGCCGGTCCTGCGGCACGCCGGCACCCGGCGAGGCCTGCCCGGGGTGCGGCGCCCGCACCGCCCGGTGATCGCTCGCCGACCCTTGCCAATCCAGCGGGATCCGGGCAGATTCATCGGTCCCGCCCATGAAAACATTCACGGATCCCGAGACCTTTGCCCGCGTGAAGCGGCTTCCCCTCTACGTGTTCACCATCACGGATCGCCTTCGCGACGCCGCCATCGCCCGCGGCGTCGACGTGGTCGACTTCTCCATGGGGAACCCCGACCAGCCGACCCCGACGCGCGTCGTCGAAGCGCTCCGCACGGCCGTCGGGGACCCGCGCATGCACCGCTACCTGAACCCGCGCGGCATCCCGGAGCTGCGTGCCGCCGCGGCGCGCTGGTGGAAGCGCCGCTTCGGCGTCGAGCTCGACCCGGAGCGGGAGGTGCTCATCTCCATCGGCTCGAAGGAAGGGATTGGCCACGCGATGATGGCCTTCCTCTCGGCGGGGGACGCGGTCCTCGCCCCCACGCCGACCTACCCCATCCACGCCTTCGGAGCCATCCTGGCCGGCGCCGAGACCATCCCGGTGCCCGTGGGGCCCGACGTGGATTTCATGGAATCGCTCATGACGGCGGCGGAGCGATCCGAGCAGCGCCCCCGCGGGCTGGTGGTGAACTTTCCCGGCAACCCGACTGCGACCGTGGCCACCCCCGAGCTGTTCCAGAAGATCGTGCGGTTCGCCGAGGCGCGCGACCTGTTCATCATCTCGGACCTCGCCTACTGCGACATCGTCTTCGACGGCGGGCCGGCACCCACGATGCTCCAGGTCCCGGGCGCCCGCGAGCGAACCCTCGAGTTCATGTCGCTCTCGAAGAGCTACAACATGCCCGGCTGGCGGGTGGGGTTCGCGGCGGGCAACGCGGCGCTCGTCGCCGCCGCCGCCCGCGTGAAGAGCTACCTCGACTACGGCCTCTTCGGGGCGGTCCAACGCGCCGCCGTGGTGGCGCTCGACGAGTGCGACGCCGACGTGATCGCGATCCGCGAGCGTTACCGGCAACGGCGCGACGTCCTGGTCCGCTACTTCGGGGCGGCCGGCTGGCAGGTGCCCGCGCCGAAGGCGAGCATGTTCGCCTGGGTGCCCGTTCCGGAGCAGTGGCAGGGCGTGGGAAGCCTGGAGTTCGCGAAGCGGCTCATCGACGAGGCCGGGGTGGCCGTCGCCCCGGGGATCGGCTTTGGGAAGGCCGGCGACCGGCACGTCCGCATCGCTCTCATCGAGGACGAGCCGCGCATCCGGGTGGCCGCCGAGCGGATCGAGAAGTTCCTGCGCACCGCCCGGCCTGCGGCCCCCCCGCACCCGGAGCGGGCATGAGCGCGGAGCCGTTCTCCGCCTGGTTCCGCTGCGCGTCGGGCTGTGATTTCCGGGCCCCTCTCACGTCGGTCGTGTACCGCTGCCCAAGCTGTCGCGGGCTCCTCGAGGTCGAGCACGACCTCGGCGCCCTGCGCAGCAAGGGCCCCGCGGAGTGGAAGGACCTCTTCGACCGCCGCTTCCGGACCGGCCCCTGGCCGCTCGGCTCGGGCGTCTGGGGGAAGAAGGAGTGGGTCTACCCCGAGCTCTCCTCGGAGAACGTGGTCTCGATGTACGAGGGAGGCAGCCCGCTGCTCAGGATCGATCGGTACGCGCGCGAGATCGGGCTCCAGGACGTGCGGCTGAAGGAGTGCGGCGTCACCCACACCGGGTCGTTCAAGGACCTGGGCATGACGGTTCTCGTCTCGGCGGTGAAGGAGATGCAGGCGCACGGCGTCCCGATTCGCGCGGTGGCCTGCGCCTCCACCGGGGACACGAGCGCGGCGCTGGCGGCTTACTGCGCGGCGGCCGGAATCCCGTCGGTGGTCCTCCTGCCCCGCGGCAAGATCTCCACGGCGCAGCTCGTACAGCCCATCTCGAACGGCGCCCTCGTGCTGGAGCTCGACACCGACTTCGACGGGTGCATGCGGGTCGTCGAGGATCTCTCCCAGACTCCCGACATCTACCTCGCCAACTCGATGAACTCGCTGCGCATCGAGGGTCAGAAGACCATCGCGGTGGAGATCGCCCAGCAGCTCGGCTGGCGAGTGCCGGACTGGGTGGTCATTCCAGGGGGCAACCTCGGGAACGCCGGAGCGGTAGGGAAGGGGTTTCTCCTCTTGCGCGAGCTCGGCCTCGTCGACCGCCTCCCTCGCCTGGTCGTGGCCCAGGCCGAGAACGCGAACCCCCTCTACCTGGCGGTGAGCGCCGCCGGCCGCCCCCGCGCCGACCTGGGCGTGAAGCCCGTGCGGGCACGCCGAACGCTGGCATCGGCCATCCAGATCGGCGCGCCGGTGTCGTCGGGCCGCGCGCTGCGGGCGCTCGAGGCGCTCGACGGCCTGGTGGAGCAGGCGAACGAGCAGGAGCTCGCCGACGCGGCCGCGCGCGCCGACCGGGCGGGGGCCTTCGCGTGCCCCCACACCGGGGTGGCGCTCGCCGCCTTGGAGAAGCTCACGGCGCGCGGGGTCGTGAAGCCGGACGAGCAGGTGGTGGTGATCTCCACCGCCCACGGCCTGAAGTTCGCGGACTTCAAGGTGGGCTACCACGAGGACGCCCTCGAGGGCGTGCGCCCGGCACTGCGCAACCCGGCGGTGCGGCTGCCCGCGACCCTCGGCGCCGTGCAGGACGCCGTGGCTGCCCGCTTCGGTCGGGGCGCGCGGTGACCGGGATGCCCGCGCCATCTCCACCGGGCTCGAGCACGCCGTCGGAGCGCCCCGATCTGCGCGAGGAGCACGACCGGCTGGCGCTCCGGGTGGCCACGAGGGCGTCCATCGACGAGGTGCGGAAGGGTGCCTACGCCTCGTTCCTGGCGGTGGTGATCGGTGGGCTCACCGTCAAGTTCGCCTGGGACCGCTGGGGCTGGGGCCCGCATCGCGCGCCCGTGCAGATGAGGTTTCCGCTGCTTTTTTCCGGAGCGCTCGTGGTCGCCCTCGCTTGCTGTGCTGTAGCCGCCGTCTGCTTCGCACGCGCCCGGCGTGCCATGCGCGTCGAGGACCGGGACTTCGCCCGCCTTCAGCAGGTGCGCGCGCAGCTCGGGATCGAGCCATGAGGCGCAGGACGCGGGGCATCTTCCTCGTCCTCGAGGGGCTCGACGGGGCCGGCACCACCACCCAGGCGGCCCGGCTCGTCGACTGGCTCGAGGGCAAGGGGCGCAGGGCTCACCTCACGGCCGAGCCCTCTCGGGGGCCGATTGGCTCCCTCGTCCGCCAGGTGCTCGCCCGCCGGGTCGCGGGCGGGGGCGGCAAGGACTTCGACGGATCCGCGCTCGCGCTCCTCTTCGCCGCCGACCGACTCGACCACTGGGAGACCGAGATTCGCCCACGGCTGGAGGAGGGACTCGACGTCGTCTCGGACCGCTACGTGCTCTCGAGTCTCGCCTACCAGGCGGTCTCCACCGGGGACCCACGCTGGGTCGCCGCCCTGAACGCCAAGGCCCCACCCGCGGACCTGACGCTCTTCCTGCGCGTCCACCCGGCCGTGGCGCTGCGCCGGCGCTACGCCACCTCGACGGAGCGGGAGATCTACGAGGTGCCCGAGTTCCAGCGCCGCGTCCACCGCGCCTACCTCGCCGCCCTCGCTCGGGCGAGGCGCTCCGGCGAGCGCGTGGTGGACATCGCCGGGGAGCAGTCGGTCGAGGAGGTGGGGCGCCGCGTTGCCGCCGCGGTCGAGCCCCTATTGCCATGACGCCATCGACCGCCGCGGTGCTGGTCGTCGGCAGCGAGGTTCTGAGCGGCAAGGTGTCCGACGAGAACGGTCCGTTCCTCGCGCGCCGGCTGCACGAGCTCGGCGTGGAGCTCCTCGCCGTCCACGTTGTCCCGGACCGGATGGACGCCATTGTCGAGGCGCTCGTCCTGGAGCGCCGCCGAGTGGACTGGGTATTCACCTCCGGCGGCGTCGGGCCCACCCACGACGACCTGACTCTGTCGGCCGTGGCACGCGCCCTCGGCGTCCCGCTACGCCGTCACGACGGGATGGTGCAGGTGCTGCGAGCGATGCACGGGCGCCACCACCACGGCGCCGCTCTTCCCGACGTCGCGCTCCGCATGGCCGACCTCCCGGAGGGGACCCGGCTGCTCGGGGACCCGGAGTTCCCGACGCCGGTCGCCGACAACGTGGTGATGCTGCCGGGAGTTCCGTCGTTCCTGCGCCACCAGTTCGAGGGCGTGGCCGGCGCGCTCGGAGGGGCGCCCTTCCACCTCGTCTGCCTGTACCTGCGGCCAGGAGAAGACCGGCTCGCCGCCCCCCTCGGTGCGGTGGCGATCGCGCACCCCGCCGTGGAGATTGGAAGCTATCCGCGCTTTGACGAGGCGGACCACCGCGTGCGGGTCACGCTCGAGGGTCGCGAGCGCTCGCTCGTCGTGGCGGCTGCGCGAGCTGTGCTGGCCTCGCTGCCGGTCGATGCCGTGGTCCGGGTCGAGGGTCTGTAGGCGCCTCGGCCCCTAGACCTCGAAGCGATCGATCTTTCCGGCCTTCTGGAGAATCTCCAGCGCGCCCCGGGTGACCTTTTCCTTGTCCTCGCCCTGCAGCTTCACCACCAGGGGCGAGAGCGCCGCCCCTCCGGGGCTCGAGGGCGGGGCGGGAACGACCGACACGGCCCAGCTGTCGCCGAGGTCGCGGTCGACCACCACCTGACAGGAGACGTTTCCGATGAACGCACGCGCCATCTCGGGACGATCCTCGCTCGCTTCGGGGAGCCCGGACGATAGCGCAAAGGCCCGCTCCGGGAAAGGAGCGTGTCGAGGCCGCTCGTCACGGCCGTCCGGCCGGATCGCCCGCGAGCAGCCGGGGACGGAGCTCCTCCGGGAACCGCTCCAGCCCACCTCCCGCCCACCGCTCGGCGGCTGCGAGGGCGGCCGTCACCTCGCGGCGGAAGCGCTCGAGTTCCAGTCCGGCCGCGTCGGCCGGCAGGCCCTCGAGACGCGCGAGGCCCGACCGGAACAGGCGAACCGCACCGGCCGGCCTGCCACGCACCGTGGCGTGGAAGAGGGCCGTGGTGACGTGGATGAGCGCTTGGAGGAGCTGGCGTGCCTCGGCCTGCTCGTGCCGCCAGGCCTCCTCCCAGGCCTCGTGCGCTTCGAAGTAGCGCCCGGCGTCGTGGAGGCGCCCGCCCTCCAGGAGGGCTCGGCGCGTCGGCTCGGAGAGATCCACGCGACCGATCCTAGCGAGACCGGCGGCCGGCCGCCTCGCGTGTTATTGCGGCACCGTGGGCTCACCTCCCGACCGCCTGCTGTACGACGGCGCCGTGTCCCCTCTGCGAGCAGGCCGCGGCGTCGCTCGGCCGGCTCGCCGCCGGCGGCCTCGTTGCGGTGTCCTTCCGCGAGCCGGGCGCCCTCGACGGGCTCCCTGGCGTGGACCGCGCCTCTGCAATCGGGCCCTGCAACTCGTGCGGTCGGACGGGCGGTCTTCTCCGGGGCGGAGGGGGTCGTCCAGGCGTTGCGAGGGCGCCCGCTCGGGCGCCTGCTGCGGGCCTACTACATTCCGGGCCTGCGCCAGCTCGCCGACGCCCTCTACGCCGCGCTGGCCCGCCGCCGGTTCCGCCTGGCTGCCGGCCGCCCGTCGCCCCGCCCGCCGCTCGGTCCCGGCGACCGCGACTCGCCGTGACCGGCCGGTGACACCGGGGGGCTACACCAAGGGGACGCAAGCGGGCACGCGCCCGTCAGGAGAACCCTTGGACCCCATCGCGCTCGACCTCGACCGCCCCCAGTGGATCAAGTCGATCCCCTTCTTCGCCGTCCACCTGGTGGCGCTGGCTTCCCCGCTTCTCGCGCCACCCACCTGGAGGCTCGCCGCCCTGGCAGCCTCGGTCTACGCGGTCCTCATGTTCGGGATCACCGCCGGCTTCCACCGGTACTTCTCGCACCGGGCCTTCAAGACGGGTCGAGCCTTCCAGCTCGTCCTGGCGGCGCTCGGGACGCTGTCGGTGCAGAAGGGCGTCCTCTGGTGGGCAGCCCACCACCGCAACCACCACCGCTACTCCGACGGGCCGGAGGACGTGCACTCGCCCGTGCAGCGCGGCTTCTGGTGGAGCCACGTGGGCTGGATCCTGTCGGCGCGCCACGACGCGACGCGCATCGACCGGGTGCGGGACCTGGCTCGCTTCCCGGAGCTTCGCTGGCTCGACCGCTACGGGTTCTGCTTCCTCTCGACCTTCGCCTCGGGCCTGTTTCTCGCCGGAGGCCTGCCCTGGGTGCTGTGGGGCTTCTTCGTGCCGGTGACGGTGGTCTGGCACGTCACCTTCAGCATCAACTCCGTGGCCCACGTGCTGGGGCGCCGCCGCTACCCGACCGGCGACGACTCGCGCAACAGCGCGATGCTGGCGCTCCTCACCTTCGGGGAGGGCTGGCACAACAACCACCACTTCTACCCGACGACCGCGAACCAGGGCTGGTTCTGGTGGGAGGTCGACGTGAGCTACTACGCCCTGCGCGGCCTCGCAGCGCTTGGCCTGGTGAGCGACCTGCGCACGCCCCCGAAACGCGTCCGCGACGGCATCGCCCTCTCGGGCGATGCCACTGGAAGCGCAGGCCGCGGCGCCCGGTCCGTAGGTCAGGGAGCCCGGCAGGTCAGAGAAACACCGAGCGGCGCGCAGCGACGTCCTCGTCGAGCATCCGCTGCAGGCCCAGGCGGACCTGTTCCGCGACCGCCGCCACGGCTGCCGGGTCATCGGCGCTGTCGGCGGGCGGTGGCAGGCGAGGCCGCCCCATGCGGATCGACCAGCGCGATGGCAAGGGAAGCCACCCGAGCGGCGGGAACGGAAGGACCGGTGTCAGGGCCAGAAGCGGCAGCCCCAGCGCCTCGGCAAGCCAGCCCGGGTCGGTCGAACGGTGCGCTCGCCTCCTCGCTCCCGACGATGGCGCACGGCACGATGGGGACCGCGGACCGGGCGGCCACCCGCACGAACCCGCCACGGCCGAACCGCTGCATGCGGTAGCGGTCGCCCCAGGGCTTCGCGCCGCCCGCGGTTCCCTCCGGAAATACCCCCACGAGCGAGCCGTCGGCGAGAAGCGCCTGGGCGTTCGCAGGGGTGGCGGCTACGGCTCCCAGTTCTCGCCGCCAGGGTCCCGACGAGAGGGAGCGACAGGGCGGAGGCGTCGAGAAGGGGCCTGAGCTCCCGGCCGGCCGGAGCCCGCGCGGTCGCGAGCCGCAGCACGAGGGCGTCCCAGGGGAGGGCGCCCCCGTGGTTCGCCACGACGACCGCCGGGCCATCGGGCAGCTGGTCGAGACCGCGAACGTCCACCCTCCACCAGGACTCGAAGAGGAAGTCGAGCAGCGGCCGAGCGCCCTCGAGCGAGACGCGCGTCCATCCCGTAGCGGTCGAGCCCCCGCGGTGCCGCGAAGAGCTTGGCGAGCGACGCCAGCGGCCTCAGCCGGTCCCGAAGCGCCGGGAGGAGCCGCACCAAGAGCTCACGGAGCTCCTCGGCGTAGGTCGCCGGCCCGGTCTGCCGCGCCAGCTCGGCGAGGCGCGCCTCGGCGTTGCCCAGGCTGTCGTCGATGCGGGACTCCAGCTGCTCGAGGCGTGCCGCGACGTGCGCCGGCGCTCCCCCGTCGCGGGGGACTGGGTGGGCCACGTCGACGACCGGCGGCGCCGGTAGGGGTGGAAGGGGTGCGACGCGGGCCGCCGCACCGCGCTCGAAGGGGTCGTTGCCGAGAGCCGGGCGTCGGGGCCGGACCTGAGCGGCGGCGACCTTCCCCTTCCTCGGCTTCGTCCCCATGCGAGGGGCTGCATACACGGGCGGACCAGACCCGTCAAACGACACCGGCGCTTCACGGGCTTGCCCCGTGGCGGGGCAGGCGGAACAACCAGTCGACACGATTCCCGATCCGCGCTAACTAGGCTGGCTCGCCGCCGGCGAGTGCCATTGAGGAGAAGCCAGAATGTCCAAGATGCCGGGCCTCGTTGCCGCTGCCGCCCTCGCGATCGCGGCGGCCGGCTGCGGGACGTCCAGCCCATCCATGTCGAGCTGCTCCTTCGGGGCCGGCGAGTGCTGGGACTACCCCCCAGGCTCCGATGTCCCCACCGTGACGCAGGCCTGCGTGAACAACATCCCGGTCGGGCAGTTCGTGCCCGCAGCCTGCACGTCCACGAACCGGGTGGGGACCTGCGCCGGCGTGGCGAGCACCGTGATCACCGGCACGCTCATCCGCATGTACGACCCGCCCTACTCGATCACCACGGCGGACTACCGCTGCTCGCTCTACAACGGGTCGACCTTCACGCCGAACTGACGGGGGCGCCCCTCCACGGCCCCGGCCCGCCCGGTCGGAGCGCCGTGGTAGGAGGGAGCGTGGCGCGGATCCAGGTACTACCGCCGGGGCTCGTCAACCAGATCGCGGCCGGCGAGGTCGTCGAGCGCCCCGCGTCGGTCGTGAAGGAGCTGGTGGAGAACGCGCTCGATGCCGGGGCGCGGTCCGTCCAGGTCGACATCGAGGAGGGCGGGCTCGCCCTCGTCCGGGTCTCCGATGACGGGAACGGGATGGAGCGCGCCGATGCGCTGCTCGCCCTCGAGCGCCACGCCACCTCCAAGCTGCGCGAGGCGGCCGACCTCGCCGCCATCGCCACCATGGGCTTCCGGGGCGAAGCGCTGCCGGCCATCGCCTCGGTGGCGCGGCTGCGCATCGACACCTGTCCGGGCGGCGAGCCGGGGCAATCGCTCGGGACGCGCGTCGTCGTGGAAGGCGGGCGGGTGGCCGAGGTCGCGGATGTGGCCCGGGCGCGCGGGACGACCGTCGAGGTCCGGGACCTGTTCTTCAACACCCCTGCGCGCCGCAAGTTCATGAGGTCCGGGCCGGCCGAGGCAGGCCACGCCTCCGAGGCCGTGCTCCGGCTCGCCCTGGGGAGGCCGGACGTTGCCTTCACGCTCCGCTCCTCCGGGCGAGTCGGCCTCTCCACGCCGGCCGGCGCGCCGCTCGGAGACCGGGCCGCAGCCGTCCTCGGACGCGAGGTGCACCGCCACCTCCTCGCGGTGGAGGGAACCCGCGGAGACGTCCGGGTGCACGGCGTGGTGGCCTCCCCGGACCACTCCGGGGCCACGGCCCGGGGGCTCTATCTCTATGTCAACGGTCGGTTCATCCGCGATCGCGGGGCGGCCTTCGCCGTCTTGCGTGCCTACGCCGGATCGCTGCCGGCGGGCCGCTACCCGGCGGGGGTCCTCTTCGTCGAGATGCCGCTCGATCGGGTGGATGTGAACGTCCATCCACAGAAGCTCGAGGTGCGGTTCGCGGATGCGCGCGCCGCCTACGACGCCATCCACCACGCCGTCTCCGAGGCATTGCGCCCCGCCCCTTGGCTCCGGCATGGCGTTCCCGTGGCGGGGGAGGGCGGGGCGGCGCAGCCTCGAGAGCTCGCTGCCGTGCTCGAGTCGGCTCGCGGGGGGCACGGGCTGGCGAGCGAGAATCCCGGGCTCGCATTCCCCCCGCCTTCGGCGCCGGCGCCGTCGGCGGCGTTCGAGGCCCCGGAGCCCCGGGTCGCGCGCGCGGGCTACTTCGGCTCGCTCCGGTTCATCGGGCAGCACGCCAGGACCTATCTCCTCTGCGAGGCACCGGGGGGAACGCTCGTCGTCATCGACCAGCACGCGAGCCACGAGCGCTTCCTCTTCCACCGGCTTCGGGAGGTGCTTCGCGCGAGCCGCATGGAGCGCCAGCCGTTTCTCGTCCCGCCTGTGGTGACGCTTCCCGCCGCGCTCGCGCGCGCGCTCGAGGCGTCGATCGCCGAGGTGGGCCGGCTCGGAATCGAGGTGGAGCCGTTCGGGGGAGACTCCTTCGCGGTCAAGAGCGCCCCCGCAATCCTCGGCGGCACGCCCATGCAGCCGCTGCTCGCGGACCTCGCCCAGCAAATCGAGGAGGCGTCGCGCGGAAGCGCAGTCGACGAGGCCCTGGACGGGCTGCTCGCCACCATGGCCTGCCACGCGGCCGTGCGAGCCCATGAGGACCTGTCCCGCGAGGAGGCGAGGGCGCTGCTCGACGGACTCGATGCCGTCGACTTCAAGGCCCGCTGCCCCCACGGGCGGCCCGTGGTCGTGGAACTGCCGCTCGCGGACCTGGAGCGGCGGGTGGGACGGCGCTGAGAACGCGCCATCTCGAGGGGTGTGACGGGCGGGCTCTCTGCCGGTGCGGTGCCGGACGAGGTGTCGGTCGAGCCGAGAGCCCCCCCAGAAGAGAAGATGAAGCGCAACGCAGCCGCCTAAGGGGTGCGGGGGGGAGATTCCCTCGGCGGCCCGTTGCGCTTCCTTTGCCCTTTACAGCAAGACGGGGGCCAAGCCGCTAGCTGGCCCAACTGCCGGAATTCACTAGGATGCCAGCGAGAGGTGACGTGGCCCCTTCGAGGGCCTGATTTCACGGATGCAGGGCCTCATTTCACTTCTGCAATGGCTGGACGCGCTCGCGTCCGGATGGCAGATTGCGCGCCGTGCCTCCCCGGGACCCGCGCTACCGCCCTTACCGGTTCCTGGCGTGGATCTTCTACTTCGCCTCCATCGCCGCGCTCGCGGCAGTCTTCGTGTCGAGCGTCATTCGCAACCTCCGGGGCCACCCGCACCGGCCGGTGGCGGCGGAGTCCTCGACGCTCCCCACCCGCGCCTCCCTGAGGGTGTGCATGGACGACCTCGACGCCCTGTACCGAGAGCAGAACGAGGCCGCCTGGGCGCTCGGGACGCACTTCGAGGGGCGCGATCCTCTGGCGAGATGGACCGACTGGGCACCGCGATGGGAGGAGCGCCTCGACGACGTCGCCGAGCGCTGCGCGCTCGACTCCGCCGGAGGAGACTGGGCGCCGGAGCGCGCGGACATGGCGGCGGCACGCGACGCGATGCTGGCGCTCCACCGCGCCTACAGCGCCCAGCTGAACCGCTTCGCGCAGGAGAATGCGGACCTGGCGAGGGCCGCTGCCGAGGCGATGGTCCACGCCCGCGACGCTGCCGCGCGGCCGCGGTAGTCGCTCGCTAGGGGCCGCAGCCGCCGTCGGCCGCGAGCTCGAAGGTCCAGCGGAACACTTGCACCTCGTAGCCGGCGGTCGGCTCCATGTTCGGCGTGCCGCCGTCGGACGACGGCTCCGTCGTCGGGGCCTGGAACCCGTTGGAAACGGCCATCTGGAGGACGTGGGTTCCCGAGGTCGTCAAGGAGTCGTAGGCAGATGGGTGGAAGATCACCGGCGTGGGCGTTCGCTTGTACGCTGTCGGGTCCGACGAGCCGAGCAGCGTCTCGTCGGAGAAGATGAGCATCCCGGGGATCCCCGGAACCGCCGGGTCGTAATCGACGAACCAGCGCACCTCGTCGGGCTCGGACACGTTGAGGTCGATGACGTCGGCGACCACCGAGAACTCCGCCCCGCCGTCGCAGGCGGCCGCGGGGGCGTACCGGGTGACGGGAAGGCTCGGCTGCGCCGTGGACGGGGAGACGCGCGGCGGCGTGATGGTCACGCCCGCGTCGGTGGACCCGACCCCGGGCAGCGGCTGCGGCAGCGGGCAGGCCCCCACCAGGATCGCCGCGCCGATCACCGCCGCCGAGCTCGCGATCCGCTTCGTCCCTGTCGTCACGCGCCCCCCTCCGAATCGGCGGCCCCTCCGGCCTCGGCACCTTGCGAGCGCCGCTCTGCCTCTATTTTCTCCAGGTGGCGGAAGACCGTGCGCGGGTCGACGTCGAGGTCCTTCGCGGTCTTGGTGCGATTGCCGCCGTTTCGCTCCAGCACCTCGTTGATGTAGCGCTTGCGGTACTCCTCGAGCGCCTGCGTGAGCGGCATCGCCGGCTCGAGGTCGTCGGGGCGCAGGTCGATGTCCTCGGCGGTGACCAGCGGACCGTCCGAGAGGACGGCCGCCTTCTTCACCCGGTTCTCCAGCTCGCGGATGTTGCCGGGCCAGCGATACTTGCGCATGGCGGCCAGCGCTGCCGGAGCGAAGCCCCGCGCCCGGGACGCGAACTCGCGCGCGTACTGCTGCAGGAACCAGCGCGCGAGCACGACGACGTCGTCGCCGCGCTCCCGCAGCGGCGGCAGGCGGATGGAGACGACGTTGAGCCGGTAGTAGAGGTCCTCGCGGAAAGCCCCGCGCCGGACCTCCTCCTCGAGCACCCTGTTGGTGGCGGCGACCACCCGGATGTCCACCGGCTCGGCCCGGCTGTCCCCGACCTTCACCACCGCCCGCTCCTGCAGTGCCCGCAGGAGCTTCACCTGCAGGGTGGGCGGCATGTCGCCCACCTCGTCGAGGAACAGGGTTCCGCCCGCGGCGGCCTGGAATCGTCCGCCACGTGTGGCGACCGCGCCGGTGAACGCGCCCTTCACGTGACCGAAGAGCTCGCTCTCCATGAGCCCCTCGGGGATGGCTCCGCAGTTCACCGCCACGAAGGGGCCCGCGGCCCGCGGCGACCGCCGGTGGATCTCGCGAGCCACGAGCTCCTTCCCGGTGCCGGTCTCGCCGTACACGAGCACGGTGACGTCGGTGCCCGCCACCTTCTCGATGCGCCGGTAGACCTCGCGCATGCTCGGGCCGGCACCGACGAGCTCGCCGTACCGCCGGCTTTCGGCCGCCTCGCGCAACCCCTCGTTCTCCTTGCGGAGGTCGTCGAGCAGGAGCGCGTTCTGCAGCAGCAGCGAGGCCTGAGCCGCGAAGATGGTGAGGGTCCCGAGCCCGGCGACGTCGAACAGGTTCACCACGTTGTCGTTGCCGAGGTAGATGACGCCGAATACCTCGCCCCGCGCGGTGAGCGGCGCGCACATCACCGAGCAGAGCTTGAGGTTCACGACCGAGGACGAGCTCGACCACTCCTCGTCGTGCAGCGCGTCGGCCACCACCAGCGGCGCGGCGCGTGCGGACCACCTTCTGGACGATGGAGTCCGACACGCGCGACACCGCGTCCTCGACGCTCCCGCGGGACAGGTTGCGGGCCGCCTTCACCGACATGGCCCCGTCCTCGAGGACGATGACGAAGCCCTTGTCGGCGTGGGTGACCTCGAGAAGCGCGTCGAGGAGCGCGTCGAGGAGTCCCGCGAGGTCGGTCGCTCCGAGCAGTCGCCGCGAGAACCGCACCAGTGCATGGACGGCGTCCTCGCGCTCCGGCCGCTCCGCCTCGGCAACCTCTCCCGGCTCCGCGGGCGGCGAGAAGACGAGTCTCGACCGCTCCGACGCGCAGGACGTCGCCCGGGGCGAGCCGCGAGGTGCGGCGGCGCCGCCCGTTCACGAGCAGGTCCGCGCCCTCGTGGCAGGCGACGGTGTAGTCGGCGCCATCGAAGTGGAGGTGGAGGGCAGTGGGAGGCAGCTCGGGGTCGTCGACGGGCACGTCGCTGCCCGGGTCGCGCCCGACGGTGGTGATCCTCCGCTCGAGCGGCACCCTGCGCCGCTTGCCATCGGGGGTCTGGACGAGGAGGTCTGCCACGGTCGATCGCCTAGAACTTCCAGGAGAGCTTCACCGACGCCTTCGTCGGCGTGACCTCGGTCTCGACGCGCGGCACGTAGTGAATGAGCGCGTCGGTGACGCCGTAGGCGTAGACGCCCCAGAAGAGGCCGGCCGAGACGTACTTCACGACGTCGATGTTCTGCAGGAGCTGCGCGATCGGAGTTGGAGATGGGCGGATTGCTGCAGCCCGGGACGTTGGAGGAATAGCAGTAGCGGGAAGCGTCCTGGGCGATGGAGTTGTGGAGGAGGATGGCGCCGATGTTCACGGCCCCGAAGACCACCTGCGCCACCGCGACGATGGTCCCCTTCGACATGTCGCCGTTCTGGAACTGTCCGGCGCCGAAGGGGAGGAAGTTGATGGCGTAGACCCGCTCCTGGACGATGACCAGCTTCGCCGGTGGCCCGGAACGGGCGGCCTCCTCGGCGAGGAGCTTGCGCCGGGCCTCCTCGGCGAGGCGCTCCTGCTCCCGCGAGCTGCTTCTTCCGCTCCCGTAGCGGCTGGAGCTGGGGCTCGGCCTCGCGCTTCACCCGGTCGAAGAAGTCCACGATGTTCGGCGGGACGAGGAACGGGTCGAGCGAGTAGTCGGGGTTGACCGAGAGCAGGTGGACGAAGGCGTCGCGGGACGCGGCCTGGTCGCCGAGCTGGTACTCGGCGAGCCCGAGGATGCGCCAGGCCTCCACCGCCTGCGGCTCGGGAGTGTCGGGGTACTGGGCGAAGACCTGCCGAACCGCCCCCGCCGCGTCGGCGTAGGCGCCGAACTCGTAGCGGTCCTTGGCGCGCTTGAGGTCTGTGGCCGGGGTCGCGAGCAGCGCGGCGAGGAGCAGCGCGATCACGGGGCGCCCTCCGGCGCGGATGCGCGGGGACGGTGATCTCCTGGCCGGCGCGGATCCGGACCGGAGGCCGCGAGCTGACGCCTGGCCCGGCGCCTCGATCCGGAGCTCGCGCCTCGCCCTCGTAGGGGCTCTCGGCCCCGGCGGCACCGGCACCCGGAAGGGCTCGCGCGGCGAGTCGCCGGCGGTGCCGAGGAGCTTCCCGTCGACGATAGACCTGGGTGTCGGCGTCGCCCTCGACCCGCAGCAGCGCCGGGCGGGGCGCGAGCGGCACCTTGATCTCGCCGAGCTGGCCGCCGTCGGCGCAGTCGATCTGCTGCTCGTACGGTCTCGCAGCAGGCGTGCTCGATCCGGAGGACGTGCTTGCCGGGGCCGAGCGGAAGACCACCCGCTGCTCGCCGCGGGCCACCTCGACCCCGTCGAGCAGCGCGCGCTGGGCGTACGGGCGCACGTGCACGGTGAACGGGATGGCCGGCCGACCGGGGGCGCGGCAGCGGTGCGGCCGCCGGAGCCCCGGCCGCGACCCGGCGCGCCCGCCGGCGGCGCGGCGGCGGGCGCCGCGGCCGGCGACCGGGAGCCTCCGGCTGCGGAGGCACCGCTCGCGGCGGGCACGGGCTCGGTCGGCGCGGGCAGGCGGGAGCGACCGCTCGGCGCCGGGAAGGGCGGGCGGCGCGTGCCAGCGCGAGTGGCCGGAGCCGCCTGGTGCCCCCCGCGAGCACGCCGGCGAGGCGCCGCGGCCGACGACGGCGACCTGCGCGCCGCGCGCGCCACCGGGCGCGGCGCGCGACGCGAGCGAGGTGGCCGCAGGACCACCGGCTGATCCGGGCTCGAGGGCGAGGACGCCGTCGAAGGCATCGAGGGCGCCGGTGCTGTCGCCGGCCGCGAGCAGCGCCTCGCCCCGCGGCCAGGCGAGCGGCGACGAGCCGGGCGGGAAGCGCCTTCTTGTAAGCAGCCGGGTCGGACAGGAAGGCCGCGAGCTCCTCGCCGGGCCGCTCGAGCCCGTCGTCGCTTGAGCGACCGGTCGAGATCGTCCCGGAACTCGGCAGCGCTCGCTTGGCGGCGCTCCGGGTCGCGCTCGAGCGCCCTCCGGATGATCCGGGCGAGCGACCTCGGAGATGGCTGGGCGCGGCGAGGCGCGGGTCGGCGAAGTCGCCCTCGCACGCACCCGCCGCAGGGTGGCGGTGGGGTTCGGGGCCGCGAACGGGAAGGCGCCCGGTCGAGAGCCAGTAGAGGATGGTTCCGAGCGAGAAGATGTCGCAGCGCTGGCGTCGGCGTCGCGCCCCTCGATGATCTCGGGCGCCATGTGGTTCGGGCGAGCCGACCAAGGCGCCGGTCATGGTCATCTTGTCGTCGGACGCGAGGATGCGGGCGATGCCGAAGTCGGCGAGCTTCACGGCGCGCCGGCCGCCCTCCTCGGAGACCATGATGTTCTCGGGCTTCAGGTCGCGGTGGATGACGCCGGCCGCGTGGGCGTGGACGAGCGCGTCGGCGAGCGCGCGGCCGATGAGCGCCCCGACGTCGGGCGACCCGATGCCCACATCCTCGGCGAAGGCGCGCAGCGTGCGGCCGTGGATGAACTCGGTGACGAGCCAGCTCTCCTCGCTGCCGTCCCCGGAGCAGTCGAAGATCTCGACGATGTTGGGGTGCGAGAGGCGGGCCACCGCGCGCGCCTCCCGGGAGAAGCGGGCGCGAGACTCTGCGCGGGCGGCCAGGTGGGGGTGAAGCACCTTCACCGCGACCTCGCGGTCGAGCGCCGTGTCGCGCCCGCGATAGACCGCGGACATCCCGCCCGTGCCGACCTGCTCGAGGAGCTCGTACCGGTCGATGCGCCGGACCGAGAGCCGCTGCTGTTGCGTCGACGGAGGCATCCGGCCCAGGGACTATGACACGGATGGCACGGACGGACCATCTCGCGGTGGCGACCCGAGCGGGCCGACCGGCAGGAGCCGGCGCTCCAGGAGTCCGTGAATGGTCGCGGGGATGGCGTCCACCGAGACGGGGCGCGACGGGCGGAAGCCGATGTCCCTCAGGCGGTGGGTGTCATAGTAGTGGTCGCCGGCAAGCCAGTGGAGAACCTCGCGGTCGATCCGCGGAGCGAAGCTGGGGTCGGCACCGTGACGCTCCGCCATCGTCCGCCAGGCGGAAGCGAGGCGCCGGTTGATGGGGTCGAGCAGGAGCCGGTCGGGCACGTGGCGCAGCAGCCAGGTTGCGGCGGCCCACATGCGGGCGAGAAGGGCAGGACCTTTCCCGGCCGGTGGCCCATCGCCTCGAGGGCGGCCGCGGCATGCTCGGCGAGCGGGAGCGGTGCGTCGTCGGCGACGTTGAACGCCCGCCCCACCACGTCGTGGTCGTCGCGCGTGCAAGGCCACGTGGCCCACGGCCCCGGCGACGTCCTCGACGTGGACGAGGTGGGTGACGGGCCCGCGCCGCAGGATGGGCACGCGGCTTCGGCCCGGCGTGCATCGAGCGCCACGAGCGCCAGCGCCCGCACCGCCCCCCGTCGCAGCGTCGGCCCGTAGACGAGGGCCGGGCGAAGCACCACGAGAGGCGCGCCCTCCCGGCAGGCCACCCAGGCTGCCCGCTCGGCGGCCCAGCGCGCGCGCTCGAAGGCGCTTCGGGGGGACTTGGGCTCCCCCTCGCCGCAGGGGAGGTTGCGCGGGCGCCCGTAGACCGAGACGGTGGACAGGAACACGAACCGGCGCGCCCCGGCTTGCCGGGCGGCGCGCCCGGCGGCGAGGGCCGCATCCGCCTCGCGCCGAGCGCGCTCCGCCTCCGCGAGGCCGCGAGGGGTGCGCACGCCCGCGTGGACGACCACCTCGGCGCCGCGGGCGGCCTCCCGCGAGGTCGAGCCGGCCGTCGGGACCCACGAGGACGCGGCGAACCTCGAACCCGCGCCGCGACAGCTCGCCGGCGGAGCCCTCGAAGAGCGCACCCGGAGAGCCGGAGACCACGGCGACGCGGGCCATCGCCGCAATGTAGCGGACGCGACGAAGAAAAAGCGCCGGCCCGGCGGGCCGGCGCTCCTCGCGCGAGGCTGCGCGCGCCAGCTCGCTCTAGGCGCGGACCTCGGGGGCCTTCTCGGCGGGCTTGTCCTTCCCGCCCTTGCCCTCGCCCTCGGGGGCTGCGGCGGCGGCTTGCGGCCCACCGGGTTCTCCTCCATCGCCGCCGCCAGCACCTCGTCCATGTGGGTGGCGAAGACGAACTCGAGCTCCTTGCGGGCCTGCTCCGGGACGTCGATGAGGTCCTTCTCGTTGCGGGCCGGGAGGATGACGCGCTTGATGCCCGCGCGGTGCGCGGCGAGCACCTTCTCCTTGATGCCGCCCACCGGCAGCACGAGGCCCGCGCAGGGTCACCTCGCCGGTCATCGCCACGTCGGAGCGCACCCGGATGCCGGTGAGCAGCGAGACGAGCGCGGTCAGGATGGTCACGCCGGCGCTCGGGCCGTCCTTGGGGATGGCGCCGGCCGGGAAGTGGATGTGGAGGTCGGTCTTCTCGAGGAAGTTGGAGGGGATGCCGAGCTGCTCGGCCTTCGAGCGCAGGTAGGAGAGGGCCGCCTGCGCCGACTCCTTCATCACGTCGCCGAGCTGGCCGGTGAGCGTGAGCGATCCCTTGCCCTGCATCCGGGTGGCCTCGATGAAGAGGATGTCGCCGCCCGCCGCGGTCCAGGCGAGGCCGGTGGCCACGCCCGCGATCTCGGTGCGCTCCGCGGTCTCGTTCCAGAACTTCTCGGGCCCGAGCATGTCGGCAAGGTCCTTCTCGTCGACGAGCCGCTTCGTGCCCGCCGCGATCTTACCGCTCGCCACCTCGACGGCGACGGCGCCGCGACACGTCGGCGATGCGGCGCTCCAGGTTGCGGACGCCGGCCTCGCGCGTGTAGGCCATGATCATCTTGATGAGGGCCTTCTCCGTGATCTCGATGGTCTCGGCGGAGAGCCCGTGCTCCCGCAGCTGCTTGGGGATGAGGTGCTTCTGGGCGATGCGCACCTTCTCCTCGAAGGTGTAGCCGGGGAGCTCGAGGATCTCCATGCGGTCCCGGAGCGGGCCGGGGATGGGGTCGAGCAGGTTGGCGGTGGCGATGAACATCACCTTGGAGAGGTCGTAGGCCACGTCGAGGTAGTGGTCGGAGAAGCGTGTAGTTCTGCTCCGGGTCGAGCACCTCGAGCAGCGCCGCGCTGGGGTCGCCGCGGAAGTCGGCACCGAGCTTGTCGATCTCGTCGAGCATCATCACCGGGTTCACCGAGCCGGCCTTCTTCATCGACTGGATGATCCGGCCGGGCAGGGCGCCGACGTAGGTGCGCCGGTGGCCGCGGATCTCGGCCTCGTCGCGCACGCCGCCGAGGCTGAGCCGCACGAACTTCCGTCCGGTGGCGCGGGCGATCGACTGGCCGAGCGAGGTCTTGCCGACGCCGGGCGGGCCGACGAAGCACAGGATGGGGCCGCGCATGTCGTTCTTCAGCTTGCGCACCGCCAGGTACTCGAGGATGCGCTTCTTGATCTTGTCGAGGCCGTAGTGGTCGGTGTCGAGGATCTGGTGCGCGTTCTCGATGTCGAGGTTGTCGTCGGTCCGCTTCGACCAGGGGAGGTCCGCGATCCAGTCGAGGTAGGTGCGGGCGACCGTGTACTCGGAGCTGGCCGTGGGGATGCTCTTCAGGCGGTTGAGCTCCTTCTGGGCGACCTTCTCCACGTCGGGCGGCAGCCCCGCCTTCTTGAGCCGCTCGCCGAGCTCGTCGAGCTCCTCCTCCTCCTCGCCGAGCTCCCCGAGCTCCTCCTTGATGGCCTTGAGCTGCTGGCGCAGGTAGTACTCCCGCTGCGTCTTCGACATCTCGCCCTTCACGGCGCTGTCGATCTTGTTGGAGAGCTTGAGGATCTCGCGCTTGCGGTTGAGCAGCTCGAGGACGAGCTTCATGCGCGCCTTGAGGTCGACCGTCTCGAGGACCTGCTGCTTCTCCTCGATGGGGACGTCCACGTTGGCCGCGATCAGGTCGGCGAGGTGGCCGGGGTGTGTGATTGAGTCGACGAGCTCGGTGGCCGCCGTGGGCAGCTCGGGCATGAGCTCGATGACCTCGCGAGCCAGCTTCTTCAGGTTGATGGCGAGCGCCTCGACCTCGACCTCGTCCACCGCGGTCTTGTCCTCGACGGGCTCGACCCGGGCCTTTAGGTACGGCGTCTCCTGCACCAGGTCGAGGACCCGGACGCGGGCCAGCCCCTGAACGACGAGCGAGTAGTTGTCCTCGCCCATCTTGAGGAGCTTGACGATGCGGGCGACGGTGCCGACGGTGTAGAGGTCGGCGGCGCCCGGGTCCTCCTCCTCGGCTCGCCGCTGGGTGACGACCCCGATCACCTGCTCGTCGCGGACGGCGTCCTTGATGAGGGCGATGGTCTTCTGGCGGCCGACGGCGAGGGGCAGGACGCCCCCCGGGAAGAAGACCGAGTTGCGCAGGGGGAGGATGGGGAGGACCTGGGGGATGTCCTCCTTGTTGATGAGGGCCGGCGGCCCCATGGCCGGGGCGACCTGTGCTCCGGATGCCTTCCTGTCCTTCTCCGACATGACCTGCTCCTTCCGCGCGCGCCACCCGCCTGCCGACGTCGGTGGTCGAGGATACCAGATGGGAAAACCCGCCTCGGGGGAGATTCTTCCGGCGGCCTGCGGCGTTCGGCCGATCCGTCGGGAGCGAACTTACCTCCCGCCGCTCGGCCTCCCGCGGGGCCCGGCGAATTCCGAGTGGAACGGGCCCTCGCTCGGCGTCGAGAGCCCTCCCAATTCGCATTCCGCCTGCCCGTCGTCGAAGTACTCGAAGCGGGCAGGGGGCTGTTGCTGGGGTGCGGGCTGCGGTCCGTCCGACGGCGACCAGGCACGCTTCCGAGTCATGGAGTCCACTTAAGACCGAATCGGGCGAGGTCAAGCGCCGGCGGGCGACGGACTCCCCGTTTGACAGGTCTCTCCGGCCGCCGCTAGCATCCGAGCCGCTTGCGCCTCGGCCACCTCAGCGATCTGCACCTCGCCGATCGCCGGCGCTATCCGCGGAATGGCTTCACGCCGAAGGACTGCGACCGCTTCTCTCCCCGGCTCGCGCAGCGGATCCTGAAGGGCCTGGAGGCCGCGCAGGTCGACCACCTGGTGGTGACGGGCGACCTCACGCTGTCCTCCGAGGCTGGCGAGTTCGAGCGCGCGGCCGAGCTGCTGCGCCCCTGGGCGGAGAAGGGCAAGCTCACCGTGGTCCCGGGCAACCACGACGTCTGGACGGCGGAGGCCGTGAAGACCTCCCGCTTCCTGCGCCTCGTCGGACCCGACGGCCGCGGGATGCGCAGGCCGGCCTCGGCATACCCGTTCGCGGTCGTCCCCGCGCCCGAGGTCGCCATCATCGCCCTCGACAGCGCCCGCTTCGGGGAGGCCCCCCGCGAGACGGCGGGCCGGCTCGGGCCGCCGCAGCTGCAGTCGTGCCGCGAACTCGTCCGGGAGCACGCCAAGGAAGGGCGGGCGGTGCTGCTCGCGCTGCACCACCACCTCATCCTGCCACCGGAGCGCATCCCGTCCGACGCTGCGGTCGCGCGGATGCCGCTCGAGGACGCTGACCAGGTGGTCCGCATGATCGCCGATCTGCGGGTGGCGGGGGTCCTACACGGCCATCGCCACTGCGCCTTCCGGCTCGACCTGCCTGGCGCCGCCGGGCTCACGCCGGTGCTGTGCGCGGGCTCCGCCGCGCGGGTGGCCGACGAGCCCGTCCGTCGCGCCCGCGCCTACGTCTACGAGGTCGACCGCGGCGGCGTGCGCTCCGTCCAGGCGCTCTTGGGCGCTGCGCACTGAGGTGTGGGGGGCCTGCCTCCTTGCCTAGGTGGCGCCGGGGCGGTATCCCTGGCCGCATGAGGCCGGCACTGAAAGTCCTCGTCACCGCCATCGTCGCCATCTCGGTCGGCATCTGGCTGCTTGCCGCGTGGCGACGGACCGGCCAGCAGGCCGAGGTCCGCGTCGCCCGCGAGAGGCTGAAGCGCGAGTTCCTGGAGCGGTCGGTCACCGCGCGCCAGCTCCCCGGCGAGCAGGCGAAGGAGTGGCGCGAGGAGGTCCGCAGCCTGGCGCGGTGGTACGCGGACGAGCTGTCGGAGCAGCGCAACCGCTTCCCGACCGCTCTCGCGCCGCCCGCAGAGGCAGCCCGGGCCGCTCGCGAGAAGGAGAAGGACCGAGACGGCGCCCGGGCCGAGTGGCAGCGGTGGGCGGAGGAGAGGTTCCACCTCTTCACCGAGGGCCGCTACGAGCCGGTCGCGTCCTCGGCCGACCGTGGACTGCACCTCGACCTGCTCTCGGTGGAGCCCGCCGCGAACCCGGCCGGGGGCGGGCGAGCGCTCCGCGTCGAGTTCGCGCTATGGGGCGCCCCGCGCCGGCTGGACCGGGAGACACAGCCCGGGGGCGGGCGGACCACGCTGCGGACGGTGGTTCCGCTGTCCTTCAAGCAGCTCGCCATCCAGATCCTGGACGCGCAGGGAAAGGTCTACGCCGAGGCCTCCGGGCCGGGAGAGCCCTACCAGAAGCTCGCCGACCCCGAGCGCTTCGTCGAGGAGTTCCCGGCGGGGATCCTCTTCGGCACCTGGTACATCGACGCCTTCCCGCGGGAGGCCGCGCGGGTGGTGGTGACGCTCCCCGTCGAGTCGCGCGGCCAGAGCGGAGCCGAGGCCACCGCGAACTTCCGGTTCGACCTGCCGGTGGTCGACGCCTGGCGCCTCGCCCCCGGCGAGGCCTACCAGGCGGAGACCCGCGAGGCGCCCCGGTAGGCGGCCTGCCTTGGCGAGCCCCCGCGGGAAGAAAGGCGGCCGGACAGAAAAGGCCCGGATCCGGGAGGCGCCGCTCGAGGAGCTGTCGCGCGACCAGCTGTCGGTGTTTCTCTACGTGGCGCTCCTTCCCGAGGAGACGCGTTCCATCGTCAAGGACCTGGGCCTGTCCCTTCCCGGGTTCCGCACCGAGGCGCTCGGCGACGTCGAGCGCTGCGACGTCATCGCCGACGAGATCCTGGCCCACCCGGCGTCGGCCTCCCCGGTGCACCAGGCGCTCGGCAAGGCGTTTGAAATCCCTCCGCTCGCGAGCCACGCGCTCGACGCGCCGGCCGCCGACGAAATCCTCCGCGCCTGTGCGAGCGACGCCGCCCTTGCGCTCGCGCTCTGGCGCGTGCTCTCCGACCGCGACGGCGGCGTCCGACGCGCCGCCCGCCCGGTGCTCGACGAGCTCGCCCACCACTACTACGCTCCTCCACCCGCCGGCGCCGAGGCGGCGAGCGGGGCGCGATCGGCTCCCGCCGATCCTGCCGAGCGCGCCGCCGATCTCGAGCGATCGCTCGAGGCAGCCGAGGAGAGGCTTCGCTCCGCCGAGGAGCGGGCCGGGGCCCGGGCGGAGGAGGCCCGCCGGCGCGCCGAGGACCAGCGCGAGAAGCTGCAGGCGTCCCTCCGCGAGGCCCGGGCACAGGCGTCGCAGGCGACGGACGACGCCGCCCGCGCGCGGGAGGAGGCGGCGGCGGCCCGCGGCGATGCCGCTCGCCTGCGGGCGGAGCTCGAGGCCCTGCGCGCCAGCGACGCCGTCGCGGAGGCGCTAGAGGCTGAAGGCCGAGCTGCGCGAGCTCACCGGCCGGACGAACTCGCTCGAGGGCCGGCTCGATCGCGCCCTGCAGAGAGGCGCCGAGCTCGACTCCGCGCTCGAGCGGGCGCGGGCCGGCCCCGAAGCGGCGGAGGGCCCGCGCCCGACGGCGGGAGGGCCGGAGGAGGGCGAGCCGGGGGAGGTGGAGGCCACGTGGCTCCTCCCCGTGTACACGCGCGAGTTCTACGATTCGCTCGAGGGCTGGGACCGGCGCGTCCAGCGCGCTGCCTTCAAGCAGGCGCACCTGCTCGCCCTCGACCACCGCCACCCAAGCCTGCGGGCGCTGCCCCTCGAGGGGCTTCCGGGCTATTACCGCGTCCGGGTGGCGACCGACGTGCGGCTCATCTACCGGCGCGCCGAGCGCCAGAACACCGTGGAGATCCTGTCCCTCATCGACCGCGAGGACCTCGACCGCTACATCCGCCAGGCGAAGACGCGCGGGTAGGGTTCCGCTGCCGGACCTACCGGAGCTTTCGGTAGATGCCCACGACGACGCCGAGGATCATGGTGCTGCGGAAGTCCTCCTCCCGCACGTAGATGGGAGCCATCCTTGGGTTCGAGGGCTGGAAGCGCACGCGGTCCCCCTCGAAGTAGACCCGCTTCACGGTCGCCTCGTCGTCGATCATCGCGACCACGATGTCCCCGTCGTCCGCGTTCAGCTGCTTGCGCACGAAGATGTAGTCGCCGGGAAGGATGCCGTCGCCGATCATGGAGTCGCCCTGGACCCGAAGCCCGTAGACCTTGCGCCCGGCTCCGAGGAAGAACGAGTCCACCTGGACGGTATCCTCGATGCGCTCCTCCGCCAGGATGGGCTGGCCGGCGGCGACTCGACCCACGATGGGGACATCGATGAGGCGCGACGGGGCGCGGGCCGCGAGGCGGCTCGCGAGAGACAGCACCTGGGCGCCCCCGCCGAGCGCTTCGCGGGCGCGCGAGGTGGGGATGAGAGCGCGAGACTTCACCGGGTCGCGCGACAGGTAGCCCTTTCGCTCGAGGGCCTTCAGGTGGTCGTTCACGCCGTTTGTCGAGCGGATGTCGAGTGCCTCGCCGATCTCGCGGATCGTCGGCGGGTATCCCTGGTCCTCGATCTGCCTCGCGATGTACCGAAGGACCTCGAGTTGGCGGTCGGTGAGCGCATCCATGGCGAGCCTCCTGAACGCGAGTATACCTACCGGGCGTTCAGACGCAAGGAAGTGAGCGGACGTTCAGCTGAATCGAGACGGCTTGCCCCCGGAGGGGGCGGGCGGTAGCGTCGCCCCGTGATCGTGCCGACGGTCGGACGGGCGCTCGGGGCGGGGCTTCGCGCCGTCGCCCGGGAGGCGTGGCTTGCCACCCTCGGCATGGCGGTCACGCTCTCGCGCGGCATCCTCTCCCTGCCCGCCGTCGCCTTCGTCGGCGCCGTGTCCTGGCTGGCGCTGCGCGGAGCCCTCGCGGAGGGCGGCGACCCGGGCGAGGCGCTGTCCGCGGCGATCGGCATCTGGCTCTCGCCGCGCGCGCGGTCGATCGTCATCGGGCTGTGGCTCGCGGGCTGGCTGCTCGTGGGGCGCCGTGCGGGTGGCTTGGATCTCGGGGGCGCTGCCGACCCTCGGCCGAATCCTCGAGGGGCGCCCCGCCGATCCGCCCGCGTTCGCAGCCGGCGTCGCCTACCGCTTCGACCGCGTCGTGGTGACCGGGGCGGCCGCACTCGCGCTCGACCTCGTCGGCCAGGCGATGCTTGGCCTCTGCGCGCTCGGCGCGATCGCGGTGGCTCCGGCCGCGCGCGGATCGAACGGCGCGCCCCATGTGGCTGTGGTGGTCGCGATGGCGATCGCGAGCGCGGCCTTCCTGGCGGCGTCGTTGTCGGTGGTAGGGGACGCCGCGGTGGCGCGAGCGGCGCTCGCTGGCGACGGCCCGGCGCGGGCGCTCCGGAGGGCCATCTCGAGCTTCCTGCGGCGCCCGGCGGCCTTCGTCGCCGCCTGGCTCGGCGTCTGGGTGGCTACCTTGCTGGCCGCCGGGTCTCTGCAAAGCATCTTCAGCCTGCTCGCGACCCTCGCCCGGCGCGCGCCGCCGGCGTACCTCCTCGCGCCCCAGATCCTGCTCGCGGCCCTCTCGGCGCTTCTCGCCTCCGCGGCGGAGCTGTGGAGGCTCGCGTCCATCGGCGTCCTCGCCCTGAGCGACGAGGCGGGGAACCGGCCGGCTCCCGGCGCCGCTCCCGCGGCGGCGGGGGGCGCTCGCGCGACGGTCGCGTCTCGGCGAGAAGGTGCTCCGCGCGCTCCGGCCGGAGCCTAGCTGCGCTCGGCGCGCTTGCCGAGGAGGCGGCGGATGGAGAGCTTCGGGAGACGGCCGCCCACCCAGTAGGAGGTGACCGCGGCGCCGAAGAAGAAGCCGGCGAGGAGCAGCGCGGCGAAGCCGAGAAGGAGCAGCCCGCGGGATCCGCCGATCTGGAGGGAGACCATCATCAGGCCGCCCATGGCGAGGCCGCTCGCGAGAAGCCCGAGGAAGATGGTCAACCCGAGCGAGCGCACGTTCTCGGCGATGCGGTCGAGCGATTCGGAGCGGACGTCGACCCGGAACTTGCCACCCTCGAGGTCGGAGAGGATCTGAGAGAGCTGGGCAGGGACGTCCTCTGCCATCCCCTGGAGCTTGAGGATGGATTTCATGAGCGTGCCGGAGGCGTCGGCCGGGTTGAAGCGGGAGAAGAGCATCTCCTTGGCGTAGGGCAGCCCGACCTCCATGACGTCCATGTCGGGGTAGAGGCCGCGGATGAGCCCATCGACGGTCACCGAGGCCTTGGACGAGGAGCGCGTACTCCTTCGGCACCTTGATCTTGTGGCGCACGGCGAGGTCGAGCATGTCGCGCAGCAGGGTCGACGAGTGGATCTGGTCGAGCTTGAGCCCGAGGTAGCGGTCGAGGATGCCCGGCGATGTCGTCGCGCAGCGAGGTCAGCGCGGTGTGCGCCTCGGGCACGCCGATGCGGTAGAGCACGCGGGCCACGGTCTCCGGGTCGCGGAGCGCCACGCCCATGATGAGGGTGACGAGCGCCTCCTGGGTGGGGCGCGCCGATGCGCCCCACGAGCCCGAAGTCGATGAGCGCCACGCGGTTGCCGGGCAGCGACGAGCACGTTGCCGGGGTGCGGGTCGCCGTGGAAGATGCCCGCCCCGAACAGCTGCCGGAAGGCGGCCTCGATGATGTTCCTCGCCACCTGCTCCTGGTCGTACCCCTCCCGCCCGGCGAGATCGCTCACCTTGATGCCGTCGACGTAGTCGAGCGTCAGCACCGTCGCCGAGGAGAGCGCGTCGTGGACGCGCGGGATGACGAGGAACGGCAGGTCGCGAGAAGCCGTCGCCATGTCGCTGGGCGTTGCGGGCCTCGTTGTGGAAGTCGAGCTCCTCGTGGATGGCCCGGTCGAACTCGTCGACGATGTCCGAAGGTGTGTAGACCCCCGTCTCCTCGACGAGCGCCTCGAGAAGCCGCGCCACGTACTGCAGCAGGCCCGAGGTCCGCGTCGATCTGCTCGCGGACCCTGGGCCGCTGCACCTTGACCGCCACCTCGGCTCCCCCGTGGGTCCTGGCGCGGTGCACCTGCGCGATCGAGGCACTCGCGGCCGGCACCGGATCGAGCCAGAGGAAGAGCTCGTCGACCGGTCGTCCCAGGCCGCGTTCGATCTCCTGGCGGACCTCGCCGACGGGGATGGGCGTGCACGCGTCCTGGAGGCGCGACAGCTCGTCGATCCAGTGGGGCGGAAGCATGTCCGGCCGGGTCGAGAGGAGCTGGCCGAGCTTGATGAACGTGGGCCCCAGGTCGACGAGGAGCTGGCGGAAGCGCGCGGCCGTGCGGACATCCGCTCCAGCCGGGGGCGCGGCGCTCGGCGCCCCGGCGTCCGGAGCGCCCTCCTCGACCGATACCGGGCGCGCCCGCGGGACGGCGCCGCCGAGGCGGACCCGCTCGAGGTACGCCCCGAATCCGTGCCGGGCGATCACCGCGGAGATTTGCCGCAGTCGGTTCAGGTCCTGGATGGCGTCGCGAAGCACGTCCGAGAATGCTAGCACCCGTGGCGGCGTGTCGCCATGAACGCCCCCGGGCACCGGCCGCGCCTCGCTCGACTCGGTTGGCGGTCGACGACCTCCGCCGCAGGGTGGGGCAGGCACACGGCGCCCGGCCTGAGGCGCGCGGGCGGGCGGGAAGGCGCGGGCGCAGCTGTCCGGCAGGAAGGCTGCAGCCCCCGCGAGAGTGGGCACGCCTCCTAAGGCCCGCCCTCTGCGCCCGCTTCCCGCCGTTGAGACACGGCCACGGCGCCGCGGTCCGCGGCCTCCGCGAATAGGGACAGGTCGATGGCGCCCGCTTCGGCGACGAGATTGGCGAGCGACTCGAGCTCCGCGAGCCAGCCTTCGGTGTACTTCGGGTCAATCTGGTAGGCGTCGCGGTGGAAGGCCGGGATGACGGCGCGGACGCGAATCGCCGTCCTCTCCCGGAAGAGCGTGGGCGGGAAGAGCAACGCGGTTCCGGCGAGCTTCTCCTTGCCGCCGTCCACCCGGGCGCGGCCGCAGACGGTGATGGCGACCTCGCCGGCGAGCAGCGCGGGATGTCCCTCGACGAGTCGACCGACCTTCACGTCGCTGAACACCGCCTCGAAGTTGCAGGTCTTGGGGTCGGACCGGTTGTTGGTCACCCACTGACGGAAGTGGTCGGTCTTCGTGTCGTTGTTGTCGACACGGATGGACGTCAGCGCCACCGTGCACCGTCCAGAGACGGAGCCCGCGTCGCCATCGTAGGTGAGGTCGCACTCCACGGCAGAGCTGACCGCGACGCTCCTCTCCCGGAGTGCGTCATCGAAGACGGCCACGAAGCCGCTGTTTCCGGCCTTGGGGCGGACCGCGAACTCCTCGGCCAGGGCGGCGCGCGGTTCGGCGACGAGAAGCGCGAGCGTGACGAGGGCGCGATTCACGGAGGACCTCCGCGGGGCCTCTAGCTCGCACCGGGCCCGTTGCGTGGATCAAAAGGGTCCAACCCCTCGCGGGTACGACACACGCGGGGCCTGGCGGCCTCCTCGAGCAGCGCTACATCGCTCCCCATGTTCTCGCGGGGCAGCAGCACCTTCCCCCGGGTCGTCGTGGTCCTCATCGCCCTGGGCGAGGGGAGAGATGTCTCTCGGGCCGACGACGAGCACCTCCGGGACACGTCGACACCCACGGCGACGTGCCTCTCCTGCCACCCCTACTCCGTGAGCCATCCGGTGGATGTCGACTACGAGCAGGCGGTGAACAGGCGTCGCGGCGACCTGCGCGAGGCAAGCGAGGTGCTCCGCCGCGGCGTCTTCCTGCCGGCCGGGCATCTCACCTGTCACACCTGCCACGACGTGAACTCCCCGTGGAAGTTCCGGCTCGCGATCCCTCCGGGCTCCAAGGTCCACGGGGCCGTGGTGCCCGGAGACCGCACGACCTACGAGGCGTCGCGGCCGGCCGCCCGGAGCATGACGGTCGAAGAGGCCAAGGCGACGTTGCCCTCCGGCTACGCGCTCAGCCCCACTCCGCTGTGCCTCGCCTGCCACGCCATGGAGTAGGAGCGCGAGGCGCAGCGCCTGTTGTCGCGGTGTAGCGCCCTGACCTCGGCGGCGCTGCCGACGTTCCGGTGCGCGACGCCCGGTGCAGCGGGTCCGCGGTGGCCGTCCCTTCGAGCGGACGAGTTCACCGACGGATTCCGCATCGGCCTCCTCGACGCGGCGCGACGAAGACCGTCTCCCGGCGCGGACGGCCGACCGCACGAGCGCCTCGCGGCGCTCCCCGAGGAAGCGGGCGTGAACCCGAGCGGCGGCGTGATAGGTTGCCGGGCAGCCATGGTCCCTCCCCGAACGGGCCTGCGGGTCGGGGTTTGCCGGGCGGCTGCACACCCACTCCAGGCCCGTTCCCAACGCGCTAGAGCGAACAGTCCTCCACGATGTCCCCCACGCTCGATACTGCCCCGACGCCGATGCTTCGGCAGTACCTCGAAATCAAGGGAAGACACCCGGACAGCATCCTGTTCTTCCGGCTCGGCGACTTCTACGAGATGTTCTTCGAGGACGCGGTCCGGGCGTCGGAGGCGCTCCAGATCACGCTCACGTCCCGGGCGAAGGGAGACGACCGCGTACCGATGTGCGGCGTGCCGTACCACGCCGCGCGCGGGTACGTCGCGAAGCTGCTCGAGAAGGGATTCAAGGTCGCGATCTGCGACCAGGTCGAGGCGCCGGGCCGCTCGACCCTCGTGCGTCGGGAGGTCACGCGCGTCGTCACCCCCGGGACCATCCTCGACGACCAGGTACTCGACCCGCGAGAGTCGAGCTTCCTCGGGGCAGTGGCCCCTGCCGAGCGCGGGGGCGGCGGACTGGCGCTGCTCGACGCCACCACCGGCGAGCTGCGCTGCGGCGAGTTCCCCGACGACGCGCGCCTCGCCGAGGAACTGCGCCGCGCTGCCGTGCGCGAGCTCCTCGTGCCCCGGGCCATGGCCGCGACCCCGCGCGCTGCGGAGATGGCGCACGCAGTGGGCGCGCCGCTCGCCGAGATCGACGACGACGCGTTCCAGCGCGCAGAAGAGCGGCTGGCGCGCCACTTCGGCGTGGCCACGCTCGACGGGTTCGGCGTCGCGGGGCTTTCTCTGGGCCTCTCGGCCGCGGCCGCCGCGCTCCACTACCTCGCGGAGACCCAGCGAAGCGAGCCGCGGCACGTCGATCGCATCGCACGCATGGCGAGCGAAGGCGTGCTTCTGCTCGACGAGAGCGCGCGCACGAACCTGGAAGTGGAGCGGACCATCTTCGGGGCCAAGCGGCGGGGCTCCTTGCTCGGGCTTCTCGACCGCACCGTCACCGCCGGAGGCGGCCGCCGACTCCTGGAGTGGCTGCGCTACCCTCAGCTTGACGTCGCCGCCATCGGGCGCCGCCTGGACGCCGTCGAGGCGCTCCACGGGCAGTCGGTGCTCCGGGAGGGGCTGGCGGCGGCGCTGCGTCCGGTGGCCGACGTCGAGCGGCTCCTCTCTCGCCTGGTGCTCCGCCAGGGCAACGCCCGCGACCTGCGCGCCCTCGCCACCTCGCTGCTGGCGCTGCCCGCCACCGCGGAGATCCTCGTGGGCGCCGGCCCGGCGATGCTCGCCGAGACGGGGCGGGACCTGCGAGGCCTCGAGGAGCTCGCGGCGGTCCTCGATCGCGCCGTGGCGGAGGAGCCGCCGGCGACGACCACCGAAGGGGGGCTCATCCGGAGAGGGTGGTCGGAGGAGCTCGACCGGGTGGTGGAGCTCGCCGAGAACGGCAAGTCGGTCATCGCCTCGCTGGAAGCCCGCGAGCGCCAGCGCACCGGCATCGGCTCGCTGAAGGTCCGCTACAACCGGGTCTTCGGCTACTACCTCGAGGTCACCAAGGCGAACCTCCACCTCGTGCCCCCCGACTACCAGCGGCGTCAGACGACCGTGGGCGGCGAGCGGTTCCTGACACCGGAGCTGAAGGATCTCGAGGACCAGGTGCTCGGCGCCGAGGAGCGGCGCTCCGCCCTCGAGGAGCGGCTCTTCGACGAGCTCCGCGGCCGAGTGGTGGAGGCGGCGCCCGCGCTGCGCGCCGCCGCCGCGGCCGTGGCCACGGCGGACGCGCTCCTCTCGCTCGCGAGGGTCGCCTCGGAGAGGGGCTACACGCGGCCCGTCCTCGACGACTCCGAGGTCCTGGAGATCGTGGATGGCCGCCACCCGGTCGTGGAGTCGATGCTGCCGAGCGACTCGGGCGGGTTCGTCCCGAACGACGTCGCGGCGTCCTCGAGCGCCGGCGCGGAGGGAGGGCCGGGCCAGCTGCTCGTCATCACCGGCCCCAATATGGCCGGCAAGAGCACGGTGATGCGGCAGGCCGCCCTCATCGTGCTCATGGCCCAGGCGGGGAGCTTCGTCCCCGCGGCGCGTGCCCGGATCGGGCTCGTGGACCGCATCTTCACGCGGGTGGGAGCGTCCGACGACCTGGCCCGCGGGCGATCGACCTTCATGGTCGAGATGACGGAGACCGCGGCCATCCTGCACAATGCCACGCGGCGGTCGCTCGTGGTGCTCGACGAGATTGGCCGCGGAACGTCCACCTTCGACGGGCTCTCCATCGCCTGGGCCGTGGCGGAGCACCTCCACGACCGAACGGGCTGCAGGACGCTGTTCGCCACCCACTATCACGAGCTGCAGGACCTGGCCCGCGAGCGCCCCCGGGTGCGCAACCTCACCGTGGCGGTGCGCGAGGTGGGGGACAAGGTGGTGTTCCTGCGCAAGCTCGTTCCCGGCGGCGCCTCGCGCAGCTACGGGATCGAGGTGGCGAAGTTGGCTGGCCTCCCGGCCGAGGTCCTCCGGCGGGCGCGGGAGATCCTTCGGAACTTGGAGACGCTCGAGGTCGACGAGGGCGGCCACGCCGCCCTGGCGCGCGGCGGGAAGCGGCGAGAGAAGGCCGCGCAGCTCGGCCTGTTCGGGGCGATCGACCCGCGGCTCTCGGCGCTTCGCACCGAGCTCGGAGCGATTGACCCGGAGAGGCTCACTCCGCTCGACGCCCTGCAGCTGATCGCCGACTGGAAGAAGCGGCTCGGCTGACGGACGGGAGAGCGAGCCGGCCGCGGGGACGGCCGCCGCCTCGAAGAATGGAAAGGGCCGGTCGCCCGGCCCCGTCCCCTGATGCGCTTGCGAGAAGCTGGCTACTTCTTGTGGCAGGCCGTGCAGGCCTTCTCGTCGGCGGGGCCCTTCGCCTTCTCCTTGTGGCAGTCGATGCAGAGCTTGTGGGCCTTGTCCTTGCTGAGCTCGATCTTGCCCGGCTTGCCCTCGCCGTGGCAGTTCTTGCAGCCCTGGCTCTGGTGAGCCTTGTGGTTGAAGGTGACGTTGCCTTCCTTCGCCGGGATCACCACCTCGGTGGGCGGCGGAGCCGCGAGAGCGGTGGAGGCGACGGCCACGAAAGCGACGGCGAACAGCGCGCTGAGGATCTTCTTCACTGTACTCCCCCTTCTTGGTTGACTTCCCGTCCGTGCCGGCGGCGCGACGGGTGCTTGTGGATGTTGCTCTGCCTGCTGGACGGACGGCTCGGGCAGAAATTTACGGCGGCGGGAGCATCTCCAATGCGACCGGCGTGCGCCTTGACCGAGATCACGGGGATGGGTCGAGGCGACTCTGCGAAGACCGCTTGCAGAGCGAGCGCTCGCGCTCGTCCTCGCTCGTAGGAGGGCTTCGAGACCGCGCCCCGGCCGGCGCGGACTCGAACCCGACGGCCAGAAAACTGGACCGCGATATCTGCCGGGGTAGGTTCGTGTGGCTGTCATGACCACACGGGCATCGATCGCTCTGCTCCTCGCCGGCCTGGTCCTCGCTCCGCAGGAGGCATCCGGGGGGGGGGCCCAGAAGCGGCAGGCCCTGGGCCGGGCGCCGGAGAAGTCCCGCGCCCCCGCGCACCTGCCGAAGGCCGCTCCCGGCTCGCCCCGGCTCGAGCGAGCCCGCTCGGAGCTCGCGGCGCTGAAGCGCAACCCCGCCAAGCGTCGCTACCGCCACAACTGGGAGCGCGCCATCCTTGGGCTCGAGCGAGCGGCCCGCGGGCCGGACACCGGACCTGCGCTGCTCGATGCGGCGCGCGCCCGCTACGCCCTCTACCGCTTCTCCGCCGTGGAGGCCGACCGCGAGAACGCTCTCGCCCTCGCCACCCGAGCCGCGGCGACCGGCCTTCCGCAAGCGGCCCTCTTCGCCGCGGCCGTCCGTCGCGAGGCCGGCGACGAGGAGCCCCGGGCGCGCCCGGCGAGGACCTCTCCGGTGCGCAAGGGTGCCCTCGCTTCCGCTCCCGTGCCTGCGGCCCGCCCGTCGGCGCCCGTCGGATCCGCGGCTCCCCTCTCCGCGGTCCCCTCCACCGACGAGGAGGAGTCGAGCGATCCGGTTCTCGAGGATGCCGTCAGCGAGGCGACGGCCGACGAGGCAGCGGCCGCGCCCGCCCGGGCCGCCGGCGCCCCGGCGGAAGGCCCCGCGCATGTGTCCGAGGTCAGGGCGTGGTCGAACTCCGACTACACGCGCGTGGCAGTGTACCTGTCGCGCGCGGTCGGCTTCGAGAAGCAGGAACTCGCGGCCGATCGCGACCACCCGAGGCGCCTCGCCCTCGATCTCAAGCCCGCGATCCTGGAAGGGCAAGCTCTGCAGAGGTCCGTCGCGGACGCGCTCGTCCACCAGGTGCGGGCCGCCCAGAACGACTCCGACACGGTCCGCGTGGTCCTCGACCTCGCCGGGAAGGACGCCTACCAGCTCTTCACGCTCGACGACCCGCCGCGCCTCATCGTGGACGTCGGCACCCGCGAGGCCCAGCGCGAAGCGGTGGCGAAGGCGCTCCAGCCTGCTCCAGCGGGAGACGAGGGCGAGGGCGAAGGGGAGGCGTCCTCCCACCGCGCCGTGCGGCGCATCATCGTCGACGCCGGGCACGGCGGCCACGACACCGGAGCCATCGGCCCCCGGGGCGTCCGGGAGAAGGACGTCACCCTTTCGATGGCCAATCGGCTGGCCCGAGAGCTGCGCGCAGCGGGCTTCGAGGTCGTGCTCACCCGGTCCGACGACCGGTACCTCCGGCTCGAGGAGAGGACCGCCATCGCCAACATGGCCCGCGGCGACCTGTTCGTCTCCATCCACGCCAACGCCCACCCCAGGCGCGACCGCAACGGCGTGGAGACCTACTTCCTGAACGTCACCGACGATCGCTACGCCCGCCGCCTCGCCGCTCGCGAGAACGGGGCACTCGCAGGAGAGGAGGGGGGGCCGGGCGTGCAGCGGATCCTCACCGACCTCGATGCGCGCGCCAGCGCCGGGGCTTCGCGCCGGCTCGCCCAGATGGTGCAGAAGGAGCTCACGAGCCGCGTGCGGCAGACCCAGGGGGACGTGCGCGACCTCGGCGTGAAGCACGCTCTGTTCTACGTCCTGCTCGGCGCTCGCATGCCCGCCGTGCTGGTGGAGACGGCCTTCATCTCCAACCGCGGCGAGGAGAAGCGCCTCGCGAGCCCCGCCTACCAGCAGCTTGTCGCCGACGGGGTCACCCGTGCCGTATGCGACTTCGCCGGCCGCGAGTCGCGGGTCGCGACCCGCTGACCGTGCCGCTTCCACCGCGAGGGGGTTTTCGGTAGCTTGGCAGCCCATCGCACCATGCCGTCCGTTCCGGGCGGCGCCGGCGGGCCGTGCCCCCGCAAGAAGCCGTTCGCCCGCTGCGTGCGCTCCGCCGTCGGGCTATAGGGTTCCCGATGCTCGTCCAGGACTCGTCCTTCACAAAACTCCCCAAGGCAGCTCCCTACGAGTACGAGGCCAGGCTCCAAGACCTGCCTTCGCTCACCGGCGACATCCGCGCCGACCACCAGGCGCTGAGGCGCTTCGTGGAGGACGTGCACCGGTCCGGCGGCAGCGGCCACACCGTCGTGCGGCTGCAGAGCGCGGCGATGGACCGGATCGTCACGGCGCTCTGGGAGCGCGCCGCCGCGGCCGCCGCCCAGAGGCACCCGCCGACCCCGGTTTCTCTCGTGGCGCTCGGCGGCTACGGCCGTCGCGAGCTCGCCCCGTACAGCGACGTCGACCTGCTCGTCCTCCACGAGAAGCGGGAGCCAGGCCCGTTCGTCAAGGAGGCGAGCGAGCGCTTCCTGTACTCGCTGTGGGACCTCAGGCTCGAGGTCGGTTACGGCGTCCGCGACATGATGGGGTGCGAGCAGCTGGCGAGCGAGGACCACACCGCCCGCACCGCGCTCCTCGACCTGCGCTATCTCTGCGGGGACCGCCAGCTCTTCCGCGACCTGGAGCGGGATCAGCTCCACGGCCTCTCCCAGGCCAAGGTGGACGCGTTCATCGCCGAGAAGATCCGCGAAACCCGCGAGCGCCGGGAGCGCTTCGGCGACTCCATCTACCTGCTCGAGCCCAACGTCAAGCAGTCGGAGGGCGGCCTCCGCGACCTCCAGAACGGCCTGTGGGCGGCGCGCGCCAAGTTCAAGGTCGCGGGGGTCACCGAGCTGCTCTCCAAGGCGCTCCTCCCGGAGCCGGAGGTGGTGGAGCTTCGCCGCGCCCGGGATTTCATCTGGCGGGTGCGCAACCAGCTCCACTTCGCCACCGGGCGCAAGACCGACCAGCTCACCTTCGACCTGCAGCCCCAGGTGGCCACGTTCATGGGCTACGGGGAGGGCGACCAATCGGTCGAGGAGTTCATGCGGCACTACTACCTCGCCGCCAAGTCCGTGATGGTGGCCTCGGACGCCATCGTCGACCGGTGCCTCGAGCCCGCGAGGGGCAAGCCGTGGCGCCGCGCGGACGCGCCGGCCTCGCGCACCGGCGCGGAGGGCGCGACCGGGCCGAGCCCCGACGGGCGGCCGCTCCCGGGGGGCGAGTTCAAGGTGTTCCGCAGCCGCATCACCATCGCCGACCGGGAGGTGCTGCGGAAGTCGCCGGCGGCGCTCGTGCGTCTCTTCGGCGCGGCGGACCGGGAGAACCTCGACCTCTATCCCTACGCGCGCGACATGGCCGGCCAGGCCGCCACCGAGTTCCCGGCGGAGGCGGCGAGCGACCCCGAGCTGAACCAGGAGCTGCTCTCCATGTTCACTCGCTCCGGGACGCGGGGGCGCTTCCTCACGCTCATGCACGACCTCGGGGTGCTCGAGCGGGTGCTGCCGGAGTTCGCCCAGGTGACCGCGCGACGCCAGATCGACCTGTACCACGTGTACACCGTGGACGTTCACAGCCTCTTCGCGGTGCGGCGTCTCTTGGCACTGCGGAACGCCGACCTGCAGGTCGACGGGCTCACCCCGCTCATGCAGCGGTTGGAGCGCCCGCTGGGCCTCTACCTCGGGACCCTGTTCCACGACATCGGCAAGGGATCGGGCAAGGACCACTCGGTGCGCGGCGCGGAAATCGCCGCCGCCGCCTGTGTCCGCATGGGAATCGATCCCGCCGACTCGGCCGACATCGAGTGGCTCGTCCTGAAGCACCTGCGCATGGCGAACCTGGCCCAGCGCCGCGACCTCTCCGACCCGAACCTCATCCACTCCTTCGCCGAGGAGGTCGGCACGCTCGACCGGCTCGACAAGCTCTACCTGCTCACCTACGCGGACATCGCCACCGTGGGCCCGCGGACCTGGACCGAGTGGAAGGGGCGCCTGCTGAAGGAGCTCTACGAGAAGACCCGGTCGCTGCTCGAGGAGGGGGCAGAGCGCACGCGCCCGCTCCCGGGAACCGCACGAGGCGCAGGGCCGGGCCGCCGTCGACCGCGGCGCTCTTCGCTGCGCGCGAGGTCCCCGTGGACGACGCTGGAGCGCTTCGTCGCTGCCATGCCGGCCCGCTACTTCCTCACCGAGCCGCCGTCGCTCGCGCCCCGCGCCACCTGCGGCTGCTCAAGCTGGGGCGCCGACCGGCCGTTGGCCTCGGTGATCCGCCACCGCCCGTCGCTCGGCTTCTCGGACCTGGCCCTCACGGCACCGCGACCGCCCCGGCCTGCTCGCGCTCGTCGCAGGCGTGCTTCGCCGCCCACCGCATCGACATTCAGCACGCCGAGGTCTTCTCGACGCCCGACGACGAGGCCTCGCTGGGCTGGCTCGCCGGCCGCGCCCTCGACGTGTTCGAGCTCCGCGGCCCGGAGGCCGGGGCGCTCGAGCCGGTTCGCTGGCGGGCGGCCCGGGCCGACCTGTCGCGGGTGCTCGAGGGCGAGATCGCCCTCGAGGAGCTCATGGCGCGTCGACTCAAGGTATCGCCCCTGCCGCAGCGACCCCTGCCCAGGCTCGCCACCAAGGTGGTCATCGACAACGACAGCGCCAGGGATCACAGCGTCATCGACGTCTTCACCGCCGACCGCGTCGGCCTTCTCCACACGCTCGCCCGCACCTTCTTCGACCTGGGCCTCTCGGTCGACCTGGCCCGGATCACCACCGAGGGGCACCGCGCCGCAGACGCCTTCTACGTGCGCAACTCGCTCGGCGGACGCCTCGAGGGTCCCGACCTCCAGCGGGTGGAGGAGGCGGTCGCGCAGGCGCTGACGCGGAGTTGACCGAGAGGTGACCATGGTGCGCGTCCAGCCCCGACCTTCAGGCCGCAGGCGCGCCCGCTCGACTCCGCGCAACTTGCGCAGGGGATGAGCATGCTGGAGGATGGCCGCCCTCGGGGGGGCACATGACGGCGTCCATCTGGAACATCGATCCCGAACATCCCCAGCCGCGCGTGGTCGAGAAGGCGGTGAGCGTGCTCGCCTCGGGCGGCCTCGTCGCCTTCCCGACCGACACGTACTACGCCATCGGCTGCGACCTCTTCGACAAGCGCGCCATCGAGCGCATCTACCAGCTGAAGCAGCTGCCGAGGACCCACGAGCTCTCCTTCCTCTGCGCCGACCTGGCCGAGGTGGCGCGCTACGCCATGCTCGACAACGCGGCCTTCCGCGTGCTCCGGCGCAAGACCCCCGGCCCCTTCACCTTCGTGCTGCCGGCGACCCGGCTCGTGCCCGACCTGGCACTCTCTCGCCAGAAGACGGTCGGCATCCGGCTGCCCGGCAACCCGGTGGCCCTCGAGATCGTCCGCAAGCTCGCGCACCCGGTGATCTCCACCTCGGCGGCCACCCCGGACGGCGAGGTGCTCATCGACGCTCGGGACATCCGCGACCAGCTCGGTCACGGCCTCGAGCTCATCCTCGACGGCGGGTACCAGGCGAACGAGCCCTCGAGCGTCGTGGACCTCACCGGCCCCGAGCCGAGGGTGGTGCGCGTTGGCAAGGGCGACGTCTCCGACCTCCTAAGCGGTCGGGTCGCCCGCTGCGTCCCCGAGTGGGCCGCTCGCGCCGGCCCTCGATCTGTTCCTCGCCCACCTCCGCGTGGAGAAGGGGCTCTCGGCGAATTCCGTCGAGGCCTACGCGCGCGACGTGCGCCGCTACCTCGACGACCTGACCGCCGCCGGAGTGCCCGCCTGGGAGTCGGTGACCCGGGCCGAGGTCCAGGGCCATCTCGCGCACCTCCTCGAGCGCGGCATCTCCGCGCGCAGCCAGGCCCGGGCCCTCTCCGCCATCCGCGGCCTCCATCGCCTTCTCGTGGCGGAGCGGCTCGCCCCCGCGGATCCCACCGACGAGGTGGATGCTCCCCGGGGCGCCCGCCGGCTGCCCCAGCTGCTCTCCCGGGACGAGGTCGACCGGCTCCTCGCGGCCCCCGCCTCGGTCCGCAGCGCCACCGGGGTGCGGGACCGCGCCATGCTGGAGCTGCTCTATGCCACCGGCCTTCGGGTGTCGGAGCTCGTCACGCTCGACGTGAATCAGGTCAACCTCGAGACGCGGGTGCTTCTCGCGAGGGGGAAGGGCGACAAGGAGCGGCTCGTGCCGGTCGGGGCTCCTGCCACGCGGGCGCTGCGCACCTACCTCGCCGGAGGGGCGCGCGAGCTCTTGCTTCGCGGGCGCCGGAGCCGGGACCTCTTCGTCACCGCCCGCGGTCGCCGGATGACTCGGCAGGGGTTCTGGAAGCTCATCGGGCGCTACGCGAGAGCCGCGGGCATCCGCCGCGCCATCTCGCCGCACAAGCTCCGCCACTCCTTCGCGACGCACCTGCTCGAGGGCGGAGCCGACCTTCGCGCCGTGCAGGCCATGCTGGGGCACGCCGACGTGTCCACCACCGCAGATCTACACCCACGTCGACCGCAGCCACGCCCGGCGCCTGCACGCAGAAGCACCACCCGCGGGCCTGACGCCGCCGTGGCGGCGCCGCGGCGATTCGCGCGAGCCTTCGCTGCGCTCGTTGACCCCTGGGGCCCGGCGGTGCTACACAACCGTCCTTCCTTGCGAGGTTTCCGTTGGATCTCTCCTTACAGGGCATCCTGCAGCGGCTGCTTCTCTACCTGCCGTGCTGCTCCTCTCGCTGACCGTTCACGAGTTCGCCCACGCCTGGGTGGCCCGCCGGCTCGGCGACGATACCGCCGAGCGGCGCGGGCGGCTCACGCTTGAACCCGCTCGCGCACATCGACCCCGTCGGCACCATCCTCCTGCCCCTGCTCGGCGTGCCCTTCGGCTGGGCGCGGCCGGTGCCGGTGAACCCGGCCCGCTTCCGGCGCGACGTCCGCATGACCACGGGCATGATGGTCACCGTCGATCGCGGGCCCCGTCGCGAACGTCCTGCTGGCCGTGCTCGCCACCGTCGGCCTCGGCCTCGCTCTTCCGCTTCGCGCCGGACACGGCGCGAGCAGGTCCGCGGCATGTCGCAGTTCCTCGCCATCACTATCCAGATGAACGTGACCCTCGCCTCTTCAACATGCTGCCCTTGCCGCCGCTCGACGGCAGCCGCATCGTCGACGCGCTCCTGCCCGTCCGGCTCCGGCCCCAGTGGGAGCCCTTCTCGCGCTTCGCTCCCTTCTCCTGCTCGCGGTGGTCTTCTTCGGGTGGAGGACTCATCGCCGTCCCCTCGGCGCCGGCATCAACCTCCTCGAGCAACTGCTCCGCGCCATCGCCTGAGCCCAGCCCGCAGGGCCGCCATGTCCGAAACCAAGACGCCCCATCGTCGTCTCCGGCATGCGCCCCACCGGGCGGCTCCACATCGGCCACCTCCACGGCGCGCTCGCCAACTGGGTCGGCTCCAGGAACAGGCCGCTGCCACTTCTTCAGCGCCGACTGGCACGCGCTCACCACGAGTACCACGACACCGGCAACTGAAGCAGGCCGAGCTGCGAGATGTTCGTCGACTTCCTCGCCGCCGGCATCGACCCGGAGAAGGCGTCGCTCTTCATCCAGAGCCAGGTGAAGGAGCACGCCGAGCTGTACCTGCTCCTCGGGATGATCACGCCGCTCGGCTGGCTGGAGCGCTCGCCCTCCTACAAGGAGATGCGGGAGCAGATCACCGACCGGGACCTGGCACTCTACGGCTTCCTCGGCTACCCGGTGCTCATGGCGGCCGACATCATCATCTACAAGGCGACGCACGTGCCGGTGGGCGCCGACCAGGTCACCCACCTCGAGCTCACGCGCGAGATCGCCCGGAAGTTCAACTTCCTCTACGGCGAGGTCTTTCCGGAGCCGCAGCCGCTGCTTACCGAGGCCGCCAAGGTCGTAGGCACCGATGGGCGGAAGATGTCGAAGAGCTACGGCAACGCCATCGAGCTCGGCGAGAGCGGCGAGTCGACGAGCAAGAAGATCATGGGCGCGGTCACCGACCCGGCGCGCAAGCGCCGCCAGGACCCGGGCAACCCCGAGGTCTGCGGCATCTTCTACCTGCACAAGATCTACAGTGACGCGGAGACCGTGGGCTGGGTGGACCAGAACTGCCGGACCGCCGGCATCGGCTGCGTCGACTGCAAGCGAAAGCTCCTCGAGAAGCTCGTGCCCGACCAGGAGCGGTTGCGGGAGCGCCGGGAGAAGCTGCTCGCGCGGCCGGACGACGTGCTCGACGTCGTGCGCGAGGGGAACCGCCGCGCACGCGCCGAGGCCGCGCGGACCATGGACGAGGTCCGCGAGGCCATGAACCTCGACCTGAACCTGTAGCGGCCCGGAGGCCCGGCGGAGCGGATGAGCAGGGACCCGGAAACCACCAGCCCCGGCGAGGGCGCGCCAGCGGCGACCCAGCCGTTCCGCGTCACCTTGCCTCCCTTCCGGCCGGGGGAATCGCCGTTCGAGGGCCCGCTCGACCTGCTGCTGCACCTCGTGAAGGAACACCAGGTCGACCTCTTCGACATCCCCATCGCCCGCATCACCGACGCCTACCTCGCGGCGCTGCAGGCGCTGCGCGAGCTCGACATCGACGTCGCCGGCGAGTTCCTCCACATGGCGGCGCAGCTCATGCTGATGAAGTCGAAGCTGCTGCTGCCGCGCACGGAGGTGGCCGAGGACGCCGAGGCGACCGACGAGCAGGGCGACCCGCGTGCCGAGCTGGTGCGCCGCCTGCTCGAGTACCAGAAGTACAAGGAGGCCGCCGAGGAGCTCGGCCGCCACGACATCCTCGACCGCGACGTCTTCGCGCGGCGCGCTCGCGCCGCCCGGGTGGCGCAGCCCGACGGGCCCGACGGCCTGGCCGAGGTCTCGGTCTTCAAGCTCATCGAGGCACTCGACCGCGCGCTCGCGAACGCCGCCCCGGACACGGCCCACGAGGTGGCGGGGGATCGCCTTTCCATCACCGACGCCATCAGCCGTGTGGCGGAGGTGCTGCGCCTTCGCCGACGGGTCTCGTTCGCCGAGCTCCTCGCCGCCGCGGGCAGCGCCGGCCGGACGGCCGTGATCGCCACCTTCCTCGCGGTCCTGGAGATGACGAGGCTGCGGCTCGTGCGCCTCTACCAGGCGACCGCCGACGAGGGCGGGGTGGATGGCGACATCGTCGTCGAGGCGCGTGAGACCCTCGGCGAGGGCGCGACCGGCGTGGAAGGCGTGGAGGAGTACCGATGAGCGAGAACCAGGGATCCGGTCCCGGCCCGTCGCCGGAGGAACTCCAGGCGCTCCAGGCCGCCGAGGAGGCCAAGGCCGACCCGTCCCTCGACGAGGTCGAGCCCGCCTCCATCGAGGTGACCGAGGGCGCGAAGGAGCGCGAGGAGCCCTTCGACAGGCTCGCCGCCCAGGCGAAGCGCATGTCGGCAGAGAGGGCCCGCGCCGCGGTCGAGACGCTCCTGTTTCTCGCCGAGCGGCCCCTGTCCCCGGACGAGATCCGCCAGTGCACCGGGCTCGACGGGCAGCGGATCTCCAGGGTGCTCGACGAGCTCGCCGGCCACTACCGCGAGGGTGTCTCCGGCATCGTGCTTCACGAGGTGGCCGGCGGCTGGCAGCTGCGCACCTCGCCGGACACGGCCGAGTTCGCCCGCCGCTTCCTCCGGGTGAAGCCGCAGCGGCTCACCCGCGCCGCGCTGGAGACGCTCGCCATCGTGGCCTACCGCCAGCCGGTCACCCGTCCCGAGATGGAGGAGATCCGCGGCGTCGACTCCGGCGCGGTGGTGAAGGCGTTGCTCGAGCGCAGGCTCGTCAAGATCCTCGGCAAGAAGGAGGAGCCGGGCCGGCCCATCCTCTACGGCACCACCCGGGAGTTCCTCGAGTTCTTCGCCTTGAAGGACCTGGCCTCGCTGCCCACCCTGCGGGAGTTCCACGAGCTCACCGAGGAGCACCGGGAGATCGTGGAGAAGGAGACGCCTCCCGCCGAGCCTCCCCGGCTCGAAGGGCTCGTGGCGGAGCTCACCGATCCGAACCTGCGCGCGGCGCTGGAGCAGAAGCGGGAGGAGAGCGACGCCGCCCTCGACGAGCTCGAGCGCGCCATGGACCGGGCCGACGAGCGAACCCAGGTGGCGCGGCAGGCGCTCGACGAAGCGCGGCCTCCAGCGGAGCCGGACGCCGAGCCAGGGAAGGGCCCCGGCGGGGCGCCATGAAGGAGCGCCTGCAGAAATTCCTTGCCACGGCCGGCGTCGCCTCGCGCCGGAAGGCCGAGGAGCTCATCACCGCCGGGCGCGTCACCGTGAACGGACCGGTGGTCCGGAGCTCGGAACCCAGGTCGACGGCGCCGCGACCACGTCACCGTCGACGGCCGCGTCGTCGAGCCGCCCGCGATGGACCCGCTACTTCCTCCTCTACAAGCCGCCGGGCTGCGTCACCACCCTCTCCGACCCGGAGGGGCGACCCACCGCCACCCAGTACCTGCGGGCGTGGGCGAGCGCGTCTTCCCGGTGGGCCGGCTCGACTACGACGCGGAGGGCGCGCTCCTGTTCACGAACGACGGGGAGCTCGCGAACCGCCTCTCGCACCCGCGCTACGGCCACCGCAGGACCTACCTCGTGAAGGTGAAGGGCGAGCCCCGACCGCGGCCCTCGAGCGGATGCGTCCGGGGTCCGGCTCGAGGACGGCCCGGCGCACGCGCTCGAGTGCGCGGTGCACGAGCGCGCCGACAAGAACACCTGGATCCGGGTCGTGGTCGGGGAGGGCCGCTGCCACCTCGTGAAGCGCCTGTGCGAGTCGGTCGGGCTCGACGTGCTGCGGCTCTTCCGGCCCGAGTTCGGGGGCGTCACCGTCGCTCGGCTGCGCCCCGGAGAGTTCCGGGAGCTTGCCCCCGAGGAGGTGGACGGTCTTCGCCGCGCCGCTGGCGGCGGCCTCGCCGAGGAGACGCCCCGCGCAGGACCGGCCACGCCCGTCCTGCCCAAGGCCGCGAGGCGCCACGGGCATGGTGCGCCGGCCCCTCGCGCGGAGAAGATGGAGCGCCCCGCGCGCCGCCGGAGGAAGCCCCGGTGAGGTGGGCCGCCTCGGCCGCGCTGCTCGCCGCGGCGCTCTCGGGCTGCGGGCGGGGAGGGGTACCTCGGGGCGACCTCGAGTCCCAACTGCCGGAGCGGCGAGCCGCCGCGGTCTCGGGCCTCGCCTCCTCGCGGGAGGAGGGGGACCTCGCCGTCCTCCTCGTCGCGCAGCAGGACGCGAGCCCGCTCGTGCGCAAGGCGGCGGCGGGCGCCTTCACCGCCCGGGGCGGGCCCCGCTCCGTGGAGGGGCTGTCGCGCCTGCTTCTCGATCCCGACCCGGAGGTGGTGGCGGTGGCGGCCCGCGGGCTCGGGGCCATCTCCTCGGCCTCGCCGTCGGCGGACGCCCGCGCCACCTCGGCGCTCCAGCGTCAGGCGGCCCAGGCCCTCGCTGCCGCGTACGGGCGGGCCGACGCGCAGGGGCGCGCCGAGATCGCGCTGGCGCTCGCCGCGCTCGGAACGTCGCTCCGCGACGCGGTCGAGGCCGAGGCCCGGCAGCTCTGGGATCGAAACGTCCGCGGGCTCGCGAGTTCCAGCCGGGTCGAGCGGGCCGGTGCCGCCGAGGAGATTGGCCGCAGCGGACGCGCGGAGGCGGTGATGCGGCTCCTCCCGTTGCTCGACGGACGGGCCCGAGACACGCGCCTCCCGGCAGCCGCGGCGCGCGGCCTCGGCTGGGCCGGGGACCGCCGTGCCCGCGACGTGCTCGAGGACGCGCTCCTTCAGGGCGACGCGGAGCTTGCCGAGGCCGCCGCGGCGGCCCTCGCGGCACTCGGCGACCCGGCCGCAGCCGAGGCGATTGCCGAGGCGGGGGCGACCGGCCCTGCCCGGGTGGCCGCGGCCTGCGTGGCCGCCCTCGAGGCCCTGCCCCGGGCGCCGGAGGTCGGGGTGGCCCTCTGCGAGATTGCGGTCCGGACCGTCGACCCGGAGGTGGCCGAGCGCGCCGGCCGGGCGGCCCGGGCGGCGGAGGCCGACTGCCCCGATTGTCCTCTCACGAACCGGATTGGGCACCGGGGCGCCGACGCGATGGCCGCGCTCGCGGCGCTGGGTGGCCTGGGCCTTCCCCCGGACCGGCTGAGGGCCCCGGCCGAGCGGGCGCTCGCACTCGTGCAGGGACCCGCCGACTCGGCGACGCGAGCCGCCGCCGCGCGCGCTCTCGGCAGCGCCGGTTTCGCCCCTGCAGTCCCGGCGCTGAAGCGGCGCGCGGAGGCCCTGCGGGAGCGGCTCGGCGAGGCCCGACAGGCGTGGGTAGCCGGGCCGCTCTCCCGGGCTCCCTCGGCCGGCTTCGAGGCGGGCATCCCGGCTGCGGAGGCGATTGCCCAGCGCGCTCTGCCGGCCAGGTCGTCCGACGCCGGGACGGCGCCGCTCCCGTCCCGCTTCGTCGACGCCCTCGACCCCGGGGAGGTCGAGGAACTCGCCGCCGTCGCTGTCGCCCTTGCGCGCCTCAAGGCGGATGGGGCAGCGGCGCTGGCGCTCGAGCTCTCCGCGGATCCTGACGCTCGCATTCGCGTCGGCGCGGTCGAGGCGCTCGGCCTCGTCGCCGACGAGCCCGCCCGCCAGCGCGTGGCCGCGCTCGTGCAGGATCCGACGCCCTCGGTCCGCCGTGCCGCCGCGGCGGCCATCGGTCGGCAGGGGCCGGCCGCAGTGCCGGTCCTCGTCCAGGCGCTCACCGTGGCCGATCCGGACCCGGAGGCCTGGCAAGAGACCGTGGCCCGCGCGCTCGGCGAGACGGGGGCGCCTGAGGCGATGGCGCCGCTCGCGTCCTTGCTCGGGGGAACGGCGGCCCCCACGGCCGCGGCGGCGCTGGGACGGCTCGGCAGCCGCGACGCCTCGGCCCCGCTCTTGAGCCTCCTCGAGCGTCGCCAGGCACTCGGAAGGGTTCAGGCCATCGAGTCCCTCGGACAGGTCGCCACCGCGGACGCCGGCCGCGCGCTCGCCGCCGAGCTCACGAGCGACCGGCCGGAGGTGCGCGCGGCGGCGGCCCGGGCCCTCGGCAAGCTGCGCTTCGAACCGGCGTCGTCTGCCCTCGAGGCTCTACGCGGCGACTACTACGCGGACGTGCGGCGGGTCTCTGTCGAGGCCCTGGCACGGTTGCCCTCGCACGGCCCGGGCAAGCGGTAGTCGCCGCCGTCTCGGTGGCTCAGGCCGCCGGCTGCGGGGGCGAAGCGGGCGTCGTCGGCATGGGCGCGCTCCCCGGGGACTGCCCGAACCGGGTGCGCACGACGGCACCGAAGACGATGAGCCAGGCCGAGACCATGGCGAGCCAGCCGACCACCGGGATTCTCGCTCACGGCCACCACCACTGCCGTGCCCACGGCGAGCTGAAGGGCAGAGGCCGCCTTCTGGGGGTGCAGCGGCAGCGCCCGGCCGATGTACAAGGAGAGGGCCGTGTACCCGACCACGGCGGCGAGCAGGATGGCGATGACCTGCACGGCGATGAGCGGGATCCCGACGATGGTGACCGCCAGCAGGACCGTCAGGACCGGCATGGCGAGCGTCCCGAGCAGCCCGGCGAGCAGCACCTTGAGCGGCTGGCGTCCGATGGCAACGGCGACTCCGTCGAGTCGCGCCGGGGTGAACACGAGGACGAGCAACCCGAGCGCGAAGAACACCAGGAACTTGGCGAGGGCGTGACCGAGCTTGTGCCACGGCGAGATGACGTGGGAGACGGAGCTCGCCTTCGAGCCCACGAGGCCGAGCAACTCGGTGATGCCGGGCACGCTGACCGCGACCTGCTGGCCGTCCACGGTGGCCCCGGGCTCCATCACCACCTCGCCGCCCACCACCACGGCGTCACTTCCCACGTGCGATCCGGGAGCGAGCCGGACACTGCCGCCGACCGCCACCACCTCCTGGTCGACGGTGGCACCGGGCTCGAGCTCGATGGAGCCGAGCACGGCGGTGACCTGCCGGGCCGAGGACCCCGGGCCCATGTGGACGTTGCCGCGGATGGCGACCACGTCTCGCCAGCGCTCGCCGGGGCCGACGGTGATGTCCCCGCCGACGACCTTGTCCTTGCCCCGGTGGCCGGAGCCGCGGCGCAGCCCCGCCACCGCGTCGCGTGCCGCCTGCTTGGCGTCCTCGGCGGCCTGCTTGGCGTCCTCGGCCGCCGCCTGGACGTCCTCATCGCCTGGCAGCAGGATCCCCTGGCCCCCGCCGAAGACGAACTGCTTCTTGCCGCCGCGGATGACCACGCTTGGACCCGACGAGCGGGCGATGGTCACCACCGACCCGTCGCGCGATGCGGAGAGCTGGGTCTGGGAGAGTACGGCCTTCATGGCCTCCTCCGCGGGGATGCCGCGGAAGCGGGCGGTCACCGCGCCGCGGAGGCCGGGCGGCAGCACGATTGACCATCCGGCCGCCTCGGAGATCTTCTGGAGCGCTTCCCCCGCCGGAGTGTCGGAAAAGTCGAGGGTCACCTTCTTGCCCGACGGCGGGCTGAAGCCCGTCATCAGCTGCGACTCCAGGACCGGGAGGGTCTGGGGTGCCACCGTGACCGCGTTCCCGCGGCGGGTGGCGGCGAGCGACGTGCCCTCCAGCACCGCCTCGAGCGCCGCCTCCACCGGGACGTCCTTCAGGGTGACCACGAGCGTCCGGTCGCCGACCCGGCCCGTGTTCGCGACCAGGTCCCAGCCGGCGGCCTCGGAGATCTTCTGGAGGGCCTCGTCGACGTCCACCTTGTCGGTGATCGTCACCTTCTTGCCGGAAGGCGCCGACGGCCAGTCCCCGAGCAGCCTTGCCTCCGGCCCGGGCGCGACCTGGCGCGCCATCGCCTTCACGATGGTCCGCTGGGCCTCGACGCGGGCCTTCGCCTGCCCGACGGAGCGCGCCTGCTCCACCACTTCGGCGGCGGCCGCCTGCTGCCGCTCGAGATCGTCCGCCACCACGTCGGTGCCCTGCGGGCGAGGAGGTGCCGGCGGGGATGGGGGCGTCGGCGCGGCGAGCAGGAGGGCAAGAGCGAGTCCAGCGACCATGGATTTCCCCTAGGCGATTTGGCCGGAGCGGCCCGGAACGAGCCGCGCGAGACCGAGGAGGAGAGGGAGCCCGATGGCAGCGCAGGCCACGAGAATCTGCAGGCGCAGCGCGCCCACGACGGGGGAGAGAACGTCCCCGGAAATCCGGAGCGCCTGCGCGCCGTCCGCCACCGCCGAGGACACCTGCGAGAGGGCCGGGGCCCAGGCGGCCTGCCCGGCGATCGAGAGGGTCGCGGCGAGCGCGACGGCGACGGAGCCGAGCACCGCGGTGGCGACGCGGCGCTCGCGAACCGCGGCCTGCTCGCGAGCCTCGATGCGCGCCAGCACGCCGGCGGTGAAGTCGGCGGGGGGCTCGGCAACGGGCAGGCAGGACAGGGCCTCCTCGAGGGCGCGGAACGACAGCACGAGGGCCTGGCACTCCCCGCAGCCAACGAGGTGCCCGTCGACGCGGGACGCGTCGGTGCGGGTGAGCAGCCCCTCGATGTGGAGCTGGGCCTCTTCCTCGGTGAGGTGGCGGGTGGTCATGGGCGGGCCTCCGTGGCCTCGAGCGACTGGCGCAGCTTCGACCGGGCGCGGTGGAGCCAGGTCATCACCGTCCCCATCGGGACCCCGAGGGTGGCGGCGATCTCCTTGTAGGACAGTTGCTCGACGTGGAAAAGGTGGACGACCTCGCGGTAGTTCGGGGGCAGCGACGAGACGGCGTCCTCGAGGGCGGCCCGGGTCTGGACCCGCTCCATGGCTTGGTCTCCCTGCTGGGCGTTCGGGTCGGCGAGCTCGACGGCGGCGCCATCCTCGGGGTCGGCGTCGAGCTCCACGCGGGCGCGCGAGGGGAGCCGGCGGCGGAGCAGGTCGAGGCAGTGGTTGCGGGCGATCCGGAGCACCCAGGGGGCGAACGGCTGGGAGAGGTCGAAGGCACCGAGGGCCGCGTAGGCCCTGGCGAAGGCCTCCTGGGAGGCGTCGCGAGCCTCTTCCGGGTCGGAGAGGAGCCGCAGGCACAGACCGTACACGGCGCGCTTGTGCTCGTCGACGAGACGACCGAAAGACTCCTTGTGACCCTGGGCTGCGGAGCGGGCGATTCTCCCCTCGCTGGACAGGGGCGGCACCGTGACCTCGTCCTTCACGTTCGAGAGGGGCCAGGAGACGCGCGACCCTATCCCGCCAAGCGCTAGCGCCGCAACCATGGCTTCCCATACGGAGGAGGCAAACTCCTATTTCGCCGCCGGTTTTCCGCTCGAGGCCCAGCGCGCGCGCGCCAGGCCTCGATGCGCGCAAACCGTTGATTTCACAGAGGCGCTCGGGCGCCGGAGGCCATGCATCGCTTGACGGAATGCGCTTGCGAGTTCTACATGGGGCCGACGTGTCCACCCACGGCGTCATCGAACTCGACGGCGGCGCCGGGGAAGGCGGCGGGCAGATCCTCCGGACGGCGCTCGCGCTGTCGGCCGTCACCGGTCGCGCGTTCGCGGTCGACCGAGCCCGCGCGAACCGCCTGAAGCCCGGCCTGCGTCCCCAGCACCGGGAGGCAGCGCTCGCCATGGCTCGGCTCTGCGACGCCGAGGTCTCTGGGGCCGAGGTGGGGTCGGCGCGGCTCGAGTTCCGACCCCGCCAGCGCCCGGTCCCCGGGGAGTGGGCCTTCGACATCGGGACGGCCGGGTCGGCGCCGCTTCTCTTCCAGACCCTCTGCTGCCCGCTTGCGTTCTGCGGGGGCGAGAGCCGCGTCACCCTGCGGGGCGGGACCCACCAGGACCACAGCCCCTCCTTTCACTACCTGGCTCTCGTCTGGGCGCCCGCCCTCGCCCGGCTGGGCTTTCCGATGGAACTGGCGCTGCAGGCCGCAGGCTTCTACCCGGAAGGTGGCGGCGAGTTCACCGCGGTGGTGCGCCCGGCCCACCCGATGCCCCCGCTCGACCTCCACCACCGCGGGACGCTCGTCGACACCGAGGTGGTGTCGATGGTGGCGGGCCTCGAGCTCTCGGTGGCCGAGCGGCAGGGCGACCGTGCCACGCGCCGGTTGAGAGACATGGGCGTCGCCTCTCAGGTGCGCTGCATCCCGGTCCCGTCGCGCCTGTCGCGCGGCAGCCACTTGCTGCTCGTGGCCTCCTTCGAGCGGACGCGCTCTGGCCACGGAGCCGTGTCGGCCCAGGGCCGAAACCCGGAGGCGATTGCCGACGCCGCGGTCGACGAGTTCTCCGCCTTCCTCGCGCGGCGCGCGGCGGTCGACGCCCACCTCGGCGACCAGCTCATCGTCCCGGCCGCGCTCGTCGCCGCGGGCCTCGTGTCGCCGCCCGCCGGTGTCGTCCCGATGACGCAGTACAGCGTCTGCGCGGTGACGAAGCACCTCACCACGAATGCAGACGTCGTCCGGCGCTTCCTCCCGGTGGAGATTGACGTGAGCGGGCGGGAGGGCGAGGAGGGAGTGGTCGTCGTCCGGCCCGCGGGGAGCGCGGCGCCGGTGGTGCCCCTGCACCGCGCCGGGTAGTCGCTCCTCACCGACGTCTTGCCGCCCGCGCCACGAGTGAGCGGAGCCGAGCCGCGTCGAACGGCTTCTCGAGCCGCTCGTTCGGCACCGAGTCGAGGAAGTCGCTCGACTCGTCGGTGTACGCCCCGGCGGAGATGAAGACCACGCGGGCGGCCACCCCGGGGTCCCTCTCCCGAAGCTGCCGGTAGAAGTCCATGCCGCTCGTCCCGGGCATGTAGAGGTCGCAGAGGATCACGTCGAACTCCGGGTCGCTCGCGAGGAGATCGAGGGCCCCCTGCGCATCGCCAGAGACGACGACCTCGTTGCGCAGCAGCAGACGCCGGACCGCGCTGCCGACCCCGGGGTCGTCGTCGACGACGAGGATGCGGTGCCCGGAGGGAGGGGTGGCGGCGGCCCGCGGCGCCGGCGGCGCGGCCGCCGGCGCCATCGGCGCCGACGCCGGCAGGACGACGCGGGCGCGGGTGCCGACCCCCTCCTCGCTGTCGAGGGTGATCTCGCCGCCGAGCGATGCGATCACGGTCTGGCAGATGGGGAGCCCGAGCCCGGTGGCGCCGCTCTCCTGCCGGGTCGTGAAGAATGGCTCGAAGGCCCGAGCGAGGACGTCGGGCGCCATCCCGGCCCCGTTGTCGGCCACCTCGATGCGTACCCAGCCCTCCGCAGCCGGCTCGACCGTCACGCGGATCTCGTTGCGGTCGGCGTTGCCGCCGGGCATCGCCTGGGCGGCGTTGAGGAGCAGGTTGAGGAGGACCTGGCCCACCTTGCCCTCGCTCGCCTGCACGGGGGCGGCGGGGCGGTAGGTCCGGATCACGCGCGCCCGGTGGGCGAGCTCGCTGCGGACCACGTTGATGGCGGAGTCCATGACCCGCGCGAGGTCGAGCGGGGTCCGCCGGTCGTCGTCGGCTCGCGCGTACATGCGAAGGTCGCGCACGATGGCCCGGACGCGCTCCGCCCCCTCCCGGGCCTCCTTGAGGGCCTCGGTCGCCTGCACGAGGTCGGACTCGTCCTCCTTCCCGCGAGAACGGTCGAGCACGGCGGTCACCTGCTCCTGGGCGAAGGAGAGGTTGGCGAGCACGTAGGAGAGCGGGTTGTTGACCTCGTGGGCCACGCCCGCCGCGAGCGTCCCCACCGACGCGAGCCGCTCGGCCTGCAGCAGGCGGGCCTCCATCTCCCGGCGGTCCGTCACGTCGACGAGGGCGCCCTCGATGATCTCGCGGCCGGCCGCGTCGATCGAGATGTGCTCGCTGTAGACGACCCAGACCGGCTTCCCGTCGCGCCGGCGCATCCGGATCTCGGTGCTCGCGGGCGACCCTTGCCTCAGCCGCTCGACCTGGCCCTCCCGGTCGCGGGGGTCGAAGTGAAGGTCGGCGACCCCGGTGGCGAGAAGGGTGGCGCGGTCGGGCCACCCCAGGATGCGTGCGAAAGCCTCGTTGCAGTCGACGACGGCGCCCGAGGCGGTCGTCCGGTAGAGGCCGGCGAGGCCCTGGCGCGAGAGCCCCAGATCCGCGCCGCTGCCACCCCCCGGGGGGCTCTCTCGCTCGACGGCACCCACCTCCGCGGAGTCCTATCCGGCGGCGGACCGCGCCGCAGCGTGTCCCGAGGGCGCGATCGCGCCCGGTCTTTCCGAGGGGGCCTGCACCTCACCGTGTGGTCTCGGTTCCCGCATGGAGGTGCTCATACCACGTGTGGCGCGACGGCCGCGCCTGGTGTATCCGGGTTCCGTGCGGCGCTCCTTGGCACTCCTCGCCTGCCTCGCCTGCGCGGCACCCGCGGCCTCGCTGAAGGCTCCCCCGCCGCCCGTGGCGCCGGCCCCGCCTCGGCCGGAGGACCTGGCCCGCTCGGCGCTGTCGCGCTTCGCCACCTCGCTTCGCGCCGCCCGATGGTCGGACGCCTACGTGCTCCTGTCCGCTCGGTGGCGGGCCCGGCTCAGCCCGGAACGACTCGCCACCGACTGGCGCGACTCGGGGCCCGTCGGAGCGCGCGCGCTGGATCGCGTCGAGGCCATGCTCGCGGCGGACGCGCCGATCCGGGTGAACGGCAGGGTGGCGACGCTCGTGGTCGGGGAGGGAAGGGAGGCGTCGCTCGTCCTCGAGGAGGGGAACTGGCGCGTCGAGGCGCTGGAGTGAGCGCGAGCGGGGCTCATTGACCGCACCGGCCTCGCCAGATATGAAGCCCGGCCTATGGCACTGACGCTGGACGCCGCGCTCGCCGCGCTTCGCAAGGTGATGGACCCCGAGATCCACAGGGACATCGTGAGCCTGGGCATGACGAAGGACCTGAAGGTGGACGGGGACCGCGTCTCCCTGGAGGTGGAGCTCACCACTCCGGCCTGCCCGCTCAAGGACACCATCTCGAAGGACGTCGAGGCGGCGCTCCGGGGCGCTGGCGCTTCGGCAGTGGACCTTCGCTTCGGCGCCCGCGTCCGCAGCGCGCCCGGGACCGCGCAGTCGTCGCTCACCCCCGGCGTGAAGAACATCGTCCTCGTGGGCGCCGGGAAGGGCGGAGTCGGCAAGTCCACGGTCACCATCAACGTGGCGCTTGCCCTCTCCCGGATGGGGGCCAAGGTCGGAGTGCTCGACGCCGACATCTACGGGCCGTCGCTCCCAATCCTCACCGGGGTCGAGGAGAAGCCCGTCTCCAAGGACGGCAAGCGCCTCGACCCCATCGAGGCACACGGCCTCCGCCTCATGTCCATCGGCTTCCTCGTGGACCCCGACCAGGCGATGATCTGGCGCGGGCCGATGGTCACCGGGGCGCTGCTGCAGCTCATGCGGGACGTCAACTGGGGCGAGCTCGACTACCTCCTGCTCGACCTGCCGCCGGGCACCGGCGACGTGCCGCTCACCCTCGCCCAGAACATCCGGGCGGCCGGGGTGGTGCTCGTCTCGACGCCGCAGGACGTGGCCCTTGCCGACGTCATTCGAGCCAAGCTCATGTTCGACAAGGTCGGGATCCCCGTCCTGGGAATCGTCGAGAACATGTCGAGCTTCATCTGTCCCCACTGCCGGCAGGAGACGAACATCTTCGACCACGGCGGCGCCCGCGTGGCCGCCGACAAGATGGGAATGCGCTTCCTCGGCGAGATTCCCCTCGACCTGGCCGTCCGGGAGGGAGGCGACCGCGGCGTACCGGTGGTCGAGGCGCTCCCGGAGGGCCCGCAGGCGAGGGCCTTCCATCACGTCGCCCAGCAGGTGGCCGGGGCCGTGAGCGTGCAGGTGATGAAGGCGCCGCGCCTCCCAGTCATCGGGGCCCAGCCGCGCGCCTGATCCCGGCGGCGGGCCGATGCGGTAGGCTGTCGGCATGCCCGACCCCGACTACCCGTTCGAGGAGAGCCCGCCCGAGGAGGAGGAGGGAGCGAGCCCGGAGCGGTCGGGACCGTCGGCTTCCTCGCCGACGTCGTCCGCAAGACCGTCCTCACAGGCATGGGGGCGCTCTTCCTCACCGAGGAGGGAGCCCGCAAGCTCGCGCGGGAGTGGAAGCTCCCGAAGGAGCTCTCCGGCTTCTTGGTCCAGCAGGCCCACGGCGCGAAGGACGAGGTCCTGCGCGTGGTGGGGCAGGAGATCCGGCGGTTCTTCGAGTCCGAGACCTTCCGCCGGGAGCTCCTGAAGCTGCTGGAGGGGATGTCGGTCGAGGTGCAGGCGGAGATCCGCCTCAAGGGAGCGCCGGGGCGAGGCAAGACCCGAGTTCGCGTGAAGCGCCGCCGCCGCGGAGCGACCCCGGGTGAAGCGGCCGCGCCGCCGCCACCCGACACCCCGTCCCCGGAGGAGGAGGAGGTACCGTGAGGTCCGTGGCGCGCGTGGTGCTCGTCCTCGGGCTCGCCGCCACCGGGATGTTCCTTTTCCGGGAGGTCCCGAGAGACGTCACGCTCCTCTACCGGGTCCCCCAGCCGGCATCGACTCGGACCCTCGAGGTCGACATCCGGCGCGGCGAGGCCACCCTCCGTCACGCGGAGTTCCGGTTCCCGTCCGGCGCGCCGCCGGAGGTCCGCCACGAGATGCGCCTCCCGGACGGCGACTACACGCTGGCGGTTCGCCTGACCGCGGGCGGGGCCGCCACGGACGTGCTGCGCACCATCGCCGTCTCGGAGGAGGGAACCATCGTCGTGCCGCTCGCGAACGGTCCGTGACGCTCATTGACAAGGGTCCCTTGGACCCCCTATCACGGGTTTCCCGGAGGAAGATCCATGGCCATCGAACGCGTCGCGGTGATCGGTGCCGGTCAGATGGGAAGCGGGATCGCGCAGGTTGCGGCGCAGGCAGGGCTGCACGTCGTGCTCATCGACGCCGTCCCGGAGCTCGCACAGAAGGCCCACCAGAAGCTCGGTGGCTCGCTGCAGAAGCTCGTGGAGAAGGGGAAGATCACCGCCGAGCAGCGGCTCGGGATCCTGGAGCGAATCCGACCGGCGAGCTCGGTCGACGACGCGGCCGGCTCCGACCTCGCCATCGAGGCCATCGTCGAGAAGGAGGAGCCCAAGCTGGAGCTCTTCCGCAAGCTCGACCGGCTGCTGCCGGCGCACGCGATCCTGGCATCCAACACCAGCTCCATCTCCATCACCAAGATGGCGGCGGCCACCCGCCGCGCGGAGAAGTTCGTCGGGATGCACTTCATGAACCCGCCTCCGGTGATGCAGCTCATCGAGATCATCCGGGGCCTGCAGACGAGCGACGAGACCTGGAAGGCGGTGGTCGAGCTCTCCACGAAGCGCTTCGGCAAGACGGTGGTCACCGCGAAGGACGTCCCGGGATTCATCGTCAACCGGATCCTCATCCCGCTCATCAACGAGGCCTGCTTCGCCCTGCAGGAGGGCCTCGCCACCCCCGAGGACATCGACACCGCCGTGAAGCTGGGCCTGAACCACCCCATGGGACCGCTCACGCTCGCCGACTTCGTCGGCCTCGACACCTGCCTCTACATCGCCGACGTGCTCCAGCGAGAGCTCGGCGAGGACAAGTACCGGCCCGCGGCGCTGCTCCGCCAGTACGTCGCGGCGGGCTGGCTCGGCCGCAAGAGCGGCCGGGGGTTCTACCGGTACGACTAGCCGACGCCCAGCGGCGAGGAGGCCATCGTGCAGCTCGAGAACATCCTCTGGAAGGTCGAAGACGGGGTGGGCATCGCCACCCTCAACCGCCCCAAGGCGCTCAACGCGCTCAACACCCAGACGGTCCGAGAAATCGGGGAGCTGCTCTCGGCCGTGGAGGGCGACGCCTCGCTGAAGGCGCTCGTCCTGACCGGTGCGGGCGAGAAGGCGTTCGTGGCGGGCGCGGACATCGCCGAGATGTCGGCGCTCCCGCCGCTCGCGGCGAGGCGCTTCGCCGAGGCCGGGCAGCGCACCTTCGAGCGGCTCGAGGCGCTCCCCATCCCCACCATCGCCGCGGTGAACGGCTTCGCGCTCGGTGGCGGCTGCGAGCTCGCCATGGCGTGCGATCTCATCTACGCGAGCGAGAGAGCTCGGTTCGGCCAGCCCGAGGTGAACCTGGGGATCATCCCGGCCTTCGGCGGGACGCAGCGGCTGCAGCGGCGGGTGGGCCCGTCCCGGGCCATGGAGATGATCCTGACCGGCGACATGGCCGACGCCCCCACCGCCAAGGCCTGGGGCCTCGCCCTCGAGGTCCTCCCCCCCGAGAAGCTGCTCGAATACGCCATCGCCCAGGCGAAGAAGATCGCCTCCAAGGCCCCGGCTGCCATCGCCGCGGCGAAGCGCATCCTGCGGGCGACGACCGCACCGCAGCTTGCCCCGGGCCAGGAGATGGAGGCGGACACGTTCGGGATGCTGTTCGGAACCGAGGACGGCCGGGAAGGGCTCCGGGCGTTCGTGGAGAAGCGACCGGCCCACTTTCGCGGGGCCTGACGTAGAGCGGGAGGGGACATGCAGATTCGAGCTTACCGAGGAGCAGCGCCAGGTCCGGGACCTCTGCCGGCAGTTCGCCGACGCCGAGCTGAAGCCGAACGCCCGCAGGTGGGACGTCGAGCACCACTTCCCCCGGGAGGCCGTCCAGAAGCTCGGGGAGATGGGGCTGCTCGGCGTCGCCATCCCGCCGGATTGGGGCGGCGCCGGCATGGACAACGTCTGCTACGCCGTGGCCATGGAGGAGATCTCGCGCGGGTGCGGCGGCACCGGCGTCATCATGAGCGTGAACAACTCGCTCTACTGCGACCCGGTGATGAAGTTCGGCACCGATGCGCAGAAGAAGGAGTTCCTCGCGCCGTTCGCCCGCGGGGAGAAGCTCGGCGCCTTCGCTCTCACCGAGCCCATGAGCGGCTCGGACGCCGCGGAGATGCGCACGCTCGCGACGCGGCGCGGGTCCGAGTACGTCCTGAACGGCACGAAGAACTTCATCACCAACGGTCCCCAGGCGGACGTGGTGCTCGTCTTCGCCATGACGGACCGCGCCAAGGGCCACAAGGGCATCAGCGCCTTCCTCGTCCCCACCGACACGAAGGGCTTCACCCGCGGGAAGCCGGACGAGAAGGTGGGCATCCGCGCGTCCGGGTCCTGCACGCTCTTCTTCGAGGAAGCGGTCATCCCGGAGCGCTACCGGCTCGGCGGCGAGGGCGAGGGGTTCAAGGTGGCCATGCAGACGCTCGACGGCGGGCGCATCGGCATCGCCTCGCAGGCGCTCGGGATCGCGGTGGCGGCCTACGAAGAGGCGCTGGCCTACGCGAAGGAGCGCAAGGCGTTCGGCCAGCCGATCACCCAGTTCCAGGCCATCCAGTTCATGCTGGCGGACATGGCGACCGAGATCGACGCGGCCCGGCTGCTCGTCTGGCGCGCGGCCTCGCTCAAGGACAGAGGCGTCCGCCACAGCGCCGAGAGCGCCATGGCCAAGCTCTACGCCTCGGAGATGTGCGAGCGGGTGACCTCCAAGGCCATCCAGGTCCACGGCGGCTACGGCTACGTCAAGGAGTACGACGTGGAGCGCCACTGGCGCGACAGCCGCATCACCGAGATCTACGAGGGGACGAGCGAGATCCAGCGGCTGGTCATCGCTGCGTCGGTCCTGAAGGCATGAGAGCGCACGCGAGGGCCGCCGTGCTCGCCGTCGCTCTCGCGGCCGCCTCGACGCGAGCCGAGCCGCCGGCGGCAGCGGCCCCCGGCGCCGGCCCTCCCGACCCCGCGAGCCTCCCGTTCGGGGCGGGCTCGGTGGCCGCGGTGGTCCAGGCGCACCAGCCCGAGGTCACCGCGTGCTACGAGCAGCGGCTCGCCGAGGGCAAGGACGTCCAGGGCCAGGTGGTGGTGTCGTTCGTCATCGGCAAGGACGGGCTGCCCGGCAAGCCTCGCGTGAAGCGGAGCACCCTCGGGGACAAGGACGTCGAGGCCTGCGTGCTGCGAGCGGTGCGAGGCTGGATCTTCCCGCGGCCGGCGCGTCCCCAGCCGGTCGACCTCCCGCTGCACTTCGACGAGCTGGGTCGGCAGGCCCCACCTTCCCCGGCACCGCACGCCAAGGACGGCTAGATCCGGACGAGGGTGCCGCCCGGGGCGGGGAGGGTTGTGGACTTCGAACTGAGCGAGACGCAGCGGGCGGTCGCGGACGCGGCGCGGAGCTTCGCGCAGAAGCGGGCCGCCCCGGCCGCCGCCGAGAACGACCGCCTGGCGCGCTTCCCCGCAGACCTCGTCCGCGAGCTTGGAGCGCTCGGGATGCTTGCCGTGAACGTCCCGGCCGTTCACGGCGGATCCGAGGCCGGGGCGGTGGCCTACGCCCTCGCGCTCATGGAGATCGCCGCCGCGGATTGCTCGCTCGCGGTGACCATGGCGGTGACGAACATGGTCGGGGAGACCATCGCCCGATTCGGGACCGAGGCACAGAAGCGGAGCTACCTGCCTCGCCTGGCCTCGGCCGAGTGGCTCGCCGGATCGTTCGCGCTCTCCGAGCCCCAAACCGGCAGCGACGCCGCCGCGCTGCGCACCCGGGCAGTGGCCCGGGGCGACCGCTGGGTGCTCAACGGGGCGAAGCAGTGGATCTCGAGCGGCGACCGGGCCGGCGTGTTCGTCGTCTGGGCCCGCACCGGCGCGCAGGGCGCCCGCGGCGTGAGCGCCTTCCTCGTCGAGGCCGGAACGCCTGGCCTCGTGGTCGGCCGCCACGAGGACAAGATGGGCCTTCGGGCCTCGAGCACGGTGGGGCTTTCGTTCGAGGACTGCGAGGTGCCGGCCGAGGCGCTGCTCGGCGGCGAGGGGGAGGGGTTCCGCATCGCCCTCGCGGCGCTCGACGGCGGCCGCATCGGCATCGGCGCCCAGTCGACAGGCACCATGCGCGCGGCACTCGACGCCTCGGTGCGCTACGCCCGGGAGCGGCACGCCTTCGGCAAACCCATCGCCAGCTTCCAGGCCATCTCGATGGCGATTGCCGACATGCGCACCGCCCACGACACGGCGTGGCTGCTCACGGTTCGGGCCGCCGCGCTGAAGGAGGCGGGGCGCCCGTTCACCCGCGAGGCGTCCATGGCGAAGCTATTCGCCAGCGAGGCAGCACAGTCGGCGGTCTCCAAGGCCGTGCAGATCCACGGTGGGTATGGCTACTGCGACGCGTTCCCCGTCGAGCGCTATTTTCGCGACGCGAGGGTCCAGACCATCTACGAGGGCACGAGCGAGATCCAGCGACTGGTCATCGCTCGGGATATCCTGGGGAGCCAGGGCGGCTAGCGCGCTTCTCGAAACCTCGTGTTGCAACGGCGCCCTGCGCCGGTTAGCCAATGTGAGGGATGCCCGAGAAGGACCTGACCACCGGAGACCTCGCCCGAGCCACCGGGCAGACGATCCGCACCATTCGATTCTACGAGGAGCAGGGGCTCATCCGCCCGGCCTCGGTGAGCGACGGCGGGCACCGCCGCTACGCGGGGGAGGCGCTCGATCGACTTCGGCTCATCCTTGACCTCCGGGAACTGGGCCTGTCGCTCCAGGACATCGGGGCGCTGCTCGCTCTGCGCGCCGGCTGCCGAAGCGCGGCCGAGTTCACGAGCCGGCTGCGGGAGGTCATCCCGGTCCACGTGGCGCAGGCCCGGCGCCGCATCGAGAAGCTGCGTCGGCTGGAAGGAGAGCTCCGCCGGGCCCTCGAGTCGCTCGACGCGGCCCCCCAGGAGCCAGCCATGCCGTGTGCCTGCGCGGTCGCGGGCGAGGGCGGGGCCCCGCGCTTCGTGAGGGTCCTCGCGCAGGGCGGCCTGTGCGCCCACGCCGAGGCCTTGGCGAACGAAGCGGCGAGCGACGTCGACCCGGCAAATGGTCCCGACCTGGCGTATCGCGGGGCTTGAGCGGGATCGCCCTTAGTTTACATAATCCATCTTATCAGACCTACGAACCCCAGCCGGCACCGGCGCCCCGGAGGCGCGTTCGCCTCGGCGGCGGCTTGGCCGGCGCTCCTCTGCTGCCTCGCCCTCGCTTCCTGCAGCCCCGCACCCGGCCCGGCAGCAGCCCCTGTCGCTCCGGACGCGGGCGAAGCTCCGGCGTCGGCCGGACCTCTCCAGTCGGGCGACGCCACGGCGCCCTCCGCCGATGCCGGCCCCGTCGCGGCGCCGGCGCCCGACGGCGGACTCCTCCCGCTGCCGCTCGCCTCGGCGCAGGCCGTGGCCGCTGACGGCGGAGCGCCGCTCGCCGTCGACTCCGCGTCCAGCGTGGACCCGTCGTCCACCTTCGAGGTGCGCGTCGGCTCACGGCTCCCAGATGCCCGCCTCGTCCTCCTCGATGCCCAGGACTCCCTCGTGGCGTCTGGCGGGTCGACGGACGTCGGTGCCGAGACGGTCTTCCGGCTCGCGCCGGCGGCCCCGCTTCGACCCGGGTCTCTCTACACGCTGCGCCTCGAGGGCTTGCCGTCCCGGGCCGTGGCAGATGCCAGCGGGAGAACCTACGAGCCCCTCTCGTTCCGCCTGCGGGCAGCGGGCGATCCGCCTCCTTCGCCGTCCCGGCGCAAGTCAACTCGCCGCGGCCCTGGCCCCTAGGCAATGTACGGGGCGTCTCGCCCGACGGGCTTCACCTCGAGACTAGGTCCCACAGAAATTCACCCCTGTGGGTGGTGCGCGTCCCGAGCGCGCGTGAATTTCCTCGCCCGTCGGAACGTCCGCCGATGAGTTAGACTCGGCGCGCCCGACCCGCGATGCCAAACGATTCCAGGAGGTCCCGCATGAAAGCCGTCGCTGCCGCCCTGGTGGCCCTTCTCGCAGGCATCGCCACCGCCCAGGCGCCCCCGCCTCCTCCCCCTTCCGCCCCCGCCGAGGACGAGTACACGAGCGCCTGGCCGCGGGCGATCGAGGTGGAAAAGGGCGCCCTCGAGATCTACCAGCCGCAGATCGAGAAGTTCCAGGGAGTGAGCCTCTCGGCCCAATCGGCCATCGCCTGGACGCCGAAGGACAAGGAGCCCATCTTCGGCGTGGTCTGGCTGGACGCGACCGTCCTCGTCGACAAGGACACGAGAGACGTGACCATCGAGACGCTCACGGTCAAGAAGGTCCGCTTCCCCAACGCGACCCCGGAGAGCGAGAAGAAGGCCAAGGACCTCCTGGAGCGAGAGGTTCCGAAGTCGGACCTTCACATCCCGCTCGCCGACATCCAGGCGAGCCTGGCGGTGACCCAGCAGGAAATGAAGTCGGCGGCGGGGATCAAGGCGACCCCCCCGAAGATGATCTTCTCGCAGGACCCGGCGGTGCTCCTCCTCTACGACGGCAAGCCCATCGAGCGCGCCATCGACAAGAGCGAGCTGAAGCAGGTCGTGAACACGCCGATGTTCGTGGTTCTCGACCCTGCGACCCAGCGCTACTACCTCTCCGGCGGGAAGTTCTGGTACGAGGCGCCAACGGCCACCGGCCCCTTCACGGCCGTGCCGGTCCCGTCGCCCGCGGTGAAGGCCTTCGTGGACAAGAACCCCGCGCCGCCGCCGCCGAAGGAAGGCGACGCCGCCACCCAGGCGTCGGAGGCGGCCGTCGAGGACCCCAAGACCCCACCTCGGATCGTGGTGGCCACCGAGCCGTCCGAGCTCTTCATCTTCGATGGGCCGCCCAAGTACATTCCGGTGGGATCCGCCGCGGACCTCCTCTACGCGGAGAACACCCAGAGCAATGTGCTCGTCTATGTGCCCACGAGCGAGACCTACGTGCTCGCCGCCGGCCGCTGGTTCAAGGCGAGGTCCCTCGACGGACCCTGGACGAGCGTCAGGCCCGACCAGCTCCCCGCGTCGTTCAAGCAGCTCCCCCCCGACTCGGCCGTGGGCGACGTACGCACCTTCGTCCCGGGAACCGACGAGGCGCAGGACGCGCTCGCCGACAGCCAGATCCCGCAGACCACCGCGGTGAGGCGCGACCAGCAGTTCCAGGTCGCCTACGACGGCGAGCCCCAGTTCAAGCAGATCGAGGGAACCCCGCTCGCCTTCGCCGTCAATACCTCCGCGTCGGTGATCCAGGACGCTGGCCAGTTCTGGGCGTGCGACCAGGGCGTCTGGTACGTGGCGCCGACGCCCAAGGGACCGTGGGTGGTGAGTGACCGGCGTCCGCCGGACATCGACCGGGTGCCGCCGAGCGCGCCTGTCTACAACACCAAGTACGTCTACGTGTACCAGTCGACCCCGGACGTGGTGTACGTGGGCTACACGCCCGGGTACCTGGGGATGTACCCGTACTACGGCACCGTCGTGTACGGCACGGGCTTCTACTACCCGCCCTACGTGAGCCCGGTGGTCTTCTACCCGCGCCCCTGCACCTACGGCTTCCGCGTCACCTACAACCCGTGGACCGGCTTCGGGTTGACGGTGGGCTACGCCACCCCGTTCTTCGCGGTCGGCGTCCACTTCGGCGGCTACGGCCCCGCCTACGGCCCCCGATACCACCCGGGCTGGTGGGGTCCGGTCGGCTACCGCCCCTACCCGCCGCCCTACCCGGGCGGCTGGTATCGCCCTCCCCCCGGCTACCGCCCGCCCTACCCCGGGTACCGCCCGCCGCCGCCCGGCTACGGCCCGGGCCGTCCGGGCTACCCCGGCTACGGCCAGGGCGGCCGCCCGCCTCCGGGAGGCCACCCGGCGCCGCCCCGCCCCGCCAACAGCCTCTACGCACGACCGGAGAACCGCGCGCGAAACGTCGACCGCGCCCAGGCGCTCGCGGAGCGACCGGCGCCGAAGCCGGTGAACCGCCCCAACAACGTCTACGCCGACAAGTCCGGCAACGTGTACCGGCAGAACCAGAGCGGCTCCTGGGACAAGAACACCAAGCAGGGCTGGCAGCCGCAGGCCGGCTCGAAGGAGAACGCGCGGCCGGCGCAGCCCACGACACGGCCGTCGCCGCAACAGCCGGGCGCGCAGCCCGCTGGCCCGGCGCGCCCGTCGGGCGGCCAGCCCGGCGCCTCCCAGCGTCCGGCTCCGTCGCAGCCGAGCCAGGCCAACGCGAGGCCGTCGCCTTCCGCACCCGCGGGCAGGCCGGCAACCTCGGGCGGCGGCCATGGCGGCGGCGCACCTGCGGGCCTGAACCGGGACGCAGCGGCGCGACAGCGCAGCGCTCCTCCCCAGCGCAGCGCGCCGAGCCCGGCGCCGAGGGGTGGCGGCAGCCCGAGGCCGCGCTAGCGCTGCGGGGCCGGACCGGCCAGCTCCGAGAGGACCGGCCGATCGGCCTCGCAGAAGTCGTACTCCGCGAGGCGAGACGCGTCGGCCCAGTCGAGCGCCTCGGCCCCGAGGAGCTGGGGCTCCGCCCCCGGGGCGAGCTCGCAGGCGTAGAAGGCGAGGTCGACCTCGAGGTCCGGGTACCGGTGGGAAGTGCGCGCGAGCAGCGGCCCCACCGCGACCGCGCACCCGAGCTCCTCGCGGATCTCGCGGGCGAGGGCCCCCGCCTCGGTCTCGCCGGGCTCGACCTTCCCGCCCGGGAACTCCCACTGCCCCCCGCGCTCGGCGTGTCCGTGGCGGCGGGTGATGAGGACGCGGTCGCCGCGGCGGACGACCGCTGCCACGACGCGCGCCCTTCTCACCGGATGTCGACCGCCACGAGCTCGCCCGCGTTCGAGAGCGCGTAGAGGCGCTTGCCCGACACGACCGGCGCTGCCGTCGAGCCCGAGCCCCGCGTGAAGAGGCGGACCTTCTTCCCGTTCCGGCGGTCGAGCACGAGCAGGCCCTTGCCGTTCGCCACCACCACGAGTCCCTTGAGCGTCAGCGGATCGGCGTGGGGCGATCCGTCGAGCGGGGCCGTCCAGAGCTGACGCCCGCTCCTCGCGTCGAAGGCGATGACGTTCGTCGGCGTCACCACGAAGAGCGCGTCCCCGTCCAGCCGCGCCTTGTAGGCGAGCGGGGCCTTGGCTTCCCAGACGACGTCGCCGCTTGCGCGGTCGAGGGCGACGACCTGGCCTCCGTAGCTCGCCACGTAGAGCCGGTCCCCCGCGACCTGGACGCTCGCGTTCACGTCCGGGTAGTCGCCGCGGCCGACCTTGCGATCCCACTTCACCGCCCCGGTCTTGGCGTCGAGCGCCACCACCGACCCGTCGGCGAAGCCCTGGTAGAGGAGACCGCCCGCGAGCGTGGGCCGGCCCACCCCGAGAATGGTGAATCGCGCCGTCGGCTCGCGCCGGAAGTGCCACTTCCAAGCCCCGGTCTTCGCCTCGAGGGCGAGCACCGTGCCCTCGAGGGTGGCGACGTAGACGATGCCGTCCTCGACGAGGGGCTGGCTCCCCATCTCCTCGCGATACGAGTACTGCCAGCGGATCTGGCCGTTGGCCGCGTCGAACGCGATGAGCTTCCCGTCGATGCCTCCGACGAGGACCAGGCCGTCGGCGATCCCGGGGGCGGCGAAGTAGGGGCCCTTGCCCTCGTAGTACCAGAGCTGGGTTCCCTCCGGGCTGAACACCTGGACGTAGCCGTCGCGCGTGGCCACCACCACCGTGCCGGTGACGGGATCGACCTGGGGCCCGGCCGGCTCGAAGGGCTTGTACTCGAGCAGCCAGGGCGCGACGAGGGCCTTCGTCCAGGCAACGGCGAACATGCTGTCGAGCGCCGGCGGCGGCGGGGTCGCCGAGGCCACCGAGAGCGCGAGCGCGCCAGCGATCGACGACAGCATCATCGGCTACTTGGCACCGAGCCGTGCGAGTTGCTGCTCCGCCTCGGCCTTGGCCTGCGATTCCTTGAAGTCCTGCGGGAAGGCCTGGAGGATGGCGCGCGCCTCGTCCGTCTTGCCCATGCGCGCGAGGAGGCGGGCGCGCTCGAGCGCGACTCGGTCGGCGTACGAGGGCGGGCCCTCCGCCCGCAGGCGGTCGAAGGCCGAGAGCGCGCCCGGCAAGTCGCCCTTGCCTTCCTTCGCCCGCGCCTGGCCCTCGATGGCCACGAACGCGAGCGAGTCCCCGGCCTTGGCCGACCCGAGATAGGATTCGTAGGCCGCGAGCGCGGCGTCAAAGGCGCCGAGCCGGAACTGGGCCGCGCCGGCCGCGATGGCCGCGGTCCGCGCGGCCTCGCTCGACGCAAAATCCCTCTGGACTTCCGAGGCCTTGGCGACGATCGACTTCTGCTGTGCCTCGACGCTCGGGAAGAGCGGGACGGTCACCCCGGGCAGAGGCACCGAGGAGATCTGCCCGTCGGCGTCGTTCAGGACGCCGTAGAGGGATGCCCCGGCCTCCTTCCTGCGGGACTCGAGCCAGCTCGTCGCGGCGAGCGCCAAGCCGAGCAGCACGACGGCGCCGACGACGGCCGCCGCGATTTGCTTCTGGTTGCCGGCGACCCATCCGCGGCCTGGCCGGCGAAGGTCTGGAAGGCGTCGGGCGCCTTCATCTCCTTGCGGGTGATCTCCGCGGCGTTCTTCGACATGGCTCCTCTCGGGGAATCCGGCGAAAAGTCGGCACAATCTAGGCGGCGCCGGGGGGGGCGTCAAGCGCGACCGCGGCGAGGACCTGAAGGCGGAGGCCGGTCGCGCCGCTTGCGCTCGCGGAACACGAACCGAAGGGGCACCCGCAGCCGGAACCTCTCCCGGAAGCGGTTCTCGACGAATCGGCGGTACGAGTCGGTGATGGCTTCCGGCCGGCTGCAGTGCAGCACGAAGGTGGGCGGCGCCGTCGACACCTGCGCCACGTAGTAGAGCTTGACCGGACGCCCCCTGGCCAGCGGCGCCGGGTGGTCCACCTGGATCTCCTCGAGGAGCTCGTTGAGCTCGGGCGTCGGCAGCCGGGCGCGGTACTGCTTCGCGAGGCGCGCGGCCTCGGCAAGGATGCGGTCCACCCCGGCGCCTTCCTTCGCCGACACGAAGATGAGCGGCGCCCAGGAGACGAACGGGAGCCGCTTGCGGAGCTGCTCGACGTACCAGGCCTGGGTCGCTCCTTCCTTGGCCGCGAGGTCCCACTTGTTCACGACCACGACGAGCGCCCGGGCCTTCTCCACCACGAGGCCGAGCAGCCGCGCGTCCTGCTCGGCCCCGGCCTCGAGCGCGTCGAGCACGACGGCCACCACGTCGGCGGCGTCGATGGCGCGCATGGCTCGGATCACCGAGAAGCGCTCGACCTTCTGGGCGATGGAGGCCTTGCGCCGGATCCCCGCGGTGTCGGTGATGACGAAGCGGCGCCCGCGCGACTCCAGGACCGAGTCGATGCTGTCCCTCGTCGTGCCCGGCACCTCGGAGACGACGAAGCGCTCCTCGTGCAGGAGAGCGTTCACGAGGGTGCTCTTCCCGACGTTCGGTCGCCCGACGATGGCGATCCGCACCTCGGCCGGCTCGGCTTCCTCCGAATCCTCTTCGGTGGATTCGGGGGCCTCGTCGGGAATCTCCTCCTCGGGCGTCGGCTCCACGCCCAGCGCGGCGATGACCGCCTCGGCGAGCTCGCCGACGCCGCGCCCGTGCTCCGCCGAGACCGCGTGCACCTCGCCGAACCCCAGGTCGTAGAACTCCGCGAGAGGCGCCTGTCCCCTCGTGGCCTCGCTGTCCACCTTGTTCACGGCCACGAACAGCGGCTTCCCAGACCTCCGCAGCCGCTCGGCGAGCGCGCGGTCGACGGAGGTCAGGCCCTCGCGGCCGTCCACGACGAGGACCACCGCGGAAGCCTCGTCGACAGCCAGCTGCGCCTGCTCCTCGACGCGCCGCATCAGCGCGCGCCCGCCCTCCGGTGCGGCGCGCGATCGCGTGGTCTCCGGCTCGAACCCGCCGGTGTCCACCGCCGACAGCTCCCGGCCGTCCCAGCTGAAGTCGGCGTAGTTCCGGTCCCGGGTGACACCCGGGACGTCCACGACGATGGCGGCGCGGTGGCCGACGAGCCGGTTGAAGAGCGTCGACTTGCCCACGTTGGGGCGCCCCACCAGCGCCACGAGCGGCCTCGGCTTCCTCACGACCCGATCCCCAGGCGCCGGAGCGCCTCGACTCTCTCGCTCCACCGCTCCTCGACCTTGACCGTGAGCCGCAGGTAGACCTTGGCCCCGAGGAGCCGCTCGAGCCGCTCCCGCGCCCGCGTCCCGATCTTCTTCAGCATCGAGCCGCCCTTGCCGATGACGATGGCCTTCTGCGACTCGCGCTCCACCCACACCGCCGCCTCGATCCGGATGAGTCCGCCGCCATCGCGGCGCTCCGACTCGTCGAACTCCTCGACCTCGACCGCCACGGCGTAGGGTACCTCGTCGCGCGTGAGCTCCATCGCCTGCTCCCGCACGTACTCGGCCGCGAGCACCCGCTCCGCCTGGTCGGTGAGGACGTCCGGTGGGAAGAGCGGCTCGCCGGCCTCGGGGAGGCAGCCCGCGAGAGCGTCGGCGAGCCGGTCGACGCTCTCGCCGGAGAGCGCCGAGAAAGGAACGACCGCGGCCCAATCGAGCAGGCCCCTGTAGGCCTCGATGACCGGCAACAGGGTCTCGCGCGGAACGCGGTCGACCTTGTTGATGCCAAGGACGGCCGGCTTTCCGGACTTCCTCACCTCCTCGGCGATCCAGTGCACGGTCTCGCCCACCTCCACGCGCAGGCCGGGCCCGGTGCCTGCCTCGACGAGGACCAGCACGGCGTCCACCTCCGAGAGCGTCCCGAGTGCGGTGTCGACCATGCGACGGTTGAGAGGTCCCTTGGCGCGGTGGAGGCCGGGAGTGTCGAAGAGCGCCATCTGGACCCCGGGGGCGTTGTACACCCCGAGGATGCGCGTCCGCGTGGTCTGCGGCCGGGCCGAGACGATGGCGACGTGCAGGCCGAGCAGCCGGTTGAGCAGCGTGGACTTGCCCACGTTGGGCCGCCCCACGATGGCCACGAAGCCGGCCCGGAGCCCGGTCGTCTGCTTGTCGCCCAAGGCTCTCCTGTCTGGCCGGCGTCTCCGCCGGCCGGTTTTGGTCCCCGCCTGCCAGGGGCCGACGGGCGACTACCCGCGCGCGATGCTGACCTTCTCGAGCTTCACCTTGCCGTTGCCGGCGCGGGTGATCTTGGGGATCAGCTCAGCGCCCTTCACGACCTCCCCGAAGATCGTGTGGCCCTTGTCGAGCCACGGCGTCGGCACCTCGGTGATGAAGAACTGGGACCCGTTGGTGTTCGGTCCGGCGTTCGCCATCGCGAGAAGCCCGGCGCGGTCGAAGTGGTTCTCCGGGCCAATCTCGTCGGCGAACTTGTAGCCCGGGCCGCCGGTTCCCGTCCCGAGCGGGTCGCCGCCCTGGATCATGAAGTCGGGGATCACCCTGTGGAACAGCGTCCCGTCGTACAGGGGCGTCTTCACCTTCTTCCCCGACCTGGGGTCCGTCCACTCCCGCGTTCCCTCGGCCAGCGCCAGGAAATTCTCGACGGTCTTCGGCGCCCTCTCGGGAAGGAGGCGGACGACGATGTCGCCCATCGAGGTCTTGAAGGTCGCGTGGATCGGGTCGGCCATGGCGTTCTCTCCTACTTGCAGGTGGGCGGCTTGTTGCCGACGACGACCTTCTCGAGGCGTACCTGGGAGTTGCCGGTCTTGGCGATCTGGGCCACGAGGGCGCAGCCGCAGACGCCCTCGCCGAACCGCGTGTACCCGCAGACGCCGCCCTTGGCATCTACGCAAGCGCGGGGCTCGAGCTGGGGGACGCTCGAACCGTAGCCCTCGGTGATGAAGAACTGAGAACCGTTGGTGTCGGGGCCGGAGTTCGCCATCGCCAGGGCGCACGGTTTGTCGAAGACCTTGGCGGGCGGCTTGGGCAGCTCGTCGTCGAACTTGTAGCCCGGCCCGCCGGTGCCGAAGGGGCGCCCCTCCGCGCTGCGGGTCGCCCCCACGGAGGCTCCCTGGGTGAGCGGGTCGCCGCCCTGGATCATGAATCCCGGGATGACCCGGTGAAAGAGCGTGCCGTCGTAGAGCGGCTTCTTCACCTTGGCGCCGGTGCTCGGATCGGTCCACTCCTTCTTCCCCTGGGCCAGGTCCACGAAGTTCTTCACGGCCTTCGGGGCCTCGGCGGGCAAGAGCTTCACGCCGATCTTCCCGGCGGACGTCACGAAGGTTGCGTAGAGGTCGTCGGCGACGGCAGGGCCTCCGGCGAGGGCGACGATGGCGGCAAGGGCGAGCTTTCTCATGCGCGGCATGCTAGCCACCTCTCCCCCCGACCGCAACGAAAGGCGCGAGGAGCCGCTCGCGGGCTCTCCGTCCGGGGCGCCCGGCGCCGGGGCGCACGAGACGCAGCTAGGCGCCCCGACGCCGGCCGCGGGCGGGGCCGACGCGGCTCGGGGGGGCGGGCTTCTTGCGGGTGCGCGCGCGCTTCGGCGTGGCACGGGGCTTCGCCTTCGAGGCGACCTTGCGCGGGCGGGCCCGCTTTACCGGCGCTCCGCCGCCGGCGGGCGGCGGCTCCGCCGCCGGTGCGGGCTGCGAGACCGCGGCCGCGGCCGGTACCTCGGAGGCCCCGGGGCCCGGGGCGGCCGGCGGCTCTTCCGGGGCGCCCGGCGTGACAGCGCCGGCGTCCGCAGCGACGGGGCGGGCGGCGAGGACCTCGAGGGCGCGACGGGCGGCGATCTGCTCGGCGTCCTTCTTGGAGCGACCGGTCCCGCGGCCGAGCGGCTCGCCTTTCACCTCGACCTCCACCTCGAAGGTCTTGTGGTGGTCCGGACCCTGCTCCGCCGTGACCCGGTACCTGGGCGAGACACGGAACCGGCCCTGGCAAATCTCCTGCATCTGGGTCTTGTAGTCCCGGTCGAGCGTCCCCGCGGAGGCGCGGGCGAACGCGTCCTCGAGGAACCGGTCGACCATCGCCTGCGCGGCGACCAGGCCGCCCTCGAGGAACACGGCGGCGATCACCGCCTCCATGGCGTCGGCGAGCAGCGAGGACTTCTCCCGCCCCCCGGTGAGTTCCTCTCCGCGGCCAAGGCGCAGGAGCGCGCCGAGATCCAGCGTGCGCGCCATGGCGGCGAGCCCCGTCTCGTCGACCACCGCCGCACGCATCTTCGAGAGAATCGCCCTCCCGGGCGCGCGGAAACCGCTCCATGAGCCGGTACGAGACGAGCAGGTCGACCACCGCGTCGCCCAGGAACTCGAGCCGCTCGTTGTCCTCGGCCGTCTCTTCCCGGTGCTCGTTGACGTAGGACTTGTGCGTGAGCGCGGACAGGGCCCGGACGCGGTCCGCGAATTGGTGCCCCAGGCGTGCCCCGAGGAGCTCGACGCGATCCGGCACCGGCGGCGCCGACCCATCGCCCGGTGCTCGTTCCGGCGTCACGCGCGCAGCCTCGAGGCGAGCTCCTCGACGAGCGCGTAGGGATCCGCCTGCCGCGCGGCGATGCGGGCCGCCAGGGCGTCGAGGTGACCCTCCTCCTCCGCGATCCGCGCGAGCGCGCCCTCCAGGAGGCGCTCCCGCAATAGCGACACGAAGCTCGAGCGTGCGCGGGCGACTTCCCGGCGCCCCCGCTCGCCCGTTGCCTCGAGGTGCCGGCGGTGTCGCTCGACCGCCTCGAGCAGGTCCAGGACGCCCTCGTCGCGCGTGGCCACCGTCTTCACGATGGGAGGCTCCCACCAGCCGGGGTCGTGCGGGTCCTCCGCTTCCGTGCGGCGCAGCTGGTGGAGCGCGTCGTGCTCCAGGCCGCCGCGCGTGGCGGTGGTGCGGCGGAGCTCGAGCATGAGCTGCAGGTCCTTCACGGTGCGGTCGGCGCCCTCGCGGTCGGCCTTGTTCACCGCGAAGATGTCGGCGATCTCGAGCACGCCCGCCTTGATGGCCTGGACGTCGTCTCCCATGCCGGGGATGGAGACCACCACCACCGTGTGCGCGAGCTCAGCGACCTCGACCTCGTCCTGGCCCACGCCGACGGTCTCCACCAGGATCACGTCCTTGCCCATCGCGTCCATCACCTGCACCACGTCGGCCGTGGCGCGGGAGAGCCCGCCCAGGTGGCCGCGGGTGGCCAGGGAGCGGATGAACACGCCGGGGTCGAGCGCGTGGTCCTGCATGCGGACCCGGTCGCCCAGGATGGCGCCCCCGGTGAACGGGCTCGTGGGATCGACCGCCACGACCCCGACCGTGCGACCGGCCCGGCGGTGGTGCCCGATGAGGCGGTCGGTGAGCGACGACTTTCCCGCCCCGGGTGGCCCGGTGAGCCCCACCACGTAGGCGTGGCCGGTGTGCTCGAAGAGGCGCCGCATCGTCTCCCGCGCCGACGGCAGCCTGTCCTCCAGGTTGCGCATGAGCCGCGCCGCGGCCCGGAGGTCCCCGGCGCGCACCCGGTCCGGCATCGAGGAGGTCGCCGCGGTCATGCCTGTCGCAGGAGGGAACGGGCGATGACGATCCGCTGGACCTCGCTCGTGCCCTCCCCAATCTCGCAGAGCTTGGCATCGCGGAAGTAGCGCTCCACCGGGAAATCGCGCGTGTACCCGTATCCGCCGTGGACCTGGATCGCCTTCGATGTCGCGCGCATCGCGGCCTCGCTCGCGAAGAGCTTTCCCATCGAGGCCTCGCGCGCGAAGGGCCTGCCGGCATCGGCCAGCGCCGCCGCCCGCCAGATCAGGAGCCGGGCCGCGTCGACCTCGGTCGCCATGTCCGCGAGAGAGAAGGCGATGGCCTGGAACTCGGCGATGGGCTTGCCGAACGCCTTGCGCTCCTTGGCGTAGGCCCGGGCCTCCTCGAGGGCGCCGCGCCCCAGCCCCACCGCGAGCGCCCCGATGGTGATGCGGCCCCGGTCCAGGATGGAGAGGGTGTCGAGGAAGCCGTGGTCGACCTCGCCGATACGGTGATCGTCCGGGACCTCGACGTCCTCCATCACGAGTTCCCCGGTGTCGGAGCTCCGCATCCCGAGCTTCCCGTGAATGGGCCTCTGGGTGAATCCCTTCGTCCCCTTCTCGAGGACGAAGGCGGTGATGCCCTTCTGCGCCTTCTCCGGCGAGCTGCGTGCGAGCACCACGAAGATGTCGCCGACGGTGCCCTGGGTGATGAACATCTTCGCCCCGTTCAACACCCAGCCTCCGCCCCGACGGACGGCGGTGGTGCGCAGCGCCGCCGCGTCCGATCCGCTTCCGGGCTCGGTGAGGCCCCAGGCGGCGAGCTTCTCGCCGCGCGCGGCCGGCACGAGCCAGCGACGCTTCTGGGCGTCGGTCCCGAAGAACCGGATCTGTCCCGAGCCGAGCCCGTTGTGGCTCGCCACGGTCAGGGCGAGCGAGCCGTCGTAGCGGGCAACCTCCTCCACCACCACCGCCAGCGAGAGCACGTCGAGGCCGGCGCCGCCGTACTCCTCCGGGACCGTGACGCCCAGGAGACCGAGCTCTCCGAGCTTTCGGACCGTCGCCATGGGAAACTCACCGGTCTCGTCCCAGCGCCGGGCGTTCGGCTTCACCTCCGTCTCACAGAAGTCGTGCACCATCTGCTGGATCTGCCGGTGCGACTCGTCGAGCTGAAAGTCCATGTCTCCTCCCTCTAGACCGGGAGCACGGCGCGCTTGCGCGCCGCCGGAGGCTCGTATCCGAGCGAGTGGTAGCGGAAGCGACGCGCCAGCTCGTGGCGGAGGTCCTTGCCGGGGACGACGGCGTCCACGACGAGCTCGCTCGCCAGCTTCTCGATGTCGATGTCTTCCTTGTACTCCTCGCGCAGCGCGGCCACGTAGGCCGGCCGCTCGGCCTCCGGCTTCTCCTGGATCTTGTTGTAGAACACGGCGTTCACGGCGGCCTCCGGCCCCATCACCGCGATCATGGCCTGCGGGAGGGCGAGCGTCGCGGAGGGAGCGAAGCCGGGCCCGTCCATCGCGTACAGGCCGGCGCCGTACGCCTTGCGAACGACAACGCACACCCGCGGCACGGTGGCCTCCGAGACGGCGCTGATCATCTTCGCCCCGGACCGGATGATGCCCGCGCGTTCCACCTTGGTCCCGATCATGAAGCCGGGGACGTCGGACAGGTAGAGGAGCGGGATGTTGAAGGCGTCGCACAGCCAGATGAAGCGGGCAGCCTTGTCGGCAGAGTCGACGAACAGCACGCCGCCCTTCACCTTGGGCTGGTTCGCCACGATCCCCACCGGGCGCCCCTCGATCCGGGCGAGGCCGGTGACGATCTCGCCGGCGAAGAGCCGCTTCACCTCGAAAAAGGAGCCCTCGTCGACGAGCGCGTCCACGAGTTGGGTCATGTCGAAGGCGCGATTCTGGTCGAGCGGAACGATCTCGGGGATGCGGGCCGGGTCGACGCGGGGAGGCCGCGCCGCGGCCTCCGGGGGAAGCTCCCGGAAGCTTCGGGGAAAGTAGGAGAAGTACCGCCGCGCCTCGCGGATGGCCTCCTCCTCGCTCGAGCACAGCACGTCCCCGCACCCGGACACCGAGCAGTGCATCCGGGCACCGCCCATCTCCTCGAGCGTCACCTTCTCGCCGATGACCATCTCTGCCATGCGCGGCGAGCCGAGGTACATGGAGGCGTTCCCGTCCACCATGAAGACCACGTCGCAGAACGCCGGGATGTAGGCGCCCCCGGCGGCCGACGGGCCGAAGAGGAGACAGATCTGCGGGACGACCCCCGACAGGTGGACCTCGTTGTGGAAGATGCGCCCCGCACCGCGCCGGCCCGGGAACATCTCCACCTGGTCGGTGATGCGCGCGCCCGCCGAGTCCACGAGGTAGAACAGCGGCACGCGCTCCCGCGCGGCGACCTCCTGGATGCGGATGATCTTCTCCACCGTGCGCGCACCCCAGCTGCCCGCCTTGACGGTGGAGTCGTTGGCCATCACCGCGACCGGCCGACCCTCGATGGTGCCGAGCCCGGTGACGACCCCGTCCGCGGGCAGCTCCGGATCCGCGGCGTTCGCGAGCGCGCCGTCCTCCAGCAGCGACCCCTCGTCGAGGAGGTGCCGCAGCCGCTCGCGGGCGAAGAGCTTGCCCTGCTCGGCGTTCTTCTGGTGGTACTTCTCGGCCCCGCCCCTCTTCACCCGGGCGAGCTCCCGCTCGATGCGCTCCTCGGGCTTCAGTGGGCCCTCGTCCTTTGCCATCGCCATCCTCATTCTCCGGTGAAGTTCGGCTTGCGCTTCTCGGCGAAGGCCCTGAGCGCCTCGACGCGGTCCTTCGTCTTCAGGCAGTCCTGGTACATGCGGTTCTCGAAGGCGAGCGCCTCCTCGAGCGGCAGGTGAAAGGCGCCGTCCACGGCCCGCTTGGCTTGCCGGATGGACACCGGGGCGTTGCGGGCCACCAGCGCTGCCACGGACAGCGCCTCCTCCCGGAGCTTCCCGGTCCCGGCCACCCGCGAGACGAGCCCCAGGGCGAGCGCCTCGGCCGCCCCGACCCGGCGCGCGGTCAGGATGAGCTCCTTCGCCCGGGCCACGCCGATGGCGCGCGGAAGCCGGACGGTGCCCCCGCCGCCCGGGATGATGCCCAGGCCGACCTCCGGGAGCCCGAGCTCGGCCGTCTCGACGGCCACGCGGAGGTCGCAGGCGAGCGCGAGCTCGAGCCCGCCCCCGAGCGCAGCCCCGTTGATGGCCGCCACGAACGCCTGCGGTGCCGTCTCGATGGCGCGAAGCGCCGACCGCAGCGATTCGTGGAAAGCGTGCACGTCCATCTCGGACATGCCCGCCCGCTCCTTGAGGTCCGCTCCGGCACAGAAGGCGCGGTCCCCCTTCCCGGTGATCACCACGCAGCGCAGGGACCGGCTCTCCCGGACGCGGTCCAGGTGCTCGAGCAGCTCGCGGACCATGGCCCGCGAGAGGCTGTTGCGCCGCGCCTCCCCGTCGATGTTCCAAACCTCGATGCCCCCCAGGTCCTCGACGATCCATTCGCCGGCCATGTCAGCGCGCCTCCGCCTGCGCCCGCTCCGCTGCCCGCGCACGGGTGGCGAGCTCGGCCTGGAGCGTCCTGCCCGGAAGCGCGCGCCCCACGAGCCGCTGCGCCAGCTCGCCCGCCGAGACGAGCTTCCCCAAGTCCACTCCCGTGTCGTGCCCCATGCCCTGCAGCATGTAGACAAGGTCCTCGGTGGCCAGGTTCCCCGACGCGCCCGGCGCGTAGGGGCAGCCACCCAGCCCGCCCACCGAGGCGTCGAAGGTGGTGACCCCGCCCTCGAGCCCGACGAGGACGTTGGCGAGCGCCGTTCCGCGCGTGTCGTGCATGTGCATGGCGATCGACCCGGGACGCGCCCGGTGCAGGACGAGGTCGAGGATCTGCCGAGTCTGGTTGGGCGTGCCGACGCCGATGGTGTCGCCGAGCGACACCTGGTAGCAGCCGAGCGCGAGCAGCCGTTCCGCGATCGCCGCCGCCCGGCGCGGGTCGACCGCCCCCTCGTATGGGCATCCCCAGACCGTCGACACGTAGCCGCGAACGCGTAGGCCCGCCGCCAGCGCCGGGCCCACGACCTCGTCGAAGGCCCGGAAGGTCTCGTCGATGGTCTTGTTGATGTTCTTCTTGTTGTGCGTCTCGGAAGCCGAGAGGAAGACCGCCGCGTCGATGTCCGGAGGCACGCGTGCCCGCGAGCGCGCCTCGAGCAGCCGTGCGAGGCCCTTGCCGTTCGGGACGAGCGCGACGTAGGTGAGGCGCTCTCGCGCGGAGAGCCGCTCGACGAGATCGGCGGAGTCGGCGAGCGCCGGGATCCACTTCGGCGACACGAAGCTTGCCGCCTCGATGCGGCACAGACCCGCATCCGCCAGGGCCTCGACGAGCGAGAGCTTGTCGGCCGTGGGAACGAAGCGCGCCTCGTTCTGCAGGCCGTCGCGCGGGCCGACCTCGTAGACGGTGACGTGCCGGGCCATACCCAAGGTCCTCCCTAACGGCACGCGCCGAGCACCGCTCCCACCCGGGCCCTACGCCACCTCGGCACGGGGGTGGATGTTGCCCCGGATCCAGTCGACGATGGCCTGGGTGGTCGTTCCCGGAAGGAAGACCTGGGACACCCCGTCCTCCTTGAGCCTGGGGATGTCGTCCTGCGGGATGATCCCGCCGCCGAACACGGCCACGTCGGTCGCCCCCTGCCCCTTCAGCGCGTCGATGACGGCGGGGAACAGGGTCAGGTGCGCGCCGGACATGATGGAAAGCCCGACCGCGTCCACGTCCTCCTGGACCGCGGCGGAGGCGATCATCTCCGGCGTCTGGTGCAGGCCCGTGTAGATGACCTCGAAGCCGGCGTCGCGAAGTGCACGGGCGACGATCTTCGCGCCACGGTCGTGACCGTCGAGGCCGGGCTTCGCGACAAGGATCCGAAGCTTCCGCTCTGTCTTCTGGCTCATGCGATTCTTCTCCCGAGGGCGATGAGGTCCGGAGAGTCGTCGTCGAGGCGGTCCGTCGGGCGACCGGCCTGCCATGTGCTCGTGATGCCGAGGAGTTCCAGGCCGGCGCGCGGGGCGAGCGCCTCCCACTCCCCTGGCGTGTAGTACCGCAACTCGGCGGTCCCGGCCAGCACCGTCCCATCGGAATGGATGACGCGCCGCGTGCAGACGTCGCGTCCGGTCGACGGATTGTAGCGGGAGTCCTCCACCACCCGCCCCCCTCGGGCCAGCTCCCATTCCGCGTGGGCACTGCGTTCCCGGGCGAGGCGCGCCGGATTGTCGTGGTGGACGACCATCCTGCCGCCCGGACGCAGGAGCGCCACGGCAGCCGCCAGGCAGCGCTCGTTCTCCTCGTCGCCGTACATGAACAGCGACGAGTACCAGGAGTAGAGGGCGTCGAAGCTCCCGGGCCGGAACGGGAGCGCTCGAAGATCCCCTCGCACGAGCGCGGCGCCGGAATGCTGCGCCCGGGCGAGGTAGGCCGGGTTGCGGTCGACACCGACGAGCACGCCCACCTCCGGCGCGAGGAACCGCGCGTGGCGACCGTGACCGCAGGCGAGGTCGAGGCACCGATCGCGTGGACCGAGCTCGAGCATCTCGCGGATGAGGCCCGACTCGAAGCCGGAAAGCCGGACCGTGAGCAGGTCGGCGACCGACTCGTAGTAGAGGTCCCCGTAGTACTCGTCGCTCCAGTGGCGGCCCACGGACCGATTCTACCGCGGCTCGGCTGGGAACCCCGGCGGAGGAAGGCCCGTACACCCGCCTCGCCCGGCTCCAGAACCGCCGGTGAGGAGCCCCGCCGGGGGACCCCGGGCCTTTCCGGGGCGCTGGTTCGGCGATGGGGCGCCTGCTGCGGAGCCCCGTTATTACGTGCGGGAGGAGGCAATTCCATGCGCGTATTCGTGACGGGCGGAACGGGGTACATCGGCAGCGCGGTGGTCCAGGCCTTGCGGGCCGCGGGCCACGAGGTGGCGTCCCTCTCCAGGTCCACCGAGAAGGACCAGGTGGCGAGGTCCCTCGGCGCGGAGCCGGTCCGCGGCAACCTCGCCGATTTCTCGGGTCTCTCGGGCGAGCTCGAGCGGTACGACGCCCTCGTCCACCTCGCGCAGGACTATGGCCTCGGCCCGGCGGCCGACCGGCGTGCGTTCGAGGCGCTGCTCGCCGCGGCACGGCGCGCCGGGGGCAAGCGGTCCGTGATCTACACCTCGGGAGTCTGGGTGCTCGGCAACGTGACCACTCCGACCGACGAGAGCGGCTCCACAAACCATCCCTTCGCTGCCGTGGCGTGGCGCCCCCAGCACGAACGGGACGTCCTCGCTGCCGCGTCCCGCGAAGTCGCGGCGGCCGTGATCCGGCCCGGCATCGTCTGGGGGGAGAAGCGCGGCCTGTTCGCGTCCATGCTCGAGTCCGCAGCGAAGGATGGGGCCGCGACCTACGTCGGCTCGGGCGAGGGACGCTGGTGTCCGATCCACAGGGCCGACCTCGCGGACCTGTACCGCCGAGTTCTCGAGTCTCGCGCGGGCGGCATCTTCCACGGAGTCGACGGCACCGCGCCACGCGTCGTCCAGGTCGCCCACTCGCTCTCGGAGGCAGCCGGCCGCAAGGGAGCGGTGCGCTCCGTCCCCGTCGAGGAGGCCCGGAAGGCCTACGGGCCGGCGGCCGACGCCCTCGCCGGCGACCAGGTGGTGGTGTCGAAGCGCGGTGCCGAGGTGGGATGGGTGCCGCGCCGCCCCCGATTCCCCGAGGCCGCGGCTGCTGCCTGGGCCGAGTGGAAGGCATGACCACGCGGCACGCCCGGCCAGCGCCCGCCGGGCGACCTCCACCCGGGGGCGGTGCTCGGCTCGCTTGAAGCCTGCCCCGGCCGGAGGGCATCTCCGAAGGCGGGGCCCCGGGGGGCCCGCCCCCTAGAATCGACCGTCCTCGCGGTAGCTGCCCCAGACCTTTCGGAAGACGTCGCAGACCTCGCCCAGGGTGGCGTAGGCCTTCACCGCCTCGATGACCGGGGGCATCGCGTTCGCCCCGTCTCGACAGGCGCGCTCCACGCCCGCAAGCGTCTCCTCGACCCGCTTGGAGTTGCGGGCAGTCTTCACCGCCTGGAGCCGCTCCTTCTGGGCGCGGGCCACGCTCTCGTCGATCTTGAGGATGGAAATCGGTTCCTCTCCCTCGGTCCTGAACTCGTTGATGCCGACGATGATCCGATCGCCCCTCTCGATCTCCCGCTGGTAGCGGTAGGCGCTCTCGGCGATCTCCTTCTGCGGGAACCCCTCCTCGACCGCGCGCAGCATGCCGCCCAGCTCGTCGATGTGCCGAATGTACTCGAGCGCGCGCTTTTCCATCTCGTCGGTGAGGTACTCGACGTAGTAGCTGCCCCCCAGGGGGTCGACCACTCGATCCACGCCGGACTCGAACGCGATGATCTGCTGCGTACGCAGCGCGATCGTCACCGCCTCCTCGGTGGGCAGAGCATAGGTCTCGTCGAGAGAGTTCGTGTGCAGGGACTGCGTGCCCCCGAGCACCGCGGCCATCGCCTGCAGGGCGGTGCGGACCACGTTGTTGTAGGGCTGTTGCGCGGTGAGCGACACGCCGGCCGTCTGGGCGTGGGTGCGAAGGAGCAGGGACTCCCGCTTCTTTGCCCCGAAGCGCTCCCGGAGCGTCCGCGCCCAGATGCGGCGGGCGGCGCGGAACTTGGCGATCTCCTCGAAGAAGTCGTTGTGCACGTCCCAGAAGAACGAGAGACGCTGCGCAAAGGTGTCGACGTCCATCCCCCGGTCGACGCATTCCTGGACGTACTCGATCCCATCGGCGAGCGTGAAGGCCATCTCCTGGACGGCCGTCGCCCCGGCCTCGCGGATGTGGTACCCGCTGATCGAGATCGGGTTCCAGCGTGGCATCTCCTTCGCCGCAAACTCGATCATGTCCACGACGAGCCTCACAGCGGGCCGCGGCGGTACGATCCACTCCTTCTGCGCGATGTACTCCTTCAACATGTCGGCCTGCAGGGTCCCGCCGAGCAGGGCGCGGGCCACGCCTTGCTTCTCCCCGACCGCCACGTACATGGCGAGCGCCACCACCGCGCTCGCGTTGATGGTCATCGAGGTGGTGACCTCCCCGAGCGGGATGCCATCGAACAGGACCTCGAAGTCCCTCAGGGTGGAGATGGCCACCCCTTCCTTGCCCACCTCTCCCCGCGACATGGGGTGGTCGGCGTCGTAGCCCATGAGCGCCGGCATGTCGAAGGCCGTCGACAGCCCCGTCACGCCGTGCGCGAGCAGGTACTTGAAGCGCTTGTTGGTGTCCTCCGGCGACCCGAATCCCGCGAACTGCCGCATCGTCCACAGCCGCCCCCGGTACATGGTCGCCTGCGGTCCCCGGGTGAAGGGGTAGCGACCGGGGTAGCCGACGTCGCGCCGGTAGTCCTCCTCGCGCCGGGAGGCCGGGTCGATGACGTCGGGCACGGGAATGCCCGAGTCCGTCTCGAACGACGCGCGGCGGCGCGGCGCGCGCGCGAGCACCTCGGCGAGCTCCCGCGCCGTCCACGACTCGCGCTCGGCGAGGATCCGGGAAAGTTCGTCCCGGCTGTAGACAGGGCTCGCGGCGCGATCGGGCGCCGTCGGCGTGGCGGTGCGGGGCTTCAGCGGTACCTCGGGCCTGCTCTCGACTGCGGGCTTCCCGGCCATGTGCACCTCCGCGAGCGGACTGGGGGAATTGTAACGGGCGGGACGCCAAACGCGAAGGCCGCCCCCTCGGGGCGGCCCCCTCCTTGCCCGGGCCGAGCCGCGGTCAGCGGCTACTTGCTCGCCGGCGAGAACCCCTGGATGGCGGTGCGCGCTTGCCCCGCCTGCGGGCTCAGGGGATTGGCGGCGATCACCTTGTTGAAGTACTCGACGGCCTTCTTCTGGTCGTGAAGGTCGTAACCGTAAACCACGCCAGCGTTGTAGAGGCTCTGCACGTGGCGCGGGTTCAGCTTGCTCGCCTTGTCGAAATTGGCGACGGCCTCGTTGAACTTGTTGAGTTCGCGGTACATGACGCCCTGGTCGGTGAGGACGTCGGGGTTGTTGGGCTCGAGCGCCAGGGCCTTTGCGTAGGCGTCGACGGACAACTGCGCCTGGTGGGTGTCGAAGTAATCGTTCCCGAGCGAGATCCAGACCTTGGCGTTCTTCGGGTCCTTCGCCAGGACTGCCTGGGCGGCGGCGATACGCTGACCCACCTCCGAGAGGCCCTGCGGCTGCGCCATGAGCGGAGGCGGCGCTCCCTGCGGCAACTGGGGCAGACCGGCTCCCGGCGCGGCGATGGGAGCCGCCTGCACCGGCTCGTCCCGCTTGCAGGCGACGGGGCCGATCGCCGCCGCGATGGCGACGAGCGCTGCGATGGGGGCGACGGGGCTTCGGTTCATCGGGCAACCTCTCTCGATGGTGGACCCAGCATGCCCCGGGTCGCGGCCTTGGCAAACCACGGGGCGAGGAGGCGTCTCGCTCGGCTTCTCGGGGCGCCCGCCTCGACAACCTCTTCGAATGGCGCGCCCGCGATCACGCTAGGCCGGGCATCATCTCCACGGGATCGGACCGCGTCAAGGCCGCGCGGGGGTCTCCGGATGCACCGAGCGCGGGTCCACGCACCGCGCGCCCTCGCAGATCCGCTCGCCCTTGCAGTCGGTGTCCTTCGTGCAGCCCGCCGGCGGCGGCGCTGCGGCCGTGCCGGGAGTCGCCTCGACCACGGTCGCCGGCTCGACCTGCTCGCAGACGTACAAATGGGCCACCACGTACTCGGCCCGGTTGCCCTCTCGACCCTCGAATGTCCAGGGCTTCTCGTAGACGACGTGCGTCGCGCCCTTCGTCGCTGCCACGTTGAGCGCCTCGATTCGGGCGAACTTCACGTAGGAGTCGGTGACGCCGGGGAACGCCCAGTCTCCCGCTTCGATGTAGTACCTGCCCCCGGTGACCTGCCCGGCGGCCCTGCAGCCCTGGGGAGGTGCGTCGACGACCTTCACCGTCTTCGCCTCGGGCAGGAGCGCTGGCGAAGGGGCCCTCCGGTCCGTCCGCGGCGGAGTGGCACACGCCATCCAGGCGGAGAGCGATGCGACCGCGATCAGTCTCGTCTTCAAGGCGACCCCCCTCGAGGTTGGCGGCAGAATAGAGCCGAGCGGCGCCCCGGAGGCAAGCGCGCCGTCGGCGGCGCCCTCCCCGGGGCGCTCGCGCCTACGCGGGACGGCTCCGGCAGCTACGGCCCGTAGAGCGCGGGCTCAAGCGTCCGCAGGGCAGCCGCCGTGTCGGCGAGGCCGGTCCCCGCAAGGTCCTGCCGCGTGTAGATGCGGACCGGGGACGCGGTCTCCGGCAGGCCCGTGCGGGGGTCGACTCGCTGCGGGAGGTGGGAACCCGTCACGGCCACGAACTTCTCGGGCGTGGTCTTAGCCGGGGACTCCGCGCTGGGAACGTGGGCACATCCGACTGCCGCGACGGCCAACAGCGCTCGCGAGAAGGACCGCATGACTCGCCTCCTGCCCTCCGCGGCTATTCTAGCACCGCCCCGTGGCCCGGGCAGCGTCGGCGCCCGGAAGGGTCCGGGCGCCGCGGGAGGTCCACGCTTACGGCTTCGGGGGATTCGGTGTCGGGTTGACGCAGACTCCCAACTCGCAGATCCGGTCGAACTTGCAGTCAGCGTCCTTCGCGCAAGGCGCGGGGGGCGTCCCCTTGGGCGGGTCGCACCGGTAGGCGTCGCCCCCTCCCGCGTGCGCGTAGACCACGTTGCCGCCCATCTTCGCCGCCTCCTCGCGCAGAGCCGAGTAGTCGCGCCAGTTCAGCTTGGCCTCGTCGATGGAGCCGAGCAGGTGGCAGTTCTCGTAACCCAGGGACTCTGGGCGCTCGCTCACCACGGGCATTCGCGCGCAGCCCGTGAGCGCACCCAGGAGCCCGACCACTGCCATCCTCCTCATGTCGCGGATCCTCCCTGTGGCTTCGATGCGCCCTTGGCCGGCGTGCCCAGAAGCGGCGGTCGGCGCCCCAGACCGCGTGCGACCGGGCAGCTGCGTGGCACCGAGTTCGATGCCCTTCGAGGCGAAACTGGTGGTGAGGGGGAGAATCGAACTCCCGACCTAGGGATTATGAGACCGGGTAAACGTGCCGACAGGCCTGCTAAATAAGCGAAATATGGGTGGGGCACGCTTCCCGCCGCTTCCCATTTCGCCCCCGTAGTGGGGCACAGGTGGGGCACGGAACCCCTCCCCCTCGACCCAGGGATCGGCAGTCCTTCGGTCGGCACTATTAGTGCGTGTCGGCTGCATCGTCCCCGCATCGGCTCTCCGCCTTCTAGCGCGATCCCGCGACGGCTGCCAGCCCACTTAAGTTCGGCCCCTCGGCCCCTAGCGCGCCCTTCCGGGGCGGGCTCCCGCTGCCGGGGTCCGCTTGGTTCGCTCGCGGGGGTCGGACGGGCGTCGCCCTTGCACGACCCCGCCGCTACCGAGAGTCCTGCTCGTAGACCACAATCTCTCGAGTCATCGACGCCGAACTAAGCACCCATGACACGTAGGCAAGGACGAGCCCGAGCAGGACGCCCGGGATGCCTGCGATGAGCGAGCCGAGCAAGGGTGAACCGAAGGTCAGAACGAAATTCAGCGCCATTAGCCGAGGGTGCCGCTTGATCAAGCGCTCGACGAGCCTTCGAGTCGTGACTCGCACGGTACCGGCCGTGAGTAACATGGACCCGGCTGGGGCCCGCACCCCGACACTGGCAGCCGCGCTGGAAACGGTACGAGCCTCTGACGATGGCGCGGCGCGCGCGCCCGGCCGTTGGTGTGTCATCCCCGGACCTCCTTTCAGCGCCCCGTCCGAGGCGGTTGGGCGAGCTGCTAGAGCCGGGGCGTACGGCGGCGCATCGCCGAGGCCTTCGAGCGGGCTTTTCGGCGAGCCCAGCCCTTACGCATTGCCGCGGCCCGCTTCTCGAGTGCCCCGGGGCGCGCCCACGCCTCTTTCATCGCTGCGGAGCGCCTCTCCCGTGCTCCTGCGCGCGTCCACTGGGCCTTTGCCGACTCTGCGAGCTTTTCGCGCGCACCCGGGCGGGACCACTGAACCTTCGCGGCGGCCGAGCACTTCGCCCGGAATTCCTGGCTCGCACCGGTCGCCTTGATTGCCGCAACGCGCCTTGCCCGTATCTCCGGATTGGCCCACTGGTCCTTCACCGCCGCAGAGAGCTTCGCGTGCACCTCGGGGCGTGCCATCGTAGATGCGCGCTTCGCCCGCATATCCGGACGCGACCACTGTGCCTTCGCCGATACCGAGAGTTTCGCGCGAACCTCAGAGCGCGCCATCGCTGCCGCGTGCCGCGCGCGAACTTCGGGGCGTGCGTGCCTCGCGCGAACCTCAGAGCGCGCCCACGCCTCCCTCATCGCCGTCGAGAGCTTCGCGTGATAGCCAGGGACGGACCGCGCCACCGCGAGCTTCTCGCGTACCTCCGGCCTGTTCATTGCGGCCTTTATCGTCGCCGCAAGTTTTGCCCGCACCTCCGCCCGGTTCATCGCGGCCTTCAACCGCGCGGCGTGCGCCGCCCGCGCTTCTGGGCTGGCCAGCGCCGCCTTCTTTGCCGCAGAGACCCTCTCGCGTGCCCCAGGGCGTGACATCACGGACTTCTGCGCCTTGGAAATCTTTGCCCGTATCTCCGGGCGAGCCATCAATGCCGCGTGTTTTGCGCGATAGGCTGGGTCGGCAAACCGCCTCCTAACCTCCTTCGAGTGCTTCGCGCGCAACGCGGGGCGCGACCATGCCTCCCTTATCGCCGCCGTGTGCCTGGCAAGTACCTCAGGGTTGGCGAACGCTGCCCTCAGCTTTGCCGAGTGCCGTTCGCGGGCCCCCGGTCGGGCGAATGCCGCCTTTGATGCAACGGAGTGCTTCTCCCGTACTTCCGCCGCCACGACCGTGCCGTGCTGGCCCACCCTTGGTCAGATTGAATCCGCCCGGCGCCAGCGTCCCGCGCTCACGAACTTCCTTCTGTTCCAAAGCATCTAGCGCCCGTGCGGAGGAGACATTGGTGTGCAGAACCTCGAATCTGAACTCGCGGAGCGGGTGCTTGCGTAGGACGCGGTGAATCAGGAACCCCGCGCCCTTCTTCGCGTCATTGAGATGTGCCTTGATGCGGCCCGTAGCTTTGTGGAACGCCTGCCCCACGTAGCCCTTGCCGCTAGGCGTGTGTGTGATGAGGTAGATCTCACCGGCGAACGGGCGCAGGGTGACTGAGCCACGCTTGACCCAATAGGGTAGCGCGCCTGCGCCAACGCCAGCCTTGCGACAGGCCAAACGAAAGTCTCGCACGCTGTCGCGCACCCGCAGGACCGCGAACGCCTGGGCGAGCCGCGTGCCGGGCGCGTGGGGACATGTGCCAACAGCACTGATGCGAGCGTCCCCGTTAAAGGGACGAGCTGCGGCTCGCTTGCGGGTCCGCTTCATTCCTGCTGATAAGGCTACCTCGTTTCACCCGATTGCTGTGGAGAGTCGGAGGAGGACCCCCTCCGGCGCGCGGCCGCGGCTCTACGGTGCGCCGGGGCGGTCTGTCCTCGCTCCCTCGTGTCCGAGGAGTCGCTATGCTGTCCGTGGACGGCGTGCCCTGCTATCCCGACGCGCGGTCCGCTCAATGAAGGTGAAGGAGGAACCGTGACCGTGCTGAAGGACGAAGCCTATGCGAACGACATGCCCGACATGACTCCCGAGGACTGGGAGTGGGCGAAGAAGCAGAACTGGGACCAGCGCTTCCGTGAGAACTGGCCCGCCAGCCAGATTGCGGACCCGAAGGAACGGGCCGAGTACGAAGCCTACGCGGCCAGGATGAAGGCGGCCGAGTCAGCGGGCAAGGTGCTTCTCCCGGGGATGCCCCCCGAGACCAAGTAGGGCGAGCTCACACATGCGTGAGCCCCCCGAGCAGAAGCGAAGGGAGGCACGCCGCTGGCCGGACGCAAGCGGTCGTTGACGGCCACTTATATGAAGCGTATAAGTACAAGAGCTGAATCCGCATGAATCATATACAAGGGTCTACATGCCGGCATACATATTCGGGAGCTTCGTTGCCGCGTGCAGCACGGTGACATCGGTGTTCGTCACGAGGGGCGCGATGGAGACCGCAACATCAGATTTTGGGCTCATCACCAAGGCCACCGTCTGTAGTTTCGTGGCCAACGGCGGCCTAGAGAGCCCGACGTTCATAAACACGGCACCGTGGGACAACAACCCGGACCCAGCTATCCCAATCCGCGTCGATGCGTATTCGTTCTTCTCGGGCTTCACCTACGGTTACATCGCCTTCTTGTTTCAACAGAAGACATCGATGTGGACGGTCAAATCGTTCAAGAAGAACAAGGAGCCCGATCCAAGAAACTTGGCGATTCTCACCGCCCTACGTAAGGCAGGTCGCGTTAACTGACTGATGCGTGAAACCATGCCAACGAAACTCATCTGCCCCGCTTGTGGCTCCGACTCAGTCTCTACGTCCTACCGTGATGTGGAGATCGACGTTCCTCTCGCTCGCTCTGCGCGATATCGCGCCGTCACAAATGTGTGCGGCGTGTGTGGCACCGAGGGTGATTTTCTAGGCGAGAACGATTCGCGCATCGAAGAGGCGGTTGAGGCGACGACGCGAGAGTCCGCGAGATCAATGATCGACCACCTGAGTGAGTCGGGCGTTTCAATGGCCTATTTCGAGCGAGTACTCGGACTCCCGCAGCGCACGCTTGCGCGCTGGAAGGCGGGTGAATGCTCATCCGCGTCCGTCGCGCTGCTGCGCCTCGTGAGAACGTACCCCTGGTTGCTTTCGGTGGCGGAGGCGTCTTTTGAGGTCCTCTTTGCTCAGCACAAGGTCATTGAGGAAGCGTCTCGCGCGCTGCAGCAATACGCGCGAAAGCCAGTCCTGACGGTCCTTACCGCTCAGGCAAGCTCCCTCGCAAGCGCCCGGTCGGAATCAGGGCCTTCACCGACCTTCTCCCAGGTCGGTTCGAATCAGGGGTAAGGCATGCTGACTGACTTCCTTGTGTGCGACGACATTCGGCAAGAAGTGGGAGACAAGTTCTCCCTTGTTGGCGTCTACGCAGATTCGATTCGGCTCACTTTTCAGGGTGAGGCGGTATGGCCCGCCCTCTTGCCAAAACTGGGGATATTCGTGAGGACGAAGCCACTCGTCGACTTCACCCCCCAAAGGTTTTCGATGACTATCGCGCACAACGGGACCCAGATTGGGAAGTTCGGGGGCGATCTGAAGGTCAGTGATCCTGCGCGGCCCATCACTATTGCCTTCGTGGCCGTACCGTTTCCGATCCCTGGCCCCGGCACGATCCAGTTCCACCTGGATTTCTGGAGCGGCGAACAGGTGAAGTCTGTCCCAATCGAGCGGTCAGTCACCGTCGAGGCTCAGGGCCCCTTGCACTAGTAGATCACCGCGAGACGCGGGAAGCGGCAGCGAGAGGCCGAAAAAGAAGCGGGCGGCGGGAGCAGGGCACAGCCAGTGCCGCCCACGCCGCCCGCCCTGCGCGCCCCGAGCCGTTCCCGCCGCGCCAGCCGGGTTCAAGGCGGCATGGCAGAATCGACGCGCTAGAGATGCGCTCGCCTATCGGTTACTTCGTGCATCGCCCGGTGGCGTTCTGCGCGAACACCCGGCACACGAGGCCATTCGCGCACTCGCTGTCGCTACTGCACACCTTGCCCAGCCCAGGCACCAACCGTGATGGCTGCATACAGTACGGCAGGTCATCGCGCCCGTGCGCCTTGCCGCAGACGAGTCCCCCGGTGCAGTCTTGGTCAACGCGACACGCCGTCGCGTCAGTTGGCAGGTCACTGAAATTTGCTGTCTTGTTCGTCCTGCTGCCCCACGAGGTGGCAACGACATCGATGCTGGAGCCGCCATGAAGCAGCTCGGTGACCACTCCACGCGCATCGAACCTCACCACAACTCTCGTCGCCAGCCCGGTAGCCTTGGGCTCGCTCGCGCCGAAAGTAATAGGGGTCGCCTGCGCCTCTGCCCATTCCCATGTCATTTCGCATCGCCCGTCACTGCCGATGAGCACGTCGGATGGTTGCCCGAAATCCCTTCGGACCTCCTCGATGGTCGTCTTCCCGACCACGACGGTCTCGTATTGTGCCTTGTAGACGGGATGATTCACAACCGCGGTGGGTGTAGTGCAACCTAACGTTGAGATTGTCACTAGAAGCGCACGGGCTTTGCTCAAGGCGTGACCCTCCGCTACGCCGAACCGAGGAATTGAGAGGTACGGCATGACTAGTGAACGCGACGCCTACCCCCGAGGGGTTCAACTCTATCCGCTCGGATGGACATCTGGTTAGCAGGATTCGGGACAGCACCGCGACAAGGCGCGAGAACGGGAGGCCCGGCGGGCAAAAAGACCCGCCGGGCTTCCCTGCGCGCCCCGGGCCGCCCCCACCGCGCGAGCGGGGTTCAAGGACGGCCATGCCTTGCCGGTACAACCCGGGTCCTACCCCCTTGCGGATACCCGCAGGGCGCCTCGGTCAATAGCTCACGATCTAGATCTAGAAACCCAGGGCTTCTGGCACTGCAGGGGTCGGAGGTGAAGTGATCCGGGTCAACGCAAGCACGCAATGAGGCGCCTACGCTCCGAGCGAGGCACCACTTCGCACCTCTTGCGGAGTCTTCGATGATTGACGTAGGAGATTGGCAACCGTTGCTCCTCGAAGTCATTCGAGGAGCCATGAGGTTGATTGAGAGCGAGCGGGACGCCGCCCGCCAGAGCAATGCGGCGGCTGCCGAGAGAGCGGCCGAGGCTGAGCGCGCTTTCCAGATGAAGTCTCTTCAGTTTCAACTGGAGATGACTCGGGCCCAGGTGGAGATTGAGCGAAGTCGCCGGGAGCAACTCCAGTTGGAACTCGAGATACTCCGCGCGAAGACTGACGCAGAGCGAGCCGAGAAGCAGGCCGCTGCGAATCGCGCTGAGTACGACACACGGAAGCGTGAGGAGAACTACGCCGCTGCCGTGAAAGCCTCTAAGGCAGTGGCCGGGGCGGTCGAAGCCAAGGACGACGCGACCCTCGACGAGATGAGCAAGGGTTTGATGGTCATCCCAAGGTAGTCACCCCCGCGACTCACCGCAGAGCACCCCGGTTAGTACCCCACAAGCCAGAGGGCGCCGACCCGCTCAACTCTTTGAGGCGGATGCGCGCCCTCGGCCAGAAGCTCGGCCGCGCGGGCGCCCGTTACCTCCTGGCGGTGTAGGAGCTCCTCGGCGAGCGCCCGGACGGTGGGCCAGTAGCGGCCCACGAGGTCGCAGGCCTGGCGCCACGCCGCTTCAACCTGCTCGGGCGAGGAGCGGCAGGCGCCCCGCGCCATCTCGAAGTCGCCGGTCCCGCCCGAGTAGTGCCGTTCCTGCTCGGCGAAGGTCCGCGAGCCCCGGCCGTCCTGGATCGCCTCGGCGGCGGCCCCGGCGAGGCAGACGACGCGCTCGAGCGGGAGGTTGCCCGTCCACGGTCTGTCAACGTGGCCTTGGTCGGCGAGCCGGCCGCCCAGCGCAGGACGGGGCACGATCGACAGGCGCGTCACGCGGGCGCCGAGCGCCAGCGCGGCGATCACGTGGCCCGCCTCGTGGAGCGCGACCGCCGCGAGCTCGTCCGAGACGCTCACCCGATCCGGCCCAAGGGCTGCCGCCACTGTTGGATGGTTTGCATGATTGAAAGGGCGTCGCGCTGCGGTTCGGGCCGACCGGGGCCGCGCCGGGATACCTCGGCGAAGCGGGGAACCTCGCCGCGAACCATCGTAATCTTAGCCGCCGCGTCCCCCGGCACGTCGACTAGGCTCGTCTCAATCCACCGGAACCGTTCGACCACTGTCGGGTCGCTGGCGCTGCGCCTCAAAATGCGACCCCTCACGGACAGTGCTCTCCAGAGCCCGGCCCGTAGCTGACGCGCGGTCAACGGGTCGAGCACCACACCGGTGACGCGGACCAAGCCATCGGCGCCGGCCTCGGCCGCGAGGATCTTCCCCACCGGGGAATCGCTCCTATGCTGAGCGCGAAGTGGGCCGCTGAGCTCGCCGCTCGGGTCGCGCTGGAGGTAGTCCGTAATAGCGTCGGCCAGGCAGGCGCGAGTAAGAACCAACCCATCGTCAGCCTTCCGATCACTGGCCGCGATGCCCTCGAAGGTTGCCGTGTCGCTGTCCTCCGACTCGGCGGTCACGCGACGGATCGTGAAGAGTCTTTCCACGGAGTTTGGCATCATCGGCGCTTCCTCCCCCTACCGCGCGCTCCCCGCATCGGCCGCCTCCATCCCTGAACTCATCCGGCCCTTGCTGGCGAGCAGCGACTTGAAGGCGGCCTGAGCGTCCGCGAACTCCTGGCGAAGACGGTCCAGCTTTAGTTGGCTCGCGGTGTCTCGCAGCCCGGGATCCCGCTGCCAACTCTTCTCGGCCTTGACGAGTGCGGCCTTGCACTCGTCAACGTAGTCGCCGGCTGCCTCGAGCTTGTCGGCGGCGCCTTGCTCGACGGCGATCTCGGCCATCCGGAGCTGCCAGGGCTGATTGCGCGAGGCATCGAGCCGCGCCGCCGCGATGGCCGCCGCTTCGTCCGCCTTCGCCTGCTGGAATTCGGGAGTGCTCTGTTCGGTGACACGCTGCGCCAGCCCGATCAGCACGACCGCCCGGGCGATGATCGCGTCCTGGCGCCCCAGCACGTACTTCGTCCTGCCCTCCTCGCTCTGGTGCCCGCCTTGGAGCATCTCGAAGGACAACTCCCACTCCGCCGAAATCAGGCGGGCGATGATCATCTGTGACATCAGGTCGTCCATGTGAGGCTCCTTCCTTCGGGTGAACTGCTATGGACTGCCTCGCCTTCGCGGTCGTCGTCGGGGTCATCCGCCCAGTGTTTGAGCGGTCGCGCATCAGGCGGCGGGACTGGCAGGAGAGCCGGGGCATGCCCCGCAAGCTGCGCCTCGAGCGCGCGCCGCCGCAGCTCACGCAGCCTTGCCCGGACGGCCGAGGGATCTGTGCGCCGCCTCATGGCCGGCCCGCCTTCGGCGCCCCGCCGCCCTGCACCTTGGCCGCTTGGGCCGCGTACCAGTCCAACAGGCCTTGGTTCGAGATGGCTCCCGACAGCTCGGTCAAGGACCAGACGAGCCCGTCGAGCCGGTCCGGGCTCCCGACGTAGCGGTCCGGCGCGAAGCTCGTCATCTCCGACTCGAGCGCCTCGAACGTCCCCGCGTGGTGGACCTTCGACTGCTCGTAGAGCGCCGAGATTGGCTCGGCCCGAAGCCGCTTGCCCCGCGTCGCCGTCACCTTCTTGACCGCCAGGTCGGGCCGCACATGCCGAAGGGTCTCGACGACGAGGTCGCCGCCGTTGTTGACCTCGCAGACTACGCGGTCGCACTTCCACTTCTCGTACAGCACCGCCACCCGCGAGGCCCACCCGGACGGGCTCGCCTTCAGGGTCGCGTCCTCGAGGACGTAGTAGTGGCCCGCCTCCGACTTGCCGCACACGACAATCCCCGTCGAGTCGCTGTCCTCGCCGCTCGTCACGGCCGGATCGACGCCGATCACGATCCGCTTGAGCGTCGGCACCTCTCCCGGCTTCACGCGGGCGCCCGCAATCATGGCGTCGGCCCAAAGAGCCCCCTCGACCTCCTCGATTTGCTCGCCTTCCAACTCCTGCCGCCCAAGTCGCGTTCCGCCCAATTTCGCATACAGCTCCGTCACTACTGCCGGCGACAAGTTCATGGCGTTGTCCAGCGTCCGGCCCCTCGTCACTACCGTGGTCGGGGACGCCAGGATCTCTCGCCAGAGTTTGCTGCCCGATTTCGGCGTCGACGCCACCACGGCCAACGACGGCGGGATGCGAAGCGCGAGCATGAGGTTGGCCCACATCTCCGCGCCACGGTCCCACGCCGCTACCTCGTCGCAGGCGATGTGCGAGAAGTTCGGACCCCGAGCGAGGTTCGGCTCGTCCGCCGACAGGCACAAGGCCCGAGCCCCGCTCTTGAACGTGATGCGTCGCACCGAGGGCTGGTAGTCGGGCCGCTCGTCGGGCGGGAAGACGCTCAAGACGCCGCTCGGCCCTTCGATCAGAACGTCGCGAAGGTCGCCAGCGGTGCGGGCCACCAACCCAATCATCGCCTTCGGGTTGGCCGCCCACTCGCGGACGGTTTGGGCAAGAACGAGGGTCTTGCCCCAACCCCTTCCCGTGCTGAGCGCCCGAACGCGCTTCGGCTTCCCGGGACCGAAGTTCGGCGGCGGTAGCTGCTCGGGACGCGCCCAGAGTTCGATCCACATGTACTTAACCGCCTCGAGCTCGGCGGGCGAGAGGCCGCCGAGGGCCTCGGGGATCTCGGGGATGCGGGCCGGTGACACCCGCGCGAGTAGCTCGCGGAAGACGCTCATGGCGGCGTATCCTCGACGCGCTGGCGAGCCGCAGGATCCACGCGGCGGGCTTCGCGCCTGTCCCGGGTCGTCCCGCCGCCTGGCGCAGCCGCACGGGCCACGCCGCGATCCCTGCGCGGCTTTCGGCGGTGTGTCTCGGCCCGAATACGCGCCGGGTCGAGCTGCTCTGCGGCGCACCGCAAGATGAGGCGCTCGCGGTCGATGATCATGCCGCGCTCCGACTGGCGATGGCGGCGGCGAGGTCCGAGCAGAGCGGGCAGAGCAGGCCGGGGCCGAGAGGCGCGAAGATTCCGCAGGACTCGCAGTCGCCGAGCGTGGGGGGCGGATCGAGCGGGTCCGCAGACAGAGTGAGCCGGCACTCATGCTTCGTAATCCCTAGGTCGGTCGCGGAATAGCCTGTAACAGCGCGTGTTCCATGCGGCACCGCCGTCCCCTGCCCCACCCGTGCCCCAGTCATGGCTCGGCTCCACTGCCGGGCGCCGATGGCGCCGCTCCCGGGACCTCGACCGTGGCCGCGGCGGCGGGCGGCAGCTCGGCCGGCTGCCGAGAGGCGGCGAGCGAGGCGATGCGGGCCGCGAGGCTCGCGCGGAGGGCGTCCAGATCGACCGCTGGGACGATCTCGAGGCGTTCGCCCTCCCATGCTCGGGGCGCAACGCCGCCACGGTCGCAAAGAGCCGTGGCGGCGCTGGCGACCACGCGCGGGTCCTCGTCGTCGAGCAGCTCGGCGAGCCGTTCGATCGCGCGGGGGACGTGCTGCAACGCGAGGCGGCGGCACTCCGCGACCGCTGCCGGGATGTCCTTCGGCAGCCCCGCCGGATTGCCGCTCTGCCCCGGCAGCCACGGCCGGCCAGGTCCTCGACGGCGAGCGCTGCCGTTCGTTGGTTCGCTGCTTCCAGCCATACCCCCTACGGATCGCAACGTGGGGCCGATGTCACGTTCTCGAGGATTCGTCCGTTCGTCCGGATTCGTCCCGTGGGGAACAGGACGAGCGGACGAACCGGAACCGGTGCAGCGAACCGGTGCACCGGTTCCCGAAACTCGGGCACGCGGGGAAGGGGGAATGCGTGCGCTTCTGAATTGAAGCGCACGCGATTCCCCTATAGCGCACTTGTTCAATTCCGAGGGCTCGGCTCGGGTGGCGCCCGCGTCCGGAAACCCCCTCCGCACGGGTTCGCACCGGTTGCGCCGGTTTCATTCGGGCATACCCGTCTGGAGCTTCCCGCGCCAGCCCTCGATGACCGTGAGGGGCGTGCCGCCGCCGCGCACCTTCCGGTCAAGCGCCCTCACCAAGCCCTTCTCCTTGCAGTGGAGGATGAGGCCGACGACGGCGTGGTAGGTGCAGCCAATGTCCCGGTGTTGGGTGCGGAGTCTGGTTTCGGTGGCGTTCTCCTGGGCGGCCGAGATGCGCTCGACGAGTTCGCAGAGGGCGGTGACCTGCTTGGTCGTCGGGGCGCTCGACTTGGTCCCCCTGTCGGCGCCCCGGCTCGCGTGCTCCTGAATGGTCTCGGGGACGAACCGCAGGCCGGTGCGGGTCTGCCAGCGGTAGACGGTCGAGACACCGCTTCGCCCGGTGCGGTTCTTGTCCAGGGTCAGTGTGACGGGGCGGACACCGTCCGGGTCGGGGGCCTCGGGCGTGAGGATCAAGGCGAGGTCGCAGCGATGGAGGAGCTGCATGGTGCCGCGATAGACGGCGGCGGCGCTGGGGTTGGGGGTGCCGTTCCCAGCCGCGATGGCTGCCGACTTGTTGGTCTCGATGGTGAAGGCGACGATCCAGCGCTGTCGGTCTGGCCGACGCCGGTCGGCGAGCTCGTCCAGGGCGGCGGCCATCTCGCCGAGGGTCTCGACCTCGCTGCGACCGTCCTGAGAGAGAAAGGAATTGATCGGGTCGAGCGCGACCACGGGCACGATTTCGCGTCCCGGGTAGGCGCGCTCCAGATCCGTGAGCCAACAGTCAACCTTGCTCTCTACGAGTTGCAGCAAGGTCGGCCCTGAGAGCTTCCCGGCCCTCTCGTACCGCTGCCACGCCACCATCTTGGCGAAAAGGCCTCCGGGGCGCATGAGCGCCTCGGCCTCGTTGAACATCCGCTCCACCCACGCCCACTTGTGGAAGCGGCGAGCGCTGCGCCCCGCCAGGAAGATCTGCCCCGGCGCGCCGAGCAGGCGACCGAGGGTGCGGCTCTCGAGGTCCTCCTCGGCCATCTCGGAGAGGATCACGACCGGGGTCAGGGGGACGGTCGCCTCCGGGTCCTCGGCTGTGGCGGCGCTTCGCATCGCCAGCCCGTCGAGCGCCTGAAAGAGGAGTGCTGTCTTGCCCGCCCCCGTGCCTGGTGCACCTACCCCGACGAGGCTCCCGGGCGGAATACCGCCGCCCGTGAACTCGTCGAACACGTCGCCGAGCCCGTGACCCTCGGGAAGCTCGGCGAGGGGCACGAACTGGAGGTGCTCGCGCTCCCGGAGGCGACCGGGGTCGCAGGAACGAGGGGCCAGGGTCAAGGCCAGCTCGAGCGCCGCGCCTTCCTGGCCGGCGAGTCGTTCGACTGCACGGTCGCGCGCGGTGCGCACGTCCTCCAAGGAAAGGGAATCCACCCAAAATCGAACATTCCCCTCAATCTCTTCGGCCCCGTTGCCTCGGGGAGTGTCCCGCGTCTTCATTCGGGACTCGCGGGCATCGGCGTTGAGCACAACGCGGGCAGGCATCACTAGCCTCCCCGCGGCGCGAGCGTCGAGAGGTCCAATCTGAGCAGAGCCTCCGGGTCGCACGCACCCGCGCTCCGGGTACGGCGCCGTGGCATGCGCTCGCCCTCGGAGGTGAAGCCCTCGCGTGCGAGCCGCTCCACGTCCTCGCGCGGGATCCGCCTCTGCGTCCCGAAGGGCACCTCCCGAAGCAGGCAACGCCGCACGAGGTCAGCGACCGTGGCGTTACGCACGCCCAGGGCGCGGGCGGTCTGGCGGCGGGAGAGCGCCAGGGCGTTCCCGGGCGGACTCCTGTGTTGGTACCTCCCGGGCTTGTCTGCAGGGGTCGAGTTCACGGGCGCTCCCCGACTGGCGGCAGCAGAATCCTCGGCTTTGACGCCCAGGTGCGGAGCGATGAGCTGCGCCGTCCTCTCGGACAGCACGCCGGCTTCCGCATACCTGACGGTGGTGGTGGAGATGCCCGCCGCTTTCGCGAGCGCGGTTCTGGGGATGTTGAGCGCCTCACGGAGCGGCCGGATGCGAATGGGGCGATTGCGGTTTGTCGTCATGCACCCCGGAGCCTGCCATCCGGGCTGCTCTGCACTGAACTGAGCGGTGCAATTTAGCTGCGCGCGCCCTTGCGCACGGCCGCAACCCTATTGCGCCCGACGTGGAGGTCGGCGGCGATTTGCTTGTCGGTCTGGCCCAGCCGATTCCGGCGCGCGATGTCTTGGTCGATAGGGGCGGCCCGTCTCTTTCTGTCCTTCGCCGCCGCGGCGGGACCCGCGCCGCCCCGGCCGGCCCGAGCCTTCGCCGCAGCGGCCACGGTCTCGACGAACCCCCGCCGTACAAGGTCCCCCAGCCCAAGGTGCCAGTTCCGTGGCGACCCCAGGTCCAACAGGACCGACAAGCCGGCCTGCACGTCCTCCGGGGTCAAACCAGGGCCGACCCGGAGGGTGTGCGCCCCGGCCGCGCGCTTTCGGGGCCGGCCTTTGAGCTTGGCGGCCTGCGCGACCCGGATCGCCTGTAGCCCGGTGATCGCGCCGCTCCGGGCCCGCGTGACCTCGTAACCCAGACGCTGGTACTCCGCTGCAGCACGGTCCCACTCGGCCCGGGGCGTCGCCCTGAGCTTCGCCTTGATCCTCACCGCGAGCGGGTGTCGGTCGCCGGTGCTAGTCTCGGATCGTCGCACGTCCCCTCCGAGGCCGTGTCGGCCGCGAGCGGGGCCTTGGCGGGCGCCCGCTCGAACCTTGTGTGGATGCTACTCGCGCACTCCGACAGATCACATCAGCGTGGGCACCTTCGTCGGGCTGGCGAAGGTCGCGTAGAACTTCCGCGTAGTCCTCGGGCTCTTGTGCCCCAGGTACGCGGACACCACGGCCGGATCGGCGCCAGCGTTGATCGCCCACGACGCGACGGAGTGACGCAGCATGCCCGGAGTGAATACGGGGATGCCGGTCGAGCCGTCAGGATGTTTCACGACGGCACAGGCAGCCCGCACGGCGCGGTCGTACCACTCACGGCTGAAAGTGGCCGGGCGCGTGTAGTCTTTCGTTGGTTTCTCGCCGCGAGCCTTGGCGCGTGCCGCGTGCGTGGCCTCCGCGTTTGCGGCACGTTCATCGGCCATGCGCGCGACGTGCTCGCGGAGCCGCTTCGCCGCCTCAAGGACCGGCCCCGACACCCGGACTCGGATCGGCTCCCCGCTCTTGTGTTGCGTCACCACGAGCACGCCGGCCACGCCATCCTGCGTCGCGCCGCGCGGCAGGGCTTCGATTGCCCCGCCCTCGGCGGTGAACCGGATGATCTCCGTGGTGTGCAGGCCCGTCCCCGCCTGCACGGTGAGCGCTTCCCTCCACGGCGACGTTAGGCCCTCGATCGCCAGGAGGACGTGATCCCTCGGCACCACCTTGGAGCGCGTCCACTGCTCGGGCCTCGACTGCGGCGCGGATAGCTGGCCCCAGGTCGGGTCCTCCGCGGTCGCGATAGCGTGCGTCACCTTCCGCATCCACGCGTAGAAGGTCTTGAGCACCCGGATTTTGTGCGCCCGACTCGCCGTGCCCTCAAGCGGCGGGAGGATGTGGTCCCGTAAGCTCGCCCGCCGCAGGTCGACGCCCCGGAGCTTCCCCATCCACCACGCCAGGACGACCTTCTGCTTATTGACCCACGGTGTAGAATTCCCCTCGGCCATGCTCCACGCCAGGAACACCTTGCACAGGTCGTTGTCGAGGTAGATTGGCTCGGCCCGGACCTCGCCCTCGGGCCGGTAGCCCTCCGGGTCAGCCTGAAAGCGCTTGAGGTGCTCCAGGGCCGCCTTGAGCGTCGTGGCTCGGGTGCTCACCTCGTACCGGCGCCCGTTCACCTGCCTGCGGATGAAGTAGACCCCTCTGCCTCGTGAATCGACCCGGATGCGTCCGCCCTCCTTCTCCCACTCGCTCCGGTCCTGCTCTGAAATCCTCTTGGCCATGGTCGCCTCCCCCTGCCTGGACCCTGAAAAAATGGGGCACAGGTGGGGCATAGCGTACACACCTCCAGCGCCAGGGTTCAACCCCTGGGCTGGAAGCTCTCTAATTTACTGCTGCTTCTGGTGGTGAGGGGGAGAATCGAACTCCCGACCTAGGGATTATGAGACCCTCGCTCTAGCCGACTGAGCTACCTCACCGATTCTCTCCGGCCCGCAAGCGACCCGGGCTTATAGGGCCAACGCAACCGCCTGTCAACGCGGCTCATTTTGCCCCATGGCGGCACCGTCCCCCCGCGCTCGGTACTGCGCCTCCTCCTCCTCCAGCTCGTCCTCGACCTCCGCCGGCGCCTCGACGATGTTCGCGATGCGGATGTGGCGGGAGAAGAGGAAGAAGAGCCCGAGAGCGGTCTGGTGCGCAAGCTGGATGGCCCAGAGCACGTTGGCGTAGGCGGCGCCCCTCGTGTCGACCACCTCCTTCGGCAGGAACAGCGAGAGGCCGAGGACGGTCGCCGCCTGGAAGGTGCCCACCATGCCCGGGCCTGCCGGGATCATGACCCCGACGACGAGCACCCCGAGCACCGTGTAGGCGGCGACGAACGAGAGGTGGAGGTCGAAGGCGCGCGCCAGCACCTTCATCCCCCACCCGTTCATGGCCCAGTAGACGGCGGTGAGGGCGAAGAAGAGCGCGACCTTCCTCCTCGAGGGCACGAGGCGAAGCCCGTGGATGAAGGCATCCATCATTCCCGAGACCCGGGCCGCAACCCGAGGCGACAGCGGGTCGACGATCCGGTGCGTGATGCGAACCGCGAGTTCCCGGTTGCGATAGGCCACCACCAGGAAGGCGAGCAGGGTCGCGAAGATGAGGAAGACGAGCACGCCGACCGCCCGAAGGAACGGCAGGCCGGGGGTACCCTCCCGGACGGCGAGTAGCGTCACCACCAGCAATCCGGCCGTGAAGATCCCGTCGGCGACGCGTTCCACCACCACGCTCGAGAGCGCCGCCGATACCCGAAGCTTGGGGCGCTCGGCGATGAGGTAGGGCCTCGCGAACTCGCCGAGGCGGAACGGAAGAAGGACGAGGGCCATCACTCCGACCGCGGAAGCCGCGTTGAGCTTCGCGAAGGGCACCTTCGCGACCGGCTCGAGCAGGATGCCCCACCGCCACGTCCTCGCGAGGTGGATGGCAGTGAGGATGACGAGGTAGGGGACGACCCAGATGTAGTCCGCCGCGCGAACCGCTTGCCAGATGGCCCCGAGGTCCTTGCCCCGCAAGGTGAGCCAGAGCGCGCCGCCGGAGATGGCGAGGCCGATCACCGGCTTGCAGCAGGCGCTTCACGCGAGCTCCTCCCCGGCGAGCACCCGGCGCGGATTGTCGCGGCAGAGGCGCTCCGCCTCCGCTGGTCCGGCCCGCTTCTCCAGCGTTCGCAGGGCATCCGGAATCCAGAGGTCGGCCTCCACCGGGCCGTGCAGGTCGGTGGAGGCGGCAGCGTAGAGCCCCGCGCCGAGAAGGCGCTCCGCAAGCTTCCTCGCCGTGCGCCCGTAGCGGCCGACGAGCGCGCCGACATCGAGCTGCAGGGCAGCTCCGAGGCGGGAGGACTCCTCGGCGCGCCCGGGTCGCTCGAACTCGGCGCACCGCTCGGGGTGAGCCAGCACCGGCACGAGGCCCTTCAGCCGGATGCGGAAGAGGAGGTCCGGCAGCCGCGGGACCGAACCGGCGAACGGGAGCTCCACGAGGACGTACCGGCCCGCGGCGCCGAGCGCTCTCGGCTCTCCCCGGGCCACGCGGTCGAGAAACCCCTCGTCGAGGAAGTTCTCGGCGCCGCGGTGGATGGCAAGCGGCACCCCTTCGTGTTCGAGCAGGGCGGAGAGCTCGAGGAAGCGCTCCTCGCAGAGCGCCGAATCCCGGCTGGGAAAGTCGGAGCGGGCGTGCGGGGTCTGGGCGGCGTCGCTGTAGCCTGAGGCCACGAGCGCCCGGGCGGCAGCGAGCGAGTCCTCCGGGCTGCGGCAGCCGTCGTCGATGCCCCAGAGCAGGTGACAGTGGAGGTCCACGAGTCCCCTCTCCTGGCCCAATCCCGTGAGCATGTTCGCGGCCTTATACCACCCGCGCCCGCGGCCGCGCCGGCAAACGCCCTGCCACCGGGCGCCGGTTCACGGCACGGGGTGGACGGGAGGCCGCCCGGCCGCGGCCCGCTGCACCTCGTCCCACACCATGCGGGCCATGGCGGTCCGCGTCTCCACCGTCCCCGACCCGACGTGAGGCGTGAGGACGACATTCTCGAGGCGGCGAAGCCGTTCGGGCACGTTGGGCTCGTCGCGAAAGACGTCGAGCCCGGCGGCGAAGAGTCGACCGCTCTCGAGGGCATCGGCAAGGGCATCCTCGTCGACCACGGGGCCGCGCGAGGTGTTCACAAGCACCGCGCCCCTCTTCATGAGCGCGAGCCGGTCGCGAGACAGCAGGTCGCGGGTGGCGGACGTGAGCGGGCAGTGGAGGGAAACGAAGTCGCTGTCCGCGAGGAGCTCGGCGAGCTCCACCCGCCGGGCGCCGGCGAACGGGACCTCCCGGGAACCGCTGTAGAGGATGCGCATTCCGAAGCCGGAGGCGCGGCGAGCGACCGCCTGCCCGATGCGCCCGAAACCCACGATGCCGAGCACCTTGCCCGTGACCTCGGTGCCGAGGAACAGCTCCGGGCTGGCCTCGCGCCAGCCGCCGGCGCGGATGAGCCGGTCCCCCTCGGACACCCGCCGCGCCGCCGCGAGGAGCAGGGCCATCGCCAGGTCGGCGGTCGCGCCGGTGACCACGTCCGGCGTGTTCGTCGCCCGGAGGCCACGGCGCCGGATGGCGTCGAGGTCGAGGTGGTTCACGCCCACTCCGTAGGAGCAGACGCAGCGCACCGTCGGCAGGGCTGCGAGGAGCGGCTCGTCGACGCGGTCGAGGTACGTCACGACGAGGATGTTGGCCCCGCGCGCCCGCTCGGCGAGCTCGCCTGGCGGGAGCGCGCGCGCTTCTCCGCCGCGCAGCTCCACCGAGCCGCGGACTTCATCCGGGATGCCGCCGGGCAGCGCCCTCACGAGGTACACGACTGGTCTCATGGACTCTCGTCCTCGCTTGCGTTCGGCGTGCTCACGGTCCCGTCCCCGGCGCGCTCTCCGGGGACGCGGTACTCCTCCCCGAGCCAGCGCCCCAGGTCGACCAGCCGGCAGCGGTCGCGAGCAGAACGGCCAGGCCGGGTTCGCTGGCCGGGGGGGCGCTTGCGCCTGCAGACGGGGCAATAGCTCGCTCGGGTCACGGACCTAGCTCCCCGTGCAGCGATCCGGGACATAGGGGGCCATCTCGGCCTCGAGCCGGGCCTGGGAGAGGCGCCCCGTGACGACCTTCCGAATCCGCCCCTCCGCGTCGACGATGTAGGTCCGCGGGTACCCGGTGACGCCGTAGTCGCGAGCCACCACTCCGTCGGCGTCGAGGACCACCGGGTACGGGATGTCGAACCGCTTCACCGCAGCGGCGACTTCGTCTCGCGGGGACTCCTCGGTCACGCCGACGATCTCCTGGCAGCGCCCCTGCCCCTCTCGCCAGGCGCGCGCCAGGGCCGGCAGCTCGTCGTTGCAGGGCCCGCACCAGGTCGCCCAGAAGTTGAGCGCGACAACCCTGCCGCGCAACCGCGCGAGGTCGAGTGTTTGGCCGCGGAGATCGGGCAGCTCGAGCGCAGGCGCCTCCCGTCCCTCCCGGGCGGACTCGCCGCCCCGGTGCCAGAGCATCTGCGCCGCGGCGACGCCGGCGAGCGCCACGGCGGCGACCTTGAGCCAGGTCCTCATGCGCCTCGGAGTATACCCGCGGACCGGGGCGTTGCCCGTGGCCACGCCTTCACGCTTCTTCACCGATTTTTCGACAACCCTCAGCGTTGAGCGCCTAAGATTCGCATCGTTCGCCTTCGACCGCTCCGCGACCGGCCGATTAGGCCCGTACTTCTCGAAAGTTACCGCAGCGCCCCGGGCCTGCCTGCCGCGGCGCTCGCGCAAGAGACCGCACCATGACCCGACGCCGACTTCTCCTCATCCTGCTCTTCGTCATCGCCGCCGCCGGCGCCGTCGTCGTCATCTGGCGCTGGCGCGCAGGGGCCGGAAAGTCCGCCATCCAGTTCGACACGGCCAAGGTGGAGCGCGGCAAGATCGTCGCGAAGGTGACCGCCACGGGGACCCTGTCGGCGATCGTCACCGTCCAGGTCGGGCACCCAGGTCTCGGGCCGGGTCGCCGCCCTTCACGCCGACTTCAACTCGGCGGTGAAGAAGGGCCAGCTCATCGCCAAGATCGACCCCGCTCCTCTTCCAGGCCGCGGTCGACCAGGCGCGGGCGAACCTCGTCGCCGCCGAGGGCAACCTCGTGAAGGCCCAGGTGCAGGCCGTGGACACGCGGCGCCAGTACGTACGTCAGAAGGCTCTTCAACGCGCAAGCTGAACGCCCAGCAGGACCTCGACACGGCGCAGGCCAATGCCGACGCCAACGACGCGCAGGTGAAGGCCTCCGAGGGCGCGGTGGCGCAGGCTCGGCGCAGCCTCCACCAGGCGGAGGTGAACCTCGCCTACACCGACATCATCTCGCCCACGAACGGCATCGTCATCTCCCGCAACGTCGACGTGGGACAGACGGTCGCCGCCTCCCTGCAGGCGCCCACCCTCTTCGTCATCGCCGAGGACCTCGCCAAGATGCAGGTCGACACGAGCGTCGCCGAGTCGGACGTCGGCCGGCTGCGCGCCGCGATGGCCGCCTCGTTCACGGTCGACGCCTACCCGTCCGAGGTCTTCCGCGGAGTGCGTGCGGCAGATCCGCAACGCGCCCCAGACGGTGCAGAACGTCGTGACCTACGACGCGGTCATCGACGTCGACAACCCCGACCTGAAGCTCTGCCCGGGATGACCGCCAACGCCACCTTCGTCTACGCGGAGAAGGACGACGTCACTCAAGGTGCCGAACGCGGCGCTTGCGCTTCCGCCCCCTCCCCGGCATGGTCGCCGCGCGGGGCAGGGGCGGCCGGGTGGTCCGGCCGGACAGGCCCAGGGAGCGGCGCCCCGCGGGGGCTCGCGCCGCGGCGCTCGGTGGAGCCGGCCGACCGGCGCACCGTCTGGGTGCTCGACGGCGGACAAGCCCGTCACCGGAGCGGATTCGCACCGGCATCTCCGACGGCACCTACACGGAGGTCGTCGAGGGCGACCTCAAGCGCCGGCGACCTCGCCATCACCGACGCCGTCGGCGGCCCCCCGGAGCGGAATGGCTGCCGGGCTGCGGCGCGGGCTTTAGGACAGGCTCGAATGGCCGACGCACCCGCTCATCCTGCTCGATGACGTCGCGAAGACCTACGTCATGGGCGACGTCGAGGTCCACGCGCTGCGCGGCGTGTCGCTCTCGGTCGAGCAGGGCGAGTTCACCGCCATCATGGGCGCCTCGGGCTCCGGGAAGTCGACGCTGATGAACATCGTCGGCTGCCTCGACCGGCCCACGAGCGGACGCTACCTCCTCGACGGGCAGGAGGTCTCGCGGCTCTCGCGCCGACGAGCTCGCCGAGGTGCGCAACCGCACCATCGGCTTCGTCTTCCAGAGCTTCAACCTGCTCTCGCCGCACCGACGCCCTCGAGAACGTGGAGCTGCCGCTCCTCTACGCCGGCGTCGGCACCGCCGAGCGGCACCGCGCGGGCCGCCGAGGCGCTCGCCCGGGTGGGGCTCGGCGACCGCGCCGACCACCACCCCAACCAGATGTCGGGTGGCCAGCAGCAGCGCGTGGCCATCGCGCGCGCGCTCGTGACCCGCCCGCGCGTCATCCTGGCCGACGAGCCCACCGGGAACCTCGACTCGCGCACCAGCGTCGAGGTGATGGCGCTCTTCCAGGAGCTGGGCCGCGCGGGCATCACGGTGGTCCTCGTCACCCACGAGCCGGACATCGCCCAGTACGCCTCGCGCGTGGTCGTGATGCGCGACGGCAAGTGCTCTCCGACGCGCGCCAGCGCCCCCAGCGCGGCCGCTGCTCCCGCCGGGCACGCCGGGGCAGCGAGGAGGCGGCATCGATGAACTGGCTCAGACGCTCCGCGTCGCCCTGCGCGCGCTGACGCGCAACAAGCTGCGCTCCTTCCTCACCACGCTCGGGCATGGTCATCGGCGTGTCGGCGGTCATCGCCATGGTGGCCATCGGCGACGGCGCCAAGGCGCGGGTCGAGGCAGGCCTTCGCCGCCATGGGCTCGAACATGCTCATCGTCCTGCCGGGCTCGAGCACCGCGGGCGGCGCCATGGGCGGCTTCGGGTCGCATGCCCACGCTCACCTGGGACGACCTGAAGGCCATCCAGACCGAGGTCCCCACCGTCGCGCCGCTGCGGCGCCAGCTCCGCGTCGAGCGCCCAGGTGATGTCCGAGGACCAGAACTGGACCACCTCCGTCTTCGGGACGCACCCCGGAGTACTTCCAGATCCGCACCTGGCCGGCGACCGCGGCGAGCCCTCTCACGCAGGCCGGACGTCGACGGCGGCGAACAAGGTGGCCGTGCTCGGCCAGACGGTCGCCGACAAGCTCTTCGGGCCGAGCGCGAACCCGGTCGGCCAGGTCGTCCGCGTGAAGAACATCCCCTTCATCGGTGGCGGGCGTCCTCGAGAAGAAGGGCCAGTCGCCAGTACGGGCCAGGACTACGACGACGCGCTCATCGTGCCCGTGACCACCTTCCAGCAGAAGATCCAGGGCGGTCTGAAGAACGTACATCGCCGGCAGCATCGCTGGTCGAGCGCCACCGGGGCCGACACGACCGCCCGCGCGCGAGACGCCAGATCCGCGGGGCTCCTGCGCGACCGGCACCACCTGCGCGCGGGCGCCGACGACGACTTCTCCATCCGCAACCTGAGCGAGATCGCGAGCGCCCAGCAGGAGGGCACCCGCACGCTCACCACCCTCCTCGCCGCCATCGCCGCCGTCTCGCTGCTCGTGGGCGGCATCGGGATCATGAACATCATGCTGGTGTCGGTCACCGAGCGGACCCGGGAGATCGGCCTGCGCATGGCGGTGGGCGCGAAGCCGGCCGACATCCGACTGCAGTTCCTCGTGGAGGCACTCACCCTCGCCGTCACCGGCGGGCTCATCGGGGTCGCGCTCGGGCTGGCCGTGCGCCTGGCGGCTCGCGACGAGCTTCGGCTGGGAGGTCCTCTACCGCCCGGACGTCGTCGTGCATCGCGGTCGGCTTCAGCGGCGCTCGTCGGGCGTGGTCTTCGGCCTCTACCCGGCCCACAAGGCTTCCCAGCTCGACCCCATCCAGGCCCTGAGGTTCGAATGAGAGGGCCACACCCGGGCGAGCGCACGTGCGCGTCAGGAAGTTCGGCCCTTTCGGGGCGATCTTGCGGCGGGGGCACCGGGTTCGGGGTAGCCGCAGGCCATGGGCTGGCTGCGGCGGGGGGCGATGAGGGGCCCCGGCGGGTGCTGTCCCTCTCCCAGTCCGCGGGTCCGACTCCGCCATCCCGGGCGCTAACCTCGGGCCTCGGGCCATACTGACCGTGAGCGACGACGAGCCTCGGCGTCGCTCTCGAACGATAGGGCAAGACCATGAATGGTGAATCGTCGCGATCCCCAGCGAGCACCTCTCTCGCATCGGCCGCCGCGATACCGGCGGAGAGGCTCGGGGGCCGGCTCCGGATCCTCCCTGCGGCGCAGTGGGCGGCGCCCCGGAACGAGCCCAGCTCCCCGCTCGGGCTCCCCCCGCGCTCGCGCCGGCGCGGCGCCGCGCGCGTGGCCCTCGCCGCCCTGAGCCTCGCCGCGGGGGTCTGCCTGCCGCGGGCATCCCTCGCAGCGGGGGCCGCGCCGGCGACGCCGAAGCTGGACGGCGGGGCCCTGTCGCTCGAAGAGGCGACGCGGGCCACCTGGGACAACCAGCCGCAGATCCGCCAGGCGCGCGCCGCAACGCTCGCGGCGGAGGCTCGGTCCAACGAGGCGAGAGCACCGCTATTGCCCCAGCTGAGCGGCGTCAGCTACTCGTACCAACGCACCACCGCGAACTTCACGCCACGCCCCGGGTACTCGCCGAGCCTGACCCCTCCGACCACGTACAGCTGGCAGACCTACAACTTCTTCGACTTCACGGGGACGCTCTCCCAGCTGGTGTGGGATTTCGGCGCGACCCTGGACGCCTGGCGCTCCGCCAAGGCCAAGGCGGCGGGGCAACGCGATACCGAGCGGTACACCGAGCTCCAGGTGCTCCTCGGGGTGCGCACCGCCTACTTCGCGGCGCGCGCCAGCAAGGACCTCGTCGCCGTGGCCCAGGAGACGCTCGTCAACCAGGAAGCCCACCTGCGGCAGACCGAGGGCTTCGTCGTCAGTCGGCACCCAGCCGGAGATCGCGCTCGCGCAGTCCCGCTACAACGTCGCCAATGCCCGGGTCCAGCTCATCACCGCGCAGAACAACTACCTCACCGCCAAGGCACAGCTGAACCTGGCGATGGGCATCGAGGGCCCCACGAACTACGACGTCGTGACCGAGGCCTTCCCCACGGTGCCCGGCGAGGACGACACCACCGAAACCCTGCTGCCGCAGGCCCTCACCGGACGGCCCGACATCAAGTCCGACGCCGAGCAGATCGCCGCCCAGAACCTCACCATCAGCTCGGTGAAGGGAAACTACTGGCCGAGCCTCGGCGTATCGGCCAACTGGGCCAACGCGGGCATCGACTTCGGCCACCTGTCCTGGAACTGGAATGTGCAGGGCACGCTCACCTGGAACTTCTTCCAGGGCGGGATCACGGTGGCCCAGGCCCAGGAGGCCGAGGCAAACCTCACTGCCCTCGTCGCCCAGGACGACGCCCTTCGCCAGCAGGTCCGCCTCGACGTCGAGCAGGCGCGGCTCGCCGTGATCGCCGCCAAGGCAACGGTCACGGCGTCGGACGACGCCCTCGTCAACGCCAAGGAACTGCTCCGCCTCGCCGAGGGGCGCTACCAGGTGGGCATCGGCAACATCATCGAGCTCAGCGACGCCCAGGTCTCGGCGACGACGGCCGCCGCCCAGACGGTGCAGGCGCGGTTCAACCTCGCCACCGCCCGCGCCCAGCTCCTCCGCGCCCTCGGCGACCTGGGGCCCTTCGCGTCGCTGGACGCCGGCCGCTGAAGCGGCCGCGGCGGGCCGGAACGACGTTCATCGCGGGCCGTGGCATCCGGCCAGGGATTCTCCGTCCCGGGGGCCCGCACCGGCCACCCCGCCGGACACGCCCTCCGTCGAGGCTGAACGAGGGAGGGCGTCCGCGCGGGCGCCTCTCGGTGCGCTCACTTGGCCGCAGACGCGGCCGCGGCGGCGGCGGTGCTTCCCGCGCCGACGAGGAGCGCCTTCATGTCCTGGTCGGTGAAGACGAGCCCGGCCCCGACGAAGATATCGCGGCCCACGTTGAAGTTGGGACCGAGCGGGTAGCGCCCGGCCCGCCAGGCGTTCAGGAAGTCGTCCGTACCGGCGGTGACGTACACGTTCGGGAGGATGGCCCAGTCGACCCACAGCTTTGCCCGGGGGAAGGCGTTCACGGTGGGCCGCGTGAACTGGTAGAGGTTGAGCGACATCTTCAGGGTGTCCTGGAGCAAGAGCAGGTCCGCGCCCGCGCCTCCCGAGCTCTCGATGATGCCGACGCGCAGGACCACCGGCCCGTAGCGCTTGCCGAACTCGGCCGAGATGGCGAGCTGCTGGGTGTTCGTGGAGGTGGTGGTCGTCGTCGTGACCGAGGTCCCGGTGGTCTGGTTCACGGTCGTCGCGGTCTGGTTGCTGACGGTGTTGTAGCCGCGCGGGTCGCTCACCAGCTCGAAGATGTAGTACTTGTCCGGCCGCGGGATGAGGGTCACGCCGAAGTAGGTCTTGGCCCCGCTCTGGTTGAAGAGCCACTCGGAGCGCAGCCCCACCTTGAGCTGCAGGGCGGCCATCCGGTCGACGTAGTCGCTGACGCTCTCGACCGCGCGGCCCATCTTCTCCCCGAGCTGCTCGTCCATGAGGAGCTTGCCGGCCACGCCCTTGCCCTCGGCGACCGTGCTCGCCACCTTCTCCACCTCGTCGAGCGTCTTGTTGAGCTTCTCGAGCGCCTGGCGCGCCCCCTGCACCGACTGCTTCAGTTCCGGCTCGCCCGGTCCGATGATGCTCTCGACCGAGGCGAGCACCCGGTTGAGCCTGGCGCTCGCCTCCTCGACGTTCTTCGCGATGGCGTGGTAGCGGTCCTTGTCCTGCGTCGGTGAGGGAGCGGATGTCGCCGCTCACCGCCTCGGCGTTCCTGAGGATGGCGCCGATGCGCCTGGCGTTGTCCCCGAGCAGCTCGTCGAGCGTGCGGGAGACCCGGGTGACGTTCTCGATGATCTCCTTCACGCTCCCCTTGGTTCCGCCGACGGTCTCGGCAAGGTCGTGGGAGACCACCTGGATGTCGGCGGCGATCTTGGACAGCGACTCCATCAGCTTGGCCACGCTGGCCGCGTCCCTCACGCAGGTGATCTCGCGGCTCTCCTCCGGGAGGTCCCTGAGCAGGGGTGACGGTGGAGAGCCGAGCGTGGCCTCGAGAAGCGCGTCGGGCAGCAGGGCGGAGGGGTACCGCTTGGTGAGGCAGGCGTTGGCGTGCAGCGGGATGTCCTTCTTCACGCGCAGGGTGAGGCGGGCACGCTCCCCGTCGAGGCTGATGTCGGTGACCTCGCCGACCTGGATGCCGGCGACCTGGACCCGGCTCTTCCAGGCGAGCCCGGTGACATCGTCGAACACGGCGGTGACCACGTAGCTGTCCCGGTCCGAGAGCCCGCTCTTGCGGAAGAAGGTGAAGGCGAGGAGGAATACGGTGCCGGCAACGGCGACGAGGAGCCCGACGGCCAGGGCCTTATTCGCCAACACCTTGTTCCAGACGGGACCGGGCATTCGGGGAAACAGGCCTCACTGCTTCTCGAACCAGAGCGCCAGGAAGCGCTGCACGTACGGGTCCTCGCTTCGCCGGACCTCCTCCGGCGTCCCCTGGGCGGCGATGCGGCCATCGTAGAGCACAGCAAGCCGGTCGGCCACCCGGAAGGCGCTCGCGATGTCGTGGGAGATGACCATGCTCGTCACTCCGCGTCGCTCCTTGGCGTGGTTGATCATCTGGTCCACGGAGTCGGTGGTGATGGGATCGAGGCCCGTGGTGGGCTCGTCGTAGAGCACGACCTTGGGTTCGGCCACCAGCGCGCGCGCCAGCGCGACGCGCTTGCGCATGCCGCCGGACAGCTCCGCCGGCCACAGTCGAGCACGTCCTCGCCCAGGTCCACCACCCTCAGGCTCTCCACGACGCGGGCCCGGAGCTCCTCGAATGAGCGTGGGTCCGCGCTTCTCGCGCACCGGAAAGGCCACGTTCTCGAAGACGGTCATGGAGTCGAAGAGCGCCGCGCCCTGGAACACCATGCCGAACACCTGGCGCGCCTCGGTGAGCGCCCGGCCCCTCAGCCCGCACATCTCGACGCCGTCCACTCGGACCGATCCGCGGTTCGGCTGCAAGAGGCCGATGACGTGCTTCAGGAGCACCGTCTTGCCCGAACCCGAGGCTCCGAGCACCACGAAGGTGGTCCCCTTCTCCACCGAGAGGTCGACGCCGCGCAGCACCTCCTTGTCGCCGAAGGCCTTCCACAGGTCCCGCACCTCGATCATCGCCATGGCCGCTAGCCCATCGCCAGGAAGGTGATGACGTAGTCGAGGACGAGGATGGCGACCGAGCTCCACACCACCGCCCGCGTCGTCGCCTCTCCCACGCCGCGCGACCCTCCGCTCGCGCTGTAGCCGCGGAAGGTGCTGATGAGCGAGACGACCGTCCCGAAGATGATCGACTTGAGCAGCCCGTGAAGGATGTCGGGGACGTCCAGCATCTGGCGGGTGTGGTCGATGAAGGGCCCCGGCGGGATGCGCGAGACGTTGGTCCCGATGACGTAGCCACCCAGGTACCCCGTGGCGCTGAAGATGATCGCCAGGACCGGCATCATGAGCGTGGCGGCGAGCACGCGCGGTACCACGAGGTAGTGGAGCGGGTTCACCGCCATGCTCTCCATGGCGTCGATCTGCTCGGTGACCCGCATCGTGCCGAGCTCGGTGGTGATGGCGCTTCCGGAGCGACCGGTCACCATGAGCCCCGTGAACACCGGCCCGAGCTCGCGCACCAGGCTGATGGCGACGAACCCGCCGACGTACCCCTCTGCACCGAACTGGTGCATGGCGTAGTTCCCCTGGAGGGCCAGCACCATGCCGGCGAAAAGGCCGGTCACCGCGACGATGAAGGTCGAGCCGACCCCGATCGCGGCCATCTGCTGCAGGAGGAGCTCCGGGCGCCAGGGCGGACGGGCCACCCAGGCGAAGGTCTCCCCGCCGAACAGGACGAGGTGGCCGAAGTCCTCGAATCCCGCGAGCACCCTCCGCAACACGCGCTAGTCCCTGACGTACCGGCGCGGGACGCGCGAGCCGATGCCGCAGAGGATCTCATAGGGGATGGTCCCTCCCCTCTCTGCGAGCTCGACGGCGTCGACCGTCTCGCGGCCCTGGGAGCCGAGCAGGACCACCTCCTCGCCCGGGGCGACCCCCGGGACCTCGGTCACGTCCACCATGGTCAGGTCCATGCACACCGTCCCCGCCACGGGCACGCGCTTGCCGCGGACCAGCACCTCCCCGGCGCCGAAGCCGGGGCGGCCCGACAGGCGGCGCGGGTAGCCGTCGGCATAGCCCACCGGCAAGGTGGCGATCCGGGACCGCCGGCGAGCCACCCAGCGGCCCCCGTAGGAAATCGGCGTTCCCTCCTCGACCTCCTTCACCTGGACCACCTCGGTGCGCCAGGTCAGGGCGCGGCGGAGCCGGCCCGCCAGCGCCACCAGGCCCTCCGGGGACGCCCCCGGCGGGAACGGCACGTACCCGTAGAGCATGATCCCTGGCCGGGTGAGGTCCTGGCGGGCCTCGGGCAGGGCGAGCAGCGCGGCCGAGTTCGCGACGTGGCGGTAGCGCAACGGCAGCCCGGCACGCGCGAGCGACGACGAAGCCTCGCCGAGGAGGGCGAGCTGGCGCCGCGCGAGCAACGGGTCCTCGAGGTCGGCGCTCGCGAAGTGGGTGCACACCCCCTCGACGGCCACCTCGGGCGTGCGCAGCGCCTGGGCCGCGAACCCGGCGAGCTCGGACGGGCGCAGGCCGATGCGCCCCATGCCCGTGTCGACCTTGAGGTGGGCAGTGGCGCGCACGCCGGCGGCGCGGGCCGCCCGCGCGAGCCCGTCGAGGTGCTCGGGAGCGAAGACGAGCGGGACGAGCCGGTGCGCGACGAGAAGGTCGTACTGTCCGCCGTAGGCGGCTCCGAGCACGAGGATGGGCGTGGCAATGCCCGCCTCCCGAAGCTCGATCCCCTCCTCCACCAGGGCCACCCCGAGCATGTGGGAACCGAGAGCAGCGAGCTCCCCGGCAACGGCCACCATCCCGTGGCCGTACGCGTTTGCCTTGACCACCGCCACCACCGGGCGCCCGCCCACCTCGACGGCGGTGCGGTAGTTCTCGGCTACGGCGGAGAGGTCCACCACCGCCTCGGTGGGCCGGACGGGCATGGGCGAACAGTAGCATCGAAAGCAGCCGCGCGCCGCTTCGTGAGCGGGTATACTCAAGCGTTCATGGCCAAGGTTGGAGGAGAGGTCGACGCGTTCTGCTCGCGCTGCCAGCTACTGCTGGCGCACACCGTCATCGCCATGGTCGGCGCGGTTCCCGTGAAGGTCGAGTGCAACACCTGCCGGACCGTGCACAAGTTCCGCAGCGCCGCCGCCAAGCCGGCCCGTGTCGCGATGCCTCGCGGCGCCGGGCGCGGCGCCGTCGCCTCCTTCGACCAGAATCCTCGCGAGTCAGGCGGGCCCGGCCAAGCGCTACCTTCCCACCGAGCTGTTCAGCGCCGGCGACGTTCTCGACCATCCTTCCTTCGGCCGCGGCTTCGTCTCGGCGCAGAAGGACCAGGGCAAGGTCGAGGTCACCTTCCGCACTGGCGTGAAGACGCTGGTGCACGGCAAGCGGTAGCCCGGGGCCCGTGCCGGGAGGACGGCCATGACGCGCCTCGCCGCCCCTTGCGCGGTACTCCTTCTCGCCTCGGGCGCTTGCTCTCGCGGGTCCCGATCGCCACCGGCGCAACCCACCCCTCCGCCGCCCGTCCACGGCGCCGGCGAGAGCTACGTCACCGCCCCGACCTCGCTGCGGCGAGAGCCCACCGACCAGCAGCGGGCCCGGTCCGACGGCGGCAAGGCGTCGGCGCCGAACCACCTCGCCCTGCTCCAGCGCGGGGAGCAGGTGGTGGCACTCGAGGCCCGAGGCGACTGGGTCCGCGTGCGGGCCTCCGATGGCACGGAGGGGTGGGTCCGCTCGTCGGTGCTCCTCGGCGACGAGGGGGTTTCCGAGGGGACGGTGCTCGCGCAAGCCTGGGCCTTCGACCGCCCCGACCTGCTGGCGGTGAACGTGAAGCGCAAGGTCGAGCCGGGCACCATCCTGCTCGTGGTGAAGACGCGCGAACTCTTCAGCGAGGTCGACGTCGGCCAGGGCCAGCACGTCTGGATCCTCTCCGACCGGGTGTCGACCCAGCCGGCGGACGTGATGGCGGCGAAGCTCGTGGAGAAGGCGCGTACCCTGGCGCGCTCGGGGCACGGCGACGAGGCGAAGCAGGTGCTCGACCTCCTGCGGACCCGGCTTCCCGACTCACCGCTCACCCCTTTGCTGGCGGTCGAGCTCGGCGAGGCGGCGCCGCCGGACGGTGGCGTCCCCGACGCGGGCCCTGGGCTCACCCGCTAGCCGTGGGTAGAATCCCGCCGCCAGCGGCGATGCGCCGTACCTTCCTCGCCCTCGGCCTCGCCGCCATCCTAGCTGCCCCGTCCGCGGAGGCGGCGGACCGGATTGCTCTCGCGCCCTGTCAGCTCGCGCACCCAGTGATGCCCCAGAGGATCCCGGCGCGGTGCGGTTCGCTCGAGGTCCCCGAGGACGCGTCGAAGCCAGGGGGCAGGAAGGTCGCGTTGCGGATCGCCGTGCTCGCCGCAGACGCCCCCAGCGCCCAGCCCGACGCTGTCTTCGTCATGGCCGGCGGCCCGGGGCAGTCGATCACCGAGACCTACCCGGCCGTGGCGGGCGCGTTCGAGCGAATCAACCGCGACCGGGACATCGTGCTCGTGGACCAGCGGGGCACCGGCGGGTCCGGGCGCCTCGCCTGCCCGTCCATGGAGCGGTCCGGCCTCGACCTCGTGCTGCAGCCGGGCGACGAGGAGCGCATCGCCGCCGAGTGCGCTCGCTCGCTGGCGGTCGACCTCTCCCAGTACACAACCGCCGCGTTCGTCCGCGACCTCGACCTCGTCCGCGCCGCGCTCGGCTATGAACAGGTGAACCTCGTCGGCTTCAGCTACGGGACCCGCGCAGCGCTCGCCTATGCCCGGGCCCACCCCGATCGGACCCGGACCCTGGTCCTCGACGGCGTCGCCCCGTTCGAGATGCTTGTCGGGGCCGACTTCGGTGCCGACTCCGAGCGAGCGCTCGCGCTCCTCTTCTCCCGGTGTCGCAGGGACCCGGCCTGCCACGCGCGCTACCCGGACCCAAAGCGCGACTTCCAGGAAGTCTTGGCGCGCCTCGCCCGCGGTTCCGAGAAGGTACGCACCCGCCATCCCGTCACCGGTGAGGCTCTCGAGATCACCGTGGACGCCGACCGGTTCCGCCAGGCGGCCCTGGGCCTCCTGTACCAGGCCGAGACGGCCGCGCTGCTGCCGGCGCTCGTCCGGGAGGCGCGCGCGGGCGACCTCGCGCCGCTCGCCGCGTTCGGCCTGCTCGCCTCCTCCGACATCCAGGCAGGGCTGTCGCGGCCCGTGCACCTCTCGGTGCTCTGCAGCGAGGACGTTCCGTTCTACCCGGCCGCCCCGCCACCTGCCGAGGGGAGCACCTTCATCGGCGGCTCGAGCCGCGAGTCCTTCCGACGGCTCTGCGCCTCCTGGCCGCGCGGCGACGTCGACGCCGCGTTCCACACGCCGACGACGCTTCCCGTGCCCGCCCTCCTTCTCTCGGGCGAGGCCGACCCGGTCACCCCGCCGTCCTGGGCCGCGCTGGCGGGCCGGTCCCTGCCGCGAGCGCGCGCACTCACGCTACCGGGACAGGGCCACGGCATCTTCGGGCGCGGGTGCGTGCCGCGGATCGCGGCCCAGTTCCTGAAGCAGGGGAGCGCCGACGCGCTCGACACCTCGTGCCTCGATCGCATCCAGCCGGCGCCGATCTTCGTCGACCTCCAGGGGGCGGCGCCATGATCGCCCTCGAAGGCGTCGCCAAGTCCTTCGGCGAGGTCCGGGCCCTGCGGGGGGCCTCGTTCGCGGTCCCGGACGGCCACATCACCGGGCTGCTCGGGCCCAACGGCGCCGGGAAGACCACCGCGCTCCGAATCGTCTACGGCGTGCTTCGCCCCGACGCGGGCCGCGCGCTTGTCGACGGCGTCGACCTCGCCAAGCACCGGATCGAGGCGCAGAGGCGGCTCGGCGTGCTGCCCCACGCCCAGGGCCTGTACACCCGGCTCACGGCGCGCGAGCACATCTTGTACTTCGGCGAGATGCAGGGCCTCGCCGGCTCCCCGCTCGCGCGGCGCGCCGACGAGCTCGTGCGGCTGCTCGGCATGGAGGAGTTCGCCGATCGCCGCACCGAGGGGTTCTCGCAGGGGCAGCGCGTCAAGGTGGCGCTCGCCCGGGCACTCGTCCACTCGCCCCGCAACGTCGTGCTCGACGAGCCGACGAACGGCCTCGACGTGGCGGCCACCCGCCAGGTCCGGGCGCTCCTGAGGCAGCTCCGCGGCGAGGGCCGCTGCATCCTGTTCTCGTCCCACGTCATGCAGGAGGTCTCGGCCCTGTGCGACCGGGTGGTCGTCATCGCCCGCGGCCAGGTGGTCGCCGAGGGAACGCCGGACGAGCTCAGGCGCCAGACCGGAAGTGACAGCCTGGAGGACGCCTTCGTGGCCGCCATCGGCTCGGAGGAGGGCCTCGCGTGAGCTGGCTCCGATCGCTCCGGGTGGTGTTCGGCAAGGAGGTCCTCGAGGGGATCCGCGATCGGCGCTCCCTCGTCACCGCGCTTTTCTTTCCGATCCTCGGGCCGGCGCTGCTCGCCGTCATGCTCTTCCTCGTCTCCCGGTCCTCGCGCCGCGCAGACGAGCTCGGCGTCGACATCCCGGTCGCGGGCCGAGAGAACGCCCCGAACCTGGTGGCCTTCCTCGCGCAGGGAGGGCGGGTGGTCGAGGCGCCCGCCGACCCGGAGGAGGCCGTGCGCCGCGGCGACGTGGAGGTGGTGGTGGTCATTCCCCCGGGCTTCGCCGACCACCTGCGCGAGGGACGCCCTGCGCCGGTCCGCCTCGTCACCGACGAGTCGCGCCAGCAGGCCCGCCCGGCGGCGATTGCTGCGGAACGGATGCTCACCGCCTGGGCACAGCAGACCGGGGCCCAGCGCCTCGTGGTTCGAGGCATCCACCCCACCGTGGTCGAACCGCTCGCGGTCGAGCACGTGGACGTCTCGACGCCAGCCAGCCGGGCGGCGGCGCTGCTCGCCACCATCCCCTTCTTCCTGGTGATGGCAGCCTTCACCGGGGGCATGCCCGTGGCCATCGATGCCACCGCAGGGGAGCGCGAGCGCCAGTCGCTCGAGCCACTCTTCGCCGCCCCGGTGCCGCGCTCGGCGCTGGTGCTCGCCAAGATGGGCGGCGCCGCCCTCTTCTCGGCAATGGCTCTCGCCGAGACCGTGGTCGGCTTCGGCCTCGTTCCCCTGACCCTTCCCCCGACGCGGATTGGCTTCTCCATCCACCTCGACCCGTCGATGCTCGCGCGCCTCCTCGCCCTGTGCGTTCCCATGGTGCTGCTCGCGAGCGCGCTCATGGTCGTGCTCGCCGCCCGGGCGCGGAACTTCCGCGCGGCGCAGACCACGCTCTCGCTGCTCATGCTCATCCCGGCGCTGCCGGGAATGGCGCTCGGCCTCATGGGGGCGAAGCCTCCTGCCGGCCTCTACGCGATCCCCTTCCTCGGCGAGCAGATCATCATCACTCGCCTGCTGCGCGGCGAGGTGGTTACCGTCGCGCACGTCGGCGTCTCCACCGTGGCGACGCTCGCGGCGGCGGCGCTGGTCGCTGCCTTCGCCGTCCGCACCTTCGAGCGCGGTCAGCCCCTCTTCGACTCCTGAGGTGTCGGACCGGCACCCGCGGCGAGGACCGCCTCCATGTCGGCGGGCAGCGGCGCCTCGATGCGGAGCGGGACCCCGAGGACCGGGTGCAGGAGCTCCAGCGACGCGGCGTGCAGCGGCGTTCGCGACAGGAGCACCCGGCCGTCGGCGAGCGCGAGCGGAGCCGCCTCCCCGTAGTCCGGGTCGACGGCCAGGGGGAAGCCCAGGTGGGCGAGGTGAACGCGCACCTGGTGCGTCCGCCCGGACTCGGGGAAGACCTCGACGAGCGTGAGGTCGGGCAACCCGGCCGCGGCGGGAAGGCGGGCCATGGGCCGGATGAACGTCGTAGACGGCCGCGCACCGGGGCCCGGCCCGACGCGCATTCGCCCGCGGCGACCTGCGGAAATGGGCGCCGTCACCCGCTCCTCGCGATCGAGGAGGCCTCGAACCAAAGCCAGGTAGCGCTTGGATACCCGGTGGTGCTCGAAGGCCATGCATGCCCCGCGGTGGGCCGCCTCGCCCCGGGCGAGGAGCAGGACGCCGCTCGTGCCGCGGTCGAGCCGGTGCACCACCCAGAGCCGTCCGAGCAGCGACTCGGCCTCGGCGCGGATCGTGACCTCGGCGGCGCCGCGCCCGGGCACCACGATGCGGCCCGCAGGCTTGTCCACCGCGGCGAGGTGGGCGTCCTCGAACAGGATGCGAAGGGTCACTCGCGGGCCCAGAGGTCAGAGGACCCCGCGCGCCGGAAGCACGCGGACCTGCCCGAAGCGCTCCAGCTGCGCCGCGACCTTCCGCGCCGGGCCCACCGCGAGAATGACGCCGTTCGTCACGGGGAGGTACCTGCGCGCGATGTCCAGCACCTCGGCGGTCGTGACCGCCTGCACCCGCTCGCGGTAGTCGCAGACCTCCTCGAGGCCGTACCCGTAGACCCGGACGTCGCACAGGCGGTCCGCCCACTGCTCGTGGGTCTCGAGCGACAGCGGGAACAGCCCCGCGAGGTAGCTCGTGGCGCGAGCGACCTCCTCGGAGGTCGCTCCGCTCTCGCGGAACCGGGACATCTCGTCGAGCGCGACCTGGACGAGCTCCCCGGCGGTATCGTTCTTGGTGAAGCTCGAGACGGTGAAGAGCCCGGCGGAGCGGCTCATGGCGAAGCGGCTCCTGACGCCGTAGGAGAGGCCGCGATTCACCCGGATGGACTCGACCAGCCGGGAGGTGAACCCCCCTCCGAGGATGGCGTTCGCCACGACCGCCGGGAAGTAGTCCGGGCTGCGGCGCGCCAGTGCAGCGCCGGCGATCCGGATTTGCGTCTGCGTGGCGTCTGGCTTGTCGACCACCACGACCCTCCGCGGTCCGGCATCCGCGCTGCACGCCTCCGGCGGCATCTCCGCGACCGCGCGCCAGCGCGATAGTCGCTCGCGGACATCGGCGATCTCCCTTCCGGCGGCCGGCGGACCGACGATCACCAGGGTCGCGGCCTTCGGCCCGTAGTGGCGGCGGTGGAAGGCGACCACGTCGGCCCGCCTCGTGCGGCGGAGATCGGCGAGGCGTCCCTCGACCGCGTGCCCGTATGGGTGGCTGCCGTAGGCCGCGGTCAGCAAGGCGCGGTCGGCGAGGATGCCAGGCTCGTCGAAGTCGTGCGCCAGCGCGGCGAGCTCCCGGCGACGGAGTCGCTCGAACTCCCCTGCCGGGAAGGCCGGGTTCGCCGCCACGTCCACCAGGATCCCGAGCAGGCGCGGCAGGACCTCCACGGGAGCGGTGAGGGCGTAGACCGTGGCGTCCTCGTCGGCGTCGGCCCCCAGGTCCGCCCCGAGCGACTCCACCCAGTTCGTCGATGCTGCGACCGCTTCGGCGCCCCGCGCCGCGGCGGGCAACCTGGCCGACCATGTGAGCGAGGCCGAAGTGGCCCGGTGGGTCGAGGGCAGACCCGGCGCGCACGAGGAGTCGCGCCGCCACGAGCGGGACGCCGGGGCGCCCCCCACGACCAGGGTGGCCCCGTTCGGCAGCTGCTCCTCCCTGAGATCCGGCAGGGCGAGGCTCAAGGAGGTCCCCCCGGCTGCAGCCAGACCACGTTGCGTCGCGTCGGCGCGAGGTACTCCTCTGCGACCCGGCGGACGTCGGCCGGGCCGACTGCCCGGTACTGCTCGAGCGCCTTGCCCACATCCCGCCAGTCGCCGAGCAGCGCCTCCGATTGACCGAGCGCATGTGCCACGCCGTTGAGGGTGGCGAGCTCGTGCAGCACCGAGCTCCTGAGGAGCCTGCGCGCGCGCTCGACCTCGCTCTGCCCGACCGCCCTCCCGGCGACGCGGCCGATCTCCTTAAAGAGGGCCTCCTCGGCGCGCCGCTGGCTTGCCCCCGGGGCGAGCTCGAGGAAGATCATGAAGACGCCCGGGTCGATTCGCCACGCCCAGCCGACGCTCGCGCTGACCGCGACCTCCGCCTCCTGGACGAGCCGCCGCCTCAGGCGCGACGCCTCGCCCACGGCGAGACAGGCCTGGAGCACGTCGAGGGCAGCGGCGTCCCTGTGACTTGCGGCCGGACCGCGGTACCCGACCACCATGGCGGCGGCCTGCGCCGGGAAGCGAACCTCCGCCCTCCGCTCCCCGCGTTGATCGGGCTCGCCCGCGGGCACGAGTGGCAGGGGTGGACCCGCCGGGATGCCCCCGTAGGCGGCCTCCAGGCGCCGCAGCGTGTCGTCGGGGTCGAGGTCCCCGGCGGCGTAGATAGCCGCGTTCGTCGGGGCGTAGTAGGTCCCGAAGAACGACACGCAGTCGTCCCGGCGGATTCGCTCGATGTCGTCCATCCATCCGATCACCGGCCATCTGTAAGGATGGGCCTGGAATACGAGTGCCTCGAGCTGCTCCTCCATGAGGCCGAACGTCGAGTTGTCCGTCCGCAGCCGTCGCTCCTCCTTCACGACCGACCGCTCCTGCTCCAGGGACTCCTCGGTCAGCCGCAGCGACCGCATTCGGTCGGCCTCGAGGTCGATGACGGTGGGGAGCGCATCGCTCGCGAAGTCGTCGTAGTAGGCGGTGACGTCGGTCGACGTGTAGGCGTTGGAGGTGCCTCCGTGCGCCTCGAGCACCCGGTCGAACTCCTTCGGGCCGTAGCGCTCCGAGCCGTTGAACATCATGTGCTCGAAGAGGTGGCTGATTCCCGTGAGCCCCGGTCGCTCGTTGCGTGAGCCCACCCGAAAGAAGGTGTAGTAGCTAGTCGCCGGCACGAGCGAGTCCGGATACAGCCGGATGCGAAGGCCGTTCGACAGCGTGTGGGCGACGACTCGCTTGAGGTCGAGGATGGGTGGTTCGGAGGAGGTCGGCACGGAGCGCTCGGGTGGTCCTTTAAACCGACTCTGGCAAGAGGCGAGCGAGCGTAGCACTCCGACATCCCGGCGAAGCGTCCAGTTCCAGCGCCTTTACCGCCCGAAATCCGATATCGACTCGGTCGCGTCCTTGCTCATCTGATACTTTTCTTACTATATTTCGTATGTGCTTTCCTATATCGAGCCGGTGTCACAGGCGCTCTTCCCGTCGAAAGCGCGCCGCCGCCTCCTCCTAGAGCTCTTCGGGGGCGGCACCTCCGGTGCCTCGGTGAGCGAGCTCGCTCGGCGCGCGCGGCTCACGCCGCGGGCTGTCTCCGTCGAGGTGCAGAGGCTCGACGCGGCTGGGCTCGTGAGCGTCGAGGCCGTCGGCTCGGCCCATGTGGTGCGGCCCCGCGAGGAGCACCCCGCCACGGCCCCTCTGCGCGCCCTTCTCGGCGCCGCGACATCGCCCTCCCCGGTCGAGGAGGGCGACCGGAGGGTGCGGGCGTCTCTCGCGGCCTACGGTGCACCTCTCGCTGCCGAGATCGTCGCGAACCCGCTCGCCCTCGCGGACGCCCTGCTGCATGGGCTCGAGCTCGGGCGCCGAGATGCCACGGTCCTCCTGACACTCCCCGGAGTGCTCGCTCGCAACGTCAGCGAGGTCGACTGGGACGGGCTTCGGGAGGGGGCCCGCCACATGAAGCTCAAGGCCGAGCTCGGCATGCTGCTCGACCTCACCGCCGACCTAGCGGGAATGCCGGTGCTGCGGGCTCACGCAGCGGGCCTAAGGGACGGGCGCCGACGGGTCGTTCGCCACCTCGGCTCGGTGCGCGGGCGAAGTGAACGCCGCCTGGCCGAGCTGCGAAGCCCCGGAGCCGCCCGTCGCTGGAACTTCCGGGTGAATCTCACCGAGGAGACGTTTCGCGCCGCACTCGCGTCCGGCCGTCCGGAAAGCCTCCCGGCGCTGCTGCGCGCCGTCGACGCCGATTTGACCGCACCGGCCGAGGTCGCGCTCCTGGGCAGCGCCGCGCTCGCCCTCCGGTATCGCTCGAGCCACGCCACCGCCGAGGTCGAGATGGCGCTCGCCGAAGCGCCCGAGCTCCGGCAAGCCGTCGATCGCGTCGCGAGGCGCCTCGGCGCCTCGCCATCGCGCGGATCGCGGCCGGAGACGTGCCCGCTCCCTCCTCCTGGCAGACCCGCCTCGTCCCGGTCGACGTGGCGGGGCTGCGACTCCTGCGGATCTTCGTCCCGGAGCGCCACGACCTGGCCCTCATGGGCGCGTCCCGCGGGACCACCCACGACCTCCAGGGCATCGAGGACGTGCATGTCGCCGACCCGCTGCGCCTGGGAGTGCTCATCGCACGCCACTACGAGATGGACGAGGGCCCCGACCACTCGGAGCTTGCCCGCCTCGGACTGCTGGCGCTCGTGGAGAGGCTGTACGGGGCAGAGACCGCGGCGCGCACGGAGGTCGGGCTCCGCACGCAGGCGGGGGGCACCGCCGGGTAGTGCACCGGGGGTGCGCCGGACCGGCGGGCCGGCAGGAGCACTGGCTCAGCGGGCGGTTAGCCCGGGCGCCCGCACCACGAGCAGCGCCCCTCCCGCTTGCGCCTGGGAAGGCCGCATCCGGGGCACCGGTCCTCGTGGCCGCGCTTGGCCGATGCAGTGCGTCCGTCTCCGGGCGGCGGGCGTCCCGACTCCAGGCGCCCGAGACGCCGCTCCAGGGCCTCGACGCGGGCGATGATCTCGGGGAGCCTCGCTCCCGCGGCGCGCGTCGGGCGGCGGGCTACCTTCCTCGGGCTCCGGTGGCTCCGGGCAAGCGGCGACACGGTAACGGCGAGCGTGCCACAGCGGGGCCTTTCCGGAAACTTTCCGGCGCGTTGAGATGGGCCGCCCCGCGTGCTATCTCCGGCCGTGATGACCGATCGGAATGACCGGCCGCGTGAGGCCGACGGGGCGCCAGGGTCGACCCACACCGACCCTGCCCTGCTCGCCCTGCTCGAGGGCCCGCGGGCGGGAGGGCGAGACGTGCCCCTCTCGCGCCAGGTGTTCGTGAACCGCAACCTTCGGATGGACAAGATCGACGTCGTTGGCTTCGACATGGACTACACGCTCGCCATCTACCAGCTGGTCCGGCTGGAGGAGTTGGCGTTCGACCTGACCGTCGATCGCATGGTCCGGTCCCGCGGGTGGTCGGATCGGCTGCGGCAACTGCGGTACGACGCAGCCTTCGTCATCCGCGGTCTCGTCATCGACAAGCAGGCCGGGCAACATCTTCAAGATGGACCGGCACAACCACGTCGGCCGCGCCTACCACGGGCTGAAGGCGCTGCCGAAAGAGGAGCGCTACCGGCTGTATCGGGACGAGAAGGTCGCTCTGTCGTCACCGCGCTTCGCCTGGATCGACACCCTCTTCGCGCTTCCCGAGGCGGCGCTCTTCGCGCAGGTGATCGAGCGCCGAGGAGGCGGGCGGCACCCGGCTCGACTACGGGAAGCTCTTCATCGACATCCGCGAGTGCATCGACGAGGTCCACCGGGACGGGACGCTCAAGGAGATCGTGAAGGCGAACCTGTCGCGCTTCGTGGTCAGGGATCCGGAGCTCGGCCCGGCGCTCCACAAGCTCCGCTCCGGCGGCAAGCGGCTTTTCCTGCTCACGAACTCCCTGTGGGACTACACGGACGCCGTCATGCGTCACGTTCTCGACGGGGTACTTCCGGAGTACCCGAGCTGGCGGAACTACTTCGACGTCGTCATAAGCGCCGCCGCCAAGCCGGGGTTCTTCTCGGGCTCGGACCCGTTCGTGGAGCTCGACTCCCGCGGGGCCCCGGTCACCGGCGAGGTCCACGCCTTCGAGCGCGCGAGGGCCTACGCGGGCGGCAACCGTGGAGACTTCGAGCGCATCGTCGGCTGCGGCGGCGACCGGGTCCTCTACGTGGGCGATCACATCTACGGCGACATCGTCCGGTCCAAGAAGAGCTCGCAGTGGCGGACGTGCCTCGTGGTCGAGGACCTCGAGCGAGAGATTACCTGGATGGAGAGCCACCGCCGGGAGATCGAAGAGGTCGCGCGCCTGGAGGAGCTGCGGCTGCGGATCGACGACGAGGCGAGCGCACACAAGGCCGGGCTCAACGTGATCGACCGCCGCCTGGAGCGCACGCCCGAGGCCGACCGGGCCAGAGGGGCACTCGACGCGGAGCGGTTGCGCATGAAGCGAGAGCTCGAACTCCTCCGCGGAGGGCCTCCGGGACGCCAACGACCGGATCGCGGTCCTGCAGCGAAGCGTCGAGGACGGCCACAACCGCTACTGGGGCCTCACCTTTAAGGAAGGCAGCGAGAACTCCCGGTTCGGGGAGCAGGTCGAGGACTACGCCTGCCTCTACACCAGCCGGGTCTCCAACTTCGTTTTCTACTCTCCGATGCAGTACTTCCGGTCCCTGCGCCAGGCAATGCCTCACGAGCGCTTTGCGCTTCAGCTCGCCCGCTATGGAGAGGAGCACGCGGCGCCGGGTGCATCCAACAGGCCACCCGACATTCCGTAGACGCGACGCCGCCCATCGCGGCTCGCCCGGCGAGCGAGAGGGACGAGGTGCGCGTGTCCACACGTCCACCGCTTCCGAAAGTGAAGGCGTCGGTGAGCCGCTCGGCCGGCACGCCGTGAGGGGGCCCTTCGACGACGCTGGCCGCGACTCCATTCCGACGACCGTGGACAGCGCTTCCGGCCTCTCCGAGCGCGCGCTTCCACGTCCAGAACTTCGACTTCAACCGAAACTGACGCGGCCCGCGCCGAGGCGGCGAGTGGACCGCTTCCACTCGTCCGCGCCGCTCACGCGCCCCATGTTCTGGGCGTGGACGAACAGTACGCCTGCCAATGACCTCGGCCCCGTGGTCCGTGCGGAGCCGTGGAGATCGACCCGGCGCTGATTCGCTCCGACCCCGTCCGAATCGTACACCTTGCCCGCGGGGCAATCGCCGCGTAACGTTGCCCACATGGCGCGTATCAAGGGCGCAGGGCAAGTCTACCGTCCGGCGTGGAGACTCTGGGCTGTTCACAGTCAGTGACGTCTCGACCAAGCGCCACTGCTCAAGTGCTTATTGCTAGAGGAAATGGTAGGACTTCCCGCGCTGGTGCCGGGCTTGGCCTTCAAAGCCAATGAGTGGTGCTGAGAGGCGCTGCTGGGGGGTTCGATTCCCCTGTCCTACCGCCATTAGCTAATTGATCTCGCTAAGCTTCGTCTCGCCGACAGCGCTTGGTGCCGTGAGTGGTGACGCAACGGCGGCTTCGATTGCCGCGTCGAGCGCCGCGACCGCCCGCCCCTTCACCCTGGAGGGCAGGTGCATGTACCGCATCGTGGCCTCGATGCTGACGTGACCGGCCAGTCCCTTGATCGTCATGGCCGGCACCCCCAGCATCGCGTAGGTCACGGTGTAGGTCGTCGAAGCAGGAGCGGGCGACCCGCCACCACAGGCGGCGCAAGCCAGCGCAAGCATCGTGATGGCCAAGGCCGCCGGGCCTCGTCTAGAGCCGCTTCGGGTTCTTCGTGGATGCATCACTTTTGGTGCCGTGCCCAAGGCGTAGAGCGTAGCGCGGAGGGGGTCGCCAACCCCCTCGCGCGAGACCAGCGACACGCTAACCACCCTGCCAGAATCCCTAGGTTCAGGGGTCGATTACTGAACTGGCAAGAAAAGCAGCCTCGTCCAGGCCGGCTGGGTCGCGGCTCGCCCCAAAGGCACCCACCTCAACGCTCAATTCCTGCGCCTCCGGGCTCGCCGAGCGCTGCCGGGTCGGTCCACGTGGCGGTCCACGTGGCAAACGCGAGGATTCGGGCCAGAAGCGTCCCTAACGACCGCTTGGTACTATGGCGTCCTCCACTGCGCATGGTTGCCTGGTCCAACAAGTCAGGCAACCGCCCCCTAAGGAACAGGGACTCTCGGCGAGCGCAAGTCGCAACCCCATCCCATTCGGGGGTCTCCGCTCGTCAGGGGCAGCTTAGGCTCATAGACTCGCGAGGCTCCTCGTGCGGAGTTCGCGTTGCTCCCTTGACCGCAGGTACATCCCTCCGACAAAGAGGCCAGAAGAAGCATCATCTCCCATCGACTGCTCGAGACCAATGCCATGCCCAGCGATATGGCGCGTTCTCCCCTTGGCCCCAACCGAGCGCTTCCGCTCCTGGCCGCCGCAACGGCGCTGCTCGTCCTTGCCAGTTGCAAGGGCGGAGGTAGCTCGACCGGCTCGGCCGGAACCGGCAGCCAGGGGTTGCCCGTCGACATCAGCGCGGCGTCCGGCCGCGTCGTCTTGCCTACCGGCGTCACAATCCCTCTATCGCAGCTCACGGTCACGACCGCCATAGCGGCGGCCGCCGTGAGTGCGGATGGGACCTTCACGGTGCCGGTCCTCGGGTCCGGGCCCGTGATCGTCGACGCCGAGGATTCGAGCGGCGTGACCGTTCTCATGGGCTACGCCGATGCGGCATCGAGTGGCAGCCCCCAGGCGGGCGGCAAAGGCGAGATCAGCGCCACACAGACGGCCATCGCGCTTCTCTTCCTTGGCATCGGCGCCTGGGACATTAGCCCGGTGAACTGGCAGGCAATTCGCGACGCGATCGCGCAGTCGCCGGAGGCGACGCAGCTCGCATCGGTCATCTCGACCCGCATGGCGGCCGATACCGAAGCCCTGAGCGATGGCGACGCTCAAGTGCTGTCCGCGGTATCCAAGAATGCGTCCGCCCTGGGCCCTCCCGCGTCCTCGCCGGCCCCGTCGACGGTGAGTGGCCCGATCGAGGCGCACACCCTGACGGCTGCCACCGTGACCGTGACAGGGAGCCAAATCCTGGTCGAGAACCCGGGCGTGCAAAGCGGTGTAGAGGTGCAAGTCGCACCTGACAACAAAGGAATTGTCTTCGTCAACAGCTACCGGAGGCGATGCACCGCTTTCATTTACGAGACGGAGGCCGTCGACGCGACCGGCAAGGGCGTCTTGCCTGGCGGAGCTCTTCCGAAGCCTCTCCCCTTCACCACCCAGACCCTGTCCAGCGCCATCTACAACGCCTTGAAGGGGGAGCCCCCGGTACAGATTCAGAACACCTTCGAGATACCCACGGCGAACGCGCTCAACGGCCTCGTCGGGTCGCTCGTCGATCTCAATGACGGCACCGGGGTGGCGTTCAAGCCAGCCACCTCCGGCGAAGTTACGCTACCCGAAGAGCAAGGCGCCGCAAAGACCACTTATCGCGTCGTGGTGGTTGGCCCTGCACCGAGTGAGTCTAACCTGGTGTCCGCCTCCGGTCTCGCGGCCACGTCTCTCGGCACCCAATACGCCCCAATGTGGCAGGCCGCCGTGACCTCGCTCAGCTACGAGGAGTTCATCCTGGACTTCCTTCTCCCCATGATCAGCACCGTCGCGCTCGGCGAGGGCGATCACATCACTCTCGCAGGCCTCGAGGTGAGTGGTGAGACCGTCGGCGCCATCGCACAATTCGCCGGGTTCTTCTCCGGTCTTCCTGACGTCAACACGTCCGTGGCGAACGGCGACTTCGCGGGCGCCTTCCAGGGCCTCGGCCAACTCGTGGCTGACACCGACGCGTTCCAGGAGTTCGTCCTAGACATGGGCAGCCTTCTGCTCGACCAACTCGTCGTCAACAATCCCCAGGGGCTCATCGGTCCCGCTGCAACTCTCAAGGCCACTATCGCCAATTCCCTCAAGACCATGATCACGAAGTACAACGTCCCCAGCCTCGTTCAGAAGCTCGGGGCAGCCAACGGGGGTGAAGTGAAAGCAGCCGCCGAGGCCCTGTTGGTTGCAACGGACATCACGGCCGTCGTTCACGATGCCATCGCATCCTTCCCGGTCGTCTACTGGGACGTGGACGTCGTCGCCGCCTCGGTCAAGCTGGCGCCGCAGAACCCCACCGTTAGCTCCACCTCTCCCGTGGTGAACTTCGTGACCACGATTCCGGGCGTGGCCGATCTGTCGGCGTACCAGTTCGTGTGGACGTTCACGGGCACGCTCGGCGGGCTCTTCGACGTCAACTCCGGCCAACCGGTCTCCACGGGAGTGAAGACGAGCGACGACCAGGTCAACTTCGTGGTCGCAAGCCCGAACCCGCCACCCGGCGAGACGTCGACGGTAACGGTAACGGTGTACGACTCGAGTGGAAACCTCTTTGGACAGGCGAGCAGCACCGTCCTGTCGTGCGACACCTGGTGGACGGCCGTGATCAACAACGGCAACGAAACTTCTTGGTGTTATGCATCGGGTCCGGTGGCGGGCTCCGGAGGATTGACCTTCGGGACCACGAACCAGGAGTTTCAGGTTCTGGGCACGTCCGTCGTCAGCTCCTCCACGTCAGCATCTCTCTACAGCATAAACATGACGTTCGACCTGGTCCCTCTGGGAATCGGGAACGCTCTGCAGTTCTCGACGACGGGCTGTGACGGAATGGGGGCGGGTACATGCGATTCTTCCTCGTCCGGACGACAGTTCAACGGAGTGGTGTGGGCGGGGGGCGAGGGTTCGGGCGGCCCCGAGTTCATGACCTATTCCTGCTCGGCCCAGGAACGCGAGCAATGCAACACGACGCATCCGCCGCAACTGGGCTCAGCGTCCCTTACTTTTGATTGGGCCATCCAGACCGTTAGCGGCACTTTCTCGTTTACAGCAATTAGTACGAGTCCGTCGACGACGGCTCCAACCGTGCAGGTGAGCGGGACGTTCACAAATGCACCTTTTGGCGAATAAGGACTGCGTCACGTTGGCGTCTGTACGCGCGTCCTTTGACGTCCGCGCGCGATGCCCATTCCTTGGAGCGTCTTGCTGCCGTTGGGTCTAGGGGGCGTCGTGCCGCCTCACGCCGCTGTGCTTCGTTGTTTCGCCGCGCCTTCCAGCACGAAGGGGAGCAATACTTCGGCTGCACCGTGCCGCCCTGCGGACGATCAACGGCCGCGACAACCTTGCCGCACACGATGCACTCGCCCACCTCTCGAGTAGCGTAGGCGCACGTCGGGACAAGCGTGTTGATGCTGGTCAGAACGGCCCAGGCCCCGCGTCAGGAGCGCGGCTTGCCTTCAAAGCGAGGCGGCGCGGCTGCGTAGACCTTCCGGCCGCGGCGCGGGCAGAAGATCCCGTCGCCAAGCGTGCCGACTAGTGAGGTCGTCGTTGCCACGGCGCGCCCTGTGTGATCGAATCCTTGTCGCGGTCAGTATTCATGCCAATCGCCGAGGGACAGCCAGGCGCCTTGCGGGCGAAGTACGCGATGGATCGGATCGCAGCCGCGGTCTTGGCCGCGGCACTCTCTCCCGTTTGGATCCTCGTTTCCGCGGCGATCATGGCTGACTCGTTCGGTGCGGGCGAGGCGCCGCGGATACTCATCAGCGAGCGGCGGCGAAGCGCAGGGCGAACGTTCGAGCTCCTCAAGTTCCGGGTGTTCCGTGTGAGTGCCTGGCGGCAGCACCTCGCAGAGTCCCCTTCTGTCAGCATCAAGGCCATCGAGCGGCGGCCGGAGAACCTCACGCGCGTGGGGCGCGTGCTCAAGCGGCTGTACCTCGACGAGCTCCCGCAGCTGGCGAACGTACTCCGCGGCGAGATGAGCCTGGTCGGCCCGCGGCCGTATTTCGACGCCGACTGGGATAACGAGCCGCGCCTAGACATCCCCGCGAGGCGGCGCCTCCGGGCAGGCCTTGTCGGCCCCTACCAGGCGGTAAAGGGGAGGATCTCCGGTCTCGAAGCGGTGAATGCTCTCGACGCTGAGTACTTTGCGTTCGTCTCCAGCGCATCCGTCCTGCAAATCCTTCTCTGCGATCTTCGCCTCATTGCTCGAAGCATTCGAACGGTCCTCGAGGCCAGGGGGCTCTGAATTGCATACAACTCGGTGCGGCCCCTGCACTCCGCGCGTCAAAAGGCGCGCCCCAGTGCCCTTGTAGGGTGCAGGGGAGGCTGGCGCCCGGCGGGTACCAAGGCGCCCCATCGCTTCTGGGCAGCGCCCCCGCTCCGCAAGGCACCAGGAGATAGCGTCCCGACCCACGAGCGACCCATCTGGCCTGGATCTGGCCAAATCGACCTCCAGAATCGGAGCGCCGGGGCCGTTCCCTGGCAACGCGAGCAGGTGGTCGGAGAGCACGCCTGGCTTGAGGCGGCAAAGCAAGTCTCGCTGACAGAGGGGGGCCACGAGTGGCTTGTCTGTCTCCGAAACGGCATTTCAGCTTCGACTTGTCACCACCGACCGCGACGATGGCCGCTCGCTCCAACTCCACCAGACCGCCGTCTCCCAGGTTGTGTGGGGCAAGGTCCGCTCGGCGGGGAACCGGTGGTTCCACGAGGAGGGTGACCGGAAGACGCCCCCGAAGGTCTGAGGCATGGCAATAACGCGAGCCAAGCTGGACCGGGCCGTGTGCTCGACACTCTCCAGACGGGCGCCCGGGCGAAGCACCGGAACGCCACAGTCGCCGATCAGGAACTGGGCCTGCGGTTCGGCATCGGGCGTGCTGGTTGGGGCGCAGGAGCACGGGCGGGTACTGGTTGTCCTACCGGCAGCGAGCAAAGCCGCCGAAGTTGTACGGGGGTTCGCTCGTAGCGAAGCTCAGGTCGAAGCCGGTGGTCGCAACGAACGTCGCAACCGGCAAGAAGCGCACCTACCCGAGCGCGAAGATAGCTGGCGCGGCCCTCGGTATGAGCCGGGCGGCAATCTGCCTGGCCGTCCACAGCAAGCTCAAGGCGTCCAAGGGATGGCGGTTCCGGTTCGCGTGAGTCGCCGGACCCGCCCCGGACCCCCGTCGCAGCGTGCTCACGCGGCCTGGCAATCGCGCCAGGCGGGTCCTGGTGCTACGTGTTGGACGTCGACCATGCTCCAGGTCCCCTGCCCCAGCCGGACGTGCCGGCGGGGCGCTACTGCCGCGGCGGCTTCACTTCGGGCCAGTGGTCCCGATGCGAAGCTTCCGGCCCCCGGGCTAGGGCTGACCCTGGGTCCATTACCGAGGCGCGCTCGCAGCACGCCAAGTGCTTCTATTGACTGGTCCTTCGTTGGGCATGGCGGCTGCATTAGCTCCTGACATGGCCAAAGGCGACCACATCGTAGTGAGCCGAAACTCGAGGACCTTCCACGGGATCGACTGTGGGGACGGCTGTGTCGTCGAGTTCGTGAATGGAAGCGCCGACGAGGTGAGCATCCCGCTGCGCCTGGTGACGCTCGACCAGTTCACGGATGGGAACGGGTACCAAACCGTTCGCACAACCGATCCCGGGGACGGTGACTTCGTGGCATGGCGTGGGCTCTGCGGCTTGAATCAGCCGCCGCTCGCCCGATTCGACAGCGCTAGTTAGCGACGCCTCTTAGCGCGACGCCGTTAGCGCCGCGCGCAAGGCGTCGAGGACGGCCAGCGCACCAGCCTGGTCGCCGTCCGCGAGGTATGTGGAGAGCCGAGCCACGTATCGGATTGCATCAAGGTGGATAGCGCTGCTCATCAAGTCGCATCGCGGCGAATCAGGGGGCATCGGAGCGCATTGGGGTGAATCCGGCGCCGCTTTCGATTCCCCTGTCCTACCGCCATTCACCGATCTGTGATTCCTTTGCGTCTCCCCGACCCCTTGGCGCGGCCAGCCTCTCCTCTGCGCCGACGCCGAAGCGGCGCCCTAGTTGCCCTTCTTCTTGCTCGCCTTGGCGGTCGTCGACACGGCCTTGACTTCCCGATACCCCGCGACCGCATCGACCAAGATGTCCCGAGCCTCCTCGATGTTCTTGGCCGCCATTTGGCGGTACTCCGCCTCTGTGTGCTTGGGCTCGGCGGCAAAAAGCGGTGACGGCGAGAACCCAGGGCCAGCGAAAGACCTAAGCGTCGGGCCTCCCTTCACGGCCCCGGCATCGCGGGCATGCTTCAAGTTCTCCTGTGACTCGGCCAGTAGGTTCCGCATGTTTCGGTCGGCCTCCTCGAAGTCCTGCGAGAGCCGGAGGTTCTTTTCCAGGAAGGCGACCACGTCCGGATCGGACTTCAGTGTCTTGTACTCGTTTACGAGCGCCTCGTATCCAGGCTCGGCGGCTGCGAATGCTGGCGAGAGTGTCACGGCCAGGAACGCCAACGCGCAAACGGGACGTCTCATGGCATGCCCCCGTTCGAAACGGTACAACGCCAATAGCGGCGCCGACTGGCCCGGCGCAACCTCCTCGAAGGACGCCCCGCGAGCGCGCCACCGTTCCCGCCGCACCCAACGGCGCCAACGCGGACGCGTGCGAGAATTGCCAGCAGCGCCCTGGAGCGCACGATGAGAGGCCACCACCAGCGGAGCACTTGCTGGTCGTGGCGTCCCCAGGGCCGCAACGAATCGAAGCGCGCGGCTACGCCCCCGATGACTGCGGCGCGGGTCCTATCGCCCACGCCCGCCGCGCGCCTACGCTTCGCCCATGAATGAGCGATGGGTGAGGAAGCCTGTCCGGGCGGACAGCTTCGACTTGGAGATCAGCGGTCGGGGGAGTCAGGGTCAATCGTTCGTGAAGGTGGGCACCGTGACCTGCCGGTCGGAAGATTGGGCGGGGCTCCGCGACTACCTACTCAAGAAGGGCGTTGTAGTCATTGAGGAATGACCCCGCCCCGCTAAACCTCTGGTTGCGCATCACATCAGGTGCCATCGTTTCCATGCAGTCTCGCCGCCTGGGTCCGTGCCCACCATCCCCCCCGCAACACGGACGCGGCCTGGGCCCGCGGGCTGCCGTAGGGCCCTGTCGCGGTGATGCTTCGGAGAGGGCTGACCGCGGCGGGGTCCTACGTCGGCGAAGAGGCGCCGCTATGGGAGCCAATGCATAGGCTCCCCATAAGGTCTACGTCCTTGCCGGTCGACAGGGCCGATCGCCTCGGGCCGTGTCCGCGTCCAGGTAGATTCGGCGGGCCGAAAGGCGTCGGGATGCCCGGACGGCGGCGACGGTCCTGGCTCGGAGGAAAGACTCCCATCGTTATGGTGCCCCTCCTTCGCGTGCGACAAGCATTGCATCCGCCATTTGGTAGGCGTGTTGAGCAACCAGGGCGGCCGCCTCGGGCGCGTCGAGGTGCGGGTGATCGCCGTGCTTCGACCACGCTGCCATGGACTCCCAGGTACTGATGATCGCCGCCATCGCCGCTGTGGCGAGGCTGTCGCGAAGTGCTTCCTTCTCATTCGATGTCATGATGCTCTTCATAAGCCAGGAAGCGCCGTTGGGGGACGGACAGAAAGGTCTGGCGCTTGGAACGTTCCAGTGCGCACTCCCTAGAGTTGTTCCTATCGCTGAGCCAAGCGAGAGCACTGATCTCGCGCCGGGACCCGGTCCCGCGTGTCGGCCCTCACCGCTTGTCCGCTGGCCGAAGCGCCACGCCTTCATCGGGGCGACGAATCCCTTTGTCAGCGGCGAAGGCCGTCTCCCGCAGCGCGTTCACTACTTCGGGGTCCTTGGCCGCCGCGCCGACCATAGTGTTCGATCCCTTGTTGGCGAGCGCTTCTTTGCCGGGAATCGGAGGCAACGGCTTCAGCGGCCACGACGCGGGCACCCTCTCCCCCGCAACGCCCCGACCGGCTGGCCCGCCGGGACCGCAACTCTTCACACCCGGGTTGGTTCGGTTCGCCCGGAGTTCCTCCCGGGGGCTCCAGTGGATTGCTCGCCGGGCACCGGCTTAGACCAGCCCTTGGCGCGGGCGTAGAGCACAACGTCCCATCCCGCGGCGGACACTGCCCAGTCGACGAGGTGGCACGAGCCTTCGGCGTCCAGCGGGGCGGCAGAGGGCGAGACCGCAAGGACGACGTGGGCCGTGACACCGTCGGAGTCTGTGAACTCCAACCCGTCATTCTGGGTCGTCTTCACCTGAAGGCCGAACCGCTCGCGGACGACCTCCTCGATTTGCCACTGCGGCGACGCCGCGCGTACGCGCCCGCTCTCCAACTCGTTCTCGGTGCAGGCGCGCAACTCGCCCGACTCGAAGCGGGGGCGGAGTTCCTCAGCGAGTGCTTCGATCTCCACCGCGTAGGCGTAGTGGATGTGGGCGATGGCCCTCGCGTCTCTCATGATGGCCGATGGGGCCTTGCCAACCCGAACCCGGCTGGGTTTCGCGGGTTGCGAAAGCGCCCCAAGAGGACGCAGACCCGACGGGGTCAGGTGGCGGCATCCCCTGGCGCCGACCGGCCTCGACTATTCCGGACGCCTGCTCCCTCGGCAGGCACATCGGACCGCTTGGCCGTGCGTGGATCCGGAGGCGCTTCCGATACCCCTGCCCTACCGCCATTCGGCAAGACCTGATGAAAATCAACGACCTGCGGGAGCGATATCCGGCGTAGGGCGTTTTCCCGTGGGTTCACACGCATCCATCCCCACATGCGCGACATTGGGTCATGGTCTCCGACATGGCGCCGTCACCCGCTACCGTTGCAGGAGGAATTGCTCCGGGAGAACACAACGCATGGCAAAGCTTTTTCCAGTCGCCCGCGTAAGCCTGATCGGGCATGTCTCGCCGTCGGTTCTTGCCATTGTGCCCGCCGGTCTGCTCAAGAAGCATCGTGCGGTTCCCATCGCCTACGAAGCGGGCCGGGGCCGCGGGACGCTCGTTGTCGCCATGTCGAACCCGCACGACCTCGCTGCCCTCGATGAGCTCACCTTTGCTTCCGGTTTGACCGTGCGGCCGGTCCTCGCCGACGAGCGCGAGATTCCGCAGACTTCTCGGGTTGGGACAGAACGGCGAGCGCGTGCAGCGTGAAGAGCAGCCGCCCGACCCGACCGTCAGGCCGATCGAGTTCCGCATGAGCGACGACGACAACACCGAGTCTGACTGGTTCTTTCCGGTGGGAGACACGCGCTACTAAGGCAGAGCGCGGCGGAACGTAGGCAGCCCGCACCTGGGATTGAAGGGCCCGGGAGGTGTCGCCCGCGAGCGCTTGCCGTATCCTCCCGGTCCATGGACCTCGCCATCCGCCTCAAGTGGCTCCGCGTCGCCCTGGGCTTCTTCGGCGTCGTGAGCCTCGCAGTGTGGCCGCTCATGATCCTGTGGCCGTCCGGCTTCAGCTGGCACCCGCATGGATCGCACTCCGAGATGATGGTCGTTGTCGTCTATGCGGTCCTGGGTATCTTCTTACTCCTCGCAATACGCGATCCCCTGGCCAACCGCAGCCTCATCTGGTTCACGGTGTGGTCGAGCGTCGCCCATGCCGCACTGATGGCGTGGCAGTCGCTCATGGATCCATCCGAGCACGGCCACATGCTCGGTGACGTCCCGGCGCTGCTTGTGGGCGCGATCGTGCTAGGCGTTTTGACTCCGCGTGCCCGTGCGGAGGCGGCGAGCACGGACGCGGTCACGGCTCCTTGATGGGGGCGCAGGCGCGAGAGTCCGGAGTCGCGCATGGGTGTCGGTGCGCGCCCGTTGAAAGTGGAGGCGCAACAGGTCGGCGCGGCCGGGAACTCAACGCTCGCGTCGAGCTACACTTCCAACTTCTCGAGCGCCGTGGTCCAGAAGTTGAGCTTCGGGAGCAACTCGTCGAGCAGATAATCCTCGATGGACGTGACGTCCTCGGCGGGCAAGCGGCCGAACGAGACAGCGAGCCGGAGGAGCTTGCCGCGAGGCGTGCAGCCGACAATTGTCCCCGACCTAATCACCAGGTCGCGATCCGGGAGGGCGATCGAAACGTGGACCGGTGAAGAAGCCGGCGGGGACTCGTCCACCAGCACCGCCAGGCCGCCGCCCCCCAGGTCGACCGTCGTCGCGTTGCGAGCCCACGCGCCGACGCGGATCACCACGGGGATGGCGCGCTGGAGACGGAGATGGTTGCGAGACCGCTCCGCGCAGGCGAGGCCAAAATTCTGCTCGGAGGCCCCCCTCCTGAGCAGTAACTCCCGCGCCTTGCGGTACCAGGAGAGTTCGGCCACATCCAACGGTTCATGAGCTCGAAAACGCTGGTGTAACAGGTCAAGTCTGGCGAGCCATTCGCCCAGGTCCACGTGGGTTCCCTCCGCGATGCCGTCACGTCATGGTCACCCAATCCGAGCGCCTACCGAAATAATTATTTTGTCATGTACTTACGACATCCTATCCATTTCTTTACATCGTGATGGGCGCCGTCTACGACGTCCGGCTCGGGGTCAGCCCGCAGGGCGAAGGTAGACCTACTGGCGGGAAGGGAGCCGAGACCACCCGCCCTGCGCCGGGCTCGTGGCCTCCGCGGGTCCGGTCGCCCTACCCTTGCCATCGCTCGCCAGCCGGCGACGCGCTCGACGGTGGTCGCGCTCTGTGGAGCAGTCGCCTCTCGGCGAGCCGACCCGGGTCACGGATAACCTGGGCTGAACGACCCGGCGAGGTACAGCGCAAATGGGCGATCCCGGAATGGGAGGATGATCAACTTGCCGCGGGCGACGCACACTCGGCCTATTTCAAGAGGCAAATGGCCACCAACGCATCCGGGGCGCCTGCGACGTGTCCGTTGCGCACAAACGGCAGCTCGACTGACCCGGCCTGGGGGATCCTCCCGACCGCGAAATCGCGGAACTGTCTTCGGCGAGCGCTGGCAGCGCGCAGGAGGGACATCTGGCCCGGCGTAGAGGCCGCCACGTCGTCCTGAACAGGATGGCCAAATGCGGCGTGGACCTTGTGAGCCTATAGCAGCAGTGTCCGAGCTTCCCGTTGCACCCAAGGTACCGGGGTAGAAGAGCGCGCAGTCCAGAACCGGTGAGCGACACGAGCCTCATCACCCAGAGAAAGATCCTCGCCTTCGCGGCGGTCGTGGAGATCGGTACGGGCCTCGTCCTGATGGTCGACCCCGCGGTCGCCGTTGCGCTGCTCCTGGGCACGAACCTGTCGGGAGTGGGGGGCGCGCTTGGCCGCGTCGCCGGCGTCGCGGTGCTCTCGCTGGGGTTGGCATGCTGGCGGGGCCGGCACTCGGAGGCAAGCGCGGCAGCCCTCCGAGGAATGCTCACCTACAATTCGCTGGTGCCGCTTTACCTCGCGCACCTGGCCGCGCTCCGGCACGTAGGGGGCCCGCTCATTTGGCCCGCCGTTGCGCTGCACGCCGTCGTGGCGTCGCTTCTCGCCTGGACATGGCGAAGCGAGCGACGGGCCGAGGCGGGCGCCACCGACGCTCAACGAAGGAGTCCACGGTGAGCAGAGGAGGGGTCGCTCTCGTGGTCGCACCCTTGCTCGCCACCGATCCGGCCAACCTGACGCTCGCGCTCCAGGCGAAGAAGCTGAGCGGACGGTGGTGAACTCTGGCTACCGCCCCGTGAACTGAGCGGGCAGACCCATCCGCGAGGCTGGCGGGAAGGGCTGGCTGTGCCGATACAAGTTGGCCCCCCGAGCGCGGGTGTCGGGCAGCGCCGAGAGATTGGTGTTATCGTTCCGCGCGTGAGCCCCGAGCGGGGGCACCGTCGCTCTCTCATGGTTCCGCCGCTTCGGCCCCATGAGGTGGGTTGCCCCGTTCGGTTTTCCTGACACCCGCTGAGCGACGCAGCGCTAGATTACTTCGTTATCGCTCCTAGGGAAAAGGGAGGATAGACAGAATGCCACTCGCCACATGGGCCGCCGCTCTGCTTCTCACCGCGCTGGCCGACACCGCTCCACCTCCGCCCCCCTCTCCTCCTCCGGCAGCGCCGGCTGCCGCGGCGCCCGCGGCGCCCGCGGCAGTGAAGGATGCAAAGGCCCTCGCGCTCCTGCGCAAGATGAGCGACCAGCTCAAAGGAGCGAAGAGCCTCAGCTTCAGAGCCCGAACCACCCGCGAGGTGCTCGTCGAAAATGGCGTGCAGGCGACCGTCTTCAACGACGTGCGCGTGGCGGTGCAGCGCCCAGACAAGGTGGCATTGACCAGGACGGGCGACCTGCCTGAGTTCCGCTTCGCCTACGACGGCAAGTCGATGACCGCCTACGCGCCTGGCAAGAGCCAATGGGCGACCACTGCCGCCCCTCCCACGATCGACGCCATGATCGTCTCCGCCTACGAGCAGGCCAACCTTTCATTCCCCGCCGACGAGGTGGTGGTTGCGGATCCCTTCGCCGCCATCACCAGGGACCTCACCTACGTGGCTCTGGTCGGCCAGACCGCCATTGGCGGGCACAAGAGCGACCACGTCGTGCTGGCCAACCCGACGATGGAACTGCAGATCTGGCTCGACGTGAAGACGGGCCTGCCCACCGAGGAAGCGGTCGTGTACCTCGATGACCCGCGCAAGCCGCACTTCTACGTCGAGTACACGGACTGGCGGCTGGATCCGAAGCTGCCGGCCTCCACCTTCGCACTGCCCAAGCCGCCTGGCGCCACGCAGGTCGACTTCCGCGCCATCGCGAGCGCTGCCCAGTAAGGAGCCCAGGTCATGCGCAACCGTCACCTTGCCGTAGCTGCCCTCGCCCTCTCCACCCTGGCCACTCCGCGGGAAGCTCGCGCCTGGGTCGTTGTCCGGGCGGGCCCCGTCTACGTCGCCCCTCGGCCCGTGGTGGTCGTGGCCCCGGCGCCGGTCGTCGTCGTCCCAGCGCCGGCCTACGCGTACCCGCCTCCGCCTCCGAACCCGCTCACGACCCAACTCCCCATCAATACGACCATGTGGGCGCTGCCGCCCGGGTGCAACGCCGTATCAGTCGCCGGGCAGCTTTACTATCAATGCGGCGTCAACTGGATGAGCCCGCACATGGGCCCCCAGGGCACCTACTACAGCGTCGTCCCCCCGCCGTAGCGCGGCGGCTGCTGACTCGACAGGTCACGCAGAGGGTAGTCGCCCGAGCGCCTAGCGGGGCGCCTACCGCATCCCGCACGCGCCAGGAATCCTCCCGCACGACCGCTTGCCTGCGGCCTGTATGCGGTTGGGTGGCGCCCGCCGTGGTCCGCTCAGTGCGCGTCGGTCGCTCTTCAGGAGACGAGTGCCCAACAGCATTCGCACGCACACGGCCAGCTGCGAGCCTCCGCGGGTGCCGGCCCCATAGGCGGTGCCCTTCCTCGCTGCGAAAGTCGTCGCCCCGGGAGCTCTCTTGCAACCTGACCAGGTTACGATGCGCGGATGCAAGGTCTTGCGCTCACCTCGCTCTGGGTAGCCGCAAGCCGCGCCGTCGAGACCGAGCGCCCCGATGCGCTCTTCCACGACCCTTTTGCGCGTGCCCTCGCAGGACCCGAGGGCTTCGCGGTGCTTGACGCGGCCCGCCTCGCAACGCCCATCGAAGCCCCAACGATTCCGGTACGCACCCGATTCTTCGACGAGCGGATCGCCGGCGCGCGCCAGGTCGTTCTTCTCGCTGCCGGCATGGACGCCCGAGCTTATCGACTGCCATGGCCGGCCAGGACCCATCTCTTCGAGGTCGATAAGCCCGAGGTGCTTGCGTACAAGGCAAGCGCCCTCGGCGGAGCCCGGCCGTCATGCATGAGGACTGCCGTGCCGATCGATCTCCGCGACGACTGGCCGGCTGCCCTGCTCGCCGTAGGCTTCGACCCGTGCGTGTCCACCACGTTCTTGGTGGAGGGCCTCCTGCTCTACCTCGACCACGACGCTGTGCACGCCCTGCTCGCACGCCTGGACGGTCTCTCTCACCGCGGTAGCGTCCTTCTCGCCGACGTCATCGGCCGCACGATGCTGGCGATGCCGCACTTGCGGCCAATCCTCGACCTGGTCGCCAGCATCGGCGCGCCGTGGAAGTTCGGGACCGACGACCCGGAGGCACTCCTCGCCCCGTTCGGCTGGGAGGTCACGGCGCACGATCTCGGCGCGTTCGCGACTGCACTCGGGCGCTGGCCGTACCCGGTTGCACCGCCGGGCCTGCGCGACGTTCCCCGCAGCTTCCTCGTCGAGGCCGCGAAGCGCAGCTAGGAATTCCCGCACGGTCGGCGCGAGCGGTTGGGAGCTCGCGGCGATCTCTGCCCAGGTACGCGAACGGTCGGTCGCCGCGGCTTGCCGGCCCCCTCCCCGGCTGTGACGAACGAGCCGCCAATCGATCCCGAGGGTCGGTGTCCCACTTCCTCCGGCGCGCCGGGGATCTCCCGGAGGAGGGACGGAGGTTCGAACCGTCCTGCCCTAAGGCATGGCGCGCAGACGCGCGCCGATGGCGTCCCACGCCGCCGGCTGCAAGGTCATGCCGACGTGGTCGATTCCGGGCAGCACATCCACGGTGGCGGTCGGCGCAAGCGTGGCCAGCAGCGGCGCGAACTCGCTCGCGTTCAAGATCTCCCGACCAGTACGGCCAGCGGTCGGTCCCCGCTAACGGCTCGGCGTAGATCCGAGCCATAGTCACGGTGGGGCTGGAAATTGGATTGCAAGCGGTACGAATACCAGGGCGTGACAACGGCCTCGGCTCCCGCCGCAACGGCGAAACGCACCACGGGGAGGCCCTCGAAGGCCGTGATGCCAAGGCGGTGCAGGACGGTCAGGCCGATGATCCGTGGCACGCTGGGTCGGGCCCATCCGCCCGAGCCCGGACGCGCCGTGGGCGCGTCGTAGGCCAGGTAGGGGGAGACCAGCACGAAGCCGGCAAAGCCGTCTCCTACCGGGCCGCCGGCGACTCGCAGAGCAAATCCGCCACCTGACGAGAAGCCGGACTCGACAGGCAAGCCGGGATGCTGCGACTTCACGCGCGCCAGGAGGATCGCCATGTCGTCCTCCAGTTGGCCCAGGTACCCGATGTCCCCGTGATGGCCGGAAGCGCCATGGCCTCGGATGTCCGGCGCATGCACCACGGCGATGCCGGACCCACTCAGGGCCTCGGCGAGGAGGTGCAGGTCCTTCCCCTCGCTCGAGGAGCCATGCACGGCGATGAGAACGCGCCTGGCGCTGGAGGGGTATTCCCGGTAGGCGAGCAGCGTACCGTCCCGCGCCGGGAGCCGCTGCTGTGGGGGGAGGTCGCTCACCACGACCGAGGTCATGGGCGGCGGAGCTCGACCTGGACCGAGAAGGACCAAGCCCAGAACCGCCAGTGCCAGTGCGAGTCCGGCCGAGGCGATAACCAACACGATGATTCTCAGAATGCGCAACGCGCGAGCCTGCTGCAGGGCAATCCGGACCCGGATGCCGCGACCACCAAGGGCGAGGAACCCTTCAGAACACTGTATGCGGGGACTCGCGATGCTCTGCCACAGGAACGCCAAGTCTCGAATCCGACAATTCCGCGGGCCTGCCCGGCGGGCCCGTCCTCGGCTGGACCGCCGGAGCGCAGCGCCGGAGGAGGTACTGTCAAGCGGTGACGATCGCGAGACGCCAACGAGGCGCGCCTGCGCCGCCGCGCTTCGCCTGGCGCCTGTCGAGCAGGCCGGCTCGGACCCTGCCTCCACCGTCTGGTCGCCTGGCGCAACGGACTTCGCCCGCAAGACGACCGGACGTCCCAATGGCGGGCCGTCGCGGGGTCTTCGGCCGTCGCGAGGCGGGATGGGTAGCGATGTCCCGGCTCGTGTCGCCAATCGACTGACTTTCTGGCACAATTCCACCTCCGGGGCCGTGATCGACCTGCTCGGGGTCTCCGGGATCCGGCAAGATTTGCCTACTGCGCCCCGCCACCCCAGCGGGTATCCTCAAGGGGCCTCCGCCGGTACCGAGGGTGCCCCACGACGATCAGAGTTAACCCTGCGGTCAACGCGCCTGTCGCTGCCGATGCCTGCCTAGAGCCTCGGCGCCCGGCATGGCAGTCGTGGCCCACCCATTCCGAGCGCGTCACGATCAGTCCCGCTGCGCGCCAGGGTGGCGCCGAGCACGGTGCGGTTCAGACGACGGACGTACTCTGGTATCGGGCGATCGGCTACGCACAAATCGCGAAACAGCGCACTGTCGACTCGCCCGCGGTCGAGCAGTCGCGGCAGGACAGGGCGGGCGACAGCACCCGCGCGAGCCGCGCAGCGACCGCCTATCTCAGGAACATGACTTCGGAGAAGGAAGGGCCCGACGTTCGAGCGCTCGCCTAACGGCTCGATGCAAGCGGCCGCTGTCCTCGGCAACGCCGAACCGACGTCCTGATTGGGTTCCGCCTAGGCTCGCCTCCCGCCGCAGACTCGGCCGTGGGGTATCTTATCCGGGGTTCTGAAGGTCGAGGCCCTAGGCGGCAGGAGGACCGGGATGCCAGCGCGCGTGCGCTCGCGGCCACCGAGGTTACTCGCTCTCGATCGCCTGCGCCGCATCGCGGGCGCGCTGGCCGGCACGGTGGAGACGGTCACCTTCGGTCACCCGACGTTCAAAGCAGGAGGCAAGGCGTTCGCGGTGCTCGATTGCTATGGCGGGCGCGATTGCCTCTGGCTGCGGGTCGACTCGCGCGAACGCGACCGCCTCCTTTCCTCCCCGGGCTGGTTCGAGTCTCCCTACGACCCCCGCCGGACCGCGCTCTGCTGTCGTCTCGAGGTGATCGACTGGCGCCGCATGGGCGCCCTCGTCCGCAGGAGCCGCGAACTCGCGGCTCCCCGCCCTGGGCGACCTACCGCCGGTCCGCTCGCAGGCACGTCTTCCGACGGCAGACCGGGGACCAGGTCTCGGTAAGGGCCCGCGATTGCCCGCGGACCCTCCTTCCGCGAAATCGGACTTCGGTTCCGCGCGACCTCGACAGACGGTCGGGTCCGAGCTCTGCGTCGCTCGCGGCGAGCTGGCGACGCGTAGGGCCCGGCGACACCCGATTGGGTTCTCTCCTCGAGGCGCGCCCGTGCCGACGGCGCTCATGCCTGCCCGAGCAGGGGTCCGAACCTGGACACCGAGCATGCGACGCGTGGTGCTAGCGAACCGAAGGCCCCTTTCCTAACATCACGGACATGGTGAAGACCCTTCGAGCCGTCCGGTTCCTGTTCATCGGGCCACTCATCCTCGTCCTCCTCTTCTGCATCAACCTCGCGACGTCGCCGGGCACCTGGTGGGTGCAGTGGCCCGCTCTTGGAATCGGCATCGCCTGGATCGTGAGCCTGTTCCGCGTGGCCAAGGCATTGCTCTTGGTCGGAGGGCTCGCGGCGCTCATCGCCATCCTGCGAAACGGCAAGTCCGAGCCCGCTTCCCCGCCCGGACCTTCGCCGCGCTGAATCCTCCTCGGGCGCACGGAAGCGCGTCGGGGCAGGGTGCGCTTGCCGCTGAGTGAGTACGGCGATGTTCTGCCCGTGCGTGCTAACCTCCCTGGCCGTCGTGCGTCCCGCGGCTCTCAAGGCATTGGCACACCGTGCGCGGACCGCCTCGCGGGCACGCCCCGCCCGATTCGGCGCGGCGGGGCTGGCAGCGATTCTGTCGCTCCTGCCGGGGACCGGGGCTGCCCGGGAGAAGACCGACGTCGTCGTCCTCGTCAATGGCGACCACTTCACCGGAGAGGTCGTCGGCATGTCCCGTGGACGGCTCGATTTCAAGACAGACGACGCCGGCCGCCTGTCCATCGAGTGGCTCAAGGTCAGCGAGGCACAGAGCGATCACATCTACGAGGTCGAGCTCTCGTCCGGGAAGACCTACCTCGGCCCCCTCCTCGCCCCCGGTGCCCCCGGCACCCTCCACGTGGGGCCGGAGGCCATTCCCATCGCGGAGGTCGTGGTCATCACCTCGGTCGACGCCGCCTTCTGGGCGCGCGTGCGCGCCTACCTGGACCTCGGGTTCACGCTCGCGAAATCCAACAGCGCGACGACGCTCTCCGCCGACGGCGAGTTTGCGTACCGCGGCGAGAAGCTCGGGTTCTCCCTCTCCTTCGACAGCTACGTTCAGGACGACGCCAACAGCCTGGCGGTGGCCCGCAACTCGGTGCTTCTGACTGGCACCTCCTACTTCATCCCGTGGAAGGCGAGCGTGTTCACGGGGATGGACCAGAACGACGAGCTCGATCTTCAGCTTCGCCTGTCGCTCGGCGGTGGCGCCGCATACGCGGTGCTCCGGAACAACTGGACCGAGATTCTGGGTCACGGCAGGGCTCGCCGGAGCGTACGAGAAGTACGTCGGAGGGAGCGGCACCTACAGCCTCTCGGCCTTCGTCGACGGCACTTGGGAGGCATTCCGCTACGACACGCCCAAGCTCGACGCCACCGTTGACCAGGAATTCCTCCCGGTCCTCACCGACTGGGGCCGCGTGCGCGGGACGAGCTCGATCAAGGTGAAGTACGAGGTCATCAAGAACTTCAACGTCGGCTTCAACTTCTCCTTCACCTTCGACACGCGGCCGCCCGATCCCTCGGCCCCGAAGACGGACTACATCACCTCGCTCACCGTGGGTTGGTCGTACCGGCGCTGACCGGCCAGGGGCAGACGGTCGCCCCCGGCTTGCAGAGGGAGGAGGGACACGTACCGCCCCTTACCTTGTGCGCCTTCTCCGGGGCGATGCGTCCATTTCCGTGACGGCCGAGAGCGCTCGACTAAGATGCTGCCGTGCGACCACAGCCAGCGGAAGTGCGGGACTTCGTCGTCGTCGGGCACCTCGTGCGCGTTGTCTGCTGCGCCGAGAAGACCTGGCAGGTCACCGTGGACGGACAGGAAGTTCTGCCGGCTTGCGCGGACCCGCACGCGGCCTGGGCCCGCGGCGTCGCCGAGAGTTACCGGCAGGGTTCGAGGGCGCGGCGCTCGGTCCGCTTCGACACCGACATCGAGCCCTTCGAGCGCTCGCCGCAGTGTTCCCAGCTCGACCCGGTGGCGTAGAAGCCCCCGAGAGTCGCTCCGCGAGGTTTCAGGGACACGCGCCTCCTCGCTCGGCGCGACCTCCCCCGTCTTCGACTCGACGCAGCTCGGCGCTGCATCTCTCTGCGGCGGCGCACTTCCCGCACGCCGCCAGGTACATCTTCTCCAGTCGAACGAGCTCCTGGCGAGCGTCGGCTGCGGCCTTGCAACGCTCCTCGGCGGACGACTGCCCGCCGGCCTCGCGCAACGCAACCCTGCGGGCGTAGTCGCAGGTCTCCGAGGTCACCGCAACGACCAGTACCTGGGAAGCCAGCTCTTGGCGCGCGAGGCGCTCTCCGACCTTGTCTGTGTCGCTCGCGCAACCGCAAAGGGTGGCGGCGGCGAGCGCGGTCGCCGCCGCCATCCGCCGCCCTCGGCCGCTCCGGGTGGCCTCCGGGCCGATCGACGCCCCCTCGGGCCAGCGCCTCTCAGTCGGGAATTCGGTAGACACGCACCGGGCCGCTCCCGTCGCCGGCCGCGATCCAGAGCTCCGTGACCCCGCCCACCGTAACGGCCCGGGCGTCGAACACGCGCGTTACCCTCGCGTCACCGAAGCCGCCGCCTCCGACGCCCTGGCAGCCAGCCGTTCCGACGACGCAGCCATTCTGGCCCACGAAGTCGGAGATCCCCTGCGGCGCCACCGCGGCGCGGTAGAGCTGGAGCCCCGACGACCCGTTCTCGAAGCCAAGGTACAGCCAGCTCGACGTCGCCACGAGCACGGATGCGGCCCCGTTCGTCTCGTCCCCGAGCTGGGTGAGAAGGGTATCGCCGGACGCGTTCGCCGCCGCGAGTGTCCAATCTCCCGGAGCGCATTGCGCGGAGCCGGCCGCGGGGTCACAGCGCCAGAGCTGCGGCACCGCCGGAGGCTGCGTCGAGCTCCCAACCACGTTGCGGATCGCGAAGACACACGGGCCGGCGCTACAGCTGCCAAAGGCCGCGAGCGCCGGGATGGACCGGTCGCGCGGAGCGGTCGCGCCGGGCACCACCACCGGGGACTTCGCCGCCCACGCCGCCGCGGCCGGCGTCGCGAGCGCCCAGTCTCCGGGGGCCCCCGCCGCCGAGGACGGCACCGCCGCGGCCCCGCGCACGAGGCCGCCGTCGTGGGCGACGTAGAGAACGCCCTGCACGTTCGCAACGGCGGCGATGGTGCTCGCCCCCGCGACGCCCGGCATCGCCGAGAAGGCGAGGTCCACGAAATCGCTCCCGGCTGCCGCGTCCAGTCCACTTGCCCCGGGCGTCGTCAGGAGTGCGAGGAGGACCGGACTCTGGCCCGGAACCGAATAGCCGAGGTAGAGGCGGTCGGTTGCTCCGGGCAGGAAGAGTCCGGCGGAGAGCGCGCTCCCGCCCGCCGACGCGGGCAGAGCCGCGCGCAGGTCGAGCCAGCCAAAGGAAAGGGGTCCCGGCCCGTCGGTGGTCGCATACAGGTAGCGCGGCCCCAGCGGTCCCGCCCCTCCCGTCACGATTTGCTCAACGCCTCCGAGTGTCCCGGCAAGCGCCAGTGTCGCGCCGGCCTCACCGTCAGGTCCGCAGGACGGGCTTCCGGGCGGACAGCCGGGTCCACCTATGGTGCTCGCCGACGCGAACCCTTGCCACGATGCGTTGGACGCGGGGGTCGACCCCTGCTCGACGCCGAACGCAAGGCTCGACACCGAGGGCGCGGACGCTCCCGACGCGTCGAGCCTGGCCAGCTTCGAGCCGTCGCTGCTCGGCCCGACCCACACGGCTCCCTGATAGCCGAGAATGGACGCGGCCGGGGTGCCATCCCCGAGCGGGTCGGAGGCGACCAAGATCACCTCGGCGGTCGAGCCGCTCGACGTCGAACCTGAGCTGGAGTGCGAGACGCCGTTCACGCTCACGCCACCGCTCGTCAGCGTGCCGGTCGTGATGGACGCGCCGCTGTTCAGGTCGGACCCCGATGCCGATCCAGTGAAGGTCAGAGACGCCGACGTGCCCCCCGCGTTGGTGTACGTCCAGGTAAAGGTGGCCGTGTTGCCACTCGTGATGGTGACCCCGGTCGCGGGCGGCGAGGTCGTCAGCGTGACCGAGGCCGGAAGCGCGGCCGAGAGCGCGCTCGGCACGACGTTGCTGGCGGTCGCCTGGCCGTTGTTCGTCACCTGCATCACCACGTCGAAGGTGCCGGGCCCGGTGTTGCTGGCGGGTGCCGTGAGCGTGCCGGTGATCGCCGCGGCGGTCTGTGCAATCACCGACGTGCTCGCGGTGAACGGCAGCGCTCCCCCGGTATTTGCATCGGTGCCGCTCCCGGTCGCTCCGAGGCTGAGGCTTCCCGCCGTCCCCACGGTGCAGTTCCACGTGATCGCCGGGCTCGAGTTCGCTCCTCCGGCGATGCTCTGGGGCACGCCCGTGACCGCCCCGCAGGTCGCCGTGGCCGTGCCGCTCACCGACGGCGTCACGGTGGACATGTTGGCGGTCGACCCGCCCGTGTTGGTGATCGTGAGGGTCAGGGTCAGGACCTGGCCCACGCTGACCGTCACCGGCGCCCCGCCGATCGAGAGGTTGACGACGATCGATGCGGGCGATTGGACGGTCACGGATGTGGTTGCGGCCGCCGCGGATACCGCCGCGCCGCTGTTGGCATCGGTCCCGCTCGCCGAGGCACTGAGGCTCAGGGTCCCGCTGCTCGAGCCCGAGCAGTTCGTGTACTGGAAGTTCGCGGTGGCTCCGCCGGCGATCGCCTGGGCTGCCGGGGTTGTCCCCGTGCAGGCCGCGATGGCGGTCGGCGTCACCGCGTTCGCCTGCGCGGTCCCGTTGTTCTTCACCGCCAGCGTGGCGGTGAAGATCTGGCCCGTGTTCGCCGTGGTCCGGCTAGCGGTCAGGGTCCCTACGAGGGCGGCGGCGGTCTGCACGGTGACCGAGGCGGACACGCTGCCGGTCGAGGCGGTGGCCCCGCTGTTGGCGTCGGTCCCGGTCGCGGTCGTGCTGAGCGCGAGCGTCCCGGTAGTCGCGGACGAGCAGTTCGTGAAGGAGAAGGTCGCGCTCCCTCCGCCAGCGATCTCCTGTGCGGCCGGGGTCGCCCCCGTGCAGGCCGCGATGGCCGTCGGCGTCACCGCTTTCGCCTGCGCACCTCCGTTGTTCGTCACCTTCAGGCTCGCCGTGAAGACCTGACCGGTATTGACCGAGCTCGCGCTGGGCGTGAGCGTCCCCGTGAGCGAGACCGCGGTCTGTATCGTCATCGTCGCGGACACGGACCCCGTCGATACGGAGGCGCCACTGTTCGCGTCCGTCCCGCTCGCCGTCGTCCCGAGGCTGAGGGTACCCGAGGTGGTGGCGGAGCAGTTCGTGAAGGAGAAGGTCGCGCTCCCTCCGCCGGCGATCGCCTGGGCCGCCGGGGTCGCCCCCGCGCAGGCCGCGATGGCCGTCGGCGTCACTGCGTTCGCCTGCGCGCCTCCGCTGTTCGTCACCTTCAGGCTCACCGTGAAGACCTGCCCCGTGCTCGCCGTCGTCACGCTCGGCGTCAAGACCCCGGCGATGGCCGCTGCCGCCTGCACCGTCACCGCCGGAGCCGTCACCGTGCCCGTCGTCACCGGCAAGCCGCTGTTTGCGTCGGTCCCGCTCGCCGTGGTGGTGAGGGTCAGCGTGCCCGCCGTCGCCGCCGAGCAGCCCGTGAACGAGAAGGTCGCGGTCCCCCCGCCGGCGATGGCCTGCGCCGCCGGCGTTCCGGTACAAGCCGCGATCGCCGTCGGCGTCACCGCGTTCGCCTGAACCGTGCCGTTGTTCGTCACCTTCAGGCTCGCCGTGAACACCTGACCCGTGCTCGCCGTCGTCACGCTCGGCGTCAACACGCCCGCGAGCGAAGACGCGGTGCCCACGACCACGCCCGGCGCCGTCACCGTCCCGGTGGTGACGGCGGCGCCGCTGTTGGCATCCGTCCCGCTCGCCGTCGTCGTGAGGACCAGCGTGGTCTGCGTCGCCGAGGAGCACCCCGTGAACGAGAACGTCGCGCTCCCTCCGCCCGCGATCGACTGCGCCGCCGGGGTCGCCCCCGTGCAGGCCGCGATGGCCGTCGGCGTCACCGCGTTCGCCTGGGCCCCGCCGCTGTTCGTCACCTTCAGGCTCGCCGTGAACACTTGACCCGTGCTCGCCGTCGTCACGCTCGGCGTCAAGACCCCGGCGATGGCCGCTGCCGTCTGCACCGTCACCGCCGGAGCCGTCACCGTGCCCGTCGTCACCGTGGCCCCGCTATTCGCGTCCATCCCGCTCGCCGTCGCGGTGAGCGTCAGCGTTCCGGCCGTGGTCGAAGAGCACCCCGTGTACGAGAACGTCACGGTCGCGCCGCCCGCCACTGCCGCCGCCGCAGGCGTCCCGGTGCACCCGGTGATCGCCGTCGGCGTCACCGCGTTCGCCTGGGCAGTGCCGCTGTTCGTCACCTTCAAGGCCGCCGTGAACACCTGGCCCGTGCTCGCCGTCGTCACGCTCGGCGTCAAGACCCCGGCGATGGCCGCTGCCGTCTGCACCGTCACCGCCGGAGCCGTCACCGTCCCGGTCGTCACCGGCAAGCCGCTGTTCGCGTCCGTCCCGCTCGCCGTGGTGCTGAGCGTCAACGTGCCCGCCGTCGCCGCCGAGCAGCCCGTGAACGAGAACGTCGCGGTCCCCCCGCCGGCGATGGCCTGCGCCGGCGGCGTTCCGGTACAAGCCGCGATCGCCGTTGGCGTCACTGCGTTCGCCTGCACCGTTCCGTTGTTCGTCACCTTCAGGCTCGCCGTGAACACCTGACCCGTGCTCGCCGTCGTCACGCTCGGCGTCAACACGCCCGCGAGCGAAGACGCGGTGCCCACGACCACGCCCGGCGCCGTCACCGTCCCGGTGGTGACGGCGGCGCCGCTGTTGGCATCCGTCCCGCTCGCCGTCGTCGTGAGGACCAGCGTGGTCTGCGTCGCCGAGGAGCACCCCGTGAACGAGAACGTCGCGCTCCCTCCGCCCGCGATCGACTGCGCCGCCGGGGTCGCCCCCGTGCAGGCCGCGATGGCCGTCGGCGTCACCGCGTTCGCCTGGGCCCCGCCGCTGTTCGTCACCTTCAGGCTCGCCGTGAACACTTGACCCGTGCTCGCCGTCGTCACGCTCGGCGTCAAGACCCCGGCGATGGCCGCTGCCGTCTGCACCGTCACCGCCGGAGCCGTCACCGTGCCCGTCGTCACCGTGGCGGCGCTGTTCGCATCCTTGCCGCTTGCCGTCGTGCTGAGCGTCAGCGTTCCCGCCGTGGTCGAGGAGCACCCCGTGTACGAGAACGTCACGGTGGCCCCGCCCGCCACTGCCGCGGCCGTGGGCGTCCCGGTGCACCCGGTGATCGCGGTCGGCGTCACCGCGTTCGCCTGGGCAGTGCCGCTGTTCGTCACCTTCAAGGCCGCCGTGAACACCTGCCCCGTGCTCGCCGTCGTCACGCTCGGCGTCAAGACGCCAGTGATGGCCGCCGCCGTCTGCACCGTCACCGCCGGAGCCGTCACCGTCCCGGTAGTCACCGTCGCGCCGCTGTTCGCGTCGGTCCCGCTCGCCGTGGTGGTGAGGGTCAACGTGCCCGCCGTCGCCGTCGAGCAGTTGGTGAAGGAGAAGGTCGCGCTCGCCCCGCCGGCGATCGCCTGGGCCGCCGGAAGCGCCCCCGTACACTCCGAGATGGCCGTCGGCGTCACCGCGTTCGCCTGAACCGTTCCGTTATTCGTCACCTTCAGGCTCGCCGTGAACACCTGACCCGTGCTCGCCGTCGTCACGCTCGGCGTCAACACGCCCGCGAGCGAAGACGCCTGCCCGACGACCACTCCGGGGGCCGTCACCGTCCCGGTGGTGATGGCGGCGCCGCTGTTCGTGTCCGTCCCGCTCGCCGTCGTCGTGAGAACCAGCGTGGTCTGCGTCGCCGAGGAGCATCCCGTGAACGAGAACGTCGCGCTCCCTCCGCCCGCGATCGACTGCGCCGCCGGGGTCGCCCCCGTGCAGGCCGCGATGGCCGTCGGCGTCACCGCGTCCGCCTGGGCCCCGCCGCCGTTCGTCACCTTCAGGCTCGCCGTGAACACCTGACCCGTGCTCGCCGTCGTCACGCTCGGCGTCAAGACCCCGGTGATCGCCGCCGCCGTCTGCACCGTCACCGCCGGAGCCGTCACGGTCCCGGTGGTCACCGTGGCGGCGCTGTTCGCGTCCTTGCCGCTTGCCGTCGCGCTGAGAGTCAGCGTTCCCGCCGCGGCCGAGGAGCATCCCGTGTACGAGAAGGTCGCGGTCGCGCCGCCAGCGATCGCCTGGGCCGCCGGGGTCGCCCCCGTGCAGGTCGCGATGGCCGTCGGCGTCACCGCGTTCGCCTGCGCGGTCCCGTTGTTCGTCACCTTCAGGGCCGCCGTGAACACCTGCCCCGTGCTCGCCGTCGTCACGCTCGGCGTCAAGACGCCAGTGATGGCCGCCGCCGTCTGCACCGTCACCGCCGGAGCCGTCACCGTCCCGGTCGTCACCGTCGCGCCGCTGTTCGCGTCGGTCCCGCTCGCCGTGGTGGTGAGGGTCAACGTGCCCGCCGTCGTCGTCGAGCACCCCGTGTACGAGAAGGTTGCGGTCGCCCCGCCCGCGATCGCCTGGGCCGCCGGGGTCGCCCCCGTACAGTTCGGGATGGCCGTCGGCGTCACCGCGTTCGCCTGCACCGTCCCGTTGTTCGTGACCTTCAGGCTCGCCGTGAACACCTGACCCGTGCTCGCCGTCGTCACGCTCGGCGTCAACACGCCCGCGAGCGAAGACGCCTGCCCGACGACCACTCCGGGGGCCGTCACCGTCCCGGTGGTGATGGCGGCGCCGCTGTTCGCGTCCGTCCCGGTCGCGGCCGTGGTGAGCGTCAGCGTCCCCTGCGTGGAGGACGAGCAACCGGTGTAGGTATAGGTCACGCTCCCCAGGCCCGGGATCGACTGAGGGCCCGGAGTCCCCGTGCAGGCCGCGATCGCCCCCGGCGTCACCGCGTCCGCCACTGCCACTCCCTTGTTGGTCACCTTCAGGGCCGCGGTGAACACCTGGCCCGTGCTCGCCGTCGTCACGCTCGGCGCCAAGACCCCGGTGATCGCCGCCGCCGTCTGCACCGTCACGCCGGGCGCCGTGATCGTGCCGGTCGACGCCGGCAAGCCGCTATTGATGTCCACACCACTCGCGGTGGTGAACAAGGTCAGCGTGCCGGCTGCGGCAGACGCGCATCCTTGATAGGTGAAGGTGACCTGAGTGCCCGGCGCGATGCTCAGCGGCGCCGGCGTCGTCGTGCAGTTGGGGATCACGGCGGGCGTCACCGCGACGGCCGTTGCACCACCCAGGTTGGCGACGAGGAGCGCGGCGCTGAACGCCTGCCCCACGCTCACGACCGGGTACTGTGGCGTGAGCGTCGCCCCGAGCGACGGGGGCGCCTGGACGACGACCGCGTTGTAGATGTTCGTGGACCCAACGACCGCCTGGTTCGAGAAGGCGTCCGTTCCGGTCGCCGAGGCGCCGAAGTTGAGCGCCCCGGGGGCCGTCGTCAGGAAGGTCCACGTGAAGCTTCCACCCTGGCCGGGGCCAAGGGTGGCGATCACCGGTGGGAGAGGGGCCCGACAGAGGCGTCGGATTCACCCCGAAAGAGGCGCTCGGGGTCGCTGGAATGATTTGGTTCACCGCGGCGCTGCCGGGGTTGGAGAGGTTGAGGGTCAGCGTGATCGTCTGCCCGACGCTCACCACTGCCGGGGACGCCGTCATCGTCGCGGCGAGCGCCGAACGGCCGACCGTGATGGGCCCGGTCGTGGCGGGGGCGGCGTAGTACGGCGTGCCGGGATTGCCGGACGTTGCGATGTTGCCGTCGTAGCCGACGACGGAACCGGTGAATCGAATCGTCCCGGGCGCGTTCGCCCCGGTGAACGTCCAGGTGAAGGTGCCACTTCCCTTGCCGGGGATGGTGATGCTCCCCTGCGGGCCGCTCTTGTAGGTGGCCACGGGGTCGCTGCCCGACACGATCCCGAATCCGTCCGGCACCACGCCAACCGCGTCGGCGTCACCGAGGTTCGAGATCTGCATCACCACCTGGAAGTCGTTCCCGAAGGCGACCGACCCTGGCGCGCTCAGCTCGACCGAGAGCGCCGGTGGCGTCTGGACGATGACCGTCGTGGCCGGGGAGGAGATGGCGCTGATGCTGGTGCTCGAGAAGGTGTCCGTCGCGACGGCCTTGACGTTGAAGCCGAGGGTACCCGCCGGAGAGGCGCTGCAGGCCCAGCTGAAGGACTGCGTCCCGCCCGCCACGAGCGTGGTGGCGGCGCTGACCACCGGCGTCGGCTGGACCGAGCACGCGGTCGAGGCGGGCGCGACGAGCGGCGTCAGCGCCGTCAGCTTGGCGTCGGCGACGCCAGTATTCGTCACCTGTGCGGTGAGGGTGAACGCCTCGCCGACGGATGCCGTCGAGGGCGTCGCGGACACGGTGACCCCCAGGGCAGCCTCGGGTGACGTGGAGACCACGAAGGCCTTCTGAAGCGTCCCCGTCATCCCGTAGCCGTTCTCCACGACGAGGTCCTGCGTCCCGGCCGGAAGCCCGGCGGGGACGACGGCCGTGAGCTCGGTGTCGCTGACCCACCGGACCTGCTCGAGCTCGACGCCTGCGATCCAGGCCTTCTGGGTGAGGTCCACGGTCGGAGCCCCGCCGGAGGAGGACTGGGTCGACCGGACGGCGAAACCCGTGCCGTGGATGACGACTGGCGTTGGTCGAGCGACGTAACCCGCAGCGGGCACGATCGCCGTAGGCACAGGCGTGGGGGCGTTCGAGCAATTGCAGCCGGAGAAGGCGAGCGCCGCAGCGCCCACGGTGGCGAGAATCCTAGCCCGCATCGAATCGGTACCCCAGGAAGAGGAGGACTGGAACAGCCGAGCCGCTCAGCGTGGCCAGGTTCGGATTGCCAATCCACCCGCCACGCAGCTCGACGAAGGGAAACCCGGGGCCGGCCCTCATGCCGTAGGACACCGCCACGCTCGCCGCCGGGGCCCACGCCGACTGCGAGACGGTCGGCTGGCCGTCCCCGAGCGAGGTCGAGCCCTGGACCGACGCAGCCCCTCCGCCCGCCATCACCCACAGCATGCTCGACTCGCCGATGGGCCGTCGCCACGCCAGGTACAGCACCACCGGCAGGTAGGTGCGCTTGTCGGTGTAACCGAAGGACCCGGCCGTCGTGGACGTGGAGCCGCTGCTGGACAGGCTCCACCAGCTCACGTCCACGGCGAGCCCGACCTGCTCGGGCCCGAGGCGCGTCCACACCGCGAAGTCCCCGGCGAGCGCGATGCCGAATCCGGACTGGACGACGGCACCGACGAGCGGCGCCAGGCTGAATCGCGGGGTCGGAGCGATGAGCTGGATGGTCCGCGTGGCCGTCACGGACCCGGCGTGCACGGTGACTTGGTCGTCGTCGTCTCGCTGCAGGCGGCGGGCCTTGTAGGAAAAGATCCAGCGACCGGGCGCCACGTTCACAGGCGTCCCCAGCTCCGCCAGCGCAGATTGGGTGGTGAGCTTCTCGTCCTCGACCGGGTTGCCGTACGCATCGAGTACTTCCACGGAGATCTGCCGCACCGTCCTGCCGTCCGCCGGTACCGACTCGGGGGCGACAATCGACACCGCGTCCGAGGGTCCGGCGGCGAGCGAGAGCACCGCCTGCGCCGAGATCCCCCCGGCGCGGGCCTCGAGCGTCACCGACCGGTCGCCCCGCAAGGCAGGAGCCACGAGCAGCGGCACCCGATAGACGCCCTGCTCGACCCGCACGATGTCTCCAACGCCTCCCAGGTCGGACTCGAGGGAGATTTCGGCGTCCGTGAGGTTCCCGGCCGCGTCCCGAGCCTGCACGGTCACGGTGACAGGCCTGGGGTCTCCGGGGGCGGCCGTGGGCCGATCGAACTCGATTCGCAGGGCCGCCACCGGACCCGCGGCCCTCTCGAGCGTGGCGGTGAAGGTGGCCCCCCCGGCCAGGGACGCCGCGACAGTCGCGTTGGAGCCCTCCTGCGGGACCACCCGCCAGCGCGCGCGCCAGGCCCCGGCGCCGGCGGATTCCGGCGCCGAGATGGTCCCGTTGCTCACCGCGAGCGCGGGCGGCAATCCGGCCCACGGCCGCCCGCTCTCGTCGAGGGCGAACAGGTGCACCTGGACGTCCGCTTCCTGGTCGGCCGGCGCCGCCGCGGGGCGGAGCAGGAGCGCGACCGGGCCAGCACCGCGCGCCCCGCTTCGGCCCTCCACGCGAATCGCTGCGAAGCCGCACGCCCCCCTGTCGAGCACGGCCGCCACGACCGCGACCTTGGGATCGGCAGGGTCTGCCGGGTAGTAATCGGCGACGAAGGCCGTGGAGCCGTCCGCTCGCAGGTTGCGCAACTCGCCGGAGCTGGCGACGAGCCGCGGCGTCGACCCGTCGGTCTCGACGCGCACCCGCACCTCGCCCACCGCTTCCTCGAGGACGGGAGGATCGGCGGTGACCTGCATCTTGCAGGCGGGCGCACGGGCTTCGACGGCGAGCGCAGGCGCGAGGAGCGCGAGCCCGGCCAACACACGCACTGCGGACGACGATGCCATCTTCACTTGCCAGGGTCATCACCGCCGGTGAATCCCGCGCGGCCTGCCCTGCCCCTCCCCCAGTAGCGGTAGAGCAAGCGACATAAGAACCAGTAGACGCCGGTATCGGTCAAACACTCCCGTCGTCCCTCGCGGGTCTCCCTTGGCCCTGGGAATTGCAATCGGGACCGCGCCGGGAACGCCGGGGCGTCGGCCCATAGAAAAAGGGCGCCGCCCCCGGGGGAGCAGCGCCCTTTCCTGGGCCGGGGCGGCGCTTGCCGCCCTCGACGGAACGAACTACTGGTCGACGACCATGAAGTCGACGCGCCGGTTCTTCGCGCGCTCTGCGGCCGACTTGTTCGGGACCACCGGCTGGTTCCATCCGTAGCCGATTGTCTCGAGACGCGCCGGGTCGACGCCGCCCTTGTCCACGAGGTACGTCTTCACGGCGTCGGCGCGCTCCTGCGAGAGCTTCATGTTGAAGTCGTAGCCGGCCTTCCCGCGCTTCACCGAGTCCGGGTCCTTGCTGGTGTTGCCCTCGATGCGGAACTTCTTGATGCTGGGGTTCTCCTTGATGACCGAGGCAATCTCGTCGAGGAGCCCGTAGGACTTCGGCTCGATGACCGCCTTGTTGCTGGCGAAGTACACCGTCTGGGTGATCTCGATCTTCTTTCCGACGAGCTTCGCGTGCTCGTGAACCACGGGAGGAGGAGGCGGCGGCGGAGGAGGAGGAGGCTTCGGGAAGACCTGGATGTTCGTGGAAGCGGCCTCGGTGACGTCGTAGTCGACCACCTGGCCCGGCGCGAGGCCTGCCACGACGAGCGGGTTCTCCACCTTGACCGGGTAGGCCTTGCCGTCCGGAGTCTTGAACACAACCACGCCCGTCCCCTTGTCCACGGAGTCCACGGTCGCGCTGCCGGTCGCCTTGACCTCGGCCGCGTCCGCGAGGTCCCTGGGCTGGGAACCGGTGGCCATGGCCTCGATGATCTGAGGCTTCACAGCGGCCTTCCCCCCCTTCTGCACCCAGAACGTCGCCTGGCGGTAGTAGTCGGCGGTGATGACGTCGTCGACGTGGATCTGCTCGAAGTTCTGCACCTTGTTGCCGGCGCGCACGCCGTAGCGCGTGCCCGACGAACCCTTCACGACCGCTGCGCGGTTGGCGGCGTCGACCGACTCGACGGCTCCGGTCACGACACCGCTCTGGGTGGTGCGGACTCCGATGAGGTTGTACTTGGTTGACGGGTCAGCCTTAAAAGCACCGGGGGTCGCCTGGGGAGCCTGGGCTCCCGCCGCGAAGGCGAGCGCCGCGGTGGCCAATCCAGCAAGCAGCTTTCTCATCGTATCCCTCTCCTGTTCTCGGGGCCGGCCGGCTCGCCACCCCTCGTGGTTGAGTAACCGTCGGGTCTCCGTATACCCCAACCGGTGCCGACCTTAGAGCCGAATCTGCAACAAATACCCAGGTGTGACGCCCGCCCTCTCGGCCGCTCCCTGGACGGGCGCGCCGCGACGGAACCTCCTGCGCGCGGGTTCTGCCGGTCGCGACCCCACTTGTGCGCCATTTGAGGGGATCTATGCAACCCCCGACCAGTTCCCGGGGTCGAGCGGGCCGGCGGCCGGGCCAACAACCACTGGAATTCCCGTCAGGTGAGCCATCCCGGAGACCCTCTCCAGCTTTGCGGGCCCGTCGGCCGCGAGGAGGTTCGCATTCACGCCCCGCGTCCTCGAGGCGACCGAGAGCCCGGCCGCGTGCTGGTGCCCCCACCCGTGCGGAAGGGCGGCAGTACCTGGCATCAGGTCCGCGAGAAGCTTTACGGGGACGCGCACGGTCGCGACCGCGCTCGTCACGTCGGCGATGTCGCCCTCGGAGAGGCCCCGGGCGGCGGCGTCGCCGGGGTGAACGTAGAGGTAGTTCGTCTCGGCGGCGGCGAACGCCGGGATGTTGTGCGTCCAGGAGTTGTGGGTCCCGACCGCCCGTCGCGTGATGAGCTTGAGCTTCCCCGCGTTCGCCTGCTCCCGCGCGAAGTCGCCTTCGAGCTTCCGGGCCTGGGCGAGGAGCGCGGGAGAGGCGAGCTGCACGAGCCCGTCGTCGGTGAGGACGCGGGCGGGGAGGAAGTCGCCCTCCCGGTGAGGATCGCGCAAGACCCCGTGGGGCTCGCCGAGAAGCCTGCGGAACGAGGGCTGCCGACAGAGGCGCAGGAGGAGGGACAGGAGCAGTTCCTGCGGCAGGGAAGGCTGTCCGCCCCGACGCCCGAGCCAGGAGGCCACGGCCCTCATCGCCCCGAGCAGCCCCTGCGCCGCGCGGGAGCCGAAGAGCGACACGCCACTGGCGCGGCACAGGTCGAGGTAGATGGTGGCCTCGTCGCGGGCCTCGCCGGGAGGATCGAGCAGTGCACGGGTCGCCTGCAGGTAGGGCTTCGTCTGCAGGCCGAGCATGAGCGGGAAGATGAACGGGAGGTCGGGGCGCTCGAGCGGCGAGGTGCAGGGAAGCACGAAATGGGCGAGGGATCCCGTCTCGTTCTTGAAGATATCGAGCGTGACGAGCAACTCCAGCCTCCCGAGCGCGTCCCGGAGCCGCCCCGAGTTGGCCATGGTGAGCAGCGGGTTGCCGCCGGTGACGAAGAGCGCCCGGACCTGTCGGTCGCCGGGGGTGAGGATCTCGTCGGCGAGCAGGCCTCCCGGAAAGGCATCGTTCACCGAGCCGAAGTCGCCGACCCGGGATTGGTCGTCGCGCATGAGCGCGCCGCTCTTCCGCCCGAGGGCCGGGAAGTCGATGACCCCGTGCCCCACGAGCGTGCCCCCGTACCGGTCGAGGTTGCCCGACACGGCGTTGATGGTCTCCTGCAGCCAGAAGCAGAGCGACCCGTTCGTCCCCATGTTCACGCCGGTGGAGCTGTAGAGCGCGGCCCCGTCGGCGGACCTGTAGGCCTCCACCATCTCGCGGAGCTTTGCAGCCGGGACGCGCGTGACCTCGGCGGTCCGCTCGGGAGTCCAGGGCTCGCAGACTGCCCGGGCGTCGTCGAAGCCCCGGGTGAAGCGCCTCACGCGCTCCTCGTCCACGCCACCGGTCTCGATGAGTTCTCGGAGGAACGAAAGATAGAAGAAGACGTCGGTGTCGGGCCGGATGAAGACGTGCTCGCCGGCCGCTCGAGCTGTCTCGGTGCGGCGCGGGTCCACGACGAAGACACGGGCTCCCCTCTCCTCCATCGCCTGCAGGGTGCGAGCCGGGTTCGGGACCTGCAGGAAGCTCCACTTGGAGATGACGGGGTTGGCCCCGACGATGACGAGGCAACGGGTCCGCTCCAGGTCCGGAAACGGCTGGGTAAAGGGGAATCCGTACATCTCCCGCGCCACCGCGAACTTGTTCGAGCAGTCTTGTGTCGACGACGAGTACATCGACTTCGACCCGATTCCGGTCATGAAGCCCTGCGCGAACACCGGGTGGAGCACCCCGAACCCAGCGGCTGTGCCGACGTACATGGCGACGCTGTCCGGGCCGTGATCCCGCCGGAGCTGGGCGACCTTGGCCCCGATTGCCCCGAGCGCCTCGTCCCAGCCGAGACGCTCCCAAGTCGAGCCGACCCGCCTCTGCGGATAGAGAAGGCGATCGGGAGAGGAATAGATCTCGTGCTGGCGGAGGCCCTTCGGGCACGAGAACCCGCCGGTCGCGACGTGGGCCGCGTCGCCGCGAATCGAGGCGACCTTGCCGCCGTCAACGCGGACCTCGAGGCCGCAGAGCGATTCGCAGATGCGGCAGAACGTGGTGTGGGTCTCGATGGCGCTTTCCTCCGCAGGGATGCCGTTCTATAGCGGAAACGGAGCACCTCGTCAGGCTCGCCCGGGCTCGCGCCCGCCATGGTAGAAGCCCGCTCGAGGGGAGAGGTGGCAGCGGCTTGGTGCTCACGCCCGAAGAGAAGGTGTGCCTTCGCGTGGTCCTGGTGCCACTCGGCTGCTGGGTCCTGACCGGGGTCCTGGCGGTCCGGAACCTGTCCGACTGGGAGGCGCTTCCACTCGCCCTTTGCGGAACCTGGCTCGCCCTCGAGGTCGCGCGCTGGCTCGTGTCCCGGCGGGTCGCGCGCAGGGCCGACCCCCCGCCCCCTCGCGACCCGGCGGTTCCCTGACCGTGGCCCGGGTTCTCGACATCTCTCCTCCGCTCTCGCCGCGGCTCGCTGCCTGGCCGGGCGACGTGCCCTTCGCGCGGGGTCGCCGGCTCTCCTTCCAGGCGGGCGACTCCCTCGAGGTGAGCACCCTGTCCATGTCCGCCCACGCCGGAGCCCACGTGGACGCCCCGAGTCACGTGCTTGCGGGGGCGGCCACCGTCGACGAGCTCCCCCTCGACGCCTTTTACGGACCGTGCCAGGTGGTGGCGCTCGCGCTCGCCCCGGGAGCGCCCATCCGCCCCGAGGACCTCCCCGTCCCCATCGAGGCGCCTCGGGTCCTCTTCCGAACCGGGTCGGTCCTCGACGCCGAGCACTTCCGGACGGACTTCTGCTCGCTATCGATCGAGCTGGTGGCCCACCTCGCCGCCCGGGGCTGCCTGCTCGTCGGCATCGACACCCCGTCGGTGGATGCATTCGACGCGGACCCGCTCGCCACCCATCGCGCGCTCGCCGCGGCTGGCATCTCGTGGATCGAGGGGCTCCGTCTCGCGCACGTCGCCCCGGGGCGCTACATCCTCATCGCCCTGCCCCTTCGGATCGAGGGGGAAGAGGGATCCCCGGTTCGCGCCGCGCTCGTCGAGGGCCCCGGCTAGCGCCGAGGAGTCAGGGCCCGCCGCCGGTACCAGCCGGCGATGCTGAGACGTGGCGCCAGCGTCGGCAGCACCTCGTGCCAGATGAGCTCGCTGCGAAACACCACCATCGTGCCGATGAGCGGACTCACGTCAACGGGTCCTCCGTCGAGGTGCAGTCGGAGCTCCCCGCCGTCGCCCTCGCGCCAGGAGGAGTTCAGGTACAGGACGGTCGAGACAGCCCGCTCGTCCGACCCCGCGAAGCGATCGAGGTGTCTGCGGTAGAAGGCGCCGGGAGGGTAGACGGCCAGGTGGGCCTCGAGTTCCTGCAACCCGAGGAAGAGCTGCCTGTTGAGCTCCGAGCGGAGGCGGCCCATCGCCTCCCAGTAGGGCTTCTGTGCAGGCGTCAGGGCCTGCGGGTCGAGCCAGAGGGTCTCGTCGCTGCGCACCTCGGGGGCGAGCGTCCGCGCCTGCCCGCGACCCAGGCCGGCCGGGCGGAAGAACCCCGCCATCCGCTGGCGAGCGCCCTCGGCAGCGAGTTCCACGAGCACGTCCTCGGGAAGGAGCCCAGTCGACACGGACCAGCCGCTCTCGGCGAGTTCGACCGCGATTGCCTCGAGGACCTGCATGCTAGTCCCGGAGCCGGGCCTTGGCCTCGCTCACCCACCCCTGCGCGTCGGGGTCCCCCGAGCGAACGGCGTCCGCGGCCAGCTCCAGGGCACGCGTGTACGCCGCCCTCGCCCTGCTCGCGTCCCCGTTCCTCGCCAGTGCCTCCCCGAGCACCAGCTGGTTGGGAGGGAAGTTGGGCCGCAGCGCCACCGCCGTCCTCGCGAGGCCAAGCGCCTCCTCGACGTCGCCGGGCCCGAGTGGCCAGCCCGGAGCGCGCATGAGAACGAGGGCCAGGATTCGCTCCGGGCCCGCCTCGTCGAGCTGTGGGTCCGTGGCGCCCGCTTCGCGCAGCAGCTTCACGATGCGCCCGATGGCGTCATCCGCCGTCCGGGGCTTCTCGCGCGCCTGCATCCCGAGGGAGATCGCGAGCCAATAGCGGCACGGCATGCTGTCTGGTGCGCGGCGGAGGCACCACTGGCCGGCCTGGACGGCGCCCACCGCGAGAGCGGTCCGATCCTTCACGTCCCCGGCGTGCTCCATGAGCCACGCCTTCGCCCGCATCGAGCACAGGAGCCCGGCGACATCCGCCTCGTCCGCCTGCGCTGCCTCGAGGCAGAGTGCGTCGGCCCTGCGGACCGCGGCCGTGCTGGGCCGCTTCGCGTACTCCTCGGCTCCCTCCTGGAGCAGGGCAGCTGCCGGCGCTGCCCCGACCTCGCCCCCCGCCAGGGCCGAAAGGGGGGGAGGCTCCTTGAGCGCCGACGTGCAGCCAGCGGCGGCGAGCAACAGGGGGAGGAGCCTCGCGGGACGGGTCACTTGGCTGCAGCTCCGTAGTTCTTCCGCATCGCCGCCAGCGAGACGAGGTCGACCGGCGCGAACCCGCGGAGCCGGATGCCATCGAGCGCGGCGGCACCTTCCGGTGAGTCGCGGAGCGAGCGAAGCGCCCGCTCGAGGGCCTTCCACCGCTCCGGCGAGAGCCTGTCGCCCACGGTCGCCACCACGCCGCTCGGAACCGGCGCCGACCGCGCCACGACGTCGAGGTCGGCCGCGAAGGGGAGCGTGGAAAGGGCCGCGCCCTGCGCGCCGTCGAGCAAGAGCGCGACATCCTCGCCGGCTGCCGCCTTGCGCAGCCAGGAGAGGACCTGGCCGCTCTGCACCACCTCCGCGCTCGTCGGGAGCTGGCCAAAACCGGTGAGAGCGCCCCGGACGAACCCGGGCGAGTACCCCGCGACCGACACCACCTTCCAGCCTTCCAGGGACCTGGGGGCCGTCACCCGCCCCTTCTTCGCCACGAGGCTCCACGTCTCGGCAGGCTCGCCGCCCGCCTGGACCGCCACGAGCTGGGGGTGGAGCTTCCGCGCCGCTTCCTCCTGAAGGTAGAACGGCAGCGAGAGCATGGCGATGGCCACGTCCGGCTTGAGAAGGCGAGCGGCCCCGGCCTTCTCCGACTCGTAGTAGCCGCCGACGATGGAGCCCGGCTTCCACCCGGCCTTCTCCGCCAGGGCGGCCGCAAAGGCATCCATGGCCGGCTGGGCCTCCGCCGTCGTTCCCGGGTAGCCCGGCGCGCAGACGACGAAGGCCACGGGCTCCGCCGACAGGGCGACTGCGGCGAGGATGGGGAGCACGGTCATGAAGCCTCCTACGGGCTGTCGGCAGACTAGCGCAAGGTTCTCCCGCGTACCACGATGCGATCGCGTGGGTCCGTGCCCCTCCGTGAACGTCGCTGGGCCGGCGATCGCCCCGAAGCCCCCGAAGGGACGCAGGCGACGCTTGACGGCACTCGAGGGGTCGCTAAGCCTAGCGCGGTGCCGTCCGCCCTCCCGCCGCCCGCCGGCACCCGACCCAGCCCCGCGCTCGCCCGGGCCGTCGCGGTTGCCCTGCTTCTTCTCGTCTCCACTGCGCCTGCCGGTGCATCCTCTGCGCCCGGCGACCGCGCAACCGTGCGCATCGCCGACGAGAACGTGCTCTCGCTCCGGGTCGGACGCGCCGGCGAGTCCGCCGAGGAAAGGGCCCGGGCCGCGAGCCGCGCGCTCGAGCGCGCCCTCGAGGAGAGCCCTTCGGCCCTCGCTCAGGTCGAGATGCACGAGGCCGTCGCGGTCATCCGAGTCGGCCGCGTCCCCGTCCTCGAGGTCGGGCCCGAGGACGTCGCCGGCGAGGGCGCCGTCAGCCTCGAGGCCTTGGCGCAGTCCGTCGCCTCCCAGGTCGATCGAGCGCTCAAGGCCGAGCGCAGGCGCGCCAGCGTCGCCCGGTGGGTGTTCGACTTCTCCCTGCTCGTCTTCTCCGGGCTCATCGCCTTCCTCCTCCTCGGCAAGATCGCGGAGATCGACCGCCGCGTCGGCGCGTGGATGCGAGAACGCCCCGGCCGCATTCCCGCGCTTCGCCTGCACGGAGTGGAGCTCGTCTCTGGCGAGGCGATGGCCGGGGCGTTCGCCATCTTCCTTCGCCTGGGCCGCTACCTCTTCCAGCTCGCCGTCGCCTACGGGTGGCTCGTTTTTGGGCTCTCGCTCTTCCCGGCCACGCGCGGAGCAGGGCTGACACTGGGCCGGTTCGTGCTGGGTCCGGCCGCGGGCCTGGTCTCGCGCGTCGGGGGCGCGCTCCCGCTGCTGCTCGGAGCGCTCATCGCCGGTGCGGTCCTCTGGCTCGTCCTGCGCGCGCTTCGCCTCTTCTTCCAGAGCGTCGCCGACGGCGACACTCACCTTGGCTGGCTCCCCGCGGACCTCGCCGTCTCGGTCGGAGAGCTCGTCCGGCTGGGAGTCGTGATCCTCGCCGCCGTTTTCGCGGCGCCGGTCCTGACCGGGAGCGACGAGGGCGTGCTGGCTCACGTCGGCACGGCGGCACTCATTGCCGTTGCGCTCGGGCTCGCCCCGACGGTGGCGAACGTGGCCGTCGGGCTCCCGCGGCTGCTTCGCCGCAGCTACCGGCCCGGCCAGCTCGCGGAGGTGGGCCGCTCGATAGGCGTGGTACGGGGAGTCGACCTGCTCCACGTCGAGTTGGAGGACGCTTCCGGCGGGACGGTGCTCGTGCCGCACCTCGCGAGCCTCGCCTCCCCCACCCGCCTGCCCAGGACGGCGGCCGTCGAATTCGACGTCGCGGTCGACCCGACCGAGGACCAGGGCCGGGCGCGCAAACTGCTCCTCGACACCGGGGGGCCGGGCACCACGGTTCAGATGACGCGCCTCGACGCGGCCGCCGCGCTGTACCGCGTCGCCGGCCCCGGAGCAGACCTCCCTTCTCGCGCGGCCGACGCGCTTCGCGCAGCGGGCGTCCGGCTGGGGCTCACGGCGGGCCACCGGCGACCGGGGACGCCGTGAGCACGCTGTACCTGCTCTTTTTCCTCCTCGTCGTCGCCTATCTCGGCGGCTTCCTCATGGGAGGCCGAGGGCTCCGCGGCTGGGGCCTGCCTTCCGGATCGGAGTGGGTCGTACTGGGCTTCATTCTCGGCCCGGCGGCACTAGGCGCGCTCGGTGCCCGCGACATCGACTCGTTCACGCCGCTCGTCACCGTGGCCATCGGGTGGATCGCGCTGCTCGCCGGCCTGTCCTTCGGGATGAACGGGACGCGCCGGATCCACTTCCCCCGCCTCGCCACCGGCTTCGCGTCGGGGATCCTGTGCGGCGCCGCCGTGGCTGCAGCCACCTGGCTGACGCTCCGCCATGTCCCCGCGGCCGGGGACGCGTTGCCCGATTCCCGGGACCGGCTGCTCGTCGCGCTCGGCACCGGGGCCGCGCTCGCCGGCACCTCCCGCCACGCCCTGCAATGGGCGGTCGAGCGGCTCGGCGCGCGGGGGCGGCTCACCGACCTCATCGGCGACGTGGTGCAGTCCGACGACCTGGTCCCGCTCCTCGCCGCGGGACTCATCATCGGCGCGAAGCCCTCGCAAGGCGTGCGCACCGTGCCGGGTGTCGGGATCGCTATCGGCGCCGTGCTGGGCGCCCTGACCGCCGTGCTCTTGGGGCGCGAGATGCGCCGGTCCTGGCTCTCCACGCTGCTCTTCGGCGTCTCGCTGCTCGCCATCGGAGTCGCGCAGCAGCTCGACGTCTCGGTCCTCGCCACGCTCTTCGCGCTGGGCCTCGGCGTGGCCCTCGCCTCGCCGCTGCGCGCGGAGATCCGAGCCATGCCAGGGCGCGTGGAGGGCCCCATCGTGCTCCCGGCCCTCCTCATCGCCGGCTCCCGGGTGACGCTGGGGAATGGCACCGTGCTCTGGGTCGTTGGCGCAGCAGTCCTGGCGCGCCTCGCCGCCTCCGCGGTGGCGGCGGCGCTCGTCGCTGCCACGAACGCCGAGGCGCGCCGCGCCGGACCGATCCTGGCGCTGGGGCTCGGCGCTACCGGTCCCCTCAACGTGACGGTCGCCCTCGCCTTCCAACTGCGCTTCCCGGGCCCCGTGGGCGACGCGATCCTGGCTGCGACCGCCGCTGCGGCGGTGGCGGGCGAGTTCGTCGGCCCGCCCGCGCTCCGGCGAGCACTCCGCCGCGCCGGCGACCTCCCCGATGCGGCGACGACGGCCTCCGCCGGCCCCGGCGCGGAGGCCGCAGCGTGAGCGCGCCGGCGCGCACCAGGAGCCCCGCTGAGCGCCTCCTCGAGCTGCTCGCCCTCGGAGTCCTCGTCACGGTCATGCTCGGCGTGTCGAGGGTCTCGGGGCCGATCCCGGGCGAGTGGCAGCGCAGCGGCCGCGATCTGGCAGCTGTCGGGTTCTTCCTGCTCGCGGGAACGCTGACGAGCAGCCTCCTCGAGATCCTACGGCTCCCGCACCTCACCGGCTACCTGCTCGCCGGAATCGTGGCCGGCCCCTACGTGCTTCACGCCGTCGACCACGACACCGTGAGCGACCTCTCCGTCGTGAACTCCCTCGCCCTGTCGCTCATCGCGCTCGCCGGCGGAACCGAGCTCCGGCTCGACTCCCTCCGCCGCGGGCTGCGCAGCCTCGCTTCGGCCACCCTGGTGCAGAATGGCATCGCGCTGGTCCTCGTCCCGGCCGCCTTCATCCTGGCTCGCTCGCTCGTGCCCTTCACGCAGGGGATGGACCTGGCGGCGGTCGGTGCGGTTGCGCTCCTCTGGGGGGTCGTGGCCATCACCCGCAGCCCGTCGGCGGTGATGGGGATCCTGTCGCAGTCGCGCCCGGCCGGGCCCATCACGGACTTCAGCGTCGGCTTCGTGATGACCTCAGACGTCGTGGTGGTGATCCTCCTCGCGCTCGTCGTCACCGCGGTCCGGCCGGTCCTCGATCCGTCCGCCACGCTGTCCCTGGCCGCGTTCGGCGCTCTCGGCCACGAGCTCCTCGGCAGCATCGCCATCGGCACCACGCTCGGCCTGGCGCTCGCCGCCTACCTGAGGTTCGTCGGCAAGCAAACGCTTCTCGTCTTGCTCGTCATCGGGCTCGTGCTCGTGGAAGTCATCACCTACCTGCACTTCGAGTGGCTGCTGACGTTCCTCACGGCGGGGTTCGTGGTCCAGAACTTCTCCGGGCAGGGCGACCGGCTCCTGCACTCGATCGAGCGAACGGGCGAGGTGGTGTACGTCGTCTTCTTCGCCACCGCCGGCGCCCACCTCGACCTCCCCCTGGTCGGCCGGCTGTGGCCGGCGGCGGTGATCCTCTTCGCGGCCCGCGCGGCCTCGACGATCGTAGGCGCGCGCGTCTCCGGATGGCTTGCGGGAGACGCGCCTTCGCTTCGACACTGGGGCTGGGCCGGCCTCGTGTCGCAGGCCGGCCTGGCGCTCGGGATCGCCGCGAAGATGGCCGACGAGTTCCCCTCGTTCGGAGGTCAGTTCGGCGCCTTGGCGGTAGCGGCCGTGGCGCTGAACGAGCTCGTGGGCCCGGTGCTCTTCAAGTTCGCGCTCGACCGCAACGGCGAGAGCGGCAGAGCGGGAGAGCCGGAGTCTGCTGCCGAGCCGGCGGCCGGCGATGCGTTGCCCAGCCCCTGACGGGCGACGAGATCCGGCCCAGCGTCAGGGGCTGGGTATCGTGGGGACGGGCGCTTCGCCGGGACCCGTCCCGGACTCGACGGCCTCCGGAGCCGCCGCCGGCGCCGCCTCCAGCGGCACAGGCGCGCCGGCGTCGAGGGGTGCCCCGCGCTCCACGTGCATTCCGTGGAGGTAGGTATAGCCGTGCATGACGCCTTCGTAGAACTGGGCGAGCCCAACACCTTCCTTGGGCCGGATCGAGCCGTCCTTGATGCGAGCGTCGAGCGCGGTGCGAACCCGGCGCACCAGGTCATTGGGCTCGTAGAGCAGGGTCTGCAGGACCTTGTCCACCTGGTCGCCCCGGATCACCTCGCCGAGGTAGAAGTCCTCGGGATCGTCGTCATCGACGTAGACATGCACCTCGTTCACACGTCCGAACAGGTTGTGCATGTCCCCCATGACGTCCTGGTAGGCGCCGTTCATGAACATGCCGAGGTAGTAGGGCTGCCCAGGGAGCAGCGCGTGCACTGACAAGGTCTCGTCGACCCCGTCTCCCTCGATGAACCAATCAATCTTCCCGTCCGAGTCGCAGGTGATGTCGACGATGGTGCAATCCCGCGTCGGGGCCTCGGCGAGCCGGTGCAGCGGAACGATGGGGAACAGCTGGTCGAACGCCCAGTGATCGGGGGCGCTCTGGAACAGGGAGAAGTTCGCCAGGTACTGGTCGGCAATCTTGTCCCCGAGGTCCCGAGTGTCGCGAGGGAGCCGCTTCTTCCCGCGGTTCAGCTCGACGAGACCCCGGGTGAGCCGCCAGAAGAGCGACTCCACCGTCGCCCGCTCTTCCAGCCCGAGGATGCCGAGCTTGAACATCTGCAAGGCCTCCTCCTTCTTGGCCACCGCGTCGTGGTAGACCTCCGCCTTGTTGCGCGGCGTGAGCGAGGCCACGAATCTCGCGCATCTCCCGGACCACCTTGTGCTCGCCCGGCTGCGCAACGGAGGCCCGCGCGATCTCCGCTCGGGACCCGATCTCGATGCTCCCGAACACGTTCATGATGATGCAGGAGTGGTGCGCCGCCACCGCGCGCCCGGACTCGGAGACGATGTGCGGCTCCGGCACGCCCTCGTTGAGGCAGATCCGCTGCGTGTTGTAGACCACGTCCGCGGCGTACTCCTCGGGCGAGTAGTTCATCGAGGAGGAGTACCCGTTGGTGCGCGTACCGACGTAGTCGACACCCAGGCCGCCCCCGACGTCGAAGTACTCGATGCCGAGCCCCATCTTGCGCAGCTTGGCGTAGAGGCGCGCCCCCTCGTTCACCGCGTCCTTCACCACGCGGATCTCGGTGAGCTGGCTGCCGACGTGGAAGTGGAAGAGCTTGGCGCAGTGCTCCTTCTTCGCCTCCTTGAGGATCCGGACGGCCTCGATAATCTCGGGCGTGGTGAGGCCGAACTTGGCGAAGTCGCCGGAGGACGATTCCCACTTCCCCGTCCCCCGCGTCGACAGCTTCGAGCGCAGCCCGATGAGCGGCTCCACGCACATCTCCTCCGCGAGCTTCAGGAGCGCAGGGAGCTCGGAGAGCTTCTCGATGACCACCACCACCTTGCGGCCGAGCTTGCGGCCGAGCAACGCCAAGCGGAGGTACTCCTCGTCCTTGTACCCGTTGCAGACCGTGAGGGCCTCGGGGTCGGCGTTGTAGCCGAGGACGACCATCAGCTCGGCCTTGGATGCCGGCCTCGAGCCCGTAGTGGTGCGGCGCGCCGGCGTCGAGGATCTCCTCGACGACCTCCCGCATCTGGTTCACTTTGATGGGATAGACGCCGAAATATCGGGCGCCGTAGTTGAGCTCGCTGATCGCCTTCGCGAAGGTCTCGTTGAGGTTCCGAACCCGCGCCCGCAGAACGTCGATGAAGCGGACCACGACCGGGAACCCGATGCCGCGCTCCTGGATGTCCTCCACGACGTCCATCAGGTCGATGGTCGGGCCGGGATGGCCGTGGGGCAGCACGACCATGTGCCCCTTCTCGTTCACCGAGAAGAACCCGGCGCCCCAGCCGGCCACGTTGTAGTACTGGATCGCCTTGTCGATGGACCAGTCGGACGCGGGCGTGGACGCCGTGGCATCGCTCTTCGGCTCGGGCAAGGTCATTGCGATCCCATGTACGACGTGGCAGCCGGAAAATAAAGACGTTATCTAGCCCGCCGCCTTGGTCCCCGCCCGCCCTTTGCCGTCCCGGCCTCCCGCCACCGATATCCGCTCGCGCATGCGAGCGGTCGTCGACGTGTTCGGGCAGGTGCCCGGAACCCTCCGCCTCGTCTGGCAGGCCGACCGGAGCGGCACGCTCGCCATCGGCGGGCTGACGACGGTGGCGGCGCTCCTTCCCGCGGCGCTCGCCTGGGTGGGCAAGCTCATCGTCGACGGGGTGATCGCGGCGGCCCGCAGCGGCGCCGCGCCGGACCGCGACCGTGTGGTGGCACTCGTCTTCCTCGAGCTTGGCCTCATGGCGGTCAGCCTCGTCACCGGAAGGCTTCTCGGGCTGCTCCGGGAACTCCTCCGCACCCACCTCGGCAACCGGATCAACGAGGCCATCCTGGAGAAGGCGCTCACCCTGGAGCTCCGGCACTTCGAGGACGCGGCCATCTACGACAAGATGCAGAACGCCCGGCGCGAAGCCTCGTCCCGCCCGCTCTCGCTGGTGATGCAGGCGTTTGCCCTGGGGCAGAACGCAGTGACCTTGGCGGCGCTGTCCGCGTTGCTCTGGCACCTGTCCCCCTGGAGCGTGGTCGTCATCGTGGCCGCCTCCGTGCCCGCGTTCGTGGCCGAGGCGCGGCTGTCTGCCGAGTCGTTCCGGGTCAATACCTGGCGCGCCCCGGAGGGGCGGAAGCTCAACTACCTGGAGTGGATCCTCACCCGCGACAGCCACGTGAAGGAAGTGAAGCTGTTCGGCCTCGGGCCGCTCGTGCTCTCCCGCTACCGCGACCTCTTCCAGAAGTTCTTCGAGGAGGACCGTCGGCTCGCGGTGCGCCGCCTGGCCCACGGCATTGCCTTCGGCCTGCTCTCACTCGCGGCCTTCTACGGGATGTACCTGCTCGTCGCCGGGCGCGCCGCTCGCGGGGAGATCACCGTCGGCGACATGACGCTGTACCTGGTGGTGTTTCGTCAGGGGCAAGGGGCCTTTCAGGGGATCCTCACCTCCGTGGGCGCCATGTACGAGGACTCGCTCTACATGTCGAACCTGTTCGCGTACCTCGCCATCCCCACGCTCGGCGAGGACGCCCGCTCCAGGCCGCCGCTCACCGTCCCTCGCGGCCGCCCGCAGGAGATCGTGTTCGACAACGTCTCCTTCCGATACCCCGGCCGCGAGGAGTGGGCTCTCGAGCGGCTGAGCCTGCGGCTTGCCCCCGGGGAGAAGCTCGGGCTGGTCGGCGAGAACGGCGCCGGGAAGAGCACGCTCGTGAAGCTGCTCCTGCGCCTCTACGATCCCTCGGAAGGCCGCATCCTCTACGGCGGCGTCGACGTCCGCGACATGGAGGTGCGCGACCTGCGCGGCCGCATCGGCGCCGTCTTCCAGGACTTCGTGCGCTACCAGTTCACGGCCTCAGAGAACATCGGGCTCGGCAACCCGGAGCACGTGGACGACCGGGCGCGCGTCGAGGAGGCCGCCCGCCGCGCCGGCGCCATGGACGTCGTCGACGGCTTGCCCCGCGGACTCGACACCGTCCTCGGGGGCTGGTTCGAGGCCGGCCACGAGATCTCGGCCGGCCAGTGGCAGAAGCTGGCGGTTGCGCGCGCCTTCATGCGAGACGCCGAGGTACTCGTGCTCGACGAGCCCACCGCCAGCATCGACGCAGAGGCGGAGCACGAGCTCTTTCTGCGCTTCAGGGAACTCGCGGCCGAGCGTACCGCCATCGTCATCTCGCACCGCTTTTCGACGGTACGGATCGCCGACCGCATCGCCGTCCTGCACGGGGGCAGACTCGAGGAGATCGGGACGCACCGCGAACTTGTCGACCGCGGGGGCCGCTACGCCCACCTATTTTCCTTGCAGGCCCAGGGCTACCTCGACTAACGGTGGCGCCATGCGAGGCATCGAGCACGTCCCGTGGCTGTACGATGCCTTGCTGGCGATCGCCGAGCGGTCCGGGCTCGGCGCCTGGCGGCGCTGGGTCGCGGTGGGCGCGCGCGGACGTACCCTCGACCTCGGATGCGGCACCGGGCGAAACCTTCCGCTCTTCCCCGACCCGATCCGCCCGATCGGGGTCGATCCGCACACCCACAACCTCGTCCGCTCGCGCCGCCGCGCCCCGGGCGCTCTGCTCGTCCAGGCCCGCGTCGAGGCGCTCCCGTTCCGCGGGGGAGTGTTCGACACGGTAGTGAGCGGGCTCGTCTTCTGCTCAGTCGCCGATCCTCGGCAGGGGCTCGCCGAGGTGCGCAGGGTGCTCGCGCCGGCTGGGGCACTGCGCATGATGGAGCACGTCCGGTCGGCGAACCGGGTGCGGGCCCGCCTGCAGGACTGGGTGCAGCCAGCATGGACCTACGTCACGGGGGGCTGTCACCCGAACCGGGACACCGAGCGCACCGTCGAAGAGGCGGGCTTCGCCATCGAGGACGACGGTCGCCGATCGCGGGACGAGATGCGGAGGTTCCAGGCCCGCCCGGCGGGGATGCCCCGCGCGCCCTGACGGCTGCTCACACGGCCGCACGGCGCAGCAGCGAGAGCCCCGCACGGAAGTCATCGGGCAATGCCGCCTCGATCTCGATCCGGCGACCCGTTCGCGGGTGGTCGAAGGCGATCTTCCAGGCGTGCAGCGCCTGCCGGCCGATGGCCGCGGCGGCGGCCCTGACCGGGTGATCCGCGGGGAGCCGCGCCTCGCGCCGCGCCGCCCCATAGACGGCGTCGGCGAGCAGAGGATGGCCCGCCTCGGAAAGGTGGACGCGGATCTGGTGAGTGCGGCCAGTGTGGAGCCGAACCTCCGCGAGCGTGGCGAGGGAACCGAAGCGCTCGATCGCCCGGAAGGCGGTCACCGCTCGGCGGCCAGTGCGCACGCGCGAGGTGAAGCGAGTTCGGTCGCGCGGGTGGCGGCCATAGGGCGTGTCGAGCGTGCCCTCGGCGTCCAGCCTGCCGTGGCAGAGAGCGAGGTAGGTCTTCTCCGGCGTGCGGTCGCGGAACTGCGCCTGGAGCGAGGCCAGCGCGGCCTCGGTTCGCGCCACCACGAGGCACCCCGAGGTGTCCTTGTCGAGGCGGTGAACGAGTCCCAGCCGCTCCCCGGGCCCCGTCCCTAGCCGGTGGAGAAGCGCATTCACCACGGTGGAATGGGGCGTCCCCCTCGCCGGGTGAACGACCATGCCGGCGCGCTTGTCGAGGACGAGCAGGTCCCTATCCTCGTAGAGCACCGACAGCGGCAGGTCCTGCGCCACGAGCCCGGACGGCTCGGGGTCGGGAAGGGTGACCTCGATGCGCTCGGTACCCCGCAGGCGGGTAGAAGGTCGCGCGGCCCGACCGTCGACGAGCACGCGACCGTCGTTCACCAGCCGCTGGGCACGCGCCCGAGAGAGGTCCGGGCACAGGCGCGCGAGCGCCACGTCGAGCCGACACCTCGCCTCGGTGGGGCCGGCTTTCACCTCTCGCCGCTCCAAACGCGTGCCTCCCCGTCGACCAAGCCGCTGTCCCGAGCGAGGTCGGCGGCGGCGAGGCCGAGCGTCGGCTTATGACGGCGGCACGGCGACAGGCCGACTCGGCCTCGCGACGCATCGCCCTCGTCGACCGATGCGTTCGGCCGGCTCTCCATGCCCTTGGACGCGGCGCCCCGCTGCCCGGCGGCCGCCCGCTCTACCAGATCCGCGACTTCACGTGGCCCTTGGAGCGAAGGATCACATCCACGATGGCGCGGTCGTAATAGTTGGTGCGGGAAAACAGGCCCGGCGCCACGCGCGAGCGATACAGCTCGCGGCCCTCCTCGAGCTCGTCGCGCAGGGCGTCGAAGAAGTTGTCCTGCTCGATCGACCGGACGATCTTCTCCTCGTTGTAGAGGGAGACGTCGGAGCAGATGGCCCGCGCGAGACGGATGGCCTGCTCGGGTGTCTCGATGAGCGGCATGGGCAGGATGCTAGCCTTCCGTGCTGGAGCGGTCAAAAAAGGCGGCCGCTGCTCAGCGGTGCTTCCCGGGGGGCTTCTGGGCTTGCGAGACGCGCTCCAGGTACGCCCTGGCGACCTTCTGGCTGTCGAGGCGAAGCTCGCGAGCGAGGCTCATGAGGATCCCCCGGAGGTAGACCGGGACCGGCAGCTTTTCGAACCGCTCCATCTCGATGTTCTCGATGTGATGGCGCGTCACCTTGGTCCGCTCCGAGACCTGCATGACGGTGAGTCCCCGGCTCTCTCGCGCACGGCGCAGCATCTCGCCGCTCCAGGTCGCGCCGTCGGGCGGCTGGAAGCCCCGCTCGCCGCCCACGCCCGGCTCGCCCACGGGCCCGGGCGTCTCCTCGGAAGAGCCTCCCCCCTCCCCCGGGGCCGGCGGGGGCGTCGCCGCGGGGGGCGTCGCCCGGCTGGCTGGCTCCGGCGCCGCGGGGTGCAGCTCCGCGGACGGCGCCGGCGCGCCGCGTCGCAACCAGGGCTCCCCAGTTCTCCGGCGGCAGCCGCGCGTCGTAGCTCGCCCGAGCGTGCTCGTCGAGCAGGACGGACCGGGCCTCCTCGAATCCGCTGAGACAGGAGCTCGGCGTCGTCCGGGGCGAGCAGCGTGTACGCCACGAGCGACCCCGGCCCGTAGAGGGCCTTGGCCCGCTCGTAGGCGCGCTCCACCTCCGCGGGGGGAGCCGACCGGGGGATTTCGAGGAGCTCGTAGTACGACTGATCGACGAGGCGCTTCACCGATATCTCTCCGCGGCCGCGTCGAGGGCCAGCAGTCCGTCGACGATCTGGCCGACGGACCTCGCGGCTCGCGAACCCGGGTGCTCGATGAGGAGCGGCCGCCGCGCGCGCACCGTGCGCCAGACGTCGTCCTCGTAGTCGATCGCCCCGAGGTAATCCATGTTGAGTCCGAAGTACTGCCGCCAGGCGGTCACCACGGCGCGGCCGACCTCGGCGTCCTGGGGCGTGCGCGCCTGGTTCACCACCAGCCGCGGCCGGAAGGTGCGGAGCTGCTCGAGGAGGTGCTCTCCCGCGTCGCGATCGCGCTCGGCCATGGCGTGCACGAGCTCGAGCGGGCTGCGGAACCCACCCTCCTCCAGCATGGCGCGCAGCAGCGGCTCGACTCCGAACACAGAGGCCACGTTGCGCAGGCGCCTCCAGAAGGCGGCCTTGACGAAACGGTAGGCGTTCTCCACGGCAGTCGGCTCCGGAACAAGGACGAGCAGCCCATGATCGGAGACCAAGAAGAAGTCGAGGGTGTTGAGCTGCGTTCCCGCACCCAGGTCGAGGATCGCGTAGTCCACGTCCATCGCCTGGACATGGCGCAAGAAGCGCATCTTCTGTGCGTGGCGGGGGTTGGCGGCGTCGAGCTGGTCCATCGCCCCCGACACCAGCGTGAGGTTGGGAATGCCGGTGGGCGACGCCACCTCCTCGATGTTCTCGAGGCGGTGCTCGATGAACTCGGACAGCGTCCGCCGCGGTTGGTCGATGCCGAGGCATGTGTGCAGGTTGGCGCCACCCAGGTCCGCGTCGACGAGAACCACGCGCCGTCCTCGCCTCGCGAGCTCGATGCCGACGTTGGCGGAGATGAGACTCTTGCCGATGCCGCCCTTGCCACCGCCCACCGAGATGATGCGGCGTGCCCGCGTTCCAAAGCGCGACGCGGGGCGCGCCTGCGGCTTCGCCTGTTGCTCGGGACCTGGAAGGCCCGGGACCAGCTTGAGCGTAGGGGAGTCGCCCATCCCTACCGATGATAGTGCACCGAACGGACGGGCTCCAAGCCGCGTGCGCACGGTCGCAGGTGGGACTCCGCCCACAGCTGCCCCATTTGGCGGGTGCCGGCGCCCCTCAATCCCGGAGCTCGACGTTCCAGTAGGCGGCGTCCACGAGGCCCAGGAAGGGCATCCACTGGCGATAGAACGCCCGGCGTGCGGCCGTGCGGAAGACCGCGCTCCACCGCGGCCGGAAGGGGGGGCGCAGCAGGTGCATCCCGGCCTCCACGGGCGTGCGTCCGCCCTTCCTCAGGTTGCAGGCGACGCACGAGCACACGACGTTCTCCCAGGACGTAGTCCCGCCGCGGGACCGGGGAACCACGTGGTCCAGGTTGAGCTCCGAGCGCGGAAGGCGACGGCCGCAGTACTGGCAGGTGCTGTCGTCTCGCGCGTAGACGTTGAAGCGCGAGAAGCGGACGCGAGAGCGCGGGAGGTGCTCGTAGGCGACGAGCACGATCACCCGCGGCACTCGGATGCGCCGCGTGGTCGTCTGGATGGCGTCGTCGTGCGCCGCGGCGGCGACGGCTGCCCACGTCGCGAAGTCGAAGAGCTGGAACTGCTCGTCGAGCGCCCGTGCCACGCCCTGGTAGAGCAGCGAGATGGCGCGCCGGACCGAGGTGACGTGGACGGGCTGGTAGACCCGATTGAGCACCAGGACGGCGGTGTCGAGCATCCGGAGCGACCCTATCACGGGATGGGCCGAGCCGCAGCCGCCGCCGGGGCCAGCTCGTCGGGGCGCGTCGCTCCTGCCCTCGGAGCCTCCACCCCCGCTGGGGGACTTGGCAGGCGCCGGGCCAGGCGGACGGGCTCCTCGCCCGCGCGGCCGTAGAGCATGCGGTACGCGGCGTAGGTGCGCAGCACGCGCTTCACGTACCCGCGGGTTTCCTGGATGGGAATCTCCTCGACGAACTCGTCGAGGGGGAGCGATGCGTGCGACCTCCACCAGCCGCGGACCGGGGTCTCGCCCGCGTTGTAGGCCGCGATGGCGAGTGGCGCGGAGCCGCCGAAGCGCCGCAGGAGGTCGCCGAGGTGCACGGCGCCAAGCCGGATGTTGAGGCTCGCGTCGAAGAGGTCGGACTGCGTCGGTGCCCTGAGCCGCAGGCGCCGCGCCGCCTGCGCCGCGGTGGGCACCATGAGCTGCGTGAGCCCCACGGCCCCGGCGGCGGACACGACCGCCGGGTCGAGCGCGCTCTCCTCGCGCATCACCGCCTGCAGGAGGTCGGGGGGGACGCCGGCGGGCGGGGCCCAGCGGAGAACGTCATCGCGCCACGCGGGGGGATAGGCGACCTGCCAGACGCGAAGGCCCATCCCCGCGGGCGGCTGGCGCAGGACTTGGCGCCCCTGGGACCGGAGGAGGCCATGGGCGGACTTGGGGTCGCCCGCTCGGTCGAGCAACTCGGTGAGGAGGAGCAGCGGCTCCGGCCCGTCGGGCCCGGTCGGGGCGACGGCGCGGCGGTCCACCGCGTTGAGCTCGTCTGCCGCCTCTCGCGCGAGTCCCATCCGCAAGAGCAAGAGCGCGGCACGGAAGTGCCGGTCGCCGGCGAGCGCACCCGGCTGATAGCGGAATCCCTCGCCGCCCCCGGCCCTCGCCGCGTGAATCTCGGCGCCGGGCGCCCCGGTCTCGGCGAGCCGCGCCCGGGCGAGCAGCCCGTAGTAGTCGGCCGGGTATCGGGCCAAGACGTCCGACCACGCTGCCCGCGCGGCCTGCCGGTCGCCGGGGAGCCCGCGCTCGGCGAGCACCCGGCCGCGCCAGTAGGTGGCGCGTGCGTGCTCGTAGGGATCGGTGTCCCGGAACTCGGCCTCCGCCTTCTCGAGCCCGGCCAGGGCAGCATCGAGCCTCCCCTGCCGGCGCGACAGCCACGCCGACCGGAAGAGCGCCTCCGCTCGGTAGTCCCCCTGGGGGTAGCGGGCGTCGAGGTCGCCGAGGACTCGCTGCGCGTCCGCCACCTGGCCCTGGCGGGCAAGCAGGTCGGCGGCGAAGAAGAGTGCGTCGTCGGCCTGCGGGTGATCGGGGAACTCGCGCGCGAAGCGGAGGTAGGCCGCGATGCCGTCGTCGGTGGCCAGGTTGGACCGGGCGACGGCGAGGAGGTACAGCGCCCGGGCGCGCAGCGCCGGGTCGGAGCAGCCGTCGGCCACGGGCGCCAGCACCTCGGCCGCCCGCGAGTACTGGCGGAGCTTTCGCAGTGCCTTCCCCCTCACGAAGCTCGCCCGGCAGGCATCCGGCGAGGTCGGGCCGGCTGGCCCGAGGCTCTCCCCGACCCGGCGCGCCTCGGAGAGCGCGAGCTCGTTGCGGTTCCAGTCGAGCAGCGCTTCGGCCCTCCGCAGAGACTCCTCCGTGCCGGGGGGCGCCCCGTTGGGCGACGGCAGCGCGTCCAGGGTGGCCCGGCACTCGCGCGCCTCGGGCGCGAGCGGGTGGCGCGTCCAGCAGTCGAGGAGGAGGCGCCGGGCCTCGGCCGGGTCCGGCTCCGCCGCCAGCGTCCGGCCGGCGAAGAGCAGCGCGCGCGAGGCCGGGTCGGGCCGGGAGAGATCGGAGGGCGCCGGCTGCTCGAGCAGCCGGCGAAGCGAAGCCACCGCCGCGGCCGGCTTCCCATCGGCCAGCTGGAGCCGGGCCAGGGCAAGGCGCGCCTCCGGCCACGGCAGCGAGCTCTCCGGGACTCGCTCCCAGGCCGCCGCCGCGTCCGCGGGACGCCCGGCGGACTCGGCGGCCTGGGCGGAGAGCGCCTCGACGCGGTCCCCGATGTCCGGCAGCACGGCGGAGAGCCCCGCCAGCCCGGGGAGAGCCTCGGCCCCGCGGCCGGCCTGCACCAGGGCCCGGGCACGCAGGAAGCGCGCCTCCGGCTCCTCCCGACCCTGGAGCGCCTTCGCGACCTCCGCGGGCACCCCCGCGCGCAGCGCCGGGCCGGCCGAGGGCCCCCACTCGAAGATGGGCCGCACGTCGCCGTCGGTGACGGCGGCCGGAGAGGCGAGGAGGACCAAGGCGAGCACGGCGGACCGCATCGGACCCGACATTGCGGGAGGGCCGCCCCCGGGTCAAGCCGCGGCCTGGCGCGTGCTTCGCGGTCCCGCGCGCGCGACTTCGCGGTGGAGGGTGCTCAGGCGAAAAGCGAGGCTCGGCGGCCGCCGGGACGGCGCCACGGGCCGGCGAGGGCCATCCGGGCGCATTCGCACTTCACGCGACGCTGGCTTAGGATTCGCTCCGGTGGACATCCGAAGCCAGGCAGCGCTCCTCGCCGCCATCGTGACCCTGGCACTCGCCGGGGCGGCGTTGCTGCGCGCCAATCGCCCGCGGGTCTTCACCCTCTTCGCGCTCTTCTGCGTCGACCTCTTCCTCTATTCCGCGGCCGAGTTCCTCTTTGGGTGGCCGCAGGCGACCTTCGGCCACGGCCTGTGGGAGCGGGTGGCGGTCCTCTCGGGCGCCCTGATCCCGGCGAGCGCCCTCGCGTTCTTCCTCGAGTTCCTCGGGGTGAAGCGGCGTCCGGCCCGTCGCGCCCAGAATCTCATGCTCGCCGGCGCGGTCTCCGGTCTCGTGGTGGCCGTCTCGCCGCTCGTGAACTCGGGCCTCGCCAAGATCCTGGTGTCGACCTACGTCCTCCTCGGCCTCGCCGCGGTGCTCTCGGTGCTCTGGGGCAAGATGCTCGCCGCCCCGACCCGGGTCGAATCGCGCTCGGCTGACATACCTGGTGGTGGGGGCGGTCGTAGCCGCCGTGCTGGCGGCCCTCGACCTCCTTCCCAGGCTGGGGGTGTCCTGGCCGCTGCAAGGCCTGGGCTTCATCACCCTCACCCTCTACATGTTCTTCCTCTCCCAGGCGCTGCTGCGACACCGCCTGCTCGACCTCCACGAGCTCCTCGGCAAGATCGTCGTGGTCAGCCTGCTCGGCCTCGTGCTGGCGGCCATCTACGGGGGCCTCGTCTCCTGGGTGGGCGATCGCCCCGGGCTCTTCTACTTCAACACGCTCGTGGCGTCCCTCGTCATCCTCTCCCTGTTCGAGCCGATCCGCACGAAGGTGGAGGAATGGGTGGTCGTCACTCTCTTCCGGGAGCGCTACGAGCTGGTGCGCCAGCTCGAGACCCTCCGCGATCGCATCGCCACGGTCATCGATCCCCTCGAGCTCGGGCGCGTGGTCCTCGACGGCCTCACCGAGACCCGCCGCGTCACCCACGCCTCGCTCTGGCTGCTGTCCGAGGATCGGCCGGGCTACCGGCTGCTCGCCTTTCGCGGACCGGAGCCCGCCCCGTTCCTCGAGCCCGGCACGGCTCGGGCGCTGCTCCGGGCGGCCGGCGAGGGCCAGAAGGCCGTGCTCCTCGAGAACCTCGACCGGCGCATCGCCGACCTGCAGGGGGAGCTGCCCCGGGGCCGGGCCGAGGGAACGGGGCGGGCGTCGCGGCGCGACCCGGCGGCGGCGAGGGACCTCGAGCGCCTCGGCGACGCCCGCGCCGCCATGACCACCATGAAGGCGGGGATCTGCATGCCGCTGCTCGCCGGTGACCGCGTCGCCGGCTTTCTCGCCTGCTGGGACGAGCGCGTGCAGGAGGCCTTCGCCTCCGACGAGATCGCTGCGCTCATCGAGGTTGGCGATCGGTGCGCGCTTGTCATCGACAACTCCAAGCTCTACCAGCAGATGAAGGAGCGCGACCGGCTGGCGGCACTGGGCGAGATGGCGGCCGGCCTGGCCCACGAGATCCGCAACCCGCTCGCCGCCATCAAGGGCGCGACGCAGTACCTCGACCCGCACCGTCTGCCGGTGGACGACCGGGAGTTCCTCGACATCATCATCGAGGAGGTGAACCGGCTGAACGGCGTCGTCAACCAGTTCCTCGACTACTCGCGCCCGCTCAAGAGCGCCATGACACCCGGCGACGTCGGCGACATCCTGCAGCGGACCTTCAAGCTGCTCGCGCCCGAGATCCCGGCTGGCATCCAGCTCGTCCTCGACCTCGCGCCGGAGCTGCCGCCGGTGAGCTGCGACGCCGAGCAGCTGAAGCAGGTGTTCCTGAACCTGGCGCTGAACGCGTTCCAGGCCATGCCCCGCGGCGGCAAGCTGACCGTGTCCACGCGGCTTGCCCGCGACGAGCTCGCTCCCTGGCGCGAGACCCACAACCGGGGGGCCCGCGTGGAGGTGCGATTCGGCGACACCGGTCCCGGCGTCCCGGTCGACGCGCGGGAGAACGTCTTCGTGCCCTTCTACACCACCAAGGAGAAGGGGACTGGACTGGGCCTCGCCATCAGCCAGCGCATCGTCAAGGCGCATCAGGGGTCGATCGCCGTCTCCTCGCCTCCGGGAGGAGGAGCCGAGTTCGTCATCTCCCTGCCCGGCCTCCCCGGGGAGGCCCCGGCGCTGCCGCCGGCCCCGGCCGAGGAGGAGGACGCGCGCCGGCGCCGAAGGCGCCGGCGGCGCGCCTGAATGCCGCGACCCTCAAGCGCGCTCCCATTTCCCTCCGCACTCGTGCTAACACCCCTGTGTGGCGAACCTCCTCATCGTCGACGACGAGCCCAACATCCGCCGGGTGCTCGCCGCCATGCTGAAGCGCGAGGGGTACGAGGTCACCACCGCCGCCGACGGGGAGCAGGCCTTGACGGTGCTCCACCGCGCCCCCATCGACACGGTCATCACCGATCTCGTCATGCCCAATCTCGGCGGCATGCGAGCTGCTGAAGCGCGTCGGGGCCGAGTTCCCGGACGTACCGGTCATCATGATCACGGCTCACGGCACGGTGGACACGGCGGTGGAGGCGATGAAGGCCGGGGCGTTCGACTACATCACCAAGCCCTTCGAGCAGGAGGAGCTGAAGAAGGTCATCGCCAAGGCGGTCCGCGCTCGGGATCTCGAGAGCCGAAATGTGCACCCCCCGGCGGGAGATGGGGAGCGGCCGCCGCTCGTCGGGCAGTCGGCGGCGATGCGAGCGGTCTACGACGTCATCGCCCGGGTGGCGGACTCGCCCTCGACCGTGCTCATCACCGGGGAGAGCGGCACGGGCAAGGAGCTCGTGGCGCAAGCGCTCCACCGCGGCAGCCCCCGGCGCGACCACCCCCTCATCAAGGTGAACTGCGCCGCCATCCCCAAGGACCTCGTGGAGAGCGAGCTCTTCGGCTACGAAAAGGGCGCCTTCACCGGCGCCGTGGGCTCGAAGCCCGGGCGCTTCGAGCTCGCCGACGGCGGCACGCTGTTCCTCGACGAGATTGGCGAGGTCCCCGTCGAGATGCAGGTGAAGCTCCTGCGCGCCCTGCAGGAGTCGGAGTTCGAGCGCGTCGGCGGCATCAAGACGCTCCACGTCGATGTCCGCCTCATCGCGGCCACCAACCGGGACCTCAAGGCCCTCATCAGCGAGGGGCGCTTCCGGGAGGACCTGTTCTACCGGCTCAACGTCGTCCCCATCGTGCTCCCGCCGCTTCGGGAGCGCAGGGAGGACATTCCGCCGCTCGCCCAGCACTTCGTCGAGAAGTACGATCGACGACTCGGCAAGCGTGTCGAGCGAGTGGACGACGACGCCATGGAGGTCCTGCTCGCCTACGCCTGGCCGGGGAACATCCGCGAGCTCGAGAACCTCATGGAGCGCTCCGTCCTCTTCGCCGACGGGCCCGTCATCACCGCCGCCCAGCTGCCGGAATCCCTGCGCGAGAAGTCGCCCGGCTTGCCCGTCCCCATCGCGGCGGTCGGCCCCATCGGCTCCATCGCCGCGCCGAGCGGCGCGTCCATGAAGGAGATCGTGCGTCAGGCGCAGGCCGAGCTCGAGCGCGAGCTCATCAGCCGCGCGCTCGAGGAGACGGGGGGCAACGTGACCCGCGCCGCCAAGAGGCTCCAGATCAGCCGCAAGTCGCTCCAGGTGAAGATGAAGGAGCTCGGGCTGCGCGGCACCGACGACGCTCTCAGCTAGTCGCGCCTGCCCCGGATCGACTCCACACGGCCGTACACCTCGCGGCGCGGGATGCCTCGCGCACGCGCCACCGCGCGCGCCACCTCCACCGGCTGCTCCCCCGCAGCCAGCCGGCGGCGGATCTCCTCGTCGAGGGCCTCCGCCGGAGCGGGATCCGCCACCTCGCCGGCGCCGGCGACGACGAGCGTCACCTCGCCCCGAACGTCGCCGGGAAAGCGCTCCGAGAGCCGCGAGAGGCGGCCGCGGGCCATCTCCTCGTGGACCTTCGTGAGCTCGCGGGCCAGGGCCGCCTCCCGATCCCCGAGCGCCTGCGCGAGATCCCGGAGCGTCGCCGCCGTGCGGTTGCCAGCCTCGAAGAGGACGAGCGTCGCTGGGACGCCGGCGAGCCACCGCAGCGCCTCCGCGCGGGCACGACCCTTCCGCGGCAGGAACCCGGCGAAGAGGAATCGATCGGCGGGCAGGCCGGACGCCGAGAGCGCCGCCAGCGCCGCAGAGGGGCCCGGCACCGGGACCACGCGCGCGCCGGCGCCCCAGGCGGCGGCGACGAGCCTCGAATCCGGGGTCGGAGACGCCCGGCGTCCCGGCGTCGGTGACGAGCGCGACGTCGCTGCCCTGGTTGAGGCGGTCCACCACCCGGTCGAGGCGGCCCTCCTCGTCGAAGGCCGGCAGCGACATTAGCTCCGGGGGGTGAGCGTCGAGGTGCGCGAGCAGGGTCCGAGTGCGCCGTGTGTCCTCGGCGACGACCACCGGCACGGATCGGAGCACGTCGGCGGCCCGGGCCGAGAGGTCCGAGAGGTTGCCGATGGGCGTCGCCAGGACGAAGAGCGTCCCGGCGCGCCGATCCCCGCCGCCCTCCGCTCGGGCACCCACGCTAGCGCACCCCGCCGCCGGTCGCGGGGCCGCGGCCCTGCTCGCCTTCCCTGGCGTCGCGGGAGGCCTCGCGGGGCGACGGGCACCGGTGGGCATTCATGCGGCGTGGTCCGCCGCTTCGCGGAACACGGGATCGGCGGTGGCATGCACGATCTGCCCGACACGCCCGAGCTGCTTCAGGAGCCGGGCCAGCGTGCGGCGCACGGGCTCGGGGAGCCCGCCCAGGGCGTCCTCGAGGACGGCGACGCACTTTCCGGCGGCGAGCGCCTGCTCGAGGAACCCGAGCTTGAGCGCCACGAAGCACAGGTCTCGATCGGCGGGGGGCATGGTCGCGACCGGCACCGTCTTGCCGCCACCCTGCGCGAGCAGGTTGCCCCGCTCGTCGACGAGCAGCGTCGAGAAGCGCTGCGCCGAGACGGCGGGCAGCAGTTGGAGGACCCGGGGCTGGATGGCGCGGAGCGCCGCTCCGGTCGTCCCGGAGAGCTCGACCGCCGCCCGCTCCAGGAGCCCCTTCAGCGGGTCTCCCGCTTGGGCCGGCTCCGGCGTGGGCGCCGCGGCCTCCAGCGGCGCCTCCAGTTCCGCCTCGATGCGCTGGATCTCTCCCTCGATGGAGCGAGGATCGCGGATGTAGCCGCCCGCCTCGTCCGCGAGCCTTGCCTCGATGTCAGCCACCTGCGCCTGGAGGGTCGCCTTCTCCTCGGCGGCCTCGCGACTCTCGGGTCGCGCCTCCCATTCGGCGAGCCGTTGCCGTTCCTCCCCGGCCGCTGCCCGGGCCTGCTCGAGCCGCGCGAGCACGTCCCGCAGATCCGACAGGCTGTCGACACCGAGCGCCTTCATGGCGGCGCGGACGTCGGCGCCCTCCCGCTCGTGCACCTCCCGGGTCTTTCGCGCGCGCTCCTCGAGCAACTGGGCCCTCCGCGCCGAGCGCGCCGCCGCCTCGGCCTCCCCGACCCAACGCAGCCCGAGGAAGCCCGAGTAGCCGGCGACCGGAATGGCGGCGAGCGCGACCGAACGCCACTCGGTGGCCAGGCCCACGGCGAGCGCGACCGCCGCGCCGCCGAGCCCCAGGAGGAAGTTCCGATCGGTCCAGAACGGCGGCGCGAAGGCGCCGGCATCGAGGTCGCCGATCCCCTCCCGCTCGGCGGCGATCTTCGCGAGGGTCTCGTCGCGGCGGGCGGCGGCCCGTTCGAAGGCGCCGAGGCGCGCCGGCGCGTCCCCGAGAGCCGAGAGCCCTGCCTCGGCTCCGTGCAGCGAGGCGAGCGTCTCCTCGGCTGCCCGCAGGCGCTCGCGCGTCTGCTCGCCGCTCCGCAGGAGCTCCTCCAGCTTGAACAGCCGCGACTGCAGGCCGTCGAGCTGGTACTGGAGCTTCTCGGCGGCGCTCGCCTTGGCGAGCTCCTCGCGCAGCGCGGCAACCCGGCGGTGCGCCTCCTCGGGCGCGAGCGCCTTGCGCGGCACGGAGGGTCCGACGGAGAGGATGGCCGGCGACTGGCGGGACGGCAGGTCGGCGGCCGATAGTGCGAGCAGCGCGGCGAGCCGTCCCTGCGAGGGGACGCCGGTGGCCTGGCGGAGCGCCTGCGCGATCTGCGAGGCGTCCTGGGCGACCGGAATGAAGGCGCGCCGCTCCGGGTCGAAGCGCTGGAGCTGGGACCCGGCCGCGAGGTCGCGCAGGATCCGGACCGTCACCCCGTCATTCCCGACGACCGTCAGCCCGGCGCGGACCACCGGCGCGCCCGGTCCCGAGCCGGCCCGGGGCACGGAGTCCGCGGGTGCGTCCGGGTACCAGAGCGCCTCGATGAGGCGGCGCAGCGCGATGCCGTCGGCCGAGACGACGTTGTAACCAGGCCGCAGGGCGAGCCGGCCACCGGACGGCGCGAACCCGCGCACTCCCTGAGCTGCGATTCTCGAGGACGACCACCTCGCGACCAGCCTATCCGCAGACCGGGGCCGCTGCCAGCCCGCGGCCTACGCCTTGGCCGGCGCGGGGGTGGGCGACGGCGCCGCTGCGGCGGTGGGCCCCTCCTCCTGCTGGACGCGGGCGGCCTTCCCCTGGAGTTCGCGCAGGTAGAACAGGCGCGAGCGGCGGACGTCGCCGCGGCTCGTGACCTCGATTCTTGTCGATGCGCGGGCTGTGCAGGGGGAAGATGCGCTCGACTCCCACCCCGTAGCTCATCTTCCGCACCGTGAACATGGCGCGCGCGTTCCCGCGGTGCGAGGCGATGACCACGCCCTCGAACACCTGGATGCGCTCTTTGTCGCCTTCCTTGATCTTGGTGTGCACCCGCACGGTGTCGCCGGCGCGGAAGTCCGGCAGGTCCTTGCGGAGGTACTTGGCCTCGACGTCGGCAATCGCCTTGCGCAGCATGGTTCCTTCTCCTTACAGCTCGTCATCACCGGCCTCGATGAGCCGGCGGTCTTCGTCGTTCAATGCGAGGCGGGCGAACAGGTCCGGCCGCCTTTCCCGCGTGGCCCGCAGCGACTCGCGCCGGCGCCAGCGCTCCACGCGCCGGTGGTCCCCCGAGAGCAGAACCGCGGGGACCGGGTCCCCACGGTACACCGGCGGGCGGGTGTAGTGGGCGTGTTCGAGCAGTTCCGCGCCCGCGAAGCTCTCACGGCCAGCCGACTCCTCGTTGCCGAGAACGCCGGGCACGAGCCGCGCCGCGGCGTCCACGACGCACAGGGCGGCGATCTCGCCCCCGGTGAGGACGAAGTCTCCCAGCGAGACCTCCATGTCGACCACTCGCGTCACGCGCTCGTCCACTCCCTCGTAGCGTCCGCAGGCGATGATGAGGCGCCCGTGATTGGCCAGCTCCTGGGCCAGCTCCTGGCGAAACGGGATGCCCCGGGGGCTCGTCAGCACCACCCTCGCCCCGGGCATCCGCTCCCGCGCCGCCTCGATGGCCTCGGTGAGTGGCTCCGGCTTCATCACCATCCCGCCGCCACCCCCGTAGGGCGCGTCGTCGGTGACCCGGTGCCGCCCCGAGGCATGGTCGCGGATGTCCGTCACCCGCGCCACGAGGAGCCCGCTCTCCTGCGCCTTCCCGAGAATGCTCTCGGAGAGGTAGCCCTCGCACATGCGAGGGAAGAGCGTCAGGATGTCGACCTCCAGCCGATTCACGTCCCTTCCCTTCCCGCCTGCGGCCCTCCCTTCTCGTCCTCCAGGAGGCCCGGGGGCGCGTCCACCACCACCCGCCCGGCCTTCCAGTCCAGCGTCACGTAGGGCGCGAGCGGTATCAGCCTCTCGCCCCGGGGGCCGCGGACCACGAGCACGTCCACACCCCCCGTCAGGTACAGCTCCTCGACCCTGCCAATCTCCTCGCCATCCACCGTGAAGACCGGCAGGCCTTCCAGGTCGGCCCAGTAGTGGAAGCCCTCGCCCGCCTCGCCCAGCTCCTCCCGCCTCGCCAGCACCTCGCAGCCCACAAGTGCCTCGGCACCGCGCCGATCGGTCACGTCCTCGATCCGCAGCGCCCAGAGCCGGCCCTGCGGATGGGCCCCGATTACCTTTCTCTCCTCGGGCCGCTGCGCGCCCGGGCGGAGCAGCTCGATCCGCTCCAGCCGGGCCAGGGCGCCCTCCGACCCGGCCACCCCCAACCGTCCGTCGAGCCCGAGCGCCCGGACCACCTTGCCGATCCGGACCGAGCCCATCAGTCGAGGATGTCCAGGACGGCGCGGCGTCCCTCGCGCCTCGCCGCCGCGTCGAGGACGGCCCGAAGGGCCTTGGCGGTCTTGCCGCCACGCCCGATGACCCTGCCCAGGTCGGCCGGGTCCACGGTCAGCTCGAACACCGTCGCCCGATCCCGCGCGATGGCCTCGACCTTGACGGCGTCGCCCTTCTCCACGAGCTGTTGCGCCAGCCACACGACGAGGTCGCGCATGACCGCTCCCGAGAACCGGCTAGGCCTTGGCCGGCGTGCCCTTCTTGGCCTTCTTGATGAGCATGGCCACGGTGGGGCTCGGCCGAGCTCCAGCCTTGAGCCAGTATTCCACCCGCTCGGCCTTGAGCTCGAGGCGAATGGGGGTGCGGGTCGGGTCGTACAAGCCAACGTCCTCCAGGTAGCGCCCGTCGCGCGGCTTGCGCGAGTCGGTTGCCACCACGTGGTAGAACGGCGCCTTGTGCGTGCCCGCCCTGGAGAGGCGCAGGACCACGGCCATCGGGAACTCCTCCTTCCGGGCTACTCGCCCTTCGCGGCCACTTTGGCCTTGCCCTTTGACGCCGTCTTCTTGGCGGCCGGGGCGGACTTCTCGGTCTTCTTCTCCGCCTTGGCGCCCTTCGCCTCGACGTCCTTCTCTTCGACGGCCGGGGAGCGATCCACGAGCTCGATGACCGACATCTCGGCGGCATCCCCGTGGCGGCGGCCGACCCGGATGATGCGGGTGTAGCCACCGGGCCTCGAGGCGTAGCGCTCCTTGAGAGGCCCGAAGAGCTTTTCGAGGACCTCCGCATCCCGCACGTCGCGGTAGGCGATGCGCCGGGCGTTGGGCGTGCCCCGCTTGGCGAGGGTCACGACCTTGTCGGCGATGCGCTTCAGCTCCTTCGCCTTGGGGGTGGTGGTCGTGATGCGCTCGTGGCGCAAGAGCGAGGTCACCATGTTGCGAAACATGGCCGTCCGGTGCTCGGTGGTTCGGTCGAGGCGGCGGCCGACGACGCGGTGCTTCATTTCGACATCTCCCTCGGTTGATGCGGGAAGGGCGCGGGTCAGGCCTTCGGGGCCTGGGGCGCCGTCTTGGGGGGCCAGTTCTCCAGCTTCATGCCGAGGGAAAGCCCCATCTCGGCCAGGATCTCCTTGATCTCCTTCAACGACTTCCGGCCGAAGTTCTTCGTCTTGAGCATCTCGGCCTCCGTCTTCTGCACGAGGTCGCCGATGGTCTTGATGTTGGCGTTCTGCAGGCAGTTGGCGCTGCGCACCGAGAGCTCGAGCTCGTCGACGGAGCGGAACAGGTTCTCGTTCAGCACCTGCTCCGGGACGGCGAGCGGCTCGATCGGTGGGCTCCTCCGTCTCGTCGAAGTTGATGAAGATGGAGAGCTGCTCCTTCATGATCTTCGCCGCGTAGGCCACCGCGTCGGCAGGGGCGACGGACCCGTCGGTCCAAACCTCGAGCGTCAGCTTGTCGAAGTCGGTCTGCTGCCCGACGCGCGCGTTGGTGACCTGGTAGTTCACCTTGCGGATGGGGCTGAACAGCGCGTCGATGGGGATCGTCCCGATGGGCTGGCCGGGCACCTTGTTGCGCTCGGCCGGCACGTAGCCCCGGCCCCGGCGTGCCGTCATCTCCACCCGGATGCGCCCGCCCTCGCTCAACGTCAGGACGTGGTGACCGGGGTTGAGGACCTCGACCTGCCCGTCGGCCACGATGTCGCCGGCCTTCACCTCCCGCGGGCCCTCCGCCTCGATGCGGATCGTCTTCGGCTCGTTGGAGTGGATTTGCAGCAGGACTTCCTTCAGGTTCAGGATGATGTCGGTGACGTCCTCGGCGACCTCCGGGACCGCCATGAACTCGTGCTCCACCCCCTCGATCTTCGCCGAGGTGATGGCCGCGCCCTGAAGGCTAGAGAGCAGGACCCGGCGCAGCGAGTTGCCGAGCGTGATGCCGAAGCCACGCTCGAGCGGCTCGGCCACGAACTTGCCGTAGGTGTTGGTGAGCGACTCCTGGTCGACCACCAGCCCGCGAGGCTTGATGAGGTCGCGCCAGTTCCGAGTCACGAGTGCGTCTGCCATGGGCGTTCTCCTTTGCCGCCGTCCCCTCCCCGGTCTCCGCTGCCCGGCGGAGTCGGGGCGCCGTGGGACGCGCGGCGCGTGGTGGAAGAGCTTTCGGCCGGCCAGCGCGGCAGCGTCCGCCGCGCCCTCCGGCTACTTCGAGTACAGCTCGACGATGAGCTGCTCCTGGATTGGCATGGTGATGTCCTCGCGCGCCGGCGTGGTCTTCACCGTGCCCTTGAACGCCGCCTTGTCGAGCTCGAGCCAGGCAGGCACGCCGCGGCGGTCCACCGCCTCGAGGGCCTCGCTGATGCGGACCACCTTCTTGCTGCGCTCCCGCACCTCGACCATGTCCCCCGGCCTCAGCTCGAAGGACGGGATGGTGACCTTGCGGCCGTTGACGCGGAAGTGCCCGTGGCGGACGAGCTGCCGCGCCTCGTTGCGCGTATCCGCGAACCCGAGGCGGAAGACGGCGTTGTCGAGGCGAAGCTCGAGCCCCTGCAGGAGGTTCTCGCCCGTCTTGCCCTTGGCGGCGGCTGCATTCCTGTAGGCGTGCCGGAACCCGGCCTCGAGCAGGCCGTACATGCGCTTCACCTTCTGCTTCTCGCGGAGCTGCACGCCGTACTCCGAGAACTTCACGCGCCCCTGGCCGTGCTGGCCGGGCGGGTACGGGCGGCGCTCGATGGCGCACTTGTCCGTGTAGCAGCGATCGCCCTTCAGGTACATCTTGAGGTTCTCGCGGCGGCAGAGCCGGCACACGCTTTCAGTGTAACGAGCCATAGTTCGTCTCCTCGCTGTTCTCAGACGCGGCGGCGCTTGGGCGGCCGGCAACCGTTGTGCGGGATGGGGGTCGACGTCCTTGATGAGCGTGATCTTGAGGCCCGCGGCGGAAATGGCCCGGAGCGCCGACTCGCGACCGGCGCCGGGGCCCTTCACCATCACCACCACCGTCTTCAGCCCGTGCTCCATGGCCTTGGCGGCGGCGTCGCCCGCCGCCACCTGCGCGGCGAACGGCGTCGACTTGCGGGAGCCCTTGAACCCGCGAGCGCCCGCCGACGACCAGGCAAGGACGTTGCCGACGGCGTCGGTGATGGTGATCATGGTGTTGTTGAAGGTGGAGTTGATGTGCACCACCCCGGCCGCCACGTTCTTCTTCACCCGCTTCTTCCCCTTCTTCGGGGTGACGGGGGACGCGGTGACGGGTTCGAGGCCGCCCAGGTTGGGGACGGACGGGGTGCTCTCCTCCGCCTTGGCGGGAGGGGCCTCGGACTTCTCCGGCTTCTTGACGGGCTTCTCGGCCTTGTCGGCCGCCTGCTTCTCTTCAGCCACGCTCGATCTCCATTTTCGCCTGGTTCCGGAAGCGCCGCGCTAGGCCTTCGGCGCCGGCGCAGCCGCGGCCGGCTTTCGGACGAGCCCGCGCTTCGGTCCCTTGCGCGTGCGGGCGTTGGTGTGGGTGCGCTGGCCCCGGACCGGGCAGGCCCTTGCGGTGCCTCAGGCCGCGGTAGCAGCCGAGGTCCATGAGGCGCTTGATGTTCATCGAGACGTCGCGCCGCAGGTCGCCCTCGACCTGCAGGTCGCCTCGATCGCCTCGCGGATGTGGCGAACCTCGTCGTCGGTGAGGTCCTTCGTCCGCTTGGCCGGGTCGAGCCCAGCCTTGGCGCAGATCTTCTGCGCGGAGGTCTTGCCGATCCCGTAGATGTACTGGAGCGAGACCTCGATGCGCTTCTCCGCAGGGAGATCGACGCCGGCGATGCGAGCCATTTCTCTTCTCCGGTTCTCCGGGCCTTGCCGAGTCGGCTAGGCCTGGCGCTGCTTGTGGCGGGGGTTGGCGGCGCAGATGATCCGCACCACGCCCTTTCGCTTCACGACCTTGCACTTGTCGCAGATCTTCTTCACCGACGCGCGGACCTTCATGACCTTTTCACCCAACCGAAAGTTCTAGGCGCGAGACAAAAAGCCCCGCCGTTCCTTCCGGCGGGACGAGCGGAGGCCGCTCCGGCCTCCGTGCCCTACTGAGACTTCAGGTGCGACCGCTCACCGGCTTTCCGGGCGGTTGCGAAGCGCGGCGTATAACACAGGAAATTCCCCCTTGCAAGCGGACTGTGCCTCGGACGGGACCGGCCGCCCCGCGGCCCCCGCCAATCGGCCTCGCGGCGGGCCTACTCACCCGCCAGGGTGAGGATTCTCCGGACCCTCCTCCGTCACGGCCACGGTGTTCTCAAAATGTGCCGACAGGCTCCCGTCGGCCGTCACCGCGGTCCAGCCGTCCTCGAGCGTGCGGACCTCGGGAGCACCCCCGTTCACCATCGGCTCGATGGCGAGCACCATCCCCGGCCGCAGCCTCCCCCCGGTCCCGCGGCGGCCGAAGTTCGGGACCTGCGGGGGCTCGTGCAGCTGGCGCCCGATCCCGTGCCCGACAAACTCGCGGACCACCGAGTAGCCGAGCGGCTCGACGTGGGCCTGGACGGCCGCCCCGATGTCGCCGATCCGCCCGCCGGGCACGGCGGCCGCCACGGCGAGCGAGAGCGCCTTCCGGGTCGCGTCCACGAGCCGGCTCGCGGCCGGAGCGACCCGGCCGACCTCGACCGTCTCGGCAGCATCGCCGAAGAACCCGGCGAGCACCACGCCGAAGTCGAGGCCGACGATGTCCCCGTCTCGCAGGACCCGGCGCGGCGACGGGATGCCGTGGACCACCTCGTCGTTCACGGAGATGCAGATGGTCGCCGGGTATCCCAGGTACCCCTTGAAGGCGGGGACGGCGCCCCGCTCCCGCGTGCGGGCCTCGGCCAGCCGGTCGAGCTCGGCAGTGGAGACGCCGGGCCGCGCGGCAGCCGCAACCTCGTCGAGGACGGCGCGGACGATCCGCCCCGCCTCGCGGATGCGAGCGATGTCGTCTGCCGACTTCAGCTCCACCGGGTCGACCGGACCTTCCTGCCCAAAGGCGCGGCGGGCGCTAGGGCGAGCGCCCGAGCAACCTCTTCGCGGCCGCCAGGATGTCCTCCGGCGTCCCCACGCCCTCCACGGCCGAGAGCGCGCCTCGATCGTGGTAGTAGCGCTTCAGCGGCTCGGTCTTCACCTCGTACTCCTCGAGGCGCCGCTTGACCGTCTCCGGCTTGTCGTCGTCGCGCAAGGTCAGTGCAGCGCCGTCGCGGTCGCAGGTCCCAGCCTTCTTCGGCGGGTTTGCGGTGACGTGGTACACCGCGCCGCACTTCGAGCAGCTTCGCCGCCCGCTCATCCGGTCGACGAGCAGCTCCTCGGGCACCTCGAAGGAGAGCGCGCGGTCGAGCTTGCGGCCCATGGAGTGGAGAAGGCTGTCGAGGAACTCCGCCTGCGCGGTCGTGCGCGGGTATCCGTCGAGGATGAAGCCCGCGGAGACGTCGGGCCGCCCCAGCCGGTCCTTTACGAGGGCGTTCGTCACCTCGTCGGGGACGAGCTCGCCCGCGGACATGATGGCCTGAACCTTCTTCCCGAGGTCCGTCCCGCGGGCCTTGTGGTCGCGGAACATGTCCCCGGTGGAGATGTGCGGGATGCCGAGGTCCCGGGCGAGCAGCTTCGCCTGGGTGCCCTTCCCGGCGCCGGGCGGCCCGAGGAGGATGAGGATCATCGTGCCGCCTCCCTGCGCGCCGGCGCGAGGCGCCCGGCGCGGATCGATGTCAGGCGCTCACCGCGGTGCGGCCGCGGATGCGCGGCCCGCGCGGCCCGGTGAAGCCCTCGTAGTGCCGGGTGATGAGGTGCCCCTCGATCTGCTGGACCGTGTCGAGCGCCACGCCCACCACGATGAGCAGCCCGGTCCCGCCGAAGTAGAAGGGCACGCCGAACTGGCTGATGAGGATGGTGGGGAGGATGCTCACGGCCGCCAGGTAGAGGGCCCCGCCGAAGGTGATGCGGGAGAGGACGAAGTCGATGTACTCGGCGGTCTTCTTGCCGGGCCGGATCCCGGGGATGTAGCCGCCGTACTTCTTGAGGTTGTCGGCGACGTCCACGGGGTTGAAGGTGACGGCCGTGTAGAAGTAGGCGAAGAAGATGATGAGCACGACGTAGATGGTGTTGTAGACCCAGCCGCCCGGCCGCAGCTCGTCGGAGATGCGCTGCAGGAACGGGAACCAGGACGCGAGCGTCGCCGGGAAGAGCAGGACCGAGCTCGCGAAGATGGGCGGGATGACGCCGGAGGTGTTGACCTTCAGTGGCAGGTGGGTGCTCTGGCCCCCGAAGGTGCGGCGCCCGACCACGCGCTTCGCGTACTGGATGGGGATGCGCCGCTGGGCGCGCTCGACGAAGACGATGAAGGCGATGACGCCGACCATGAACGTCGCCAGGATGAGCAGCCGCAGCTCGTCCATGCCGGAGCCCGGGGCCTTGTAGGAGGCGTAGAGCTGGTAGCTCGCATCCGGGAGCCGCGCCACGATCCCGGCGAAGATGATGAGCGAGATCCCGTTGCCGACGCCGCGCTCGGTGATCTGCTCGCCCATCCACATGATGAAGGCGGTCCCGGCGGCGAGCGTGATGACGGTCAGGATGCGAAAGCCCCAGCCCGGGTGCGCCACCACCGGGATGCCGGAAGGGTCGCGCAGGGACTCGAGGTACGTCGAGATGCCGAACCCCTGCAGCGCGGAGAGGATGATCGTGCCGTAGCGGGTGTACTGGGTGATCTTGCGGCGCCCGACCTCACCCTCCTTCTGCATCTTCTCCAGAGCCGGCCACACCACGGTGAGCAGCTGCAGGATGATGGAGGCCGAGACGTACGGCATGATGCCGAGCGCGAAGATGCTGAGCTGCTCGAGCGCGCCGCCGGAGAACAGGTTGAAGAGTCCGAGCAGGCCGCCCTGGAAGCGACGACCTTGCGCATCGCCAGGCGGTCGACTCCCGGCGAGCTGACGAAGACGCCCAGGCGGTAGACGGCCAGCATCCCCACCGTGAAGAGAAGCCGCTTGCGCAGCTCGGCCACGCGGAAGACGTTGGCGAGACTGGTGGTGAGCATCCTCGTCCCCTTTCCCCACCCGCTCAGGCCTTGGCCTTCGCCTGCTTCTCCGCCTTGCGCTTCTCGTGCATCGTCTGGGGCGGCGGCACGATCTCGACCTTGCCACCGGCCTTCTCGATGACGGCGCGGGCGCCCGCGGTGACGCGGTCGACCCGGACGGTGTAGGCGCCGGCGAGGTCGCCCTTGCCGAGCACCACCACCCCGTCGGCCCGCCCGCGCAGCAGCCCGGCGGCCTCGAGCAACTTGGCGTCCACCACGCTGCCCGGCGGGAGCACCGCGAGGTCGGTCACGCGGACCTCCTCGTACTCGCGCCGGAAGTGGTTGATGAAGCCGAACTTGGGCAACCGGCGCTGCAGCGGCATCTGGCCGCCCTCGAAGCCCTCGAAGTGCATGTTGCCGGTGCGGGCCTTCTGGCCCTTTCCGCCGCGGCCGGCGGTCTTGCCGAGGCCGGAGGCCTGGCCTCGGCCGACGCGCTTGCGAACGCGGTGGGCGCCGCGAGGCGCCTTGAGCTGATGCAGTGACATGAGCGTTCCTTTCTACCCTCGTTCGGGGGCGAGGCGCCAGCCTAGGCGGCCTTCCCCTTGCCCTTGCGGGCGGACCGGCCTTGCGGCGGCGCCGCGTCGACCCGCTCCCAGGAGACGAGGTAGTCCACCTTGCGGATCATCCCGAGCGTCGCCGGGGTGTCGGGCAGGAGCTTGTGCGACTCGCGCTTCTTCAGCCCCAGCCCCGCCACGATCACTCGGTGGCCCGCGGGGCAACCGGCGAGACCGCGCTTCAGCGTCACCTTGATGGCAGCCATCGTCGCCCCCCGCCTAACCCTGGATTCTCGGCGGCAGTCTTGCCGCGCATCTGCGCCACCCGGTCCGGGTTGCGCAGCCGCTTCAGGCCGGCCACCGTCGCCTTGAGGACGTTGTGCGGGTTGCGCGACCCCTGGCTCTTCGTGAGCACGTTGCGCACACCGGCGGCCTCGAGGACGGCCCGGACGGCACCGCCTGCAATGACGCCGGTTCCCTCCCCGGCAGGCTTCAGCAGCACCTTCCCGGCGCCGAAGTGTCCGATGACCTCGTGCGGGATGGTGGTCCCGGAGAGCGGCACGAGGAAGATGTTCTTCTTCGCCTGCTCGCCGCCCTTGCGGATGGCTTCCGGGACCTCGTTGGCCTTGCCGAGGCCAACGCCCACGTGGCCCTGCCCGTCGCCGACCACGACCAGCGCCGAGAAGCTGAAGCGCCGGCCGCCCTTGACCACCTTGGCGACGCGGTTGATGTGGACCACGCGGTCCTGGAGCTCGAGATCGTTCACGTTGATGGGAGAAGCCATTCGTCCCTCGGTCCTCTGCTGCCTAGAACTTGAGGCCGCCCTCTCGGGCAGCCTCCGCCACCGCCGCGACGCGGCCGTGGAAGTCGAAGCCGTTGCGGTCGAACACCACGTGGGTCACGCCCTTCGCCAGCGCCGCCTTGGCGATGGCGGCGCCGACCTTCTTGGCCGCCTCGGTCTTCTTGTCATCCTTCGCGGCCTCCCGAAGCGCCTTGGAGGTCGTGCCCACATAGGCGATGGTCGTGCCGCTCACGTCGTCCACCACCTGGGCGTAGACGTGGTTCAGGCTCCGGTACACCGTGAGCCGGGGGCGTTCCGCCGTCCCGGTGAGCTTCCTTCGGATTCGCGCCTTCCGCTTCTGGCGGGGCGTGGTCTTCATCGGCATCGTCGTTCTCCTTGCGCCAGCGTTGGCACAGCCGGCACATGAGCCGGACAGCGGCTAGGCCGCGCCGGTCTTGCCTTCCTTGCGTCGGATGATCTCTTCCAGGTACTTGATGCCCTTGCCCTTGTACGGCTCCGGCGGCCGCAGATGCCGGATCTGGGCGGCAGTCAGGCCGAGCAGGTGCTTGTCCGCGCCGCGGACGGTCACCTTGGTCTGCTTGGCGTCCACCTCGGCGGTGATGCCCTCGGGCAGCTTGAAGATCACCGGGTGCGAGAAGCCGATGGCAAAGTGGACCTCCTTGCCCTTCGCCTCCGCCTTGAAGCCGACGCCCACGATCTCGAGCGTCTGCTCGTAGCCCTTGGTGACGCCCTCGACGGCGTTCTTGACGAGCGTGCGCGTGAGGCCGTGCAGGCCCCTCGACATGCGCGTCTCGTCGGGACGGGTGACCTTCACCTCGCCCTTGTCGACCTGCACCTTCATCCGTGGATTGAAGGCGAAGGAGGTCTTGCCCTTCGGGCCCTCCACCTTCACGGTGTACCCGTCCACGACGACCTTGACCTTGTCCGGCACCTTCACCGGCATTCTGCCGACTCGCGACATGGGGCCTCTCCTACCAGACGGTGCAGATGAGCTCGCCGCCCACCTTCTGCTTGCGGGCCTCCCGATCCACCATCACGCCCTTCGAGGTGGAGAGGATGGCGATGCCCAGCCCGTTGAGGATGCGGGGGATCTTGCCGGTGGCCACGTAGCGCCTCAGCCCCGGCTTGGACACCCGCTTGATGTCGCTGATCGCCGGCTCGCGGTCCGGGCCGTACTTCAGCAAGATCGTGATGGCGCCCTGCTTCGCCTCGTCCTTGTGAAGGACGTAGTCCTTGATGAAGCCCTCGGACTTCAGGACCTCGGCGATGCGGGTCTTGAGGTTGGATGCCGGGACGAGCACCTTTTCGTGCCGCGCCGACGAGGCGTTGCGGATGCGCGACAGCATGTCGCCAATGGGATCGGTGAAGCTCATCGATGATTCTCCCTACCAGCTCGACTTGATGACGCCGGTGATCTCGCCCCGGAGCGCGCGGTTGCGGAAGCAGATGCGGCACATCTGGAACTTGCGGAGGTAGGCGCGCGGCCGCCCGCACAGCGGGCAGCGGTTGTACTGACGGGCGGAGAACTTCAGCTTCCGCCGAGCCTGCGCCATCTTGGAAAGCTTGGCCATCGGGTCCGTCTCCTGGTCCGGCTACTGGCGGAAGGGCATGCCGAGGTGGCGGAGAAGCGCCCGCCCCTCCTCGTCGTTCCGCGCGGTGGTGACCACCGTGATGTTCAATCCCTTGATCTTCTCGACCCGGTCGTAGTTGATCTCCGGGAAGATGATCTGTTCCTTCACGCCCAAGGTGTAGTTGCCCTTCCCGTCGAAGGCCTTGGGCGACACGCCCTTGAAGTCGCGCACCCGCGGCAGGGCGATGTTGAGGAGCCGGTCGAGGAACTCGTAGGCGCGACTGCCGCGCAGCGTGACCATGGCCCCGATGCTCTGCCCCTGGCGGAGCTTGAAGTTGGCGATGGACTTCCGCGCCTTGGTGACCACCGGCTTCTGCCCGGTGATGGCGGTGAGTTGCTCCACGCAGGCGTCCAGGATCTTGCCGTTCGAGATGGCTTCCCCGAGGCCCATGTTGACGACCACCTTCTCGACATGGGGTGCCTGCATGGGGTTCTTGAACCCGAACTCCTGCATCAGGGCAGGCCGGATCTCGGTCTCGTATCTCTGCTTCAGCCGCGCTGCCATCGTTCGCTCCTTGCCTTCGTCCGCGCCGCCTGGGCTCCGGACGATGCGTTGCGCTCCCCTACTCCCACAGCTGCTTGCACTTCTGGCAGGCGCGCACGCGGCGCCCGTCGTCGCGGGCCACCCGGGCCACGCGCGTGGCCTTGCCACACTTCGGGCAGACCACCATCACGTTGGAGGCGTGGATGGTGCCGTACTTCTCGATGATCCCGCCCTCGGGATTCGACTGGCTGCGCCCCTTCTTCAGGTGTCGCTTCGCCACCATCAGCTTCTCGACGCGCACGCGACCCTTCTCGTGCAGCACCTCGAGCACCTTGCCGGTCTTGCCCTTCTCCCGGCCGGAGAGAACCTTGACGTTGTCGTTCTTGCGGACGTCCATGGCCTAGAGAACCTCCGGCGCCAGGCTGATGATCTTCATGAACTTGCGGGCGCGGAGCTCGCGGGCCACCGGCCCGAAGATGCGCGTGCCGATGGGCTCGAGGTCCTTGTTGATGAGTACCGCCGAGTTCCCGTCGAACCGGATGTAGCTCCCGTCGGGACGCTTCACCTCGCGAGCGGTGCGCACGACCACGGCACGGGCGACCTCGCCCTTCTTGACCTTGGACTGGGGGATGGCCTCCTTGACCGAGACCACGATGACGTCCCCCACCGAGGCGTACTTGCGCCGGGTGCCGCCGAGCACCTTGATGCACATGACCTTCTTGGCCCCCGAGTTGTCGGCGACGTCGAGAACCGTCTGCATCTGGATCATGGTGGCTAGACCTCCGGGCCCTTCTCCAGCGTCTCCACCACGCGCCAGCGCTTTTCCTTGGAGACGGGCCGGGTCTCGACGATCCGGACCTTGTCGCCCGGCTTGCAGGCCTGGGTCTCGTCGTGCGCCTTGTACTTGGCGGCGCGCTTGACGATCTTTCCGTACCTGCGGTCGGCGATACGGCGCTCCACGCGGACCACCACCGTCTTGGTCATCTTGTTGGAGACCACCACGCCGACGCGGGACTTTCGCTTGCCGCGCTCCATGACTCTCACTCCTTCTTGCCCTTGCGGGGCCCGGTCTCCGCCTTCGCCTTCCGCTCGATGCCCTTCTCCGCCTCGCGGGCCACCGTGAGGCAGCGCGCCACCAGGCGGCGGGTCTTCCCGAGCTCGGCGGTCGAGTCCAGGACACCGGTGTTGAGCTTGCTCTTCATCTCGAAGATCTGCTGCTTGAGCTCGGCGACCCGGGCAAGAAGCTCCTCGGGACTCAGCTGGCGCAGCTCGCTGCTGGTCGACATCGTCGCCTCCTACAGGGTCTCGCCGCGCTTCACCACCTTGGTGGAGACGGGCAGCTTATGGGCCGCGAGATGGAACGCCTTGGTGGCCATCTCGTCGTTCACGCCCTCCATCTCGAAGAGCACGCGGCCCGGCTTCACGACGGCCACGTAGTACTCCACCGGCCCCTTGCCGGTGCCCATGCGCGTCTCGGCGGGCTTCTTGGTGATGGGCTTGTCCGGGAACACGCGGATCCAGAGCTTCCCGCCGCGCTTCACGTAGCGGCTGATGGCAACGCGGGCCGCCTCGATCTGGCGGCTCGGTGAGCCAGCCGCACTCGGTGGCCTGCAGGCCGAAGGAGCCCTGGTTGAGCTCCGAGCCGCGGTAGGCCTTGCCCCTCATGCGGCCCTTCTGCATCTTTCGGTACTTGGTTCGCGCGGGCTGAAGCATCTCGCTCTCCTAGGGAATGGCTCGCGGCGGGCTCAGACCCGCGGCGCGGCCCCGGCCCGCGGCGCCTTGCCGGACTGCGGCAGGACCTCGCCGCGCATGATCCAGACCTTCACGCCGATCTTGCCGTAGGTGGTCTTCGCCTCGGCGAAGCCGTAGTCGATGTCGGCGCGGAGCGTGTGCAGCGGGACGCGCCCCTCTCGGTACCACTCGTAGCGCGCCATCTCCGATCCGCCGAGGCGGCCGGCGGTGGCGACGCGGATCCCCTTGGCGCCGAACTTGAGCGCCGTCTGGACGGCCTTCTTCATGGCGCGCCGGAAGGCGATGCGGCGCTCGAGCTGGGTGGCGATGTTCTCGGCCACGAGCTGCGCGTCGGTCTCGGCCTTTCGGACCTCGATCACGTTCAGGAAGATCTCGTTGTCGGTGAGCGCCTGGAGGTCCTTCTTGATGGTCTCGATCCCGGCGCCCCGCTTGCCGATGACGATGCCCGGCCGCGCGGTGTGCACGTTGACCTTGACCTTGCTCGCCGCCCGCTCGATCTCGATCTTGGAGATGCCAGCCTGGCCGAGCTTCTCCTTCACGAACTCACGGATCTTGATGTCCTCGTGCAACCACTTGGCGTAGTTCTTCTCCTCGTACCACTTCGACTCCCAGGTCCGGATGACGCCGAGCCGGAACCCGATGGGATGAACCTTTTGACCCAAGGTGTCCTCCTTTCGCGCGAGCGCTACGCCCGCTCCGCGATGCCGAGTTCCACGTAGACGTGGCTCGTCTTCTTGTCGATGCGGGTGGCGCGGCCCATGGCGCGCGGCATGAAGCGCCGCGCCTTGGGGCCGTGATCCACGGTGAGAGTCTTCACGAACAGGACGTCCACGTCGACGCGCCCGCCCTTGCCCTCGGCGTTGGCGACCGCCGAGCGGAGAAGCTTCGCGAGGTGCGGCGCCGCCGCCTGCGGCGTGTACTTGAGCATGGCGAGCGCGTCGCCGACCTTCATGCCCCGGACGTTGTCCGCGACGAGCCGCACCTTGCGCGGCGTCACGCGGAGGTACTGCAGCCGGGCGTGCGGGCCGGCCACCGGCCGCGCGGCGGCCGTGCGCGCGCGCCGCTCCCGGCGCGTGGTCCGGACCTTCCGGCCGGCCGGCTTTCCCTCGACGTTCTTCTTCTCGCTCTCGGCCATGGGTTACCTCTTCGGCGGCGGGCCCGCCGGGGCAGCCGCGGCTGCCACCTTCTTCTCGCCGGTGTGGCCGTGGAAGGTGCGCGTCGGCGAGAACTCGCCGAGCTTGTGCCCCACCATGTTCTCCGTCACGAAGACGGGGACGAACTTGCGGCCGTTGTGGACCGCGAAGGTGTGTCCGACGAAGTCGGGCAGGATGGTGCTGCGCCGCGACCAAGTCTTGATGACGGACTTCTTGTTGCCCTTGTTCGCATCCTCGACCTTCTTCACGAGGTGCTTATCGGCGAACGGGCCCTTCTTGATGGAACGCGACATGGCTCTCTAGTCCTCGCCCCTAGCTCGCCTGGCTGCGGACGCCCCGCTTGCGGGGCGATACGATGAACTTGTCGGTGCGGCGGTTGTTGCGGGTCTTGAGGCCCTTCGTCTTCTGGCCCCAAGGGGAGACCGGGTGCGGGTTGCCCTGACCCGACTTGCCCTCGCCACCGCCGTGCGGATGGTCGACCGGGTTCATGGCGAGACCGCGGACCGTGGGGCGGATGCCGAGCCAGCGGCTCTTGCCGGCCTTGCCGATGCGGACGCTGGCGTTCTCGATGTTCGAGAGCTGGCCGACTGGTGGCGCGGCAGTCCTGCAGGACCTGGCGCACCTCTCCCGAGGGCATGCGGACCTGGGCGTAGACGCCCTCCTTCGCCATCAGCTGGCCGAAGGACCCGGCGGAGCGGATGAGCTTGGCGCCGGACCCCGGCTGCAGCTCGAGCGCCGTGGATCACCGTGCCGAGCGGCATGTCCCGGATGGGCAGCGTGTTGCCCGGGCGGATGTCGACGGCCTCGCCGGACACGAGCACGTCGCCGACCGCCACGCCCACGGGGGCGAGGATGTAGCGCTTCTCCCCGTCCTTGTAGTGCAGCAGCGCGATGCGCGCGGTGCGGTTCGGGTCGTACTCGATGGCGACGACCTTGGCCGGGACTCCGTCCTTGCCGCGCCGCCAGTCGATGACGCGGTAGCGGCGCTTGTGGCCGCCGCCGATGTGACGGGTGGTGATGTGGCCGTGGGCGTTGCGCCCGCCGGTCCGCCTCAGCGCCCGGGTGAGCTTCTTCTCCGGTCGCTTCTTGCTGATGTCGGCGAAGTCCGACACCGACATGAGGCGGCGCCCGGGGCTCGTCGGCTTGTAGCTCTTGAGGCCCATGCTCGTTCCTCTCGCCTCGGCCTACTTCCCCTCGAAGAGGGCGATGGCGTCGCCCTCCTTCAGGGTCACGATGGCCTTCTTCCAGTTGGGACGCTGGCCCAAGATCCGGCCGACGCGCTTGTTCTTGCCGCGCGCGATGGCGGTGCGGACCGCGGTGACCTTGACGCTGAAGAGCTTCTCCACGGCGCCCTTCACCTGGATCTTGGTGGCGTCGCGGTGCACCTCGAAGGCGTACTGCCGCGCCGACTCCCGGCCGCGCTCGGCCTTCTCGGTGATGAGCGGGCGGACGACGACGTCCTGGGCGGCGAGGTTCATGACAGCGCCTCCTCGACCTTGCGGGCCGACTCGGCGGTGAGCACCAAGAACTCGTGGCCGAGGATGTCGTACACGTTGAGGCCCTGGGTGGCGAGGAAGTCGAATCCCGGCGAGGTTGCGGATCGACTTCTTCAGGCGTCGCGTTGCCGCCCCCGTCGACGACGAGCGCGCGCTTGACGCCCAGCTTGGCGAGCACCTCCGCCGCGGCCGCCGTCTTCGGGGCCTCCGGCGCCCAGCGGTCCACGATGAGGATCTTCTGCTCGCTGTTGCGCAGCGCCAGGGCCGAGCGCAGGGCGAGCTTCCGCACCTTCTTCGGCACGTCGTAGGCGTAGTCGCGGGGCTTCGGGCCCATCGCCTTGCCGCCGCCGACGAACTGGCTCGACCGCGTCGAGCCCTGCCGCGCGCGGCCGGTGTGCTTCTGCTTCCAGGGCTTCTTGCCGCCGCCCGAGACGAGCGAGCGGTTCTTCACCGCGTGGGTGCCGGAGCGGTCCGAGGCGAGCTTGGCCTTCACGACCTCGTAGAAGAGGTGGTCGTTCACCGGGCCGGCGAACACCTCGTCCTTGAGGTCGATCTCGCCGACCTTCGTCCGATCCAGGCTGTAGACGTCGAACTTTGCCATGGCGTCCTCGCCTACTTGATCTCCACGTCCACGCCAGCCGACAGGTCCAGCTTCATGAGCGCGTCGAGCGTCTGGGAGGTGGGCTCCAGGATGTCGAGCAGCCGCTTGTGCGTGCGGATCTCGAACTGCTCGCGCGACTTCTTGTCGACGTGCGGGCTGCGGAGGACGGTGAACTTGTTGATCCGGGTGGGAAGCGGGATCGGCCCGGCCACCTTCGCGCCGGTCCGCTCGGGCCGTCTCCACGATCTCGCCGGCCGACTGATCGAGCAGCTTGTAGTCGTAGGCCTTGAGCCGGATTCGGATCTTCTGCATTGCCATTCGTCGCGCCTCAGCATTTCGCCCCGGCGCAGCGCGGCGACATCGCCGCCGTCCGCCGGGGCTGCCTCTCCTGCCTCGTTACTCGACCACTTCCGCGACGACGCCCGAGCCGACGGTGCGGCCACCCTCGCGGATGGCGAACCGGAGCTCCTTCTCCATGGCGATCGGCGTGATGAGTTCGACGTCCATGCCGATGTTGTCCCCCGGCATCACCATCTCGACGCCCTTGGGGAGCTGGATGCTGCCCGTCACGTCGGTGGTGCGGAAGTAGAACTGCGGGCGGTACCCGTTGAAGAACGGCGTGTGGCGGCCGCCCTCCTCCTTGGTGAGCACGTAGACCTCGGCCTTGAACTTGGTGTGCGGGGTGATGGACCCCGGCTTGGCGAGGACCTGACCGCGCTCGACCTCCTCGCGCTTGAGGCCGCGCAGGAGCGCCCCGATGTTGTCGCCGGCCTCGCCCTGGTCGAGGAGCTTGCGGAACATCTCCACGCCCGGTGACCACCGTCTTCTGGGTGGCGCGCAGGCCGACGATCTCGACCTCCTCGCCGACCTTGACGATGCCGCGCTCGACGCGGCCCGTCGCCACCGTGCCTCGGCCGGAGATGGAGAACACGTCCTCCACCGGCATGAGGAACGGCTTGTCCTTGGCGCGCTGCGGGGTCGGGATGTAGCTGTCGACCGCCTCCATCAGCTTCATGATGGAGGGCTCGCCGAGCTCGCCCTTGTCACCCTCGAGCGCCTTGAGCGCGCTGCCGCGGATGATCGGGGTCTTGTCGCCGGGGAACTTGTACTTCGTGAGCAGCTCGCGAACCTCGAGCTCGACGAGGTCGAGAAGCTCCTTGTCGTCGACCATGTCCACCTTGTTCAGGTAGACGACGATGTAGGGCACGCCCACCTGGCGGGCGAGCAGGATGTGCTCGCGCGTCTGCGGCATCGGCCCGTCGGCCGCCGACACCACCAGGATGGCGCCGTCCATCTGCGCCGCGCCGGTGATCATGTTCTTCACGTAGTCGGCGTGGCCCGGGCAGTCGACGTGCGCGTAGTGGCGGTTCGCCGTCTGGTACTCCACGTGGGCGGTGGCGATGGTGATGCCGCGCTCGCGCTCCTCGGGAGCCTTGTCGATCTGGTCATACGCCATGAAGCTGGCGAGGCCCTTCTGCGCCAGCACCTTGGTGATGGCCGCGGTCAGCGTGGTCTTGCCGTGGTCCACGTGGCCGATCGTCCCGACGTTCACGTGTGGCTTGCTGCGATCGAACTTTTCCTTGGCCATGTCCGCTCTCCTTCGTCTATTGGCAGCCGGCTACCTGCGAGGCGACGGCGGCCCCTTTGCTCTTGGTGATGATGGTCTCGGCGATGCTGTTCGGAACCTGGGCGTAGTGCCCGAACTGCATGGTGTAGGTGGCGCGGCCCTGGGTGCGGCGACCGCAGGTCGGTGGCGTAGCCGAACATCTCGGCGAGCGGCACCTGGGCGTTGATGACCTGCACGCCGGTGCGCGGGTTCATACCCTGAATCTTCCCGCGGCGCGAGTTCAGATCGCCGATGACGTCGCCCATGAAGGCCTCGGGGGTGACGACCTCGACGTTCATGATGGGCTCGAGCAGGACGGTGCCGGCCTTGGCAGCGCCGTCCTTGAAGCCCATCGAGCCGGCGATCTTGAAGGCCATCTCGGAGGAGTCGACGTCGTGGTAGCGACCCGTCGAAGACCTCGACCTTCAGGTCGACCATGGGGAACCCGGCCAGCACGCCGCCGGTCATGGCCTCCTCGATGCCCTTGCTGGATGGGCTCGATGTACTCCTTCGGGATCGACGCCGCCGACGGTCTCGTTCTCGAACTCGAAGCCCTTGCCCGGCTCCTGCGGGATGAGGCGCAGCCAGCAGTGGCCGTACTGGCCGCGGCCGCCGGTCTGGCGGATGTAGCGGCCCTCGGACTCGACGCGTCCGGGTGATGGTCTCGCGGTAGGCCACCTGCGGCTTGCCGACGTTGGCCTCGACCTTGAACTCGCGGAGCATGCGGTCGACGATGATCTCGAGGTGGAGCTCGCCCATGCCCGAGATGATGGTCTGGCCGGTCTCCTCGTCGGTGCGGACCCGGAAGGTCGGGTCCTCCATCTGCAGGCGCGCGAGCGCCATGCCCATCTTGTCCTGGTCGGCCTTGGTCTTCGGCTCGATGGCGACGTGGATCACCGGCTCGGGGAACTCCATGCGCTCGAGGACGACCGGCTTCTCCTCGTCGCAGAGGGTGTCGCCGGTGGTGGTCGGGCGCAGGCCCACCGCGGCGGCGATGTCGCCGGCGCAGGACCTCCTTGATCTCCTCGCGCTTGTTGGCGTGCATCTGCAGGAGGCGGCCGACGCGCTCCCTGCTGCTCCTTGGTGGCGTTGTAGACGTAGGAGCCCGCTCTCGAGCTTGCCCGAGTAGACGCGGAAGAAGGTGAGGTTGCCCACGAACGGGTCGTTCATGAGCTTGAACGCCAGCGCGGCGAAGGGCTCGTCGTCGCGACGTGCTGCGGATGATGTCCTCGCCCTTCGGGGTGATGCCGTGGACCGGCGGCTTGTCGAGCGGGCTCGGCAGGTAGTCCACCACCGCGTCCAGGATCTGCTGCACGCCCTTGTTCTTGAAGGCGGTGCCGCAGATCACCGGGAAGAACTTCATGGCGATGGTGCCCTCGCGGAGGCCGCGGCGGACCTCGTCGCTCGTGAGCGGCGTGGCCGTCGAGGTACTTCGCCATCAGGCCGTCGTCGACCTCGGCGACCGCCTCCTCGAGCGCGGCCCGGTACTCCTTGGCCTGCTCGACGAGCTCGGCGGGGATGTCGCACCTCCTGGTACTTCGCGCCCATCGTCTCGTCGTCGAAGGTGATGCCCTTCATCTTGACGAGGTCGACCATGCCGCGGAACTTGTCCTCGCGGCCGATGGGGATCTGGATGGCAACCGGGCGCGCGCCGAGCTTCTCCCGGATGGTGTCGACCGACATGAAGAAGTCGGCGCCGACGCGGTCCATCTTGTTGATGAAGCAGATGCGCGGAACCTTGTACTTGTCGGCCTGGCGCCAGACGGTCTCGGACTGGGGCTCGACGCCGCTCACCGCGTCGAACACCGCCACCGCGCCGTCGAGCACGCGAAGGCTGCGCTCCACCTCGATGGTGAAGTCGACGTGGCCGGGGGTGTCGATGATGTTGATGCCGGTGCTCGCGCCAGAAGCAGGTGGTGGCAGCGCGGTGATGGTGATGCCGCGCTCGCGCTCCTGCTCCATCCAGTCCATGACGGTCGTGCCCTCATGGACCTCGCCGATCTTGTGGGTGACGCCGGTGTAGAAGAGGATGCGCTCGGTCGTGGTCGTCTTGCCGGCATCGATGTGCGCCATGATGCCGATGTTGCGATAGCGCTCGAGTGGTTGGTGCGGGCCATGTTCTCTTCCTTCGACCTGCGATGCGTAGCGCGAACCGGCCGCCTGGGCGGCGCCTCGACCTGACCGAGCTGTCAAAGAGCGGAGGGGTCCTTGCGGGCCCTGCCGACCGAGTCGGCCTCCTTCTCTCGAGTCCTGGATCTCTCCTCCTCGACCGTTACCAGCGGTAGTGGGCGAAGGCCTTGTTGGCCTCGGCCATCTTGTGGGTGTCCTCGCGCTTCTTCACCGCGTTCCCGCGGTTGTTGGCGGCGTCGATGATCTCCCCGGCGAGCTTCTCCACCATGGTCTTCTCGCCGCGGCCCTTCGCAGTAGTCGATGAGCCAGCGCATGGCCAGCGCCGTGCGCCGGTCCTGGCGGACCTCGACCGGGACCTGGTAGGTGGCGCCGCCCACCCGGCGGCTCTTCACCTCCACCACCGGCTTCACGTTGTCGAGGGCCTTCTTGAAGACCTTGAGGGGGTCGTCCTTGAGCTTCTGCTCGACCATGGTGAAGGCCCCGTAGATGATCCGCTCGCCAACGGCCTTCTTGCCGCTTGACGCATGAGGTCGTTGACGAACTTCGCCACGACCCGGTCCTGGAACTTCGGGTCGGGCAGGATCTTCCGCTTCTCGACTACGCGACGACGGGGCATCGAATCCTCTTCGCTTAGCTCGGGCGCTTGGCGCCGTACTTCGAGCGGCCCTGCTTGCGGCCCTGGACGCCCACGGCGTCGAGGGTGCCGCGAATGATGTGGTAGCGCACGCCCGGGAGGTCCTTCACGCGGCCGCCGCGGATGAGCACGACCGAGTGCTCCTGCAGGTTGTGGCCCACGCCCGGGATGTAGCTCGTGACCTCGAAGCCGTTGGTCAGCCGAACGCGGGCCACCTTGCGAAGCGCCGAGTTCGGCTTCTTCGGAGTGGTGGTGTAGACGCGCGTGGCAGACGCCGCGCTTCTGGGGCGACTCCACCAGGGCGGGCGCCTTCCGCTTGGTCTTCAGCTTCTCGCGGCCCTTGCGGACCAGCTGGCTAATCGTCGGCATGCGAAGCGGATTCTCTTTCCTGACGAAACGCCCCGAGAGCTTCCCGGGGCGGCCTCCGACGGGCAGTCCGTCGAAAGGGCGCGGATTATACGGACGGCCCTCGTGATGTCAAGGCCTTTCGCCCACCGGTGCGCGACGCGCCGGAGGCGCGGCGAACGGCCTTTGCGGAGCCCAACCGCGCGTCCCGTCCGAGGCCTCGAGCGCTCGCCGCATCGCCGTCGCCATGCCGAGGCCGCCGAGGTCCTCGGGGCGAGCCCAGGCGAGCCCGTCGCTACCGCCCTTGCAGGGGTCGCGCGCGAGCCCGCAGCGGTAGACCGCGAAGAACGAGGTCCGCGGTGCGTGAGCGACCCGCTCCACGGCAGCGAGTCTCCTCCCCCACCCGGGGTGCTGCGCCGAGCCTGCGACGGAGCTCGCGCCGCGAGCGCCCGGCGCGGGATCGTCGCCGTCTGCCACCTCGACCCCCGGCAGTGCCCAGAGGCCGCCGAAGAGCCCGCCGGTCCGGACGGCGCACGAGGAGCACGCTGCCCGAGCGCTCGACGCGGGCGAACGCGAGGGCGAGCGCCTCCGCGCGGCGCCCGGCGGCTGCGGGCGCGGGATGGCGTCCAAGCGCCCGCTGCGGCGCGCCGCGCACGAGGCACGCCACCGGGCAGACGCGGGCAGCGCGGGGCGCGCGGCCGGCACACCGTGGCGCCGAGCTCCATGAGCGACTGGTTGAAGTCGCCGGGGCGCTCGCGCGGCGACGAGCGCCCACGGCGAGCTGCTCGAGCCGGCGCGTCCCGGGCGGGCTCGGCGCTCGCCCTCGACGCGCGAACAGGCGCGCGAGCACCCGCGCCGCGTTCCCGTCCACCGCGGGGGCCGGGACGGCGAAGGCGATGCTCGCCACCGCGCCGGCCGTGTAGGGCCCGAACCCGGGCAGCGCGCGCAGCGCCTCGAGCGACGCCGGCAGGCCTCCGTGCCGCGCGAGGGCCTCCCTCGCGGCCGCGAGGAGGTTCCGGCACGCGGGCGTAGTAGCCGAGGCCGCTCCAGGCGGCGAGCACCTCCGCGTCGCGGGCGGCGGCGAGCGCCTCGAGCGTGGGCCAGCGCTCCACGAAGCGCCGGTAGTACGGCACGACCGATCTCGACCCGCGTCTGCTGCAGCATGACCTCCGACAGCCACACCCGGTAGGGGTCGGCGCCTGCTGCGGGAAGCGCCAGGGAACTCGCGGCGGCCCGCGTCCCACCAGGCGAGCGAGCCGCCGCCGCAGCGCGGGCGACGCGGGCCGGCGGGGGCGGCGCCGGAGCGAGGGGATCGGGCGGTGGTGGCAGCTCCGCAGACGCTCGCGCCCGCGGCGCCCGCCTGGGGGCGGAGCGGCGCGGGCGCTCGTCGGGCCTCACGTCGTCGAGGCTACTTCAGCCGCTTCTCGCTCGCCTCCCAGTCGATGTTCTTGAAGAAGGCGTCGACGTACTTGGCCCGCTCGAAGGCCTTGTAGTCGCGCATGAAGGCGTGTTCCCAGCCGTCCATGACGACGATCGGGGCGAAGCCCGCCGGGATGCCGTTCTCGTGCAGGGTGACCCACTGGTTGGAGAGCCAGCCCGTGCCGGGGTCCTGGAACAGGATGCGCCCAGCCGATCCCGGGCATGGTGGCGATGGCCCGGAAGTCGGCGACCCAGGTCGCGTAGCTTGCCGAAGGAGGCCTCGAGCGCCTTGCGGAGCTTCGAGCCCGCGGGCGGCTCGGCCTGGGCGCCGGCGCTTGAGGGCGCCGAAGTAGTACTCGTGGTTCACCATGCCGCCGTACTCGAACCCGAGCCGCCGGGTGAGCTCCGCGTAGACCGGGTCGGCCCCGGACGCCTTGCCCTCCTTGCGCGAGCCCCTCGAGCTTCTCGGTGAGCGCGTTGGTGCGCTTCACGTAGCCCTCGTAGAGCTTCAGGTGCTCCTCGACCTGGTCGTTCGAGATGCCGCTCAGTCCGCGGACCTTCGAGAAGTCCTTGCGGTGCGTAGCGCTTCTCCGCCATGTTCCGCCTCCGGGCGGCCGTCGAGGGCCGCCGTTGCTGTGGGTGACGCGCGTTGCGCGCGTACGATCGTAACCCGGCCGGGGGCTGTCAAGGCACCGGTCGGGCCGTGTCGCGGCCTGTAATCACCCGTCGCTCGGCGCGCCCGTCCCTCCCGGATGCCGCGGCCACGGGCCGCGCCGCCCCTTGGCCCCGCGGGGCGCCGCAGCGGATGTTCCCGCGGTATGCCGACCCTCCGGGGCGTAGTAGTGAGTGGCCCCGTGTCACCCGCCAAGAAGAGCCCGGCCGGCCCCTGGCGGCGTCTCGCCGCCGTCGCGCTCGCGGCCCCGCTCGCGGCCGGAGCGGCGCGGCCGCGGCTCTGGCTCTCCGCGCCCGGACGTGAACGCGCTCGCCACCCGCATACCCCGGAGCACGGCACTGCTCGAGCAGCGGCGCGCCGAGGCCCGGCGCGCCGGCCGCGCCTACCCGTACGGACCTGCGCCCCGTCTCGCTCGACGCGCATCTCCCCGCGGCTGGCCGAGGCGGTGGTGCTCGCCGAGGACGCCGCCTTCTTCGGGCACGGGGGTTTCGACTGGCGGGAGATCCGGGGCGCCGCGGAGCAGAACCTCAAGGCGGGGCGCACCGTGCGGGGCGCCTCCACCATCACCCAGCAACTCGCGAAGAACCTCTACCTCGGGACCGAGCGCACCTACGGTCGCAAGCTCAGGGAGGCGGTGCTCGCCCTGAAGCTCGAGCGGGCCCTCTCCAAGCGCCGCATCCTCGCGCTCTACCTCAACGCGGTCGAGTGGGGCCCGGGCATCTTCGGTGCCGAGGCGGCCGCGCGCCACTGGTTCGGCCTCCCGGCGTCGGCGCTCGACGCGGCGCAGGCGGCCGCGCTCGCCGCCATGCTGCCCGCTCCGCGCCGCGCCAAGCTGGCCCCGGCCCCTCCCTGGCTGGCGCGGCGCGCCCGAAAGGTGCTGGGGCTCATGCGACAGGCGGGGAAGCTCGACGACGACGAGTACGTCCGGCGGCGCGGCCAGCCTGGAGCGGCTGCTCGGCGCGCCCCCTGCCGCCGAGGGACGAGGAACCCCCCGAGGACGACGACCCGCCCTCCGCCCTAGAGTCTCCGCCCCTCTCGGGCTACCCCGGGTGGCGGGCGCGGAACCAGGCCAGGGTTCGCGCCAACCCGTCCTCGAGCTCGACCGCAGGCCGCCATCCGAGCGCGCGCTCGGCTGCCGACGCATCGATGCAGGATCTCCGCTGCTCGCCGGCCTTGGCCGGCCCGTGAAGCGGCTGCGCGGCCACGCCGGCAGCGTCGGCCAGGATCCGGTAGAGCCGGCTCACGTCCGTCTCCCGCCCGGTGCCGACGTTGAGCGCGCCGTCGAAGCCGCGCTCCGCGGCGAGGAGGTTCGCGCGAGCCACGTCCTCCACGAAGACGTAGTCGCGGGTCTGGGTGCCGTCGCCGTTGACGGTGCACGGCTGCCCGGAGAGCAGGCGGCCCGAGAAGATCGCGACCACGCCCGCCTCGCCGTGGGGGTCCTGCCGGGGCCCGTAGACGTTCGCGTATCGGAGCGCCGCGAAGGGAATGCCGTGCGCTGAGCGCCAGACGCCCAGGTAGAGCTCGCTCGCGGCCTTGGACGCGCCGTACACCGAGACCGGGCGGGCCGGGTGGTCCTCCGGCGTCGGGATCTGGTCGGTGTCTCCGTAGGTGGCGCCGCCGCTCGAGGCGAAGAGGACGTGCTTCACGCCGGCGCGGGCGGCTGCGACGAGCAGGTTCAGCAGGCCGCCCAGGTTCACATCGGCGTCGTGGCGGGGGTCGGCCATGGACCGGCGCACGTCGATCTGCGCCGCGTGGTGGCAAAGCACGTCGGGCCGCTCCCGCTCCAACGCCTCGGCAGCGGCGGCGCTGCGGACGTCGCAGGGGTAGAAGCGAGCCCCGGCGGGAACGTTCTCGCGCTTGCCGGAGGAGAGGTCGTCGACGACGGCGACGTCCCAGCCCGACCCGAGGAAGAGGTCGGCCACCGTGGAGCCGATGAAGCCCGCACCGCCGGTGATGAGGATGCGTCTTCCCATGGCGAGCCCCCGGGCTACACCTGGCCGCGGAACCACGCCATGGCGCGGCGCATCCCCTCGTCGAATGGCACGCGCGGCTCCCAGCCGAGCACCTGCCTCGCCCGCGTGATGTCCGGCTGGCGAACCCGGGGGTCGTCCTGGGGAAGCGGCCGGTGCTCGATGGGCAGGTGAGTGCCCGCGAGCCGCTGCACGGCGCGGGCAAAATCGAGGATCGTCATCTCGGTCGGGTTCCCGATGTTCACCGGCTCGCCGCACGCCGAGGCGAGCAGCCGGAGGAGCCCCTCGACGGTGTCCTCGACGTAGCAGAAGCTCCGCGTCTGCGAGCCGTCCCCGTATACCGTGAGCGGCTCCGCCCGCAGCGCCTGGCCGACGAGGCTCGGCACCACCCGCCCGTCGTCGAGGCGCATCCGTGGCCCGTACGTGTTGAAGATCCGGGCGATGCGAACGTCGACGTTGCGGTGGCGCTGGTAGGCGCTCGAGATGGCCTCTGCGAACCGCTTCGCCTCGTCGTACACGGACCGGGGCCCCACCGGATTCACGTTTCCCCAGTAGCTTTCCTTCTGGGGGTGCTCGAGAGGGTCCCCGTACACCTCCGAGGTGGATGCGAGGAGGAAGGTGGCCCGCTCGCGCTCCGCAAGGCGCAGAGCGCTCTCCACCCCGAGCGATCCGACTCGCAGGGTCTCGAGCGGGAACTTGAGATAGTCCACGGGCGACGCGGGAGAGGCGAGGTCGAGCACGGCCGCGACCGGCCCCTCGACCCGATCCACGAGCGGGTCGCAGACGTCGGCCTCACAGAACTGGAAGCGCGCGTTCCCCTCGAGGTGGCGGAGGTTCTGCCGCGTCCCGGTGAGGAAGTTGTCGACCCCGAGGACGCGCCACCCCTCTGCCAGCAGGCGGTCGACGAGGTGGCTCCCGATGAAGCCGGCTGCTCCGAGGACGACGGCTCGCTTTCCGGGCATGGGCGCGGGGGTCTACCGCTTTCCCCCGACGTCGTCCAGCGTGAGCTGTCCGGGAAGCGCGGCGCGGTACTTCTCGAGAACGAGGTCGATCCCCTGGCGGATGTACTCCGCCACCGGCACCTTGGTGCGCTCGTTGAGGAGTTTGAGGCGCTCGTCCTGCTCGGGCGTGATGTAGACCGTCGTCGAGATCTTTTTTCGCGCCATCTCCGATGAACCTATGTGACCATCCATGTAGTGTCAAATCGGCTAGCAGCGTTTTGGCCGCCCGAGGCCGCGTCGGGTAGAATCTGACCCACTCTTCGAGGCCTTCCCCATGCGCCGACTCCTCCTCGCCCTCCTGCCGGCCGCCGTCGTCGCCTGCGCAGGGAAGACCCCCGCTGCCCAGGCGCCGCCGCAGGCTTCCGCGGCCGCGCCCAGCGCGGGCAGCGACGAGACGATGACCGCCTTCGACCTCGCCCAGACCGGCAGGCCGAACCTCTGGAAGTACACTCGGCGCGGCCCGGACGGGAAGGACGTGGTGGTCCGGCGCGAGCGCGACCTGAACGGCGACGGACGCGTGGATGTCTGGGAGTACTACGACGACGCGGGCAACCTGGAGAAGCAGGTCGTCGACCTCGACTTCGACGGCAAGGCCGACGTCATCATGTACTTCGAGAGGGGCCAGATGGTCCGCAAGGAGATGGCCTTCGGGTTCGACGGCAAGCCCCGGAGCATCGCCTACTACGAGAAGGGCAAGCTCGTCCGCAAGGAGAAGGACGAGAACGGCGACGGGCAGCATCGACTACTGGGAGTATTGGGAGAACGGCGAGATCGATCGCATCGGCATCGACACCGACGGCGACGGAAAGGTGGACCGCTGGGAGAATCCGACGGCCCGCCTCCACGGGCTCCCCCTCGGCGCCACCCGCCGCGCAGGCCGCGCCGCCGGTCCCGGCGAAGTAGCGCGCACGGCCGCGTTCCGCGGGCCGCCCCGGCGAGGCCACCCCCGAGCTCTGCGGGCCGCGAGAGAGGTCCCGCGCGCCTGGCGCGGCGGGAACGCTGGCATCCCCCTAGCTCTCCTTACCGGCCAGCCCGCCCGCCTGGCGCCGGTCGCCGCTGCGACGTGAAAGGGGGCGCCGGCTCGAGCCAGCACCCCCCGAACTCGCGAACTCGGCGATCGGCCGTCGCCTACTTCACCTGCCAGGTCTCGGCGTCGGAGAGGAACTTCCGCGACCGAGCCCTCGCCCTTCTTGGCCTTGGCCGCCTTGATCATCTCCCAGGTCATCTCGTCCGCGGTGGGCTTGCGCACGTCGCGGAAGACGCCGATGGGCGTCGGGAACCCGGCGCGGTCGGTCGAGGTTCGCCAGCATGAAGGCGAGCGTCGGGTCCTCGCGGTGGGCGTCGTGGACGAGGATGTCCTTCTCCTTCACCCCGCTCTCGCCGACCGTCACCACCTCGAGCTTGGCGCTCTTGCGGGTCGAAGCGGATGCCCTTCTTGTTGTCCTTGCCGAAGAGGAGCGGCTTGCCGTGCTTCCATGCGCAGCTGGGCGTCGACCTTGACGTCCTTCTCGGTGAGGAACGGTAGGCGCCGTCGTTGAACACCGGGCAGTTCTGGTAGATCTCCACGAAGGCGCTGCCCTTGTGCTCCGCCGCCGCCTTCAGCACGCCGCCCATGTGCGCGCCCTCGATGTCGATGGAGCGGGCGACGAAGGTCGCGCCCGCCCCGAGGGCCAGCGCCGGGGCATTGAACGGATAGTCCGGCGAGCCGTGGGGGTGGTCTTGGTCTTCTTGCCGAGCTCCGAGGTCGGGGAGACCTGGCCCTTCGTGAGGCCGTAGATTCGGTTGTTGAACATGAGGAGCTTGATGTCCAGGTTGCGCCGCATGGTGTGGATGAAGTGGTTGCCCGCCGATGGCGAGGGCGTCGCCGTCGCCGGTCACCACCCAGACCGTGCAGCTCCGGCCGGGAGATCTTGAGGCCGGAGGCGAAGGAGGGCGCCCGGCCGTGGAGCGTGTGCATCCCGTAGTTGTTCATGTAGTACGGGAAGCGCGAGGAGCAGCCGATGCCGGAGATGAAGACGATGTTCTCCCGGGCCACGCCGACGCTGGGCAGGGCGCTTCTGCACCTGGTTGATGATGGAGTAGTCGCCGCAGCCCGGGCACCAGCGCGGGTCGACGCCGGACTCGAAGTCCTTCTTGGTGTAGGCGGGCGCGCGCCGGCGCCGGGGTCGTGTTCTGGCCGTTCGACTGGCTCATGGTCGTGTCTCGTCCTTTTCCGTTTGGCGGTTGGCCCTAGCCCAGGATCTCGTTCACCTTTGCGACGAGCTCGCTGACCTTGATCGGCCTTGCCGTTGATCCGGTTGAACTGCAGCGGAGTCCACCCCCGGGAAGCGAGCCGCGCAGGTAGAAGGCCAGCTGGCCGTTGTTCACCTCGGGCACGAGCACCTTCTTGAAGCGCCGCAGCACCTGGCCGAGGTTCTTCGGCAAGCGGATTGAGCCAGCGCAGGTGGACGTGAGACGACCTTCTTGCCCTGCGCCCGCAGCTCCTCGGCCGCGGTGCTGCACCGAGCCGTAGGTCCCGCCCCAGGAGACGAGCAGCAGGTCCCCGGCTCCGGCCCCGTCCACCTCGACGTCCGGGCACGTCCTCGACCACGTTCGCGACCTTCTGGGCGCGGGTCTTCACCATCTTCTCGTGGTTCATGCCGTCGTAGGAGACCATGCCGCGACAGCGAGTCCTTCTCGAGGCCGCCCACGCGGTGCTCGAGGCCGGCGGTGCCCGGGATGGCCCAGGGCCGGATGAGCTTCTCGTCGCGGAGGTAGGGCATGTACTGCCCGTTGTAGTTCGGCCGTCGTCTGGTACTTGACGTCGAACGCCTTGGCAGCTCGCCGTCCTCGGGGATGCGGAAGGGCTCGGAGCCGTAAGCCGAGGTAGCCGTCGGTGAGGAGCATGACCGGGCGTCATCCACTTCACCGCGATCCTCATCGCCTCGATGGCGGCGTAGAAGCAGTCGCCCGGGCTCTGCGCCGCGAGGACCGGCAGCGGCGCCTCGCCGTGCCGGCCGAAGAGGGCGATGAAGAGGTCGGCCTGCTCGGTCTTGGTCGGCATGCCGGTCGAGGGGCCGCCGCGCTGGACGTTCACGATCACGAGCGGCAGCTCGGTGATGAGCGCGAGCCCGATCATCTCGGACTTGAGCGCCAGGCCGGGGCCGGAGGTGGTGGTGCAGCGCCAGCGCGCCGCCGAAGGAGGCGCCGATGGCCGAGCCGATGCCGGCAATCTCGTCCTCGGCCTGGAAGGTCACCACCCCGTGGTCCTTGAAGTACGACATCTCCTGCAGGATCTCGGTGGCCGGGCGTGATGGGGTAGCTGCCGAGGAACACCTGCCGGCCGGTGAGTCTTCGCGACGGTGGCGAAGCCGAGCGCGGCGGCCTGGTTGCCGGTGACGTTGCGGTAGGTGCCGGGCTCGAGCTTGGCGGCCGGGCACCAGGTACTGCTGGTAGAAGAGCTCGGAGGTCTCGCCGAAGGCGTACCCGGCCCGGAAGACCTTGATGTTGGCCTCGGCGATCTCCGGCTTCTTCGCGAACTTGCGCCTTGATGTTCTCCACCTGCTGATCGGGGGGCCGGCTGTAGAGCCAGTACATGATGCCCGAGCGCGAAGTAGTTCTTGCAGCGGGCGATCTCCTTCGACGAGAGCCCCGAGCCGGCCAGCGCCGCCTCGGTGAGCTTGTTCATGTCGACCGAGACGCACCTTGTAGTTCTTCTTCAGCGCCTCGTCCTCGAGCGGGTTCGACTTGTAGCTGCGCCTTCTCCAGGTTTCTGGTCGGTGAAGGCACCCGCTGTTCACGATGAGCATGCCGCCGGGGCGCAGGTCGTGCGAGGTTCGTCTTGAGCGCGGCCGGGTTCATGGCCACGAGCACGTCGGGCTGGTCGCCCGGGCGTGAAGATGTCGCGGGAGCCGAAGTTCACCTGGTAGCCGGACACGCCGGCGAGCGAGCCGGCCGGCGCCCGGATCTCGGCCGGGAAGTCGGGGAACGTGGCGAGGTCGTTGCCGGCCAGCGCCGAGGCCTTGCGTGAACTCCGTGCCGGTGAGCTGCATGCCGTCGCCGGAGTCGCCGACGAAGCGGATGGTGACGCTGTCGACCTGCTCCACCGGGCGGGTCTTGCCAGTTTGCGTGGACATGTCGGTCCTTCGTCTCCTTAGGAGGGGTGACCTGTGATCAGGGCCGGAGGCCCGCGCCGTTCCGACCGCCTGCGCAGCGAAACCGCGCGATGCGGGAGTTGCTGTAGACGCTCGGAGCCAACACGGGAACCAGGGGTCCCCCTAGATGCCGGATTCCCCCGGACGTTGTCAAGGCGCTCCAGAGCGGAAACCCGCGCAACCACGGGGTTCCTGCCGATCTGCCGCGACGGCGGTCTCGGAAGGAGGGACCGTCAGGTTTCCGGGAAGATCTTCCCGGGGTTGAGCAGCCCGAGCGGGTCGAAGACCGCCTTGAGCGCGCCGCTGCAGCGGCGACGAGCTCTCGGCCCTGCTCGTACTCGAGGAAGTCGCGCTTCGCGAGCCCGACGCCGTGCTCCCCGGTGATGGTCCCCCCGAGGTCCACGGCGGCGCGGAGGATCTCGGCCACCGCCGCCTCCACGCGGGGCCGGTCCGCCTCGGAGCCGAAGAGGACGTTGGCGTGGAGGTTGCCGTCGCCGGCGTGCCCGTAGGTGGCGACGAGCAAGCCATGCCGCTCGCCGATCTCCTCGGCTCCGGGCGACCATCTCGGGGATCCTCGACCGCGGGACGGCAATGTCCTCGGAGAGCTTGAGCGGCAAGAGCTTGCGCAGGCTGACCGAGAGGTACTTGCGCGTCTCCCAGATGTCCCGCCGCTGCGACTCGTTCTGGGCGACGATCACCTCCCCCTGCGCGTCGCCCTGCGACCAGCTCGGCCACCCGCGCCATCTCGGCGAAGACCTGCGTCCGGGTCGTTGCCGTCGGTCTCGACGAGGAGCGCCGCCCCGGCGCCGGCCGGCAGCTGGAAGGCAGAGCCCTTCGGCGATCGCCGCGCACCGAGACGTCGTCGATGAGCTCGAGGCAGCGGGGCACCACGCCCTGGGAGAGCACGCGGGTCACCGCCCTGCGCCGCCGTGGTCACGTCCCCGAAGCAGACGAGCGCGGTGGCCACGTGGCGCGGCCGTGGGAGCAGCTTCAGCGTCACCTCGGTGACGATGCCGAGAGTCCCCTCGCTCCCCACGAAGAGCGCCGTGAGGTCGTAGCCGGCCACCCCCTTGATGGTGCGTCGTCCCATCCGCAGGATCTCGCCGGTGGGGATCACCGCGGTGAGCCCGAGCACGTACTCGCGGGTGACCCCGTACTTGAGCGCCCGAGGACCACCCGCGTTCTCCGCCACGTTGCCGCCGATGCTGCACAGGTCGAGCGAGTTCGGGTCGGGCGGGTAGAAGAGCCCGTGCTTCTCGACCTCGGCCTGAAAGACACCCGTGATGACCCCGGGCTCGACGCGGGCGGTGAGGTCCTCGGGGCGGATCTCCAGGATCCGGGTCATGCGCTCGACCGAGACGGCGATTCCGCCTTTCACGGCCAGCGAGCCCCCGGACTTCCCGCTTCGAGCCGCGACCGGGACCACCGGCACGCGGTGGCGGCGTCGCGACGGCGAAGACCTCGCGCACCTCCTCGGCGCGAATCGACGAGAACGGTCGCGTCCGGCGGGAACGTCCCGAGGTCCGACTCGTCGCGGCCGTAGACCTCGAGGCGTTCGGCGTCGAGGATCAGCCGCGTCCGCCGGGAATCGGTCCCGCAGCTCCCCGATCGCCGCAGCCCGCGCGCCCGTCCGTCATCCGAACACCTCCACGTTCGACCCGGTCATGGCGTCGGGCGCCTCGCCAGCGCACCAGGCGATGACCCGGGCGACGTCCGCCGGCGCCATCTCCGGCCGAAAGGGCGTCCGCCGCAGCATGTCCGTGTCGACGCTGCCCGGAGACACCGCCAGGGCCTGCACCCCGTCGGCGCGGAGCTCCTCGGCGAGGCTCTTCGTGAAGCCGATGAGCCCCCACTTGGAGGCGTTGTAGGCCGACGCCTCCGGGGTCCCGAGCGTGCCCGGAGATGGAGGCGACGTTGACGATCCGGCCGCGCCGCCGCCTTCGCATCCCCGGGAACCGCTGCTCGGCAGCAGAGGAACGCCCCGGTGAGGTTCACCTCGAGCACGCGGCGCCAGGCCGCGGGCGGCGATGCGCCTCGACCCGGCCCCGCTCCAGCACGCCCGGCGTTGTTCACGAGCACGTCGCAGGGCCCGAACGCGCCCGGCGTGAGCCGAGAAGAGCCGCGCGACGTCGTCCTCGCGCGAGACGTCCCCGGCGACGGCCAGCGCGGCCCCGCCCGCAGGCCACCACCGCCTCCACCTCGGCCGCGGACCGGGCGAACACCGTCACCCGCGCCCCGAGGGCGGTGAGCGCCCGGGCCGTCGCCGCGCCGATGCCCCGCCCCCCTCCGGTGACGATGGCGGTGCGCCCCTCGAGGCGCACCGCTCACGTGCGCCTCCTCCGACGCGCGCGGCCGCGCTCGGGCCTCCGGCGGCCGGCGAGCGCCAGCACGCGCCGCTGCAGGGCGCCGTCCCGCTCCATCGATCCCTGCGAAGGCCTGGGCGTGGGCCCGCGCAGCGCGGCGGCGCTCCCCGCGAACGGTCAGGCACAGCTGCTCCGCGTCGAGGACGCAGGCCGCGCCCCGCGCGCCGAGGTGCTGCACGAGCGCCTCGGCCACCTGGCGCGCCAGCGTCTCCTCGATGACGAGCCGATGGGCGAAGCAGTCGACGAGCTGGGCGAGCGCGCCGAACCCGACCACCCGGCCCCCGGGGACGTAGGCCACGTGCGCCACGCCGCGGTACGGGAGGAGGTGGTGAGGGCACACGGAGTGGAAGTCGATGCCGCACACCGCCACGAGGTCCCGCCCGCGCTGGGGCATGCCGCCCGCGAGCACCTGGCCGGGTCGCGTCCGTAGCCGTCGAGCAGGTCGCGCCGGAAGGCCTCGGCGACCCGGCGCGGGCGTGTCCGCGGAGGTCGGGATCGCGGCGCGCGCGCGCGCGGGCAGCAGGGCGTCGAGGAACCCCGCCACCGCGTCGGCGGCGGCGTCCCTGCGGCGGCGCGCCCTAGCGGCTCCCACCGGGCCCCCGGTAGGTCACGCAGCTGTCCGGGATCTCGTAGAGCCGGACCTCGCAGAGCCCCGGCAGGCGCCCCTCGAGGGCCTCCCAGATCCAGCGGGCGATGTTCTCGGCGGTCGGGTTGTCGAGGATGTCGTTCAGGTTGCGGTGGTCGACACGGGACAGGACGTGCTCCTGCACGGTCTGCTTGACGACGCCGAAGTCCGCGATCATCCCCGTCTCGGGGTCGACCTCGCCCTCGAGCGCCACGAAGAACTTGTAGTTGTGGCCGTGCAGGCGAAAGCAGGGCCCCTCGTAGCGCGGCAGCCGGTGCGCGGCGGCGAAGTAGAACTCCACGTCCAGCCGCATCCGGCGCCCGTCGGTGTAGTCGATCGTCGCCATGGCGGTCGTTATAGCTCGACTCGCACCTGCGCCGCCCTCCACGCGGGCCGGGAAGGCCCGCGGACCGGCGCCTCCGGGAACTCGAGGCACCGCCCGCTGCGCAGGTCGAAGGGCCAGGCGTGGAGCGGACAGAAGACGGTGTCGCCGCGCAGGTCGCCGAAGGCGAGGGACCGCCGCGATGGGGACAGCTGTTCTCGAGCGCGAACACCTCGCCGCCGCGGCGGAACACGGCGAGTTCGACGCCCGTCGACCTCCACCACCTTGCCGCGCCCGTCCTCGATGTCCTCGAGCCTGCACACTGCTCGTTCCACGAGACCTCCCGATCGGCCCGTGCCTAACCGACGCGCGACGGCTCGGCACGCTCGGGGCGCCCCGACCGTGGCAGTCCTACCCAATCGGCCAGCGGCCGTCCCAGATTTCCCCGACCCCCGGCTTGCCCGGGGGCCCGCGAATGGCGCGCCACAGTACCTGATATTCACGGCACTTCGCCCAGGAGTCGTCCGTGGCACGCGTCCTGCTAATGGGCCCACAGACCGGGGTGTCCCGCCAAAACCAAAGCCCCTCAGGAGAAATACCCAAATGAAGAAGATCCTCAGCGCGCTCGTTGCCGTTGCCTTCGCCATCCCGGTTCTTGCCCAGACCCCGGCTGCCCCGGCTGCCCCGGCTGCTCCCGCCGCCAAGGCTGCTCCGGCCGCCCCGGCTGCCGCCTGCTCCCGCCGCCAAGGCCGACGCCGGCCCCGGCCGCCCGCGAAGGACAGCAAGAAGAAGTCGAAGAAGAAGACCGCTGCCAAGCCGGCTGCCGATGCCGCTCCGGCCGCCCCGGCCGCGAAGTAACGCGACCCGCTTTCTGGTAGCTTCGAGGCCGGCTGCGACCGCAGCCGGCCTTTTCATTTCTGCGTCTCCGGCGTGTCGCTCCGCATCCAGATTACCCTGCTGTTCACGGCGATCCTCGTCGCGACGATGGGGGTGTCGGCGCTGCTCGGCGCGGGCGCAGCCTCGCGCGCTGTGGAGTCCGCCATCCGCGACCGGGCGATCGAGGTGGCGCGAGCCGTTCGCGCCGACATCGACCTCTCCCGCGACCTCGACCCGGCCCGGGCCGCCGACCGGCTCGCCACCGTGCTCCGCCAGCAGCGGGGCATCCGCATGGCCGAGCTCATCGTCCGCAAGCCCGGCAAGGACGACCTGGTCCGGATGCAGTACGGCCCGCGCGGGCCCGGAGACCTCCTTCGAGCAGGTCGACTACCGATTCCCGGCCCAGACCTCCGCCGAGCTCGTCGGCGAGGGAGACGACCGCGTCGTGGTCGTCGAGCTGCCCATGAAGGACTCCTTCGCCCACACCGTGGCCGCCATCCGCCTGGAGGCGAGCCTCTCCGAGGCGGAGAAGCTGGGCCGCGCGCAGGGGCGCATCTTCGTCGCGACCACGGCGCCTGGCGGCGCTGCTCATCTTCCTCGCCTTCACCGTCCTGCTCAACCCGCCTGCTCGCCGAGCCCCTCTCGGCGCTCGCCGGCTCCATGGCCGAGGTCGAGTCCGGGGCGCTCGACGAGGCGCGCATTCCCGGCGTCGACCGGCAGGACGAGATCGGGACTCTCGCCCGCGGCCTCGACGCCATGCTCGCCCGCATTCGCGGCTTCAACCGGGAGCTGCAGGAGCGCGTGGAGGAGGCCACCGCCGACCTGGCCCGCAAGAACCGGGAGCTCGCCGAGCTGAACGACCTGCTCGTGGAGGCTCGGCGCGAGCGCACCGCACAGGAGCGGCTTGCCGCCCTGGGCCAGCTCTCCGGGACCATCGCCCACGAGCTCGGCAATCCCCTGAACGCCATCAGTGGCCACGTTCAGTTGCTCGCGCGCGATGCCGCGTGCCCGCCCGGCATGCGCGAGGAGCTCGGGGTCATCGAGCGCGAGGTCCAGCGGATGACCTCCATCATCCGCCGATTCCTCGACTCGGCCCGGGCACTCGTCCCCGAAGCCGGAGTCCGTTGATCTCGACGCGCTCGTCGACGAGGCCGTGTCGCTCACGGTCTCGGCCGAGGCGCGCCAGCGAATCGACGTCCGCAGCGACGTCCCCGACGACATCGGCCGCGCCGCCGTCGACCCCGCACTGGTGCGCCACGTGCTCGGGAACTTCATCTCGAACGCCGTGGACGCGATGCCCGGCGGCGGATCACTCACGGTCCGAGCGCGCCGCTCCGGCACCCATCTCTCGCTGTCCGTTTCCGACACCGGCCCCGGGATCGCCTCCTGAGGCCCGCAAGCACATCTTCGAGCCGTTCTACACCACCAAGGCGCCCGGGAAGGGCACCGGGCTTGGCCTCGCCATCTGCCGCGAGATCGCCTCGGCGCTGCGGGGCCACATCGACGTGGAGGGGGCCCCGGGCCACGGGGTCACCTTCACGCTGGTTGTCCCCCTGCCCCCCCTGCCTGGGCGCGCCCCCGAGGCGCCGTCGCCGGCGGCGCGGTAGGATCCTTCGACATGAACGCCCGCATCCTGGTGGTGGACGACGACCAGTCGAGCCGCGACCTGCTCGCCCGCATCCTCACCGCTGCCGGCCACAGCGTGACGGCGCTGTCGGACGGCCGCGAGGCCGTGGCCGCGCTCGATGCGGGCGAGGCCCCGGACCTGGTGGTCTCCGACATCCGCATGGCGGAGGTCGACGGGCTGCAGGTCATCGATGCCTACCGGGAGCGGGCGCCCGACACCCCGGTCATCCTGGTGACCGCGTTCGGGAACATCGACGGCGCCGTCGAGGCCATCCGCCGGGGCGCGGCCGACTACCTCTCCAAGCCCTACGACGTCGACGCCATCCAGCTCGTGGTGTCGCGGGCGCTGCGGCAGCGAGACCTCGCCATGGAGAACCGCGCGCTGCGCCGGGGCCTGCGCGAGCGCTACCGGCTCGAGAACGTGGTGGGGCGCAGCGACGCCATGCTGCAGGTCTACAAGACCGCGGCGCGCGTCGCCTCCACCGACGCCACCGTGCTCATCCAGGGGGAGAGCGGCACCGGCAAGGAGCTCGTGGCGCGGGCCATCCACACCGCCTCCCCGCGCTCCGGCGGGCCATTCGTCGCGGTGGACTGCGGCGCGTTCGCGGAGGGAGTCCTGGAGTCGGAGCTCTTTGGCCACGCCCGGGGAGCATTCACTGGCGCGCAGGTGGCACGGCGGGGGCTCTTCGAGGAAGCCACCCACGGGACCCTCTTCCTCGACGAGATCGGCGACATCGGTCCAAACCTGCAGGCGCGCCTCCTGCGGGCTCTGCAGGAGGGGACCATCAGGAGAGTCGGCACGAACGACCCGATCGCCGTGGACGTGCGGGTGGTGGCGGCCACGAACCGCGACATGGAGGCCGCCGTGCGCGACGGCGCGTTCCGGGCCGACCTCTACTACCGCCTCCACGTCGTGAACATCCGCATCCCCCCGCTGCGGGAGCGCAGGGAGGACGTGCCGCTGCTGGCGGAGCATTTCGCCCAGAAGCACGGACGCGCGGAAGGCGCCGCCGTCTCGCCAGCGGCTCGCGAGCTCCTCCTCGCCTACGACTGGCCCGGCAACGTCCGCGAGCTCGAGAATGTCATCGCGCGCGCGCTGGCACTCAACCCCTCGGGCGTCATCACGCCGGAGGACCTCCCCGAGGTGGTTCGGGGGGCAAGGACGACCCCGGGCGCGGCGCCGGGCCTCGACCTCGCGGATCGCCCCACCCTCGCGGAGCTGGAGCGGCGCTACGCCACCCAGGTCCTGGAGGAGACGGGCGGGAACAAGACGCGGGCAGCCGAGGTGCTCGGCATCGATCGCAAGACGCTCTACCGAATCCTCGGCGAGCGCGAGGACCGCTGACGGCGACCCGGGGCGCGCGGCTAGGCCGCCGACCCGCCCACGACAGGCTCCTCGGGGACGCCGTTCAGGGCGTTCTTCAGGACCTGGCTCGGGCGGAACGTCAGGACCCGACGCGCGGAAATCTCGATCTCCTGCCCGGTCTGCGGGTTTCGGCCCACGCGGGACTTCTTGTCCCGCACGATGAAGTTGCCGAACCCGCTGATTCTTGATCTTCTCCCCGCGTTCGAGCGTCTCCTTGATGGTGTCGAAGACCATCTCTACGATCTCGGCGGCCTCCTTCTTGGAGAATCCCACCTTCTCGTAGACGCTCTCGATGATGTCAGCCTTGGTCACGGTCCCCTCGAGGTCTGGGCGCCGAGGCACCCAAGTACCTGACTTTGTTAGCTGACTCGCCGGAGTCTGTCAAACTGCCAGCCGGGTGGCCCCCCTGGGTGAGCGGCGGGCCCCTCGCGGGGGTGCGCTCGGCGACCGCTAGGCGCGCAATTCGGCGCCGACGGCGGCCTGCAGACGCTCGACGATCCGCGCGTGGGCCTCGTCTGCCTCCGCGTCGGTGAGTGTCCGGTCGGGGGCGCGATAGCGAATGGCCATCGCCAGATTCTTCCGGCCCGCGGGGATGGGCGGGCCGCGGTAGACGTCGAAGAGAGCGACGTCGCAGGCGAGCGGTTCCTCGCGGACAAGGTCCACCACGGCCCTCGCTTCGATCTCGTCCGCGACCACCACCGCGAGGTCGCGGAGGACGGCAGGGAAGCGCGGCACGTCAGCGTGACCGGGCACGAGCCTCGCCGCTGCCGCGAGCTCCTCGAAGGCGAGGTCGAAGGCGAGGACGCCACGCGGCAGCTCGAACGCCGCCGCCGTGCGAGGGTGGACCTCCCCGGCGACGCCGAGCACGTGGGCAGCCCCATCGGTGGCGGTCCATGAAAGCGTCGCAGCAGAGCGCGGATGCAGCCAGGCCCCGCCACCGTGCACCCAGCGAACCCCGTCGACTCCCAGGGCCTCGAGCACGCCCTCGAGCGCAGCCTTGAGGTCGTAGAAGTCGACCGGGTCACCGCCGGTGGCCCAGCCGATGGCGTGGCGGCGCCCCATGGCGATCCCGCCCACTCGCATCTCCTCCCGCGCTGGCGTTTCCGCCACTGCCCCCGGAGCATGCGGGTGGTAGACGCTCGCGATCTCGTAGAGCCGCAGGTCCTCCACTCGCTGGCGCAGGTTGTGGGCCGCGTTGCGGAGGAGCGAAGGCACGAGGCTCGTCCGCATCACCGCCAGCTCGGCGCTGATGGGATTGTGCAGAGCGATGCCGGGTGTGGCTGCCCGGCCCGGCGAGAGGGCAGCCAACTCGGCCGGGGCCACGAAGCTGAAGTTGACGGCCTCGGAGAAGCCGGCCGCCTGCAGCGCCTCGCGGACCCGGTCGACGACGAGCGCCTGCCGGGGCTCGGCAGGTGTCTTGCTGGCGATGCCGGGCAAGGTCTCCGGGATGGCGTCATACCCCTTCATCCGCACGATCTCCTCGACCAGGTCCTCCTCTCGCGACACGTCGAGGCGCCAGCTCGGCACGCGGTAGACGGCGCCGCGCGGCGTCGCCTTGCGCTCCTCGAAGCCCAGCGCGGCAAGCGTCCGGCGCGCTTCCCCCCGGCCCACCGGCATTCCCAGGATCTCGGCAGGGCGGGACCAAGAGAGCGCCACGTCCACGGGCCGCCTGCGGCGCGGGTAGGCGTCGGCCATTCCGCGGCGCACCGTCCCGCCGGCCAGCTCCGCGATGATCGCCGCGCACCGGTCGAGCGCGGCAGTCACCGCGACCGGGTCCACCCCCCGCTCGAAGCGATGCGATGCCTCCGTGTGGAGCCCGTGCCGGCGCGCCGTGCGCCGCACGCCGCCGGGCTCGAACCAGGCCGACTCGAGAAGTACCCGAGTGGTCCCCGCCGAGATCTCGGAGTCCCCGCCGCCCATCACGCCGGCGAGCGCGCTCGCCCTGTCCCTGTCGGCGATCACGAGGTCGTCCACCGAGAGGCTTCGCTCCTGGCCGTCGAGGGTAACGAGCTTCTCCCCCTGGCGCGCGAGGCGCACCACGATCTCGGCGCCGGCCACCCGGTCGAGGTCGAACGCGTGGAGCGGGTGACCCCACTCGAGCAGCACGAAGTTCGTGGCGTCCACCACGTTCGAGATGGAGCGAACCCCACAGGCCTCGAGCCTTCGGGAGAGCCACGCGGGCGAGGGCCCGATCCGGACCCCCTCGACGATCCGGGCCGCATAGCGGAAGCAGCGATCCGGCGCCTCGACCCGCACCTTGACGAGCGAGGACGCGGCCGGGGGCCTCTGGGCAAGCCGCGGCGGAGGGAGCGCCACCTTCAGCCCCAGCGCGGCCGCGACCTCGCGGGCGATCCCCAGGTGGGAGAGCGCGTCCGGGCGGTTCGGCGTGACGTTGACCTCGAAGACCGTGTCCTCGATTCCGAGGGCGCGCGCGAGCGGCGTCCCGGGCACCGTCTCGGGGGCAAGCAGGAGCAGCCCGCTCGACTCCCCGGTCAGGCCGAGTTCCTTCGACGAGCAGAGCATGCCGTGCGAGTCGACGCCGCGCAGACGCGCCCGCTCGATGCGCTGCCCGCCCGGCAGCGCCGTGCCTGGCGTGGCGAGCGCCACCACGTCGCCGACCTTCCAGTTCGTGGCGCCGCACACCACCTGGACCGGCCCGGCGCCGGCGTCCACCTGTGTGACGGAGAGCTTGTCCGCCTGGGGGTGGCGTTCCGCCGAGGCGATGCGGGCCGCCACCACGCCGTCCAGCGCCGCCCCGACCCGCTCTACGGCCTCCACCTCCAGCCCCACGGCGGTGAGTCGGCGCGCCAGCTCCTCTGCCGACGGGCAGCGGCACATACTCGGAGAGCCAAGTGAGGGAGATGCGCATGGAGGTCAGAACTGCTCGAGGAAGCGAAGGTCGTTTTCGTAGAAGAGGCGCAGGTCCGCGATGCCGTACTTCAGCATGGCCATGCGCTCCACCCCCATGCCGAAGGCGAAGCCGGTGACCTCGCCGGGGTCGAACCCGACGTTCTCGAGGACCTTGGGGTGCACCATCCCCGAGCCGAGGACCTCCAGCCAGCCCGTTCCCTTGCAGGTCCCGCAGCGCGGCCCCGTCTCGCGATCCGCATCCGCCGCACAGCGAGCATGAGACGTCCGCCTCGGCGCCCGGCTCGACGAAGGGAAAGTAGCTCGGGCGGAACCGGGTGCGAGTGCGCGGGCCGAAGAAGGCGCGGGCGAAGGCCGCGAGGGTGCCCTTCAGGTCGGCGAAGGTGATGCGAGGGCCGACGCAGAAACCCTCCACCTGGTGGAACATGGGGGAGTGGGTCTGGTCGTAGTCGCTGCGGTACACGCGCCCGGGGGCCACCACCCGCACCGGAGGGCCGCCGGCCCGCCGCATGGCGCGGATCTGGCATGGGCGAGGTGTGGGTCCGGAGCAGGACGCTGCCCTCGCCAGCGGGCCCGCCCAGGGTCGCCTCGTCCACGTAGAACGTGTCCTGCATGTCGCGGGCGGGGTGGTCCTTCGGGATGTTGAGCGCCTCGAAGTTGTACCAGTCGAGCTCGATCTCCGGCCCGCTCGCCACCTCGTAACCGAGCCGCGCGAAGATGGCGACGATCTCGTCGGTGGCTCTCGTCACCGGGTGCCGGTGGCCAAGCGGCAGGAGGCGGCGCCCCGGCAGCGTCACGTCGAGCGGCGCGCTGCGCAGCTCTTGCTCGAGCTTCTCCGCCTCGAGGCGCTCGCGAGCGCGCCCGAGCAGCGACTCGACCTCGTCGCGAACGCGGTTCGCCACCTCGCCGACCCGAGGGCGTTCCTCGGGCGCGAGTTGCCCCATCCCGCGGAGGACGGCCGAGATCTCGCCCTTCTTGCCGAGAAAGCGGACGCGGAGATCCTCCAGGGCGCGCTCGTCGCTCGCCGCCCCGATGGACTGCCGGGCCCCTTCGATCAGGCCCTCGAGCTCTCGGATGAGGTCGGGCACCGCCTCGGCCCTAGGCCTGGGCTGCCCGGACCACGGCCGCGAAGTCGCCCGGCAGGAAGAGCGCCAGGTCGGCGAGCGCCTTGCGGTCGAGCAGGACGCCGGCCTTGTGGAGCGCGCCGAATAGCCGCGAGTAGCTCGTCCCGTTCTGGCGCGCGGCGGCGTTGATGCGGACGATCCACAGCGAGCGGAACTCCCGCTTGCGGCGTCGGCGATCCCGGGTGCTGTAGTCGAGGGCTCTCTCCACCGCCTGGTTGGCGCGGCGGTAGCAGTTCTTGCGACGACCGCGGTACCCCTTGGCGAGCTTGAGTACCCGGTTGCGACGACGACGAGCCTTGAATCCCTTCTTGACGCGCATCTCTCACTCCTCGTGATGCCGGCGGGGGGCCGCCAGGACGCCTCTCGGCGCCTGCCGTGCGCTTCGGAATCCCCGCTTGGGCGCTGTGGCCTCCCCGCGCCTACCGGGCGTAGGGGAAGTTCTCCTTGATCTTCTTCTCATCCTCGGAGCCCAGGTGGGAAGTCCCACGCAGGCCCCTCTTCTGCTTGTGCGTCTTGCCGAACGTCGCCAGGTGGCGAACGCCGGCTCGGCGGAACTTCACCTTGCCGCTCTTCTTCACCTGAAAGCGCTTCTTCGCGCCGCTCTTCGTCTTGAGCTTGGGCATCGTCTCTCCTGTGTGGCGGGCGCGCCTACGGGGTTCCGCTCCCGGGGTTGGTGCCCTCGGCAGCCGGGGCGCCCGGGGGCGTCGCAGGGCTCGCGGCCGCCGCAGCGGCCGCGGCTGCCGCTCCCTGCTGGCTCTTCGCCCGATCGCGCTGCGCCTGAAGCATTCTGGGGTTGGGAGCGAGGATCATGAACATCTGGCGGCCTTCCATCCGTGGTGCCGCCTCGATCACGGCCGTCTCCTTGAGGTCGTTGATGACGCGCTCGAGCACCTTGTGACCGAGCTCGCGGTGCGTGATCTCGCGGCCGCGGAACATCACGGTGACGCGGGCCTTGTTGGCCTCCTCGAGGAACTCGCGGATCTTCCGGATCTTGACGTCGTAGTCGTGCTCCTCGGTCCGCGGGCGCAGCTTCACCTCCTTCAGCTGCACCACGACCTGCTTCTTCTTCGCCTCGCTCTGCTTCTTCTTCTCGGTGTACTTGAACTTCCCGTAGTCCATGATCTTGCAGACGGGCGGTTTGGCGAGGGGGCTCACCTCGACGAGGTCGAGGCCGTCCTCCTGCGCCATTCGCAGCGCCTGGTCGATCGCCAGGATTCCGAGCTGTTCGCCGTTCGCGCCGATGACTCGCACCTCCCGCGCCTTGATGCGGCGGTTGGTGCGGGCGTCGCGGCTCGTGCGTTGGTCCTTGCCGTTGATGGGGCTTCTCCTCGAATCAGCGGAGCGTGGCGGGACGCTCCCGGGACGTCAGATGCGCTCGGGTCCTGCCGTCCCGGGCGAAAAGCCGCAGTAGGATAAGGAGTTGCCGCCGAAAGTCAACGAGCGTTCGGGTCGGACGAGTCCTTCTTGGCGTCCCGGATCCAGCTCATCATGTCCCGAAGGCGCTTGCCGACCTCCTCGATGGGGTGGGTCCGCTCCTGCTCGCGGAGCTTGTCGAACACGGGCCGGCCAACCTGGTTCTCGAGGATGAATTCCTTCGCGAAGTGGCCCATCTGGATCTCGCGTGAGGATCCGGCGCATCTCGTCCTTGGTCTCGGCGGTGACGATCCGGGGGCCCCGGGTGTAGTCGCCGTACTCGGCGGTATCGCTGATGGAGTGCCGCATCCAGGCGAGGCCGCCCTCGTACATCAAGTCCACGATGAGCTTGAGCTCGTGGAGGCACTCGAAGTAGGCGCTTTCGGGCTGGTAGCCAGCCTCGACGAGCACCTCGAAGCCGGCCTTGACGAGGGCCGAGGCGCCACCGCAGAGCACCGCCTGCTCGCCGAACAGGTCGGTCTCGGTCTCCTCCTTGAAGGTGGTCTCGAGGACGCCGGCGCGGGTGCCGCCGAGCGCCCGAGCGTAGGCGAGCCCGATCTGCCTTTGCGCTACCGGTCGGAGTCCTGGTGGACGGCGATGAGGCACGGGATGCCGCGCCCGTCCTGGAACTGGCGCCGCACGAGGTGCCCCGGGCCCTTGGGGGCGACGAGCAGCACGTCGACGTCTGCGGGCGGCCGCACCTGACCGAAGTGGATGTTGAAGCCGTGGGCGAACAGCAGCGCCTTGCCCTTGGAGAGGTGCGGGGCGATCTCCTCGTCGTAGACCTTCTTCTGGGTCTGGTCCGGGATGAGGACCATGATGACGTCGGCCTCCCGAGACGCGTCGGCCACGGAGACCACCCGCAGCCCGGCCCCCTCTGCCTTCGCCTTCGACTTCGTGCCGGCGTGCAGGCCGACGCGGACGTCGACCCCGGAGTCCTTGAGGTTGAGCGCGTGGGCGTGCCCCTGGCTCCCGTAGCCGATGATGGCCACCTTCCTCTTCTTCAGCAGGTCGAGGTTCGCGTCCTTGTCGTAGTAGATGGTTGCCATGTTCGTTCCGATCACTTGAGGTTGGGCGGGGCGAGCGTCTTGAACCCGCGCTCGAGGGCGATGCGTCCGGAGCGGCACAGCTCCTGGATCCCGTAGGCAGCGAGCCGCTCCTCGAGAGCGTCCAGCTTGCCAGCGTTGCCGCTCGCCTCGATCACGAGCGCATCCGGGGAAACGTCGACGATGCTCGCCTCGTAGGTCTCCGCGAGCGCCCGAAGCTCCGCATGATTCTTCTCCGGCGTCCGAATCTTCACGAGCATGAGCTCGCGCTCGATGAGGTCCTGCGGCGAGAGCTCCCGGACCTCGACGACGGGCACGAGCTTTTGCACCTGGCGCACCACCTGCTCCACCGGCTTGGAGGACAGGCGCACCACGATGGTCATTCGAGAGTACTCGGGGCGCTCGGTCGGCCCCACGGTCAGGCTGGCGATGTTGTAGCCGCGTCGCGAGAAGAGCCCCGCGATGCGGTGCAGCACGCCAGGCTTGTTCTCGACCAAGAGGCTGATGGTGTGGGTTCCGCCGTTGGGCCTGGTTTCGGTGCGCTCCATGGCTCTCTCACTTCTCCTCGCCGTCGATCATGTCGTTGAGCGGCGCCCCGGCCGGAACCATCGGGTAAACCTTCTCCTGGCGTCGCACGCGGATGTCCACGATGACGGGGCCGTCCTTGTGCGCGAGCGCGCGGTCGATCACCGCATCGAGCTCCTCGGGCTTGCGCGCGCGGAGCCCGAGGCAGCCGTAGGCGTCCGCGAGCTTCACGAGGTCGGGCAGATCGGACAGGGGCGTCTCGGCGAAGCGGTTGTCATAGAACAGCTCCTGCCACTGTCGGACCATCCCCAGGAACAGGTTGTTGAGGATGAAGATCTTGATGTTGAGCTTCAGGTCCACGGCGGTGGCCAGGTCCTGCAGCGTCATCTGGAAGCTTCCGTCCCCGTCGATCCCGATGACCTCGGCGTCAGGGCGGCCGAGCTTGGCGCCGATGGCCGCGGGCAGGCAGAAGCCCATCGTCCCGAGCCCGCCGGAGGTGATGAACTGCCGCGGGTAGCTCGTCCGGCAGTACTGAGCGGCGAACATCTGGTGCTCGCCGACGCCCGTGGTCACCACGGCCTTGCCCTGGGTCTTCTCCCAGATCCTCTCCACGGCCCACTGCGGCAGGATGTACTCCTGCCCCTCCTGCTTGTAGCGGAGCGGGTGCTTCTCCCGCCACTCGGCGACGCGGCGCTTCCACACCGAGATGTCCGGGCGCCCGTGCTCGGCGAAGGCCTTCTTCGTCTCCTCGGTGAGCTGCGGGAGCAGCGCCCTCATGTCGCCGACGAGCGGCACGGTGGCGGTGACGAGCTTCGAGATCTCGGCCGGGTCGACGTCCAGGTGGATCACCTTTGCCTCGGGGGCAAAGGTGGAGAGCTTGCCGGTGACGCGGTCGTCGAAGCGCGCCCCGAGCGCCACGATGAGGTCCGAGCCCTGGACCGTGTAGTTGGAGTATCGCCCCCCGTGCATCCCGAACATGCCGAGGCACAGCGGGTGGGTCTCGGGGAACGCCCCCTTGCCATGGACCGTGGTCACCACCGGGGCGTCGAGCAGCTCGCAGAACTCGAAGACCTCCTTGTAGGCGTTGGAGGTGCGCACGCCGCCGCCGAGGTAGACGACGGGGCGGCTCGCGCTGCGCAGCAGCTGGGCTGCATCCCGCAGCCGCGGCTCCTCCCCAACCGGCGGGTGATAGCCGGGGATGTGGACGGCGTCCGGGTACTCGAACTCGAGCTCGGCGTTCTGCACGTCCTTGGGGATGTCCACCAGCACCGGGCCCGGCCGGCCCGTCCGCGCCACGTAAAAGGCTTCCTTGATGACGCGGGGGAGCTCGTTCACGTCGGTGACGAGCCAGTTGTGCTTGGTGATGGGCATGGTGATGCCCGTGATGTCCGCCTCCTGGAAGGCGTCCGTCCCGATGAGGGTGCTCGGGACGTTCCCGGTGATGGCCACCATCGGAACCGAGTCCATGTAGGCGTCGGCAATGCCCGTGACGAGGTTCGTCGCCCCGGGGCCGGAGGTTCCGAAGCACACCCCCACCTTGCCGGTGGCGTGCGCGAAGCCCTCGGCGGCGTGGGCGCCCACCTGCTCGTGCCGCACCAGCACGTGCCGGATCTTCTTCGAGTCGAACAGCGCGTCGTAGATGGGCAGGATCGCCCCGCCGGGCACCCCGAAGATGTACTCGACGCCTTCTGCCTCGAGGCACCGGACGAGCGCCTGGGCCCCTGTCATCTTTTCCTTGGCCATGGGACCGGTCAGCCTAGCAAAGCGGGAATGAGCTGGTCAACGCGAGCGATGCGACGAGGAGCCCCCGCGCGGGCCCTTGTCGCCTGCGAACGTCGCGCTTTTCCGCGCTACACGCGGCCGAGCGCACCCTTCGCCTCCTGCTCCTCGTCCTCGGTCCGGGTCTTCAGGGCGATGCGGTTCACCACGTCCAGGAAGGCGCGGGCGCTGCCCTCGATCACGTCGGTGGAGAGGGCGCGGCCGCGGTAGATGCCGGTCTCATGCTCCACCTCCAGGCTCACCTCGCCCTGGGCGTCTTCGCCGATGGTCACCGCCTGGATGCGGTAGTCGCGCAGCTTTGCCTGGATGCCGGTGATCTTCTCGATGGCCTTGAACACGGCGTCCACCGGGCCGTCGCCGGCCGAGGCGTCGAGGTACCTCTCGCCGTCCGACTTCTTCAGCGAGATGCTCGCGGCCGGGAGGGTGCCGGTGCCGGAGGTGGTGGACAGCGCCATCAGCTCCCAGAGCGCCTGGCCCTTGAGAAGCTGCCCGTGGATGACGAGCGCCTCGAGGTCGGCGTCGTAGATCTCCTTCTTCTTGTCGGCGAGCAGCTTGAAGTCGGCGAAGACCTTGTCGAGCTGCGCGTCGGTGAGGCGGTAGCCGAGCTCCACCAGCCGCTCCTTGAGGGCGTGGCGCCCGGAGTGCTTGCCCAGCACCAACTCGGAGCGGGTGAACCCCACCTCGTCCGGCCTCATGATCTCGTAGGTCTCCCGGTGGGTCAGCATGCCGTGCTGGTGGATGCCGGCCTCGTGGGCGAAGGCGTTCTGTCCCACGATTGCCTTGTTGCGCTGCACCTGGTTGCCGGTCACCTGCTGGACAAGCTTGCTCGTCGGGTAGAGCTTTTCCGTCTTCACTCCGGTCCGCGCCTTGAAGACGTCGGCGCGGGTCTTGAGCGCCATCACCACCTCCTCCAGGGAGGCGTTGCCCGCGCGCTCGCCGATGCCGTTGATGGTGCACTCGACCTGGCGCGCTCCCACGGTGACGCCGGCGAGGCTGTTCGCCACCGCGAGGCCGAGGTCGTTGTGGCAGTGGACCGAGAGGACCACGCTGTCGATACCCCGCACGTGCTTGCGGAGGTAGGAGAGCGTCTCGGCGTAGGTCTGCGGCAGCGCGTAGCCGACGGTGTCGGGGATGTTGAGGGTGGTGGCGCCGGCCTCGATGGCCCGCTCCACCACCTCGGCCAGGAACTCGAGCTCGGTGCGGGCTGCGTCCTCGGTGGAGAACTCGACGTCGTCGAAGCGTTCCCGGGCCATCCTCACGCCCTCGACCGCTCGCTTGATGATCTCGTCCTTCGCCATCTTGAGCTTGAAGTCGCGGTGGATCGGGCTCGTCGCCAGGAACACGTGGCAGCGCCGGTGCTTCGCCCCCTGGAGCGCCTTCCACGACGCCTCGATGTCTCCGCGCGTGCATCGGGAGAGGCTCGCGATGACGGGCCCGTCGATCTCGCGACTCACCCCTTGGATGGCCTCGAGGTCGCCCGGCGACGCAGCGGCGAAGCCCGCCTCGATCACGTCGACCCCGAGTTCCTGCAGCGCCCGGGCGACGCGGAGCTTCTGCCCGAGGTTCATCGAGAAGCCGGGGCTCTGCTCCCCGTCTCGCAGGGTGGTGTCGAAGATGATGACGCGGTCCATGGATGCCTCGGGCGACTGGGCTTCTGCTGGCTGGGGGACTGACTCGACATGGCGGCTCCTCGGGCTCTGTGGAGGGCCGAAGAAGCGGTCTCGCCATCGAGGGCAACCTCTTCGGCCGGGTTCGGCGGAAGAGGTCGCGGCGCAGCGGCTAGCCGGGCCGGGAGTCCTCTCCCGCCTGGCTAAGAAGTCGACGCTCGCTGCGACGGATCGACATCGTTTTCGAAGAGTAGTGGGCCGCGCCCCCGAGGTCAAGCGGGCGCCCGGAGCCGTACCCCCGTCAGTAGGGCGCGGCGCCCTCCTTCCGGAGGATCTCCACGAAGGCCTCGAGAGGCATGGTCTTCAGGTCCTCGCCACCGCGCCTGCGCGGCGAGACGCCCTTCGCCTCGACCTCCTTCTCGCCGACCACCACGGTGAAGGGGATCTTCTGGAGCTGTGCGTCGCGAATCTTGGCCCCGAGCTTTTCGCTGGAGCGGTCGAACTCCACGCGGAAGCCCTCGGTATCGAGCCGGGCGGCCACCTCGGCTGCCCAGTCGTTGAAGCGATCCGAGACCGTCACCACCCTCGCCTGGACCGGCGCGAGCCAGGTCGGAAAGGCGCCGGCGAAGTGCTCCGTGAGGATGGCCATGAACCGCTCGAAGGATCCGTAGATGGCCCGGTGGATCACCACCGGCCGGTGCTCCTTGTTGTCCTCGCCGACGAAGGTCAGGTCGAATCGCTCGGGCGCGAGGTAGTCGAGCTGGATGGTGGCGAGCTGCCACTTCCGACCGATCGAGTCGGTCACGTCGAAGTCGATCTTCGGCCCGTAGAAGGCGCCCTCCCCCGGCTTGAGCTCGTAGGCGAGGCCGATCGCCTCGAGCGCGCTCCGCAGCGCCGTCTCGGCGCGGTCCCAGGTGGGGTCGTCGCCGAGCTTCACCTCGGGTCGGGTCGAGAACTTGGCGGAATACTCGAGCCCCATTGCCTTGTAGACGGTGTCGACCTGGCGCACCAGCGAGCGGACCTCGTCGACGATCTGCGACTCCGCCAGGTAGATGTGCGCGTCGTCCTGCTGGAACTGCCGGACCCGGGTGAGACCCGAGAGCGTTCCCGAGGCCTCGTTGCGGTGGAGGACGTCCTGGGTGTGGTAGCGGATGGGCAGCTCGCGGTAGCTGCGCTTCTGCATGGCGTAGAGGAGGTGGTGGGACGGGCAGTTCATGGGCTTCAGCGACTGGGTGCAGCGCTCCTCGAGCGGGAGCGCCGGGTCGGTCTCGCTGTCCACCACGAGGAACATGTTCTCCCGGTACTTGCCCCAGTGGCCGGAGGTCTCCCAGAGCCGCTTGTTGAACAGGAGCGGCGTCTTCACCTCGACGTACCCGTTGCGGCGCGTGAGCCGGCGCATGGCGTCGCCGAGCAGGTGGTAGACGGTCGTTCCGTGCGGGAGCCAGAAGGCGGCCCCCGGCGCGTACGGGTGGAAGGTGAAGAGCCCGAGTTGCGGCCCGAGCTTGCGGTGGTCGCGCTTGCGGGCCTCCTCGAGCCGATGCAGGTACTCCTCGAGGTCCTTCTTGGAGAAGAAGGAGGTCCCGTAGATCCGCTGCAGCATCGGGTTCTTCGGGTCGCCGCGCCAGTAGGCGCCCGCCACGGAGAGCAGCTTCACCACCCCGATGCGGCCGGTAGATGGCCCGTGGGGACCGAGGCAGAAGTCCACCCAGTCGCCGTGCCGGTAGAGGGTGAGCGTCCTCGCACCCCGGGCGGCGATGTCCTTCACGATCTCGACCTTGTAGCGCTCCCCCATGGCGCTCGAAGAGCGCCACGGCCTCCTCCATCGAGACCTCCTCGCGGACGAAGGGCTGGTCGGCGGCGATGGCCTCGTTGGTCGCCTTCTCGATTCGCTCCAGGTCCTCCGGGCGTGAACGGGGTCTCGCGGGCGAAGTCGTAGTAGAAGCCGTCCTCGATCGACGGGCCGATCGTGACCTGGGTGCCGGGGTAGAGCTTCTGCACCACGCTCGCCATGACGTGGGCCGCGTCGTGGCGGGCGACCTCGAGCGCCTCCGGGCTCTTCGTCGTCACCACCTCGAGCCTGGCGTCGCGATCGAGGGGCCGGGCCAGGTCGACCGGCACCCCGTCTAGCTTGGCGACGTACGCGGCCTTGGCGAGGCCCGCGCCGATCTTCTCCCGGACAAAGTCCGCGATACGGGTGCCCGCCGCCGCCTCCTTCTGCGACCCATCGGGGAGCGTCACTTTCACGGATTCGGACATGGCCGCGAGTCTCGCACGGGTGCCGCGGGCCGCAAAGGCAAAGGAGGACGCGCTTGCGCGCGGCGGCGCAGCGGATAGAAGACACGCCTCCGGGAGAATCGCCTTGCGCACTGCGGCCCGAACCTTCGCCCTCCTCGCCCTCCTCGCCCTCCTCGCTCCGCAGCTTCCGCTCGCGACCGAGCCGCTCGCCTCGGGCGATAAGCTTCCGCCTGCGACGCCGGAGCAGCTGGCCCGGGGCGAGTGGCTCATGCACGACTTCTGCCTCGCCTGCCACGTGCTCGAGTCGGCGAACGCCTCGAATCCTTTTCGGCCAAAGATCCGGGAGGACAACTTCGGGACGCCAGAGCTCGCGTACGCCAACATCGGGCGGCTGAACCAGATCCGGCCCCAGATGTCGCACGCTTTCCGCGGCAACGAGGACGACCGCCGCGCCCTGGCCCAGTTCCTCACTCGAATGGCTGCCGAGAATCGGCCCCCCTGGTGGAAGGTGGCGGCGCCGTACGTCGTGCTCCTCGGCGGAGTCCTCGCAGCCGGTGCCTTCTTCCTCCGGGCGCGCAGCGCCCGCGGCTGACCCCAGAAGTGATTGGTAGCGGGCAGCCGCCGACGCGGTAGGCACCAGACAGTTCGCGGGGTTGTCTCGGCGAGCGGGCGGGCCGAAGCGCGTGCACAAATTCGCACGCGGATCTCACTTCAGGTACGGAAACAGGTGCGGCGGGCGATCCGCAAGATCGCCCGCCGCGGTTGCTTCCGGTGGGAACCCGGCAGCTACGACACCCGAGATCTTACGAGGGGAGATCGATGGAAGGAAGAAGACTTCGCAGGATGGTGGGCCTGCTGCGGGCCCGCCTGCCAGAGCTGGACCTGGACGCGGTCGCCGACCCACGGACCCGGGAGGGACGCTGGTCGCTGGCGCAGATCCTGCGGGCGACGCTGGTCGGGCTCATGGCCGGTTGCAAGGGGCTGTGGGAGGCCGAGCAGCTCACGGCGAGCCTGTCGGTCGCAGCCCGGCGACAGCTGGGGCTGCCGCGGCGCCTCGCCGACACAACGGCTCGGGACGCGCTCTGCCAGGTATCGGTGGGCGAGCTGCGCTCGGTGCTCCACCGCCTGGTGCGCGCCGCCTGGCGCCGCAAGGCGCTCGAGCCGGTCGGGCTGCCGATGAGCGTCGTCGCGCTCGACGGCAAGGTCACGGCACTGCCCTGCCTCAATCAGCCGTTCGTGCAGACCCAGCATCCAGAGGTCGGCTTGCCCTACGGCCTGGTGCGCACCATGACCGCGGCGCTCGTCTCTGCGCCAGGGCAGCCTTGCATCGACGCGATCCCGATCCCGTCGAGCACCAACGAGGTGGGCCACTTCCAGGTGGCCTTCCAGAGCCTCGTCGAGACCTACGGCACGCTGTTCGACGTCGTCAGCTATGACGCCGGCGGTTTCTCCCGCGCCAACGCGGACAGGGTAGTGGCCGCCGGCAAGGACTACCTGTTCGCGCTCAAAGACGAGCACCGCATCATGTGCAGGCTCGCCGACGAGTTGCTCGCCTCCGAGCCGGTGGTGGGTCGCACCGAGGATGCGCTCGACAACGAGACCACCGTCGTCCGCTCGCTCCGGCTGCTCCGTGCGGATCCGAGTTGGTCTTACGGCGATGGCAAGGGGCCGGACGAGTCGCTCTGGCCACACGCCAGGGCATTCCTCTCCGTGGAGTACCTGAAGGTCCAACGCGGCCAGGTCATCGAGCGATACGACCGCATGTTCGTGTCGAGCATCGATTCGAGCAGGCTCACTACCGCGCAGTGGCTCCTTCTCTTGCGAAGCCATTGGGCGGTCGAGAACCAAAACCATCACACCCTCGACACTGCCTTTGCCGAAGACACGCGGCCGTGGATTGAGGCTGACGCGAACGGCATGCTCGTCGTCCTGATGCTCCGGCGCATCGCCTACACCTTGCTCGCGCTCTTCAGGGCAGTCTCGCTGCGCTCGGACGCGAACCGGGTCACGCGCTGGAAACTCCTGCTCACCTGGGTCCACGACGCGCTCGTCGCTGCCGCCCCCGAGCACACCATGCATCTCCGCGTCCGCGAGGCTTGCGCCGCCGTACGCTAATTCGCCGGGCTCCCACCGGCGGCGCCAACACCGCAGGGCGTGAGGGAAAGCGATCCCCTTGGCTGGCGCCGGCCAGCCTCGGCCCCGCTTGCCTGGCCGCCAACCGCCGAACCACAGGAAGCCCCTGTCGGAACCAGACCAGTGTGGGTACTCCC
>CAVWHZ010000012.1:485000-548221 GCA_963754915.1 uncultured delta proteobacterium | reverse complement strand
TAGGTCCCCTTCGGCCCCGTGTCGTCGCCCGCTGGATCGCTGTAGGTGCAGGTCTGGCCGCTGAAAACGACGTTGGACGTGAACCGAGCCGGGGACGTGGCGACGTTCGCGGCGGGCGCGAAGATGCTCACGTCGTGCTGGAAGCTGCCGCTCGGGAAGGACGAGACCGGCAGCGTCGCCGTCCAGGTGCCGTCGCCCGGAACGGTCACCGCGATGGCGCGGGTGACGTTGCCGTCGAGGATGAGCTGGAGCTGGGTGTTGGCCGGGTTGACGGTACCGGTGAGGACGGTGTCAGCCGTCAAGGCGGCGCCGGCTATGGGCGTGAGCATGGTGACGGTCGCACCCGGGGTCGGGGGAGTGACCGTCTGCCCGGTGGCGCTGGCCACGATCACCGCCAGGGGCGGGAGCACCAGGGTGACCTTGCCGGCGGCGTCGACGGCGGGCGAAGGCGGCGTCTGCTCCGAATGGAGGACGTCGAGCACGCTTCCCCCGGGCAGCTTGGTGTCGAGCGCCGACACGAGCGCCGGCTGCGTGGAGGTGTTGAAGAGGGCGAGCACGGTCTCCGAACCCTTCGTGCGGCGGAATGCGAACACGCCGGGGCCGGCCACCTGGTCGTAGGGCACGTCCAGGGCGCCGTGCATGAGTGCCTGGCTTCCCTTGCGGATGCCCGCGAGCTTCTTGATGCGCTGGTACACGGCGCTGTTGGTGTTGTACGAGTCCTGGGAGGAGGCATAGCCGCCCGCGAACATCGCCTGGCGCGTCACCGTGAACCCCTGCTCGGTGCCGTAGTACACGATGGGAATGCCGGGCACCGTGAAGAGGAAGGCGAGCGCCTGCAGCAGGTTCTCGCCGGTGGACTTGGTGATGGAGAGGAAGCGGCGCACGTCGTGGCTGTCGATGAAGTTCGGCAGGATGTACGGGTTCGGAAACAGGGTCGGGTCCATCATTCGCCCGAGCCGGTAGGTCATGAAGGACGTGGGCTGTCCGGTCGCGAAGACGCGCTCGATCTCCTTGTAGAGCGGGAAGTTGAGCACCGAGTTCAGCTCGGGCGCCTGCGTTGTCCCGAGGTAGCTCGCTACCGTCTTGTCGACCGTGTCGGTCATGGGGTCCGGGACGAGGTTCACCTCCCCGAAGGCGATGAAGTTCGCACGACCGGTAGCCGCCGCCGCGGGGATCATGCCGGGGGTGGTGGTGGAGGGCGAGTACATGAAGTCGTTCCAGAAGTCGTGCGGGACGTAGTAGGCCGTGTCGACGCGGAAGCCGTCCACACCGACCTCCTTGATCCAGTAGGCGTACGAGTCGCGCAGCGCCGTGCGCACGACGGGGTTCTCCGAGTTCAGGTCGTCGAGGTCGGAGATCTGGTAGTTCACGATCTGGTTCGGATCGCCGTAGTTCGTGATGGTCGGGGTCCAGTGGTAGATGGCGGCGGCCCGCTGCGCGGGATTGGTCGGGTCGTCCTGGTCGAAAGGAGACTGCGTCGGCGCGGCGCTCGGAACGGCGTAGGTGTTTCTCAGCCACCCCTTGGTCGGGTCGCAGTTCGGGGCAGTCCACAGCGGCACGCAGTTCGGGTCGTAGCTCGTGTAGGTGAAGAAGTTCCCCATGTGGTTCGGCACCACGTCCTGGATGAGGTACATGCCGCGCTTGTGGAGCGCGCTCGCGAGCGCCTTGTAGGTGTCGAGCGTGCCGACGTGCTCATCGACTGCCTTCAAGTTGCGCGCCCAGTAGCCGTGGTAGCCGCCGGACTGCTGCAGCGGGTCCCACCACATGTTTGCAACGGGCGGCGTGATCCAGATGGCGGTCGCGCCGAGCCCCTGGATGTAGTCGAGCTGGTCGATGATCCCCTGCAGGTCGCCACCCGAGTACTTGTTGATGTTGGTGGGGTCGAATTCGCCCTGCTTCTGGTCGTCGTTCGCCAGGTTCCCGTTCGCGAACCGGTCGGTCATGACCATGTAGATGACCTGCTCCTCCCAGGCGGGCGAGGCCATGTTCTGCTGGCCTCCGCTGCTCGAGGAGGAGCCGCACCCCGCGGCGCTCACCAGGACGGATCCGGCGACCGCTGCGAGGATCGCGACGCGCCAAGCCCCTGCTGCCCTGCTCGATGTCTTCATGCTGCCTCCGACGTGGGTAAGCACGTGCCCCTTGGGAAGCGACTATCTAATCACGACTCCGTGCCGCCGCGGGGGGACCTCGCCGACACCAAGGTTGCCTTGACGGGTGTGCCCCCGGCGCGCATACCCTACCGCGCCCAGGAGGGCGGACCATGAAGCGTGCCACGACTCGAGGCCTGCATCTCGCCGGACTTCTCGCCCTGGCGGCGCACTCCGCTGCCTGCTCCTCGAGCACCCCCGGCCCGTGGCAGCCCGGCCAGCCGCTCACTCTCGCGGTCGGCCAGACCTTTCCCGCCGGGACGAGCGTGCGCGACGCCTACTCCGGGACCACCGCCACGGTGGCGGCAAATGGCAACGTGACGGTGACGCCGGACGCGAGCGGCGTCGTCCTTCTCGAGGCCGCCGACGCCACGCCCACTCCCTTCGACTGGAAGAACGCCACCGTGTACTTCGCCGTCACCGACCGGTTCGAGAACGGCGACACCTCGAACGACCAGAGCTACGGTCGGACGCCGGACGGCGCACAAGAGATTGGGACGTGGCACGGCGGGGACTGGAAGGGACTCACCGGCAAGCTGGACTACCTCGCCAGCCTGGGGGTGACTGCCATCTGGATTTCCCCCATCGTCGAGCAGGTGCACGGCTGGGTGGCGAGCACCGGCGGAGATTTCAAGAACTACGCCTACGCCGGCTACTGGGCGCTCGACTTCACCCGGCTCGACCAGAACTTTGGAACCGCGGCCGACCTCCAGGCGCTCGTCGACGGGGCGCACACGCGCGGCATCCGCGTGCTCGCCGACGTGGTGATGAACCACCCCGGCTACGCGACGGGTGCTGACCTCGAAGCCTACCTCCCGGAGGTGTTCGTCGACGGGACCGGCAGCGCCTTCCTGTCCTGGACCCCGCCGGCGAACGGCAACTTCAACAACTGGAACGACCTCGTGAACTACGACTCCACTGGGTGGCAGAACTGGTGGAGCCCGAGCTGGATCCGCGCCGGCTCGACCCCGCAGCAGTTTCCGGGCTTCGACAAGCCGGGGACGGACAGCCTGACCGAATCCGTCGCCTTCCTCCCGGATTTCAAGACCGAGTCGACGGCGGCCGCGGGCGTCCCGGTCCTCTTCACCCGCAAGGCAACCCGGCCCGGCGACAGCACGGGCGTCGTCGAGCTGCCAGGCGGAACGGTTCGAGATTACCTCGTGAAGTGGCACACCGACTGGGTTCAGCAGTTCGGGTTCGACGGGTTCCGCTGCGACACCGCGCTCAACGTCGAGCTCGGCTCGTGGGCAGCCCTGAAGAGCGCCGCCGTCGCGGCGCTGCAGACCTGGAAGTCCAACAATCCAGCCAAGGCGATCGACGGCTCCCCGTTCTGGATGACTGGCGAGGTTTACGGTCACGGGGTTTCCAAGGACGGGTATTACTCCGCCGGGGGGTTCGATTCCCTCATCAACTTCGACTACCAGGGGTGGCTTCGCGACGAGCTCACCGCGAAGGGAACCCTGGTGTCCGCGGCGACCGACCTCGACGCCCTCTACGCGCGCTACGCTGGGCTCATCTCCGCCGACCCGACCTTCAACGTCCTCTCCTACATCTCCTCGCACGACACCCATCTCTGGTTCAGCGACATCGCGGGCTACCAGGACGCCGTACAGCTGAGAGCGGGGACCGCGCTCCTGCTCACTCCGGGCGGCGTCCAGGTCTTCTACGGAGACGAGAGCGGTCGGAGGCTCGGGCCCACGGGCAGCGACTCCACCGCCGGGACCCGGTCCGACATGAACTGGACGACGACCAATCCTTCCATCCTCTCCCACTGGCAGAAGCTCGCGACCTTCCGCAAGAACCACGCCGCCGTCGGCGCCGGCAGCCACGCCCAGCTCGCCTCGCCCGGCGGGACCTACGCCTTTTCCCGCACGCTCGACTCGGGCAGCGTCCACGACGCCGTGGTGGTGGTCATCGGCGCGCCGAACTGAGCGCGCTCCCGGATTCGGGGGCGCCGGCGGCCCACAAGGGGTATCCTCTGGCCATGTTCATCTCGACGCGCGTGCGCAGCGCCCTGCCCCTCCTCGCCATCCTCGCGTTCTCCACCTCCTGCAAGGGTTCCGGGGCGAGCGCGGGGCCGGCGGTCGACGCGTATGCCTACAAGGCGCCTCCAACCGCGGCGCCTCCGGCCGGGCTTGACGCCGCGACCTGGCTTTCGCACGAAACGGACGACCTCTTGCCCTACTGGACCATAGCCGAGGCGCAGGGCACGCCCGTTGGCAACTTCCCCACCAACCGCGGGATGGACGGGAGCATCCAGCCGCCCTCGAGCGCCAAGCCACGCATGATGGGGCGCCAGGTCTTTGCCTACAGCATCGGGTACATGATGACCGGGGACGAGTCGCTCCTCGACCTCGCCCGCGCCGGGAACGCGTGGCTTCTCAGCCACGCCGTCGACACTTCCGTGGGCGGCTGGTATGCCGACCTCGACGCGTCGGGCAACGCGCTCGGCTCGGGGTACAAGTACTCGCAGGACATGGCGTACGACGCGATGGGCCCCGCCGCGTACTTCTTCGTCACCGCCGACGCCGATGCCGAGTCCGCCGTCCTCAAGACTCGCGACCTCCTCTTCGACCCAACGAAGTTCTGGGACACCGCGAACGGCCGCATCAAGGACGGCATGGACGCCACGCTCAGCTTCGAGGTGAACATGAACAACCCGGGCACGATTGACATCGTGTCCGAGCTCGATCCGATCACCGCGTTCCTGCTGCTCGTGCAGCCAGTGCTCTCCGACGGCGCGCGCCGCGACCAGGTGCTTTCCGACCTTCGGACGCTGGCCTTGCGGGTCCGCACCTCCTACTGGCAAGACGGCATCTTCTGGGGCAACACGGGCGCCATCGGGCAATATGGGTCCAGCCACACCGACTTCGGCCACATCCTCAAGGCCTACTGGGGACTGCTACAGGTCGACAAGCGGCTCTCCGACCACCCGCTGCAATCGTTCCTCGCCCAGTACGCCCCGGCCACGCTCAAGTTCTCCTACGACGCGCCCAACGGCCGCTGGACGAAGGCCCCGACGAGTTCCACGACGGTGACGAACAACGGCTCCGACTGGTGGGCGTATGCCGAGGCCGACAACCTGACGGCGACCCTCGCGCTGCACGATCCCACCTGGATCTCCACGCTCGGCACGACCGCCGCACACTTCCGCGGCGACTACGTCGACCGCACCCGCCCCGCGCGCGAGGTGGTCTCCTCGGTCAACAGCACCGGGGGCTGGGTCTATCCGTGGCCGGACACCGACACCTCCAAGTGCAACGTGTGGAAGAACGGCTTCCACTCGACGGAGCACGCGCTCGTGCTCTACCTCTTCTCCAACTGGCTCGCGGGCGTTCCGGCGCCGCTCTACTTCGCCTTCCCGGCCGCCGACGTGGCATCGCGCGCGGCGGCAGCGCGGCCCTATACCTTCCTCGGCAACGTTGCCTCGGTCGAGGACCTCGGTGCGCTCACCGGCGACCCCACTCGGCACAAGGTCCGGGTGAGCTTCGACCAGCTTCGCTAGCGAAGGGGCCTCGGATGAACGTCGCACGCTACCTGCTCGCCCCCATGTGCGCCGCCCTCCTCGCGAGCTGCTCCAGCCCCTCGGGCCCGCCGCCGGGCGGCCCGTCGGGACCCACCAACTTCACCCTCGAGACAGCCCAGTTCCACATCAGCTCCGGAGGCGTCTTCAGGAACGCCGTGGGTGGACCCTTCACGGTCTACCTGACCGATCAGCCGGAGACCTGTACCGCGGTCACGGGCGTCCCGGTCGGCGTCAGCAGCCAGGGGTGGATGCGGCTTCAGCTCGCGGTGGTGCCGCCCACCGATGGCACCACCAACGCCGTCATCGGCGCGGTCGCGGTGCTGCCGGGGCAGGCGTCGGGCGCCTTCATCCAGCAGTACCAGGACCAGCTACCGGTGATCTTGCAACTCTACACTGCGAGTGGCGGCGTCTCCTGGTTCGTGAATCCCGACAACAGCATCACGCTCACGGACCTGAAGGTGAGCTTCGTAGGGACGACCGACACCATCGACACCTACAACCTGACGGTCGTCCCCTGCAACTGACGCCTTCGAAGCCCGTCGCCCCGGCCCAGGGGCTCCTCAGTTGAGCAAGGACGATCGCCCGCCGAGCTCGACAAGGAGTGCCTTCACCTCATCCACGTCCGAAGCCTTTGGGTGGCCGCGAATGTAGGCCTCGAGATCGCGGACCGCGGCAGCGGTCCCGCCGAGCCGCGCCGAGACGAGGCCCCGGTCGCGGCGCTCCTCCAGGTTCTCCGGCTGCAGGAGGAGGAGGCGATCTACCACCCAGAGCGCGCGGACGTCGTCGCCCTTCTCGACGTAGATCCGTTTCAGGTTGTGGAGCAGTCGAGAGAGGATATGGCGGCCGTCGACCGCGTCGAGAAAGGCGGGGTCGAACTTCCGTCCGTGGAGGACCGTTCGGAACCGGGCGGTGCACTCGTCGGCGCCGAGGAGCTCCCAGCCGTTGAAGGCGTCGACGAAGACGTCCCCGGAAAGCCCGGGCTGCTTCGGACACTTGGCCAGGAAGTGACCCGGAAAGCCGACGCCCTGCAGCGAGAGGCCGACGCGCCGGGCAACCTCGACCGTGATGAGCGAGAGGGTGATGGGGATCCCGAGACGACGATCGAGCACCTCGTTCAGGAAGGAGTTCCGGGGGTCGTAGTAGTCCTTCTCGTTGCCCCGGAAGCGCTCCTCGTCCCGGAGTACGGCTTGGATGGCCTGCAGCACCATGAGCGGCGGGCGAAGGTCGCCGAGCCTCGCCTCCACGGCCTTCGCCATCGCGTCCAGGCGGCCGAGGCAGGCGCGACGATCCAGGTTCGGGTACTCCTCCGCGGCGATGGCGAGCGCGGCCTCGTCGAGCGGGATCTCGGTCCGCTCCACGAGGGTGGCAAACTGGGCGCGAGCTGGCGTCTGTGGCGACTCCATCAAGTTCTCAGGACACCCGGGCCGCGACCTCTTCGAGGAACCGGCGCTCTCCGCGGGCGATCTCCCGCGCGAGGGCGACCGTGTCCTCTGGGACCTGGGCTCCGGGCCTCTCGGACAGATCCTTGAACGACTTGGCCAGCAGAGTCCAGCCGGCGGCGATCTCCCGCATCCGCTCGGAGAGCCCGAGTCGCGATACCGCGGGCAGGATGGGAGCCACCTCCTCCAGAAACTGGAGGTAGAGGAGTCGGAAGTTCGCTCCGCCGGTGCCCCGCTTCTCGATGGACTGGTATGCGAAGCGGAAGCCCCATGCCCGATCGGCCTCGTCTCGGGCCCGCTCCGACCATGACCCGAGTTCCTCCGCGAAGCGCTCGAGGGCTGAGATGCCGCTGTGCCCGTCCTGGGAGAGAAGCATGTGGCGGGCCTGCCGACGTAACGCGTCGGCGATGGCATCCCGCCATACGGGAGATCGCGCCGGGGCGTCGACCTCCATCCATAGCCGACCGGTGTATCCCAGCGGCTGCCCGCTCGACGCTCGTGCTCGCTCCAGGTCGTCGAAGGCGACCTCCTGAAGCGCTTCGCGCTCGGTGTCGGCCACCAGCGCTACCTCGTCCTCCTCGTCGTAGCCCGCGATCACCACGCGGTGGCCGTTGAACGGCGTCGAGGTGCGCCAGTACGGAAGGAAGCGCAGGTCAGTGGACAGGATGGGGGCGAGGCCTCGGTCGATGGCCTCTCGCACCCGGGACCACGCGCGCACCGGGTCGTCCTCGGTTCGCACCTGGATCGACGCCCCCAGCACGCCGCAGGCAGTCTCCTCGAGAGGCCACTGGCGCCCCTGGATGAGCCGCGTCGGGCTGAGCACCGGGGAGTCCAGGTAATAGAATCCCAGCCCTGCGCCGAGACCAAACGCCATGGGCTCGGTGAGGTCGAGGCCCCGGATTCGCAGCGCATCGGCGAGCGCCGTCGATCCGCAGTGGACACCGGGCCGGTGAACGAAACCCGCCAGCAACATTGGTGGAGCATGGCACGCGCTCTCAACGCGCTGCAAACCACACTCCCCCACCGGTTCGGAGACGTATCGGCACAAGACGGCCAGGTCGTTGACATCGGCCGCAGCCGCGTCTAGATTCGCCGCCCTGCTATTCCCCAGTAGCTCAGTTGGCAGAGCAGGTGACTGTTAATCACCGGGTCGCATGTTCGAGTCATGCCTGGGGAGCCATCCTGGACAGCACAACGAACCCCGTTTAACAGGGGTTCATTGTGCTGTTCGCTTTTGTGGGCCGACGCTGTCTCCCAGAAGCCCGGCGGCAGCTCGAAGAACTGAATGCTGGCAGTCCCCCGCCTCCGGTGTCGTGTCCTCGCGCCACTCCACCACGTCAATGACGGCCTGGAGGAGTCCACGCACCTCCTCGTCTGCGCCCTGCTCACGAGCCGCTTCTACACCCGCCTCGATCATGTCCCGCTCGACCGTGTCCACCTGCGCCGCCACGGACCTAGTTGCCGCCGCAACCTCCCCCCTCCCTTCGCCGGCCGCGCCTCGACTTTGGCTTAGTTGTCGTAGCGCCTAGAGGGCGTATGCTCCACCGATGCCCGACGAGCCTCCCATCGACATGCGTCGAACACAGCTAATGGCGCTCGACGCCAACCTTTCCGATGCCCACACGGCTCTGGCACGGGCCGCGCGCATTCGCTCTGGGTTCTCCACGGAGGTCCGAGCGCTTCTCGCGAAGGTTGACGACCTCGAAGTCCGGGTAATGGCCGAGGTACTCCGTCGAGATCCGCCGACGAGTGCCCCACTGAAGAGTTCCAATCTCGACCTCGGCGAGGTCCCTGAGAGCGAGCTGATCGGCTAGACGACTGATCTTGTTTCGTGAACACCGGTGGAGACTGCCTCTCTCTATGCAGCGCCTCATCGTTCGACGAGGCTCACTACCCAGGGATGCGGCCTCCGGCCGGAATCCCCAACAGCCTCTACACCGCTGTAGCCGCTTTTGGCCGGGAGGGCCGGCACACGTGCGCGAACCGGCATCCGCGGCGCGCCCATAACCGCGCCGGCACGAACACGCCGGCATCGTCCCCAAGCAGCACTCCGATACGGCCACGACTCGGCGGCGATGCCGGGGCGGAAGTCGGGTCGAGAGACTTGCCATCGCCCTCCGCGGAGAGCTGGCCGCGCCATTCGTTCAGATCGGCAGGGGAGCGGTCATGGTGAGAAGCGTTCCTGGGCATCTGACCGCCGACTCTGCCCGCAGCTGCTCGGCTGCACCAGGCAGGAGTTGCCGCCCACGGTCCGGGGTCAAACTCCCCCCAAGCCGGGACCGCTGATTGTGTAGAAACACCGGCCTGCTCTCGCGCATGGCGACGAACTCGCCCGTGGGAGAGCCGCTGTCTGTCACGCCGCGAGAACGCTCCAGAGGGCCAAGAGCCCGGCCACTGCGAGAAGCATGGCCAGGGTGATGCTCAGGGGCCACCTCGCCAAGGCCGCGGCCTCGCCTCGGCGTAGCTTGCGCAGGATGACCCAGTGGGAGGTACCCGCCGAGACGGTGGCCACCAAGCTCTGAGGGGGAGCGCTTCAGGCAAAGCCTATGGCCACCTAGGGTCCGGCCGGAGGTCGTTCACCTGCTTCGGCCTCTCGCCTTGACCCCATCGCGTCGATGCTGGTCGCGAGGAGCCTGTACCTGCTCTTCAGCTCCTCGAAAACCTACCGGATCCCCAACCGGCTCCTCAGCACCATACTCACCGTCTTCGCCAACGTGGCAAGGCGGCCTCGGCGCGACTTGCGTTCGTGCGACCTACGTCTCAAAGCGACCCTTGGCGTCACGATCGCGGTCGTATCGTCTCCTGAGCGGGAACGGCGGCAACCAGGACTCGCGACGGACGATCCAGCTTTCGTAGGTTGGCATCAGTTGGTCTGGGGCATCCAGGGATCCTAGGTTCACTTCGATTTCGTCTGCGCTGCGTGCGAAAACAGACGAGCCGCAGCGGGGACAGAAGAACCGCCCGGCGTAGTCGCTTGTTTCGCCATCGATCGTCACCGCATCCTGAGGGAACACCGCAGAAGCGTGAAACAGGGCCCCATGATGCTTGCGGCAGTCGAGGCAGTGACAAACGCCGACCCGGTAGGGCATTCCCGACGCCACAATTCGGACGTTGCCGCACAGGCAACCGCCGGTGAATCGGTCCATGCTGCGTCTCCTCCGAAATCAAACGGTCGGAATGGCAACAACAGCACTGTCATTACTACTGCCCTCCGCGGGCGGGGAAGCGTTGTTCCTTCTGGGTCTTGGTCAAGTCCGCCTTCGCCTTCCTGCACGACTCGCCGATGAGCTTCACCCTGTGTGCGTTGCGGATGAGGCAGGTGCAGACGGCGTCGGTGATCGTCTCGTCGACGACGGCCGGGTGCGAGTGCAGCCTGGGCCATCTTCCGAAGCACGGCGCAAGACGAGACGCCTTGGACCGAGACTACCTCGGTCTTATTGGTGGCCTGACTTCAAGCCGAATGAAACGGCTGACTCACTGCGCGAGTGCGCGGATTGGCTCGGGGCCTGGAAGACCAAGCGCGGCCAGAGCCGCAAGCGGAGGAGCGAGCCATGGAAAGGGTTACCACTCACGTCGGGCACGATGTCGACTTCGAGCGCATCGCCATCGCATCCCTAGTAGGCCAAAGGAGGGAGCCGGTCGTTTCGACATCCCGAACGACGAAAGGGTCATCCGACGTACGTTCCAGCGCAACGCGAGAGAAACCTACGAGCTGCGATGCTGCTAGAGGGATGCGGATGAAGCCAGCCTGACCAGCTGGCGCGACTTCAAGACTTCGCGAATCTCATCCGACGCGCACGGCCCGCAGGAGCGGCGCGGCGCGTTCGACGTCAGCTCTGAAACCAGCGCTCCGTGACCAGGTAGTTCTCGAGCGCGGCGAGGTCCAGGAAGCCGCGGACGTCGTGGAGCACGCGGAGCATGTTGGGGACCATCCTCAGCCAGCCGCCGAAGAGCCGCACAGGGTCGAGGACCTCGCTGCGGGTGCGGAACTGCTCCTCGACGATCCCGCAGAGCGGCGGGGACCCAGGCAGGACCGGGGCCGCGACGACGTTACGCACGTAGTTCCACAGCGGGTGGACCTCGAGCGCCAGGCGCGAGTGGCCATCGTGCCAGCGCTGCAGGAACTCGGCGTCCGTCAAGCCGGCCCGGCGGTGCAGCAGGGTGAGCATGCTCCCGCCCGGTGTGTCGCGGCCCTCGGGCCAGTCGCGGCGGTAGGCCCGCGGCACCGATTCTTCGACGCGGTAGCCCGCCGTGGCGCCCTCGGCCTCCATGAGGGCGTTCCAGCGGGCCGCGGCCGTCTCGGGCGCCGCCACCTCGTCCCAGAGCGACACCAGGGCGACGCGATCCCGGCGGAAGGGCACCAGCGAGAGCCGGGGCGGCTCCTCGGCGGTAAAGGTGAGCTTCAGCCGCGCCGGGCCGCTCGCGAGGAGGCGCGTGCCGCCGGCGAGCGCCCGATCCCGGAACGCCCGCACGCTCTCGGCCGCCGGCGCGCGTAGCAGGTACTGGAGCTTGACCATCGACACCTCTGTGATCGTGGCCCGAGTGTTGCCTAGAACGGTTCATCCTGCCAAATGCGAACCGTCCCGTCGTGCTCATCAAGAGGTTCACCCTACGTCCCGCCATCAGAAGGCTCCGGGTGCTGGCGCTCCCCGGCCGGTCGTGACCGAACTCGTGGGATCTTGGAGGCGAGCGTCATCTGAACGGGGCGCGCCCCGCACTTGCGGCGTGCCCCTCCCCAGGGATCTTCTCAACCCACTTCTTCGCGATGAGCGGCACGGCCCTCCGCTCCGGCAGGCCCGCCGAAGGTGGAGACGGAGGGGGGCGGCAGCAGGCAGGAACGCTCGCTTCTCTGACTTACGCGATAGGCGGTAGCAACATCGACGTGGAGTACCCCGTCCAGGCCTCGGCTGTCCCGTTGGGCAAACAACGCTGTAAGTAAAACATTCCTACGGTGCGCCTCTCTATACGCATCGATGCACCGACGCTAGGCGGCGTACTGATGGATGAGGACCAAAGCGCTCTCCTCCTCCATTCGCCCCTTTTGAGGGTGATGCGCCCATTCCCTCGTGCATTTACGCTCTCGGTGAGACGCGCGGGAGGTGAAGCCGTGAAGTGGAGGTGCCTGTTCGCGGTCATCTCCAACACAGCACTGCTGCTCGGTTCTCTAGATGCTCCTGCGGCTCACCAAGCGCGCGTGGGGATCTGCTCGCGGGGAGAAGTCTTTCGGCGTCGCCTCGGTAGTCGCAGCGCCTTGGAGAAACGATTGGGCGAACGGTACCGATTGTTGCTCCCTGACGACGATTCTGGTGTGTCGCCCCTCTACCGGACGGTCGCCCAGCGCCGCGGCCACAACGTACTGCTGGCGCGAGTCGGGGCCGAAGCGCTCCTCCTGGCGGCGGCTGAGCACCCGGACGTCATCCTGCTCGATGTCACCATGCCCAAGCTCGACGGCCGGGATGTCCTGGCCCAGCTCAAGGCGAATCCCAAGGAGGTCCTGGTGATAGTGGCGAGCGCGATGGCGACCGACCAGAACCTTTGCGCTCAACTGGTTGACCCGGGGGCGGACCACGTCATCGAAAACCCGGTCGACCTGGCCATAGCCATGTCCCAACCCGAGCGGCTCGCCGAGCGAGGTCGGAAGGGGTAAGCACATTGGTCGAGTCCGGATGGATCGGGTGGGACGAGATCGACAAGCAGCACGCCGCCCTGATGCAGCGCGCGGCAGAGCTGAAAGCCTGTGTGGGCGCTCGGGATATCGCTGGTGCCTCTGCGGTTCTCGCCGAGTTCATCGAGGCCGCGGTGCGCCACTGTGCCGCCGAGGAAGAGCTCATGGACCGTTGTCAGTACCCTGAGCGCGCCGCTCACAAAAACGCGCACGACCTGTTCGTTCGCGACCTTGCTGCGCTCTCCAGCGCGCTTGCCGACAGTGGGCTAGGCGAAGCGGTAGGAGAGTGGGCAGGGGTTCGGATACCGGAATGGCTGGCGTTTCACATCCAGACGAACGACGCACCTCTCGCTCGCCACTTGGCCCGCAGCCGCAGCTCCAAGGTGCCACGCCCTACCTCGACGTAGATCTCGGCAAGACAAACGCCCGTCGAGTCTCGCTACGGCGCTGGCGTGGCCTTGAGACACGCGCCCGATGACCAGAAACTCCGGGCTGCATGCGGATGGACGAGGGCGAGGACCTCCTCGAGCTGGACCATCTCTCAAGATAGGCCGCCGCGTGGAGATCGCTCTCGAACCGGGCGACACGACAACAGGTACATGAGGGGAAAGGCTCCTCCTTGAGTGCTTTCTCGCGGAACTGCCCTCCGTTCATGACCGGCTTCATGAGGTCGAGCAAGGGGAGGTCGGGGCGGCGCACCCTCACCTGGCCGGGAGCACCTTGTTAACCCGCGATGCCCTCATCGCCAGGACATCCGAAGTTCCAGCCGTACGGAGTCACGGTTCGCGCGCAGCTCGAAGTACTCACCCCGCCCGAGGCCGAGGACGTGCTGCATGAGGAACGGAGCGACCACCAGCTCCTGCCGGTTCACGGTGACCCACTCGGTCTCGGCGGCGAACTGCTCCACGCCGCGGTACACCTCGGCGGGGCGGATACCCCCGGGGAGTTGCAGCGCCTCATGAAGCATGTGCGGCGTCCACCGCAGGTCAAAGTCGGGGCGGATATCCCCGGAGAGGTACAGTTCCATATCCAGCAGCGACGGTGCCGGCCCCAAGTGGATTCCTCCGGGGACGTGTAGGGCCTCATCGAGCAGGCACGGCGTCTGCCGCAGGGAAGACTCGAGGCCCGGGCCGACTCCTAGCTCCGCCCCGAGAGCGATTGCTAGGCCCAACGCGCACCATCTCGCCACGACAAGAAGATAATCACTAGCGGAGCGGGCGTCTTCGTCGCCAGGACCGCCGTTGCCCCTCAGCGCTTGGGGTGTGCGGCCAGCCACGCGAAGACGTCGCCGGCCGTCGTCCCCGCGCCAGATGCCGACCGCGATGAGGTGGCCGGCGCCCTGGGCCACGTCATCGCGGGGCGGTGCCGGGCAGGCTCGTCGGGTAGACCTGCGACCGAAGTCGCTAACGCCCGTCGATGGGTTTGTTCTGGCTGGGATTTACTCCATCGACGCGTCGCGGAAAGTGGTGCGACACTGGGGACATGCATCTCCTACAAGGGGCCCCTCGGTGACGTCCTCGGCGCACCTAGCCTTCCTTCTTTTTGCCGCGACTGCTCCTCCAGCCCAGGAGGCCAGCACCGCTCCACTCCCGACGGATGAGGACATCCGTCGGTTGCTGGTGACGCGCGTCGACGTTCAGAGGCAAGCCACGGGCGTTGTCTTGGCCATCGTGGGGCCAACAGGTCGCCGCCTCATCACCTACGGCACGATGGCGCTGGGCGACAAACGCTCCGTTGGCGGCGATACCGTCTTCGAGGTGGGCTCGATAACCAAGGTATTCACTGCCTGCTCCTTGCCGACATGGTGCAACGCGGTCAGGTGGCGCTGGAAGATCCCGTGGCCAAGTACCTACCGGCTGGGGTGGTGACATTGCCGAAGCCGGGCGGCCGACCCATCACGCTGCTCGACTTGGCCACACACACGTCAGGGTTACCCTTGCGACCAACCAACCTCGTCTCGAAGGATCCCGAGAATAGGTACGCCGGGTACACAGTCGACCTCATGTATCAGTGTCTGTCGTCCCTCACGGCGAGCCAAGACGTCGCGCCGAGCTACGAGTACTCCAACCTCGGATACGGCCTCCTCGGGAACGTGCTGGAGCGACGGGCAGGGCGCACCTACGCGGACCTCCTGCGCTCCAGGGTCACGGACCCACTCCGGTTGAACGACACTAGGATTGATCTCACATCGGGAATGAAGAAACGAACGGCCGTTGGCTACAGCAACGAGCTCTCACCGGCGCCGCGCTGGGAATTCGGTGCACTTGAGAGCGCAGGTGCGCTGCGGTCCACCGCCAACGATCTGATGACCTTCCTCGAGGCGGTGCTCGGGTACCGGCGGTCGGAGCTCGCGCCAGCCATGAAATCCATGCTGGCGACGCGCAGGGCCGGCGGCATGCCGCCCTCGACGCAGATCGCGCTTGCGTGGAATGTGATCTCGCAGGGAGGACGCGACATCGCATGGAAGAACGGTAGCGTGGGGGGCTACAGAACGTTCGTCGGTTACGATCCCGTGGCACGCATCGGCGTAGTCGGTCTGGCCAACGCTCAGACGGCCATGGGAATCGATGACATCTGCCTGCATGTGCTCGACCCTAGCCAGCCGGTGGACCTGCACGTGCCGCGGGCGCACAAGGAGGTGTCCATCGACCCGGCGCTTCTCGATCGATACGTCGGCCGGTACCGATACTCTGCGACTGACGTAGTCACCATAACTCGCGTCGACAATCGGCTTTTCGTCTTGGTCGGGCAGGACAAGGTCGATTTGTTCCCTGAAGGCGAACGCGACTTCTTTCTCAAGGTTGTGGACGCGCAAGTGACCTTCGAACTGCCGGTCAGGGGACCGGCGACTGCCGCCATCTGGCATCAGGGTGGGCAGGACCAGCGCGGCGAGCGCATCGAGTAGACCTGCCGGGGTATCCGCCTGCCTTACCCTCGTCTAGCGCTTTTGGTGATGTCCGATTTCTCCCAGCGAAAGAGAAGTGGGTGGAGCTTGTCGGGGCCTCGCAAGAGGGGACTTCTTCAGCTTCGCCGCATTTCTCTCTGGGCATCAACATTCGGACTGCCCACCCCATTCGCACCCTGAAACCCAACACGACGACGGACCGCTGCCTCGATTGGGGCAGCCTCAGGGGCGGCTCCAATTTCTCGGGATTCACCCTCGACTCGGTTCTTGGCTCGCCGACTTCAGCGGGAGGCGGATGTGGGACGCTCCAATTGAAAGTCCAGCCAAGCTGGCACTTACTACTGAGATGGAGTCACCTGCCTGGACAGGTCGGCGGTAGAGCGTCGAGCGACTCCAGGGCGCCGGACACGACTGACGCAAGTCCGGCGACGCCCGCTGTCCCTATGCAGGGTGCGCCAGAAGCAAGCGTAGCCCTGTATCGAGAGTCGCCTACGGGGGTAAGTTGGCTCGGCTCCGGGAACAGCGCCAGCACGACCCGGGCGAGTGTCCTCGCTTGCCCGTTCGAGAAGACCCCTACTATCTTGCCGCCCGGGGCGACCTGGATGCTGGCGAGCTGGCCGGAGGCAAAGCCGTCCTGTCCGACGAAGTCGGAGGCAGAGACGGAGGCAAATTGAGTGACGCCGTGGATGCCCGTACCTCCTGTCAAGGTCGGATCGCCGAAGTCGAAGTGTAGCGCCTGGGGGTTCGTGGCGCCGATCGGGTTGAAGGTGGAGGCCTGAGTGTAGGCGGCCAGCGCACCGTCTGCGTCGAAGGTGAGCGTGCCGGTAGCGATGGTTTGCAGCGATCCAGGCATGCCGCCCGTGAGGTTGCTGCCGTCGGCCATGGCGTGCCACTCCCACCCCGTGCCCGTGTTTCGAAAGAAGATCTGGGTGGCGTGCGCCGCGCCCAGCGAGTCGTAGACGGTGACCGTGCTCGAGAAATTCGAAGTGGCGGTCGGGTTCGCGGGATCCCACGCCCCCGGGACGGTGGCGCAAGCGTCGAGGTTAGCCTTCAGAACGACGGTTGCCGTGGCCTTGGGGGCGGCAATAGCGGTGCTGATCACAAGGTCGCTGATAGCGGGCGCGGGCGCGTCTGAGTCGCCGGGGAAGCCCTGGACCCGACACCCGTGCTCGTCGACCAGATAGCCATACGGGTCTAACCGCGAACTGCCCCCTGCGTGTGAAGATAGCCGCGCTCCAAGGGGAGTGGGGAGGCCGGACGACGAAGACACCGGGGCCGAGGAGGGCAAGATTCGGTTGCCGCCCCTGTCTCCTCGAGCGACCCCTGGCAGACAGGGGCAAGGGCGGGCACGTCTAGGCAGGCCTGAGGTATCCCGGCCTCCGATAGGTCGCCGCTTCCACAACCGCTCGCGACAAGCACAGCGAGCGCGAGCAATCGCGCACTGGCGCGCGTCGAAGGCCGGGACTTGTCCGTCGGAAAGGGCATGGGCTCCTCCACGCCCGGAGGGTAGCAAGGTCCGCGCCGAGGAGGGCTTCGCTGCAAGAGGTCGATCTTGCAGGGGAACAGGGACTCCGCGGCTTACCTACGCCACCGAAGTGACCGGGAGCGCCATCGTGTTGACTCTGCCGAAGCCGCTGCTTCTCAGCCGACGTGAACGAGCGAACCTACCCGGGTCGATCAGGGTGTGCCGCCAGCGGGGTCCGAGAGCTCGCCGTCGCGCAACTGCGCCGCCGCCCCAGACGGACCAATGCAGCCTCGCAAACGGCGCCAGGCAGCCGCAACATGGTCGCGCTCATCGAATCCACGCACGAGAATCGCGATCGTCGCCCAATCCCTTGCCGACTGCATGCTTCATCACGAAGGATTCCGCAACTCGCGCTCCGTCGCGGGACGGCCAAGGGCTTTACGACCGACGCACACGGCAGCCGCCTATCCAGATCACCCTTACGGGGAGTCGGCGCTACCCTTCGTCGCCAATAGATGGTCGCCGCGAGGACTACTGGTGCTGACGAGGCCGGAGTGGCTCGGAGCTCGGCGAATTGTAGTCGCCGGCGGGCTCTTGATTGCGTCCTCGGCGAGGGTTCGATTTCGCCCAAGCTTGAAACGATATACAACCTGGGCGAGAGTCGGCGTCATGGGGGTTTTGACCTTCGCGCTCAACGTGACGCTGGACGGGTGTTGCGACCACCGCGAGATGGTCGCCACCGACGAGATGCTCCGCTACTGGACGCGCGTGATGGACGCAGCGGGAGCGATGCTCTTCGGGCGCCGGACCTACGAGCTGATGGAGGACGCCTGGCCCCAAGTGGCGCGAGACCCGAAGGCGACACCGTCGGACCGGGACTGGGCGAAGAAGCTTGAGGCCAAGCCCAAGTACGTGGTCTCGACGACGCGCCGCGACTTCCCCTGGAGCAACACGCATCACGTCGAAGGGGACCTGACCCGAGCGGTGAAGGCCTTGAAGAAGGCCACACCGCGCGGGCTGCTCGTGGGTAGCCCCAAACTTTCGGCCGCGCTTCAGCGCCTGGACCTTGTGGACGAATACCGTTTCGTCGTCCACCCCGTGGTGGCCGGGCACGGTCCGTTCCTGTTTTCCGGCCTGCAGCCATCATTGCGCCTGAAGTTCGTGGCCGCGACGCGGCTCAAATCGGGCATCGTGGCGTTGCACTATCGCCGGCGTTAGCGGCTAAGAACCGCTCCGAAACTTGACTATTGGTGCTGACGCTGAACTACCGTTGGAATGGAAGCTCAATACCGGAACGTTCTTGACGGCCGGTGGGAGCAGATCGCGTCCCTGTCGCCCGTGCCCGCCTGTGGTACAAGCGAAGCAGGGCCGCTCAGTAGCTCTACCGCCGCCGCCGGTGCGCTTACGGTGAACGCGGTCTAGTACACATCTGTGGGTGTTGGGGCCAGCGGAGGAGGGACATCCCCGACCGGGCACGGAGCCCCCGCCCTGCTCGGCCACTCAGCTTCATTATCCCGCTCGACCGCGTCCACCAGTGCCCTCGCGGACCTGGTTGCTGCCGCAACCACCCTCCCCTTCGCCAGTTGCGCCTCTGCTATCGCCAGGTCTAGGTCACAGGCTGCCTGGCGGATGCCAAAGAAGCCACGCGAGGCTCGGAACAGGCGCCGGGCTTCTCGCGGAAGACGAGATGCTCGCAGGAGAGTTGGGGGAGGCCCTCCAGAACGTGAGGACGTCCTCGCGCCTCATCCGGTCTGTGCCTTGTGCCGTGACATCCGAAACGGTGCCCGCTCGTTGGCAGAAGAATCGAGTCGTACGTCCAAGCATACCGGCGAGACGCATTTCTTGCCGACCTCGTGCGCACGACCGTTAGATGTCGTTCTAGCTCGAGGCAAGCGTCTCGACCACCATGTGGAGCGCCTTCATGTCGATTGGCTTGGGCACAATGACAACGTCGTGTTCGGCCAGGAAGCCGGTCGTGCGGTCGCCGAAGACTCCGCCTGTCATGAAGGCCAGCCGTCGCAAGAGTTGCGAGCCCCGGGCAGCCAGGGCCTCGTAGACGGCGACACCGTCCATCTCCGGCATCATGAAGTCACAGAGAATGGCATCGAAGCGTTCCCCGGCGTCGATGAGCCTGAGTGCCTCCGGTGGGGACGTAAGGACGGTCACGTCGTGGACGCGGCTCAACGATCGCCGAAGCGATCCGGCCACAAGCGGCTCGTCATCGATTACGAGAACGCGCCGGCGCTTGGGCGGAAGGACCGCGCCCGGCTCATGCGCCCGCACCGTCGTTACAACCGGCGCCACCGAGGGCAGTCGGACGCGGAAGGTCGCCCCGCGCCCCTCAGCGGTCTCGACATCGATCCGCCCTCCGGCTCCCTCGACGATGCTTCGCGCAATCGAGAGACCGAGCCCGGTTCCGACTCCCACAGGCTTGGTGGTGAAGAAGGGGTCGAAGATTCGACTGCGGACAGCCGGCGATATGCCAGTTCCCGTGTCGGAAACCTCGACCTCGACCTCTCCTGTTACCGATCGCGCTCTCACCGACACGGTGTGACGTCGCGCCTCGCCATCGGGAATGGCTTGGGCCGCGTTGATAAGAAGGTTCAGAAAGACCCGGCCGAGTTCGTTTGTCTTCGCGCGTGCTGACGGCAGGTCCTCGGGAAGGTCTATGCGCAGTGCCGCTTTTTGGATTACCTGGTTGCGGGCCATCTGAATGGCGTCGAGGGGCTCCCTGCGGACGTTGATGTCATGAGCTTCCTCGGTGCGCTCCGGGCCACCAAGCGAGCGCATCGCCTTCACAATGGCCTCAATCCGGGACGCGCCTTGCAGCGCATCCGCCACCACCTTCCTGAACTCGGCGAGATCCTCCGGCCGTAGCGCCGTGGGCGCTTCCGCCAGTTGCTCGAGCACGTAGTGCAGATTGGTGGAGACCCAGGTCAGCGGATTGTTGATCTCATGGGCAACGCCGGCGGCAAGCGTGCCGACGGACGCAAGCCTCGTCGCAGCCAGAAGCCTTTCGTGGAGTTCGTGCACTTCCGTGACGTCGGTGAGCGTCCCAAGCGCCCGAAGCGGTCGGCCTGCTGCGTCACACGCCGTGACCCGACCACGGCTGCGCACACGGCGCCATCCGGAGGCCCCCTTCAGCCGGTAGGTGGCGTCGAGCGCGGCGGCGAGCCCCTCACGGCAAGCGAGCAAGGAGGACCAGGCGCTCCCGAGAATCGTCTGGGTGGACGCGAGTCTTCCACCCGTCGATGTTCATGCGGGGAGAGAGAACGTCTTCCCCGGTCAGAATACTCCAGCCGGCGCCGAACGTGAGCCGGTCGCAACTTAGGTCCCAGTCCCACTCGACCGTGTCGGCAGCGGCGAGCGCGAGCCGCAGTCGCTCCTCGCTGTCTGCGAGCGCGGCAAGAGCGGTGCGCTCTTTCGTCACGTCCCTATAAGTAGCCACGACGCCGTAGGGCGCCGCCTGTCCCTCCCGGAAGACGGGCTGGGAGTTGACCGAGACCCAGGTGATGGACCCGTCGGGCTTGTGGACGCTCAGGACCACGTTGGTGGTGGGGCGGCCGGTGCGAAGCGCAGTCTGGTTCGGCCTTTCGTTGGCGGGGAGTGGTGTTCCATCTTCTCGCCGAAGGTCCATCCAGGGTCGAACGACGTCAAGCCTTCGATATGGCTGGCAGTGGCGCCGAGGAGCCGCTCCGCAGCTGGGTTGAAGGCTGAGACCACGCCGTCGGCGCGGCGCATCACGATGCCCTCTCCCGTCGCGGCAACTACGGACCGGTATCGCTCCTCGCTCTCGCGAAGCGCCCGCTCGGCGGCCCTCTGGGCTGTGACGTCGCGACAGACAGCCAGGAACCCGGTCACGTCACCTTGCGCTCCTTTCATCGCAGCGACCGTGCTGTCGATCGTGATGCAGGTCCCATCCTTCCGTTGCTGACGCGCGAGCGCCCGACCCGTGCCGGTGCTTGCCAGGCGAGCGCCGAAAGCCTTCGCCTCGCCATCCGTGACCCAGGGTTGAAGGAGTTCACGCACGCTCCGGCCCATCACCTCGTCCGCCTTCCAGCCGTACATGTGCTCGGCCCCCTGCGACCAGTAGGTGATCCGCAGATCAAGGTCGACGGTGATGACCGCCTCCTGCATGTGCTCGACCAGGGTAGCCAGGAACCGCTGGTCGGCTTGCGCGCGATCGCTGGCGGTGGTGTCACGCCGGATGACGACGACTTCATCCGGCCCGGCGCGGGCAATTCGCGCCTCGAAGGAACGGAGAGTGGAATCGTATGGAATCCGGTACTCGATCACCTGCGCTTCATTGGTCGAGAAGGCCCTTCTCACGGCCTCCCTCATCTGCTCCGCCACTGCGGGCGGTACGAATTCGAAGACCCTTGTGCCGATCAAGTGTTCCCGGGACATCGGGAGGGCGTCCCCCGGCGGACCATGGACGTCGACGAAGCGGCCTTCCCGATCCACGCGTGCCATGGCGTCCGGCATCGCGCTCAGAAACGCCAGCGCACGGCTCTCGCTCGCTTGAAGGGCAGACCGCGCCTCCCTGAGGCTACTTGCTTTACCGTGGACCACCCAAGCGACGAGCCCAATGATCGTCCCGTAAACTGCCGCGTTCGCCACGGAGTATGGAGCGCCGCGACTCGCGAGCACCCCCCAACAGGTGGCCGTCGCGATCACCCACGCACTCACCACCACCGGCGCCTCGAAGAGCACGGCCGCCCCGGCGAGAGGAGCGCTAAGCGCGCCCATGTACGCGAAGCCGGAAGCCCCACACTCGGCAATAGCGATCCCGCAACAGAGCGTTGGAGAGACCGCAACCGGGAAGATCCAGTCGAACGTTGTTGGTGCCCGTCGCAACAGCAGCCATCCGGATCCAGCGACTGTCAGGCCTATCACCGCCAGAAATGGCCATGGCTGATGCGCGCGGTCTCCTTGCACCCAAAGGACGGCGCTGAACAGGGGTCCGACGAGCACATAGAGCAGCAGGACGAGGGTGCGAAGCCCGGAACGCGTTTCCTCGAACGCCGTCTGGCGAATGAAGGTCACGAGCGCATGCTACCGGGTAGCCCCGTTTGGGTATAGTCCGGCTTCGTCGTGTAAATCACCTACAAAAGCAGATGGATGCGTAAGCTATCGTAGGGATTCGCCTTCCCGTCCGGAGGAACCTTCGGCGCGGGTCTGCATGTCGAGCAGGCTAAGACGGAAGCGGCCATCTGGCCGGCATCCCCACAGGGCACCCTACCGGGTCGCCGCCCGGATCGGTCGACACTCGCGGGCGTACATGCGGCCCCGGCACGGCCAGGCTCGCACCACAATCGCGCCGTGATGAACCGGGCGCCGCGGTCGAGTCCCGGTTGGCTCGCTTGAGTAACTCGGGCGGGATGATCGCGCCAATCTCCTGGGCCGTCTTTATTCTTACGGTGAGTCGCGGTCGCGAGAGAGTCCGTTGCTCGGGAGGTCTCATGCCGCTCCACCGAAAGCTGTCCCGGCTATACGTTGCTATCCTCATCGGCGCGCCACTTGGCGCGCTGGCTCAAGCCGCGGTCATCGGAGAGGGCCGGGTGAAGACAGACGCCGGCGAATTCGTCACAAGCGGTGGTCAGACCTGGGCGTGCCTGGGCGCGGCCTGGCGAGACGAAGGAAGGGTTCCCGGCGGGTCCGGGACACGCTACTCGTGCGCGGGATCGATTCTCGACAGCGAGACGTACACGGCAGCCTCTGCTGGAAGAACGGCCGTGACGCTCGCCGACATCAAGGCGGAGCTGGAGGGCGTCGCCGCGAACGTCGCGAGGAACGGCGACGCCGTGGCGGCGCTTCGCATGTGGATCGAGGCACAGGTCCAGGAGTCCAACAAGGTGCTCTACGAGACGATCGCAGCTCGTTTCGACGCCATCCCGGCGCGCGCGCTCGCGAACAAGGCGACGAAGGACGCGATCGCCAAGCTCAGGGAAGACATCCTCGCCTCGGTGAAGGCGAGCGCGCCGCAGCCGCCGAGCGGGGGCTAGATTAGCGTTTTCGACCTGTTCAGCTCAAAAGGCCGCGACGCGCGGCACTGCCCCAAGTGCAGGGTGAGGGCGGAAGGCACTTCGGAGGCAGCCCTACCGAGGATCTTATCCCTGATATTCTCTAAGGTTCGCTGACCGGCCGCAGCGAGCCTTTGCGTGCCGGCTGAGAGGCTAGGCCCGGCGCTCTCGGCCGTCCCAGGCACTCCGGTCGTTCGCTTCGTGCCCTAGGAATCGAGTCGGTCGGCTCTCCGCCAGCACTCCGACCGTTTACACACTAACGGGTCGATGCAGCCCCGTGGGGGCCCACCTCGCATGGCCGGGCCTACAATGTTCCCCATGCCGACCAAGTCCGCAGAGCGGGCCCTCCTCCTCCGCATCGTCGCCGCCTACGACGCCCTGATCGACGCGGAATTGGAGCACAAGCACAAAGTGTACGAGGCCGCGCGCGACGCCCTCGCCGACTGCATCGACGAGGCGAGGGAGGAGTTGGGGAAGCGCGCGAAGCGGTAGCCTTGCCCGACTGCCAGTAGGCGCGCTCGAGCCACTCAAAGGCCCTTTCCAAGAGGGCTAGCAGCAGACACACCTCACGGTGGTGAACTGACCTAGGCTCAGTCGCCTGGGTGGATCTTTGTGTCGTAAGGGTGAGGATGGCCCTCGGCCCGCTCGACCCGGTTCATCAGGCTCGGCAAGAACACGGCCCATTTTGTGGAGCGGTGGTACATGAACTCCACTGGCTCTCGCCAACCCGAGTGCGTGAAGAGCACGTATGTCTGGCCCTCTCTCCCCTCCATGCGGAAGGTCAGCTCCGTCCCTACCCACTCCTTCGGCCCTCCGACGCACTTCCACCGGACGAGCCGACCCGGGGTCGACTCCATCACCTTCATGTCGAAACCTCCGCCTTCGGGTTTGAAGTGGATGGTACCGCCGACGGACGGGTCGCCCTCCGTTCCGACAATCCACCAATGGGAGAGCCCGTCCAGCGTGGCAACTGCCTCGTAGACCTTGGCGGGAGAGACGTTTATCCCGACCCTGTGAACGATGTCCGGCATGTCGACCTCCCGCCAGAGCCTGCTTTGTCATCCAGGTAACGAGCGAATTTGCGGGTATCACGCTACCGACCATCGCGCTGACGCCGGGGCCACCCTCGGGCAGCGCCTCGTAGCTCCGGACAGGGCTTCGCTCCTGCGAAGCGTGTAACCGTGTCCTTCGCTAGCCCGCCGCCCCTCGTTCTCTCGTCGAGACCGGGCAAACCGCGGGCCGTCGGGCCAGGGTGGGGTTCGAGGTCCCCCCCGGCGTGACGCGAGGCGCTCTCCCTGATAGTGCTCCCTGCTATGCCCGTCCTCGGCCTGACGCTTGCCCTCGTCATCTCGCAGACCTCCGCCACGCCGGCGCCTACCACCGTCATCCGGGCGGCGCGCCTCTTCGACGCAAAGTCGGGCCAGGTAATCTCTCCGGGGCTCGTGGTAGTGCAGGGCGACCGCATCGTCGGAGCCGGTCCTGGTGCGACCGTCCCTGCCGGCGCCACCGTCATCGAACTTGGCGACGCCACCCTCCTGCCAGGGCTCACGGACGCGCACACGCACATCTCGTTCGAGATGTCGGACGACTGGAAGAAGGACGAGCTGGACTCCCTGAAGAAGCCCGTCCCAGAGCAGGCCATCCAAGCCACCGTCTACGCGCGCCGCACGCTGCTCGCGGGGTTCACGACGCTCCGGGACCTAGGAAGCGCGGAGCTCATCGACGTAGGGCTCCGTAACGCGATTCGGCAAGGCCGCGTACCCGGTCCCCGCCTCTTCGTTTCGGTCAACGCTATCGGCTCCACTGGCGGCCACTGCGACGTCACCGGGTACCGCCCCGGCGCTCTAGCAAAGGAGTCCGGCGACGGCGTGGCCGACGGCCCCGACGCCGTGCGCGCCATGGTGCGCAAGCAGGTGAAGCTAGGTGCGGACGTTATCAAGGTCTGCGCATCCGGCGGCGTGCTGTCCGAGGGGGACGACGTCGACACCCCGCAACTCACACAGGCCGAGCTCGACGCGCTGGTGGACGAGGCCCACGCGCTCCGCCGGCGCACTGCTGCTCACTCCCACGGCGCCACCGCCGCAAAGCGCGCTATCCGGGCCGGCATTGACTCGATCGAGCACGGCACCTTCCTCGACGACGAGGCGCTCGACCTCATGAAGAAGCGGGGCGTCGTGCTCATCCCTACCCTCATGACGAGCGAAACGGATCTGAAGCTCGCTGCGATGGGGGCACCGGCAAGCGTGGTCGCGAAGGCGAAGTCCGCCAATGCCGCCATGTTCGGAACCTTCCGTCGAGCCGTCGACAAGGGGGTCCTCATCGGCTTCGGGACCGACTCCGCCGTCACGCCCCACGGCCGCAACGCTCGCGAGTTCCGCTACATGGTCGACGGCGGAATGACCCCCGCCGAGGCGCTGCGCTCGGCCACGTCGGTGAACGCGGCGCTGCTAGGCATCGCCGACCGGCTCGGGACCCTCGAGACCGGAAAGCTGGCCGACGTCGTCGCTGTCCCGGGTGACCCTACGAAGGACATCCGGGTGATGGAGCAGGTCCTATTCGTTATGAAGGACGGCGTGGTCCACCGGAACGACCGTGCGCCGCAGAGCGGCGGGACCTAGCCGCGAGCTGCGTGCCGAGGGCGCCTGTCTTCATCAGCAGCCCTGGGCCCACGGGCGCTCCCCCGGGAGGAATCCGGCGCTCGCAGCCAAGGCTGGCGACAGGCCGGCTGCCACGGATCCGCCTACTCCCGCCCGGTGCGCTTCACGGGCAGCGGCGCAAATCACCCATTCAGGATGGGTCTGACGAGAGGCGCGTGTCGGTTCTGGGGAGCCTCTCGACGGGCGGTCGAGCGAAATCTCAACCGTCCGTGTCCATTCGAGCATTAGGGACGACTTGGCTCGCTACCTTGCAGCCGTCCTCGAGGGGCTTGCCGGCGAAGCGATCCTGGATCCACGGAACGTGCAGGGGTGCTGCCTTTCCCGGGGTCTTGAAGTGATCCTGCTCGCCTTCGGCCGCTTCGCATCGAAGGAGGCTGGCCGGGAGGTCAGCGCGGGCGCGACCATGCGCGGACGTAAGACGGCACCTCGACCAGATCTCCTGCTCCGTCGGCCACCGGCGCACTCGCGGCAAGTGCCAGAGGCAGCACCCCCGCCCACACAGGCAGCGCGAGATCCTCCGGGTCGTCCTTGGGAGGACCGGTCCGGATTTTGGCTGAAGCCTCCTGGATCGGCACTTCCAGCACCGTTGTGGCGGAAAGCTCCCCGGCGCTCGGTGGCCGCACCTCGTCCCAGCGACCAGGCAGGAAGTGCTCGGAGATGACCCGCAGAGCAGCCGCCTTGATCGTGGGGTCGGTGATCGCTGTCGCGCGCCCGAGCAGCACCACCGATCGGTAGTTCGCACTGTGGTGGAATGCGGACCGGGCGAGTACGAGGCCGTCGAGGAGGGTGACTGTGAGGCACGCCGGTGCGCCCACCTCGAGCCCGCGCAGCAGCCGGCTCGCTGTCGAGCCATGTAGAAAGAGGCGCTCACCGTCGCGTCCGTAAAGCATCGGGATAACGTAGGGCTGCCCTTCGCTGGCAAAGCCGACGTGGCAGATCAGCCCCTCGTCGAGGATGGCGTGGATAGTCTGGCGTTCGTAAGCGGCCCGGTCGGACAGGCGACGGACCTGGACGCGTGGACTGGGTGGTGGTTGGCTCATTCGGGGAGCATAGCCCGTGCCGCCGGCATTAGAAGTGGTCCCTGCCTGGATCTCTCTGGGCACGCTCGCCTTGGGAAAGGCTGGCTCTCGCCCGGCCTTGGCTTCACACCAGAACCGCCCGCGCGATGTGTCGCCGTTGTCCCGATTGGTGGGTCTCGCGACGGCTTTTAGTGCGGCTTTGTCTGTAGGTCCTCCGGGGCGATTGGCTCCGGGACCCTGTTCCTTACGGCGGGGACCGCCTTCAGATAAGCGAAGATCGCCTTCAGGTCGTCGTCGTTTAGGTTCCGGTACATGGGCCAGGGCATCGGGGGGAGGAGCGGCCGCCCCTTGCCCATTACCCTGCCGTTCCGGATGGAGTCGATGAAGTTCCGCTCAGTCCACTTACCGATCCCGGTCTCCTGGTCGGGGGTAAGGTTGCGTGTGAAGGAGACACCCCAGGGGCCGGACCAGGCGGTCATGGTGGCACCCGCGATCGTGACCCACGGGCCCTCGGGGAGCTTGGGCGGGGGCGGCATCACCATCTCGGAGGGATGACCGGAAAGCATCCGGGTCATGTCCGGCTCGGGGCCGTCCTTCCCCATCTTCCAGGGCGTGTGGCAGTCGTTGCACCCCATTGCCCGCACCAGGTACTCGCCACGCTTGGCCTTTCCCTTGAGCTTCGGGGGGTCCGCCGCGGACGCCGCCGCGCCGAAGTACGAGAGAACGGCGAGGACTGCCAGCGCTCGCTTCATCGAGACGACGTTCATGGCCTCTCCTTGTCGTGAACGGGCTGTCGGGTTTCGCTGCGCAGGTCGGCGATCCACCTCCGGACAAGGGCGACGCCTTCCTCGTCGACGACCTTCGTACCTAGCGGGGGCATCTGCCGCGTCGGGTTGCGCGTCGCCATGCGGAACACCACGGCGCTGCGGGAGGGATCCCCGGCCTCGATCCGGTAGGCCTCGCTCGTGGGGTCGCCGGGGATCTTGAGTTGGCTCCTCTGGTGGATGGCGGTCGAGACGACCGAGTCCGGGGCCCCGCCGGCCGCGGCCGACTGGCGGAGCACCATCCCGATGGACGCGAGCGATGTGGAGCGGTCGTGGCAGCTACCGCAGTTCGAGTGCAGGTAGCCGAGCGCGGCGCGCTCGGTGGAACTCGCCGCGGCGATCCGCGGGGGACGGGCGACCCACTCCTTCGGCTCGAACGCGATGAGCTTCCGCTCGATGAGCGCCGCGAGGTCCACCATGCCCGGGGTGAAGGGCTCTGCGTGCGGCGCCCCAGGGTCCCGATCCGGGGACAGCTGAAGCGCGCTGAAGCCAAGGACCTGGATGCGCTGCCCCTCGTGGCACTGCTTGCACTCGGAGATCCCGGGAATGTCGTGTCGCTTCCCCGGCACGATCTCTACGTGGTTGTGAATCCCATCGTCGGGCGCCCGGACGGCATCGGTCTCGGTTTCATTCCAGACGTAGGTCGCGATGTTCCACTGGTCCTTTGAGACTTTCTCCAGGTAGCGAGTCTCCACCCGGCGTCCGAAGACGAACTCCTTCCAGAACTTCGTGCCGACAGGGAAGTCCCAGATGTCGGGATTGCTCGCATCGATGGCCTTGCCAGGCGGGAGGTAGACCCACCGGCTCTTGCGCGCGCCGTCGGACCAAAGCGGGTACTGCGGCGCGAAGTGGAGGTTGCGTGGGTCGACGGTGTGCGAGGCAGCGTCCGAGTACAGACCGGTCTCGGAGAGGTGGAACGGTGCGGGAGGCGGCTTGGTGCAGTGGACGATGGCCGGGAGCGCGAGCAGGAGCGCGACCGCCGCCGAGCCGCGGGCGCGACCCCAGGCACCTTCGGGAGACACCAGGTTCCTCGTCTGCATCCTCCCCCGGGGGCTGTTCTCGGGCCGGGAAACCATACTCGCCGTGTTGATCCAGATCAAGCCCGGTAGCTCGCGGCGCCTCGACGCCGTGCTGCGGAGGCGGGCGGCTGACGTGTCTGTCGAGGTCGCGGGGCCGATTCTGATCGTTTCATCAAGGCAACTGCAAGGCCCGCCGCCCCTGATCACAATGAACTCAGCAATCGATTCGCCTGGGACGGTAAGTGCAAGTCACGGCCGCCGCGTCGCGAGGCTCGTGCCGGCCATGCGTTTGCATCCATATTTCACAAATACCGACGTGGAACTGCTAGCCCACCGGTGGACTGCCCCGCCCCTTGGGCCCTGGTCACGGTGTGCGGCAAGCCCGCGGAACATAAGTGACATTTCTCCTTCGCCTCGACGCGGGTCCGTCGGAAGACGGCCCTCGCGCGGAGCCCTTAGTGCCACGGCTTGAGCGCGCGGAGCAGGGCGTCGAACGCGAAGGGCTTCTCCAGCCAGGCGAAGATGCCGCGGGTCGAATGCGGAGGGGCCGACCCGGAAACGACAACAACGGGGATCGTGGCCACGTCGGGAATCCGAGCCTTCGCAGCCAGAAAGGCCCATCCGTTCATCTCGGGCATGGCCATGTCGAGGACGACTACGTTGGCGGGATGCTCGCGGAGCTTGGAGAGAGCAGCGCGCCCGTCCCCTGCTGCGGCCACCGTGTAGCCCTCCTCCTCCAGAACGGCCGCCAGCATCTCTCGGGCCATCTGGTCGTCCTCTACGATCAGCACGCGACGCACGGCAGCTGGATCGACGAGAACCATTGGCCTGAGCTAACTCCCAGGGGTGCGCTCGGATCGACTCAGGTGGGTCGTCGGCCGGCCTGTTTCTCTTCTGGGAGAGCCTGATCGGGGCCGCTACGAGAAAATCCAATTACCGCACGAACCCTCAACCCACAGTCGTGGGGCCTTCGCGGACAGCTATCGACTTCCAAGGCCGCCTTGCTCGCGCCCCCGCCGAACGGCGAACCTGAAGCTCGAAGTCACCGTCCGGGTCGCGCCCCGGTGCGTCATGGCGCTGGCCGCCTCTTCGTGGCTGGAGTGCGGCTTTCCGAACGGCTCCGGTGCAGTCCGGCTCCGGCGACAGGTGGTCCGACAAGCGATGTACTGTGGCGGCCCACGTTGAAAGGAGCGACCCCGATGAAGCCCGAGCTGTTCTGGCTTGCCCTGACCGCGACCATGACCGGCCTCTTTTGGATCCCGTACATCCTGAACCGCGCCGCGCGAAGAGGTGTCCCGGGCGCCTTCCTTACGCCGAAGATGGCGGAGGCCCCGATCGAGGCAGAGTGGGCTCAACGCGCCAAGCGCGCTCATTCGAACGCCGTTGAGAACCTCGTCGTGTTCACCGCGCTCATCCTCACCGCCCAACTTGCCGGCGTCAGCAACCCGACGACCGCTTGTGCTGGCTGCTGTCTACTTCTGGGCGCGACTCGGCCACTATGTGGTCCTCACGCTCGGCATCCCGTACGCTCGTACGGTCATTTGGACGGCTTCTTGGGTTGCCGAAATGGTCATTGCTTGGCAGGTGCTTGCGCATTCCTGGTGACTTGAGGCCGCCGGGTCACGTCGGCCGAGCGCTGAAGACGAGCCGACAGCGGCCGCGTGACGAAGCGAGCGAGAACGGCAAGCGGCGAGTGAGTTCGATGGCCTGACCTTGGGCTCCGTGCCTGGCCTGGTGAAGCGCCAACCCAGGGCTGAGGTGACCCTCGCCTAATTGGGGGGTCGGCTGCCGGGCAATTCCACGGTTATGGCTCAGGGCAGACGGCATGCCGCCCGCAGTGCCTTCTCCCTGCCATCCCAAGGAGCAAGACATGACGAGCTTCCGCATAGGGGTCCACGAGGTCCAGATGATGCGGTCCAGCGGCCGCTGGATAGCCGTCCTGGACGGTGTCGCTCTTCCTCGCTGGTTCATGACTGAGGCCGAAGCGTGGACTGCGGGCGTACGCGAGGCTGACCGTATTGATAGGTGTGCCCTCTAGAGCGCTGGCTAGCAACGCGACCTCGATGGACCAACCCCGCGAGAACAGTTCAGCTGCCATTCGGGCCATCGCCCAAGAAGGCGGGAACCTCGGCATCGAGATCGTGGACGTCGCAGGGCGCGTCGAGGACGTCGCTGGGCGCATGGACGCAGAGGCAAAGAAGTTCCATGCCCTTCGGGCAACGGCACTCGAGGTGCTCGAGTGCGACCGGGCGATGGGCGAGTCAGCGAAGTCTGCCCGGCAGGTGGCGCGAGATGTGGCCCAGGAAAGCGGTACGGCTCGCGGACTGGTCGAGGCGGCGCTCGCTGACATTCGAGCCCTTGTCGGCATAGTCGAGGCAACGGCCACGCGGCTGGAAGACCTGCGCACCTCGCTCGAAAACGTATCCAAGACAGCAGCGGGCATCGCCGACATTGCTTTGCAGACGAGCATCGTGGCCATCAACGCATCGGTCGAAGCGGCGCACGCCGGCGCCAAGGGCGCGGGCTTCGCAGTGATCGCGCAGGCCGTTAGGGCGCTTGCGCAAGAGACCAGCAGCGCGTCTAAGAATGTGGATTCCTCGCTCAAGGTGCTCGCGACCCTCGCGGGACAGCTTGCCGAGGCTAGCCAGCAGGGAACTCGGAAAGCGCAAGCCGTCGGGAACGGCACGCGGTCGATCACTGCTCTCGTTGACCTGGTCGACAGGGCGACCCAGGAGATCGATCGAAGGGCGGAAGGGATCGACAGCGGGGCTCAAAACGTCGAACGGCGCATCAGCGGGTTCCTAAGAGACGTGACGGAGCTCGACACAGGAGTCGAGGCATCGAGCACCAGCCTTGCGGAGATCAGCGAGCGGCTGAACGGGCTGATGGGCTTGGCCGAACGCATCGTGGGGCTGGCCGCAGACACCGGCGTTCCGACCGCTGACCGCTCCTACGTGGAGCTCGCCATGGCCACGGCCGGCGCCATCGAGCAGCGATTCGCGGACGAGATCGCCAGCGGCAAGACCACGATGGGCGACTTCTTCGACGAAGCCTACGTTCCCATCCCGGGTACCAATCCGCCACAGTTTGAGGCGCGATTCTCACCGGTAACCGATCGCGTCCTGCCCGATCTGCTGGAACCTCCGCTGGAGAGCGACCCACAGATAGTCTTCGTCGTCGCCGTCGACCGCAACGGATACCTTCCGACGCACAATCGGAAGTTCTCGCACCCGCAAGGGTCGGATCCGGAGTGGAACAAGGCGAACTGTCGCAATCGGCGCATGTTCGACGATCGCGTCGGATTGGCGGCCGCAAGAAGCACCAAACCCTTCCTCATTCAGTGTTACCGGCGCGACATGGGGGGAGGCCACTTCGCCCTGATGAAGGACGCTTCGGCCCCCATCTTCGTGCAGGGTCGTCACTGGGGCGCATTGCGAGTTGCGTTCAGGACCTGAGGCAGCGCCTCTTCGACGCCGAGGAGCGGGCTACGGGCGTGCCATCCGGACGCCGAGGGCGTGGTCGCGGTCGTCGAAAGGCGGCCAACTCTCCTCCGCTAGCGATGCCCTGCGCGTCGACCGCGCGGATCCTGGTAGGCGCCGCCTGTCCGTCCCGATAGCGGGATCCCGGCCGCGGGAAGCTCAAGCCCTCGAATTGGTGCGGTGCCCATGAACGACGAAAGCCTTGCCGCACAGCGAGCGGCGGCGACGTCGCGTGGACGGCAACTCGTGATGGAGAGCGCGGGTGGACAGAGAGTGCGCTGCCGATACGAGACGGGATCAGTTTGATCACCCAGGTCCGCAACCTTCCTCCCGATCAGGGTGGTCGAGTTCCTGCGGCCGCGCTATCAGCTCTCGCTGGTATTGATGACCGCCAGCGGGCGCTCTCGGCCGGGTTCCAGCTCCAGTTGACGAAGCCTGTAGACGTCGACACCCTCGTCTCGGCCGTGGAGCAGCTCGCCGCGATGAGCGGCCGATGACGATGCACCGGTCACCGGCGCGCGGCGCTCTAGGAAGCATTCGGAGATGAGGAGCGAGGCGCCTCCAGGAGGCGCCTCGTGGTCGCGCGACGGAGAGCATCGGCCACGCGGCAGACCCCGCGCGACTAAATATAAGGCAAGGGTGCACGCAGTCACTCACGGCTGCAGGTCGGCTCGATGGGCCGTAAGCGGGGCTTTCGTCTCCGATCGAGTAGGTTCCGGTGGCGGCCCCACGACATTGTTCTGGCCCCGCGAGGCGAGGGTCGAGAGACGGACATCGAACCTGGGCTCCTGCAGTGCCCCCCTTTGGGCCGCCACCCCCGCGCCCTCTCAGGGTTCGGAGCAAGATCGTCGGTTCGCGGGCATCCTTCCTGAACGACGTCGCATGACGCGGGTTGGAGGGAACCGTAGAGACCCCTCTGCTCGGCATCGCCAATGCGCTAGGCTTTGGCTCATGGAACTCTTCTACGGGAGTATGTCGGGTAACTCGGCGCGCTCGCTGTTCGGGTTTCACGAGGCGGGCGTCCAGTTCCGTCCGCGGTGGCTCGACACCCGAAAAGGCGAGAATCGCACCGCCGAGTACTTGGCGGTAAACCCAATGGGAAAGATTCCCGCACTCGTGGATGGAAGCCTAAGGATCTGGGAGTCGAACGCGATCAACTGGTACGCGGCCGAGAAGTACCCGGCGGCCAATCTGCTCCCCTCCACAGTAGAGGGGCGCGCGGCGGTTCAGCGCTGGCTCTTCTTCCAGAGCGGTCACGTCACTCCAGCGTCCGCGATGATCTTCCGCACGACGAACCGACGGATGCAGGAGTTCTGGCAACTGAAGGGCGACGCCCAGGTGGCCGACGCCGGGCGGAAGGAAATGGCGCGCTGGCTGGCGGTGCTTGAGGGCGCGCTCAAGGAGCGGGATTGGCTCGAGGGAACGTTCTCGATCGCCGACGTTGCCTACGCACCGCACTTCTGGCTGGTCATCGAAGGCGGTTTCGATTTCAGGCCCTTCCCCGCGGTGAACGCCTGGCTCGAGCGGCTGCTGGCGCGACCCGCCTGGCGCAAGACTGTGGAACTTGTCTTCGAGACCTGATTCTCGCCGATGCAATGCTGACGACGTCCACATCGCCGAGGATGGTGTCATTGACCGGGAGGATCCGGCATGGGCGACGGGATAGCTCTTCGTGGCGACGCGCGGGCGATTAGGCCTCCCCGGCCGGCTCGCAAGTCTAGCTGGGGCGACCCCCGCCTTGGGGAGCAAGAGGCACCGGAGGTGCCGCTCTGCGGGCGGTCTGGACGACGATCACGCCGGCAACGACCATCATGCCGCCAACGACTGTCGTCGCACGAATGGGCTCCCCGAGAAGGGCAACCGCCGCGGCCATAGTGACGAGCGGCTCGAGATACAGGAGCGCGGCTACCCGGGACGGCTCCACACGCTCGAGTGCGCCGTACCAGAGCAGGTAGCCGAGGCCCGAGCAGGCGATCCCGAGGAAGAGGACGGCACCCCAGCCGGTCAGCGAGAGCCGGGCGTAGTCGTTCCAGCCCGCACGCATCGCGAACGGCACGAGCAGCATGAGCCACCCGAGCAGCATGGCGCCGGCCGTCGCGCGCGTGGGACCGAGACGGCGGATGGTCGGATGGCCGAGGACTGTGTAGAGGGCCCAATTGAGCGTGCTTGCGAGGACGAGGAGGTCGCCCCGCGTTTCTGGAAGCGCCAACGGCCGGGCGCCGGCATCACCGCGTGTGACGACAAGCACGGCCCCTGCGAATCCGACGACCAAGCCCGCGATCTTCGCAATGCCGAAGCGTTCCTTGAGAAGGAGCGCCGACAGCATCGCCGACCAGAGCGGCGTGAGGCCGATGAGCCAACCCGCGTTCACGGCGCTGGTGAGAGTTAGCCCACGGGCCTGGAGTAGTTGGTGGAAGGCGACGCCCACGAAGCCCATTGCGGCGAGCGGGACGAGCGCGTCCCGGGGCGGGAGCACCGGCTTGCCGCGCAGGAGTAGGATCGCCGTGAGCAACAGTGTCCCAACGCCGGCCCTGGTGAAGACGAGCGCGACAGGGGAGATCTCGCGGAGAACTGCCTTCGTGGCAACGAAGGAGACGCCCCAGAACAAGATGGCAGCCAGCGCGCCCAGGCGAGGCGGCATTCTGATGGACCCTGCCTCCCTAGGACGACGGCCAAGACGAGTAGGCGATCCGATTCGAACTGGATAACCTGCCGCGAGCCCCTGGGCAGGGCAAAGGATCCGCGTCCCGGTCCTGGGTTCTGGGATCCCGTGGCCAACCTCCAGCCCGGGGGCGAGGTCTTCTGAAGACTTGTGGGGTGGACCGCGCTGCGGACCCGCCGCCGGACCTGCCCGGGCCGAGTCAGCTAGTCCTCGCATCACGGCAAACTGGTCTCCGAGGAGAACACCGCCGGAGCATCTCCGCCAGTCACGCTGAGCAGCCGCGGGGGCCCTGCCTGTCGCCCTGCGGGGGGGAAAGGACGGCGAGGCCGGACCCCCGCGGACTGCGCCCAGAACGGTGCCACCGAAGGTCCCCGCGGACTACCCCCACCTTCGTTTATCGACGACCCTGGTCGCCCTCAGCCCCACTAGCCCTGGCGCAAAGGGCTGTCCCGGACCGGGGCGCTGCACCGCGATGCTTGCGGGCATATGGCACATGGGGAGGAACGTGCCTCAGAACTGTGCCGTACACAGTGCAACGAGTGCTGACAGTGCCATTCGCGCCGTCAACTGGAACGGGGGCTGCGTCATGCTTCGAGGGAGTTGCCTATGCGGGGCGATAAGCTACGAGATCGATGGCAACCTCGGGCCGATCGCGTGCTGCCATTGCTCGATGTGCCGGAAAGCGCAAGGGACCGCCTTCGCGTCCAACGCTCCCGTCGACGCGGCCAGGTTCCGGATTGTTACGGGCGAGCAAGAGCTCCGCGCCTACTCGTCCTCCCCCGGCAAGTACCGCTGGTTCTGTTCGATCTGCGGCTCGCCCATCTACAGCAAGCGGGATGCGCAACCTCAGGTAATTCGGCTGCGAATCGGCACGCTCGACTCCAAGATCACCGCAAAGCCCATGGCCCACATCCACGTGGCCTCGAAGGCCGAGTGGTTCGAGATCCTCGACGGCTTGCCGCAATACCCTGGATTCGAATCGGGGCGTTGAAGTACTGGAACGATCCGCGCGGTGCCCGGTGGGAAGCGCGTCGGCCAGAGTTCATGCGGACTGTTTCGGGGAGCCAAGATAGCGACCAGCCAGCCATCCCGCGATCCCGCCCAGGACAGCACCGGGCGCATATTGCTGCCAGATTCTTGGCATGGCCAGAATGATTATCGGATCGAACTGCCAGAACACCTCTGAGAAGACGAGCGTCATGCTCGCAACCGACCCGACGACGACACCGGCAATCAGCCAACTGCGAGCGGCGCGGGAGCCAAGACCGAGGAGCGACGGTTTCATTACGAGTCGCTGGGCCAATACTGCGAGGGCAATGAGTGGCAGGGCCAGCAGGACCGTTGCCGGGACGAGCATCGGGAGGGCGCGAATGAGCCAGCGGAGGGGCCACGTCGGTTGCCCGAGCGCCATGAGCCAGGCCTTGACCCCAAGGCCAACCAACCACGGCACGGCGAGGGCAATGGCGCATATCCATGGGGCGAGCGCTCGGTCGCGATGCAGGACCGCGACGAGGACGGCCGCCGCGATGGCCGAGAGCACGACCGCGAGTGGAACCGAGAAGGACGTGTGCTCGAGGGGCCAGAACATCCCCTGCTCCTCCAGTTGGTCACCCGGGCCGATCGTGCAAGTAGGAGTCTAGCTCCGGGTCAACCCCCGCCATAGGTTTTTCCACCGGGGGGGCTCCCGCCCCCCTGCGGGAAGAACCGGCGTGATCGTTATGACCCTGGATGAGCCGCTCGGCACATCCGCCCGGGGCGCGGACAGTCTCGACCCAAGTCCGCACGTCCATTGCCGGTCCCACGCGGAACCCGGCGGGTCGCCCGTGGCTGAGTGCGCCTGGATGGGAGCTACCTGCGGAGCCCGCCGCGCGGCGACGCGCCAACCACTATTTCTTTCCCTTTAGGCGGCTGAGGGCGTCAAGCATGGGTTGAGACACATCCGCGTGATGATGCACGATCTTCCAACCCTCTGCTTCGCGACGATAGATGTTCGTGACGCGGTGCTCGATAGGGACCCGATGTCCAGCGAACGTCATCTGGCCCTTCTCGGTACCCACCTCGAAGCCCATTCCCCCCTCGACATGAACGATCCGATCGATCAGTTTGATTTGCCCGTCCGACGCGAGTTTGGCCACTTCCCTCCACGGTCCCTCGACCTTGTCCCAGCCGACCTCTCGGCCGCCGATTGGATGCATGGTGGTTGCGGCTGCGCTATGCGACCAGATACCCGCCATCGGGCCGGCGTCCCCGTTGGCCATCTGGTTCAGCGCAGCGTAGAAGCGCTCAGATGCTTCCCGGACATCGTCTTCCGCTGACATGGGCAATCCCCTTGCTACCCGCGATGCGCGATACCCTACGGCTTCATGTTGTAGACTTCGAAGGCCGTTTCCTGAGGGGGAGTGGTGAACCCACCCTGGATGCCCTGCTGCATTCTGGGCATCAGGACACCGTCGCGGAACCGCTCCCAGCTTTCCTTAGAGTCGTGAACTGCCACGATGGTCCAGCCCCCAGCCGAAGGGCCAGCCGTGTGAGAGATTTGGCCTTTGGGCAGGTTATCCTTGCTGGGGTGCACGGCCTTAATGGACGCTTCATACTGCTGCTTCGTACCGCCAGGAAAGTGATGCACAATCGCGTACGCCATCTTGCGTTCTCCTCATGGTGTGTGAAGCAGGCGGACTCGGCCCGGCCCCAGACTGTTAGTGCACGCGTATTCTGCCGCATACGGAGCGAATCCACGGACGATTGGGGTGTAAGCGAAAGATGACAGCGGCTGGGAGGCAGAGTCACCCCGCTCGAGGTCATCAGGTCCTCCACCTACCAGCGGCAGACGGTCATTTTGCGGGCGCGCTCCGAGGAGGCACGCATCGAAGGCGGATACGCGATGAACCTCGAGCGGGTGTGGGCGTGGCGTGCGGAGGTTGCCGACACCTTCACGGCTGCCTCGGCGATGCTCAACGATCAGGCACCAATCACGCCGAGAGAGCGTGCCGTGCTCGTTTCCGCACGGGCGCTTGGCGATTCCTACTTCGCGCTTGCCTGGGGCCGCGGGGTCCCAGTGGGGGTGACGGACGAAGCCTGCTGCGGGGCGCAGCAGCGGCCGATCGGTAGGCGCCAGCGTTCGCCAGCCTCGACACGATCGTGCCCCTTCCCAATACCGCGATGTAGTCGCTAGCAGCCTTCTTCCAGCGACCGTGATCCTCGAGCAGCCGCGCTTCGCCCCTTACAGCCCCTGTTCCGACGGGCAGGCACCGGGCTGGCAATCGCGGCGCGCGCCGCTTAAGCCTGCATCCCCCACAGCCTAGACGCAGACCGGAGGGTTCATGGCAGAGACGAATGGTGACAGGAAGGCCCTTTGGGCGGGACGCGTTGTCAGCGCGTTGCCCGTCTTAATGATGATGCTGAGCGGGTGCCTCAAACTCGCCGGAGGCCCGGAGATGGCGAAGAACTGGGCCAGCTTCGGCTATCCGCCGGGCACCCTTGTTCCCATAGGCGTCACCGAGATCGCCTGCGCCCTCGTCTACGCCATTCCCGGAACCTCCGTTCTGGGTGCGGTGCTGGTGACCGGCTACCTGGGGGGCGCCGTTGCAACCCATGTCCGGGTCTCCCAGGTGACGTGGTTCGCCCCGGCGCTACTAGGCACCGTGGCCTGGCTGGGCCTATATCTCCGCGACCCGCGCCTTCGGGCGCTGCTGCCTCTTCGCCGAGACCCCTGAGCGCAGCTACATAGCAGCCTGCAATCTTGCGTCGAGTACTCGCGCCGCGTCCCGTGTTGCACGGTTAGCGCATCCGCCCGGCCCGCGGCGGCGCGACCAGGTGTGGATCTCCGCCCTGGGTAGGCGTGCGATTGGCCGGCCCCACCCAGCCAGTCCGGGATTGCCCAAACGTTGGGCGTCTACCCCAGAGAGTCGACTACGAGCCTCAGCCGGGGAGAGCAGGAAGAGGCCCGAAGAAGAACATGCGACCGACCGCGAAAGGTCGCACACACCCTCCACGAGAATCACCCGCATCGCATCGGCGACGCACCTGCCTTCGAAGGGTCCGCGCTGCCAGGCGGACCACCCTGAACGGCTTGCCGTGGGTGGTGCACTGGCGGCATCCCCGGGGCGGGGCGGCGTTCGGATCTCTTCCGCGAGGAGAAGTGAATCGTATATGTCGGACTCATATGTAGCCGCCTCGGAGTACCTGCTTTTGCTCGATGGCGCGGCGACCGAAATGGAGGGTCTCCAATGGCAAGAGTGAGCCGACGCTCGTTTCTCGGAGTGGCGGCAGCTTCGGCCGCGGCACTCCTGCCGCGCCGTGTGATGGCGGTGACGGAGCCGGCGATGACTGGCCCTCGAGACCCGGCGCGGCCCGCCGAGTCGGAGGGTGTGACGCGGAGGTTGGCTCGCTGGGTGATACAGACTCGGCACGAGGATTTGCCTGCTGGTGTCCGCAAGGAAGCAACGCGGACTCTTCTCAACTACGTCGCGGTAGCCGTGGGCGGTTCTCACCACGAGGCGGTCGAGATCGCCGTCGGCGCACTTTCGCCGTTCTCAGGGCCGGGCCAGGCCGGCCTCTTCGGACGCTCCGAGCGCCTTGATATCCTGAACGCTTCCCTCGTGAACGGCGTGAGCAGCCACGTCCTCGACTTCGACGACACACACCTCAAGTCGGTCATCCACGCGAGCGGTCCAGTCGCCTCGGCGCTCCTCGCACTCGTCGAGTACAAGCCCGTGAATGGCGCGGCCTTTCTCGACGCGTTCGTTGTCGGCATGGAGACAGCGCTTCGCATCGGGAATGCCGTTTACCCGGATCACTACGATCGTGGGTGGCATATCACCGGCACGGCGGGCGTATTCGGAGCTGCCGCCGCGGCGGGAAGGGTGCTCGCACTCACCGACCAGCAAATGGCGTGGGCGCTCGGCCTCGCAGCGTCGCAGCCGGTCGGCCTCCGGGAGTCGTTTGGCTCGATGAACAAGAGCTTCAACCCGGGGCGCGCCGCGAGCAACGGTCTACTGGCAGCCATCCTGGCGGAGAAGGGATATACGAGCTCCGAGAGGATGATCGAGGCGGAGCGTGGATGGGCGACCACTCTCTCGACGAAGCAGGATTACCGGGAAATCACTGAGGACCTGGGGCAGCGCTGGGAGGTTAGGCTCAACACCTACAAGCCTTTTGCGTGTGGCATCGTGCTTCACCCTGCCATCGACGCAGCTATTCAGCTTCGGAACGAGAGCCGGATTCTGCCGGAGCAGGTGGACCGAATCGACGTCCGAGTAAACCCACTCGTGCTTGAGCTCACCGGAAGGAGGGCGCCCCAGACTGGGCTAGAGGGCAAGTTCAGCGTCTACCACGCCGTTGCGGTGGCGATCGTGGAGGGCGCGGCAGGCGAGAAACAGTTCGCCGACGGAGCCGTGCGCGACGGCGTGGTGGTGGCTCTTCGCGCGAAGGTCAACCCGGTCGCGGACCCCGTCATGAAGCCAGAGCAGGCAGACCTGACGATCATGCTCAGGGACGGACAGTTGCTTCATCGGCGCATCGAGCACGCTGTGGGCAGCGTCCAGGCTCCCATGAGCGACACGGCATTGGAGGCAAAGTTCACGGCCCTTGCGGAAGGCATTCTTCCGCCAGGACAGGTCGCTCATCTCATCGAGCTGTGCTGGGGCATCCAACACCTCCCCAGCGCTGCGGAGATCGTCCGCTGCGGGGTTGTCGGCGGGGCTCCTAAAGGAGGACAGAAGCCGCCCTGAGCCAATCGCTACCTGGTGATGTGGTTTCGGCAAAGCTCTCCCTGGCCTCAGGCGGGTGGAGGGAGAAGAGCGTGGACTCGTGCGTCGCCGAAAGCGGCAGCTCAATGGTCCGCAGCAAGCAGCGTCCCGGCGGGCCTGGGACGCTGCCGGTATGGCGCAACGACATTACTTCAAGGTGATCTCGCGGAATTCGTACTGCCCCGTGATCTTGCGCAGGGTCGGATAGGTCTTTTGCGCGAGGTCTCTATTCTCCTTCTGGTGAGCGTCGCCCCACTCCTTCATGAAAGCCTCGTACTTCGCCTTGCTAGGAGCCAGGTCAGCAGTGTTCTTGAACTTGACGATGAGAAGCATGTTGAACTCACCGCTCTGCGCGAGATCGCTCCGGAAGATCTTGTAGTCTTCGATGTAGCCTAGCTTCTTCTGGACCTCCATGGACGCGAACCACGTCTTCTTCAAACCCTCCAGGTACGCGTCCCCCATCCCTGCATCTACCTTGACCGTGGTGACCTGCCAGACCGCCTCGCTCACCTGGTAGTCCTTCCACGGCGTGAGATCGGCATAGGCGGCTGCGGAGATTGCCATCACGGCCGCAACAGCGGCAAACAGCTTCGACAGTTTCGAGAAAGAATGGCGGCGGACAGCTTGCGAGTTCAGCACACTGGACCTCCCCGGGGGTCTCCCGGCGTCTGCGGTGGCTCGCCGTAGGGAGGCGCGCAACGCGCTCTCCGGACTCAGGGTCCAAGGCAAGTTGGAAACTAATGGTGAAACACGCAGATTGGCGCCGGCACCTCATGGGCTGTAAGGAAACATTTATGGGACCTCTTCTCTTCTCGGCGAATGGGTAGATGCACTAATCGTCCTGCATGTACCTAAGGTGACGTCCCGAGAGGGTCGATGGCGTGATCCCTCGTTGCCACGCGCCTTCCACTCATGATGCAGAAGCCTAAGGACGAACCCTGTTGCTCGGGCCTGGCGTGTCCCGGCCCGGCGAAAGCCGCCTCCTGGCAAGGGCTCGGGCCGAGGGGTCCAACGTGATGCCTGGAGCCTCCAGGCGAGCATGGCGGGGTCGCCGTGCATCACGCGAAGGGTGGGCTCTCGGGTGGGCCGCAGCCTCTCGTCAGGGTCCTCCCCTTTAGGCGCCCTCCAGGACGCCACTGGGCTAGGCTTTGAGCCGGAGGGAGGCCTGCCTCATCAGGGCTTCGTGCTGGCTCCGCAGGCATCGACCCCACGCGGTCAGATGCGAAGGCCCCCGGGTTTCCAAGGGCCTCCGGCCAGTGCAGGTCGCCGCGCCGCGCCGTGCCTCGCCCACACGTCGGGCTAGGCAACTCTCGTTGCCCAGCGGCAGGCCAACTGGCACGGCACCACACCGACAAATGCCATTGTAGCGCCCCTCGGCCCGGTTGACCTTTACCCGACGGGGGCGCGTCCCGCTGGGTCGAGGGGCCCATCGGCAGGGTTAGAACGTATGGGCCACGGCTCAGCTCCTGAACGGCCTGGGGGGCAGCCTCGATGGCCCCGTTGGCGTCGCCGAGCGCGCCCGTCTGTGCAGGGCTGTGACCGCCTGAGCCGACGCTGTAAGTTCGCATGGCGGTGATGGGAGCGGCCGGGTCGTGCGGCCCGGCATTCCGGGCCGCTTTCGCGGCGACCCAGGGGTCTACGGGAAGGCGTCGAGCGGGCCCGCGGGTTGGTGGCCCGGGGCGACGCCTGCCGCCGACTTGCAACGCACGAGCATCACGTCCGTGCTGCCCGGTGGAGTGCGGCTGGATGGGCCCCAAGAGACCTCGTTGTTCACCACGTCGAAGTCGCCGCCACACGCTTGGCGTGCCAAGGCCGCACACTGATCGCGAGCTTCGCATTCGAGCTTCACCAGGTGCCCACCATCCGGCCCAATGACATCGCTGTCCACGATGCGCGCCGTGGCACAACCCGCCCCTGCGATCATCGCCGCGACCACCCAAAGCCATCGTTTCGCCATCTCTCTCCTCATGGAATCGGCGATTCCCGAAACCCTGCGTCGCCAGCATGGGACCAGAGCTGTTCCGGGTTTCTGCCACCCCCCGGCCCGTTCGCCCGGAGCCCCAGGCCGGCCCAGGCGCGCCGCCGCACCTGCTCGGATTGCCGCTCCGGCCATCACCACGGTACCACCGCCCGAATAGGAGGCTATCGGCGGTGTGCGAGCTGTCCTACCCAAAGGGCGTTTCGGGAGTTCTCGCGACCCACCGCTTGACGATTCGGTGGGCCCTCCGCCCCTCCTTTCCGCCCTCGCCAGAAGTGCTCAGCACCAGCGAGCTCCCTTACAGCACGCTCCACGCGCCCAGGGCGGCCTCCTGCGGCTCCCGGCTCCACGGCGGCCCCACGTCGCGCTTGCCTTCTGCAAGGAACGTCGCGATCTCCTGGCTAGGGTGGCGCTTCGCCAGCGCTGTAGCGACGTCTCTTGCCGTGGCTCTCGTCACCGAGAGGCCGTGGGTCGCGCACGCCTCAGCGAATACGGCACGCCAGAGCTCACCCTCCGCGCCGTGGATCAGCGTGTGGGCGGCGACGATGATCTCGAGCGACGGGAGAACGAGCCTCTTGCCGAGCACGACTGCCGCGCGGACCTCGCCTAGGTGCGGGGCAAGAGCGAAAGATGCCTTGGTTACGACCGCCATGCGTCGCTCCGCAAACTCGAGCCGGCCGCGTGTGGAATCAGCTGCGAGGTGATACAGCTGGCCTTCGACGACTTCACAGGCGACGATCCTCGCCCGCGACTCCACCTTGGCCTTCCGCGAACCGGCGACCCTGACCAGCCAGGCCCACCCGGTGTGCGGCAAGATGCCGATCGCGATGCCCACGGCCAAGAGCTAGCGAGGTTGTGGCGGCGAGGACAGACCCCGGCTGGGCAGTCGCGATGCCGAGGACGCGCTGGTGCGCCTCTCCCTCCGGAGTGGACAGGGTCTCGAGCATCAGCACGGGCGTTCGCCGGCCCGAATCTCGCTGCTCGTCGGCGCGGCCTTCGATTACCATTCGCCTGTGCGCCAACGAACGATTGGGATCTTGGTCATCCTGTTTGCCTTCGCGGCTGGCCTGCATGCTTGCAACGGCACCGGAACCTCAGCGGACCCCTGTGCGATCCTCTTCGGTCGCCCCAACGCGCAAACCGGCCTCGGATCAGACCGGTGCCAACCAGCGTGCACCTGCGGCGGGACCACCTTCGCGCCGCCCTCCTACGACAACGCGTTCATCCAGGCTCTCGTCGACAACTGGGGTCTCGCGGTCGCCTATGCTGCCCTGACGAGCGACCCGTACGCCACGCCCCCGCCGCCCGATGACCCTCCCGATATGGTCTGCGGCGTGCTCCCACTGGGCCCTCCGGACGCCGCGCCTCGACCGTACGCCCTCGTCACGTATGCCTCGGAGAGCAAAGCGCAGGAACAGGGTGCGGCCGTCACACACTTCGGCCACTGCGGCGTCTGCTCGACGCTCACAAACCTCGCCGTCTACATGCGAAACAGCGACCTGACCGCGCCCGTCCGCGCGTGCGGCTTCAGCTCGGCCCCCGACGGCGGAACGGCGTTCGATGGAGACGTGGCCTGCCTCATCGGCTTGGGCTTCGACCTCCCTTGTGCCCAAGCGTGGGCCTACGACACCCAAAACACGCGAGCGACGTGCCTCACCGTCTGTCTCGCAAACCTGTCAGCGCCCTACAATCTGCCGGACGGCGGCTTGAACCCCTGCCTTGCATGCGACGAACAACAGAGCGGCCCGATCTTCAAGGCGGTCGCCGGAAGGACTCGGCGGAACTCGGGACTCCCGAATGCCATCTGCCGCCCTTGCAGCGAGGTTCAGCCGCTCGTGCACTCGTACTAACCTGCAAACCATCGTGCGTGCCGACGCGAGCCGCGAGAGTTCCTACCACGCAGCCGATTTGCCGACGCGAAGCCACCACAACAACCCGGCTCCCGCTAGGTCCAATGCTGATCAGATAAGGCCAACCGATCGCCGCGACTGAGGTTTGCGGCGATGGGTTGCCGTTGTGATCGAGGGGATCATGATGCACGTCGGGAGGGAACGACGTGCACCTTGGCGAGGCATTGGCGGCGGCGGCGGAGTTCGCAGAGCCGAGTAGTTTCGAGCAGCTGGGGCGGCACCTCGACCCGGCATGGATCGAGCGGGCGCTACGGGCCACGGGCACGACGACGATTCGTCGGCGACGATTGCCCGCCGAGCAGGTTGTCTGGTTGGTCATCGGGATGGGCCTGTACCGAGGCGAATCGATCGAGCGAGTGGTCGACCTGCTCGACATCCCGTTGCCGGATCGAGATGACACGGCCGTCGCCAAGAGCGCGATCAGCCAGGCTCGGCAGCGGCTCGCGGAAGGGCCGCTGGAGTACCTGTTTGCGACCACGGCGACGGAGTGGGCGACGCGAAGCGCGGACGCGCATCGGTGGCGGGGTCTGGCCCTGTACGGGATGGATGGGACCACGATGCGGGTCCCGGATTCCCCTGAGAACCGGGAGGCGTTCGGAGGGCAGCGAGGCCGGACGGGCGACAGCGGGTACCCCCAGGTCCGTGTCGTGGCGCTGATGGCGTTGCGCTCGCACGTGCTCTCCACCGTCCGCTTCGCTGCCTATGGCATCGGCGAGACGACCCTGGCCCGGTCGGTCTGGAGCGAGATCCCCGAGGATTCGCTGACGATTGTCGACCGGAACTTCCTCGTGAAGAAGGATTCTCATTCATCTCGAGACGAGCGGGAATCGGCACTGGCTCTCCAGGACGAAGGTGAACACCCGGTGGGCGGTGAAGGAGAAGCTGGGCAAGGACGACTACCTCGTCGAGTGGGACGTCCACGAGACCGGCCTGCCGGGGAAGTGGGAGATCCGGGCGATCCACTACAAACGCAAGGGCTGCCCGCGCTCCACCCTCCTGACCTCGCTCGTCGACGCGGAGAGGTGGTGCTGTACCAAGACATCGCTGACAGAAACCGTCTCAGGACATCGCTTACAGGTGACGCTGTGGCATGCCCTGGAGAGAGCAGCGAGTCATGACCCAGAAGCTGCAGTTCGTTGATAGGGCCAGCGCGCCGGGAGCCAATGTCTCGGCGCTGTGCCGCGAGTTCGGCATCTCCCGCCAGACCGGCCACAAGTGGCTGCGCCGCTTCCGGGAGGCGAGTTACCCGGGTCTCGTCGAGGAGAGCAGGCGGCCGGTGACGAGCCCGCTGACGACGGCCGAGGAACTGGTCGTCCGCATCGTGGAGCTGCGCGATTGGCACCCGACCTGGGGTGCGGACAAGATCTCCCGGATACTGCGGCGTGCGCACGGAGAGGACGCGCCGAGCCGGAGCACGGTTGCCCGGATCCTCTCGAGGCTCGGGAAGGTGAGGCGAAGGCGGCCTCGCGTGAGGATCTGGACCGTCGACGAGCGGCCGCACGTCGAGGTGAACGGCCCGAACGACCTGTGGACGATTGATTTCAAGGGCTGGTGGCTTGCTCGGAACGGAGAGCGATGCGAGCCGCTGACGGTGCGCGATGCCTTCAGCCGGAAGGTCCTCGCTGTCGTCCTGCTCGCTTGGCCGAGGCTCAACCACGTCCAGCGGGTACTCACCGCCCTCTTCGAACGACACGGTTTGCCTGCAGCCATGCTGAATGACAATGGTTCACCATTCGTGTGTACTCGTGCCCGCGCTGGGCTGAGCCGCCTGGGGGCTTGGCTCATCTCGCTCGGGATTTGCCTGTACCGCTCCCGCCCCGGCTGTCCTCAGGACAACGGCGGCCACGAGCGGATGCACCGGGATCTGAGCGAGCTCCAGCTCAAGCCCGCGGCCTCCCGCCGTGCCCAGCAACGTGAGTGCGAACGCTGGATGGTCGAATTCAACGAGGTGAGGCCTCACGATGCTCTTGCCGGAAAGACGCCGGCGGAGGTCTATCGCGACTCGGAGCGGCGTTCGCTCCAGCCGCTCGCCCCGAGCTATCCGCCCGGGTGGGAGACGCGTCATGTCTCGAAGGGGGGCACCATTACCGTCAACGGCGACCATGTGTTCGTGAGCTCAGCCCTGGTGGGCCAGATCATCGGACTCAAGCAGGAAGGCGTGCTGCGCTGGCGAGCCCGCTTCTTCGAGGTCGACCTCGGCACCCTCGAGATCGTCCCCGACATCGAGGTAATCGACGGTGTCAGGTCCACTGTCACCGAGTCGCAGGCGACAGGTGTCAGCGCCCCTGTAACCTCGAAAGAACTACTGAACGATCGAGCCGTAAACCCCTGAAGGGGACTGCTGTCACCCTGCAGTCAACTGTCAGCGATGTCTTGACTGGAACCGGTACCCGGCCAAGGAACTCGTCGCCCTCTACCACGAGCGATGGGAACTGGAGCTCGCGTATGACGAGGTGAAGACGCACCTGCTCAACCGCGAGGAGACGATCCGAAGTCGAACGCCCGCCGGCGTCCGGCAGGAACTCTGGGGGATCGCCATCGCCTACAACCTGGTGCGCAGGGAGATGGAACGCGCCGCAAACGCGGCTGGAGTCCCGCCCACGCGCATCAGCTTCGTCAATGCCCTCTTCTACGTCCGCGACGAGCTGAGTCGTCTCCGGGGACGAACGCTCGCCCTGGGAACCATCCCCTCGCGTCTCCAGCGGCTCGAACGCAACCTGAAGCGGCTCCTCCTACCGGAAAGGCGCCCAGAACGCGCCTTCCCCAGAGCCGTAAAGATCAAAATGAGCAACTATCCTCGAAAGCTACCGCTCACCGCGGGCCGTAAGTGAACGGCATTGCCGCTAGGGCCGCGCCTCGGAACGCGCCATGGCTGAAAGGGCGACCTCGTTGATGTCCCGCGTGGAGAGCACCGCGCTGGGAGTTGCCCGCTTCGTGACCGTGAGCATCGCGCGACCGAGCCGCTCCGTCGTCGTCACGTGGCTCGGGACGAGCACGTTCAGCAGGGGGAACAGCGGCGAGAGGGCCGCGTAAAGCGCGCGGTAGGCCCTCGTCCGGGACGTGATGCCGTGCAGAGGCTGGATGAAGCCCGGCCGGAACATGTGGGCCGAAGCGAACGGGAGCCGGAGCAGCGCGTTCTCGGTCTCGCCCTTCACGCGGGCCCACATCGTCCGCCCGCGCTCGGTGCTGTCCGTGCCCGCCCCCGAGACGTAGACGAACCTCATGCCCGGTCTGCAGACCGCCAGCGTTCGCGCAACGGCGAGCGTGAGGTCGTGCGTCACCCGCCGGTACTCCTTCTCCGGCATTCCCGCCGATGAGACCCCGAGGCAATAGAAGCAAGCATCGCACCCAGCAAGCTCGCCTTCGAGCCCTGCCAGGTCCGCCACGTCCGGTCGGACAAACTCGCGCAGCTTCTCGTGCCGTTGTCCGGTCGAGGTTCGCCCGATCGCCACGACGCTGTCGACGTCCGGGTCGAGCAGGCACTCGCGGAGGGCGCCCTGCCCGACCATCCCGGTCGCCCCGAAGAGCGCGATCTTCACGGTACGTACCTCCGCCTCCACGCCCTCTGCCCTCGCCCCAACTGCGGCCCGCCAGGGCGAGAGCCACGAGTCGTGCCGGCTAGGTTCCGGCCTTTGCCTTTCCTTGGCGCGCGAGGATCGCCTCCATCTCGTCCATGGTCGCCGCCATCTCCTCCACTGCAGCATCGAAGGGAGCGGAGGTCGTCATGTCGACGCCAGCTGCCTTGAGCAGGTCGATCGCGTAACCGGAGCCTCCCGCCCTCAGCATCCTCAGGTAGGCGTCACGGCGGGACGTGCCCCCGTGCATTGCCTCCTCGCGAATCCCCTTCGCGAGGGCAGTCGAAGCGACGATGCTCGTGGCGTACTGGTAGACATAGAAGGGGCGGTAGAAGTGAGGGATGAAGGCCCACTCGGTGGCAATGATGTCGTCTACCTGGCAAATTCCCTTGTCGTGACCGTAGAACTGGCGCGTGATGCGAAGGTACAGCTCGGAGAGGTTCTCGCCCGTGAGGGGCTCGCCGCGCTCGGCCTTCTCGTGAAAGGCAAGTTCAAAATCGGCGAACTGCGTCTGCCGGAATAGCGTTCCGCGCAGGCCATCGAGATGGTTCCCGAGAAGGGCCAAGCGAGTGTCATCGTCCTTTGCCTTCGAGAGCATGTAGTGGAACAGCAGGTTTTCGTTCAGGGTCGACGCAACCTCGGCCACGAAGAGTGGATAATCGTAGGTCGGATAGGGCTGGGTCTGCATCGCAAGCCAGGTGTGCATCGAGTGTCCCGACTCGTGAGCCAGCGCGGAGAGGTCATCGTACTGTCCGTTGAAGTTGAGGAGCTGGTAGGGATGCACTCCGTACACGCCCGTCGAGTAGGCGCCTGAGCGCTTCCCACGGGTTGGCAGGTAGTCGGTCCAGCGACTCTCGTATCCCTTGCGCAGAGCCTCGACATAGTCCTTTCCCAGCGGCGCGAAGGCCTCGAGCGTGATGGCACGCGCCTCGTCCGGGCTGAACTTGAGGTCCACGCTCGCAACCACGGGCGCATAGAGGTCCTGGTAGCGCAGCTTGTCCAGGCCCAGCATGCGACGACGCAAGTCCAGGTAGCGATGGAACGTGGGTAGACTGCGTCGCACGTTGGAGAGGAGCTGGGCGTACACCTCCTGCGGCACGTTGGGCGGGAAGAGCGCGGTCTCCAGGGATGAGTGGAAGTTGCGCGCCTTCTTCGTGAACAGTTGCGCCTTCACGGCCCCATCGAGCGTGGCCCCCGTGGTGCGGCTAAAGGACTTCAGGGCTCCGAAGAAGGCGGCGAACACCTTGTCCCGGTCGGCCCGGACCCGGGAGGATCGATAGAGGCTGTAGGCGGATGAGTCGAGGCGCACCTCTCCGGTGGACAGCGTGACCGTTGGCCACGGTAGGTCGGCGTTCATGAGCACGCCGTAGGCCGTACCACCGACGTCGGAATAGCTGTCGGCCTCCGCGATGATCCGCTCCTCGGGCGCCGAGAGCGTGTGCGGTTTCCAGCGAATGAGGTCTTCGAGGAAGAATCGATACGGGGAGAGCCCTGGCTCCTGGGCCAAGAAGGCCCCGACCCTGTCGGCGCCGAGCGCGAGAATCTCCGGGCGCACGAAGGAGGAGGCGGTGGCGAAATCGACTCCCAACTGCTGCGATACTTGGCGCATCTCGCGGGGCCGCGCCTCCTGGATGTCCTCGTCCGAGAGCGACGCCGCGTACACCGAAAGGCGCTCAAGGTCCCGCTGGATGCCGAACATGTCATCGAGCGTCCGAAGGAGCGCCCCGGCAGAGTCCCCGAGACGCCCCCTCTGATTCCCCAGGCCGGGAATGCGCTGGGCCAACGAGTCCTTTGCGGCCGTCCACGCTTTTTCCGAAGGATAGAGGTCGCCAAGATTCCACTTGTACCGATCAGGAATCTCGGAGCGGTCCTTGGCGACGGCCGCGGTTTGCCAAACAAGCAAGAGAGCCGCTGCGAAGGAGCGGATGCGAGAGATCGTCTGGGTCATCGCCACCTCCTGGGCATGGGCGTGCAGTCATTGTACGAGAAGGGCATCAGGCGTGCGAGGCGTCCGGCGAGGCGCGGTCGGCTGGCGGCATTCAGAATCCGGAGTTCTCGGTCGCGGCGATTGGGACCGGCTCCGCAAGCGAACGTGGCTCGTTCGGCCTCGGGGGCCGGGGCGTCGGCGGAGTCGCGCGACGGCATGGCCTCGCCACGCGGTGAGCCCTCGCCGGCCCGGCGGCCCCGTCGATGGTGAAGAACTGTTTCTGCGACCTACACCGTCCGAGCGTGGGGTATGAAGGGTGGAGCCCGATGGGTGGCCGGATCACCGGCCGGTCCTGGCCGCCGCCCGCGAAGGGCCGAACCGCAATCGTCCCGGCCGACGGCCCGGGTGACAGGGGATTCATGCGCAAAGGAAGCACCCGAGAAGCCCACGCGCCAGGCCAAGTTTGCGCGGCGGGCCAGCTGCGAGTGCGCCCTCGCCGCTTCGCGCGCTCCATCGCCGCGGCCTTGATCCTCGCGACCACCTTGCCCGCACTCGCGGCCGCAGACGGTCCACCGAGCAATACTCCCGACCAGCCAGACCTGACGCCACCCAAGCCAACGTCGCTCGACTTCGACCTGCTCGGAGAGGCGAAGCCCGTTCCGCAGGTAGACGACAAGTCGATGCGCCTGCGCCGGACCCTCCTGGACTGGCACCAGGGCCTCGGCCTCGGCATGTTTGGGCTCCAACTCGCCACCACCATCGTCGGGCAGCTCAACTACGACGACAAGTTCGGCGGCAACAACACGAACAAGTACGCAGAGACCCACGCGCTTCTTGCGTACTCGACCTTCGCCACGTTCATTGCCGCTGGCGCCCTCGCGCTCGGCGCCCCGGCTGCGCCGGAGCGCCGAGACGGCTTCGACCGCATCTCGCTGCACAAGATCGCCATGTTCACGGCGACCGGGGGGATGGTCGCTCAGGCCGTCTTGGGCATCTGGACGACGGGGCGCGAGGGGTACTTGAATCAACAGTCCATCGCGACCGCGCACCTCGTCGTTGGCTACGTGACCCTCGCAGCCGTGGCGACTGGCGTTGGCGCCCTCGTCTTCTAGGACAAACCGGTCATGAGTCGAGCCCTACTCGCCCTCCTGCTTTCGACCGGCCTGCCGCCCGGAAGCATCTATTCGGTGGACCCGGCGCAGAGCGTCATCCGGTACACGGTGATTCACAAGCTGCACCAGGTGGAGGGGCTCTCGCGGGAAATCGAGGGCAAGGCGCTCGTGAGGGAAGATGGATCGGCGGTCGCCCAAGTGAGGGTCCCGGTCGCCTCATTCCACTCGGGCGACGCGAACCGTGATTCTCACATGCTCGAGGCGGTCGAAGCGGGCACGTTCCCGTTCGTTACCGTGAAGGTGGCGCTCCAACTCGATCCCACGAAGGAGCTTCCGGAGTCGCCGGCGCCCATGGAGGGCGAGGTGGCTTTTCACGGCGTGAAGCGTCGACTGACGGTACCGATCACGCTCGTCAGGCTACCGACTGGGGAGCTCCGGGCTCGTGGAAGTTTCGCGGTAAGCCTAGACGCCCACGGGGTCCAACGACCTTCGCTCCTCTTCGTGAAGGTCGATGATGCATGCCAGATCACCCTGGATCTCGTTTTGCGACTCGAGGGGCGATGAGGGGAGCCGCGGTCATCGTGCTGCTCGTCGCAGGGGGATGCGTACCTGAGCAGGGCCCGACCATGCGCCCAGGAGACAACTGTCTCCGCTGCCATGGTGGGGTCCCCGCTGGGTCTCAGGAGGGAGGCCACAATGCGAGGCCTTGGACCTTTGCCGGGACGGTATATTCAGCTGTGGACGCGCCGGCGGACGCGGGCATCGAAGGCGCCGCCATCGACGTGACCGACTCGAGCGGTCGTTCCTTCTCGGTCCACTCCAATCTGGTCGGAAACTTCTACTCGGCCGAGTCCCTGGTATTCCCACTGAAGGTGTGCGTCGAGTACGGAGGCCTTGCGCGCTGCATGACCTCTCTCTCGCCTCACGGAGCGTGCAACTACTGTCACGCGACCCCGCCCTTGGACGACGCTCCCGGAAGGATCGTCGCTGGCGGGACCGCGGCCCTCCCCTAGCCCGGCCCCGGGCGGCTCCATCGGCGGCGACGCGCCGCGCGGGCGACAGCGCCCACCCGGTCCGGTGAAGATGACTTCGAGCGGCGCCGCTGCCCCGCATCGGTCCGGACCAGCGCTACCGTGCGAGCGTCCGGCCCTCCCCCGGTTCGGCCCGAATTCGCGGCGCACTTGACCTGCAGGCGTCCGTCAACGATCTTCTGCCGATGCCATTGACCAAGAAGTGGGCCCTGGTCCTCGGAGCGTCATCCGGCTTCGGCGAGGCCATCTCCCTGGCGCTCGCCAGGGCTGGGCGTAGCATCTTCGGAGTCCACCTCGACCGCAAGGGGACGCTCGCAAACGTCGACCGAATCCGAGCCGAGATTTCTGCCGCCGGCGGCAGCTCGGTTTTCTTCAACATCAACGCGGCCGACCCGGAGAAGCGCGCCGAGGTCGTGGCCGAGATGACACGGACCCTGACCGAGGAGGGGAACCCGACTGGCGTCGATGTCCTGCTCCACTCGCTTGCCTTCGGCACGCTGAAGCCGTTCGTCGGGGGCAGCGCCGCGGATGCCATTACCCGCCCCCAGATGGACATGACGCTCGACGTCATGGCGCACTCGCTCGTCTACTGGGTCCAGGACGTCCTTCGCGCGGGGATGATGGGCGGCGGGATCTCACATCTTCGCCATGACGAGCGCGGGCGGGCATCGGATCTGGCCGTCCTATGGCGCGGTCTCCGCCGCGAAAGCGGCCCTGGAGAGCCACTGTCGACAGCTCGCGGTAGAACTCGTGCCCAGGCGAATCGCCGTCAACGCGGTCCGCGCCGGCGTCACCGATACGCCCGCTCTCCGCAAGATCCCGGGCAATGATCGGATGATCGAGCACTGCCTGGCGATCCACCCCGCGAAGCGGCTGACCACACCGGCCGATGTCGCGGCCTTGGTGGTGGCGATCGCCCGGCCCGACACGACCTGGCTCACCGGAAACGTGCTCGGCGTCGACGGCACCGAGGACCTGGTCGGCTAGTCAGGCGGCATCCGCCCTCGTCCCCCGTCGACCGGCATGCGCCGGCTCCACGAAACCCGGGAACCCTCGACGGCGAGGCGCCTCCGGCGCGATGCGGTTACACTCGCCTCGTCTCCCGGCCCGAGCCATGAACGTCCTCGGCATCTCCGCCTACTACCACGACTCGGCAGCCTGCCTGCTCGTCGACGGCCAGGTAGTCGCAGCCGCGCAGGAGGAGCGCTTCACGCGCCGCAAGCACGACCACCGCTTCCCGGCGCACGCCGCCCGTGCGTGCTTGCAGCAGGGCCGGATCGGCGTGGACGACCTGGACTGCGTCGCGTTCTACGACAAGCCGTTCCTGAAGTTCGAGCGGATCCTCGAGACGCACCTCGCCATGGCACCGAAGGGCCTGCCGGCTTTCGTCCAAGCGGTCCCGCTCTGGCTCGGCCAGAAGCTCTGGGTGCCAGACCTGATCGCGAAGGAACTCGCCTTCCGAGGCCCCCTGGTGTTCCCCGAGCACCATGAGTCGCACGCGGCCGCGGCATTCTTCCCGTCGCCCTTCCGGGAGGCGGCGTTCCTGACCATGGACGGGGTCGGCGAGTGGGCGACGTCTTCTTACGGTGTCGGACACGACAATCGCGTGGAGATTGCCGCAGAGCTCCGGTTCCCGCACTCGCTTGGGCTTCTGTATTCCGCGTTCACGTATCAGGCCGGCTTCAAGGTGAACTCCGGCGAGTACAAGCTGATGGGGCTCGCCCCATACGGTGTCCCTCGGTACGTCCAGGCCATCTACGACCAGGTCCTCGACCTCAAGCGCGACGGTTCGTTTCGGATGGACATGAGGTATTTCGAATACTGCGCCGGACTTCGGATGACCGGCCACCGCTTCGACGACCTCTTCGGCGGCCCGCCCCGGAAGCCCGAGAGCCCTATTACGCAACGCGAGATGGACCTGGCGCGATCCGTTCAGGAGGTCACGGAGGAGATAGTCCTGCGCATGGCAGGCCACGTGCGCAAGGAGACCGGGCAGAGAGACCTGTGCCTCGCGGGAGGCGTCGCACTGAACTGCGTCGCCAACGCGAGGCTCCTACGCTCGCGCACCTTCGATCGGATCTGGATCCAGCCAGCGGCCGGCGACGCCGGGGGAGCCATGGGCGCCGCCTTCATCGCGTACCACCACCACCGCGGCCAGCCCTCTCCCCGCAAGGACGGACGCGATCTGATGCAGGGGAGCTATCTAGGCACGGCCTACTCCGACGAGGCAGTCCAGCGATTTCTCCAGGAGCGCGGGGTCCCCTACGAAGCCCTGGCACCGGACGCCCTGCTGGAGGCGGTGGCTCGCCTGATCGCGGACGGGAAGGTGGTTGGCTGGTTCCAGGGACGTATGGAATTCGGGCCACGCGCGCTCGGCAACCGGTCCATCCTCGGAGATCCGCGCGCGCCAGACATGCAGAAGCGCATGAACCTCAAGATCAAGTTCCGCGAGAGCTTTCGCCCATTCGCGCCGGCGGTTCTCGCCGAGAAGGCTGGTGAGTGGTTCGAGATCGACGCACCGAGCCCGTACATGCTTCTCGTGGCGCCCATCCGGGGGGCGCGGCGCTGCCCTGTGACGGGGGAGGAGGAGCGGCTCTGGGGCATCGATAGGCTGACGGCCGTCCGCTCCCAGGTCCCGGCCGTAACCCACATCGACTACTCGGCGCGCGTCCAGACGGTCGGCACCGAGGACAACCCCTTGTTTCACGCCCTCCTCGAGCGCTTCGAGGCGCGAACCGGTTGTCCCATTCTCGTGAACACCTCCTTCAACGTGCGCGGCGAGCCTATCGTGGAATCGCCCCGCGACGCCTACACGTGCTTCATGCGCACCGAAATGGACGTTCTCGTGATGGGGTCTGCCGTGCTGCACAAGGGGGCTCAGCCCCCTTTCGCGGAAGCCAGCGACTGGCGGAGGAAGCATGAGTTGGACTAGCGACGTCGCTGCCTCGCTGGACGGCCTGGACCTGTCCTCGGGGCGCCTCCGGAGCTTCGGCCTCGCGGTGGGGGCCGTGCTCGTCGCTGTCGGCGCGTGGATCGCTCATCGGCACGGGACCCCGCCGATGCGCGACGCCGCGGCAATCGTTGGCCTCGCACTTCTCGTCGCCGGGGCTCTTTTTCCATCTCGCCTGCGGGTGCCCTACCGGATCTGGATGGCACTCGCCTTCGCCCTCGGCTGGGTGATGTCCCGGGTTGCGCTGACCGTCCTTTTCGCACTCGTCGTGACCCCGGTCGCGATCGTGGCGAGGATCGCGGGGAAGCGCTTTCTCGGGCTGCCCGCGGAGCCTGACGCCGCCACCTACTGGATCCGGCGCGAGGGCGGACGCCCGTCCCGATACGACAAGATGTACTAGGATGCCGCCGTGTCCAAGCTACGCATCATCGGCGAGTACTTCCAGTTCCTCCGGCAGCAGAAGAAGTGGTGGGTCCTGCCCATTGCCATCGCCCTGGTGCTGCTCGGGGCCATCATCGTCCTGACCCAGGGAAGCGCACTCGCCCCCTTCATCTACGCCCTATTCTAGGGTCGCTCCTTGAGTACGCGACGCTCCTCGCCGACGCCTGAGCCGACCTCGACGGAGCCTTCACGCCCGTCGGTGGGTCGCCTTTGGCTCTTTCGGCTCGCGACGGTCGTTGCCGCGCCGATCCTCCTTATCGTGCTCGTCGAGATCGGGCTGCGCCTCGCCGGCGCCGGCTTCTGCCCGGACTTCACCATTCCTTGCGAAGTGAGGGGCCAGAGTGCCTTCTGCGAGAACCCCGACTTCACCCGCCGGTTCTTTCCGCCGGCCATGGCGCGGCAACCGACCCCCTTCGTGATCCCCGCCACGAAGGCCGCGCGAACGTTCCGCATCTTCGTCGTCGGTGAATCTGCCGCCCAGGGCGATCCCGAGCCGTCCTTCAGCTTCGGTCGGTTTCTTGGGGTGATGCTGCGGGAGCGCTTCCCAGAGTGGACTTTCGAGGTCGTGAACACCGGCATCGTCGCCATCAACTCGCACGCGCTCGTGCCCATCGCCGACGACATCGCCCGGCGCGATCCCGATCTCGTCATCGTCTATGCCGGGAACAACGAGGTCGTGGGCCCATACGGAAACGGCACCACCCTGACGCAGCGGCGGCTCGGCCCGACGATCACTCGCGCGTCCATCGCGCTCCAGTCGACGCGGCTCGGCCAGATCCTTTCCGCGGCACTGCGCCGCGGCGACGAAGCCGCGGGGTCCTGGCGCGGGATGGAAATGTTCCTTCAGCAACAGGTTCGCGCGAGCGACCCCAGCATGGCCGGGGTCTACGGTGCTTTTCGGCGCAATCTTAGCGACGTGGTCGCAGTCGTGCGCCGATCCGGCGCCCGCGTGGTCCTGAGCACCGTAGGCACGCGGCTCATCGACTTCGCGCCGCTCGGGTCGCTCCACGGACGAGACCTCTCGCCGCAGGAGGCGGAGACGTGGCAGCGCCACTACGATCGGGGTGCCGCACTTGAGGCCGCGGGCAGCCCAGCGGAGGCGCTCGATGCCTACGAAGCCGCCGCAGCCGTCGACCCCGACTACGCGGAGCTGCAGTACCGCATGGCGCGCTGCGCTCTGCGGCTCTCTGACGATTCGCAGGCGCGCAACCGCTTCGTGCGCGCTCGCGACCTGGACACTCTTCGGTTCCGGGCGGACAGCCGGATAAACGACATCGTCCGCGAGGTCGCGGCGAGTGCAGGCCCGGGCGTCGGATTCGTGGACGGCGCCGGGGCCCTCGCCGCTGCATCCCAGCACGGCCTCCCGGCTGGGGACCTCTTCTACGAGCACGCGCACTTGACCCCGGAGGGCAACTACGTCCTGGCGCGGGCGCTCTACCCTGCCGTGATCGCGGCGCTGCCTTCCGACCCGCGCGGCCCCTCCGCGAACCAAGGGCCTCCGAGCGAAGAAGAATGCCTCCGACGGCTCGCCCTGACGGGCTTCAACCGGTACCGCATCGCCAAGGAGGTCCTTCGACGCCTGTCGCGCCCGCCCTTCACGGGTCAGGCCGATCACGCCTCGCAGCTGGCGGAGGTGGAACGCGAGCGGGATAGAGGCGCCGCGGAAGCGTTCGCGGAGACAGACGCGGCCTACCAGGCCGCCATCGCGGCGGATGGCTCCGATCCCTGGCTGCACTACAACTACGGGATCCTGCTCGACGCGCGCGACGTCTTCCTCGCGGGCCAGGGGCAGCCCGACCAGGGACGCGCCGTCAGGGAATACGCGAGCACCCTGTCGTCAATCCCCTCGTTCGCCGAAGGGCGAGCGCGACTCGCCGAGGCGCTCCTTCGACTCGGGCGCTACCCTGAGTCGGTCGCGCAATGCCGGGAGATCCTCCGGTTCCGGCCCGGCTACGCCCAGGCCTATGCGACGATGGCGTCCGCACTCGCCCGGCAGGGCCGCGGCGAGGAAGCGACGAGTGCCTTCAAGCGGGCAGTGTCTCTCGACCCCTGGTCCATCGGTCCCATCATCGAGCTCGTCAACCTTCTCGAGAACCAGAGACACCTTGCTGAGGCCGCCCGCCAGGCACGCGCTGGCGCAGAGCGCTTGCGAGCAACGGGCCGCTCGTCGGACGCGGAAGCCCTCGAGAGGAGGGCGCGCACGCTGGAGGCCACCGATCGCCGGTGAGCGCAGGTGCGGCAGCGAAGCGCGGGACGCAACCGCTCGACCTCTGACCCTTGCGGCGAGTGGCCATGGAAGTCGATGGACGACGCGGGGCCGCCGCTGGCGTCCGGACTCGGCGCGGCACCCCGCGCGTGGCTAATCCGCGGTCGGGACCAACGTGAAGCCGCGGACGGAAGGCACGGTCCTCAGCGCCTTGGCGAGTGCGGAGAAGCCGTCCGGGTCGACGGTCCTCGTGGACATGCTGTACTCGAAGAGCTTGCCGTCGTGCGCTAGGCGGTAGGCGAGGTTCGAGACGACGAATCCTCGAGAATGCAGCAGTTCAAGCAGTGCCGATTCGGCCATCGTCGAGTCCGGATCGAAGCATACGGCCAATTGCGCGTAGAGGTGGGTCGGGAACCGCATCTCGATCTGCCGGAAGACCGAGAGCACGCCGAGCGTGAGCGCGGTCGCCATCGTTCCTGCCGCGTAGAGGCCTATCCCCATCAAGATCCCGATGGCTGCGGTGGTCCAGATCGAGGCGGCCGTGGTGAGTCCGCGGACCGTCAGGCCGTCCTTGAAGATGACGCCCGCGCCCAGGAAGCCGATGCCGGTCATGATCCCCTGGGCCATTCGCGTCGGATCCATTCGGATGGCTTCGCTCACGACGAGCCACTGGCTCTCGAAGAGCGTCACCAGCATGAGCATGCCGGAGGCCATGCAGACGAGGGCGTGAGTGCGGAAGCCAGCGGCCCGGCCGTGGAAGCTCCGCTCGGTACCGATGAGCGCCCCGGCGAGCAAGGCGGCTCCCATGTGCTCCGCGACCTGCGCAAAGGACAGCGTCATTAGGGTCCTCCTCGCACCTCCGATGCTACTTCCCCGCCACGGGATCTCCCAGGATCTGGCCGGTCCACGCCGGCCTCGAGCGCTTCACAGGACGGCGGGGGGTGGGTCGCGACCGCCCGACGGACCCCCTACATGAGGCCGCGGTCTCCGGGCGAAGCGGGGGTCGTGACTTCAGCCAAGCTCTAGCTCCGCTCGCTTGTCCTTCACGTCCTTCCACAGTTCGGCGTCCGGAAGGGGCGGTTTGTGGTCGGTGATGTTCGGCCACTTCCTCACCAACTCGGCGTTGAGCTTAGCGTATTCCTTCCACTGCTCGGGGAGCGTGTCGTCGGGGAAGATGGCCTTGGTCGGGCACGCGGGCTCGCAGGCCCCGCAGTCGATGCACTCGTCCGGATCGATGGCGAGGAAGTTCGGCCCCTCGTAGAAGCAGTCGACCGGGCAAACCTCGACGCAGTCGGTGTACTTGCACTTGATGCACGGCTCGGCGACGACGTAAGCCATTTTGCGTCACTCCTGCCGCGGGCGATTCGCCTCGGCTGTGGATAAATGGGCCCTGTCCTAAATGCAACCAGGTGCCCCGGCGGGTCCGGGCCCGAAGCCGGTTGGGGGTGCGCACCCAAGCCCGCCCCTCGGGCCCCCGGCGCAGGCGCCCATATCTTCACGGGAGGGGACCGCCCTGGAAAGTGGAGAGCAACTTGCCCCTCCGCCGGGCCATCGCCTAGGTTGTGTCCGTGGGAACCTCCCTTCGCGCGATGGCTGCCGCAGTGCTGCTCCTGCCCGGCTGCAGCAAGGATGCTGTCGAGACTGAGCACCCCCCCCAGCGCCCTCCGCCTGCCCTCCCCTTGCCGGGAACCTCGGCCGCGCGTCCCCCAGCCGGACTGGCCGACCATGCCCGGCCGGCGGCGGGGCTCCCCCCGGGCCAGGCCGAACTCCTGCGCCAGCGGTGTGAGCTCGGCGAGGCCTTCGCCTGCAACGACCTCGGCCACTCCTACTTCGAAGGCCTCGGCATCCTTCGAGACCCGGTACGTGCCGCGGACTACTACAAGCGGGGCTGCGACCTCGGCGACGCGGTGGGATGTGTCAACCTGGGCCTCATGCTCCTCGGCGGCGCGGACGCTCCGGCGGACCCCGAAGCCGCCGCAGAGCTCTTCCGGCGTGCCTGCGACCGCGGCGACATGGCGGGTTGCGGCAACGCCGGCCTGCTCTACACGAGCGGCCACGGCGTGGCCCATGACCTAGAGCGCGGCAAGGGGCTTCTCCGCCAGGCCTGCAGCGCGCACCTCGAGGACGCCTGCCAGGCCCTGAGGCGCCTCGGGTCCCGGTGAGAGCCCCCGGCCCGGCAGGTCTCGGCGCAGCGCCCCGTCCCCCGGCCGAGGTACAGGAGCGGGGCTTTGCGACGCCACAGCCCACGACCCGATCGCGCAATCGGCTACTCCCGTACCGAGCGCCGGCAGCGCGGGATCTGTCGCGTTGACACCTACCATTGCTCGGCGTAAACCGCCGGAGCCCTAGCGGGGAGGACAACTCCATGCCGCCGTCCGACAGCTTCCGATTCCACTTCTTTGCGGACCTGCTCGGGAAGAAGGTCGTGAGTGCCGACGGGAAGCCGGTCGGCCGCATCTGCGACCTCGTCGCCGTCATGGGGGAGCCCTTCCCGCCGGTGGAGAGCTTGGTGGTCCGTTCCGGGAAGCAGCGGCTCCTACTCGCCTGGTCGGCCGTCGCCGACGTAAACGGCCGGCTCCAGCTGAGACCGAACGCCCGGGGCGAGCCGGTCCCCGAGGCATCAGTGGCCGACCGGGTGCGGCTCGGCTCCGAGGTTCTCAATCGACAAATCGTCGATATCGAGGGCGCCAAGCTCGTGCGGGTGAACGACCTGCACTTCATCGAGAGCAAGGGCCAGCTCCGGATCGCGCACGTCGACATCGGCTTTCGTGGACTGGTTCGCCGGATGGGATGGCAGCCCATCGTCGACCGCCTTGTGTCGCTCGTCCATCCCGGAGCACGCTACCTCCGCGACGAGACCATGCTCCCGTGGAAGCTCGTCCAGCCCATCGAGAGCGCGCCGGGTCGAGTGCGAATCGAGGCCACGAAGAAGGCGCTCGCGTCCCTCCACCCCGCGGACCTCGCCGAGATCATGGAGGAGCTCGACCGGGAGCAGCGTCAAGTCCTGCTCGAGCGCCTCGACGTGGAAACCGCGGCGGACGCGCTGGAGGAGGCATCGCCTGAGGTCGCCGCTCAGCTCCTGGAGGAGGTTGCCCCGGAAAAGGCCGCCGACATCCTCGAGGAGATGGCGCCCGACGAGTCGGCCGACGTCCTCTCCGAGCTCTCGGGCGACGCCCGCGAGGAGCTGCTCGACGCCATGGAGCAGCCCGAGGCCCGGGAGGTCCAGCAGCTGCTCTCGTACGAGCGCAGCTCGGCGGGCGGCCTGATGACGCCCGACCGGATCCAGGTCCGCGCCGACGAGACCCCGGCCGACGTCTTCGCCCAGATCAGGCGCCGAGCAGAGGAGGTCCCGCTCGTCTACGAGGTCTTCGTGGTCGACGACGATGGCGTGCTGAAGGGCCTGGTCACCCTGAAGGAGCTGATCATGGCGGACCCGCGGACGCCGGTGTCGGAGCTCTTCCACGAGGCCCCGGTGACCGTTGCCCTCGACGACGGTCTGCGCGACGTCGCGCTCGCCGCCACGAAGTACAACCTGATCTCGGTTCCGGTGGTGGACAACCTCGGCGTGCTGCGAGGCATGGTGACCGTCGACGACATCCTCGCGGAGGTCGTGGATGCCCGCTGAGAAGGTGGTCGGACCTCCGCGCCGAACGCTGTGGCGCAACGTGATGGTGTTCCTGGCGGTCGTGGGCCCTGGGATCATCACGGCCAACGTCGACAACGACGCCGGCGGCATCACCACCTACTCCCTGGCCGGCGCGCAGTACGGCAACAAGCTGCTCTGGACCCTCATCCCCATCACCGTCGCCCTGGTCGTGGTGCAGGAGATGAGTGCCCGGATGGGCGTCATGACCGGGAAGGGCCTCGCCGACCTCATTCGCGAGAACTTCGGGGTCCGGATCACCTTCTGGGTGATGGTCGCTCTTCTCGTCGCCGACATTGGCAACACCATCGCGGAGTTCTCGGGCGCAGCCGCCAGCCTCTCCATCTTCGGGGTTCCAGCCTGGGTGTCGGTTCCCATCACCGCCGTGGCCGTCTGGTTCCTCGTGCTGAAGGGCACCTATCGCCAGGTGGAGAAGATCTTCCTGGTGGCGTGCCTCTTCTACGTTGCCTACCCCATCAGCACGTTTCTCGCCCACCCGGACTGGCCGACCGTCACCAAGGCGACCTTGACCCCCACGTTCGAGATGAACAGCGGGTACGTCGCCATGCTGATCGGCGTGGTGGGCACGACCATCGCCCCCTGGATGCAGTTCTACCTGCAGTCCGCAGTCGTGGAGAAGGGAATCAAGCCAGACCACTACGCTCACTCCCGGCTGGACGTCATCGTCGGCTGCATCATCACCGACGTGGTGGCCTTCTTCATCATCGTGGCCTGCGCCGCGACCATCTTCCCCGCCGGGATCCGAATCGAGACTGCCGACCAGGCCGCGCTGGCGCTCGGCCCCCTCGCAGGGAAGTACGCATCGGGACTCTTCGCCTTCGGACTCTTCAACGCCTCCTTCTTTGCCGCCACCATCCTCCCCCTCGCGACGGCCTACTACGTCTGCGAGGCCTTCGGCTGGGAGTCCGGCATCGACCGGAAGTGGGGGGATGCGAAGCAGTTCTACGCGCTCTACACCGGAATCGTCGCGATCGGGGCGGCGGTCGTCCTCATCCCCCGCCTTCCCCTCGTCAAGATCATGCTTGTCTCGCAGATCGTGAATGGGATGCTGCTGCCGTTCATCCTGATCTTCATGCTGCTGCTCGTGAACAACCGGAAGCTGATGGGCGAGCACCGCAACGGGCCGTGGTTCAACGCCATTGCCTGGGTGACCACCGTCGTCATGATCGCGCTCACCGGGTATCTGGTGGTGACCGGCGTTCGCGACCTGATCGGGACGTGATGCCCGGGCGTCGAGCCTTCTCCGTCGCCGTCTTCTGCCGCCACCGGGGGGCGGTCCTCCTCGTCCGCCACCGCCGCCTCGGCACCTGGCTCCCGGTCGGCGGCGAGATCGAGCCCGGCGAATCGCCGCTCGAGGCGGCAGTCCGGGAGCTGCGCGAGGAGACGGGTCTCGAGGGACGCTTCCCCGCCGGGCTGGGCGTCGACGGGACACCACCCGGACTGATCGGGTATGAGGAGCACATGGCGGGGTCGAAGGGACTCCACATGAATTTTGCGTTCGTGGCGGACGTGGCGGGTCGTGAGCTCGTGGAGTGCGACGAGTGGACCGAGGCCCGCTGGGTCACGTCCGACGACGAGGTCGATTGCCCGAGGAACGTGCGCGAGCTCGTGGCCATCGCGCTCGCGGCACCCGCGGCCTGAGCGCGCGCCGTCGCGCCGCTCCCTGACCGACGGCTCTACGGAAGGTACTTGCCGAGCAAGAGGCTCAGGCGCTGCTTCACGTCGCTCGGTACCCGCGCCTTCTCCGACCACAAGCCGAGCTTGAGCGCCGACTGGCAGGCGCAGGGCTTGTCTGCTTGCGCGACGAGCACCGGAACGGTCCGGCGAACGAGTTCGAGGGCGTTCTGTGT
>CAVWHZ010000012.1:0-477500 GCA_963754915.1 uncultured delta proteobacterium | reverse complement strand
TCTTGCCGGCGCCCGAGGGGGCCGACAGCACGAGGAGCAGGCCCGGGCACCGCCGGCGTCACCCTCACTCGACATTCTGGACCTGCTCCCGCATCCGCTCGATCTCGGCCTTGAGCGCCACCACCAGCCGCGGCGATCTCGGCGCTCTGGGACTTCGACCCCATCGTGTTGACCTCCCGGTGCATCTCCTGAACGAGGAAGTCCATCTTGCGCCCTGCGGGCTCGTCGCCACCGAGCAGGCCGCGCATCTGCACCATGTGGCTGTGCAGCCGCGTCAGTCTCCTCGGCTCACGTCGATGCGGTCGGCGAACAGCGCCACCTCCTGTCGCCAGCCGGACCGGGTCGGGGGCAAGCCCCCGCGACAGCTCCTGCACCCTCTCCGCAAGCCTGTCGCGGTAAGCCTCGAGCGAGCGCGGCGAGAGCGCCTCGACGCGCCGCACGAGTCCCTCCACGGCCTTCAGGCGCCCATCGATGTCGCGGGCAAGCGCCCCGCCCTCCCTCTCGCGCATGGCGGTGAGCGCGTCCAAGGCCTCCGACAATGCGCGGACGGCCGCGCGGCCGCGCCGCGTCCATGTCCGCGAGCTCCTCCTCGAGCGGTCACCACCCCCTCGGCGGAGAGGACGGCGTCGAGCGACACTTCACCCTGCGAGTCCGAGGCGACGCGCGGACGTCCTCGAAGGCCCGGGCGTACTCGGAGGCGAGATCCAGGTCGACGCGCGGGGCGATGGCTCCGCGCCCCCCGGCCCGGCGCAGGCTCACCTCGACCCCGCCCGCGGGCCAGCCGCTCCTTCACCTGGCGCACCAGCTCGGGCTCCAGGGCGGCAAGCTCGCGGGGCAGCCGCACCTTCACCTCGCAGTACTTGTGGTTCACCGACCGGACCTCGGCGTCGACTTCCTCGCCGCGGCCGCACCGTGCCCCGCTCCGAATCCCGTCATGCTCCGGATCATGGGTCCCCCGGGGTCGTGGCTCGCGCCGTCGCGGGGATCGCCGGCGAGCAGTTCCGCGCGCCAGCCGGCCCACGGCCTCGACGTCCAGATCGACCATGCAGCGGTGGTGCTTCAGTGGGCACCGCTTCGGTCCATGGTCGTGGCAGGGCGCGCATGCGATGTCGACGTGCACGGCGCGCTCGGTCGCACCGAACAGGTGCCGCGACGGGTCGGTCGGCCCGAAGACCACTACCGCGGGCCGCCCGAGAGCTCGCGCGCAGTGGACAAGGCCGGTGTCGCCGCCCACCACCACGTCGCAGCGCTCGAGCAGCGCGAGCGCCTCCGGAATGGAGTTGCCGGTCGTGTCCCGGACGCTCACGCCCGAAGCCTCCGCGATTCGGCGAGATGCCTCTCGCTCGGCCGGCCCTCCGAGCAGCATCACCGTCGCCCCATCGCCGGCCAGCGCCCGAGCAAGGCTCGCGTACTTGGCCTCGCCCCAGCGCTTCGTCGCCCACTCCGCCCCGGGACGAGCCCCACCACCGGGCGCGCCGCCCCCCGGAGCGCATCGTCCGCGTAGCCGCGCAGGCCGGGGGGAGAGTGCGAGCTCGATGCGCCGGTCGGCTGCGGGAGCGCCGACCCGGGCGGCGAGCGCAAGGCCCCGCTCCACGAACGGGCGACCCGCGGTCGAGGACCAGGCGCTCCGTGCACATGGGCGCGTACCCGATCCTGCGCGGGGCGCGGGAGAGCCACGCCAGGGCCCCAGAGCGCGGCGAGGGATGGGAGACGAGCGCGACGTCGGGCGCGAAGGCTCGGATCTCCCGCCCCAGTCGGAGCAGGCCGCGCAGGCCCTTGTCGCGCGCCCCGCTTGTCGAAGACGAAGACCTCGTCCACGCCGGGCATGAGCCTCGCCACCGGCTCCCCGCGCGGCGACACGGCAACCGCCACCTCCGAGTCCGGCCAGCGGGCCTTGAGGGCACGCACCGCCGGGCTCAGGAACACGGTGTCGCCCAGGTAGGCCGGGTGGACGAGGAGGAAGCGCACGGTCGCTCAGGCGAGGGGGCGCGCCTCTTCGACGAGCATGACCGGGATGTCGTCCCGGATCTCGTAGGCGAGGCGACATCGCTGGCAGTGGATCTCGTTCCTCTCCTCGTGGAACACGAGCTCCCCCTTGCACTTCGGGCAGGCGAGGATTTCCTTCAGCTCGGGCGCGAGCGCCATCGGCACCTCCGAGACGCTCATACCTCGACCGCTGTTTGCGCCGCAACGGCCTGGGCTCGCTCTTGCGCCCGGACCCCGGGGTTGCGTCACGCCCGCGGCATCCGACGCACCCGGAGGAGGAAGTCCTCGACGGCAGCCCCCCGCGCCTCTTCGGTGTAAAGGGCCTGCATGCGGGCGCGCGCCTCGGCGCCCATGGCCCGGGCGCGCTCCCGGTGCGCGAGCACCTGCTCGACAGCTCGCCGCGAGCGCCGCCACGTCGCCCTCCTCTACGAGGCGCCCCGTCGCCCCGTCGAGGATGGCCTCGGCCGGAGCGCCGAACCGATAGGCGATCCCCGGGCGGCCACACGCCATGGCCTCGAGCAGCGCCCGGCAGGTACCATCGTTGCCCTCGGCGAGCAGCACCTTGGCGTCGAGCGTGCGATAGGCCGCGGCGAGCTCGGCGCCGCGGCGGTATCCGGCGAAAATTGCGCTCCCCGCGAGGCCCAGGCGGGCCACCTGGGCGCGCAGGTCGTCGAGCCCCTCCCCGCGCCCCACCACGACGAGCCGGGCGGCCGGAAGGCGGCCGGCGACGACGCGGAAGGCATCCAGGAGCTCGGCGTGGCGTCGGTCGGGCTTGATCCTGGACACGATGCCCAGGACCGGGGCGTCCGGCGTCGATGCCGAGCTCGTCGCGCAGGTCCGGGCCATCCGGCGAGAACGCGCGCGGCGTCGACAGCTCCCCGCACGGCGAGCACCCGGTCGGGCGAGACTCGAAACCGCTCGCGAAGCAAGCGCGCGTGCGCCTCGCACACGGCGATGACCCCGTCCGTGCGCCGGTGCACGACCCCCTGGAGGCCGCGGTCCTCGAGCGAGCGGGAGGAATGGACCGTTCGCACCACCCGCGGGCCCTCCTGCCCTGCCGTCGCGACGAGAGCGAGCGCGTGGTCGTGGGAGAAGTTGGCGTGGAGCACGTCGAAGTCGCGGGCCACCCGGCGAAGCTTCCAGGCGTCGCCGACGAGCGAGGCCGGCCCGCCCTTGGTGGAAAGTGCCAGGTCTGATCGCGGGGGCAAGCCAAGCGACGCCAGCCGCTCGCGGAGGTCTCCGGGGCGCCTGGTATCCACGGCGACCTCGACGTCGTTTCCCCGGCGCACGAGCTCCCGCGCCACCGACGCCATGGGTTCAGCCGGCCCCGTCCACACGGGGGAGGAGAGGAGCTCGAGGACCCTCACCGCACCCGCTCGTAGTTCTTGTACTCCCCGATGCGCACGCCGGTTGCGGCCTCGAAGACGTCGAGGAGGTCCTCGCGGAGATGGGAGAGGCGCAGCCAGCGCGTCCGGGGCTGGAACAGCCAGTCGGCCCTCTCCACGAACGGCCGCATCGGGCCCGGGTGGGTCCCGGCGAAGCGGCGTACCTTCTCGCCGAGGTCGTAGGCGAACTCCCGCTCGAGCCGCTCGGTCCGGGCACCGTCCCCGTGGTAGAGCCGCTCCATCTCGGCAATCTTCGCCCCCTGAGCCTCCGGCGGGCGGACCCAGCCGTAATGGTACATGCGCGCCCCGCTGTGTGACACGCGGAGCTTGCGGGCCGGGTCGCCCGGCTTGAGGGATCGCGGGCGCTGTCCCACCCACCCCGGCGGCGGCGCCCAGACGCGGAACCCCTGGGCATCCTTCCACGACCGCACGCCGATCCCGTTCTTGACCGCCCGGATCTCGCGACGGTACCAGCGGCGGGCCACGCCGACCGTGTGGTAGGAGCCGTAGAAGTGCACGTAGTCGAAGAGCAGTCCCTCCAGCTCGGGATCCTCGTGCAGCCGCGAGAGCCCCTCCCAGATGCGCGGGTGGTCGTCCTCGTGGACGGCCTCATCCGCCTGGACGTAGAGGCATACGTCGCCAGTGCAACGAGCAAGCGCGAGATCCGTCTGCTCGGCCAGAACGTGGCCCCTCTCCAGCGAGGTCTCGTCCCAGGCCGACTCGACGACCACCAATCTGGGGTCCCCGATGGCCATCACCATCGCGAGGGTGTCGTCGTCGGACACGCCCACGTTCACCACGAGCTCGTCGACGAGCGGCAGGATGGACTGGATGGCCGGGACGAGCGGGTAGCCCAGGCGCACGGCATTGCGCGCAAAGGTGAACCCGGAGACCCTCACCCCTGCCCCGTGGCGCCCAGCTTGGCAAGGAGGTCGGTGGTGGAGTGGTCCTTGGGATCGCCGGCAACCGCCACTCGCCCGCCGTACCGACGAACTTCCTCTGCCTCCGGGATGGTCTCCGGCGTGTAGTCGGTGCCCTTCACCTGGACGTCCGGGCGCAGGGCGCGGATCACCCCCACGACGTCCTTCGAGTCGAAGAGGACGACCCGATCGACGCAGGCGAGGCCCGCCACGATCTCGGCCCGCTCGCCCTCCGGAACGATCGGCCTTCCGGGCCCCTTGTTCTCGCGGGCGGAACGATCGGTGTTCACGGCCACCACCAGCACGTCGGCGAGGGCGCGCGCCCCCTGGAGATAGCGGAGGTGGCCGACGTGGAAGAGGTCGAAGATCCCGTTGGCGAGCGCGACGGTGCGTCCGGCGGCGCTGGCGTCGGCGCGGATGCGCGGCAGGTCCTCGAGCCCGACAATCCGGTCCACGCTACCTCCCCTGCAGCTCCGGCCGAAGCTCCTCGCGCGTCACCGTGGCGGTCCCGGGCTTCTGCACCACCAGCGCTCCGGCGACGTTGGCGAGGCGAGCGGCGGCGGTGGCATCCGCGCCCGCGGCGAGAGCAGCGCAGTAGGCGGCGGCGACGGTGTCTCCGGCGCCGGTTACATCCACCGCCTCCTTGTCGCCGTGGGCATCGAGGTGAAGGGGGGGCTGGCCGCGGCGAAAGAGCGACATGCCGTTGCGGCCCCTGGTGACGAGCAGGCTCTCGCAGGCGAGCCGCCGCTGCAACAGCCGGGCAGCGCGCAGCAGGCCCCCGGGCCGGGCCAGCGAGACACCGGAGGCCGCCTCCAGCTCGTTCTCGTTCGGCTTCACCATGGTGAGCCCGGCGAAGGCGCGGAGGTTGTACCGGGAATCGACGCACACCGGCACTCCCGAGCGGCGGATGCCGCGCAGGGCCTCGATGACCCGCGGCGAGAGCGCTCCGGATCCATAGTCGCTCGCCAGCACGGCGTCGGCACCGCGCACTGCCCTGGCGAGATCGCGAAGGAGGCGGCGCTCGGCGGCAGGGGGAAGCGGCTCGGGGGCGCGGTCCACGCGCAGCATCTGCTGGCGGCGTGTGGACCTTCCCCCGGCCAGGATGCGCGTCTTGGCCTCGGTGGCCCGCCCGCGCACCCGCTGGATCCCGCCCACATCGATCCGGCCCCGCCGAAGCTCGGCGAGGAGCTGCCCGCCGAGCGCATCGTCCCCCACCAACCCGACGGCCCGGACATTCACTCCGAGCGCGGAAAGGTTCTTCGCCGCGTTCCCGGCACCACCGGCCTTGAGCTCGCTTCGCTCGTAGCGGACGATGAGAACCGGCGCCTCCCGGCTGATGCGCTCCGTCTCTCCGTAGACGTACTCGTCGGCGACGAAATCGCCAACCACCGCCACCGTCGCCCGCCGAAACGCCGGCAGGAGTCCGACGAGCGGCGCCAGGATGGGATCAGGACTCCGGGACATGTTGGGGCTGTCTACCCCGCGCCCCCGCCGTGGTCAATGGGTGCGTTTCCGGCGGCCCCGGGCGCCTCCGCGGTACCCGGCTCCGGGCGGTTCACCGGTGGGCGGGTCTTCCACCGTCGGTGCACCCAGTACCACCGCTCCGGATACAGCCGGACCCATCGCTCCAACCGATCATTCAGGCCCTGCATGAACGCCAGGACATCTCGCTCCCGGTCGCCAGTGTCCGGAACCGTCAGCGGGCCCTCGATGACGATCCGGTGGCGGCCGTCGGGGAGCGGCACGTCGAGCGCGAAGAAGACCGCGGCATGCGCCCGAATCGCCAGGTACGCCGGCGTGGGCGCCGTGGCGGCGGGAACGCCAAAGAAGGTGGGAAAGATCGCCCGGCGCGCCGACATGTTCTGGTCGATGACGTAGCCCAGGACCCTTCCCTCCCGCATGGCCCGCAGGGCAGCCTGTAGGGTCCGCCCGCGCGTCACGACCAGTTCCTGGACGCCGGCGCGGGCGCGCCCGCGCCGCCAGAGACTCTCGAACCACCCGCCCGCCATCCGCCGGGTGATCATGGTGATGGGGTAGCCTTTCAGGTTGTGAATGGCGGCCAGGTTCTCGAAGTTTCCGAAGTGGGCCGTGCACACGACCGCCCCATTCCCCCGGTCGCGCGCCTCGACGATCCGCTCGAGCGTGCCGGGCTCGTACACGAAGATGCGGTCGAGCTCCTCGAGGCTGAGCGTGGGGGCGATGAGGAAGTCCGGAACCATCCGCCCCAGGTTCATGAACATCGCCCGTGCCACGGCGCGCCGCCTCGCGTCGGTCCAATCCGGGAAGGCGAGCCGCAGATTCCCCATTACAACCCGGCGGCGGACGCCGACCATCCACAGAAGCCAGCCCAGCGCCGCGCCCAGGGCAACCAGGACTCGCCTCATCGCCTTTCTCCTTCCCCTCGCCACGCGTTGGCGTCGCCGGTGGGGCGCCGAGCGAGCGCGGCCGCGACCGCGGCCTCCAGCGCGGGGCCTCCGCTCAGGACCTCGGCGTCGATGCGCAATGCGCACAGCCGGTGATCCGCCGCCCGTTCCAGAGGAAGCCGGACGGCGTCCTTTTCGGTGGTGACGACAAGCTCCGCGCCGACAGCCGCCGCGGCCGCGAGCGCCTCGTCAACCTCCCCCAGGGTGAAGCGGTGGTGGTCGGGAAAGTCGCGGGAGAGCGCCACGGCCGCCCCGAGCGACTCCACGGTGCGCCGGACGCTCTCGGGGCGGGCCACGCCGGTGAGGACTGCCACGCGCCGCCCCGCCAGCGCTCCAAGGCCGAGGCTGCGCTCCAGGGGCGCGTCGAGGATGTCGCGCGGCGCGTGCCGCGACTCGACCGGGTCGCTTCCCGTGTACGTCCGTGCCAACTCCCGGAGGCGCTCCAGCTCCCCGGCGCCGGCGCGGTCCACGTGAGTGAGCCAGACGAGGCCCGCGCGTCGCAGCGCCGTGGCCGGCTCGCGGTTGGGGCCGCGCGGCAGGCAGTGGCCATTGCCCCATGGGTTCGACGCGTCGAGTACCACCACGTCGAGGTCGCGCTCTAGGCGCCGGTGCTGGAAGCCGTCGTCGAGGAGAAGCACGTCCGCGCCCAGCCCATCGATGGCCACGCTGGCGAGCGCCGCGCGGTCCGCGCCGCAGAGGACACGCAACCGGGGAAGCCGCCTCGCGAGGAGTACCGGCTCGTCCCCGCCGTCCTCGGCTCCAAGCAGGACGTGGCCGCCGTCGGACACCACGCGAGGTCGAATCTCGCGGGCGCCATAGCCACGCGAGAGAACGGCCGGCCTTCGACCCGCGGCGAGCAGCCGCTGGGCGATCGCGAGGACGACCGGTGTCTTGCCCGCCCCGCCCACCGCGAGGTTGCCAACCGAGATCACCGGCGCTGCCGCTCGCACGGTGGAGAGTAAGCCCCAGTCGTAGAGCGCGCCACGCAGCGCCGCGCCGGCTCGGAAAAGTCCTTCCGCGGCCGAAAGCGGCCCGAGCAGGACGCGACCCGGCAGCCCCGGGTCGGGGCGCCACCAGAGCCGGGCGAGGGCGCCCGGGCGCCCCGCAGCCTCGCTCATGCCGCGCGGCCCTCCTGGCGCCCGCGGGGGAGCACCCGCATCATGTGGTCGACGTTGCGGGCACTCGCGCCCCGGATGGCGCCGACGGCCTCTCTCGCCATGGCCCCAAGGGCCTCGATCTCGTCGGGGCGGGAGAGCAGCTCCCGGGCAACGTGGTAGAGCTGGTCGGGGGTGGCCACCTGGATGCCCCCGCGCCCCACCAGGACCTGGACGCTGTCCTTGAAGCTCTCCATGTGCGGACCGAACAGGACCGGCTTGCCCTGTCCCGCGGGCTCGAGCACGTTCTGCCCCCCGCGACGGACGAAGCTTCCCCCTACGAACGCGAGGGTCGCGAGCCGGTAGGCTGCGGCGAGCTCACCGATGGTATCGAGCACCACCACCTGGGGCGGGGCCAGACCCGGGCCCGCGCTGCGAAGCCGCGCCGAAACGCCGGCCGCCTCGCAGAGCGCCAGAATCTTGCCGGACCGCTCCACGTAGCGGGGCGCCACCACCAACTGAAGGTCCGGGAAGTCCGAGAGAAGCCGCCGGTAGACGTCGAGGATGAGCTCTTCTTCTCCCTCGTGCGTCGACCCTGCGATGAGGACCGGCCTTCCCGGCACGAGCCCCATGCGCGGAGCGCAGCGCCTCGTCGTCGCCCCCCGGGCGGTCGAGCAGCAATGCGTCGAACTTGGTGTTGCCACTCACCCAGACCCGATCGGGCGGGGCACCGAGCTGAAGGGCGCGATCGGCCTCCTCATCGGACCGCATGAGGAAAAGGTCGATGGATGGAAGCGGGTTGCCTATGGCACGGAACATGGCGCGGTAGCTCGCCATCTTCTCGGGGTTGAACCGTCCGTTGGTGAGGGCGATGCGGACGCCTGCCTTGCGCGCGGCCCGTATCAGGTTGGGCCAGATCTCGGTGTACTCGAGCACCAGCAGGTCGGGACGCAGCGCGGCCACCGCGCGCCTCGTCGCGCCGGGGAGGTCGTAGGGCGCGTAGAGCACGACGTCGGCCTCGACGAGCTTCTTCCGGGCCATCTCCAGGCCGCTGTTGGTGATGGTGGTGACCACGATGCGGCACCCCGGCAGCCTCGACTTGATCTCCCTCATCATGGGGTGCAGCGACAGGAGGTCTCCGGCGCTCGCGCCGTGGAGCCAGATGCGCGGCCCGGCTGGGCCCGGTCCCGGCGGGCGGCGGTAGAAGCCGAGGCGGGCGGGAATCCCGTGGCGCAGCTTGGGGTGAAACAGGAGCACCGGCAGCAGCGCAAGGAAGAGGACGTAGCTCGCGAGGACGTAGAGGAGGTGCACGGGCGACCCGTCCTACTCGATCCACAAGGGGTTCGTGAAGACCCACGGCTCGCCGTCCCGCCGCCCCTCCGCGCGCCAGGCGCCAGTCGGGCACGTCCCGGCGCAGGCATAGACGGCCCCACCGGGGCCCCCGACCATCGTCCCGACCGGCGCGCCGTCGCGAAAGAGATGCCAGGTCGCGCGCCCTGGCGTGGACGACGTCGCCTCGAGCTCGATGCGGTCTCTCGACTTCGCGAGCGAAAGGTGAACCCCAAACGCGGGAGCCACCGCGTCGAGCACGCACGAGGCACTTCCGTCGAGCAGCGCGCGCCGGACCTCTCGCGCATCCGCGGCGGGGTCCCCGGTGGGCGTCACGCGAAGGTGCATGCTGAAGGCCTCGAAGTTCGCCCGGTAGCTGGGCCACCCGTGGGCGTCGCTGGCGCAGAGGAGCACTACCCGGCGGCGGGCCGCGGCGGCGTCGAAGCGGGCCAGCTCCCGGGTGGGCTCGGAGAAGAAGGCGAGCATCGCCCGCCCGGGGTCCCATCCAAGAAGGAGCAGCGCATGGCCGGCTCGCCACCAGGCCCCGTCTCGGCGGGTGAGCCCCCAGAAGGAATCGTTCGAGACGACCTCCATTCCCACCCAGTCGTCGCGGGTCCATCGCGTGAACGGGCGGCCCGGGTGGAAGGGGTGGGCAACCACGGCTTCGCCGCCCAGTGCCCGCACCGTGCCGAGAGCGTCGTGCTGGCGCTCCTCCTTGGAGAGCTCCCGGGAGACCCCGAGCCCCACCACGTGGCCGTAGGGAGCGGAGATCTCGGTTGCCGGGATCACGAGCACTCCTTCGACCCACGCCGGCGACTCAGGAGCGAGAACGTTGTGGTCAGCCACCACGAGGAACTGAAGCCCGGCGTCGCGTGCGGCCCGAACGACCTCTCCGAGCTCGCCGCGCCCGTCGCTTCGGTTGGTGTGGACGTGCCAGGCGCCGCGCATTTCGCCAGGGGGCGGCGGCGGCCGCGGGGCGCGGCTGGCGAGCGCCCACAGGCCATGGGCGACCCAGGCGGCGAGGAGGACCCCGACGATGGATAGGGCTCGTCTCAGGCGACCTCGCGCTACCCGGCGCGGGCGGCCCCTGCCACCCCGCCCTCGTAGATCTGGTAGAGCCGCGCGTATTCTCCGCTACGGGCGAGGAGGTCGTCGTGACGCCCGACCTCCGCAACGCCGCCGCCCGACAGCACCACGATGCGGTCCGCGTGACGAATGGTCGAGAGCCGGTGGGCGATGACGAGCGTGGTCCGCTGGGCCCGGATGCCCTCGGAGCTCTCGCCAGCGAGACCCATGAGGCTCTCGAGCGCCTTCTGAACCTCGCGCTCGCTCTCCGCGTCGAGCGCGCTCGTGGCCTCGTCGAGGAGCAGGATGGGCGCGTCCTTCAGGAACGCCCGGGCGATGGCGATGCGCTGGCGCTGGCCCCCCGAGAGCAGCACGCCCCGTTCCCCCACGACCGTCTCGTAGCCCAGCGCGAGGGCCTCTATGAAGTCGTGGGCGTGCGCCATGCGGGCCGCTCGCACCACCTCGGATAGGGGGATATCCGGCCGCCCGTAGGCGATGTTGGCGCGGACGGTGGTGTTGAATAACACCGTCTCCTGGGTGACCAGAGCGATTTGCGACCGCAGGCTCGCGAGCGTCACCTCGCGGACGTCTTTCCCGTCGATGGAGATGCGCCCGCCGGTAACGTCCCAGAAGCGCGGCAGGAGATTGGCGAGAGTGGTCTTGCCGCCTCCGGAGCTCCCCACGAGCGCGACCACCTCCCCCTTGCGGATGGAGAGCGAGACGTCCGACAGCACGCGGGCGCTCGCCGTAGGTGAACGAGACGCGCTCGTAGCGGATCTCGCCGCGGAAGGGAGCAAGGTTGGCGCTTCCGGTGTCCGGCACCTCCGTGTTCGCGTCCAGGATCTCGAAGATGCGTTCCCCGGCCGCCGCGCCCTGCATCGCCACCTGCCCCACCTTTCCGAGCTGCTTCACCGGCGTGTAGAGCAGGAGCACGGCGGCGATGAACGAGAAGAACTTCCCGGCCGGGAGCGTGCCCTGGATGATGCTGTCGCCGACCCACAGGATGGCAAGCCCGAGTCCAACCGCGGCCATCACCTCCATGAGGGGTGAGGTGATTGCGCGCACCGAGAATGTACGGCGCATGTAGCGCAGCCAGCGCTCGTTCTCTTCCCGGAATCGGCGGGACTCCCAGCCCTCCATTCCGTACGCCTGGACCACGCGAATGCCCGCCAGCGATTCCTGCACCAGCTCGGAGATCTTGCCCAGCGTCGACTGGGACTTGGCTGTCGCCTTCTTGAGACGGCGGGCGAACCGCACGATGGGAACGATGGTCACCGGCACGGCCACGAAGGTGATGAGCGACAGCTTCCAGTCGAGCAGGAAGCAGCTCGCCAGCATGACGATGACGGTCAGCCCGTCCCGGAGGTAGCTCGCCACGGCGTTGGAGATGGCGTTCTCCACGGCTCCCACGTCGTTGCCGATGCGGCTTTGCAGATCCCCCGAGTGGCGCCGCGAGTAGAACCCAGGCGACAGCCGCATCAGGTGGTCGAAGAGGGCCCCGCGCAGGTCGGCGATGATGCGCTGGGAGTTCATCCCCATCAGGTAGAACTGTCCGTACCAAGCGAACCCCTTGATGAGCGCCACGGACACCACCACCCAGGGCAGCCACCGCAGGACCTGCCGGCGGTCGACGGCCCCTGCCCAGCGGGCGGGGTCCAGGCCGCCCGGGGCGAACCGGGCAAGACCCGCCATGGCCTCGACCTTGCCGGTGAAGAGGAACTCCAGCACCGGGCCGAGGAGGTTCGCGTACATGGCGGTGGCGACGGCCAGCACCACCATGCAGCCAAGGGCCGCGGCAAAGCGCCACCGGTACGGGGCGGCGAAGCGGAGCAGGCGGAGGTAGGTTCTCAAGGGGTGGCCTCGGGCTCCAGCATTAGGGTCATTTCCCGCTTGGATCAAGCTCGGCGCCGAGCCGGTGGCAACGGCGCGCTGCGCCGCTAAGTTCACGGGCTATGCCCGTCCGCATCGATCTCGTCGAGCTGCACGCCGAAGAGTACGCGGCGGCACGCGCGCCGCGGGTGGTGACGGCGGGCCCGGCCCGGTTCCTCTCGCTCGCCGGGCGCGGCGAGCCTGGCGGGCCCCTCTTCCAGCAGCAGGTCCGGTACCTGCACCGGACGGCCGCAGTCCTGCGGGGTCGCATCCGCCGCGGCCGCGGCAAGGACTTCAAGCTTCCCCCGGTGGAGGCGCTCTGGTGGGAGGACGGGGGGAGAGGTGCCCCGCCCGACGAAACCACCGCTGCGAACTGGAAGCTCCTCCTGCGCATGCCGAGCTTCGTCCGACCCCGCGACTTGTCGGGGGCCATCGAGGCCCTGCACGATCCCGAGGCGGCGGGCCGCGTCGGAGCGGTGCGCCTCGAGGACCTCAAGGAGGGGCGATGCGTCCAAGCCCTCCACGTCGGCCCGTGGAGCGAGCGGGGGGACACACTGGCACGCATGAGGCGCGCGGCCGCCGACCTCGACCTCGCCTTCCACGGCCGGCGGCACGAGGTGTACCTGTCCGACCCGCGCCGCGTCGCGCCGGACCGCGCGCGGACACTTCTGCGGATGCCGGTCCGAGCCGCTCGGAAGGCTACTTCTCCTCCTCGAGGCCCCTCACCTTCCCCTCGGCGCGACGCTTCTCGATGATCTTCTGGGCGATCTGCGGTGGCACCGGGTCGTAGTGGGCCGGCTCCATGCTGAAGTAGCCGATGCCCTGGGTGAGCGAGCGAAGCTCGGCGTCGTAGGTCATTGCCTCCGCGTGGGGGCAGAGCGCGCGGATCGCCACTCCTCGTGAGATGGGTTCCATGCCCTGGACCTTGGCGCGACGGCTGTTGAGATCCCCCATGACCGCGCCCACGTATTCCTCGGGCACACGCACGTCGAGCTTCATGATGGGCTCGAGCAGAATGGGGCGCGCGTCCTGCATCGCCTTCTTGAACCCCATGGAGCCTGCAATCTGGAACGCCATGTCGGAGCTGTCGACGTCGTGGTAGCTGCCGAAAACGAGCTTGGCGCGGAAGTCGACCACCGGGTAGCCAGCGAGTGGGCCGGCACCGATCGCGCCACGGACGCCCTTCTCGACCGAAGGAATGAACTGGCGCGGGATGACGCCGCCGACGATGGCGTCCTCGAACTCGAACCCGGTCCCCGCGAGGCCAGGGATAGAGCTCGAGCGTGCAGTCACCGTACTGACCGTGGCCGCCGGTCTGCCGCTTGAACTTTCCCTGGGCCTTGGAGGGTGCGGTGATGGTCTCCAGGTAGGCCGGCGTGGGCACGGACAGCAGGATCTCCACCCCGTGCTTGCGCTTGAGGCGCTCGACGGTCACCTCGATGTGGGCCTGGCCGGTGGCCTTCAGCAAGAACTCGCCGGTGTCGGCTGCCCGCCCCAGCTCCAGGGAGGGGTCCTCCTCGATCAGCTTGTGGAGCGCCGCGGTCGCCTTGTCGTCGGCGGCGCCCTTCGCCTGGATCGCGTAGGCGACGGGCCGGTTCGGCTGCTTGAAGTCGGGAAGCACCAGCACCGCGTCCTTGTCGCTCAGCGTGTCACCGGTGCGCGCGTCCTTGAGCTTGAGAAGGACGACCACGTCGCCCGGCCCGGCGCTCGGGACCTCGACCTGCTGGGCGCCGTCGGTGCGGTAGACCTTGCCGATCCGCTCCTCCACGCGGGTGCGCGGGTTCGTCACCGTGGCGTCGGGCTTCAGCGTCCCGGAGAGCACGCGCAGGTAATCGACCCGCCCGGCGAAGTGATCGATGGTGGTGCGGAATACCTGAGCGCAGAAGGGTGCCGCGGGGTCCGCGCGGCGTTCCGCCTCCCTGCCCGCGAGAATCCGTGCCCTTGACGACGCGCCCCTCTGGACCCGGCAGAACGCGGGTGACAAGGTCGAGGAGCTCCCGGACGCCGATACCGGGCTTGGCGGCGACGACGGCGATGGGCAGGAACCTCTGCTGGGCTGCCCCGGCCGAGAGGCCGCGCACCACCTCCTCGGCAGATAGGGCACCCCCCTCCAGGTATTTCCCGAGCAGCTCGTCGTCCGACTCGGCGGCAGCCTCCACAAGTACGGTGCGGGCGGCGTCCGCCTCCGCCTTGACCTCCGCAGGCACGTCGGCCTCCACCATCTTGCCGAAGGCCTTGTCGTAGAGGTGGGCCCGCATGGTGAAGAGGTTCACGAGGCCCTTCAGCGACGCACCCTGACCGATGGGGATGTGAACAGGCACTGGCTTCACCTTGAGCGAGGCCTCGATGTCGGAGAGCGTCCGCCTGAAGTCTGCCTGCTCGTGATCGAGCCGCCCCACCACGCCGAGGGCCGGAACCTTCGACTCGGCGAGCGCGTCGTAGAGGCGCTCGGCCCGGTTGTGGGTCCCATCGACACCGGAGATGACGAGCACCGCTCCGTCGGTTACCTGGAGCGCCCACTCCGCCTCGTTGATGAAGGCGGCGAACCCCGGGGTGTCGAGGACGTTGAAGGTCGCGCCTCCCTCCTCGAAGGTCTCAGGGTGGATGGAGAGCGTGAAGTTCCGCTTCTTCTCCTCGGGTTCGGCGTCCAGCCGGGAGGTGGAGCCCTCCGGGCTCGCCCGCTTTGCGTCGGCGGCACGAAGGAAAGCCTCGACGAGGGCGGTCTTGCCGGCGCCGTCGGCGCCGAGGATGGAGAAGGTGCGAACGGTGCGCTGGGCCATGGCGTGCGGTTCTCCGGCTCCGGCCCCGCACCTTCGGCGCGGGGGATCGGGTGTGACGGCAAGGTGGCAATCCATACCACATGGGACGGCGGCGGGGCGGGCTGGCCGCGCCGTGCTTAGCCCTTCAGCTCGGCGAAATCCTCCTGCCAGAACTCGACCTGTCCCCGTCCGGCTGCGGTGCCCAGACGGTCCTGCTCCAGATTGCGCAGCTGGACCCGGCGTATCTTGCCGGAGATGGTCTTCGGCAGGTCCGAGAACTCGAGGCGCCGCACCCTCTTGTAAGGCGCCAGTCGACGGCGGACGAACCGGAAGATCTCGAGTGCCAGTTCCCGCGAGGGCGCCCGGCCGGGCTTGAGGATGAGAAAGGCCTTCGGAACGAGCCCGCGAACCGGGTCGGGGCTCGGCACGACTGCGGCCTCGGCCACGGCCTCGTGCTCGATGAGGGCACTCTCGAGCTCGAACGGGCTGATGCGATAGTCCGAGCTCTTGAACACATCGTCCGCGCGGCCCACGTAGGTCACGTAGCCGTCCGCGTCTCGGCTGGCGACGTCACCGGTGTGGTAGCGGCCGTCGCGCATCACGAACTCGTTCATGCTGGCGTCGTCTTGGTAGCCGGCCATGAGCCCGGCAGGGCGCGAGCCGAGTCGCAGCGCGATCTCTCCCTCCTCGGATTCCTGGCCCTCGGCGTCGACGAGCGCCACCTCGAATCCCGGCAGGGGTCGGCCCATCGACCCCGGCTTGATGCGCTGCCCCGGGGAATTGCCGATCTGGGCGGTCGTCTCCGTCTGACCGTACCCGTCGCGGATGGTGGTTCCCCAGGCTTGGCGCACCTTCTCGATCACTTCCGGGTTCAGGGGCTCTCCGGCCGAGAGGGCCTCCCGAACGTGCACCTTGTGCCGGGTCAGGTCCTCGAGGATCAGCATTCGCCACACCGTCGGCGGCGCGCACAGCGTGGTGATCTCGTGGCGCTCGAGCACTTCGAGCGTTCGGGCCGGCTGGAAGCGCCCGTAGTTGTGGATGAACACCGTGGCACCGGCATTGAACGGCGCGAAGAAGCTCGACCAGGCGTGCTTTCCCCATCCCGGAGAGCTGATGTTCATGTGCACGTCGCCCTCGCGGACCCCGATCCAGTACATGGTCGACAGGTGGCCCACCGGGTAGCTCCGCTGCGTGTGCAGGACGAGCTTCGGCTTGGCCGTCGTGCCGCTCGTGAAGTAGAGGAGCACCGGGTCGTTGATGTGAGTCTCGCCATGCGGGATGAAGTGTGACGACTCGTCGTAGGCGCCCTCGTAGGAGAGCCAACCAGTCACCTGCTCTCCCACCGCGATGCGCGAGAATCTGCCCTCGAGTCCGCGCAGCTTGTCGGCCCCGGTGGAGTCGGTGATCACGTGTCGCACCTGCCCTCTCTCCAGGCGGTCGCGCAGGTCCTCGGGGGTGAGCAGGGAGGTGGCCGGGATCACCACGGCCCCGAGTTTCATGGCGGCGAGCATGATCTCCCAGATCTGGACGCAGTTCGGGAGCATCATGAGGACCCGGTGGCCGCGCTCCACCCCGTGACGCCGAAGGAAGGTCGCAACGCGGTTGGAGCGCTCCGCCAGCTCGTGGTAGCTGAGGCGCACCTCCGCCCCGTAGTCCTCGACGATGTGGAGCGCGCCGCGCCCGTTGCCGTCGGCGAGGACGTCGAACCAGTCGAGCGCCCAGTTGAAGCGGTCGAGCGAGGGCCATCGGAAGCCGCGGTAGGCTGCTTCCCAGTCCTCGCGGTGCGACAAGAGGAAGTCGCGGGCATTGCGGAAGCTGTCGGTCCCGTTCATGGCAGTCTCCGGAAGCGGGACGGCGATCGCCAGGCGGCCGCCGCCTTCAGCGCAACAGGCCGGGGAAAGCTTCCCCGGCCCCGTCGATCATGAACTGCAGCGCGATGGCGGCGAGCAGCATGCCGGCAACGCGCTCGAGGATGTTCATCCCTGTGCGCCCCATGACGCGCTCCACGCGCGTTCCAGCCGCGAGCACGAGGTAGGTGACGAATCCCGTGACGAGCACGGCGCCGAGAACCGGCAGGCCCCGCCACCAGTGCCCCTGCACCGAGCGGCCCATGAGAACGATGACGGTCGCGATGGAGCCGGGGCCGGCGAGAAGCGGCATCGCGAGCGGCACGATGGCCACGTCGTCCTTGGCGGCGCCCGCCTCGACCTCCGGCTCGGTGATGCGAGCGGCGGAGGGCCTGGTGCGGATCATGTCCACGGCGATGAGGAGCAGGAGGATCCCCCCCGCGATCTTGAAGGCCGGGATGGTGATGCCGAGCGCCCGGAAGACGACCGCTCCGGCCACGCCGAAGGAGGCGAGGATGAGGAACGTCCCCAGCGCGGCGCGCTTGGCCGTCTCCCGGCGCTCCTCGAGCGACTGGCCCGAGGTCATGGCCAGGAAGAACGGGACGGCCGCGAAGGGATCCACCACCACGAAGATGGCGGACAGCGCGATGAGGCTCTGGGTGAGGACGTCTCGGAACATGCCAGCGACCTTGGGTTCTTCCGGTCCGTGGCCTAGTGAAAGCCGCTGGCGCGAATCGACCACACTTTTCGCAGGGCTTCCAGCACGATCCGCTTCGACATCTTCGACTCACCGACGCGCCGATCCACGAACACGATCGGGATCTCCCGGACCCGGAACCCCTTCCGGATCGCCCGGTAGGTGAGCTCGATCTGGAAGGCGTAGCCGGAGCACTCCACCGTGGGCAGGTCGATGGTCTCGAGCACCCTGCGGTGGAAGCACTTGAACCCGCCGGTCAGGTCGCGCACCGGGATGCCGAGGATGGTCCGCGCGTACAGGCTACCGCCGCGAGAGATGAGCTTGCGCACGATGCTCCAGTTTACGGTGCCGCCTCCGGGCACGTTCCGGCTCCCGAGGACCAGGTCGGCGTCCCCCGCTGCCTCGAGCATGGCAGGGAGGCAGCTGGGGTCGTGGGAGAAGTCCGCGTCCATCTCCAGCACGAGTTCGTAGCCGCGGCCGAGGGCCCATTCGAAGCCGGCCAGGTAGGCCTTTCCTAGGCCCTGCTTGCCCGCGCGGTGCAGCACCTTCACGCGCGGCTCGCGGGCGGCGATCTCGTCGGCGAGCGCGCCGGTCCCGTCCGGCGAGTTGTCGTCGATGACGAGGACGTCCACCTCCGGCGTGGCCGCCAGGATGGCCTGGGTGATCGGGCCGACATTGTCTTTCTCGTTGTAGGTGGGCAGGCAGACGAGCGCCTGCCGCTGCGGTGCGTTCGCGGGGGTCGGGTTCATGGGGTCAGCGCTCCGGCGACCTCCTCGGCGACGCGGCGGGCGGCGCCGGGCTCGCCGAGGGATCGGCGCACCTCCTCGAGCCCCGCGAGCTGCGCTCGGCGCGCCGCGGGGTCGGAGAGCAGCCGCTCGATCTCTGCGGCCATGCGCTCTGGGTTTGCGTCGGTCTGGAGGAGCTCGGGAACGACTTGCCGACCGGCGAGAATGTTCACGAGCGCGAAGTGGGCGATGCGCACGAAGAGCCTGGCGACGAAGTAGGACAGCCAGGCGAGGCGGTAGACCACCACCATGGGCCGCTGCATGAGGGCGGTCTCGAGCGTCGAGGTCCCGCTCTTCACCAGCGCCGCGTCGCTCGCCCCGACCGCCTCGTCGGCGCGACCGGCGACGAGCATCACGTCGAGGTCGGCGTGCCCGGCGAGGAATGGGCGCACGGCGTCCTCCCGCAAGGTGGGCGCGACGGGCACCACGAACTGGACGTCGGGGTGGCGGGAGCGGATGCGCTCGGCCGCGTCGAGCATGGGAGGAAGAATCCGCCTGAGCTCGCTGTGGCGGCTTCCGGGGAGGAGCGCCACGGTGAGGCGGCCCTCGGCGAGCCCAAGATCGGCGCGGTAGTGCCGGGCGTCCGCCGGTAGAGGGCGCTCGGCCAGCGGGTGCCCGACGAATCGGGCCGAAACCCCGCTGCCGAGGTAGAAGCGCTCCTCGAAGGGCAGGATGCAGAGCATCCTGTCGACGAGCCCCGCGATCTTGCGCACCCTCCACGACCGCCACGCCCAGATCATCGGCGAGACGTAGTACACGATCTTCACGCCCCGCCGCTTCAGGTGCTTGGCGAGCCGGAGGTTGAAGTCCGGGCTGTCGACGAGGAGTGCCGCGCGCGGCCTGCGCTCGTCGGATGCCGCGCGCAGTCCGCGAAGGATGCCGAGGATGCGAGGGATCTTCGGGAGAACCTCGGCAATGCCCATCACCGAGAGATCCTCCGCCGGGTAGAGGGCCTCGAGCCCGGCGGCGCGGAGCTTGGGCCCCCCCACGCCAAACGCATGGATGCCGGGGCGCAGCTTGCGCAGCTCCTCGAGCGCGCGGGCAGCATGGAGGTCGGCGCTCGCCTCCGCGGCGACGATGAGCACTTCTTCAGGCAAGGCGCCGCCTTATACCACCGGGCGCAAGCTCGTTGGCGGCAGGCGGCACGCGCGCCGAGCCCCTGCCACCGCCCTCCGGCCCCGCAACCCCGCGGCGACCTCTGCAACTTGACGGGAACGGCCGTTCAGTTATGAGTCGTGGATGCGCCCACGCGCCGTGGCGAACCCCCCGAACCCCTGGCTCACCACCTCGGTCGACTGGATCGGCGAGCCGCCCCCGGCGCTCCCCAGGATCTACGCAGACGCCACCCGCGACATCCTCTCCCACAACGTCAGCCCAGACATACCCTTCACCTGGAGCGTCAACCCTTACCGGGGTTGCGCCCATGCCTGCGCGTACTGCTACGCGCGCCCGACTCACGAGTACCTGGGATTCGGAGCGGGGACCGACTTCGAGACACAGATCGTCGCGAAGCTCCGCGCCCCGGAACTCCTGCGCCGGGCATTCGAGCGCCCGGGCTGGAAGGGCGAGCCGATCGCTTTCTCAGGGGTCACCGACGCGTGGCAGCCCATCGAGGCTTCCCTCCGGCTGACCCGCCGCTGCCTCGAGGTGTGTCTCGAGTACCTGAACCCGGTGACGATCATCACCAAGGCGCCCCTCGTGGAGCGGGACATCGATCTTCTCGCCGCGCTCGCATCGGCCGGGGCGGCGTCCGCCTCGGTCACCATCCCATTCCTCGACGCCGCACGCGCCAGGGCGCTCGAGCCCTGGGCCGCGTCCCCGGAGCGGCGCCTGCGCACGGTCGAGCGACTTGCGCGCGCCGGCATCGCCACCTCCGTGAGCGTGGCTCCGGTCATCCCTGGCCTGAACGACGAGGAGATCCCGCGTGTCCTCGAGGCAGCGCGCGACGCTGGCGCGAGCGGGGCCGGTTGGCAGCTCCTGCGGCTGCCCGGATCGGTGAAGGCGGTGTTCGAGGAGCGCATGCGCGCCACGCTGCCCGAGCGCGCCGAACGGGTGCTGCACCGCATCCGGGAGACCCGGGACGGCAAGCTCTACGACGCGCGCTTCTCGGTCCGCGGACGCGGAGAAGGAGCGCACGCCGAGACCATTGCCGCGCTCTTCGAAGCCTCGGCGCGACGCCTCGGGCTCTCCCACTGCGACCGCACCCACCCCGATCGGAGCCCCTTCAGGAGGCCCCGGGCCCAGCTGTCGTTGCTACCCTGAGACCTCCCTTCGTCAGGTGCCGGGGCGCAACCCGCCTAGGGTGGGGACAAGGGACCGCGCGCCACGTAAGTAATGGAGTGTGAGCGCAGCGCCCGACGGAACGGGTCCCGGCGCAGGGCCAGGGGCGCCGCCGGGGCCGCAGTTCACCCCGCTGCGGATCGTCGCGATCTACTTGGCGGTCGGGGCACTTTGGATCCTGTTCTCCGACCGGCTGCTGCTGGATGTCGTCCCGGCCGGCCCCCGCTACGCCGCATTCCAGACGGCCAAGGGCTGGTTCTACGTTGCGTTCAGCGCCGTCCTGCTGTTCGTCCTCATGCGCCGCCTGCAGCGGCGGAGCGACGCGGTGTCGGCGCAGGTTCGCGCCACCCTCGACAGCATCGGCGATGCCATTCTGGTTGTTGACCCGACCGCGCACGTCGTTGATGCGAACCGCGCTGCCGTCCGCATGCTGGGGCTCGGCGGGAAGGAACCGCCCGCGGGGCCGCTCGCCGAGCTGGCGCGGCGGACGGACATGCGGATGCCCGACGGCTCGCCTCTATTGCTCGACGACTTCGCCAGCCTGCGCGCCCTGCGCGGCGAGACGGTTCACCGGATGCAGGTGATGTTTCGGCGCGGAGACGGGCGCGAGATGGCTGCCGAGGTGACCGCGGCCCCCGTGCAGGAGCGGCCCGACGGGCCGGTCCGCTTCGCTGTCGCCGTGCTCCGGGACGTGACGGAGGTTCGCCGGCTCGACGAGATGCGCGACGAGTTTCTCGCCACCGCCGCCCATGAGTTCAAGACGCCCCTTGCCGTCATCAAGGCCTACGTGCAGCTCCTCCAACGCGGCTCGACGTCCGCCCCGGCAGCCCTGGCGGTGGTCGGGCGGCAGGTCGATCGGCTCTCCCGCCTGGTGCAACAGCTGCTCGAGGTGGCGAGGCTCCGCCAGGGAGGTCCCGACCTGAGACTCGCCTCCTACGATCTCGCGGAGCAGGTTGGAGAGCTCATGGAACGCATGGGTCGCGTGGGCGACGGCCACCGCCTCCAGCCCGCCGCCTCCGAGAGAACCGTCGTTCGAGCTGACCGGGCCCGAATCGAGCAGGTCCTCGTGAGCCTGCTCGACAACGCGCTCAAGTTCTCCCCCGCGGGCGGCGACGTCGCGGTCGCCGTACGCCGCGGGGCCGGCGAGGCGGTGGTGTCAGTGCGCGACGCCGGAGTGGGCATCCCCCCAGAGCGGCAAGCGCGCCTCTTCGAGCGCTACTACCGGGCACACGAGGGCGACCCCGACGACCGAGGAGGATTCGGCCTCGGGCTCGACCTGGCGAGGGAGATTGTCTCCCGACACGGTGGGCGCATCTGGTTCGAGAGCGAGGCCGGCACCGGATCTACCTTCTTCTTCGCGCTGCCGCTCGCCGCGGAGGTGCCGCATGCCGCTGCGTGACGGTCCGGTCCTGGTGGTGGAGGACGATCCCGACCTCCGCCTGCTCGAGGCGGAGATCCTCTCGGGGGCCGGGTACTGGGTGATCACGGCGGGGGACGGCCTCGAGGCGCTGGAGTGCGCCGCGGCAGCGCCCCCCTCGCTCGTTCTCCTCGACATGCGGATGCCTCGCATGGACGGGTGGCAGTTCGCCGCCGCCTTCCGCGCCCGGCACGGGGCGAGCTGTCCCATCGTGGTGGTCACCGCGGCGGAGGACGCGCGCGGTCGCGCCGCCGAGGTGGGCGCCGCCGGATTCCTCGAGAAGCCCTTCGACCTCGACGACGTCCTCCGCGAGGTGGAGAGGCACGTCGGGCCTCCGCCGTCGGCCCCGTCGCCCGCGCCCTGAGGCTGTCCAACCGGGTGGAGGGGAATCCCGGCGATGGCGCCCCGGCTCTACATGCCGTAGAGATCTACGCTCATGGCCAGTCCCGACGCCCCGGCTCCCGCCGAGCAGAAGAGGTCGCCCATCGAGGCCCAGCCCAGGGACCCCGTCTGCGGAACGGACGTCGACCCGGCGGCTCCGGCCGGCGGAACCGTCGTCCGTGGAAGGTTCGCCTACGCCTTCTGTGGGGAGGGATGTCGCGAGAGGTTCACGGCGGACCCAGTGCGCTTCCTCGCCACCGACCCCGTCTGCGGCATGGACGTGAATCCGGCCAGCCCTCGAGGCGGCAGCCTCGAGGTCGCCGGCCATCGCTACTACTTCTGCAACGAGAGGTGCCTCGAGCGGTTCCGGGCCGCGCCGGCGAGGTTCCTCTCTCCTTCCCCGGCGAGAGCGGAAGCGGCACCGAAATCCCCGCCCGGCGACGGGGTGGTGTGGGTCTGCCCCATGGACCCGGAGGTTCGCGAGAAGGCGCCCGTGCCCTGCCCCATCTGCGGCATGGCCCTCGAGCCACTGGTGTCCGGCCGGGGCCCCGCGGCCGAGGAGCGCAACGCGGAGCTCGAGGCCATGACGCGCAGGTTTTGGATGTGCGCGGTCCCGGCCTTCATGCTGCTCACGCTGGCAATGTTCGACATGCTGCCCGGCGCCCCGGTGACGCACCTCTTCGGTGCGCGCGTGCTTGCGTGGATGGAATTCGTCCTGTCACTGCCGGTGGTCCTTTGGGGCGGCTGGCCCTTCTTCGAGCGGGCCTGGCTGTCCGTGCGCACGCGGCATCTCAACATGTTCACGCTCATCGGACTCGGCACCGGCGCTGCCTGGGCCTTCAGCGTGGCGGGAACGGTGATGCCCGCAAGCTGGTTCCCGCAGGCCTTCCGCGGTCACGGGGGCGCCGTGCCGCTGTACTACGAATCGGCGGTGGTGATCGTGGAGCTGGTGCTGGCCGGCCAGGTCCTCGAGATCCGGGCGCGCAGCCGCGTCTCCGGCGCCATTCGCGCCCTGCTCGGCCTGGCCCCGAGGACGGCCCGGCGCGTGTCGGGCGGCGCGGAGGAGGACGTGCCGCTCGAGGAGGTCAGAAGAGGCGACGTCCTCCGTGTCCGCCCCGGCGAGAAGCTCCCGGTGGACGGCGTCTTGGTCGATGGCACTTCCTCCGTGGACGAGTCGATGGTGACGGGCGAGCCGGTGCCCGTGGAGAAGAAGGTCGGCGACCCGGTCACGGGCGCCACCGTGAACGGGAACGGCACCTTTCTCATGCGAGCAGAGCGCGTCGGGGCGGACTCCCTGCTCGCCCAGATTGTCCGGATGGTGGGCGAGGCCCAGCGCACGCGGGCCCCCGTCCAACGGCTCGCCGACGCGGTCTCTGGCTGGTTCGTCCCAGCAGTCGTGGCCACGGCCCTCCTCTCCTTCGCCGCCTGGGCGCTCTGGGGACCCGAGCCTCGCCTCTCGTACGCGCTCGTGAACGCCGTGGCGGTACTCATCGTCGCCTGCCCATGCGCGCTCGGGCTCGCCACGCCCATGGCCATCATGGTCGCCACGGCCCGCGGCGCCTCGTCGGGCGTCCTCTTCAGGGACGCCGCCGCCCTCGAACTCTTCGGCGGGGTCGACGTGGTCCTTCTCGACAAGACTGGAACCGTTACCGCTGGCCGCCCCCGCCTCGAGTCGGTCGAGGCCCTTGCGACCACCACGGAGACCGAGCTCGTGGCGCTTGCCGCAGGGCTGGAGGTCGGGAGCGAACACCCGCTCGCCGCGGCGATCCTCGGGGCGGCGCGGGCGCGCGGCCTCGCCATCCCCGCTCATGCCACCTTCGACTATCGGCCCGGCCTTGGGGTCGCGGGGACCGTGGCCGGGCGGGCGGTTGCGCTCGGGAGCGCAGCGTTCCTCGACGAGCTCGGCATCAACCCGGGAGCGCTCCGGCTCCGGGCCGAGGCGCTGCGCGGCTCCGGAGGCACGGTTCTGCTCGTCGCATTGGACGGACGCCCGGCCGGCCTGTTCGTCTTGCGCGACCCGGTGAAGCCCGGGGCCGCCGAGGCCGTGCGCGCGCTTCGTGCCCAGGGCATCGCCGTGGTGATGGTCACCGGCGACTCGCTCGCCACCGCGAGGGAAGTGGCCGAGCAGGTGGGCATCGAGGCGGTGGAGGCCGAGGTTCTCCCAGCCGAGAAGGGTGCGCTGGTGGAGCGGTACCGCAAAGCCGGCCACCGGGTCGCGATGGCCGGCGATGGAATCAACGACGCGCCGGCGCTCGCGGCGGCCGACGTGGGCATTGCCATGGGCACGGGTACCGACGTGGCGATGGAGGCCGCCGGGATCACGCTCGTGAAGGGGGACATGGCCGGGCTGGTGCGGGCCCGTCGCCTGTCGCGTGCCACCATGCGGAACATCCGCCAGAACCTGTTCTGGGCCTTCGGCTACAACGCGCTTGGCATCCCGCTCGCCGCCGGGCTCCTCTACCCATTCACCGGGAGGCTCTTCTCGCCAATGTTCGCGAGCGTGGCGATGAGCTTCAGCTCCGTGACCGTGATCGGGAACGCGCTCCGGCTCCGGGCCCTGCGCCTCGACGACCGCTGATCGAGGCGGTTCGCCGGGAGCTCCGAGCGAACTCCCGGGCCCGAGACATTGCTCGCCTCAGGTGGAGCGCTGGCCGATCCAGCGTGGTGCGGTGGGGACACGGTGCCGCGCCAGGCGGTCGAGAAGCCGCGCCGGGCTGCGCTCCACCACCACCAGGCTCCGGTGCTCGGGCCTGAGAAAGCCCTCCTCCACCGCGTGGTCGAGAAGCGCGATGAGGGGGTCCCAGTAGCCAGCGACGTCGAGGAGCCCGGTGGGCTTTCGGTGGATTCCCAGGTACCCCCAGGTGAGGACCTCGGCGAGCTCCTCGAGCGTCCCCAGGCCACCCGGCATGGCGATGAACGCGTCGGAGAGCTCCGCCATGCGCGCCTTGCGCACGTGCATCGAGGCCACCACCTCGAGGCGGGTGAGTCCGCCATGGGCGATCTCGCGGCGCGCCAGCGCGCGCGGCAGGATCCCGACCACCTGGGCTCCGCGCTCCAGGGCCGAATCGGCCAGGACGCCCATGAGGCCGATGCTGCTTCCACCGTACACGAGGCCAAGCCCGCGCCTGCCAATATCCGCCCCGAGCGATCGGGCGGCCCGGGCGTAGGCCGGACGCCTGCCGAGCGCGGACCCGCAGAAGACGCACACAGTTTCCATGGCCGAGGGCCATGGTACCGCCGGGGCAATGCCGGCGCGACGCCGATGTCGGGGCCACCGGTCAGCGCCGCGCTGCGTCGAGCGCCCCGGCTCCGCGGCCACAGTCGCAGCGATTGCAGCCGCTTTGGGCCGCGCGGTCTCGCCGCTGGGTTCACGGTGGGCATATGGAGTGCACAAGTCCACGAAATTTGACGGAGATCCCCCTTCCCCCGTGGGTGGCGCGCGACTACAATCCCGCACCCTATCCCCGGTCGCCGCGCCTGCTCTCTCCCGCGCGGCGGCCGATTTGCAGCAACGGTGACACCTCCAGCCCTCGAGGGGTGACGATGAGCGTCGCTACCGCGCAACCCGCAGCACCGGTCAGGGTCTCTCGCCTGGCCGTCTTCTGGCAGAGCCAGATCGGGAAGAAGTTCGTCTCGGCCGTGACCGGGATCGTCTTGTTCCTGTTTCTCATCGGGCATCTGCTTGGAAACCTCCAGGCCTTCCAGGGCATGGAGAAGTTCAACGCCTACGCCCACTTCCTCCAGAGCACGAAGGGTCTGCTTGTGGACGACCCGAATCGTGCTCCTCGGTGCCGTGATCCTCCACGCCACAGCCGGCATCCAGCTGTACCTTGCTGCCCGCGCGGCGCGGCCGGTACCGTACCGGTCTCCGCTCGCCCCCTCCACGCCGGTCTCGTCCCGCACCATGATCTGGACGGGCCTGCTCACGCTGGCCTTCGTCGTCTATCACCTGATCGACCTGACGCTGGGCTTTGCCCTCGTGCACGCCGGGTTCGTGCCCGGGCGACGCGTACTTCAACCTCGTCTCGTCCTTCCACAACCTCGGCAAGGTGGTCTTCTACGGGGTCTCGATCGTCGGCATCGGACTTCACCTGTCGCACGGCCTCTACAGCCTGTGGCAGTCGCTCGGGTTCCGGAGTCCTCTCTGGACGCCGGTCATCCACAAGGCCGCGGTCGTGATCGGCGTGGTACTCGCGATCTTCTACATCTTCATCCCGGCCGGCGTCGTGATCGGCCTGATCCGCCTCTAAGAGGAGAACCGATGGCGAACCTCGACTCCCGGATTCCCGCCGGACCGCTCGACAAGAAGTGGACGAAGCGGAAGGAAGACCTGAAGCTCGTCAACCCCGCCAACAAGCGGAAGTACACCATCATCGTGGTGGGCACCGGCCTCGCCGGGGCCTCGGCCGCCTCGTCGTTCGGCGAGCTCGGCTACAACGTGAAGAACTTCTGCTTCCAGGACACCCCGCGCCGCGCGCACTCCATCGCGGCCCAGGGCGGCATCAACGCCGCGAAGAACTACCAGAACGATGGCGACTCGATCTGGCGGCTCTTCTACGACACCATCAAGGGCGGCGACTTCCGCGCCCGCGAGGCCAACGTCTACCGCCTCGCCGAGGTGTCGGGCAACATCATCGACCAGTGCACCGCCCAGGGCGTTCCCTTCGCGCGCGAGTACGGCGGCCTGCTCGCCAACCGCTCCTTCGGCGGCGCGCTCGTGTCCCGCACCTTCTACGCCCGCGGCCAGACGGGCCAGCAGCTCCTGCTCGGGGCCTACAGCTCGCTCATGCGCCAGGTGCAGCTCGGCAAGGTGCAGCTGTTCCCGCGCACCGAGATGCTCGACCTCGTGTTGATCGACGGCCGCGCCCGCGGCATCGTCACCCGCGACCTCGTCACCGGGAAGGTGGAGTCGCACGTCGGCGACGCGGTGGTGCTCGCCACCGGCGGCTACGGCAACCTCTACTACCTGTCGACGAACGCCAAGGGCTCCAACGCCACCGCGATCTGGCGCGCACACCGCAAGGGCGCGTTCTTCGCCAACCCCTGCTACACGCAGATCCACCCGACCTGCATCCCGAAGTCCGGCGACTACCAGTCGAAGCTGACGCTCATGAGCGAGTCGCTGCGCAACGATGGCCGAATCTGGGTGCCGAAGAAGCAGGGCGACAAGCGGAGCCCGGACCAGATCCCCGAGGCCGAGCGCGACTACTACCTGGAGCGGAAGTACCCGACCTACGGCAACCTGGCGCCCCGCGACATCTCGTCGCGCGCGGCGAAGCAGGTCTGCGACGCCGGACTCGGCGTCGGCCCGGGCGGGCTGGGCGTGTACCTCGACTTCTCCGAATCCATCAAGCGGCTGGGGAAGAGGGCCATCGCCGAGCGCTACGGCAACCTGTTCGACATGTACGAGCGCATCACCGGCGAGGACCCCTACACGGTGCCGATGCGCATCTACCCGGCGGTGCACTACACGATGGGCGGCCTGTGGGTGGACTACGACCTCATGTCCAACGTCCCCGGCCTGTTCGTCCTCGGAGAGGCCAACTTCTCCGACCACGGGGCCAACCGCCTCGGCGCCTCGGCGCTGATGCAGGGTCTCGCCGACGGGTACTTCGTCATCCCGTACACCATCGGCGACTACCTGGCCCGCGGCGGCATCGCCAAGGTCGGCGCCGACCACGCCGCCTTCAAGGAGTCGGAGAAGTCGGTGCGACGACCGGACGAAGAAGTTCCTCTCCGTCAACGGGAAGCACACGGTCGACTACTTCCACAAGGCAGCTCGGCGAGATCATGTGGAACGAGGTCGGCATGGCCCGCTCCAAGGAGAGCCTGGAGAAGGCGCTCGCAGGCCATCCCCGCGCTCCGGGAGCAGTTCTGGCAGGACCTGCGCGTACCGGGCTCGGGCGCCGACTTCAACCAGGAGCTGGAGAAGGCCGGCCGCGTGGCCGACTTCCTCGAGCTCGGCGAGCTGCTGACCTGGGACGCGCTGCAGCGCAACGAGTCCTGCGGCGGCCACTTCCGCGTCGAGTACCAGACCGAAGACGGCGAGGCGAAGCGCAACGACGACGAGTACACCTACGCCGCGGCGTGGGAGTGGAAGGGCGAGGGTCAAGCCCTGGACGCTCAACAAGGAGCCGCTGACCTTCGAGAACATTCACCTCCAGACCCGGAGCTACAAGTGAGACTCACGCTCGAGATCTGGCGCCAGAAGAACGCGGACGACGCCGGCCGCTTCGTCCGCTACGAGATGGAGGACGTCAGCCACCACATGTCCTTCCTCGAGATGCTGGACGTGCTGAACCAGCGCCTCATCGGGAAGGGCGAGGAGCCGGTGGCCTTCGACAGCGACTGCCGCGAGGGCATCTGCGGCATGTGCGGCTTCGTGATCAACGGCCACCCGCACGGCAGCCAGCCGCTGACCACGGTCTGCCAGCTGCACATGCGCTTCTTCCACGACGGCGAGGTCCTGCGCCTCGAGCCGTTCCGGGCGAAGGCCTTCCCCGTCGTGAAGGACCTCGCCATCGACCGCAGCGCCCTCGACCGGGTCATCATGGCGGGCGGCTACGTCAACATCAACGCCGGCGGCGCGCGCGACGCCAACTCCATCCTCATCGGCAAGAAGGAGGCCGACCAGGCGATGGATGCCGCCGCCTGCATCGGCTGCGGCGCCTGCGTGGCCGCCTGCCCGAACGCCTCGGCCTCGCTGTTCACCGGCGCCAAGATCAGCCAGCTTGGCCTGCTTCCTCAGGGGCAGGTGGAGAGGAAGTCGCGCGCGCTCTCCATGGCGACCATGCACGCCGACGTGGGGTTCGGGTCCTGCACCGTCATCGGGGAATGCGCCGAGGCGTGCCCGAAGGGCATCCAGCTCGAGGTGATCGCCCGGATGAACAAGGACTACCTGGCCGGGAGCCTCACGCTACCGAGAGGATTCCGGCGGCGGCGGCGGCTAGACCGCGCACCCCAGGCTGTCGTAAAAGACGCCCGTGCGGATCTCGCGCGGGCGTCTTCTCTTGAGGGCCGCCCTCCTTCTGCGTCGGCGGCGCGTTCATGCTCTGGCGCGCGTGGGAGGCGCGCAGCGCGGCGGCCCGGCTCTCCGGCCCCGCCGGGCCGCTCGCCCAGCGCGTCGGCGTCGTCCAGGCACTCGTCGGCGTGCTCGCGGCTGTCACCGCCGCGGCGACGCTCCTCTCGTTGCGCCGAAGGGAGCGCCGCCACAGCCTGCGGCTCGGCGACGCCACGACTCGGCCCCCGGCGGATCCGCCCGGACCCGGGCAGGCCGGCCGCACGAGGCTAGGCCGGCGTCTCCTCCCACCGGTATCCCTTGAGTTGCTCCCTGCAGCGCGCTCTTCAGGAACTTCCCGGTGGCCGTCCGGGGGATTTGCTGTCAGGAACACGAAGGCGTCGGGCAGCCAGTACCGGGCGAAGCGCGGCTCCAGGAAATCACGGAGCTCCTGCTGGGTGGCCGTGGACCCCTCCTTGATCACCACGCAAGCCACCGGTCGCTCGCCCCAGCGAGCGTGCGGCACTGCCACCACCGCGGCCTCCTTCACGGCCGGATGCCCCATGAGCGCGTTCTCCAGGTCTACCGAGCTGATCCACTCGCCGCCGGACTTGATGAGGTCCTTGGAACGGTCGGTGATGCGAACGTACCCCTCTGGATCGACGGTCACGATGTCACCGGTCCGGAACCAGCCGTCCATGGTGAACTTGTCCGCCTCGGCGGGGTTCTGGAAGTAGCTCTTCGCGACCCACGGGCCCCGGACCTGCAGCTCGCCCATCGAGACTCCGTCCCACGGCGCCGGCCCGGCCTCCCCGACGATCCGTGTCTCCACGAAGGGCAGCGGCAGGCCCTGGCTCGCCCGCAGCCGGTACTTCTCCGCGTCCGGAGCCGACGCCTCCTGTGGCTTGAGGCGGCTCACCGTCCCGACGGGCGTCATCTCGGTCATGCCCCAGGCGTGGATCACCTGGAGGTGGTGCCGCTTCTCGAAGGCCTCGATCATGGCCTGCGGAGCTGCCGCTCCCCCCACCACCATGGCCTTCAGCGAGGAGACGTCCCAGCCGGACGGGTTCTTGTCGAGAGCCTCGAGGATTCCAAGCCACACGGTGGGAACGCCCGCCGTGAGGGTCACCTTCTCGCCCTGGACGAGCTCGAGCAGGCTCGCGGCGTCCAGGTGCGGGCCGGGAAATACCTGCTTGGCGCCGACCATGGTCGCGGTGAAGGGCAGCCCCCAGGCGTTGACGTGGAACATGGGGACGACCGGCATCATGACGTCCGACTGCGACAGCCCCAGCGCGTCGGGCATCGCGCAAGCGAGCGAGTGGAGCACGAGAGCCCGATGGGAATACACGACGCCCTTCGGCCGCCCCGTCGTCCCGGAGGTGTAGCAGATCCCGGCCGCCTGCCCCTCTGCGATCCGAGGAAAGGAGAAGGTCGCCATCTCCGGCTCGATGAGCTCCTCGTAGTCGACCATCCAGTCCGGCGCCGGGTGACCGTGCGTCCAGACGATGACCTCGTGGGGGTTCACCTCCTTGTGAAAACGCTCGTAGATCGGCACGAGCACGTCGTCGACCACCAGGAAGCGGTCCTCGGCGTGGTTCATGATGTAGGTGAGGTCCTGGGGCGACAGCCGCGGGTTGAGGGTGTGGATGACTCCTCCCGCCAGCGGAATGGCGAAGTACGCCTCGAGGTGACGTCCGTGGTTCCAGGCGAGCGTCGCGACCCGATCGCCGGGCCGCAGGCCCATCCGCGTGAGCGCGTTCGCGAACTTCTGCACGCGCTTGTGGAACTCGCCGTAGGTGGAGCGGTGAATGGACTTGTCCGGCCAGCGCGAGACGATCTCGGTCCGCGGATAGTAGCGCCCGGCGCGCTCGAACAGCGGGTACAGCGTCAGGTCGTAGTCCATCATCTGGCCGTCCATGACTCCTCCGGTGCAACGCGCGGTTGAACTCCTCAACGGGCCCCGACGGCGGTTCCTACCCGCAAGGTAGCGATTCGCTGGGGGACTGTCATGGCGCAGCCGCCTGACCCTTGGGGGGCGCGTGCCCTTTCGGGTGCACGGACCGCCGGCGGCCGTTACCCATGGTTTCCTTTTTCCGGGAGGTTCCATGGACGCGAACCGCATCGACGCCGACCTCGCCACCTTGGCCGCGCGCAAGGGCGAGTGGGCGCGACTCTCGGTGACCGACAAGCTGGGGCTGCTCCGCGCGCTGCGGCCGCGCACCGACGCGGCGGCCGCCCGGTGGGTGGCGGCCGCGGTCGAGGCGAAGGGCATCCCGCCCGGGTCTCCCTGGGAGGGCGAGGAGTGGATGAGCGGTCCCTACTCTGTGCTGTACACGATCGGGGCGCTCGAGCGCACGCTCGAGCGGCTCGCCCGCGGCGAGGTGCCCGTGCCCGCTCCGTCGGCGCTTCGCACTCGCCCCGACGGTCAACTCGTGGCCCGCGTCTTCCCCGCGGACGGCTACGACCGCATCCTCCTCTCCGGCGTTCACGCGGACGCGTGGATGGAGCGGGGCGTCACCGCCGCGAACCTGCGCGACCACGTGGCCGGCTTCTACAGGCAGGCCTCCCCGACCGGCCAGGTCGCCCTCGTCCTCGGAGCCGGGAACATCGCCTCCATCCCTCCGCTCGACCTGCTCCACAAGCTCTACGCCGAGGGGCAGGTAGTGCTGCTCAAGATGAACCCGGTCAACGAGTACCTGGGACCGGTGTTCGAGGAGATCTTCGCGCCCTTCGTCGAGCGTGGCTTCGTCCGCTTCGCCTACGGCGGGGCCGATGTCGGTGCCTACCTCGTCGAACCACTCGCTGGTCGAGGAGATCCACATCACTGGGAGCGAGCGGACCTACGACGCCATCCGCTTCGGGCTCGGTCCCGACGGCGCCGACCGCAAGAGGCGCGGCGAGCCCGTGAACCCGCGCCGCATCACGGCCGAGCTCGGGGGCGTGGGCCCGACCATCGTCCTGCCCGGACCGTGGAGCAAGTCGGACCTTGCCTTCCAGGCGGAGCACGTCGCCTCGCAGAAGCTGCACAACGGCGGCTTCAACTGCATCGCGACCCAGGTGCTCGTGCTTCCGGAGCGGTGGCCGCAGAAGGACGACTTCCTGGGCGTGCTGCGCCAGACCTTTCGCTCCCTCCCTTCTCGCCCCGCCTACTACCCTGGCGCCGCCGATCGCCAGCGGCGTGCCATCGAGGGCCACCGATCCGCCGAGGTCTTCGGCGGGGACTCGTCGGTCCCTCGCACCTTCATTCCCGATCTCGACGCATCCGATCCGGCTGTCCCGGCCTTCAACGAGGAGTTCTTTGGAGCGGTTCTGGCCGAGACCTCCCTGCCCGGCGACACCGCCGAGGACTTCCTCGGCCAGGCGGTTCGCTTCGCGAACGGTACCTTGCGAGGCACCCTTGGCGCCAACCTCATCGTGCATCCCGCCACGGCCGCAGCACTCGGGCCGCGCCTCGAGGACGCCATCGCGGACCTGCGCTACGGCTCCATCAGCGTCAATACCTGGGCCGGGGTCACCTACCTCCTGCCGCAGGCAACCTGGGGAGCCTACCCGGGGCACTCCCATACCGACATCCAGAGCGGCTGCGGCTTCGTGCACAACTCGTGGATGTTCGATCGGCCACAGAAGACGGTGGTCTCTGCCCCGTTCAGGCCCTTCCCGAGGGCGTGGCTGAGCGGGCACATGCACCTGGGACCGAAGCCGCCCTGGTTCGTGACGCACCGCCGCGCGCAGGAGGTCGGCCGGCGCCTCACCCGGCTCGCCGCGCGTCCGGGGCTCCGCCACCTGCCCGGCCTCATGACTGCCGCGCTCCGCGGATGACCGCTTCCGCATTCCCGGCGAGGCGCTTCTTCCTCCTCGCCGCGCTGGCGGCGGCGACGGCCTGTGCCACGGCGCCCGCGATCCCTCCTTCGCCGGCTGGCCCCCGGGTGAACGGCGCCACCGCCCTCGGGCTCGTGCACGACGGCGCCGTCCTCGTCGACGTGCGGCGCGCGGACGAGTTCGATGCGGGCCACGTGCCGGGCGCCATCAACGTTCCCTACGACCAACTCGACGCCAGGGCCGGCGAGATTGGTCCCGCCACGGTCGCGGTGGTGGTGTATTGCCGCTCCGGTCGCCGCAGCGCCGTGGCAGCCGAGACCCTGCGCAGCCTCGGTTACCGAAAGGTGTTCGACCTCGGGCCGATGGCGGCCTGGCCGAGCGAGGCGGCCGCGAAGTCTCAGTAGATCCGGGCCACCTCCGCGCCGGAGAAGTAGGCGCGGAGGATTCTGGCGATAGTCCTGGCCAGCCGCGGCCCTGCCGATGGCACCCCATTGGCACATGCCGGCGCCGTGACCCCAGCCGCCACCGCGGAGGGTCCAGGTACTGCCCTCGCGCCCGACGAGGAACATCGCCGAGGGCAGGTTGCCGAGCAGGCGTCGGATGCGGAGCTCGCCCTGCACCGCCACCGCCCGCCGCTCCCCTGTCACGCGCAGGGTGCGAGCCCGCCCGGAGGCCCCGCGCTCCTCGACCGACAGGGTCCTCACGTGGCCAACGCCGAGCGCCGCGACCAACGCGTCGAGCTCATCCGCGGCGAGGCGCCGCTCCCATCGGTAGCGGTCGGGACGCGCTCCCGGCGCGCGGGCGCACCAGGCGGGGGGAGCCTCGTACAGGAACGAGCGGAGCCGCGCGTCGGAGGCGAGCCCACCCGACCAGGCAGCCGCCGCGGCCGGCGGCAGGTCGGGCCTGCCGCGCAGGCTCGGGTCCGGCACATTTCCCCACACCGCGTCGTTGTCCTCGCCGTGGCCACCGCACATGGCCGAGTACACGCCGTCCACCAGTCGGTGGTCCTCGCCCCCGAAGAGGGCCTCGCCCGCGGTGGCGCGGACGGCGGCGTCGGTGGCCGAAGCATGGGCGACGCTCCCGCGGTAAGCCTGGCAGTGAACGTCGCTGCAAAGTGCCCAGGGGTCGGCGAGGTGGCGCGTCCCGATCTGCGCGAGCACGTTGGAGCGCGCGGTCACCGCCTGGGCCTTCAGCGCCTCGGAGGGCGATCCGGCCGGCATCTCGCTCGGAACGAGCCCGCGCAGCAGCTCCTCGAGCTCGACCGCGCTCACCGCCGCGAGCTTCCCGCCCGCGTCGACGGTGAGCAGGAGACGGCCCCGGTAGCTGCGGTCCTCGGCACCGCGCCCGGGCTGGGCCGGGTCGCGGTCCACGCGCTCGATCGCGAATCCCTCTCCGCCCGGGGTCTCGAGCACGACCACGGCGTCTCCGCTCGCCAGCACGACGCCATCCGCCCCGATCACCTCGATCGTCCCCGTGGGCCTCGCCAGCACCTCCGCATGGACCTCGAGCCGCTCTCCCCACCGGTCAAAGGCCTGCGCGGCAAAGGCGCGGGCGGACTCCTCGCGTCCACTCGCCCTCGGCGAGGAGGAGGCTGCGCCGATTGTCGATCACTCGACCGGCGATGCCGTAGATGCCGCCGGCGGCGCGAACGCGGGTGCGGACGCCGCGGCCCTCCCACGTGGCTCGAGCCCGCTCGAGCCCGGAGCGGTCGCGGGACTCGAACTGTGCGAGCAGCGGCTCGTGGGACAGCGTCGCCGGGCGGGTGGCCCGGGCCCTGGCGCGGAGCGGCGCGCCGGCGGGCACCGAGACGGCATCGCCTCCGCGGGGCTCGACGCGCCCCGCGCCGCGCGGCGAGAACGAGATCTCCTCCTGGCCCTCCAGCAGGCGAATGGTGACGAGCGGCGCTCCTCCGGAGAAGTCGAGCCGGTGGCCCCACAGGAGCTCCAGCGGGTCGCCCGGGATCGGGTGCGGCTCGGCCGCGAGCGCCGGCACGGGCAACGGCGGCGGAAGGTCCTGGGTGGGAGGGAACGCCTGGTCGGGCGGGCGCGAGGGCTCGGGTGCGCGCTCGTCCGCCGCCTCGGGCAGCCGCGGCCCCGGCGGCACACGGGTTGCCGAGCAGGCGAGCGCGGCCAGCGCGAGCGAGGCGACTCGCCGGCTCACGTGCCCTGGCTGAGGCGGGAGCCCTTCAGCGCGGCCAGGTCCTCGAGCCGGACGGCGGCCTCCTGCTCCGCCAGACTCGCCCCGGGGCGCCGCAGCCGTCCCGCCACTTCGAGCAGCGTTGCCCGCTCCTCGCTCTCTCGGTCGCGCAGGCCATCGATCATGAGCGCGACCTCGTCCGCCAGATCCACGAGCAGGTCGTGCCGGCGCAGCGGCCGGGGACGGGAGAGGTCGCCCGAGCCGATGCGACGGCAAGTCTGGGCGAGCGCCACGGTGGGGCCGGCTACCCGGTGTGTCACGATCACGGCGACGACCAGCAGGCAGAGGATCACCGTCACGAGCCCGATTCCCAGCCAGAGCATCCTCTCCCGGTCCTCCCGGGCCAGCATGATGGCGAGCGCGTCGTCGACCTTGGGATTGCCGAGCGAGACGAGCCGGCTCGACTCCCGGTACGCGCTCCAGAGAAGCCACCCCATCCCCAGGCTGATGGCACAGGCCACCGCGACGAGGTAGCTCGCCAGCCGCAGCTGGATGCTCGAGTCGATGAGGTAGTTGCGGATTCGCCGCTTCTGGGACCCCGTCGGCTCACCCTGCTCCACTGCGCCGCTCGTGTCGACCATGCTTTCCTCCATGCCCCCTGCGCGCTACCGCAACTCCGTGGCAAGCTCGTCGGAGAGTATCCGGGCGGCCGCCTCCAGCGCACGCGCCGACAGCTGTTCCTCCCTGTCACGCGTGAGGCGCGCCCCCTGGGTCTTCAGGTGCGCGGCACCCTCGCTCATCGCCGCCATGCGGCCTCCGGGCTCCACGGCCACGGCGGACGCCTTCACGTCGATGGACACCCTGCCACCGGCCTCGAGCACGTCGAGCGCCAGCACCGAGGCCTTGACGCGGAACGCCGGGGCCTCGCCCGGCCGGGCGACCGGGAAGCCCCGGTCGGCGAGGTGGCGGTAGAGCGCCTCGCGGAGGGCGCTCTTCTCCGTTGGGGTGCCCTTCCCCTGGACATCCTCGATGGCGACCGAGCGAGGGCGCGCCTGCGCGCGCACGCGCTCCTCCAGGTCCTGCAGGGCGCGCGAAGCCGCGGTGCGGACCTCGCCGTCCGGGTCCGCGCGCTCTGCCAGCGAGAGAGCTGGCCGCGCCGCCTGGTGGCCGATCCGTCCCAGCGCCGCGGCCGCGGCCGCGCGGACGGCTGGCGATCGATCCTGCGACAGCGCGGCGACGAGCACGGGGACGACGTCGGGCCCGCCCTTCTGGCCAAGCACCAGGGCGGCCTGGGCGCGAACCTTGAGGGATGGGTCCTCCCGGAGTGCCTGGATGGCGCGCTCGACGGACGGGTCGAAGCCCTCGGCCATGCTCCCGGCAAGGAGCGCCGCGAGCCCGAGCCCCGCGACGGGTGCCAGGGCCCGGAGAAGTCGGCGCGTCCACATCGGGTCGCTAGCTTACCGTTCCTGCGGCCCGGAGTCAGGAACGTGCGCCCCTCGCGGCCGCCTCGGCGCGCTCCCGAAACGCCCTGTGGAGCCGCAGCGTCACCGGCCCCGGCCGCCCGGGGCCGATGGGCCTCTCGCCGACCCGGTTCACCGGGAGGATCTCCCTCACGGTAGAGGTGAGGAAGGCCTCGTCCGCCGTCTCCAGCTCCTGGAGCGGGAGGGACTCCTCCCGGACCGCAACGCCCAGCGCGCGCGCGAGGTCGAGAACCACATCCCGGGTCACTCCCTCGAGAATGCCCACGGCCAGCGGAGGGGTGACGAGCGCGCCGCCTCGCACGGCGAAGACGTTGGAGCTCGCCCCCTCGGCGACGTTGCCCTCTCCGTCGAGGAACAGCGCCTCATGGGCCCCGCGGGCACGGGCCTCCTTCACGGCCAGAACGTGGAAGAGGTGCTCGCCGGTCTTCGCTGCCGGGTCGCCGCCGCGACGGAGTCCCCCCAGGCCTCCCGCTGCCCACACCGCCACTCCCTCGCGGTAGGCCCGCGCCGCCGGCCCGTGCAGCGGCAGAACGATGACCACAACCGCCGGGTCGGCGGCCAGGCCTGGGTCGAGCCCCATCTCACCAGAGCCGCGCGTCACCACGATGCGGGCGTGCCGCTCCCCGGCGTTCCAGGGCGCGGCCTCCGGATCGGGGACGTCCGCTCCCCGAGAGGCCGCGATCGTGCGCTCGACCTCCCCGGCGATGCGCTCCGGGGACCACGGCAGCTCCAGATCGATGCGGGCCGCAGAGGCGCCCAGCCGCCGCAAGTGAGCCTCCAGCTCGAATGGGCGATGCCCGTAGGTTCGCACCACCTCGTAGACGCTGTCCCCGTAGAGGAAGCCACGGTCGAACACCGAGACCTGGGCTTCGGCGGGCGGGACGATGACGCCGTTCACGTTCACCAGAGCTGGCATGGCCGATTTCTTGACCCCCGGATCGCGGGTGATATCTCCCGATTGCGCATGGACTCGTCTATCGAGTGTACGCACTGCGGCGTCGTCATGACGAGCTGGTCGGCTCCCGGGTCGCCCACGCGCTACTACCAATGCCCATTCTGCAACCGGACCTGGTGCTCGGCCTACGGGGAAGTCTTCGGCCACGGTGCGGGCGCAAGGCGCCTCGAGCCGCCTCCGGCCCCTCACCGCCCCGGCCGGCGCCCGCCGGCACCTGTCGCCGACGCCGACGACGCGCGCTGGCGCGAGCTCAAGGGACGGGCGGCGCGCTGGTTCGCGCGCCTCGAGGCAGACGAGCGCCGCTGCACCCGCACTCAGTCTCCCGCTCGCGGCGTCGCGGTCGTTCGCGGCGGCCGGGCCCCGCGGCCCGGCCACGCCAGGTAGAACCAGAGCGCGGCCGCGATCGCCAGGCCCAGGACCGCCTTGGCGCCGGGGACCGGCGCCGGCAGCGGCGAAACGAAGCTCTCGATCAGGCCCACCACCAGGAGCAGCGGCACCACGAGCGCGAGCAGCCGGGCGGCCTCCCGGGCGCGCCGGCGCAGCGCCTCACCGCGGGGCCACTCCCCGGGCAGGAGCAGCCCGGTGGCAAGCAGGAACCCAGCCTGCCCGGAAAGCAGGAACGCAAGGATTCCTCGGCTGGACCGTGCGCGGCGACGAACGCCAGGAGGCGGCCCAGCATGTCGTTGCGGGCGCAGTGCGCAGCGACGGCGCCGAGCAGCAGGCCGTTGCCGAAGAGCACGGCCGCCGTGCCGACGCCCGTGACGCCGAGCACGAAGGCGAGTGCAACGACCGTCACGTTGTTGCGGGCGATGAGCGAGCCAGACAGCCCGGGCGAGGTCGAGAGCAACGCGTCGGTCCACATCCGGCCCTGCTCCACTGCCTCCCGCACCGGAGCGGGGACGAGGGAGAGCGACGCCGCGGGATCCGCCCACACGGTGAGCGCGCCCGCCGCGAGCCCGGACGCGAACAAGCCGCCGGCGAGCAGGAAAAGCCCGAGATGCGCCCGGAACGTGGCCGGCAGCTCCTGGTCGTAGAGCCGCAGGAGGGTCCCGGTTCGCGAGGTCCGCAGGTGCAGGCCGACGTGCACGCGCGCCGACAGCTCCGAGAGGAAGCCCTCCACGTCGGATCCCGGGTAGGCGGCGCGCGCGCGGGCCAGGTCCGCCGTGGTCCGGCGCGTCAAACGGTCGAGTTCCTCGACCTCGGCAAGGGACAGCCGCGATTGGTCGAGCCGGCTCGCCAGTTCCTCGAGTCGCTCCCACGCGGCGCGGCGCCGCGCCACGAAGGCGGCCGCCGCCTCCCCGCCGCGCCGCGGCATCAACGACCGCCCTCGGTCGCCGCGGAGACGAGCGCCTCCAGGAACGCCTCCGCCTCGACCGGCCCCGGGACGGACATGCCAGCCCTCGACGCCAGCGCCGCAGCCGCCTTGCCGGCGATGCGCGCTCGGGCGGCTCCTTCGATGGCGGTCCTGCGGCGAAGGAAGTCGGAGAGCTTCTCGAAGTCCTGGTGGGACAGGATCGCGCCGGCGCGCCCCCGCAGGCCGGGCCAGGGAGGAGACGCCGACGGCATCGACGCAGGATAACGCGACAGGTCGCGGGAGCGGTCGAGAACCACGAGCGTCCCGGCGAGCACGTCCCCGAGCCGCTGGTGGCGCCGGGAGAGAGCGATGGAGAGCACCCCGGGGGCGTACAGCAGCGGCACCTCCACTGCCCGCGTCACGTTCCGGACGAGGGACTCGACGAGGCCAACCGGCCTCCCGTCCGCGCAGACGACCCGGAGCCCGAGGAGCCGCTTGCCAGGCGTGCGACCCTGCCAGGCGGTCTCGAAGGCCACGTCCCAGAGCCAGCCCGAGGCCAGCACGAGCAGGGCCACGGCGGCCCGGGCGGCTCCCGAGAGCCCCTGGACGCGGCGGAGGAGGTCCCCCCCGAACGACCAGGCCACGAGCAGCGTCACCCAGGCGAGGAAGAGCACCAGCGCGTCCACGAGCCACGCGAGCGAGCGGGCCCCGATCCCTGCCAGCCGGAGCGAGACCACCGACCGATTCGGCGTCTCGAAGGTGAGCAGGGGATCGGTCGCCATGTCCTCCAGACTACAGGAAGCCGAGGCGGGTGTAGCCCGTCCCCAGAATGGAGTTCGTCGTCGCCGCGGCCTGACCCAGCCACCGGTCGAGGATGGTCGCGTAGAGGCTGCGGAAGTCAGTGGTGAACTTCATGTTGTGGTTCTCGTCGAGGTCGGAAAGGTTCGGGTATTCCCCGTAGACGCCTCCCGTCACGGCCCTGCCCACGGCGAAGGCGAGCCCGGCAGCGCCGTGGTCGGTTCCCCCCTGGTTCTCGGGGACGCGGCGACCGAACTCGCTGTACCCCACCACCATCAACCGGTCCCGGGCGTTGCCGAGCGGGGTCTCCACCTTCGCCAGGTCGTCGTAGAACGCCTTGATCGAACCACCCAGGGCGCGCTGCAGGTTCGGCAGGTCCCTGGCCTCGTTGCTGTGCGTGTCAAAGCCACTCAGGCGCGCGAAGAACACCTGGGTGGGGAGGCCGGCCGCGAGCATCTGGGCGATGAGCTTCAGCTGGTAGGACAGCTCCGCCGTCAGGCTTCCGCCGTCCCCGCTCTTCACCGGGTAATCGGAGTCACCCGGATAGGACACCGTCGGCGTGCGCGCTGGCAGCGCGCCGTTCGTGCCGAACTGGTTCTGCGCGTCCAGGAAGAGCTTGCCAGACCTTGCTGCCGCCAGCTGGCCAGGGTCGGTCGTCAGCGCCGTCACGGCCGCCCCGAAACCGTTCTCGAGCAGCTGCGGGTCGTAGGGCGCGCCGACCCGGTTGGACCGGAGCCAGGCAGGGTAGACGTAGCCGCTCGAGCTCGTGATGGAGACGAAGTCGCGGGTCGAGCCGTGGAGCATCTCCGGGAGGTCGGAGGTGACTGTCACGCCCCGCAGCACGTCGCCGGCCGCGTTGAAGGCCGTGTCGGCGAAGCGGCCCAGCCACCCGGTCCCGTTGGGCTGCGTCGCTCCCTGGCCCCAGAGGGCGATGGACACGAAATGCGAGAGGTCCGGGTTGGGCATCCCGATGCCCGGGATCCAGGCCACCCTCCCCCGGGCATCGAGGTCGGTCATCCCCGTCAGGTCCTTGTTGATGCCAGCGTCACCGTTCACGCCCAGCAGCTGGGTCACCGGAATCCCCAGCGTCGCCCGGTTCGCCTCGTACACCGACCGGTTGCTGCCGGAGAGCGGCGTCATCACGTTCAGCCAGTCCCAGCCCCCGTTGATGTCGATGACGACGAGGACCGGATGGGCAGGGATGGGAATGGCGGGCTCCCACTCGCCAGCGGACCCGTGGAATCCGCATCCTGAGGCCGCGACGGCCACGCCGGTGGCACCGAGTCCCTGCAGGAAGGTTCTTCGGGTGATGGGCATGGCGGACTCCCCTCAGTAGACCTGCCCGGCCGGCGAGCAGAGGATCAGGTAGGCGAGTTGGCGAACGGCGCTCCCCTGAACGGTCGGGTCCCAGGTGAAGGTCGAGCCCGAGGGCCAGAGAGCCTGGAGCCAGGAGGCGCTCACCTCTGCGGGAATGGCGCCCGGCTGGAGGAGCGCGACGAGCCGGGTCAACACATCCGCCGGGGACGTCGGTGAGACCGGGAACCAAGAGGCCACGTCGCTCGGGAAGAGTCCGGCGTCGCTCGACCCTGTCGCGCCCGCCCCTAGCGCCACGGCCGCCGCGATCTTGGTGCGGTAGCGGATCGTGTTGCTGTTCATCCAGCCCGCATTCTCCTTCCAGCCGTTCGGACCGATGGGGTCGAGGAGCTTCATCCCGGCCTGTTCGAAGTACGGCTCGGTGACATTCGACCACGCGGGGAAGCCCTTCGGCGTCAGCCCGTTGGCCGTGCCCAGGTCGTAGCCGAGCGCCCGGGCGGCCCGGACCGTCCAGGACACGGGACCCTCCACCAGCGCGAAGCGGTTCGCCGAGGCAAAGAAGTAGTTGGACTTGAGCAGCGTCTTCATCACAGACCGGAGGTTGAAGCCCGCTGCCCGGATCATGGTCGCGACGTCGGAGAGGTCCGTCGCGGTAAAGGCGCCAGTCACGAAGTGGATGAGCAACCGCTGCGCGAGAAACTGCGAGCACTGGGTCGCGCGGCTGGTCACGATCGAGCGCAGCGCGTCCTCGCCGGGCGCCATGCCGGCCGGCGGCGTTGCGATGTCGAACGTCTGGCCGAGGTAGGAGATGCTACCCGCTCCATGCATGTTCGGGAGCTTCGTCGCGGCACCGAGGTACCAGAGGTACGCGTCCGGGTTCGCGCTTCCGTCATAGACGTGGAAGTTGCCGGCGGCCGCCGTCATATCGCTCGGGTTCGTGGGGTTTGCGATGGCGCCCGCGGTCGGGACGGTGAAGCTCCACCCCGACAGCGCCCGGGCGAGCTGCGTGATGTCGGTCTGGTTGTATCCGTTGTCCGCGCCGAGGCTGTAGAGCTCCATCACCTCGCGGGCGTAATTCTCGTTGGGGACGTTTCCCCCCGAGGCGTTGTTGTCAACGAGGTCGAGCCAGACCGCCATGGCCGGGTCCTTCGACACGAGCACGAGCAGGTCGTCGAAGTTATCGAGGCCGTGGTCCCGGAAGGTCTGGTACTGGTTCAGCATCAAGGCAGCGTTGTTCACCTTCGTCCAGCCGGTGGCGAAGAGGTTGTGGCAAAAGAGCGCGATGCGCTCGGCGAATGGGTACGGGTCATACTGCATGCGGAAGGCGAGGTACGCCTGAGCGCGGGCGAAGTTGTTTCGCCAGGCATCGGCACCCTGCACCAGGAAAGGATGCGGCGCGGGCACCGCCGGAGCGGCGACGCTTCCCGGCGTGGAGGAGGCGCTGCGCGAGGGCTCGTCCACCACGTCCGCGCTCGCCGCCAGCACGGCGTCGATGGTGGTGCGATCGGCGCCTCCGTCCGACCCAGGCGTTCACGGCGGAGTCCAGCGTCTGCGTCGCGAGGGCCGCGGCCGCTTCCGGCGTGATCCCGAAGCCCGCGCGACGGGCGAGGTGCGCAGCATCGTCGGCGGTCCAGGTCGTCTTGGGGGTGAGGTCGGCCATGGGGTCTCCGTGGCTATTGAGATGGCGCTCCGTCGATGATCCAACTCGTGAAAGCCTGGACGGTTTCGGGACAAACATCAGGGAGCCCAAGCGGCATGCGCGCGCCGTACCCCGTCCCGCCCGGCTCGTCCTCGGTGATCTTCACGAGGAGCCAGGAATGTGCGGGGTCACCCGGCGCGATGCGCAGGTACAGAGGAGGAGCGTTCGTCGGCGCGGCATTCACCAGGTCCGAGTAGACGTCCTGCGGGAGTCGCGTCGGACTCGTCGAGTAGCTCACGTGCCCCTGGGGTTCACGCCCCCGTGGCAGGTCGAAGCCTGGGACCCGCAGCTCTGCTGCAGGGCGGGAAGGATGTCCTGCAGGAACGTGGGGTGAGATGGCGCGAGGACGATGGGACAGGTCGAGGGCACCGTGGCTCCTCCGCCACCTCCCCCGCATCCGACCAGGAACACGTGGACGAGCGCGGCTGCCCCCGGCAGCGTGCGCCGCCCCCTGCGACGGTTTGATCCAGAGCAACGATCCACACGGCCCGTCTAACACGCTCGCCGCGCCCGGTCGATGTGGTTTCGGCGACCACCGTGGAGCCGGCATACTCCTCGCGACACAGTGGCTTTAGCGCGAGGCTTCTCCGCCGATCCTCACGCAAGAGACGGATTCTTGCGTCGACTTCCGTGGCTCCAGGAAGCCCGTGCGGCGAGGTGACTCTCGCATGCGGCCTCCAGTGTCACTCGCGCGACGTCGGGTCCGCTCGACGCGGCTCGCCGTCCGGTCGCTTCCGCTCAGCCGCGGGCCCACGGTGCCACCTCGAACGAGTACACGCTTACTCACGACCGGAGGGGGCCACCCCCAACAAGAGCCGTCCTCGGAGCCGGCCGACGACTAGGGATCCGGCTCCGCCGTAGCCGAAGGGCAGCCGGTTTAAGGATTGACGGCGGCCCCTCGTTCCTCGGGAAGGAGAAGACCGATGCGGAAACTCACCTGTGCAGTGCTCACCCTCCTGCCGGTCGCAACGCTCGCGGCAAGCTGGCAGGACGCACCGCTCGTCGACCACATGTGCCTCGAGAAGGTCAAGGCCGCGCCGGACGCCCACAAGACTTCCTGCCTGGTGCAGTGCGCCGGCAGCGGCTTCGGCATCCTCGAGAATGGGAAGTGGCTCAAGTTCGACAAGGCCGGCAACGACATGGCGCTGACCGCGCTCAAGTCGACCGGGCGGAAGGACCACGTCCGCGTCAACGTCACCGGGGAGCTAGCCGGGGACACCATCCAGGTGTCAAAGCTCACCATTCCCGACTGACGCGAGAACGATGCTCGCCCGGCGCGGCGGACGGACCTCGGTGGGCGGTCCGTTTCCCACGCGCCGGCCACTCATCTCACGACCGCGTTGCGCCCGGCGCACGTGGGCACCGTGCGGTCGGCCGCCAGCCGGTCGAGCACGGACGTGAGCGCGTCGATGTCGAAGGGCTTGACCAGGTACTCGTCGAACCCGGCGTCGATCGCCCGCCGCCGGTCGCCCTCCTGCCCGTACCCGGTCACGGCCACGAGCCGGGTGAACCGCAGGTCGTGTCGGGCGCGGACGGACCGCGCGACGTCATAACCAGTCATTTGGCCGCCGAGCCCGATGTCCGAGAGGACCACGTCCGCGCGGAGCTCGGCTGCCGCCTCGACCGCCTGCTCGCCGGCATGAACCACCGCCACTTCATGGCCAGCCATCTCGAGGACGAGGGAGAGGCTCTCGGCGGCGTCCTTGTTGTCCTCCACGATGAGGACCCGGAGGCGAGCATGGGCGACCGATGGCGCGGCTGGAGTGTCCTCGACCGCGGTCGGGCTCCCGAGCGGCAATCGAATGGTGAACTCGGAGCCTTTCCCGGACCCGGGGCTCGCGACCGACACCGAGCCCCCATGGAGCTCGACGAGCCCCTTCACGAGGGCGAGACCCAGGCCGAGACCGCCTCGACGCAAGCTGTCGGCTGGCTGCGAAAAAGGCTCGAAGAGGTGCGGGATGATCTCGGGGGGCATGCCGATGCCCGAGTCGCGTATTCCGATGGCGGCCGTCGCCCCGTCGGGACTGGCCGCCAGGGTCACATCGATGCGCCCCCCGGGGTCGGTGAACTTCTGCGCGTTGTCGAGGAGGTTTCCTACCGCCTGGACGATGCGCACGGGATCGCCCACGATCACGAGCGGCGACGCCGGCAGCCGCAGGCCCAGGGCGAGGCCGTGCGCCTCCAGGACTTCCGCCCGATCCTCGACCGCCGCCCGGACCAGGGCGACGAGGTCGAATCGAGACTCCTGCAGGAGCACCTTTCCCCTGGCGATGCGCGACACGTCCAGCAAGTCGTCGATGAGTCGCGCCATCTGCGCCACCTGGCGCTCGATGATGGAATGCGAACGGTCCTGCGGGCCCCCGAAGGGTCCCATGTGCTTGAGCGCGTAGACCGCGTTGCGGATCGGGGTGAGCGGGTTCCGCAGCTCGTGCCCCAGGATCGCGAGGAACTCGGTCTTTCGTCTGTCCTCGGCCTGGAGTTGCTCGTTCAGCCGGTAAAGCTCGGCGGTGCGCTCGCCGACCCGCCGATCGAGGTCGTCGCGCGAGCGTCGCAGCTCGTCCTCCATGGTCTTTCGGTCGGTGATGTCGGTGATGGTGCCCACCAGGTACCTTCGCCCCTCCGCGTCCGCGTGCAGCGACTTGCGCGTGAGGATGACGTGGGCGCGGCCACTTGAATCAGTGAAGATCTCTTCGTTCTCGTTGATCTGGCCGGTGGAGAAGACGGCGTCGTCCTTGGCCCAGAAGACGTCCGCCTCGCTCTTCGGGAAGAAGTCGTGATCCGACCTCCCGAGGAGCTGGGACCGTTCATAGCCCATGAACCGACAGAAGCTGTCGTTGAGCAGTACCCAGCGGTGGTCCTCGTCCTTGACGAAGACCGGGTTGGGCAGCGCCTCCAGGATGGATGCGAAGAAGAGGAGGGGCACGCGCTCCTGCCTGGCCTCGTCCCGCGCGGTCACGTCCTCCAGGAAGGCCTCGAAGTGGATGAGCTCTCCCGTGGAGCTCCGGGCCGGCACGATGAACAGCCGCACCGCGCTCGGCACGCCGTCGAGACCGCTCCAGGTGTGCTCGAAGGTCGTGGGCCCCTTCGCGGCGGCCGGCGAGCCGATCCATGCGCGAATCCGCTCGAGCAGGGGCGCCAACTCGGGCGCGGCGACCTTGCCGGGCGGCGGACTCGTGCTCGCCACGGGCAAGGAATCGACCTTCAGCACGTCGCCCGCTGGCGACAGCCGGAGGTACCGCACGCCCGTGGACCAAGGCATGGAGCATCATACCCCCCGTCGGGCGCCCCTCGTCTTGGCCTCTTGCGGGGGGGCACGCAAAGTGGAGGCATGTGAGGGCAGCGTCGCGGCGCTCTCCCGCGGATCCGCTGGGGAACTGCCGGCTAGGACGCCATGCCAGCGCCTCGCTACGCCCGCGCAGCCGGTGCCGACGCCCCCGGCTCGCTTGCCAGGGCCACCACCGCCTCCGCTTGTAGCCGGAAACTCCTCACCATGTCCGCAAGCGACCCGGCCTGGCTTGCGAGCCGGGCCGCGGACGTGCTCGTTTCCTCCGCGCTGGCTGCGTTGGTCTGGGTGACTCGGTCCATCGCCGAGACAGCCTCGTTCACCTGCGTGATGCCGGTCGACTGCGTCGTCGCGGCGCCGCGGATCTCGTCGACCACCGCGGTCACCTTCGCCACGGAGGCGGCGATGGCGCGGAGAGCCTCCGCCACCCTCTCGCCGGTGGAGGCGCCCTCCGCGACCTGGGCGAGCGACTCCCGGATGAGCGCCTCGGTTCTGCCGGCCGCCTCCTTCGAACGAAGCGCAAGCGCACGCACTTCCTCCGCCACGACCGCGAATCCCCGGCCAGCGACCCCGGCCCGCGCCGCCTCGACCGCTGCGTTCAGCGCGAGCAGGTTGGTCTGGAAGGCGATTTCATTGATGTCCTTGATGATCTGGGAGGTGCCCTGCGCCGAGGTCCGCGCGCGAGCCATGGCCTCGCGAAGGGCATCGACGGACTGCGAACCCTGCCCCGCTGCCCGGTGGGCCGCCTCGGCGAGCCCGGTCGCCTGCTGGACGCCGTGGGACATCCGCTGGACCGTCCCCGTCATCGACTCGAGGCTCTGCGAGGTCTGCGCGATGGAACTCGCTTGCTCGGTGGCTCCGGAGGCGATGGCTTCGCTCGAGGCCGCAATCTCGGCAGCGGCGGCCGAGACCTGCTCGGCCGTCCGCGCCACGCCCGCAATGGCATTGTGCAGCGCCTCCCCGGTCGCGTTGACGGCCTCGCGGATCCTCGCATGATCGCCGCGGTAGCTCCCGCCGACCCGCGCCCGAAGGTCGCGAGCCGCGAGGCGCTCGAGTACCTGGGCCGCCTCCTGCACAGGGGCAACCGCCGCGTCCAGGGTGGCGTTCACGCCCTCTACGACGGCTCGGTACTCCCCCCGGTGCCTGGCGGGATCAGCGCGGGTGGCGAGCCTTCCGTCCACGGCCGCCGCTGACAGGGCCCGGACGTCGGAGGCCAGTGACCGAATCGCCGCCACCGAGCGCTCCAGGCTATCTCGCACCGCGGAGAAGTCGCCCGGGAACGAGCCCTCAACGCGGTCCGGGAGCTCCCCTCGCGAGATGCGCTCCAACTCGGCAGCAGCGGCAGAGATCGGTCTGACGACCGCATCGAGTGCCCCGTTCACGCCCTCGACGATCAACCGGAACTCGCCACCGTGGCGCGCGGCGTCGGCCCGCTTGCCCAGATGTCCCGCCACCGCCGCGTCGGCGAGCGATCGGGTGTCGGTGACGAGGAGTCGCACGGCCTCCATGCAGCAGTTCAGGCTCCGCTCCACCTGCGCGAAGTCCCCCCGGTACCCTGCCGCGAGGGGCTGGGGAATGTCTCCGCGGGCGATCCGATCTAGGTGGCTCGCTGCCACCGCGAGCGGCCCCGTCACGGCCTCCAGCGTGGCGTTCACGCCCTCGACCACCTCCCGGTAGGCGCCGCGGAACCGCGCCGGGTCGGCGCGCGCGGAGAGCCGACCCTCCACCGCCTCCGTGCAAAGGCGCCGCGTCTCGGCAACCATCTCCCGCAGCGCGGACTGGGCCGCCTGGAAGCTTCGCGTCAGCTCGTCCGCTTCCGAGCGGGGCGCGAGCTCGTAGGAAAGGTCTCCGGCCGCGAGCGCGCTCCCGGCGCGTGCGACGCCGGTGACGTAGGCGACTGTGCCGCGGAACGCCTCGGCGAGGCGCCCGACCTCGTCCTGCCCGCGATGCTCGATCGTTTGGCCGATGTCGCCGAGGGCGATGTGCTCGGCCGCCGCGGCCATGTCCTCCACCGGGCGCGCCACCCGCGCCGCCAGCCGACGCATCACCCCGGCCACGGTCGTCAGCAGGAGCACGACGAGCGCCACGGCGAGGGCGGTCGCCCAGCTCATCGAGCGCGCCACCTGCGCCGCCGGCGCCACGATCTCGGCTCGCTCGACGTCCGCCACGATCACCCAGTCCCAGGGCTCGAAGTAGGTCACGGCGGCTAGGCGCTCCGACCCGGCCTTGCCGTCCAGGCCTGGCGGTACCCACCCTTCCTCGAAGTGCTCTCCGGGGGCGAGCTTGACGGCCTTCCCCACCACCGACTGTACATACGCGCGGCCGCTTGCGTCCCTCGCCTCCCACATGTTCTCCCCGTCCTTCGAGGCCGGGGGAGCGATGACGTACTGGCCCCGCTGTGCGCCCTTGCCGCCGAGGACATAGGCGTGGCCCGTTTGGCCGATGTGCAGCCCGGCGAGCGCACTGCGGATGCTCTCGATCGCGTCGTGGCGCACCCCCACGTAGAGCATGCCCTGCACCCGCCCCGACGAGTCCCGCAGCGGCTCGTAGGCGGTGAGGTACCAGGCATCGACGACGAAGGCGCGCCCGACGTATCGCTCGCCCTTCAACACCTTCGCGACTACGGGGTTCGGTTGCCCATCGGGATTCACGGCGGGCACGAAGGTCCCGATAGCCCGGACACCCTGCTGGTTGCGGACCGTGGTGGCGACACGCAACATGTCACCCTGGTCGTTCATCCGCTGAAAGACAGTGGCAGTGCCACCGACGAGCCTCACCACCTCGTCGACGACAGGCGTCGGCTTCTGTACATCGCGGTTTTGGCCGAGCCAGGCCTTTCCAGCGACCACGCGCGGGAGCTCCACGGGGTGCGAGCTCTTGTCGAACTGGTTCACCGCCTGCCAGGCGACCTTCTCCCGGTCCTGCGCCAGGCCGCCGCCTCGAGCGACCACGTCGCGCGCCACGTCCAGGTTTGCCGCCACGCGGCGGGAGAGCTCCTGGTGCGCCACGTCGGCCAGGGTGCGGAGGTCGAGCGCCGTCCGGCCGAGCTGGTCCTCGACCGCGGCGGCGAAGCGTTCGTGCACCGTGGACGACACCTGCCACCGGAGGGCGAGGAGCCCAACGAGAAAGGCGGTACCGAGGATCGCGGCTGGAGCAACCGCTGCGAGCAGGACCTTCTTGCGGAGCGGTAGGTGGTCGAACGTCATAGGAGAAGTGAACTTTTGCGAGAACCCTGCCGCGCCGCGAGGTCGCGCCAGCTCGCCATCCGCTTGATATCCCCGTGCCTCGCGGCCGACCGTCGACGGGGTTCCGGGGACCCGGGTCTAGCCGGAATCACCCGTGAGGAAGCGCTCCGGGCGGCCGCCCCTCGCGCGCACCGAGGAGCACCTCGCCGCGGCCAGTCGCCGAGAGGCGTCTCCGCGGCCTCCGAATGCGCGGGCAGATTCGGGCCGCTCGCTCCTCGCTTCGCGGTGCCGTTGCCGATCGCCCCCACCGGTGGAGGTGGCGGAATTCCGAGGTCCTCGGCGACGTTCTTGGGCAACCCTACCCGAGGAGACTTCGTGCCCGACGAGTTCGCATGCGAGAGAGCCCAGGAAGCGGAATCTTCCGGCGAGGAGCGCCCCGAGGAGGCGGAGCCCAGCGCACGCGAGAAACCGACGTGACCTTCCCGGGCGAGGCGAAGTGAGCGGGTCGGTCCGCGCGACACCCCCGTGCCGCGGGCAACCGTCCTGCGGAGGGAGGAAGCGGGCAGGGCCGCCGCTGGCCATCTTCACGGGCCTGCTCAGGCCCAGTGGAGCCCGACTCATGAGACGCGACTTCATCGCCGCGGCCTGCCTCGTCGAGAGAGCCGGCCTGGAGGGGAACTTCCAGGGGTGAGAATCAAAGCACAGCCAGGACCGCCAACCGCGAGAACGAGCGTCCCGGCGCCAGCGCCCTCAATGGCCAACGCCTGGACCTCCGGCCACCGGGCGCGTGGTGCGGGCGCCTATGTCGGGGCACCTGGGCACTGGGCCCGCCCCCCCACGCCAGGCTATGCTTCGTGCCGGATCGTTGGGCTGACGAGGGGGGCGAGTGGGTCTTCATTCCGGGTCACTGACGGGCACCTCCGGCAGGCCACTCGCGCCGCGCTCGACCTCGGGAGCACCGCAGCACGTTCGGCACGCCATCGAGGCGAAGGCCCTTCCGCGGGAAGGCAAAGCCGCGCGGTCGATCCCCGTCGGCGCCGCCCTCCGCTGATGCCGCCCAATCCTCGGCCCCACCGGACCCGGCCGCGCCTCCGCGGGGTCTCGCACACGATCGCCGCCGTGGCTGCGCTGCCCGCCGCCTACTGGCTCGCGTCGGTGGCGAAGAGCGGGCCGGCGCGCGTCGGGGCAGTGGTCTACGGCGCTAGCCTCGTGATCCTGCTGTCCGTGAGCTCGGTGTACCACCGGGTGTACTGGCCGTCATCGGTGCGCCATGTTATCGGGCGCATTGATCACTCGGCCATCTTTCTCCTCATCGCAGGGACGTACACCCCCTTCTGCCTCCTCATCGGTCCGGGCACCGGGTACACACTGCTCGCGGCCGTCTGGGCCGCGGCAGCACTGGGAATGGTGCTCGTGGTCGCGATCCCGGGCATGCCCAAACCGGTGCGCTCCGCGCTCTACGTGCTGCTGGGATGGCTCATCTTCCCGGTGCTGCCGGCCCTGCGCGCGGCCATTGGCGACCGAGCGCTGATGCTCCTGTTTGCGGGCGGGCTCTTCTACACGGTCGGGGCGGTCGTGTATGCCGTACGCCGCCCGGATCCGTTCCCGAGGGTGTTTGGTTTTCACGAGATCTTTCACCTGCTCGTGATCGCCGCTGCGATCTGCCATTTCGTCGTGGTGGAAGCCGCGGTCGCCGCGATCAGATTCCCGCCCGCTCCCCTCGGCCCCTGAGCCGCGGTCAGCACGGTGGACGGATGCGGAAGGGCGGGGCTGGGGGGGCCGCCCGCTGCTCCGGCAGGGCGCCCCACCAGAGCTCGCTAGAGCGCGCGCGCCGAGCGTGCCTCCGGCCGTTGGCTCCGGAAGGGGGCTCGCCGCCCGCGCAAGGACATTGTCTTCGGGCCCGGGTACGGCTACCAATCATCCCCTGCCAGTTCGAGCCCAGCGCCCGGGAAGCCCATGTCCAACGAAGAGCATCTCGACCCCAATGTCCCCGGCAACCCCGCGTACCACTTCACGGTCCTCCCGCCGGGGTCTCCCGCCCAGGCCGGCTGGGTGAGGCGGGCCGCCGCTCGTGCCAGGAGCGCGGCTCGGAACCCAGTGCGTCCACGCCGGTGTGCAGCCCGACCCGGCCTACGGCGCGGTCATCCCGCCCATCTACCAGACCTCCACCTTCGCCTTTCGCGACGTGTGCACGAACGCCGGGTACGACTACACGCGCAGCGGCAACCCTACCCGCGCGGCCCTCGAGGAGGCCATCGCGTGCTCGAGGGCGGCCGAGGGCGCGACCTGCACCAGCACCGGCATGAGCGCCGTCGTCGTGGCGCTGAACCTCCTGCCGCAGCGGCAGCCACCTGCTCTGCACCATCGACTGCTACGGGGGGACCTTCCGCGCCCTGGAGCACGCCAAGGCGGCCTACGGCCTCGAGGTCACCTACCTCGACCTCGCCGACCTCAAGGCGGTCGCGGTCGGCCTTCCGCGGCAACACCCGCATGGTGTGGATCGAGACCCCGTCGAACCCCCTCCTCCGCCTGACCGACATCCGCGCGGTCGCCGACCTCGCCCGGGCCCGCGGGGCCCTCACGGTCGTGGACAACACCTTTCTCTCTCCCGTGCTCCAGCGCCCCTTCGAGCACGGCGCCGACCTCGTGGTCCACTCCACCACCAAGTACCTCAACGGCCACAGCGACGTGGTCGGGCGGCGCGGTGGTCGCCGCTCCCGGGCAGACCGCGATGGTCCAGCGCATCCAGAGCATGAACAACCTGCTCGGCACGTCGCAGAGCCCTCACGACTGCTTCCTCGTGCTGCGCGGCCTGAAGACCCTGCTCCTGCGAATGCGCGCCCACGAGGCGGGCGCGCGGGCAGTCGCCGCCTTCCTCTCCGCGCATCCCGCCATCGCCAAGGTCCACTACCCCGGCCTCGCCAGCCACCCCCAGCACGAGCTCGCGCGATCGCAGCAGCGCGGGCTTCGGCGGCATGCTCAGCTTCGAGCTCGGGACGGCCGCCCCGAGCGGGTCGACCACGTCCTCAAGACGCTGCGGTGGTTCACCCTGGCCGAGAGCCTGGGCGGCGTGGAGAGCCTGGTCGCTCACCCCGCCTCCATGACCCACGCCTCCATGACCCCCGAGGCGCGCAAGCGCGCCGGCATCACCGACAGCGTCATCCGCCTCTCCGATCGGCATCGAGGACCCCGAGGATCTCATCGCCGACCTCTCGCAGGCGCTCGAGACGCTCCCCGGCTGAGTGGCCGTCGCCGCGGCGACGGCCTCGGCGGGCCCGGTCCACGCCGCCGTCAATACTGGCCGTAGCGGCCACGCACGCTCTCGAGAAGGCGGTCCGGGTCGAAGGCGACGCCGTCCTTCACCACCAGCTCGACCTGTAGCAGGTCGGAGATGTGGGTGGACGGGTCGCCGCGAACCAGGACGAGGTCGGCATGCTTGCCGGCTTCCACCGAGCCGATTTCGCGCTCCCGGCCCAGGTAGGTGGCGCCGTTCAGGGTAGCTACCTTGATGGCCTCGACTGGTGTGAACCCGGCCTCCACGAGGAGCTCGAGACCGCGCTGGTCGGCGAAGCCGGGGAGTGTTGACCATGAAGCCATGCTCCAGGTCATCGATGCCGAGCTCGATAGCCTCCGGGTATGTCACCGAGCAGAGATGCCCGGTGACCTTGAGGCCGCGCCGACGGGCCTCCTCGATGGCAGCCGCGAGCTCGGCGCGGGTGATGTGCATGTACGCCTTGAACCACGGCCCGCACTGCCGGGCCGAGGTCCGGCGGGGCATCCGCCGCCCCGGACGGGCTCGAGCCGGCCGCGCCAAGCACCAGGAGCGCCGCTGCCCCTGCGGTCTTCATGTTCCCTCCTTGCGGAAGCTACCTCATAGGACCGACCGGGGTCTTCGGGCCACCCGAACCGCGCCGCCGGTCGCTCCTCACAGCCCTTTCTCGACTGGGCAACGCCCGTGTCGCGGGGAGCGAGGGGTACGATTGAGTCCAGCGCGACCTATTCGAGGAACCGCGCTGCCGAACGGGGGCCCGACTGCGCCCCCGGCGGGCGCTGCTGGCGAGCCACGCGTGCTCTTGTCCCTCGGCCGGTCTCACCCTGCTGGGCAGTGCGTCGGGGCGAGCCTAGTGCACCTGGCGCTCTTCCGGTGGAGTGGAATCCTCCCCCTGCTCCATCTGGCCCTCATGTTGCGCCGGCGCCACCCAGCCCTTCGCGCGGAACCAACTCTCCATGCGCTCCTCGAGAACTGCGAGGCTCCGCGCTCGTTCACCATCGTCCTCCGGGTCGGAGTCGGCGACAGCTAGAACGGCGGCTACGAGTTGGTGGGCTTCGTTGCGCATTGCCCCTCCCGGGCGGTGACGCAGCGGACAAGAATCTTACGATGTAGGTGCGTGAGTGGTAGCCCCCGACACGGGGCGCCGAAAGCTGTCGATATCGGGCCCGGGGCCCTGGGCGGCTTTCTAGGCCGCGGCGCCGAGAGGCCTGTATCGCCCGAAGTGCTTGATGACGTCGGCGCTTTTCCCCTAGGGGCTTGGCCGCATGGCACTCCGCGAGGTGCTGCTCGCGAGGACCTCGCTGATTGGAGGGCGAGTGGACGGCACTTCGGACTGAGTGGTCGACCTGGGCAGCCGTGCAAGGCGAGCGTCCATCGCCAGGGCGAGGGTCGGGATCGCGAGGCAGGAGCAGAAGCCACCTCGCAAGGTCGCGAGCCACCGGGGCTCGCAGCGTGCGGGGCGGAACTGGCCGTCGGACCGGGGATACTCTACGCTGGTCATCGCAGGCCCCCTCCTTGGGCGCATGACCCGTGATCCGGATCCCCGCCGACGACGTCGCAGAGACGCTGGCTCAGTGGCTGGGACCGAATACTGCTCGGAATGCGGTGCGGGTCTTCTCTCAGCGCAGCCTGAAGAAGGCGCCCGAGAACGTCACCCGGTCCGATCTGCCGGAGTTGCTCCGTGCGCTCCAGCCGATGTTGCGAACCCTGGTGGGCGCAGAGCAGTGCAGCGAGATCCTCGCGCAACTTGAACGCCGGCTCGCGCTATGAAGGTCTTTCCCCTCGCCATCTTGCCGGTGCTCGGCTTCGTCAGCTTCCTGGGCGCGGCATGGCTTCTTCCCGAAGCGGCCAATGGGCCGATGTTGTTCTTCTGGGCGGCGGTCGCGACCCGAGCGCTTGCTGCCGGAGGCGAGACTCTCGCAGGGGCACGCTTCCGTTCCGGCGACCTCCTGCGCTGGGGCTGGTGGTTCTGGGGACTCGGGGATGCCTTCCTCGTCATCCGCACCGTACTCACAGGACCCACCCACTTCGTGTTGACGTCTGCCGGTCACGAGCGGATGTCGCTTCTACTTCTCGTCGTTGCGAACCTCGTGGCAGTCGCCGGGTCGGCGATCATGGCCCGCGTTTGGTTCGCTTCGGGGCTGGCTCGAGCCACAGACTCACGGCGACAATTCGCCTGGGGTGGTGTCGTTTCCGCGATTGCGCTCCTTGCCGTGGCTCCCCTCCTTGCCCAGTCCGCGCGGGCGATCCTCGCCGGCGAACCGGGGGCACTGCTTCCGCTCGTGTCGGCCTCTTGCGACCTCGCCAGCCTCCTCCTCGTGAGCCCCATGCTGCTCTTGGCGATGTCAGTCCGGGGCGGACGGCTGGGCCAGTCGTGGACGCTCGTGGTCGCCAGCTTTTCTGCGTGGATGCTCGTCGACCTCGTGCTGGGCTACGGACCGGTGTTCCTGCCGGCCGGGACCGTTCAGGTTCTCGAAAACGGTTTCGCCGTCTTCGCGTCGCTAGCCATCTTCTCGGCCGGCCTAGCACAGCGCTCAGCGATCTCGGCACCAGCCCGAACGGGTCCAGCGCGCGTGTAGCCGGTGCTGCGGCAAGGCCGCCCGGCCTGACTACCGCCGAGAGCCCGCACTACGCCCGATCTCTCGCAGACATCCGCAGCACCCCGCCTTGCCTCCACATCAATCGAGGCCACCGAGTGACTCCTAGGCCGCTGACGCATCTGCGTTCGAGGCGCACATGGCGGCAGGGGTTCTCCACCTCCCTGAAGAGGATCGGCATCGCCGCGTGCCGACACGGAATGGCGCGGCTCATGTGATCGCGTAGCGTAGAAACAGGTAATCGCCGCCGCGGCGTGCCGACAGCAGGCGGCCGCGCAGGGCCCCGGGGCGGAAGAAGCGCCTCTCAATGAGCGCCAGTGTCGAGGGCTCGGTGGACCGCCCGATGAAGACGGGCGCGCGCGTCAGGAAGAGCTCGTCCACGGCGCGTTCGGCGAAAAACCGCGTTGTCGAGGTGGGGCCACTTTCGACGAGCACAATCGCCCCCGCCCGGAGCTGTGCGGCCTCGAATACCGATGCCAGCGAGATCCACCCGGTTCCCGACTCGACGACCGCCAGTGAGACCTTGGCGCGTTGGGCGCGGAGCCGCGCCGCGCCGACAGCCGTCGTGACCACGAGCGAGGGCGCTGAGCCTGAGAACACTTCACGCGATAGGTCAACGTTCCCGCTACCGGAGACCACGACCTGGAGTGGCACCGGCCCTTTGCCGACAGAGGAGCGAAGGCGTGTGTACGGTCCGGCCATTTCGGGACAGATACGCTGGGCTGTCCAGACGTGGTTCCCCTCGGCACGCAGATTCCCCGCACCGATCACCACTGCATCGGCCACCGCGCGCAAGAGGCCCATCACCGCGCGGTCGTACCCATTGCCGCTACTGATCTCGGCACCGGTGCCGTTCGGCGGATCGACGGCGACGATCCCGTCTACACTCGCGACGAAGTTCGTGAGCGCATGGGGGCGGTCCGGTCGCGAAGGCATGCGGAGCGGTCCGTAGAGCGCAAGTAGCTCTGGGGGGAGTGGCAGGGGCTCGCCCGGAGACTCGTCGAAGAGCTGCTCAAGAGGCACCACGTGCCTATGCCCCGGCACTCGTGAGCAGGGCCTCCAGGCCCCCCTGATCCCCGCGCTCGAGCAGTGCCTCCGCTCGCAGGCTCTCCTGGTCGCGAAAGACGCTCGCCACCGCTGAGATCCTGCCGGCGACTCGGAAGGCCACGATGACGCTCCTCCGGGCCAAGCTTCCTGCAACCTCCAGGCGATCCCATCCCTCGGCTAGTCCTACGTAGTTGATGGGAACGTCGTAGTGCTGGCTCCAGAAGAACGGAACGGCGCGAAAGGGCTCGCGCGCGCCCAGGATGTTTCGCGCGGCGACCTGCCCTTGCCGCTCCGCCACCACCCAGTGCTCGACGCGAACGGCTTTGCCTGTATGGGGGTCTGGCCAGCGTGCGATATAACCGGCGGCATACACGCCTGGGGCGCTCGTCTCGAGATGCTCGTCGACGAGGACACCGCGTTCTAGATGAAGGCCCGCCTGCTCTGCCAGCGCCACTGCAGGGCGGACTCCGATTCCGACCACAACCAGGTCGGCGGGCAGACGCGTCCCGTCGTCTAAGACCACCGAGCGATTGTCGATGGCTTTGAGCGTGTGCCGGAGATGGAACTGGACACCGTGCTCCTCATGCAGCGTCCGAACGAAGTCGCCGAGCTCCGCACCCATGACCCGCTCGAGCGGCCGGGCTTCTGGAGCCACGACGTGGACTTGGAGCCCTCGCGTGCGCAGCGCCGCAGCGACCTCCAAGCCGATGAAGCTCGCGCCGACGACGACCGCGCGTGCGGCTCCCTTTGCGCTGCCGATGATTGCCCTGCTGTCCGCGAGCGAGCGCAGGTAGTGAACGAGCGAGGTCTCACCGCCAGGGACGGCCAGCTTCACCGGGTCGGCACCGGTGGCCAGCAGCAACGCGCCATAGGTCCTCTTCGTACCGTCGGAGAGCTGTACCCATCGGTTCTGGGGATCGAAACCGACGGCACGGGTTTCCAACAGGAGCTCGATCTTCTGCGCTGAGTAGAATTCGGACCCTCGCAACGGCACCCAGTCCTCTGGCGCAGTCCCGGCCAGGTAGTCCTTCGACAGGTTGGGCCGATCCACTGGGACATCTGGCTCCGAGCCGATCATCGTCACGGGCCCTGAGTAGCCCTCGTGCCGCAACGTCTCGGCTGCTGCGTTTCCCGCCGCCCCCGCTCCGACGATGATGACGCTCTCCACTGCGCTCCGCGAAGACCTTGGCTTTGGCAGTGCGACCGGCCGCCCGACGGAGATGCGCGATCCGTGACGCTCCACCTCCCAGCGGCGCAGCGGGTTCAAGGCCGGTGGCCTGACCGCCTCGCCCGTGCGCACGTCAAAGCAGGCGTGGTGCCAAGGGCATCGCACCTGGCAGTCTATGACGAGCCCCTCGGCGAGCGGACCGCCGTAGTGCGTGCATGTGGCCGCAACGGCAAACACCTCGCTGCCTTGCCGGACAAGGAGAACCGCCACTCCATGGGCGTGCCCCAGCAGAGTTCCATTCTCGGGAACCTCGGAGAGCTCGCAGCCCAGGGTGAGATCAGGCCCTGTCAACTGCGCAGGGGTTTCGCCCATGGCCCTGCCCTACTCGGTATGCGGATCCGGAGCCATGCGCTGACGGGTGTGACCCGTCGGGGGCTCGCCCTCTCGTGGCACACCCTGCGCCAACGACCGGTCCCACCCTCGTTAGGTGCCAGTGCCGCCGTTCATTCCTGCGGCTCGCCCAACCGAGGGGCATTCAGCGCCGCGCCCGCTGCGTACGCTCGCTTCCGCGCGGCGCCCCGAGCGGTTGGCGGCGCCAACTCGACTGGTATTGGAGAAGGAGAGTTACCGATGCGCGCAGCTCCTTAATGCTTTGCGACCGCGATGGCTTCGATGACGAGGACATGAAGGCTAAGGCTTGCGAAAGACTCGGCGGCTACGAGATCTCTCGGGGGCAACTGCCTGAAGGTCGCAAGCACTTGTGGCACTCGGCGCTGATCTCGCGCAATGCGAACGAGCTCTCCGAGTTTGATCGCAAGCTTCAAATGCTGCGTTGAGCATAAGTCCCGTATTGGTACATCCCTCAAATGCCTGCGTCGCGCCGGAATGGCAATTGCGCAGTCGACGGGCTTCGTGCTGCATGGGACCAGGCCAGCTCGTGTCGGCCGATCTTGTTCCCGAGGAACTCGGCAAACCGGAGGGTTCCACCCGGGCGGCCGTAGTGCCATATGGCTCACGACCGCGAGTGGGGACTGGAAACTCGGTCCGGAAGCGGCGTGCGCTCGGCACCCGCGCTTGATGCCTGTTCCATCCGCGGTGACACCGTATCGTCAAGCGGGCTGAGGGCCATTCCTGGCCTTGCGGAGGCCCCATGCGGCGGTTAGTTCTGGCCGAGGGAGGGTTGGAGAAATGCCATGGCGAAGGTTCCCTTCAAACCGGCGGGTTTCCACGCAGTCACCCCCTACCTCGTCGTCCGTGACGTCCCTCGCCTCATAGAGTTTCTCACCCAGGCGTTTGGAGCAGTGGAGATCGAGCGCTCCACGCTGGGCGACGGCACCGTCAACCATGCCGAGGTTCGTATAGACGATGCGGTCGTCATGATGGGTGCGGCCCGCGGTGAGTGGGAGCCCACGAGTACAACTCTCTACCTCTATGTGCCGGACGTCGATGCGGCCTACCATTCTGCCCTCCAGGCCGGCGCCACATCGGTGCGCGAACCGGCGAACCAGTTTTACGGGGATCGGAGCGGCGGCGTGAAGGATCCGCAGGGCAATCAGTGGTGGGTGGCGACACACGTCGAGGACGTCCCGCCGGACGAGATGAGGAAGCGCGCCGCTGCCCAGCAAAGTCACTGAGACCGAGTGTTGTGTTGGTCCGGGCCCGCACGGGTGCCCGGGGACCGACGCCCCCATCGAAGCCCGCGCGACTAAGGACGTCCTGGACCCGCACTGGCATTTGAACGGGGCATGGCGTGGAGGTCGCCCCTGCTGCCGACCATGCTCATCCGCCGCGAAGCCCGTGCTCATTTAGTCCTTCGGCACCCCGCATGGAGTCCGCCCAGCACGGGTCCCGCCGCGATTGGTCTCCACGGTTGCAACAGCTAGACGCCAGGAAGGAAGGAGCGTGGCTCCGAGGGCCAGCTCCCCCCAATCGGCTGGGCCGAGCCCGGGTTCTTGACGCGTCGCCCGAGAGCGCGGTGCTGGTGGCGAAGCACATTCTCGATGACCAACTCGTGCCGGGAGCGACCCGCGTCAGCCACGATCCCCGCCAGCTCGCCGCCAGAGCCCCGGGGACCAAGCTTCGCCCGGGTCGGCTCCCGGCGCGCCTGACCCAATCCGCCAATTCGAGAGATCGGGAGCAACTTCATCGGCCTATCCGGCCGCGAAATAGAGCAGCCCGAGCTCGTGTCCCTTCGGGACTTGGCGGATCACGCCCCCGCGTGCTCCTCGGTCTCTGCCGCCGCCCGCGCGTGCTCGTGCGCGGCCGCGTGGCGTCCTCTGGCCGCGAGGGCGAGCTCGCGAACGCGGCGGATGTCCTCGTCGCTGTACGGCCCGTTGACGCCCGAGATTGTCGCCAGCCGCATGCCATGCTTGAGCCCGAGTTTGTAGATCTCCTTCACCTTCTCCCACTCGATGTTGCGACCAACGGTGTAGCTCTCGAACCGGCCCTCCAGCGCGAGGACGATCGTCTCGGCCAGGCACGCGTACACGACACCGTCCGGGAGGCCGATGTCGCGCATGCGAACGCCGCCAGGCAGCTGGATCTCGCCCGACTCGACCACGAGCACGTCGGGGCGCTTCGCCACCTCCGACGCCGGGAGATCGAGCGGCCGCGCCACGTCCGTGATCACGCAGCCGGGTTTCACCTTCAGGATGTCGAGGATCTTCCTGCCGGCGCCGGACGTGGCCGTGACGACGAGGTCCATGTCGCGCAGGTTCTCGTCCGCCTTGCTCGACAGGTGCAGGACCGCGTCGGGCGTGTCGGCCAGAATCGTCTCGCGTAGCGTGAGCAGCTTTCCGATCTCCGGTGAGACGAGGTAGACCTCCTCGAAGGACATGGCGAGCAGCCGCGCGCAGGCTGATCCAATGGCGCCTGTCGCCCCCACCACCATCGCCTTGCCCGCGACCTTGCCGCCTTGGTTGCGCGAGAGTAGCCCGAGGCGCTTCACGGCGTCGGCGGCGGCCCACAGCGCGGCGGACGCACTGTAGCTGTTCCCGGTGGTGATGGGGATGCTGGCGCGCTTTGCGACAGTCACGCCCGCGTCGCCTACCACCTTGGTGAACGCGCCGAGGCCCATGATCTGGGCGCCCAGCCGCTCCGCGATCTTGGCCGCGGCGAGCAGCCGCCGGTACGTGAACTCGGGGCTGTGCGCCAGGAGCTCCTTCGGCGTGCCACCCACGGTGATGAGCCAGCCCTCCGCCTCGGTGCCGGTCGGCGACTTGATGCCGGTGACTCGCGAGTACACGAAAGGTGGCGAGTACGCCATGAGCTTCTCGACGATGGGCAGCACGATCGACGGTGCGATGCGCGACGCCAGAGCGATGGGCTTCGACGCCTTCAGGTACTCGCGCGACAGGGGGTGGATGACGAAGGCGAATCGGCTCACGCGGCGGGGCTTCCCCGACGGGAAGAGGATGCGCGGCGCGAGCCTCATCTCGCCGAAAATCTCCAGGTACTCGTCGTAGAGAACGTCGTCGCGGTGCTGCCGGCCCAGGGCGGCGATGATCATGGCCTCGATGACGTTGAGACCGACGACGCGCTCAAGCAGCTTCGGCGTGCGGTCTATGACGACGTCGACCCCCTGGTCCCCGAGCCGCCTCACCTCCGCGTCGGAGATCGCCGAGGTGAGTACGATCTTGCGATCCAGCGCCTCGCGCCCGACCGCGGCGAGGTCGTCGTGTGGACCGACGATGATGTCCGCCTTGCGGGCGGCCCTGCCGAGCATCAGCCTTGTCCAGACTTCGCGACCTGCGGGCGGCACCTTTCCCCAGAGCGCCTGGACCTGGCGCTGAACGGGCGCCGTAAGCGCCGCGTACGCTTCAAGCTGGGCGACCGAGCCGAGGATCGTGGGGAGACCGAGCTGGAGCAGCGGGTCGGCGAAGCTCAGGTTGTGCGTGTACTCGGACACGGCGTGCGCGATCGTGTAGTTCGCGAGGCCCGAGAGGAAGAGCACCCGTGCGTTCGTGAAGCAACGCTGCTCGTGGGCCTGGATGTGCCGGATGGCCCACTCGTCGAGGAAACTTCGAAGGCGTGCTCCAGTGGTGACCGGTACCTCGCAGACGGCCGCCTCGAGCTCGGCCGTGGTGGGATCCTCCATGCGGCGCGTCCCCACGAGCCGGTGGTCGGCGACCAGGCCCAGGCCGAGCGCATCGCACTCGCCCTGCCAGCGCGCCAGCATGTCAAGCGCCTTGCCGAGGTCGTGGTCGACCCCGAACCGGCGGAGCCGGAACGACTGGCCCATGAACCGCGTGGTGAAGTCGTAGTTCCCGGCGCTCGCGCCGAGGCTGATGCTGACGATGTTCTTCATTGCCCGCCCCGCTCGTATGATACCGCAGGCCCGGGGCGGCGTGACGATCGACATGCGGTGGCGCAGCGGCCGGATGGGGCTAGGTCACGCGAGAGGCCGAACGACCGCCTCCGGCTCTGGGCCATCGTGAGCGAGGGACGTTCTCTCCTCGATGCGGGGTCGACTGGAAGTCGATGTACGATTCCACCGTCTCCCTGACGTCGGGAGTGCCGAGCATCAGGGCGGGCGATTCTTGGAATGGCCACGAGAGGGCTCAGGGTCTATGCTTCCGCTTCGCCTGATGGAGTCGGTCTTCGTCTGGGAGCCGTCGAGCTCCGACCCAGTTCGCAGCCCTTAGAGCCCACGATGGGCCCTTCCAATAACGCTTGTTCACTCCCGTCCGCGCCGAACCCATCGGGGTACCTCAGTTCGAACAAGGAGTTGCGTCCCGAGGCTGCCGCTGAGCATCGGACCATGTGGGTGAAGATCGCCGATCCGAGCGACCGGCAAATCGTGCTTCAATAACGAGGCGTTAGGATTCGGGGTGCTAGCTCACGGGGCCCTGCCTGTCACCGTGGCGCTGTTATTCCGCACCCTTACAGCCTTTCATTCCTGCCCCGTGATGAAGGGGTCGGACAGAGTTAAGCCACCCATAAGCCCACCAACGCAGGGTGCGCGCCGCCGATCAGAACCCGTTGCTCCCCGAGGAGAGGCAGACGCTCGCGATCCTCGTGACAGGGTAAGTGCCTCAGGTCGTTCCGACGACCTCTCGCCTGCACCAAGCATTCGCCGCGTACAGGGAATCGTGAGGCGATCATGATGTCGGGGTAGTCGCGTCAGGTGTCGCGAAGGCTGTCGGTTCCCCCTCGCCCGCCCTTCTTCCCGGCGTGACACTGTTCGTGAACCGCGAGGTTCCACCCGTGGCAGAAGGTCCTAGGCTAGCCGGACCACCCGCGAAGCCACGACTCGACGCACCTCTGTCATTCCCGCGACCGTCTCGGCAGCCCTAACTGGCGGGCGGCCCCACCTTGGCACCTTGCTCAATCCGTCGTGCGGCAGCGCGCCGCGTCCCGCGAGGGTTGCCGCATGGAACCCATCGGGGATGAGTCGCGGCCCGTAATGTTCTGCGCCTTGGTCCGACGGTCAGAGGTGAAGCTGCCCGTGACTTCCCTGGTAGCCGGCGGGGTCGGGCTCAAAAAACGCGAGGGCACGCTTGCACCCCGGATTCTCCGAGGCGGTGTTGCTCCGATTACTGGATGAAGGAGATGGACATGGATCGAGTGTGCATAACCAGCTTCACGGTTTTCACGGTCGCCACGGTCATGGCCGCATCGCCCAGCACAGCGCATGCCGGGGCGGGCATAGGCGCCCAGGTGTGCGCCATCGGCACTGCCGGCGTCGGGCAGCAGGGCACCCTGATATGCAAGGACGTGGTCACCGGCGCCACTACCCAATCGATAGCCCTCAGCGCTACTGTCTCGGCTGCAGGCGGAATCGCCGGAAGCCTAAGCCGGCGTGGCGACCAGGTGCTCGTCACCAACCAGGTGGGAGGCGCCACGCTCCTACGGGAGAGTGGGGGATGGTTGAAGTCGCCCGTCACGCTGCAGACCGGCGGCGAGGGCTCATTGTCCGGCACGCTAAGCCATCGTGGGGCCTACGTGCTCACGGGGACGCGGCTGCTGTTCTTCCCCTCGGGCCAGACCGTTCCCTCCAGTAGCCAGCCCCTGCTCAAGTCCGACGGCTCGGCGGCGCAAGTGACGTTGGCAGGGTGCTATGCCTACGTTTCCGAGAAGAGCGGCTCGCTCGAAGCGTTCGCCCTCGCGAGCGATGGCAATATCACCAGCCCCGCAACGCCGGTAGCCGGCATTCCCGCGGGCGTCATCGTCGGTATCACAGGCGTCGTCGACCTCGTCGTGGCGCCGATCGCACACCTCGCCACCAATCCAGGCCAGTCGGCCATCCCGGTCGCCTACGGGGACAGCCTTGTGCAGTTGGTGCAGACGAAGGAGGTGGCGGCGTGTTGGACGGCACACGAGGACGACGTTGTCTGTGTTGCCAATCCGGGCAGCATGACCGTGTCGTGCGGCCACGTCGGCCCCGGAGGGTTCCTCAGTTACACGAGCGCCGCGGCCAACCCCGTCGGTGAAAGTGTATTCGACCTCGACCTTCGAAGGGGACTCGTCGGCATCCTGGCCACGCAGACTGGCGCGCCGACGATGCTCATCTACAGCCGAGCTGAGGACAATAGCGACTTCCTCGTTCCGCTGAACGCCTTCCCCCTTGGTACGGCCAACGCTACGGGTGCGCTGCTCTTGCCCCCAGCGTCGAAATAGCGGCCTCGAAGTGCCCTGTCGGGCCGTTTTCGCCGCATTCCCTGGCGCGCGGCACGGCCCGGCAGGGGCAGAGGTCGACGACCACGCGGAGTTGGCCCATGCAACGGCCGCGAACGCTGCGCTGAGCAGAACGATGCCGCTGGCGGCCTCCACTCGGAAGAATCGCTCGAGAGCCAGTGGGACCCCGTTACCCGTCGCAGGCTGGCCGGAGTTGTCGGGGAGTTGGCCGGCGATCGGTCCAAGGGCAAGTCGCTCCGCCGATCCATGAAGCGCCGCTCCTGACTTGGGTACCGCCTCCGGGGCGTCGGCTTCGTGGTTGTGGGCCTAGCGACAGGGATACTTCGCGTTGAAGCTCTCGAAAGCCGTTGGCCCAAGCGGGCGCGTTCTCGCTATGGCCGTCCGCCAGTTGCCGCTTCTGTTCTTGCGCGTCCGGGCTTGGACGCGCGAGATCGACAGCGTATCCGTGAACCATGTTTGGACGGAGCGACCCGTCGGCCTGCCCACACCGGTCGAGCACGAGCTCACGTCGGCGGCGGGCGAGGCGGGCCTTCAGGCGTCGGGCTTCGAAATCCTTGCGCGTGACAGCGCCTTCATCGACCGCGCTGGCGACCCGAATGTCTGGTGGATGATCGTCGCACGCCGTACCTAGCAGGCCGCGGCTGCCGTTCCTGCGCCGAGCCGGGCCTGCCATTCCGGTCCGTGATGCTTGGGAGGGGGAAGCTAGCCAGGCGCCCGTGATGGTCTGTTGTCTCGGTCAGCCACTGAGGCAGTCACGTGAGCCGGCCCTGCCCCAGATGAGCTCCGCATCAGCTGGAACGAGGACTGTCACCAGGCGACCGCGACGCCTCCCGGAGCTGGCGCCACGTCACCCGCCTGCGGCGGCCCCTTCCGACCGGGCCGGTGAAAGAGATAGGGGACCGCCCAACCGACGAGGCTTCCCACGCCCGCGCCCACAAGAACATCGGAAAGGTAGTGCTTGTCCGCGGCCATTCGAAGGTAAGCGGTGAACGTCGCCACCGCGAGCCCGGCCCCGAGAACGTACGGCGCTCCCGGCATGCCCTGCATGAAGAAGAGAGTGCTTGCCGATACCACTGCAGCGAAGACGAAAGTGGCGTGGCCTCCGAAGAAGGAGACGTTCGCGTCGGTCGCATTGGGGTAGAGGTCCGGGTTGCCCTGCCAGACGTAGGGCCGAGACCGCCCCACCGTGTACTTCACGATGGTGTTTCCGAGCATGGCGAGGCTCGTGGCCTCGGCGATGAGCAGGGCATCCGACCAGCCCGCTTCCGCGTCGTCAAGTCGGTACGCCTGGATGAGCCCGAAGCCGATGACGCCGATAGGCACGACGAACTCCATGACGTCCGAGATCGTGGCCGCGGTGTGGGGATTGGACCACGTCACCGACTTTGAGAGATTCCCGTCGATGGTTCCCGGCACGCACCACTTGCAACTCAAGGGCGCCAAGTCCTTGTCGAGAAGAAGCAGGGTGATGGTGCTCCCCCCGAGGACACCTGTGACGATGCCGTCAACGGTCCAGTCATAGGTGAGCGGGGTGAGCTTCGGACCAGGGGGCGGCGCGTTAGGCGCGGAAGCCTCCTCTCCAGCCCAGGCTCCCTGTGCGGCAATGCAGCCAGCAAGGAGGGTGGCAACGCAGGCGAAGCGCATTTGCGAAAACATACCATGAGCCCGATGCTAGTGTTTGCACGTGCACCTTCCTCGCTCGATCGCCTTGGCGCTCCTGGTTGTTGCCAGTCCGCCAGCTCCAGGAATGGAACCGCCAGTCCCGCTTCAGTACAACTTGGCGCTGGACGCATCGATAACGGGAGCGTTACTGCTCTCGGTAGTCGTGCTCACGGGATCCCAGTTACACAGTTAGTCTGACAGGCCCCGCTCCCCCGACTGTCGATGCGGATGTCCGGAACGCTCTCGTCTGGCTCGACCACGCTCGGATTGCCGACACTCTGTCGACGGTGGTCGATGCCCTCGTACCGGCGTCAGCCCTCTCCTATCTCCTTCTTTCGGCCAGCCAGCCGTGGGGACCTCAATGCGGGCTTGTGGACTCGCTGCTCGTGACCGAGGCCGCTGCCGGAGCCTTGCTTCTGAACCAGGTTGTGAAGCTCCTTATCGGCCGCGAGCGCCCGAGCGACCGGAGCTCATCCGCGTTCGCCTCCTATCGCCGCCTTCACAATGTCCGAGAAGGACAGGAGGCCGACAATCCTTCCGCGTTCGACGATCGGCGCGTGACTCAGGCCCGCTTCGAGCAGCCTGGCGACGGCCTCGCTTACGGGCTCCCCCCGCTCCGCGCAGACCGCCGGCCCTGCCAGGTCCACGGCCAGGATCCCAACCAGGTCATGATCCGCCGACAGCGAGAGCAGGACGGTCGAATCGATGAGACCCGTATAGGTTCCCGCGGCGTCGACGACGGGGATGACGGGCTGTCCGCGCGAAGCAGCCGTCATGACCTTCAGAAGTGAGGCGCCAGGCTCCACGGTAGCGAGAGCGGCCTGGTCCCCCACGGTCGTGACCCGAGGACCATCGGCACTCGTCGCTGCGGCTCGCTCTCTCGGGAGACCCCTTCCCCGCTTCGGTCGCTGTGCCTCGTAGAGCTGGACCTTTCTGAGAATGATGTGGGCTCCGACCGTCCCAAGCATGAGCGGCACGAGGAGGTCGTAGGAACCCGCCAGCTCCGACACGAGAACCACTGCGCTGAGCGGTACGTGGGCCACGCCCCCGTACAATGTAGCCATCCCGACGAGAGCGAAGGACGCCGGTCGGATCGCGCTCTCGGGGAACAGGCTCGCGGCCGCGTGGCCGAACGCCGCCCCGACGAGCGCGCCGATCACGAGGGCCGGGGCGAAGTCTCCTGCACTCCCTCCGCTCCCCACCGTGAGCGCTGTTGCGCCGATCCTAAGGGCGGCAATAGCGAGTAGCCATCCGGCAACCACCATAGACGGTCTAGCGACGTCGACGACAGCCAACTGGGCCAACCCGTACCCTCCACCAAGCAGTGCCGACTCGATGGGAACCGGCCCCATCCGAGACGCCCCGAGAGCGTAGACCGCGACCACGCTTACACCCAACACGAGCCCGCCGAGCGCAGGGGTCATCCACCTGGGGATACGGGAGTCCTGTGCGAGGTCGCGAACGCCGTGGAGCGCCCATACGAACGCGGCACCAGCCGTGGCCGCCACTACCGCGAGTGCCGCGTAGAACGGTAGATGGCCGACGACGAACGGATGCGGCGGCATGGTCCCGAAGAGGGGGCGTGAGCCCAGGATTGAACTCGATACCGAGAACGAGACGACACTCGCCAGTACGGACGGGACCAGAGCTTCTGCATCGAAGTCGTCCCTGTAGAGCACCTCGACGGCAAGCAGCGCAGCACCGAGCGGCGTTCGAAAGACCGCGGAGATTCCTGCTCCAATACCGGCCACGAAGAGCAGGCGGCGTTCCCGCGCGCTCGTGGGGAGCCACTCGGCAAGGATTGCCCCCGCCGAGCTCCCGAGTTGCATCGCGGGCCCCTCTCGTCCACCAGCACCGCCGCTCGCGAGGGTCGCCATCGAAGCGAGCAACTTGATGGGCAGCAACCTCGGCCGCACCTTAGCTTGGGCTCCGTGATAGGTCGCAATCGTCTGGTTCCCGCCACCTCCAAGCGCCTCGGGGGCCCATCGAGACAGCAGCCCTCCGATAAGCGCCCCACCCGCCGGCACTGCAAGAAGAAGCCATGGACCCCGCGCTCAGGCCGCGTCCCTGACGCAGCCTCTCCGGCTGCACGCAACAGGCGCGCGCCGGCGAGCTGTTCCAGGAGCAAGCGCTGACCCACATCCACGCCTGCCACGAACGCCGCGCCCACAAGACCTGCGAAGATCCCAACCCCCGCTGCTAGTAGCAGCGTGCGGCTGAAGATGCCGAGTTCGAGCGGCCCGGTGCTAGAGCGGATGAGCACGCCGATCCGGGCCGTGGCACGGTGACTCCGGATACGATCCAGCCATTCCACGTTCAGGCAGCGCCCTTCCAGGCTAGCGTTTCCTTGGGGCGCGGCGTGGTCAACCCCGGTTGCCCTGCAGACACATGAGGCTGAGCCCTTCCTCGATCACACGCGGCGCAGAGCATTGAAGAAGCGCGGCAGACCCGACCCAGTCGACCGAGCCGCCACGGCTGTGCTTCCTCGCCCCTCGAAAAGCCGGCGTGCTGACTGTGGTTGACGGGACCCATCCCCTTTGGCGCGCCCGAGGCTGTTTCCTGTTCGAGTCGGCTGTCCCAACTATGTCATGACGTCCTTGCATGTGCACTCATATGGTGGGCCGCCTGCCGCTGGCGGCGCCAAGCGAAGCTGCGCTCGGAAACCGGGATGCGCGGCCATGGGCTCGGGAATCGAACCCGATGCGGTCCAGCTCATGCTCGGCCGCGCTCATGCAGTCCAAGCAGGTGCACCGTGAATCTGATATCGCTAGGCGCTATCGGACCCCGAGGGTCAGGTCAGCCCGCGCGACGCGGACTGTGGTCCGAGCAGGCAACGCTCCTCTTCCTGAACCAGGAGCGGATGGACCACCCGGTTTCGTGATCCTGAGGCGTCGATGGCCGCCGCCATGGAGCAGAACGAATGACGAGTCCCCAAGCCACGCCAGACGTACTCGAGACCATGCAAGCCCTGTGGGCGCTGGCCCACGCGCTCGAGGCGCGCTCAAAGTGGATGCAGCGGAACCTGGGCGTCACCGGCCCCCAGCGTCTGCTCCTTCGCGCCGTAGGGGCAGCGCCGGGCTGCACGCCAAGTGCGGCAGCGCGCATGCTGAGCTTGAACCCAGGGACGGTGAGCCGGCTCGTCACGGGCCTCGAACGAGCTGGGCTCGTGCGGACAGAAAAGGATCCGAGGGATGGTCGCCAGCGACGTTTGAGCCTTAGCCAACGCGGCGAGGTGCTGAACGGACGACATCGCGGGACCGTAGAGGCCGCCGTGCGGGAAGCGCTCGGGGCCGCGACTCCGAGCGAAGCGAGCTCAGCGCGCAGATTCATCCATCGCCTGACCGAATCGCTGGCGGTAATGGGCACGGAGGACGCTGCTCGTGCCGCCCGCGCTAGCACCAAGAAGCTGAGGCACGCAGCGGTACGACCGCGCCAGCTGCGGCGGCGCGATCAGGCCCAATGATCCATTGCGGCGTTTCTTCGGGCCTCATCCTCGGCCACGCCCGATGGGTTAGGGACATCCACAAGAAAGCTTGCGCGTCGAAAGGACCTCGCTTACAGTCTGGTCGTTGCATGCGCAAGTAGATGTCTTGAATCCCCTCGCTGCCGGAGAACTCATGCGCCGAGCTCTCGGAGTGTTCGTCTCGATCCTGGCCACCGCTCTTCTTGCCGGCTGCCCTGCCAAGCCCAAGAATGGCGAATGCAAGAACAGCGACGACTGCGCCGCCCAGGAAGGCTACGGCAAGGTATGCGTTGATGGGCATTGCCAGGAGTGCGGTGTGGACACCGACTGCAAGGCCGGATTCGTGTGCCGCTCCCTGAGATGTATCCCTCGCCCAGAGTGTGAGCGCAACGAGGACTGTGCCGCCGGTAAGGCCTGCGAGGCCGGAAAGTGCATCGCCTCGGCACCGCCGCCTCCAAAGGCGGAGTGCTCCGCTGACCTGGATTGCGGCCTTGGTAAGGCTTGCTCGGCCGGGAAGTGCGTGGTGGCGCAGGCGGTCGACTGCCCCACCGGAGGCGGGAAGCTCGTTCCCATCCACTTCGGGTTCAACGAGGCGACCCTCACGGCGGAAGCGCGCGCCGCGCTAACGAAGAACGCCGCTTGTCTAAAGGACCGCGGCTACAAGAAGCTTGTCATCGAGGGGAACTGCGACGAACGCGGCACCGCCGAGTACAACATACACCTCGGCCAGCGCCGTGCGGAGGCGGCCAAGAAGTTCCTCGTCAACCTTGGCGTCCACGCCAAGGGCATCAAGGCGGTGAGCTACGGCAAGGAGCGCCCGATCTGCACGGAGCAGACCGAAGATTGTTGGCAGAAGAACCGGCGGGACGACACCTTGGCCGAGTGATGACTTGGCCGCGAGGCGGTTCGCGAAGTCAGTCCTTGGGCGGGTAGTAGGCGAGGTAGAGGTAGCCTGCGGCGACCTCCTCGTCGCTGAGGTAGGAGAACACCGGCATCCGCGACACGGGGCGGTGCATCATGCCCGCCATGCCGCTCCAGCCGTGGCGCACTTTGTGAACCACCGCCTCGAGTGAGAGCTGCTCGGGGATGCTGGCTAGTGCCGGGATCCGCCCGGACATCATCATCATGTGGCCGCCGCCAGGGCCGGTAGCGTCGTGGCAGATGCGGCAGGTACCCTGGACGACGAGTTCGCCGATCCGCGCCGGTGACTCGGCCACCTCTCCCCCCGCGGCCGGCATCCCCGCGAGGTGCTTCAGGTAGCGGATCAAGGCATCGCGCTCTGGCTCGCTGAGGTAACGGAAGGACGGCATCCTCTTCCCGCCATCCCGCAGTCGCTCGGCCAGGCTCTTCTCGGCTTGCTCGGCGAGTTGCTTCGCGAGGTATGGCTGCACGGGCTTCCCTGCCTTGCGCAAGTTCTGCTCAAGAAGCGCCGTCGATGTGGCGCGCATCAGGCTCAGGATGTTGCCGACCTCGGGCGGCTGCCCCTTGCCATCCGGCCCGTGGCAGGAGCGGCACTCGAACCGGTAGATGTCGGCGCCGTCGATAGCGACGCGTGCTTCGAGGCTGGCTCTCGCCGCGGCGTCGTTCGATCCGGCGAGCCCCACGGCGCGACGCACGTCCTCGTCGAAGGCAGCCGCGCGGGCGGCCGCAGGCGCCGCCCCGCCTCCTCCCATGTGTCCGAGCTTGGTCGCGTCGACGCTGATGGCAAGGGCCCTGAGCCAGCTTGGCCCTCCGACCGAAGTCACCGCGACCGAGCGCGTGGGCTCGCTCTCCGCGGCCTGGCCTGCGCTCCCCGTTCCCGTGAGCGCCAACAACAGGATAGCGGCGATACCGACGCTTGACGTCCGCATACGCACCCGCCTGTGGGCCTCGGCCCGGGATGGTTGAGACCTCCCAGCAGGTAGCATGCCCTTCGGTCGACATCAATTGACGCATGGCGCGAGGACCGGCCCGGCTGCCTTATCGCAAAGGCGCCGCGGCGGACCTGGCTACGCTCGCGAGCCGCCTGTCAGGCGCTGGCGCGCGCGCCCCGCCTGCCTCCGAGGGACAAGAAACGCCGCAACACTCCGCCTACGTGGAAGGCGAGAAGGTGCGGCAAGACGTCGTTGGATCCGCGGATGATCTGGAGGGCGGCGTCCGCGACAAGTGCGCCTCCCAAGGCACCCGCGGCAATAGACCGGCGCACTGCCACCTGCGACCCGCGCGCCCCGAACCATGCGGCCGCTCCCACCACTGCGGGATCCTGCTCGACGTGAACAACGTCTACGTGTCGCCGCGAAGGTTCGGCTTCGACCCGATCGACTACATCGACGGCATCGACCCTGGCCGCGTCGGGCAGTTTCACCTTGCCGGCCACAGCAACAAGGGGCGGTATCGGCTCGACACCCACGATGAGCCCGTGGCGCCCGCAACATTCCGGCGCTCGATGAGGTCGTGGCTCAGAGCCGGCAAGCTGCGGCCATCGAGGCGGACGAACTCGCGCCGGTACTCCGGAGGGCCTCGTGACGTTCGCCGAGACGCACGTTCTTCCACGGGATCGTCACCGGTGAGCTGCTCTTCCGCGGCCAAGGCCCGCACGCGTCCGCGCGAACCCGATCGGCGCAAGGTGCCGGACGGGCTCCCCGTGCCGTCATAATAAGCGCCGCCTCCGCATATTCTCGCTCAGCTTCCATGTGAGTGCCGAGCCAGCGTTGCGCCCATCGGGACCATGCCGCTGAGGCTCCAGATCAGGCAACAGCGGCGGGCACGCGCCACTTGATCATGACAACCTTCAAGGTGTCGTTCACTACCAGGCAAGACACCGCGGCATACACCAAGACCGCGAGGGTCTGCCACAAAGGCAATGGCAGGAGCCCCGGAAGGCCAACGAATGTCAGGGCGGTACCAGTGACCGCATCCGCGATGAGAGCTGCCAGGAGAGGCTTGCTGGCCATCGTCGCCCAGAATTGGCGGCGCTCGCGCATGGATATCACGGAGAACACTGCAAAGTAGAGCAGCACCAGAAAGCTGAATGTATGGAGGGCACCTTTGTTCGTTGCCAAGCCGAAAGGTAACCAACCGATTCGCAGGGCGAGGAGGGTTTCGGCGACCATCGCTACCCCCAATACGGCGGACACCGTGATGAAGCCGCCGATGTTCCAGGTCTCTGGTTTCTTGGAGGGCCGCACCTGATCGGTCGCGAGAGCGATCTTTGCGAAGTCCGTCATGAAGGTGAGCAACAGCATCGCGAAGGCGGAGATCACAAACTTTCCAGTCACCACGTACGCGATGGCCACGAAAGCCGCCTTCAGGATGGTCCGACTGATCTTGTTCAGGATCCACGTCAGGATGCGCTGGTAGATCGTCCGCCCCTGCTCGACCAAAGCCACGATGTTCGTCAACCCAGGTTCGGTCAGGACGACGCTCGCCGCCCCCTTGGCCACGTCGGTCGCCGTGCTGACGGCGATTCCGACCTCAGCCTGGCGTAGCGCCGGCGCATCGTTGACCCCATCCCCCGTCATGCCAGTGATGTGCCCGGCGGCTTGGAGGTGCTTCACCACCGTGTACTTGTCCTCGGGGAAGACCTCCGCGAAGCCATCCGCACCCGAGAACAGATCAACCGTGTTATCGCCCTTCTGCGCGATCGCCGCCTTCAAGTCTGCCATGGGCCGGATGTCGGGCAGTCCCACCCCTCGCCCGATTTCCGTGGCGACCGGCAACGCATCCCCGGTGAGCATCTTCACCGCCACACCGCTGTCTTGGAGTGCGGCGAGAAGCGGCTTGGCGTCTGGCCGCGGCGGGTCGTAGAGCGACACCAAGCCGACCAGGGCTGGAGCGCCCGTTTCGGCGCCACGAGCTACCGCGAGCGTCCGATAGCCCTTCGCGGCAGCCGCGCTGACGCGCGCCTCCAACGCGTCGACTTCGGGGGCCTGGAGTCCGCACGCCTCAGCGACGGTGCGCACGGCGCCCTTCATCACGCGTAGCCGCTGCCCATTCTGCTCTACCACCGCCTCCGTCCTCCGGTTCTTTGCGTCGAACGGAGCGAAGGAGATGGGCACGGCCTTGGGACGGTTTTCGAAAACCTTCCGCTCCCCTGCCGCGGCCAGGAATGCCAGGTCAATCGGATCCTGGTTCGCCTCCTGTGACGCGAGCGCGCCCGCGAACAGCACGTCCTCCTTCGTTGCGTGCTCCAGCGGAATCACATCGGTGACGGCCAGCTGGTTCATCGTAATCGTGCCGGTCTTGTCCGCGCAGAGAACATCCATCGTCGCTGCATCCTCCGCAGCGCTCAGGCGGGTGACCAGCACTCCACGTTTGGCGAGTTCCCTTGAACCGATGGCCATGCTGACGGTGAACATGACTGGGAGGGCGACTGGCACGGCGCTCATCAGCAGCACGAGCATCAGCGGCGCCATCTCGAGCAGAGATGCGCCCCGAATGAGCGACAGCACCACCACCACGCAGAGCAGCACGCCCACGATGACGAACAGCCACCGGACGACCTTTGCTACGACCGCTTCGATGTGAAGCTTCGGCCGCGCCTGCTGTACGAGCTCCGTGGTGCGGCCAAAAAAGGTCTTTGCGCCGGTGAGTATGACCAGGCCGTTGCCCTCACCTCTACGGACAACGGATCCCGAAGCGAGAACCTCGCCTGGCGACTTGTTCGCGTCCCTTGATTCGCCGGTGAGCGCCGACTGATCCACGGTCAGCGACCCCGTCAGGAGCTTGATGTCCGCCGGGATGATGTCGCCGGAGCGGATGCGAACGATGTCTCCGGGGACGATGTCTCTCGCGGGGATGGTCTGCCAGCTCGAGTCGCGCCGCACGCGCGCACTGACCTGCAGCCGGCGCCTCAGAGCTTCAACGACCCCGGCGGCTCGCCGCTCCTGCGCGTAGCTCAGTACTGCATTGACAACCAGCAACGCGCTCACCACCGCCAGGTCAGGATACTTTCTGAGCACAGCGGAGAGAACCATGATGAGTTCGAGCATCCAGGCCGAGAGTCCCCAGAACTTCCGGAGAAACCTTAGGATCGGGTGCCCTTTCTTCTCGGCAACCTCGTTGTAGCCGTGCTCCTTCCGGCGAGCGTCTGCATCCGCATGCGTGAGCCCGCTCTCGACATTGACGTGGAGCGCGGCAAGCGCGTCGGGAATCGACGCCGTGGCGATGTCGGGGGCCTTCCCCTTTGTCGGGCCTTCGAGAGGCGCCTCAGCCTTCGATTTCGGGGCAGTCGCTGGCATCGCAAACGTCCTCTCTTCTACATGCGCGACTGGTACCGGCTACACGTTCACCTCTGGCCCGTCCTCCTTGCGCGTGTTCCCGCGCCCCTCACTTTGCCAGTTCTTTGCGAATGCTCTTGAGCTCGCCTCGCCGCGCGTGAGTGGTCTTCGGGTAGCTCAGATGGAGGTCGCGCAGCGCCTCAATGACGACCCGCGAGACGATGAGCCTCGTGTTGTACTTGTCATCGGCAGGAACGACGTACCATGGAGCCGTGCCCGTGCTGGTGGCCGTCAGGCAGTCCTCGTAAGCCTTCACGTATTGCTTCCAGTACTTCCGCTCGGCGATGTCGGCCTGGCTGAGTTTCCAATTCTTGTCAGGGTCGTCGATTCGCTCCAAGAAGCGCTTCCGCTGTTCTCCCTTGGACAGGTGAAGGAAGAACTTGAGGATCAAGGTGCCGTTGCTGTGGAGGTGCTTTTCGAAATCGACGATGGAGCGGTATCGTTTCCTCCACACCTCCCTCGTGGGGACGAGTTGGTCCGGGATCCGCTCGCCGCGCAGGATCTCCGGATGGACGCGGAGGACCAGGACTTCTTCGTAGTACGAGCGATTGAAGACACCGATCCGCCCGCGCGCGGGCAGGCGACACGTGGTCCGCCAGAGAAAATCATGCTCCAGTTCTTCTGCACTCGGATGCTTGAAGCTGTGGACCTCGCAGCCCTGCGGGTTAACGCCGGTCAGAACATGGCCAATCGCTCCATCCTTGCCGGCGGCGTCCATGCCCTGGAAGATAAGAAGCAGCGAATAGCTGTTCGACGCGTAGAGAAGGCGTTGAAGAGCGCTCAGAACCCCCACGTCGGCGGCGAGAAGCTCCTTGTAGTGCCGTTCCGACTTGTAGAGCGGACGTACAGCGGTGGCCCATTTCTCAAGGCCAATGTTTTGCCCGCCCCGGAAGCGATAATCGTCAAGGTCGATCTTCATATCTGATACCAGTGACTGAAGCGCTCTCGGGCGGCGCCTCGTTCGACGGATTCCTTAGCTCAAGAAAGGAGTCGTCGCAGCACGGATCAGGTTGTCGACAATGACGTGAAGGGGGCTACCAACGGACCAGGAACATGGCCGGATCCGACGGGCTGGTCACTTCGGCCAAAGACGCGGACTCCATCTTCGCAACATCCACGCTCTGACTGGGCCCGCCCAGGCTCACGCCTGGCCCGCCGATACCATGATCCAGCGCAGGGCAAGGCCACCGAGCAACACCAGCGCTGGAGCCACGATCGTCGCGCGCAGGTGGAGCCGGGACTCGAGCAACTCGAGCACCCACGGGATTGCGAGCCCCGCGATCACCACCAGCGCCCAGAACACGGCCGTGTAGCGCCCGCCAAGCAGGAGGCCCGCTGCCTCCTTGCCCTCGGCGCCGCTGCTCGCAAGACCCACGAGGAAGAGCGCGATGAGCAGGGCCTCGACGCCGATAGCGACCAGGTCCCAGCGGGTGACCTGGTGGCGCTCCTCGGGGCTCAGGCGGAAGAGCAGGAGGAAGGCAGCGCCCGTGGAGAGGCCCGAGACGAGGAACAGAGGCCCGAGCAGGGCCGAGCTCCATAGAGCCCGGGCCCCGAGCGTGCTGAGAAGGATGCCGGTGTAGAGCCCGAGGCCAATGCCCACCGCCAGGTTCGCCCAGCGCAGCCGTCCGGCGTGCCTCCGCCCGTACTCGCGAAGCGTCCGGACGAGGCCGCCGAGCCCGACCCGGCCGACGAGAGCCACCACCCTCCCGGCTTGGGCGTCATCGAGGCCGGCCAGGGCGACGAGGAGCGACACCGGGTACACGAGCACCAGGATCCACGCGCCCCACGACATGGGCGAGGTCCACCGAAAGGCCAGGTAGAAGCGGAAGACGTGCGCCCGGAAGGCCAGGTCGAGGAACAGCGCCGCCATGCCGATCGACACCAACACCGGCGCGGCAAACCCGAGCCAGCGGGACGCCGCCGAGGGCGCTTCTCGTCGGATGCCAAGCAGCGAAGTGAGAACCATGAGCCCTGCCGCCATGCCCCCGAGGAACAGATAGACGGGGATCTCCCATCCCCAGATGTGGAGGTGGGGGTCGATCATGAGGCTGTGCCGCGCGACGTCGATCTCGGTCATGGAGTCACCAGTGGGTCGAGCATCCTAGCCACCACAGCCACCGCCGCCGGCCTTCCTCGGGCCAGCGGGAGCCGTGGGCGGCGGCGGAGCGGCCTTCATGCCGGTCATGGCAGAGTTGAGGCCGGCCCTGAGGCGGTACTCCTCCAGGTCGGCCGCGGAGGCTCCTGGCGCGGGCCGGGCCGGCGGCGTGAGAGCAAAGGCTTCCCAGCCGCGGAAGCCGCCGGCGAGCACGTACAGGCGTCCGGGGTAGCCAGTGGCCGCGGCCGGTACGGACGCGATGTCGGACGCGTCCACCAGCACAACGTCGCGGCTCGCACTCGCCTCGGAGAGCTGCAGGGTCGCGAGCTTGTCGGTCGGGACGCACTCCGCCCCGGGAATGCGCTTTGCCGCGCAGTCCTTCAAGTCGCGAAGATCGAGGACCCGGACCTTCCATGGCTCGTCGAGTACTCGCCGCGCGAGCTCCATCTGGGAGATCGTGGCCGCCTCGTGGCTTCGCGCCTGGATGCCGGTGGGAATCGCGAGCAGGACGGCTCCCAGGATGGCGGCGGTAGCGAATCCGGCAAAGACGACGCGACCGGGTCGGCCCGCCGGATTTGCCCGGGCAGCCGGGTCGGCGCGGGCGGCGAGCGCCTTCTCCAGCTTCTCGGCGCCCAGGAAGCAAGCCACCGCCATCACGGCCACGGCGAGCGCGACGATGGCAGGACCGATGCGCGGCGGGAGATGGAGCAACTCCCAGAGGTAGAAATTCCCCATGCTGCCGCTCTCGTGGAAGCTCTTGAGGATCGGACGCCACTCCAACTCGGCGTAGATCACCTGTCCGACGACCACCCCGGCGACGGTGGCGAGGCCGTCGAGCTTGCCCGAAGCCATTGCCACCCAGGAGGTGCCCGGACAGTAGCCCGACACGATGAAGCCAACGCCGAGCGCGAGGCCTCCCACGATCATCGGCCACAGGTAGGTGGCGCTGGAGGCGCTGTCGGCAACGGCTTTGAAGTCCGCGAGGCCAAGGCCGGAGATGACCACCAGGCCCAGCATGGCGGTGACGATGGCGCTGAACATGACCTTGAACACCGTCATGTCTGACCCGTAGAACTGTGCGGCCAGCTTCTGGGCGCGGCCGAACCCGGCCCGCTCCAGCGTGAAGCCGAAGCCGAACCCGATGAGGGTCTCGACCACGAGGCCGACCTCGCGATTGTCGGCGACCAGCGACTCGATCGGGAAGATCATCGCCACTCCCTCCTCAGCAGGTAGGCGAACGCGTAGCCCCCGGCGAAGACCGAGAGCATGAACGCCCATGCCCCCACCGACTGGAGGGCGCCGCCAGTGAGCGCCTGACCGGAGGTGCACCCGCGGGCCATGCGGGCGGAGGCGCCCATGAGGGTCCCGCCGGTGATGGCGAGCGCGATGCGCGCAACACTGCCAATGCGCGGCCCCTTCAGGATCTCCTTCTTCAGCCGGCCCGAGGTGTAGGCGCCGACGAAGCCCCCGAGCAATACGCCGAACACTTCGAACACGAGCCAGTTGTCGAGGGGATGGCCGTCCGAATGGGTCTTCGCGAAGGGCGGCGTGCTCGCCACGTGCCCCGGAGCCACGACCCCTATGGCTGTCACCCCGATCCGCAGCGACGCGTTCGATGCTCCGAGCCCCTTGCCCATCACCACGAACGCAGTGAGGAGGACGAGACCGAGCGCCACGCCGGCCAGGTACGGATTCCAGAACCTGTTCGGGTTTCGTTCCACGTTTGCCTCCCTTACGTCGAAGCCGTGAGGAAGAAGACGTTGGGCTTGTTGCCAGACTCAGGCTGCAGGACGATGTTCTTGCGGGCCGCGACCAGCCGCGAGACCGGACTTCGAGAGTCGGCGAGGTCTCCGAAGGTCAGGGCTCTCGTTGGACAGGTCTCTACGCACGCCGGCTGCTTCCCGACGTTGACCCTGTGCAGGCAGAACGTGCACTTGTCGACGTACCCTGCCGGGTGGACGTAGCGGGCGTCGTAGGGGCAGGCGGCGATGCACGCCTTGCAACCGGTACACTTGCTCCTCGTGACGAGGACCGTTCCCCCCTCGTTCACGTTCGAGGCTCCCGTGGGGCACGCGTCCACGCACGACGGGTTCGTACAGTGGTTGCATCGCTCGGACCGGATCTGCATCCAAAGCGACGGGAAGGAACCGTAGGTCTCGGTGGTGATCCAGTCGCGGAAGCCCCCATCCGGCAGCCCATTCTCGGTCTTGCAGGAGATGACGCAGGCGTTGCAGCCAACGCAACGCACCGTGTCGACGGCCATGGCGTAGCGCTTCCTCATACCGCCTTCTCCGCGGGCTCGAGCTTCACGAAGTTCACGTTCATGCCGGTGCCGCCCATGATCGGGTCGACCTTGTACCGGGTGACGAGGTCGGTGTCGGAGGCTCCGCGCTTGTAGGCGTAGTGGAGCTGCTTCGCGGTCTGGCCCCACCCGTGGACGAGGTACACGCAGTCGCCGCGAATTCGCTCGGTGACCTTGGCTTGCACGACACCGGACCGCACCCCGTCCTGATTCACGAGCGTCACCCAGTCTCCGTTCTTCAACGGCCCGGCAAAGCCGGGCAGGGCCTTCGCGACGTCGGCGTTCACCCAGACCTCGTTCTGGGGATAGGGCTCCGCGAGCAGCCGGTTGTTGGTGGTTCGCCCGAAGGTGTGCGTCGGCGCACGGCCCATGAGCATCCGGAAGTGACCCGCCGGCCCCTCGTCGGGCGGATAGAACTGTGGGAGGGCGTCGAACCCCAGCTTCGCCAGCTGCTCGCTCCTCAGCTCGATCCTCTTCGAGTCGGTCGCCACCGTCACCGGCAGCCCCTCCTCCTCGCAGGTGGCGATCGGCTTCCCGAGAATGACGCCCGTGGCCCGGGCGCTCAGGACGTCGTAGCCGCCTGCCGTCAGCCGCGCATCGACATACTCCCGGGCGTTCTTCCACGGAAAGTAGTCGCCGAGGCCCGTGCAGTTCGCGAGCTCCTTCGCGATCCACCAGCCCGGCTTGGAGTCGTACAAGGGCGGCACCACCTCCTGGCGCAGTGCGATGAATGGCTGCTTGTACGCGGGCGCCGCGAGGTCGTCGTCGCGCTCGAGGTAGGTCGACTCCGGAAGGACGACGTCGCTCCACCCCGCGATCTCCGCCGGCAGGATGTCGACGGTGACGATGAAGTCGAGGGCCTGGATCGCGCGGATGGTCTCCTTGCGGCTCGGAAGAGCCTGCATGAGGTTGCAGCCATAGACGATCCACGCCTTGAGGTCGTAGAGCGCTTGGCCGGGGACGCTCGCATCGCAGAGGCCCGATGCGATCACTTCGCCGCCGATGGGGTATCCGCCGGCCTTCGGGCGGTCGGCAGCGCTCTTGTCGGGGTGCGGGAAAGGCGTCGTGATCGGATAGGCGGGTGCTGCCATCTTCCCGAAAGAGAGGTATCCGCCCCGACGTCCCCAGCTCCCGAGCAGCGCCGCGAGGATCGCCATCGCCCTGGCGCGCTGGGTGTCGTCGCCGTACCAGACCGTGTGCCGTCCCGGGTGGACGAGCGACGCCGGGCGTGCCGAGGCGATGAAGCGGGCGCTCTCGCGGATGAGCTCCGGCCGGATGCCCGTGTGCGGCCAGGCCCACTCCGGCGTCTTGTCCGCCACGTGCGCCTTGAGCTCCTCGAGGCCCGTTGCGTACTTGTTCAGGTACTCCGCGTCGTAGCGGTTCTCCGCGATGATGACATTCATCCAGGCAAGCAAGAGCGCGATGTCGGTGCCAGGCTTGATGGGAAGCCAGTAGCGTGCCTTCCCGGCCGCCACGGAGAAGCGCGGGTCGACCACCACGAGCTCTGCGCCCTTTCCGATGGCTTCGGCGAGCTCCTGCACCTGGGTGTTGTGCATGTTCTCGCCCAGGTGGCTGCCAATGAGCGTGATGATGCGGGCGTTGGCGATGTCGATGGGCTCCGGCGAGCCGAGCGGCGTCCCGTAGGTGAGGAGGTAGCCCGCCTCGCGGGGGCCCCGGCATTGCGCATAGGAAGGGGCGCCGATGTTCGGGGAACCCCAGGCCTTCATGAAGTGCTTGAACCAGGTGCCGCCGGAGCCGTGCGTGAAGAGTGCCACGGCCTCGGGACCGTGCTTGCGCTTCACCTCGAGGAGCGCTTCGCCAACTCGGTTGAGCGCGGCATCCCAGCTCACCTCCTCGAAGACGTCCTCGCCACGCTTCTTGCGCCGGACGAGCGGCTTCTTCAACCGGTCGGGATCGTCAGATCATGCCGGTCGCGCCGGCACCGCGAGGGCAGAGCATCCCACGCGACAGCGGGTGATCAGGGTTCCCGACGATCTTCGTGACCTTCCCTTCCTTCACATGGGCCTTCACGCCGCAGCCCCAGAAGCAGAGCTCGCAGAACGATGCGACCACTCGGTCGCCTTCCGTGCCGGGGTCAGGAACGGAGTTGCCGTCGAGGCCCCACCACTTTGTCGTCAGGCCCGACGCCAGTGCCGAACCGCCCACCACGGCGCCACCGATCTGGATGAACTGTCTGCGCGTAAGGCTCATCTGGAACTCCTGGCGCGACCGACTACCCGTAGGACGGAACGACGAATGCTCCGGATTCCTCTCGCTGGAGGCGCGCTGCACGCCTCCGCCCCACACGGGCTTTCCCCAGCTCCGATGCCAACGAGGCCAGGGTCACGAGCGCGTCGGTTGGCACCCCCAGCGGTGAAACGGCTCGCTTCTCGCTTTCCAAATCTTGCGTGAGCCGTGCCTACGCTCCGAGCTAGAAATATCAAACAGTTACGCATTATTCGGTAGACAAGGATGATACACTTTGTCGCAAGTCCTGGGCATAACGTCTCACGAAGAGGCAAAACGTGTCTAAGGAAGCGCCTGTCGAATCCTGTGTACCGGCCAGCTCCGACCTGGAGCGGGCGTTCTCCGCGGTGAACGTGGCCTTCGGCTCTCTTGGCAGGGTCTGCATGGCTCTCGATGGCGGGTTCCGCATCCGCTATGCCTCCGAGCTGCTCGACACGCTGCTCAGCTCCGGCGCCGCTTCCCGCCTTCGGGGAACGCCGGTCGAATCCATCCTTGGAACCGAGATGTTCGGGCCGGACGGGCCGCTGCGGCGCGCATTGCTCGCGGGCGAGAAGCGCGAGGGGTGGCGCGCGGTGCTCCAGGCGGATGGTGGAACGGCGCGCCTCATGTCCGTCTCGGCGGCCCCGCTCCAGCACGACCGTTTTGGCGTGTGCGATCCCGACGCGCGCTACCTCGTGGTGATGCGCCCCGCCGACGAGGCCACCGTCGAGGCGAGCGGACCCATTTCGGGGTTCGGCCTCATCGCCCGTTCACAGGCGATGTCCCGCGTCTTTCGCCTCATCGACACGCTTCAGCACAGCGAGTCGACCGTGCTCATCACGGGCGACAGCGGCACTGGCAAGGAGGTGATGGCGAGGATCATCCACGCGCACTCCCCCCGGAAGAGCGGACCCTTCGTCGCCGTGAACGCCGCGGCACTTCCCGGCGACCTGCTCGAGAGCGAGCTGTTCGGCCACGTCCGCGGCGCGTTCACGGGCGCGGTCCGCGACCGCGTCGGCCGGTTCGAGTCGGCGAGCGACGGAACGCTCTTCCTGGACGAGGTGGGTGACCTCCCGCTGCATCTTCAGGTGAAGCTCCTCCGCGTCCTGCAGGAGCACACCTACGAGCGCGTCGGCGACAGCCAGTCGCAACACACGAACGCTCGCATCATCGCCGCGACGAACCGGAACCTGCAGCGGGCCGTCGCGGACGGGGCTTTCCGGGAGGACCTGTACTACAGGTTGCGCGTCTTCCCCATCGAGGTCCCTCCCCTTCGGCGTCGGCGGGAGGACATCGAGCCCATCGCTCGGCTGCTTCTCGCCAAGGCCGGCGCCCGCACGGGTCGTGCGCTGCGCCTGTCGCCAGAGGTCGTGCGCGTGCTCCTGTCCCACGATTGGCCGGGAAACGTGCGAGAACTCGAGAACGCGCTCGAGTTCGCCGCGACCGTTTGCCAGGGGCAGACGCTCCAGCCCGAGGACCTGCCACCCGAGATCCTGGAGGGGGCGGTCACCCTCGCCGACGAAGCACGGCTCCCCGAACCGCGCAAGGCTCCTGCCGCCGCACGTCCATCCCAGGCGCCCGGCCCCGGAAACGGGCACGTCACCTCGCCGGAACAGGCGTCCTTGATGCGAGCGCTGGAAGAGCACCGCTGGAACCGCATCGAGACGGCGAAGGCACTCGGCCTGAGCCGGAGCACACTCTGGCGCCGGATGCGTGCGCTCGGGCTGGCGTGAGCACTCCACCGCGGGGGCGCGCATCTGCACACCGCACGCCCGGATCCGCCCTCGTCGGTCTCCCGACAGTTATTCTCGACCGGCTGGAGGGTAGGTTTTGACGAGTGGGAGCGAAGGAAAGCCCTTTGTAGGCACACGTGGCCTTCTGCTTATCAGAGTGGACGCGCGTTCTCCGAGCGTGCGCCAGGCAAACCTACCCGCCGAAGGACAAGCGCGAGCGGGCAGAAGCCGGTGAACGCGCTCTGCAGCAGGTTGGCGCCCACAAGGGCAGCGAGGGCAAGGAACCAAGGGCTCACGGCGTGCGCCAGGGCCAAGCTGACCAGCACCAACGACCCAGCCACGCCACGGACGATGCGCTCGATGTTCATGTCCCACTCTCGCTCACGGTTTGCGAGGTGACTGGCAGGAGCACCGCGTCGCCCCTCGCGATTGCCCCTTCCCGTTGCAACTCGGCTGCGCGTCCCCGACGCGCGATGAGGAAATAGAGCACGGGCACCGCGAGGCGCGAGAGGAGGGTCGCCACCAGCTGGCCCGCCATGAGGCTCAGCGCGAGCCCCTGGAAGATGGGATCGGCCAGCATGACGGCGCTCCCCGCCATCACGGCCGCGGCCGTGAGCAGCATGGGCCGGAAGCGCACGACGCCCGCCTCCTCGACTGCCAGGGCGAGCGGCATCCCTTCTCGCAGCTTCAGCTCGATGAAGTCGACGAGAATGATGCTGTTGCGGAGGATGATGCCGGCACCCGCGATGAATCCGATCATGCTCGTCGCCGTGAAGAAGGTCCCCACCAGCCCGTGCGCCGGAATGATGCCGATGAGCGACAGCGGGATCGGGACGAGGATGACGAGCGGGATGGCGAAGCTCTGGAACCAGCCCACCACGAGGACGTAGATGAGGACGAGTACCGCCGCGAAGGCGAGCCCGAGGTCGCGGAAGACCTCGAGCGTGATGTGCCATTCTCCATCCCACTTGATCACCGGCCGCTCGGTCTCCGATGGGTGCGAGAGCCCCAGACGGGGGACCGATTCGCCACCCGCACTGCGAAGGCCGTCGAGCTTCTCGTTCAGCGCCGCGAGCGCGTAGACCGGGCTCTCGATCGCGCCGGCCAGGTCTCCGAAGACGTACGACACGGGCATGAGGTTCTCGTGGAAGATCGCCGGTTCCTCGCGGCCTTCCTGCGCCCGGACGAGCTCCGACAGAGGCACCTGGCCGCGCAGGCCAGGCACCGTGAGCTGCAGGAGCTGGTCCGCGCGTGCCCGCTGTGCGGGCGCGAGCTGCATGACGATGGGAACCTGCTGCGCCCCACGCCCCGCCCGGAAGGTGCCGAGCTGCGCGCCGTAGCCGGCTGCCGCAAGCGTCTCGACAACTGCCGCCGGCGACACGCCGTGCAGCGAGGCCTTCTCACGATCCACGAGCAGCAAGAGCTTGGGCGTGGTCGGGTTGAGGGTCGAGTCGACGTCGACGAGGCCGGGCGTGGTCTTGAAAGCTTCGAGCACCTGGTGTGCCAGACGATCCCGTTCTCCGGGGGTAGGCCCGTACACCTGCGCGACGATGGTATCGAGAACCGGCGGCCCGGGAGGGATCTCGACCAGCTTCAGCCTCGCACCCGCCGGGTCGGCGATGGCCTCGAGGTGGGGCCTAAGCCGCATCACGATGGCGTGGCTCTGCGCCTTGCGCTTGCCCTTCGGGACCAGCGTCACCTGCAGGTCCACCTGCTCCGGCGCGTCGCGCATGAAGCTGTGGCGAACCATGCCCACGAACGTGAATGGTGCGGCCACCCCCGAGTAGAGCTGCACGTCCTTCACCTCGGGTTCCTCGAGAACGCGGCGCGCGAGCTTCTGCCCCAGAGCGAGGGCGTTCTCCCGCGGCGTCCCCGCAGGGAGGTCGATCTGCACCTGGAACTCGCTCTTGTTGTCGAAGGGAAGCATCTTCACCTTCACTACTCGGAAGGCCACGAGTGCTCCCGCGCCCCCGAGGAGCAGCAGCATGGCCGCGAGAAACATCCACCGCGGGCCGGGTGAACCGAGCAGCCACCGCGTGACCTTCCGGTGTGCGCGCGTCGCCCACGTCTCGGGGCGCGCCTCCGCGTGCGCCGACGCATCGTCCTTCACCGGTTCGGGCGAGTCGCGCTCTGGATCCGCGGGGTGAAGGCCAGTCGCGTCCACCTCGGGAAGATGCGCCTCCTTCCTGAACACCTTCATCGCCATCCAGGGGCTCACGATGAAGGCGATGGCGAGCGAGAAGATCATGGCCAGGCTCGCGCCGACGGGATTGGGCGCATGTACGGGCCCATGAGCCCGCGCACGAACGCCATCGGCAGGATGGCGGCGATGACGGCGAAGGTGGCGAGGATGGTGGGGTTGCCGACCTCGTCGACTGCCTCGACGACGATCCGGGCGAAGCTCCGCGGCGGGCCGGGCAGATACAGGTGCCGATGCACGTTCTCGACCACGACGATGGCATCGTCGACGAGGATGCCAATCGAGAAGATGAGCGCGAAGAGAGTGACGCGGTTTAGCGTGTAGCCGAAGAGATAGGTGAGAAGCAGCGTCAGGGCGAGCGTGACGGGCACCGCCACCGCGACCACGAGTGCCGAGCGCCACCCCATGGCGAGGAGGATGAGCGCGATCACCGACAGCGTCGCGATGAGGAGGTGCTCGATGAGCTCGTTCGACTTGTCGCCGGCCGTCTCGCCGTAGTTGCGCGTGGTGCTCACCTCAACCCCGGCGGGGATGAGAGTCCCGCGCAGGGCCGCCACCTTCTCCAACACCCGGTCGGCGAGCTCGGTCGCGTTCGTCCCGGCGCGCTTCGCGAGCGCGATGGTGACCGCCTGCTCGAAGCCATCGCGACCGCGCTCTGCGGTCAGGACCACGGGCGGTTCCGGCTCCGGCCCGTCGGTCACCCGGGCGACGTCCTCGAGGTAGATCGGGCGCTGGCCCCGCGACGCGACGACCGTGCGTCTGAGCTCCGTCGCTGCCATCACCCGGCCGCGGGCCTCGATCACCAACCGATGATTGCTTTCCACCAGCGCGCCCGCGGGCAACTCTGCCTGGGCGCTCTTCAGGGCGGGCACGAGCTCCGCCAGGGAGACGTCCAGCGTCCGCATCTTCTCGGGATCCGGCTCGATGCGCACGGTCCGGCGCGCTCCACCGATGACGCCGACGTTCGCGGTACTGGGGATGTCCGCCAGCTCCCGAGCGACTTCCTCCGCCAGCTTCCGCAGCTCGCCGGCGGGCCTGGCGGCGCCGTGGAGCGTCAAAGTCATGAACGGAACATCATCGATGGTGAGCAGGCGGACCACCGGCTGCATCGCGCCCGAGGGAAGGACCTCGGGGTGGGCCATGAGCTCCTGGTGGACCTTCACCAGGCTCGGCTCGAGTGGCTCGCCCACCTTGAACCGCACCGTCAGCATCGCCGCGTTCGGGACGCTCGTGCTGTAGAGGTACTCGACGCCGGGGATGCCCCACAGGCGCCGTTCGAGTGGCGTGGCGAGCTGGCTCTCGACCTCGTGCGGGCCGGCGCCCGGGTAGGCCACGATGACGTCGACCATCGGGACGATGATCTGGGGCTCCTCCTCGCGAGGCGTGAGAGCCACCGCGGCGAGCCCGAGAAACAACGACGCCACGACGATGAGCGGAGTCAGCTTCGAGCGAAGGAAACCCTTCGCGACCCGGCCCGCCAGGCCGAGCCGTGCCTCACCTTCGCCGCTATTCCCCATGGCCGACCTCAACCCGCTGCCCGTCTCGCAACGCACCGGGCGCGTCGATGACTCGCTCCCCCGCCTCGAGGCCCGCCCGCACGGGGACGCGGTCTCCCGAGGGTTCGCCGAGCGCTATCCATCGCAGGTACGCCTTGCCGTCCTCGAAGACGAAGACGCCCGTCAGGTCACCGCGCTCCACCAGCGCGGTCCGCGGCAGCCATGCAGCCGCACCCTGGAAAGCTCCGGGGATCTCCACGCGGACGAACGTCCCGCTGCGCAGCTCCTTGTCCCCCCGCAGGACCCGCGCCCGTAGCCCCCGCCGGTGCGAGAGCGCATCGCCGCCCGGGGTCAGCGCGGTGATCTCGGCTTCGCCCTTCGCGTCGCGCGTGGCGAACCGGACCCGCTCTCCGATTCGCAGTCCCTGCGACTCCGCCTCGGAGAGGGTCGCCTGCACCTCCAGGTCGCCGCCGTCGAGTTCGAGGAGCGGCTGCCCAGGGCCGACCAGGTCGCCCGCGGTGACCCGCCGCGCCTGCACGGTCCCCGCAAAGGGCGCTCGCAGCTGCGAGTAGGCGACGGTCGCCTTCGCCGCTGCGACCGCGGCCTCGGCTTGCGCGCGCTGCGACTGCGCCTGCTCTAGCTCGACGGGGGTCGCGGCGCGAGCGCCCTGCAGCTCTGCGATGCGCCGCTCGTACGCCGCTGCCGTCCGGAGCGCCGTCTCGGCGGCGGCGAGCTGCCCGCGCACGTCGTCGTCGGAAAGGCGGATGAGCAACTGGCCCGTCGCGACGCGCGTTCCTTCCTCCACGAGCACCTCGCGCACCATGGCCGAGATCCGCGTCGAGATCGTCGCATGGTGCACGGCCGCCAGGCTGCCGGCGACCCAGGCGCCGCCTCCCGGCACCTCGGCCTTCACAAGCTTCACGGAGACGGCCTTGTCCTCGTGTTCTGCAGCCCCGGCGCCGGCTGACACGACGACGATGAGTGCCACGAGTGCCACGGCGAGGTGACGCGCGAGCTTGCTGAAGAGCATCACGACTGGACTCCTTCCACGGGTAGGCCCAGCGCGAGCTCGAGCTGCGCGCGGGCGATTCGAGTCTCGAGCTGGCTCCTGAGCAGCAACGCCCGGGCGCCTGCCAGGGCGGCCTCGGCGTCCAGGACGTCCGTGAGCGGCAGGAGCCCCTGCCGGAAGCGGGCCTGGCGAAGGCTCCTGGCGGACTCCGACGCGCTGACCGCCTCGCGCGCAGATCGCACGCGTGCATCCGCCGTCGCCACGGCCCGTCGAGCCTCGTCCGCCTCCCGGTTCGCCTGCATCTCCTGCCAGCGCGCCGCCGACGCGGCCGCAGCGGCGCGCGCCTCGGCCGCCTCCAGGCTGCGGAAGCTCGACACTCCAATCTGCCAGCGGACGACCAGCGCCGCCGACCACCACGTGGCCCCCTGGAAATTGGGCCCACGCAGGGTGTCGACCCCGGCCTGGGCGAAGATCTCAGGCAACAGCGCCGCCCGCGAAACCCCGGTCCCCTCCTCTGCCGCCATAGACCGAAGGCGCGCGGCCTCCACGTCCGGACGAACGGTCGGGGCGCTGTCGGACCCTCCCGGCTCGCGGCCAACCCCGGCTGACCCGACCGCGGGCGCCGTCTCTACGGACGTCAGGAGCTCAGCCTTCCCAGCATCGACCCCCGTCAGCATCGACAGCGCCGAGCGCGCCGAGGCGAGCTGCTGCTTCATCGCAGCCAGGTCCGCCTCCGCCTGGGCCCGGAAGGCGGTTGCCCGCGCCGCGTCGGCATCTAGAACGAGCCCCTCTTTGTTGCGCTCGCCGACGAACCTCTCGGTCTCGCGCGCCTGCTCGAGCACGTCCTCCGCGTACCGGACGCCCTGCGCGGCGACCTCCAAGCCGAAGTAGGCCTGCACGACCGCGAGCGCCATCTCCTGCCGGCGACGCTCCTGGGTGCGCGCCTCGGCACCGGCCTGCGCCTCGGCGGCGTGCGCGCCGGCGATGATTCGCCCGCCCATCCATATGGGAAGCACGATCGCAGCCCCGAAGCCGACCCCTCCCACCGGGCCCGGGGAGTTGAGCGTCACCGGATTGAAGTCCGCCGCGGTGATCCGTTGCTCGTCGAGCTTGATGCCAAATACGCCGACCGGCTCGCTCGTGCCGATTCCCTTCGCCGTCAACGCAAGAGTAGGCCAGTGGCCATCACTTGCCGCCTGGGCCTCCGCCCGCGCCGCGTCGACCTGGTGAGCCCCGGCCGCGAGGCCCGGGTTCTTCGTCCATGCCGAGTGGATGGCGTCCTCGATGCGTAGTCCGTCGGCGGCTGCGGTCGAGGACATGGCCACGGCACCGAGCATCATGCGCGCTGCGATCGTGCTGATGGAGTTCACGCAAGATGGAGCCAGGGGAAGCCATTTGGGTTCGGGAGGGCGCCCTTTTACGGCCACCCGAGGTCCTCGATGATGGGCTGCCCACCATCGCCGGCGAGGTACTGCTTCCGAAATCGCGCGAGGTTCCTGCCCCTCTTGACGCGCGTCCCTTGGATGTTCTCGCTCCTACGCGCACGCCTATTCCCCCTGCAGCGGAGTCCCGCCAGCTGAGCGGATCAACCTGCGGGACAGGGCGCTGGGCGAGGACAGTTCTACAGGGCGACGCTGACGACAACGCCTTCCTACATCCCCATTCCCGCAAAGAGCATTCCCTTGCGCAGGATGACTGCACCGAAGGCCACGAGCAGGAGCCCTGATGCCCATCGAATGGCCACTGGATAAGAGGCCACCACCCGCACCCGCTGGCGCAGCGCCTGCGAGCCATAGGCCACCGCCAGCATCGGCACGGCAAACCCCAGTGAGTAAACGAGCAGAAGCGCGACGCCAGTCGCGAGAGACCCCTTGGTGGCGACCGTTGCTAGCACGCCGGAGAGAAGTGGCCCGACGCAGGGAATCCACACGAGCCCCAAGGTCAACCCGAGGAGGAGCCCGGCCCACTGCCCCTGGGCCCTCGCCTGGATTCCTTGAAGCCACGTCATCCGCTTGAAGAGGTTCACGTCTGCGAGGAAGAGCAGGCCAAAGGCAACGACGAGGACCCCGACGACCTTCTCGAGAGACGGAAGCACGGGTGCGATAGCGCCGCCGAAGAGGCTGGTGACAACACCCATCGCCGTGAAGCTCAAAGCGATCCCGGCTACCACAAGGGCCGGGCGCGCGCGGTGCTCGTCCGGCGCCCCGGCCAGGATGATTGGAAGAACAGGGAGCACGCAGGGGCTCGCGACGCTGGCGATCCCCGCACCGAAGGTCAGCGCAACTGCGACGAGACCGATCTCCATCGCCCGCTCACCGCTCGAGAAGTCGCCGCACCTGCGCGGCCGACTGGACCCCGGGCGTCGCTCGCCGTAGCTCCTTCCCGGACGAGTCCGTGAGAACGAGCGAAGGGAGGGATCGGATCCCGTACTGCTCGAACTTGGCGAAGTCGTTCGGGTCGGTGGTGCGGACGTACACCACCTGCACCTTGTCCTTCAGCTCGGCGGACATGTCCTGGAGGATGCGATCCTGCGTCTGGCAGGGCATGCCGTTGGGATTCATGAAGAAGACCAGGTGCGGCACGCTCGCCACTGCCTCGGCCTTCGCAACGACGGGCCTAGGGTCGGGCGGGGCAGCCTCGGCGCGCGAACCAGACGTGGCGGCGAGGATCGCGGAAGCGAGCAGAAAGATGCGACCCAAAGCTGTGCGTCTCATCGAAAGTTCCTTGGACAGGTGGGGCCGCGCGGAAGAGGGCTTCAAGGCGAGTTGCAGCGGTCACTGCCTTCGATGAGCTTGGAGCCGCGGCCTATCCGAAGGGTTCATGGAACGGATGTCAGCCAACGCGCCGGCCGACGCCTCGCAACACCGCAGCTCTTCCGCGATGATGGACACCCTCGTCAAGCTCCGTCTCGACCTCCTCGAGGATGTCCCACCTCACGCCTCGAAAGTCGGCGCGAATGGCGTCGGCCTCGTAGAGCGCCGCGGGGTCCTTGGGGCCCCCGCTCGAGAAGGCGAGCTGCCGCGGTGTAAAGGCCTCCAGGATGACCACGCCCCCCGGCTTGAGGGCGGAGGCGCCGGTGGCATGGACGACCACGCGCAGGGCGGGCGCAAGGTGAACGAAGACCAGGAGCAGCGCGTCATACGTGGAAGGCGCGGGCCGGAACCGCGATAGATCCTCGACCACCGTATCGATGCGGACGCTCCGGAGAACGGCGAGGCGGCGAGCCTTCTCGAGTCCGACCGGGGACCCGTCCACGGCAACAACGGAGAAACCGTGCTCGGCAAGCCACACGGCGTTCCGCCCTTCTCCCTCACCCAGGGAAAGGACGCGCCCGCCTGGTGGGACGTGCTGAACTTGCTCCACGAGCCACCGGCTTGGCTCGGTTCCGTAGGCGTATTCATCCCCCGAGAATCGCTCGTCCCAGAAGCTCATGAGTACCCTCGCACGGGTCCAGGTCAGTCGAGGTGATAGTACCGGACGCCGAGCGCGTACAGCTCCGGCACCGGGCGACAGTCGGCCGCGAGCGGCGTGCCCTCCCGCTCGAAGGCGAGCGCGCCGCAACCGCCGCCGCACACCGGAGCGAGCGAGCAGCTCCCGCATGCAGGAATCGTGAGGGTGCTCCGCGCTCGCCACCGGGCGACGGCAGCCTCGTCCCGGACGGGGTTGGGAAAGAAGGAGCCGAGCCGGTGCTTGGGGTTCCCGACCGTCGCCGTGCATCCGTAGAGGCCACCGTCGGGAGCGAACGCCCACTCCTTCTTCGTCGCCGGGCACGCATCGAAGTTGGGCGCGGGCAGCTCTCCGGTCTCGGCCAGGTGGCCAATCCCGTGAAAGCGGGGGCGATGAAAGCGGCGGACCTCTTCATGCCGTTCGGCGAGTCCCACGAAGCCCGCCCAGAGGTCGATCCGATTGTAGAGGTCCTCCCGCCGCTGGCGGTGGGCACAGCCGAAGAGCTCGTAGTTGCGACCGATCTGCGTCTTGAATCGAGAGCCCGGGAGGTCGAGCCAGCCGCGCTCCGAGGCGAGCGTCGCGAGCTCGGGCAGCGCAGGGAGGTTCTCTCGATCCACGACCACCCTAAGGTTCACCGAGACCTCGGCCTCCACCAAGGCGTCGATGCCCTCCGCGATCCTCGCGAAAGTGGCACCCCCTCCGGCGTGCGGGCGCCGCCGGTCGTGTACCGCAGGCGGGCCATCGAGCGTGACCTGCACCTCCTTCACGGGTCCCGCCGCGATTCGGGCCAGGAAGGGCTTGAGGTCATAGCCGTTCGTCACGAGCGCCACCTCGAGCCTGCGGGTGCTGGCTCCATCCAGGAATCTCTGGATTCGATCGTGGTTCGCGGGAGTGTCTCGCAGCGGCTCACCGCCAAAGAGAGTGATGTACGGCCTCGGATCGTCGCCGAGGTGGTAGCGGTCCAGATACGCGAAGAATCCCTCCACCACCTCCGGGGCCATTAGGCCCCCGGAGGCCGGATTGAAGAGCTCCTGATAGCAGTAGGTGCATGCAAGGTTGCACCCGAAGCTCGGGACCACGAGGAGTTGGGTGGGGGTCTTGGCCGCTTCGGCGAGGTACTCCGCGTAGGCGTCGTCCCGAAGCGCCCGGTCCTCGTCTTCCGAGTCGACGACGAAGCGAGCCGCCCGGAGCGTGTCCTCGGGGGTGTCGGAGGGCAGAGGGCCTCCGTGCTCGAGGGCGCGCAACTGGTCGGCCGATTCGCGCGGCAGGAGGGCCGCCTGCCCGGTGAGGGGTTGGACCATCAGAACCTGGTCCCCGCTCGAGACCGGGGCGAGAATGACGGCTCGCGAGAGCCTCATGGGTTCCCCTCGCCCCGGTTCGTGTCCATCGCGCGCCCGGCTCGCACGGTGATGCTCCGCACCTCGACGCTGCCCTTGCGATACGGCTCGGTCCGGGCGAGGACGGTCACGTCCACGAACCCGGAACCCCGGATCGCCTCCAGGTAGTCGGCCTCCGGGATGGCGCCCCCGTAGCACTCCGCCCAGGCAACGGGGTCCACGCGGACGGCAGCCGGTAGCTCGCGCTCCGCGACGACGTCGGAGACGACGAGGCGCCCGCCGCGACGGAGCAACCTGTGAATCTCCCGGTAGACCGCCCCCTTGTCGCGGGCGTGGTTGATGGCGCAGTTCGAGATGACGACGTCGGCAATGAAGTCCGGGAGGTCTACTCTTGCAAGGTCGCTTGCCACAAATGTCACGCGATCGAGGCCCGCCGGCCGCCCGGCCCGGGCCGCTGCCAGCATGGCCTCGGAGGCGTCGACTCCGATGGCCTGGCCGGCCGCGCCCACGAGCTCGGCGGCGCGGATGACGTCGCGGCCGCGTCCACAGCCGAGGTCGACAACCGTCTCGCCGGGGCGAAGGTTGGCGAGGTCGAGTGCCGCTCCGCAGGACAGGGACGTCTTCGCACCCGCAAGGGCTGCATAGCGCGCCGCGATGGCGGGCCCAAAGGCAGGGGCGTTCTTGGCCATGGGTATGCGTTGGTGAGAGCCAGCTCGCACCAGAACGATTCCGGGCCGGCGACGGAAGAACGGGCACCCGTCCGATAGACACTCCCGATTGAGACCTTCGAACTCGCAGGTCGGGCCATGCGCCGATAGATGGCTGCCGAGCTCTTGGCGAGCGAACCGGGCCCCTGCGAGGAGCGCAAGCCAGCTGTCGCGCTTGCAGCATCGAGGTCCGGCGGCGCCGGCGATTGCCGTGAGAGCCCGGGCCGTCGCCTGGTTTGCGAGCCCTCGTTCCCGGGCGCTGAGCGGCGTCGCGCCGGTGACGATGCTCACGAATGTCCCTACGCCGATCCCGGCTCCGCAGGCGCCCTGGATTCCGCAGAACCCGCCGGCCACCGGATCGGAGCGCCCTCGCGCCTCGGCCACCTGCACTGCCTTGCGTTCGGGCTCGCCTCGCGCGTTGTACCAGGCGGCGATGAGCGCGGCCGGAACGAGGAAGTGGTGCTCCGGGCCATGCATCTTCACACGGGGGTGGCGCATCGCCAGCAGCGCGATCTCGATCGGGTCGCGGCTGACCGTCGTCCGACAGACACGCTCGATCGCGTCCTTCGCCGTCCCTGAGTGGCAACCGTCGCAGACGAAGTGTCCCTGAGCGCAGCGCACCGCGCTTCGGATCGCGTCGGTGCAGAGTGCGCACACCATCTGCTCCGTGCGTCCGAGATACGAAAGCTCGGCGCCGCAGACCGTACAGTCGATGGCGTGCTCGACCATGAGTCGTGGTCCGGGCCCCGGCGGGTGCTGGGACCCGGACCGGCCCACTAGAACTTGTAGGCGATGCCGCCGTCGAGGCTGAACTGCGACATCGAGGTGGAGTAGGAGGCGATCCCCTGGCCGTAGGGCCCAGGGTAGCCCGGCGTCCCCTGCGGCGGGTTGGGGTTCGACCCGGTGACGGTGACCTTGGGGGCGTACATTCCACCGACGTTTATCGCGAACTTCTCGGACAGGTTGAGGCCGAGCCCGAGCGTGATGTGGCTTTCCGCTATCGCCGGGAAGGCGATGTTCTCGAAGGCCCGGGACGCATCGAGAGGCTGCTTGCCGTAGTTGTAGCCTGCGCGAACCTTCAGCCAGGAGAGGGCATCGACCTGCACGCCGACCTTGAAGACCACCTGGCTGCTCCAATTCATGTTCCACGGAATCGCCTGACTGCTGTTCTGGGAGTAGGCGGGCAGGTTGGCGCCGTTCGTCTGCGGCCAGTCGATCCACTCGACGTCGGCGGCGACGAGCAGCATCTCGATGGGACGGATAGCGACGCCGCCGGTCAGCATCTGCGGCTGGTCGAAGGTGAGCTTGTCGACCCCGCCCGGAAGCGGGCTGCCCGTGGGGTTCTGGGGGTTCGGTCGGGCCGCGGTATTGTAGGAAAAGTCCTGGAAGAAGCTCTTCGTCTCGTAGGCGAGGCCGATGGTGAGGAACTTTAGAGGCGTCACCTTGGCGCCGATGGTCGCGCCGAGCCCGAATGCCGATGAGTTCATGTGGGGCGCCTGACCGAAGTTGCCAGCGACGTCCCACTCGGTCGTCGCCCACATACCGTTGAGCGTCACGCCGAAGGACAGCATTTCATTGAGCTTGTAGGCGATGCTGGGCGTGAACCGCATCTGCGAGTAGGCCGTGTAAGTCGTGCTCGAGTACAGGTTCTGGGGATAGTCGACGCCCATTCCGGCAATGCCGTAGGCGCCAATGCCAAATGTCCAGTGCTCATCGATGGGGAGGACGACGCCGAAGGCGGGGATGGGCGATGCCCCCTTGTCGCTCGTGAAGCTGACCCCAGGCTGGTTCACGAGCTGCGGAGCGGGAGCGGCTGCGTCGATGCCGGTCGCCTTGTACTCCACGGACGGCTTGAAGTAGGTGGCGCCGAAGTCGAGGCGGCCGCCGAGCTCTGACATGCCGGCCGGGTTCGTTGCCATGCAGGCGGAGTCGAGAGTGGCGCCGACGCCCACGCCGCCCATCGAGTTCTGGACCGGCCCAAATCCGATGAGGCGCATGCCGTTCGTGGCGTGCGCGGGACTGGCGGCCGTCAGGGCCAGAGCCGCACTGAGGTACATCGTCGCTCTCTTCATGCTTCCCTCCCAAGAAAAGTGGTGAGACCGAGTGCGTGTCGCGGGCAACCTGTTTCGAGAAAGTCACCTGCTGCTTGCGCCATGCCGGGAACGCCGCGCCGCAAATGCAGATGCTTGCGCGAGCGCGTTCACGGTGAGGAGACGAAACGTCGCGCATCAGCGCTACACTGCGTATCGTCGGAAGACTCGGTAGCTCCTGTCGCCTCCCGACAGCTGCTTTCTCTTCCCGGCTCCCTGGGACGAGGTTCCGGGCTTCGGGAGCGCTCCATCTCGCGCAATGCGACGCGGTGCCTCACTGCGTCACCGGGAAGGTTCCCTGTTCAGGGCGCTGGCGCTCCAGCGTGGTCCCTCCGTCAGGCCGCGTTCCATCGCTCGGACACAGCACGTTTCATCTGGCCTGAAACGAAAGGGTGCATTGCGGGCGCCGCTTCGACGCAACCTATGGAATTCAAAGAAGCGGCTCCGTGGGCACGGCGCAAGCACTGGGAGCCGCTGGAAGAGCAAGCCCATTCCCCCCAGAGCCACTCCGCTCAGAAGTGGTGCTGTGAAGACGGCTACCCGTAGGCGGCGGTTTGAAGCTTGATGAATCCTCTCCCGAAGAAACGGTTCTCTTGAACGTCACCGCAGTGCACGGACGACAGAAGGGCAGACGCGATCGATGAAGAGTCCCTGGATCCTCGGCGCAGTGGTCGGGGTGGTTGCCGTTGGCGGCATCGGAGTGGCGCTCACCTTGCGGAGCTCCCCTGGTCCGGAGAGGCATGCCGCCGGATACGTGAAGCGCGTACGGCCGCACTTCGACCACGCGCCGGTCATTCCCGAGAAGTTCGATTCCCCCAGGCGGTCACGCGCGCCTGCCTAAAGTGCCACCCGCAGGCCGCCGACATCATGAAGACATCGCACTGGCTCTGGCTCGGGGACGAGGTCCTGATCGCCGGCCGCAGTGGCACGACGCGCATCGGGAAGAAGAACGTCCTCAACAACTTCTGCATCGCGACCAAGGGGAACGAGAAGTCCTGCACGAAGTGCCACATCGGATACGGCTGGGCCGACGATTCCTTCGACTTCAAGAACTCCGAGAACATCGACTGCCTGGTCTGCCACGAGCATACGAACGCCTACGTGAAGGGCATGTACGGTGTCCCTGAGAAGGGGACTGATCTCGCCGCCGCAGCGCGCTCGGTCGGCACGCCGGCTCGGGACAACTGCCTCGGTTGCCATGCGTACGGCGGCGGCGGGCAGGCGGTGAAGCACGGCGACCTCGACTCCTCGCTCGCACACCCGTTCGAGGACGAGGACGTCCACATCGGGCGTCACCAGTTTCTGTGCGTCGACTGCCACTCGGCGCCGCAGCACGCCATTCGCGGGAAGGCGTTCTCGGTGAGCGTCGAGGACTCGCACGGCGTCGCCTGCACCGACTGCCACACCAAGCCGGAGCATCGGGACGAGCGCATCAACGCACACCTCAAGTCCGTCGCCTGCCAGACCTGCCACATCCCGAACTACGCCGGGAAGCTGCCCACCAAGGCGACCTGGGACTGGAGCAAGGCAGGCGACGCGTCACGGCCCGAGGACCCGCACCACTACCTCAAGATCAAGGGTGAGTTCACCTACGAGCAGGACGCGCTCCCTGAGTACCGATGGTTCAACGGCAAGGTCGAGCGCTACCTGCTCGGCGACAAGATCGACCCCACGAGGCCCACGGTGCTCAATCCACCGCTCGGCGACATCGGTGACAAGACAGCCAAGATCTGGCCGTTCAAGGTCCACCGGGCGAAGCAGCCCTACGATGCGCTGAACAACTACCTCTTCCCGCCACTGACAGGTGGACCCGGCGGCTACTGGACGACGTTCGACTGGGAAAGCGCCTTCCAGCTCGGCTCGAAGGCGTCGGGCATCCCCTACAGCGGAAAGTACGGCTTCGCCCCGACCGAGATGTACTGGCCGCTCTCCCACATGGTGGAGCCCAAGGAGAAGGCGCTCGCCTGCAGCGACTGCCACGGAGACAAGTCGCGGCTCGACTGGAAGGCCCTCGGCTACGCGGGCGATCCGATGAAGACCGGAGGCCGCCCGTGAAGCGCCTGCTCGCCCTGGCCACGCTCGCGTTCGGCACGGCTGCCGCTCTACCGGCTCGCGCCCAGCAGGTCGTGAATCCCATCCATCCCGTCTTCGCACCCCTCGACGGCGAGGGCCGCAAGGTGAAGGCGACCGCCGATCTCTCGCTCGACAAGACCTGCGGGGCCTGTCACGACGCGCCGTACATCTCGGCGCACAGCGGCCACGCCACCGGCAAGGCGAAGGCCACCTGCGTCCAGTGCCACCTGGACGGCGGGCGCCTCGAGATTCGCCCGGAGTTGCTAGACACCGAGGGGCGCCTGCGCCGCGAGTCCATCCGGATCGGGGCGCCGCGCGCGGCGAACTGTGCCGGATGCCATGGGGTCATCTCGGACGGCAGCCGTCCTGTACTTCTGCCCCCGGACTTCGACAAGTTCCCGAAGCCCGCCGGGCGCACCTGGAACCTGACGCAGGGCGAGGGAGCGGTCATCGCGCCCCAGCGCATGGCCGACTCGTTCCTGAACCTGGAGGCGAAGGCGAGTCTCGCCACTCCCTGGGACGTCCACGCGGCGAAGCTCGTCGACTGCGTCGCCTGCCACTATGCCAGCAACAACCCGAGCCGCACCGACGCCAAGCACGCCGCGCTGCGCTACCTGACCGCCGATCCCCGCCGCCAGAGCGCGGCAGAGTTCCTCGTGCGCCCCGACCACCGGTTGGCCACCCAGGAATGCCGGGCGTGTCACGACCCCTTGAAGGCCCACGCGTTCCTGCCGTACCGGGAGCGCCACATGACGGTCCTCGCCTGCGCCGCCTGTCACATCGCCGAGCCCATGGGCCCGGCGGTCGAGATGGTCGACGCCACGGTGGTCACGCTCGACGGCGCCCCGGCAATCCGGTACCGGAACATCGACCGCAGGACCGACGAGCCGCTCAACACCGCGACCGTCCGCCCTCTGCGCCCGCTCCTCGTCGAGCGGGTCGAGGTCGACGGGGTGAAGCGCCTCGGCCCGGTCAACACGGTGAGCCGCTTTCGCTGGATCTCGGGAATCGATCGCGCGGAGGTTCCGAGCGAGGTGGTCATGCAGGTCTTCCTCGACGGCAAGGGCTACGCCGCACCGGTCCTCGAGGCCTTCGACGCAAACCGCGACGGGCAACTCGACGAAAAGGAGCTGCGCCTCGACACGCCCACGAAGGTGGACCTCGTCTCGCGCCGCCTCCGGGCGCTGGGCGTCTCCGAGCCGACCATCGACGGGACGCTCGAACCGTATCCCCTCGCGCACGGGGTCCCCGCCCGGGAAAGGGCGCTGCGCGAGTGCACGGCATGCCATGCGTCGAGCTCCCGGGTGTCGGACGATTTCCTCATCGCAGGCTACCTTCCAGGCGGTACGCCGCCGCGACCGAAGGAAGGGGCACGCGTGGAGCTGGCAGGCCTGCTCTCACCCCAGCCCGATGGAAGCCTCATCCTTCGGCGCGACCGGGCGTCGGCACCGGCGGGTCTCCACCTCCTCGGACACTCGCGCCAGGGCCTCACGAACACGCTTGGTTTCCTCCTCTTCGTGGCGGTCCTCCTGGGTGTCTCGGCCCACGGGATCATGCGCGTCATCTTGCGGAAGAAGCGCTCGCCCCACGCGGTGCAAACGGCCGGCAAGGAGTACGTCTTCGGAACCTATGAGCGCATCTGGCACTGGACGATGGCGCTCTCGGGGGTGGTGCTGATCCTCACCGGCCTCGGGATTCACAACGTCGGCGATCACTGGTTCATGGACCTGCCGAGGGCGGTCTCGCTCCACAATGTCTTCGCCGTGGTGCTCATGGCGAACGCCTTCCTGGCGCTTTTCTACCATCTGACCACACGCGCCATCCGGAACTTCATCCCGGAGCCGAAGGGCTTCCTCGCCCGCGCGCTCGAGCACATGGCCTACCAGTCGCGCGGGATCTTCTTCGGCGGCCCGCACCCGACGAACGCGCCCGGCCACAAGCTCAACCCTCTGCAGCAGCTGACCTACCTCGTGCTCCTGAACGTGCTCTTCCCCCTGCAGATCGTGACGGGAGTGCTCATCTGGGCAGCCGGTACCTGGCCCAACGTGGCGACCACTCTCGGCGGCCTCGTCTACCTCGCGCCGCTGCACAACCTCGGCTCGTGGCTATTCCTGTCCTTCTTCGTCCTGCACGTCTACCTCGTCACCACCGGCCGGACGCCCACGGAGCACCTCGAGTCGATCGATCACAGGATATCAGCCCGTCGAGGCAGAAGAGCCCACGCCGTAACGGAGGCGACCATGACCGCCATCAAGGAACCGCGTCCCTACCTCAACCCCTACGTAGCCGGCACGCTGCTCGGGTTCGTGCTCTTCCTGAGTTTTTACCTGACCGGCGGCGGCCTCGGCGCGTCTGCCGCGATGAGTCGAGTCCAGACGGGAGTTCTCGACTGGCTCGCACCCTTTCACGTCGATCGGGTCGCCTACTTCGCGGAGATGGCGGGGGGACACCGAAATCCCTGGGCGCACTACAGCATCTACATGCTCGTGGGAACTGTCCTCGGCGGGTTCAGTTCGGGCCTCGTGAACCGCCGGCTGAAGCTCGAGCTTCGCAAAGGTCCGAACATCACCACGCCCACCCGCGTCGTCTTTGCGCTCCTCGGCGGCGCCATCATGGGCTACGGCGCGCGGCTCGCCCGCGGGTGCACCTCCGGTCAGGCGCTCTCGGGCGGAGCGGTCCTGTCCGTCGGTAGCTGGGCATTCGCGTTTGCCATATTCGCGAGTGGCTATGCGATGGCGTGGTTCGTCCGGCGTCTGTGGATCTGAGCGTACTCGAGGAGACACGCATGGCACCCTTCGACCTCACTGGAATCGGCGCCGTCGGCTACGCCCTCGTCTTCGGCGCGATCGGCTTCGGGTTTGGAGCCGCGCTCGAGATGGGCGGATTCGGCGACACACGCAAGCTCGCTGCGCAGTTCTACCTCCGCGACATGACGGTGCTGAAGGTCATGTTCACGGCCATCATCGTCGCCGCCGTGCTCATCGCGGGCTCCTCGGCCTTCGGGTTGCTCGACATGAGCCGGGTGTGGGTGAACCCGACCTACCTCTGGCCGGGCATCGTGGGCGGTCTCATCATGGGGGTCGGCTTCGTCATCGGCGGGTTCTGCCCGGGCACCTCGGTGGTCGCTGCCTCGACGCTCAAGATCGACGGGATGCTCTTTCTCCTCGGCGCTCTCGGCGGCGTCTGGCTCTTCGGCGAGACGGTCTCGGGCCTTGAGAACTTCTTTCTCTCTTCCTACATGGGGCGATTCACCCTCGACGAGTGGCTGGGACTTCCGGTCGGCGTGACAGTCATGCTGGTCGTCGCGATGGCACTCGTCATGTTCTGGGCCGGCGAGCTCGCAGAGAGTCACTTCGGTCGCGGGACGCCCTGGTCGGAGATCGCACTGCGCCCTCACAGCGTCGGCAAGCTCGCTGCCGCCGGCGCGCTCCTTGCCGCGAGTCTCGTGGTCTCGGTGCGGGGCCAGCCGACTCCCGAGCAGAAGTTCGCCCTGCTCGGGGCCGAGGTGAAGCGGCCCCTGGAGGAGCGCGGGATCTTCGTAGACCCGGCCGAGGTGGTGGCTCTTCGAAACGACATCAACGTCCAGGTGGCCATCGTCGACCTTCGCGGTGAGCACGACTTCAACCTCTTCCACGTCGGGGGATCGCGCCGCGTCGATTCCGCCGCGCTCGGGCGCCCCGAGGTCTACAAGCCGTTGCTCGACCAGCCGGCGACCACCGTCACATTCCTCGTTGGCAACGGCGAGACCGCCGCGCTCTCGGCCTGGAAGGGCCTGAAAGCTCTCGGCGCGCCCAACTTGTACGTCATCGAGGGGGGCATCAACCGATGGCTGGAGCGCTACCCGGTCCCGGCGTGCGTCGCGGAGTCTTCCGGAAGCGCTGCGACGAACGCCGAGACCCTGGCATACCGTTTCGCGTACGCGACGGGGAGCAGCCTGCCTGCCGCATGGCCCGAGCTCGCGACCTCGAAGTCGTTCCATTCGCCTTGCGACGCGCTCTATACAGGCGACGCAAGGCAGGGCGGTGGACACGCGGGAATCACCTGGCCGACTTACGCCTACACGAAGAAGGTGAAGCTGAAGAGCAAGGCCGCAGTGAAGGGCGGCTGCGGGTAGCTCGGCAAGCACGTCGCCGGCCTCCAGTGCCCGGCTCCGGCCGGTGGTCCGGCTTGCCTTGTGGAAAGAACCGGCTCCGAAGCCTGCCGCGAACACATGGCTCGGACGAAATGTAACGAAATACCATGTTGCGAACCCAAGGCATCGTTCATGAGCAACGACGGGGTGGACCCATGATGCGCCGCCCCGTCGGGGGCGCCTTGCCGGACGACCGCCTGGGTCGACCTGGAGCGGCTGCCCCAGACGAGTCGTCGCGATGGCGTGACGGCCTCCAAGAATCCGCTTTGCGGCTTCCGGCTCTCACAGGAGGGTGGAGGCGTCGCCAACCCAAGGAGGGCGTCAGGTGAACGTCGACCTTTCGCAGAAGGAGGTCAGGCTTCTCGTGCAGTCGCTGCAGAATTGCCTCGAAACCTGCAAGACGCATGAGAAGAAGCCCGACGCGCCGTGCGAGGACTGTGACGCGGCGCGGGCGGTGCAAGAGAAGCTCAGGAAGCAGAATCCGGTCCTGAGAGGAGGAGCGATGAAGCTGTTGACGAAGGTGAAGAAGTCCTGCTGCGCGCCCGAAAAAGCCGCGCAGTGCTGTGCCAAGGCCTCCCGGCTCGTATCGGGCTGCCACGACTGAAGCACCGGGAGGGCCCCTCTCCGGGGCCCTCCCTCCCCTGCTCTTCCGTCCGCCGTGCGACGGGCAGGTAAAGCCCAGCGCAGGTGGAGGCCTGCGACCGGAGAAATCGAGCCCATGAGCGAGCATGTGAAGGAGATCAGCCAAGCCGACTACCAGAGGGAGGTCCTCGGGGCGAGCGAACCGGTGGTCCTCGACTTCTTCTCGACCGAGTGCCCACCTTGCGAGGCGCTCGCCCCCAAGTTCGAGGCCGTGGCCGAGCAGTTCGCTGGGAGGGCCCGCTTCCTCAAGATCTTCCGCCAGGGCAACCGCGAGCTCGCGGCGCAGCTCGGCGTCTCGGGAAGCCCCACTCTCGTCTTCTTCAAGGCAGGAAAGGAAGTCGGGGAGCGGCTGGGCGGCGAGGACATCAAGCGGACTACCATCAAGGCCCAGGTCGAAGCGATGGTGGGCTAACACCGGACCTGGAGGGCGTGGTCATGGCCGAGCGCTTTGACGTGATCGTGGTGGGGGCGGGGCCGGCAGGCCTCACCGCGGGTATCTATGCGGCGCGGGCGCGCCTCAAGACCTTGGTACTCGACGAGAGCGTTCCCGGCGGCCAGGTGAAGACCACCCACAAGGTCTCGAACTACCCGGGCTTCCCCGAGGACGTGAAGGGAACGGACCTCGCCAAGGCCTTCTCTCTCCAGGCCGAGCGGTTCGGCGCAAAGATCCGGCGCGCCATCGAGATCACTAGGCACGAGCTGTCAGCGACCGTGAAGACCTTCGAGCTCGACGAGGAGGAGACGGTCGAATCTCCAGCCGTCATCGTCGCAACCGGCGCAAAGCCCCGGGAGCTCGGCGTTCCCGGTGAGTCAAGGTTCCGGGGCCGCGGAATCTCCTACTGCGCCACCTGCGACGGTGCCTACTTCGACGGGAAGGAGATCCACGTCATCGGGGGCGGCAACTCGGCAGTGGAGGAGTCGCTTTTCCTCACCCAGTTCGCAAAGAAGGTGACGATCGTGCATCAGTTCGACCACTTCCAGGCCGAGCCGGTGAGCGCCAAGGAGGCGCTGGAGAACCCCAAGATCCAGGTCATCTGGGATTCCGAGCCCCGCGCGTTCCTGGGAGAGAAGCAGCTCGAGACGCTCCGCATCGAGAACGTGAAGACCAACCAAGCGCGGGATCTCGCAACAGATGGGGTGTTTGTCTTCGTCGGCTATGTGCCTCGCACCGATCTCGTGAAGGGCATCGTGAAGCTGAACCAGTGGGGCTACGTCGAGACCGGCGAAGACATGTCGACGAGCGTGCCCGGACTGTACGTGGCGGGCGACATCCGCTCGAAGCAGTTCCGCCAGATCACGACGGCCGTGGCCGACGGAACCATCGCGGCGCTGGCGGTGCAGAAGTACCTGAAGGGACACAAGTGAACACTCTCCGACGGCTCTGGAGCTCCCACCTTCGCACGGTGCTCTTTGCGAGCGTCGGCGCCCTGGCTGGCGTGGTCTACTACGAGACCGTCGGCTGCCGCACCGGCGGCACGTGAGTGTTCACCGGGAGCGCCTGGAGAGCGGCGCTCTGGATGGGGTTCGCGGGCGCCGTCGTCGGATGGCCCGAGCGGAAAGAGAAGCGGCCCGAGGACCGGCCGCCTGGCTGAGCGCGACAAATGCGTCCGTCGTTCTTCCTTGAGCCTACCGGCGACGTCCGCTAAGGGATCCGTCCCATGGCGAGGACCGACAGCGAGCTGCTCGCAGCAGCCCAGCAAGGGCACCGGGACGCGATCAACGAGCTCTTGACGCGCCATCAGGCGCGCGTCTACCGCTTCGGTTTGAAGATGTGCGGTACGGAGGACGACGCGAAGGACGTCCTGCAGGAGACTCTCTTGGCGGCAGCCCGGAGCGTGCCGGGATTCCGGGGAGCCTCATCCGTGACGACCTGGCTCTACGCCATCGCCCGCAGCTTCTGCAGCAAGAGGCATCGGACGAGCAAGTTCGCGCCGCCGCGCGTGGAGTCGCTCGAGAACGCCACCGGCGAGGCCATGGACGTACCCGATGACGGGCGCGGGCCCGAGGACGACCTATCCGGCCGGCAAGTCCGTACCGCGCTCAACTCGGCTATAGAGGGCCTCGACCCCATGTACCGGGAGGTCCTCGTGCTGCGCGACGTCGAAGGGCTGAGCGCTGCGGAGGTCGGCGAGGTCATGGGTCTATCGGTGGAGGCTGTGAAGAGCCGCCTCCATCGGGCGCGAGTGGCGGTCCGGGAGCAGATGGCGCCTATTCTGGGGATCGCCGAGCCGTCGAGCCCTTCACCAGCAGCCACAACCTGCCCCGACGTTCTCGACCTCTTCTCCAAGCGACTCGAGGGCGAGATCAGCTCCGACGTCTGCGGGGAGCTCGAGGATCACCTTCGGAAGTGTTCCCGGTGCTCGGCTCGATGCGACACGCTTCGTGCCAGCCTCAATCTCTGCCGCCAGGCGGGCGACGAGGTGGTACCCGTGCGAGTGGAGCGTTCGGTGAGGGGCGCGCTGAAGCGCTTTCTCGAGTCAGGTCCCTGAACGTCTGGGACATTCGCAAGGCGTGAAGGGCTCGAACGGTGAGCGCTAGCTCTCGTGCGAACCGAGAGCACCCAGTGCAGAACCCGAGGTGAACCTCGACGGCGTCGCTCGCCGACCGGTCGAGCTCGCCGTCGATGTGCTCCGAGAGCCGCTCACGGACTCGCTTGCATTCGGGAGCCGCATTCCACGGCTTCAAGGTCATCGGGATCCTCGGCTGCTGCTCGTTTGAGCCGCGTGCCCGACCGAAGATTCGCATCCCAATCAAGCCGCTGATTTCGAGCTGCCGGGCCAGGTGGCCGACCGCGCTACCTGGCAGCATCCCGCGGCCGGCCGTAGAACCTTCTCAGGCGTCTCTGGCTCAGACGAGCCGAGGAGGCGGAACCATGACGAACGAAGGAACGGTCGACCGTACCATCCGTGTGGTCATCGGGATCGCGCTGCTTTCGCTGACGGTAGTGGGTCCCAGAAGTGCCTGGGGGCTCGTGGGGCTCGTTCCCCTCCTGACCGGAGTCGTGGGTTTCTGCCCGCTCTATCGGGTGGTCGGGGTCCCTACGTGCGGGGCAGACGCGAAGTAGCATCGCCGCCTCGGTGTGTCGGGCCATGACCCGACACGTGTGTAGGGGGATTGCGACACGCGGACCCCGGCAGCGACGTGCCTCGCAGCCCCGCGAGGGGCGTGGGCTGACGCGTCGATGACCTTATGGCTCATGACGAACGGTTCGGGAGAGGGTGAGAGGCACGTCATGACCACGCGGTCTGCCCTGCTCATCGGTGCGGGGTGGCTGGGTTACGCATGCGCCTCCCCGGTCACGCTCTCGAGCCGCGATGCGGCGCAGCTTCAAGCCGCCGCCGACATCCCCGTGGCTTACAAGCGATCGGGAGCGCCCTGGGTGTACTGCCCCGGCGACATCGGACGCCAGACCTGGGAACACGCGGGGTCTTCGAACTGGTCCCCGGATGAGTCGGCTCCATTAGCTGTCGGAGGGAGTGGGGGAGCGGTAGTGCGGGCTTCCGCGGAGGGCGCCGGGACGTTCCGGTTGGCCGGCGGCACGTGGGAGGAAATCGAGGACGATTGGACGAAGTCCCTCCAGACCCCTCCCGAGGACCCCGCTCGGGCCACGGCCCGCGCCTTTCTGGCGCTCACGGGCGACGCACGCGCTCGCCTCCCGTTCCGGCGCGATGCCGAGGAACTGGCGACGGTAGACTCGAAAGCACTCTCGGCGCGGTTCGGCGCCGCGCCTGTCCTCGTGTTCCAGACCTCGGAATGGTTGCTCGTCGGCTGCTTCTTCAAGTACTCCCCGTGGTTCAACGTTCAGGCGACACTCCTCGACCCGGGAAGCGGCAGAACCCTCTGGCGGAATTCCTGTGGCGGCGGCTTCCCGAATGGTGGATGGAGCGCTGAGCCGGGAGAGCTGAATGCGGAAGGGAGAGCGCTCTACGTACGCGTCATCCTCGAACGAGCTGAGCGGTGTTCGAAGGAGCTCTTCGCCAGCTTCGAGCGCGACGCGGGGAACCCTCCGAGCGCCCGGCAATGACTCTCCCCTGATCGGTTGAGTGGGCCCGCCTCCGCTGCGAACCGAGCGGGGCGGTTTCGGTTGCAGCCAGCAACCAGAATGGGCGCCGTTCACCACTTGACAGGCGAGAACTCGCGGCCCGCGCCATCCGCGGAACCCGACACTCGCCCCGGGGCTCGAAGAGTTTTGAAGCCTTTGTGCCTGGAGGAAAGAGATGCCCGATCGCCCGGACCCAGAGCGGCTGGCCGACTGCGCCGAGGCGGTGAGCGCGGCCTTCAGCGAAGCGCGGGGAGAGCCGGGAGAGGCGCTCACGCCGCTCGTCACTGCATTCGGGCGGAGCTTTCGGATGGCCGAGGATGACCTGGCTCGCCCTTGGGCAGAGCGCCCGGACAGACTCCGGGGCGAAATGGGTATCGAGAGCGCCCCCCGAGGGTCGCGACAGCAATTGAGGAGCACTCGTGAACCTTCCTTGGTGGTTTCCCTTCTGCAGCGTTGACGGCATCGATGCCGCGGGTCTCCTGAAGGCCCTAGATGGCGCACCGGTTCTGCAAGTCGTCGATGTCCGCACCGGGGTGGAATACGCCGGCGGGCACATCCGGGGCGCTCTCAACGTCCCAATCACTGCCTTGGCATCGAGACTTGCTTCGCTTGGCCTGGACCGCTCCCGACCAGTGGTGGCGGTATGCCTGTCCGCTCACCGCAGCCCGCCTGCCGTGCGACTCCTCCGTCGCCACGGCTACGACGCCGTCGAGCTTGCCGGGGGAATGCTGGCTTGGCGCGCAGCTGGTCTCCCCGAAGAAGGCCGCCCGGCCCGCTCCTGAAGTGCCCGACTCCTTGTTTGGCCCGCTGGCTCTCACGTGCATGGCCAAGCACGCTCTCGTCCTCGGCGGCGGTTTCGCGGGTCTGGAAGCTGCCATCCTCCTGCGCAAGGCCGGACTCGAGGTCACTCTCGTATCCAACCGCCCGTACCTCTTCATCTATCCAACCTCCATCTGGATCGCGACCGGCGAGCGCGCCTTCGAGCAGGTCTGCCTCGACCTTGCTGGGGTGGCTGGACGGCACGGATTCCGCTTCGTGAAGGGGGCGGTCGAGTCGATCGCCGGGGTACGGAGGGCCGCGGTCGTCGACGGCCAGGAGATCGCCGCGGACTACCTCCTGCTTGCCATGGGCGGGGAGCCACTCAGGCCCAAGGGCGTGGAGACGACCTTCGGCCTTTCTGGAGACCCCCAGAACTCGGTGCGGCTCAAGGAGGCGCTGGACAAGCTCCTTGCTTGCGGCTCCGGCCGCATCGCCGTCGGCTTCGGGGGGAACCCGAAGGACCCGTCCGCGGTGCGCGGAGGGCCGGCGTTCGAGCTGATGTTCAACGTCGAGCTCCTGCTTCGGAAGAGAGGGCTCCGCGACAGCTTCGAGTTGGCGTTCTTCGCGCCGATGGCGAGCCCTGGCGAACGCATGGGCAAGAAGGCCGTCGCCGCAATCCAGACCATGTTCCGCAAGTTCGGCATCTCGATGCGCTTCGGGAAGAAGATCGCCTCGTTCGAGCAGACGGGAACCGTCGTGTTCGAGGACGGGTCGAGGCTCGAGAGCGACCTCACGGTATTCATCCCGGCGCAGGATGGGCACCCGGTGCTCAAGGCCTCCGACCTGCCGAAAAACGGCGCCGGGTTCGTCACGATCGACCCCGGATGTGCCGTCCCCGGCTTCCCGGGCGTATACGCTGTCGGCGACTCGGCGGCTCTCGAGGGTCCCGACTGGAAGGCGAAGCAGGGTCACCTAGCCGAGGTGATGGCGCGCGCCGCCTCCGACAACATTGTCGCCGAGGTTCAGGGCATCCCCGAGCGGCGGAGCTACGTCCCCCACGTGGCGATCACGTGCCTCATGGACATGGGCAACGGGGCAGCCTACGTCCACCGCGACGCCGTGAAGGAGCAGATGGTGCCGCTCCCGGTGGTGGGTCACTGGATGAAGAAGGGCTGGGGAGCCTACTTCAAGCTCTCGAAGAAAAATCTCATCCCGCGCCTTCCCGGCATGTGAGACGCGAGCGGCCGGGAAGAGAGCGGCAGGCCTTGGAGCTACGGCTTCGAAGCAGCGACCTCGCCCAGGAGCTCGGTGTCGATGATCTCCCGAAGGTACCGCTCTCCGGCGAAGCCCACGATCCTCTCCACCTCGCGGCGGCCCTTGAAGAAGAGCACGGTAGGAGTGCCCATGACGCCTAGCCTCGCGGCCGCCTTGCCGGACTCTGCGGCGTTCAGCTCCGCGACCTTGACGCGCCCCTGGTACTTGGAGGCGAGTCCAATGATGACGGGCTCCAGCATCTGGCAGGGGCCGCAGCCCGGGCCCCAGATGTCGAGAACCACCGGAATCTCCGACCGCAGCACCTCGGTGGCGAAATTTCGGTCATCGATGTGCACCGGCATCACTGGCGGGGCCTTGGGCCCGAAGAACGACGAGAGAAATCCCATGAGCTCTGCCTCCGCCCCGTCTGAGCCGAAAGGCAGCGCTCGGGTTCGCCGCGCGTCCCTCCTCGACGTGAACCCCGACCCGAGGTGACAATTGAAACTCTGGCACGCATGGGCCTGCCCGTACTGCATGCGAGTCCGCATGGCCCTCGCCGAGAAGGGCGTCACCTATGACGAGACGGAAGTCGACCTGGTGAAGAGGCCCCCCGAGCTCTTCACGTTGAATCCGAAGGGGGGCGTGCCGGTCCTGGTCGACGAGCAGGATACAATTCCGGAATCGCTCGCAATCCTGGAGTACCTGGAGCACCGATTTCCGGATCCTCCGTTGCTCCCGGGCGGTGCGAACGGCCGCGAGAGGGCGCTCAGCGTCTACAAACGGGTCAACGTGCTCCTCGCGCCACACATGCTCAAGGTGGCGCGCGGCGGATCGGCCGAGAGGGCGGAGGCGGAGGGAGCGGTGCGTGCCGCTCTCGCCTCCCTCGAAGAGGCGACGCCGGACCATGGCTTCCTCTGCGGCGACCTCTCGATCGCCAATCTCGCCCTCGCGTCGTTCGTCGCCAAGCTACCTTCGCCGATCCGACCGACCGAACTCGGCCTCCCCCGGCTCTCGAGGTGGGAGGTCGCGGTGTTCACGAGACCAGCCGTAGCCCACCACACCGCACCCCGCCGCCCGCACAGGGAAGCAACCGGAGCGTGACAATGGCCACCGAGAAGCCCAAGGGCGAGGGACTTCGCGTCCTCGAGGCGATGTCCAAGGATCAGCTCATCCGGGTCGTCCTGGACGATGCCAAGAACTGGCTCGCCCATGATGGACTGTGGTTCCAGGCGGTAGAGGCCACCCACGGCATGGAAGCGGCCATCGACGCCGATCGGGCCGCCTGGGCACGCTTCACGGTGGTCGAGGCGCAGCGCATCCTCGACCGGCTCGGGATGCGGCCCGGCGGCGGCATCGCGGCCCTCGTGGAGTGCCTGAAGCACAGGCTCTACGCCCGCCTCAACGAGCAGGAGGCGGTGGAGGTTTCGGACAAACGAGCGGTGTTCCGGATGACCGACTGCCGCGTGCAATCTGCACGACGGCGCAAAGGGCTCCCGGACTTCCCGTGCAAATCGGTCGGGATCGTGGAGTACGAGGAGTTCGCCCGCGCCATCGATTCACGGATCCGGACTCGCTGCATCGCTTGCCCGCCGGACCCGGAGCCGCGCGACTGGTACTGCGCCTGGGAGTTCACGCTGGAGTGACCGCCGCCTCGCCCGGCGGGCCCGTCTCGCATCGCAGCGCCCGGAACGACCTCTCCCGCCGCTCCGTTGTCTTGCGAGTGCAACCGATGCGACTGCCTCGTTCGTCTGGAGATCACGCGCCCGATCTAGCGCCTCTCTTCTCCCGCAGGAGGAAGCGCGACGCAGCGGCGGGTGGGCATGGTGCTGCTCAGGGAGGCCGGACAGACCCGCCGAAGGAAGACGGGATGAGCGAGAGAGGCCCCTTCCTCCTGCGGAGGACGGGGCCTCGCGGCGCCTCCGCGTCAGCTTGGCATCCTCTGCCACACCGGCACGCCCTCCGGGCTGCGAAGGATGAGCGCGTCTTGCCCTTCGTGACGGACTGCGCGATGACGGCCGGCCCGCCCTCGAAGGTGATCTTCGAGGCCTTGACGGTGATTGTGTCTCCCTTTGCGATCTTCACCTTCTGCTGGTCGACCCAGATGTCGGGTCCCATGTGGGCAGTGAGGTCCCCGTAGGCGGTCTTCAGGGTCAGGTGAACCGCCTTGTGACCGCGACCGCGGTCAATCCGCGGCTCGGGAAATTCGAGGGCCGGGAGCCTCAGCCACCACCCCGCGGGGGCCGGCCCAGCCGGACGATGGGGTCGGGGTTCTTCGCCCCGCCGACCTCCCGGGCGCGGTGTTCCCTGTGCCGGCCACCCTGCGCACTACAGCTCGACTCTCCCGCACCGGCGACCGCTTCCCAACGCTTCAGCTCACCGCGCCGAAACATCTCGATCACCTCGCGAGCCGGAGTCGCCTCGGGTCCCTTCCACACGTGGACGCCGAGCGCCCGGAGGTGCTCGTGCGCCCTGCTCCCCAGGTGCGCCGCGATGAGGTCCTGGCACCCTGCGGAGGCGATCGCTCCCGCGACCGAACCGCCGCTCAGGCTCTCGTTGCGCCGAAACTCGACCTTGTCGAGGGTTTCATGGAGGAGCAACCATTTCGCCTTGCCGAACGAGAGGGCAAGCGGCGCGTCGATCCGGTCGTGCGACAGCATCATGGCGACCTTCTTCATGGTGCCCCGTGAGAGCCAGGGCGGACCGGTGAGGTTCGGCGGGTGTCGGCCTTTGTTTGCCTGGGCGAATGGCGTCCCGGCGCGCCGTGCACCGGGTTCGCGCGGTCTGGCTCTAACCTGGAGATGACCCCGACCGGAACGCCATCACAATGGGCATCACGCTACCAAAGGGCCCGGGACCGACGCTGGTTCCGGTGGGGCCTGGACCTGGTCGTCGTTCTCTTGGTCATCGCGATGGTGAGCGCCTGGCAGGCCCGCGACCACGTGAGGGGGGTTCGAGCGCCACCCGCGATGCTCGCCACCCTCGACGGAGGACATCTCTCGTTCGAGTCCCTGCGCGGGAAGCCAGCACTGGTCGCATTCTGGGCGCCCTGGTGCACCGTCTGCGCCGCCGAGTCGCAGAACCTTTCCTGGGCCCGACGCCTCGTCGGCGACCGGGCCCGGGTAGTCTCTGTGGCGGCCTCGTTCGAGGACCTGTCCCAGGTGCGAACTTACGTGCGCCGCCAGAGCGTCGACTACCCCGTGCTTCTTGCCAACGAAGAGCTGATTCGCGCCCTCCGGGTCGAGGCGTTCCCCACAGTGTACTTCCTCGACGCGAATGGGAAGGTGACTCGATCCGCGGTCGGGTACACGACGACCCTCGGGCTGCTCGTCCGCCTGTTCCTGTAGCCCCTTCGCACGCGGCCAGCCCCGCCCCATCCGGTGCGCTCCCATGGACCAGGGCTTCCATGACGGTCGCGGCCAGAGATCGTCGGACATGCCGGAGGCTCACAGGAAGCCTGGGGTAGCACCCGGCGGACGACATCTTCGGTTTCCCGGTCACCGCACTTCGCCCTTCTAGCAGCGCTCACTCGACCGTCAACGCCGCCGAGGACTAGGACTTTCTACATGGTCCTCCTCCGGCTCATGCCGTCCGGCAACAGGCTCAGAGCCCATCCCTCAACCGTTCGTGCACCACGAATACGGAGCAGGAGGCGTGGTTCACGACTTTGGCGGAGGTCGTGCCGATGACATGATCCATCCCTCCGTAGCCGTGGCTGCCGACGACGATGAGGTCTGCTTGAATGCGCTCCGCGGCGGCCAGGATGGCCCTCCAGGGCTGGCCAACGCCGAACTCCAGCGGCTCGATCACCGTGCCGGGTGCATCGCCGACGAGCGCAGCGAGCTTTCGTTCCGCGAGCCTTTCCAACTCCCGGTCCGTGCCACTGCCGCCAGTATGGGCGGCCGCCGGGATGTCAGGTGGGATATAGACCGCTTGGTACACGTGCAGTCGGGCGCCAAAGCGGCCGGCCAGTTCGCGCGCGGCGGACAGCACTCCGGGGGCCCGCGGCGAGGTGTCGACGGCCACGAGTACGCGGTGGATATGGCTCGTCTCAGGTTGTGGCATGGGCTGAGTCCGAAGGGATCGAGGTCGTGGTCTCGTCAGCGGCCTCGATTGACCGCTTCGCGAGCAAGAGGAACATGACCGGGACGAGAAACAAGGAGAGCGTCGTCGAGGACGTCAGGCCCCCGACGACGGCCAGCGCCAACGGCCGGTTGGCAGCGGAGCTGACCTCCAGCCCGAGCGCGGTCGGAAGGAGCCCGATGATCGTGGCGAGGCTCGTCATCGCGATAGGGATGAACCGGATGCGGGCTGCGCTGACCACGGCCTCCACCTTCTCCATGCCTGCGTTGTAGCGGTTGCTGGCTTCGTCCACGAGCAGGATGCCGTTCGACACCGCGATGCCGATCACCATGAGGATGCCCATGAGAGCGGTGATGGAAAACCCCTGCCCGGCGGAGAGCAGAGCCAGTACCACGCCGGTGAGGGAAACCGGGATGGTGAAGAGCATCACGAAAGGTAGGCGCAGCGACTTGAACTGGGATGCCATCACCATGAAGACCACCATGATCGCGAGGCCCATCGCGAGTCCCAGGCCCCCGAAGGTGGTCCTCATCAGGTCCACCTGCCCGACGAACTGGAAGCGGAGATCGCGCGTGCGTGGGTCCTCTTTCAGCCTCTGCTCGAGGTTGGCGGCGGCGCTCCCGATGTCGCGGCGCTCGGTCATCATGAGCAGGTGGCCGGCGCGCTCGAGCTGGTTGCGCTCCACAAGGATCGGCCCAGCCGAACGGCGCACCTTGGCGTAGGACCCGAGAGTCACGGCGCTTCCCTTGTCGCTCACCAGGACGGGCACGCGCGACAGCTCGGACGGGTCGGTGATGCTGCGTCCATCGTAGGATGTGACCACGTAGTAGCTCTGCCCGTTCCCGCCATCCACCCAGACGCCCGGGGTGTTGATGTTGCCGAGCGTTGCCTCCAGCGTGGCCTGGGCGGCTGCCTGCGGAGAGACTCCGACCATGCCCGCCGTGGTGCGGTCGGTGTCGACGTGAACCTCGGGGTAATTCGTCCACGTCGTCGAGTAGATGTCGTCGATGCCGGGGACGGTGCGCGCCACGTCGGCGGCCGCCGCGAGCTGCTCGGAGAGGGCGTTGAGGTCGTCGTTGCGGACCTCGAGCGCCAGCGGAACCCGGTACCCGTTGTTGAACACGCTCGCGACCAGCCCACCGGGGGCCTCCAGGAACTCGACCCCCGGGTAGTGCTTGAGCAGGATCGCCCGCATCATGTCGGCGATCTCCTCCTGCGTGTACTTGCGCTTCTCCGGGTCGCTGAGCGCCAAGCGGATGTAGCCCATGTGTGGCGCGGCGTTGAAGCTACCCATGGCCGCCCGGATGTTCTGCGGCACGCCGATGTTGGTGAGCTCCAGCTCCACGATCCCCTTTGGCAGCTCGGCGACGAGCGTCCTCGCCATCTCGTCGATCTTCCGAGACGACTCGACGAGCGATATGCCGGGAGCAAAACGCACGTAGACGCGCTCCATCGACTCGTCGATCGGCGGGAAAAACGTGCTCGGCAAGCGCGTGGCGGCGAGGCCACTCGCCACGACCAGGACGGCACACCCGGCGATGACGGTGCCGCGGTAGGGAAGCACCTGCCGCAGCAGTCGGGAATAGCCGGTGGCCACGCCATCGATGAAGTTGGCAACGGCCGTGGCGAATCGCCCGTGCTTGACCTCCCCGAGGAGGTAGCGGCACGCCACGGGTGTGACGGCCATGCTTACGAAATACGACGCCATCATCGCCACGGCGACCGTGAGCGCCAGTGGAGCAAAGAGCTTTCGGGCAAGCCCCGCGAGCAGCATCACTGGAAGGAGGACGGCGATGGTGGTGAGCGTCGACGCCAAAACCGGCAGCGCCACCGCTCCGGTGCCCTTCAGAGCCGCCTCTCCGACGCTCATCCCGGCCCGCTGGTGGCGGTGAATCGACTCGAGCACCACCACGGCGTCGTCGACGAGCCGCCCCATGGCCAGCGTCAATCCGCCCAGCGTGAAGGCGTTCAGCGTCTGGCCCGAAGCGTACAGGACGATCAGCGTGATGGCGAACGACAGCGGGATGGCGAAGGAGACGATGACCGTGCCGCGAACGCTCTGCAGGAAGAGGAGGATGACGAGCGCAATGAGCACGAGCGCCTGGACGATCTCCCGCTGCAGGCCGTGGTAGGTGGCGCGAACGAAGGTGGACTGGTCGAAGATGGGCTCGACCTTCAGTCCGGGAGGCAGGTTTTTCAGCTCGCCCACCGCCTTCTTCACGGAATTCACGATCTCGAGCGTGTTTCCACCGGGGATGCGGAGCACGTTCAGGTAGACGGCGTCGTTCCCCTGGATGTTCACCGACTGGGTCGGCGGGGTCCCGGAGTCCTCCACCCGCGCCACGTCCTTGATGAGCACCATCCGGTCGCCGTTCCTCTTCACGGGGGCATCGCCGATGTCTTTCACCCTCAGAGCGACGGCGTTGGTATAGACGTTGGCGTCGAAGGCGGGGGCGATGAACTCGCCGGAGGGCAAGAGCGCGTTCGAGTGGCCCACCGCCTCTGCCACCTCGTGGGAGGTGATGTTGCGCCCCTGAGCCTTGGCCTGGTCCACCACCACGTTGATCTGCCGCTGGCGCCCGCCGTTGATGGCGGCGCTGGCAACGCCGGAAATGCCCTCGAGGATGGGCTCGATGTAGTTGAGCGCATAGTCGTAGAGTTGGGGCCCCGTGAGGCCACCGCCGTAGACCGCGACCTGGACCACAGGCGCGTTCGACGGGTCCCACTGGATGACGAAGGGCGGCAGCACACCCAGGGACTTCGGCACCGCGGACATGGCGAAGGCGACGTTCTGCTGGACGATGGTCTGCGAGGAGTTGAGGTCGGTTCCCCACTTCATCCACACGAAGACGATGGAGAGACTGTTGCGCGACGTGCTCTCCACGTGGTCGACGCCCGGCGTGGCACTCACGTACTTCTCGATGCGCCAGCTGATGGTCTTCTCGACATCCTCGGGTCCGAGGCCGGGAGCGAGCGTGCCGACCACCAGAACCGGTGGCGTCAGCTCCGGGAAGGTGTCGATGGCCATGCGGGGCGTCACGACGCCCGCAAACACCATGACCGCGATGCAGAGCATCAGGATGGCGATGGGGTTGCGCAGCGAAAGGCCGGTCATGGAATCGGTCCTCAGTCCTGGCGAGCATGCTGCGCGCTGGGCACTTCCATGTGGGCGTCAACGGTGTCCCCATCCTTGACCGTGGAGCGCCCTTGGGTAACGACGGAGGTACCGGGCGCAAGCGCGGAATCCACGTAGAGAGCCCCCTGGCTCTCACCCCTGACGGCGAACGTCTCGCGCTTGGCCCGACCATTCACGACGGTCACCACAGTCGCTTTGTCGCCCCGGATGGTGGCCGCGGCGAGGGGAATCTCGGTCGCCGGGACCGGCTTCCCGGCCTCGATGGAGATCTCGGCCGTGGTGTTCACGGGCAACCGGCGGCTCGGATCCGGAACGTCCACTTCGAAGTGGATGGTTCGGGTGGTGGCGTCGGCGGCGGGAGAGCGGCGGGCGATCGTGCTCGTGGATGTCTCGCCGGTGGAGAGGACGCGCAACTGGGCGGGCGTACCGGGGGCCACGAATGCGAAGTCGCTCTCCGGCACGTCGGTGACGACCCGAACGGTGAATCGGTCGACGACGGATACGGCCCAGGTTCCGGGGCGTGCGAATGCGCCCGGGTCCATCGTCCTTTCTGCCACCTCGCCGTCGAAGGGCGCCCGGAGGATGCAGTCGTCGACAAAGAGCGAGGAGCTCAGGAGCTTGGCGCGGGTACTGAGAAGCTCTGCCTCCTTGCTGAGGCTCTCGGACTGTTTCTGCTCCGCTTCGTTGGGCGACACGTAGCCTCCCTTGAGGAGGTCACCCACCCGCGCTGCCTCGTGGGCGATGGCTTCCTGGCGGGCCTCGAGTGCTCTTGCCTGCATGCCAATCGCCTTGCTCTCGGCCGTGGCGTTTCGGCAGTCGAGCGTGGCGACAATCTGGCCGCGCTTGACGAGCGCTCCCGGGCGAACGAGGACGGTGTCGACGTAGGCGGACACGAACTGCGGCCCGACCTTGGCCTCGACCCAGGGCAGGATGGTGCCGATGTACTTGTACACTGGCTGGTAGCTCCCGGCCTTTGCGGGCACTACCGCCACGGCTTTCGGAGCCGCGGACAAGGGCACCTTGTTCACGCGGGAGACCGATCGGAGATACAGGCCTGCGCCAGCGATGAGGACGAGGATCACGGCCCCTGAGATGACGAGCGGCACGCGGGCGAGCTTCCGCGCGGGCGGGTCCTTCGGCGCGCCAGCGGCATCGCCGGGTTTGGGTTCGTTCACGGTCCCTCCACAATGAGACGGGCCAGGACGGCGCGCTGACGGGCCAGGTCAAACTTGCCAAGGGCGAGCTGGATCTCGGCATCGGTGCGGAGCGCCTCGGCGTCGGTGAGGTCGACGATGTCGCCGAGGCCGACCCTGAAACGGTTGTCCGCCTGGTCGTAGTTCGCGTGAGCCGCCTCGACCTCTTTCGCAAGGGCGACGAGCGCCTTGTCCGCGGTGTCCACACCCACCCATGCCTGCTGGACCGCAGCCACCTGCCCCTGCCGGATCAGCTCGAGCTCTGCCTTTTGCACTTCCTCGCGCTGGCGCGACGCGTCGATGCGTTGCCAGGTGACCCAATCGAAGATCGGGATTCGAAGTATCAGCGCCACGTCCCAGTTGGGAACGTCTGGGAGCCAGCCACCGTGCGGCGCAGCCTCCATGGGCAGGGCTGGGGGGGCGCCGCCCTCGCGGCCCGAGAAGCTGCCGCTGAGCAGCAGGTTCGGGCGGAGTTGCGCGGAAATGGCCTCCGTCGCCGCCTCCTGGGTCCGGAGCTGCGCCGCGGCGGCGCGGATGACGGGGTCTCGGCTGGCGGCCAGGTCCATGGCCGCGCGCAGAGCCGGGAGTTCCGCCGGCGCCGGGGCTTCACCCGCGGCGTCGAGCCTGTCCTCGGGGATCCCCACGGCAGCAGCGAAGGTGGCCTGGGCGGCGAAGAGGCCCCCCTGGGCGCGGACCCGCCCCACATCGAATCGAGCCAGGTCGGCCTCAGAGCGAGTCAGCTCGATCGGCGCACGCATGCCGGCCGTCACACCCGCCCTGGCCAGGTCGCGGTGAACGCGCGAGCGCTCGTACGCCTCTTCCGACGCCACGAGGACGCTGCGGGCGGCCTGCACGGCGAAGTACCCCTCCTCTACGCCGAGGGCCACGAACAGCGAGGCAGCTTCCGCGCTCAGCCTCTGGAAGTCCGTAGTCGAATCGTCGACGGCGGCCTGGGCAGCGATCCGGCCAAAGTCGAACACCTGCTGGGTGAGGCCGACCGCCGCGACCGTCGATGGATATGGATCGAGCGATCCCCGGGCCGTGACGGTGGTACCGCCGATCCTCGGGAGGTCGACGCCTGCACTATTGAAGATGGACGCAGTGGTGTTGTTCGACGTTCCTCCAACCAGCTGAGCCACGGCCCCGACATAGGGAAGCCACTGGGAGCGGGTCGCTCGTGCATCGGCTAGCGAGGCCTGGATCCGCGCCAAGGCAGCCTGCACGGCCGGCTGGTGCTCCCGCGCGTAGGCGAGCGCCTCCGGCAAGGTCATGCCCCTTGGAGAGGGTGTCGGCGCCTGAGCAAAAGCCGCCGCAGCCACCATCAACCCAGCGAATATAGTAGGCAACCGCAGTAGGGGCGGCGCCCGAATGATTGTTCGCCTCGCGTTCGACCGGTGCAAGATCCCCATTCGCAAAGCATATGCCGCGCCAACATGTAAGCCATTGATCTCACTTGGGCACCGCTCCCATGGGGCCCTAAAACCCCGGAAAAAGTGGATCGCATCCGGATAATTTCCGCCATTTTCGCGGTATGCGAGGACTTCCCGCGACTAACATATTGAAATCACGCACTGGCACCGAAGCGGTCCCGTTATTGCTTTGACCACCGAGGGCGATGAAGTACGCGATGCTCGCCGCGCTCCCCAAGAAGACACAACCTACTCGCGCCGTGAAGGACGGGGATGTAGCCCGCCGGCCAAGAGTCCCATCCGTGGTCTGGGCGATGGTCGCCGCTGTGGGCGCGGTGGCCGCCGTCGCCTACTGGGACGAGGAGAGAGAGTCAACCGCGGCACTCGAGGATTTCGCCCAGGAGCAGGCGACGTTGGCGCGAAGCGTCGCGAGCGAGCTCGAGACTCGGCTCGCCGTTGCCCGGCGCGACGCGCTGGTCGCCGCCGAGAGCGCGGCGCAAGGCAAGGCGCCGCCGCGGGCGATTCTCGACGGCTACGTTTCGCTGCGAGTCCGACCGACCGGCGAGCCCCGGCCCGAAGCCATGGAGGAGCCACGCACCTTCGCCATTCGAGTGCCCGTGTCCGACGACCGATCGGTAGACCTTGCCCTCACCATGAACGACCTCGTCGCCGCGCTGGTGAGCGTCGAGAGACCCCAGGCGCTGAGGGTATTCCTCCTGCCGCCGGGCGAATCCCGCTTTCACGCTACCGATGGTCGCGTCATCGAATCGAAGGAGATCCTTGGAGCGCTTCAGAGGGGCGAGGCCTCGCTCAGGCTCCCGCCCCCCCAGGCCGCCGCGCTGGGCCTTCCCCAGCGCACGGCCGCCGCCGGCCTTGCCTGGGTCGACGCCGGTCGACTCGGCCGCTGGGGCGTGGCCGTCGTGGCGAACGCGCAGCGGCAACGCGACCGGGAGCGGCGCGCCAGATGGCGGCTGGCGCTCGCGGTGCTCCTCGCCGGCGGGCTCGTCCTCAGCTTCGGCGGGAAGGCCCTCCGCAGGCAACGCAAGGAGCTCGAGCTCGAGCGCGAACTCGCCATCTCGGACCTGGAGCGCAAGCAGGACGAGCGACTCGAGCTTGCGAACCGGGCAGCCACCCTGGGCACCTTCGCCATGGGAATCGCGCACGAGATCTCGACGCCGCTCGGGATCATCGACGGTCGCGCCGAGCAGCTCGTCGCGCAGGTTGGGTCGGACGAGCGAGCGGGTCGGGCGGTACAGGCCATCCTCGACCAGACGAATCGCATCCACCAGGTGATCCGCTCCTTCCTGGGCCTTGTGCGGGGCGACGGCTCGGCGGCCCAGGAACTTGCCCCCGCCGAGGTCGCGTCGAGGGCGCTGGGCCTCTGCGAGCACCGCTTCGCCCGCGCCGGAGTCCGGCTCGAGGCCTCGGTGCCCGACGGCGTTCCGGCGATCCGAGGTGACCCGCGCCTCATCGAGCACGCCCTCGTGAACCTCTTGCTCAACGCCTGCGACGCTTGCGAGCGCGGCGGCCGAGTCGAGCTCGAGGTGCGCGGCGATACCGATGTCACCTTCACTGTCAGCGACGACGGGACCGGCATCGCGCCCGGAGATTCGGAGAGGATCGTGGAACCCTTCTTCACCACCAAGGCGGCCGGAGCCGGTACCGGGCTGGGCCTCGCCATCGTGAGCGAGATCGTGAAGCACCACCGCGGGACCCTTGCAATCGCACCACGCCAACCGCGCGGCACCGTGGCGAAGCTATCTCTGCCCGCTTCCCAGAGGAGCGCATGAAGAAAGCGAGGCAGACGCGACCGCCGCGCGTGCTCGTCGTCGACGACAGCGTGGAGATGGCGCGGATGCTCTGCGATGGCCTCGCCGACCGCTACGAGGCCGTCCCCGTGGCCTCGGGTCGCGAAGCGGTGGACCTTGTCACCCGGGAGAGCTTCGACGCGGTCGTCACGGACCTGCGCATGCCCGACGCCGACGGGCTGCAGGTGCTCGCCGCGTCCCGCCGCGCCGCGCCGGAGCGGCCGGTCATCGTCATGACCGCCTTCAGCGCCATCGACACCGCCGTGGAGTCGATCCGCCAGGGCGCCTACCACTACCTGACAAAGCCCTTCAAGGTGGACGAGCTCGTCATCTTCTTGGGCCGCGCCATCGAGGAACTGCGCCTGAGACGCGAGGCGAGAGCGCTGCGGAGCGCCATGCGAAAGCGCCTCTCGCGCGTCGGCGTGCTCGGGCAGAGCAAGCGCATGCGGGCGGTCCTCGACGTGGTCGAGCGGGTGGCGGACTCTCCGGTCCCCGTTCTCGTGACGGGCGAGACCGGCACCGGCAAAAGCCTTGTGGCGCGGGTCATTCATGAGGAGAGCCGGCGGACCGGCCTGTTCGTCACCGTCAACTGCGCTGCGCTGCCGGAGCAGCTCCTCGAGAGCGAGCTCTTCGGCCACGTGAGGGGTGCCTTCACCGGTGCAACGTCGAGCCGGCCCGGCCTCTTCATGGAAGCGAGCGGAGGAACGCTCTTCCTCGACGAGATCGGCGAGATGGCGCTGGCGCTCCAGGCGAAGCTCCTGAACGCCCTCGACACCTCGGTGATCAGGCCGGTTGGAGCGGAGAAGGAGCAGACGGTCGACGCCCGCATCGTCGCGGCCTCGAACCGGGACCTGCGCGAAGCGGTCCGCTCCGGCACCTTCCGGGAGGACCTGCTCTACCGCCTCGACGTCGTCACCATCGAGGTGCCGCCGCTCCGCCACCGCCGCGAGGATGTCCTCGAGCTCGCCGAGCACTTCCTCGGCGAGGCGAGGTCGCGTCACACGGCCTCGCCGGTGGCGAGGCTCTCGCCGGAAGCGGTAGAAAGGCTCGCAGCCTATTCCTGGCCGGGCAACGTCCGCGAGCTCCAGCACGTGATGGAGCGGGCTGTCGTGCTCGGGCGCGGCCAGGAGGTGCGTCCGTCGGACCTCCCGGCGAGCGTCATCGATGACGTTGCCCCCGAGGCCGAGTTGTCCTTCCGGGGGGACGTCATCCCCATGCGAGACCTGCAGCGCCGGTATGCGGCCTGGGCGCTCGGGCAACTCGGCGGGCAGCGGGGCCGGACGGCGGAGCGGCTGGGAGTCGACGGCAAGACGCTCGCAAAGTGGCTCTCGGAGCCCGAGGAGTCTCCCTCGTCCGCGGCATTGTCCTCGAAACTGACCTAGACAGGAGGCACCGTGCAGAGGTCCCGGACCGCCCTTTCCATGCTCCTTGGCCATTCCCCTCGCGGTGCGGGATGGCCTGGTACCCGAGCAATTGCACCGGGCGGAGGCAACGCGCAGCCACCCCGTCGCGCCCATCGATTACCGCTCCGCCAGGAGACCTTTGACCCAACGCAACCGACGCAGGAATCGGAGCATTGATGAGGCCAACTCTGCGAACCGGTTGTCGGATTGTTGCCACCGTCGGCCTGGTCACTTCTTGTGCTACCACGGAGATGGCCCAGATCTGGCGCGACCCCACCTACGTGCCCGCCCCGATTCGGCGCATCCTGGTGATCGCCATCACGCCACGAAACAGTTACCGAGTGGCATTCGAAGACGCGATGGCGAAGGCCTTCATGGACAGGGGGTTCCCGACGGCTACCGCTGTTAGCGTGTTTCCGGAAGGTCGTCCCACCAAGAATCAGGTCGCCGCGTACGTGAAAGATCAGGGCGTCGACTTGGTCGTGATGCAGCGGCTCGCTAGGAGGACCCAGGTAACCTACGTCGCTGGCGCGTCTTATGAGCCCGCAAACGCCAGCAGCGACTGGTACGGCTCGTGGGATACGGGCGCCCAAATGATCAGCGGACCGGCCGAATACTCGGAGAATTCCACCATGGCGGCCGAGACGAGCGTCTTTGCGGTGAAGAACAAGCCAGACATACCGATCTGGAGCGGCAGTTCCACCACCTTCGACTTCAGGAACGCTCCCGAGGCAGCGGCCTCGGTCGCGTCATCCCTGGCCGAAGCCCTCTCGAGGACGGGAATCCTCGTGAGGTAGGGCGCCCGCTGGGAGGTCGCCGCAGGACCTTCTCCCAGGCCCCGATCAGGGCCCGGCCCAAATCGAAGACGACGTGATGCCTACCCGGGACTATGCGACACGCAATTCACATGGACCCTTGCGCGGTCGGTCCACGCGGAGTTCGAGCGTTAAGCAGGTCTAGGAACGAGTGCCCCTTGGTGGTCGTTCGCCGGACAGCAGAGACCGAGTGCCCGCAAGGGGAGCGTTGCAAGGTGGCCCCTCCTCGCAACACCAGGCTTCGCCTTGCCATCGGGACGCCCGGCGGAGGGCCTCGTGGCAAAGAGCCGCCCGCCTCCCCGTCCGATCCGGCGTCCATGGACGGTGGCCACATCGGGCCTTTCGACGTCTCGCGAGTCACAGCGTCTGCTCGGCTGGGGCCACCTATGGCAGGCGCAGGCCGCACACGAATGCGGCTGGGTCCAAAGGTCCCCCCGCTTCGACACGCGGAGCCCGCCAACCGGCGGTGCGTATTGCGTTGGGCTCCTCGGAGGGTCTATGCCATTCGCTGACGAGAGAAGTTCTCGAGGAGCAACGGGATCCCGGCACAACCGTGACGACATGGGTCGCACGTCAAGTACGAGGAGCCTCCGCTGGCGCATCGGTGGCTGGACGATTGGAGTCTTCGCCGCGACGCTGATGGCATCCACCGCGTTCCGCATTGCGGACGAGCGTCGGCGGATGATCCTTCGCGAGACGGAGGGCGCGACGTCACTGCTCGACCGGATCGTCCAGGTCCCGGAAATGATGCGGAGCGTTGCCGGCACGCGCGCATGGCTCCAGGTTGTCGAGCCCGCGCTCGCCGCCGAGGACGCGAGCGTTGCGATTGTTCCCGAATCGGAACCTCCCCCCCCGACGGGATACTGCTCGCCGCCAAGCGCATCCAGTTTCCCGAAGGGCGCTTCGACCTTCGATACGTCCTCTCACGGGCACGATTCGCTGCGGCTGCTCGCAAATCCGTGATCTTCCACTCAGCGCACGGGGTTCTGACACTGCTCATCCTGCTCCTGGGCATGGAATGGATCATGAGACGCCGGCTGCTGGCTCCGCTGCACCAGCTCTCCCACCAGGTCAACCACATGGGCAAGGGTGGAGGCTGGCAACCGGTGCTGCCGGAAACCGACGCGGAGATTCTCGAGATCCGAACGGCGGTCCGCGACCTCGGCCCTTCCCTGGTTGGACAGGTCGACGAGTGGATCCAGGGCGAGAAACGCGCGGCGGTTGCCTTGGCCTTGGCTCGAGTGCGAGAGAGGCTGCGCGAGCCTCAGCGTCACGCCCTCGTGCTGCTTGGCGACCTCCAGGCCGCCGGAGCGGTGGCATCCTCGGGCAAGGCAAAGGCACGGGCACTCACCCGCGATGTGGAAGCCTTGTCCAGAGTCATCGATGACACCGAGAACGAATACATGCCGCTTCGCGCCTCGGCCTCGCAAGAGGCAGCGTCGCAGGACTCACAGCGGCGACATGTATGAATCCTCGACTCGACCGGACCAACGTGAAGAGCGCGCTCAGACGCGTCCCAACCGCCACGCGACGCCAACGTCCTCCTTCGCGCCTCCTGCCCGAGGAACCGACCACGTGAGACGCCGTCCCGGGCGGGTGACCCTATGTCTGGCAGCGCGCGGCGAGAGTGGTCATCGGCGCCTCTTGTTGGCGGGCTCGCCGCGGTAGTCGCGAGCTTCCTCGCCGCCACCTTCGTCACGCACCGTGCGACTCGAGACATCGACGTCGCCTCTGACGCGATCGCATACCGCTCCGCACCCAGCATCCAGCACCTTGCCGCTGTTCGCGTTGAAGCGCGACAGGCAGAGCAACTGGTCGGCGATAGGCTGGGCGCGCAAGGCTCCCGCGGGACTCCCGACCATCGCGTGCAGGTCGATGCATCTCTAGCAAGCCTGGATGCGCAGGTGGCGGCGTACCTGGCCCTACCGCCGATTGAACAGGAGCAGCCGCTCGCCGCCGACATCCGACGCAGCGCGCTCCAGTTCCACTCCGCCGCCCGGCAGGTGCTCGCGCTCGCCGACGCCGGGGCGACGGAGGCGGCTCGGCTCAGCGTCACCTCCGAGTTGCGACCGGCCCGCGTCCGACTCCTCGACCTCACCACCCAGGCCATCGACCGAAGCGCAAGCCGCGGGCGTGACCTCGCCGTCATCATCAAGGAAGAACGGCGTCGGACCTTGGGGCTGGGGCTCGCCTTGGATGCGCTGTGCGGAGTCATGGCAGCCCTCGGTGCAGCGCTCGTCTGGCGGGAGGTGAGCCGGCGCTCCTCGCTCCTGAAAGCTCATTCCAGGCTCCTGGAAGCACGGGCCGGTGAGCTCGAGCTCTTTGCCGGCCGCGTCGCGCATGACATCTCGAACCCGCTTGGTGTGGCTCGAATGGCCGTCGACCTCTTGCTGAGCCGCGATTCGGCGGAGCTCACCAAGCGTGAGCTCCTGGACCGCGCTCGGCGCAGCCTCCAGCGAACCGAGGTCATCGTGGAAGGGCTGCTTCGATTCGCTCGAGCGGGGGCAAAGCCTCACCCGGGCGAGACTGTCGAGGTGGCGCCCGTCATTCAGGGGGTCATCTCGGACTTGGTGGCCGAAGCAGAGGCCGTCGGCGTCGAGATCGCGTCGACCGTGTCACCTTGCCTCGTGGCCTGTGACTGCGGCGTGCTGATGAGCATCGTCTCCAACTTGGTGCACAATGCCGTCAAGTACGTGGGCGAGGGTCCGGTGCGACGAGTCGAGGTTCGAGCTCGTCAGCAGGGAATGACTGTGCGCGTGGAGGTACAGGACACGGGCCCGGGCCTTCCGCCTGACCTCCTTGATCGGGTGTTCGAGCTGTACACGCGCGGCGTTCACTCGAATCGTGCAGGGCTCGGACTGGGTCTTGCGACGGTGAAGCGCCTCGTCGAGGGGCACGGGGGCTGTGTGGGGGTCGACAGCGAGCCGGGGGCTGGCTGCCTGTTCTGGGTCGAACTGCCCGCGACTGTCGCTGCAAGGCCAGCCATCACAGCCGTCGCGGGTGGACGGGCGAGGGGCTAGCATTGTGTGCCATCTCATCAACGCCCCCATCTCCGTCCGCAAGATTGAATAACGCCGTAAGACGGGACGAGGCGTTGCGGTAGCATTGGCCACGTCCGCTGCAGTTCCCTCCAGCGCGGCGCGGCGGGTCATACCGGCGCTACCTCTTGCCCGGTGATCCCTAACGAACGCACAGACCGAGGTGTGGAGCATGGACCGGTATTGGGTTCAGACTCTCCGGCGAACACTATCGATCGCCTTCGCGTGACTCTGGCCGGTGAGTGCACGGGGGCCCGCGACGGATCCGAGAACCACGCGCACCTCCAGTCGGTAAAATGGCTGAGCGTTTGGGTGGACGCCGGCCGCCAATGCTCAGGAGCGGGTGCGCTGGTGCCGCTTCGTCACAGCGCCCCTTCCTGGATGCGCGCTGCGACCTCGTCGGAATATGCCTTGGCAGCGGCCCTTGGCAGTCAAACGTTTGCGACGCCCCCGATGATCTCCGCACTTCGGGCCTCCCCAGATTCCCTCGACGTCGCGATCGGTGTTCATCTATTGGATCGACCGTGCCCGGGACACGGGCCACAAAGCAAGGAGCAAGCCATGAGAAAGGTCACTAGGTTGGGCGTCCTCGTAGCCCTGGTGCTGGCCAACACGACCGCTCTGCGCGCGAGCGCCGCTGTACCACTGAGCGCGATGGCGCAGTCTGCACCAGAGCAGGCAAAAGGCCAGCGTGGGGCAATCAACGACGAAGAGGCCCGCCGACCAGGGGGTGTCATCGCCCCTGCAAACCGTCGCCAGGCGATAAACGAAGAGGTCAAGACGAGTCAGGAGCGGGACTGGTTGCATTCGATCTGGACCCTGCCGTAGCCACGCTCCTTCCTCGCCAGTAAAGCCGCCGGTTGGGTTCTCCTTCGTGAACTGACCGTCGGTAAGCGTTGCGCGCAATGCGCGAATCGTGGGCCCGCGAGGCGACGTTCTTCGATCGCATGCGCGGATGGCGTTCGACAACCGGGACACAGGTGCACATTTCCCTTTCTTCGAAGGCGACTGCAGCGGCCCGGCACCCCGGGTCACCTCCCGGCCCGATGCGCAGGCCTAGCCAGCGCAGTGCCGCCAGAGGAAGGAAAGCCCATGGTTCGCAACGCCGTGCAGGGCCTTGTCGTTGCAGCGGGGATCTACTGTGTGCTCGCCGACGTCAGTTGCTCAGGAGCGGCTGGATGCACGGAAGTGCGGGCGCCGACCGGTGTCTCCCCGACTAAGAACCCATGGCCTAGACCAGATCCTTGGCGCTTTCGCGAGCGACGACTGTCGCGGGCGGGCGAGGCGCCACGTGCAGGTGCAACGTCTCTTGCGCTCTGGCGGGGACGCCCCTCTTTCGCGCTGCCGCCCGGCGACGAGAGGCCGCGTTAGCCGCGACGCTCGTATAGGGAAGTCGCCCGACCGCGCGACCCACACGCCACCTTCCGCGTAGGGAACTCCCTTAGCCCCAAGGGAAGCTTGGGCGATCCTTGCCATCCTCGTTAGCTCTTGCTTGTGGATTGGCTGGCACAGGAGGCGAGGAACTTGCTCACCAAGCGAGTCTTGGTGGTCGACGACGACAGAGACACCCGCGAACTGCTCGTCCAGGTGCTGGAGGGCGATGGCTACCGGGCTTCCGCCGCCGAGAACGGTGAACAGGCGCTCCTGGAAGCGAAGGGGGAACGCCCCGACGTCATTCTGCTCGACCTGATGATGCCGGGTATGACCGGATTGGAGTTTCGTGAGCACCAGATGAGGGAGCCCTCGATCTCGGAGGTCCCCGTAATCGTCCTGTCCAGCTACGCGGACATCGCCGCCGACGTGGCCGACCTCCACGCAGCGGCCTACCTCCGGAAGCCGCTCCAGATAGAGCAAATCCTCTCGGCGGTGCATCAGCACGCGCACCGGTAGCCTTCTCGAAATTGTTCGCCCTCGGCCGAACTCGGCGCTCGATAAAAGGAGCTTCCGACTCTCCGTTGTTCTTGGGGCACCGCTCGCAGCGTCGAGCCTCCCCGTCCGGATCGGATACGCTCGCAGACCGTTCGGTTCGGCAGGCGGGACCATTGCAACGACGGCGCTCGAGCCGCGTGTTGTACGACTCTCCGTCAGCGAGCCTGAAGCAGGACCTGCGGTTGGCCCGTCCCCGGGCCCATGACGACGGTCTTGGCGTTCCCAGACGCAGAAAGCTTCTCGAGAGCCTGGACCCTCTCGAAGTCCAGGATGGCGGGAGTCACGCTGCCAGAAACGATCTGGTTGTAGTCGGCGAGGCTCTTTGCCTCGATGGCGCGCTGCTCAGCCGTGAGGCGCGCCTCCTCGAGCACGTACTTCATCTTCAGGACCTCCTGCTCCGCCTCCAGCTTCTTGGCGATGGCCACTCGAATCGCTTCCGGGAGCTCGACGTTCCGAACCAGGATCGCCTCGAGCTCGATGTGCTTGCCGGCAATCTTCGACTGGACGCCTTCTCGAGTCTCCCGCTCGATCACGTCACGCTTGGTTGAATAGATCTCTTCCGGCGTGTACCGGCCGATGACACGCCGTGCCTCGGAGCGCAAGACGGGCTCAAGGATGACCTGGTAGTAGTCGGGCCCGATCTCCTCTTGGAGCGCGACCGCGTCACCAGGCACGAGGTGATAGCGAATGGACGCATCGAGGGTGATCGCCAGGCCGTTCACCGCGATCACCGTCAGAACCTCATCGTTGCTCTGAGAGCGCAGGTCATACACGGCGAGCTTGTTCCAAGGCATGATGAAATGAGCGCCCTCCTGGTAGGTCTCTTTCTGGGTTCCGCTTCCGGTGGTCCAGAGGACCCCGACATGACCGGGCCCCACTGTGGCGCACGCGGTCAGAGAGAAGAAGGCGGCACAACCCGGTACGCGCAACATCGCTAGCAACCTCATGGACTCACCTCCAGGAGTGGGTGGAACTCCGGCGAGACGATCACCTGGGTGTTGGGAGAGACGAGCAGGCGTGTCCACGCACGCTGTTCCGCGTCGGCGACTCCCTGCGGCGTGAGCGTGGGAGCCAGTGCCGCGTTGGTGGCGGCCTGAGAGCGCCCCTGTTCCCGCAGCACGTCCGCCTGGCCTCGCGCGACCTCGATCTTGTGGGGCATCGCCAGCACTCGCTGCTCCACGCGCGAGGTGTCGACGATGGCGGCGGCGAGCGCTGGCGAGGCAACCACTAGGCTGCGCATGAATACCGCCTCGAGTTCCACGTGCATCGGCCGGATCTGCTTCGCGGCCAGCTCCGTGATCTCTCGCTGGATGGCAGGCAGATTTCGGGTGTCGATGAGCTCGAACGCAGGATAGCGCGCGACCACCCGACGGACGGCTGCTTGCACGATCGGTCGTATGAGTCGCGAATAGGGATGCGGGCCGACCTCGCGATCGAACGCGACCAACTCCCCCGGAACCAGGTGCCATGTCACGACCGAGGCGTTTGCCTGAACGGGCGCGCCGTCGGCTGCGAGGCCGCGGAGATCTTCGTTCCGCTCCTGCGCTCGCAAGTCGAAGACATCGGCCTGTGACCAAGGGCCAATGAAGGACACGCCCTCCGTCAGCGGGGTCGGGCGCACGCCGCCAGGGGTTGTGACAACCGCGCCGTGGCCGGCCGGAACCGTCACGCACGCGGCCGTGAGGGTAAGGCAAGCGAGGAGGAGAGCGGGGGCGGCTGGTGCTGAGCCAATGCTCGGCGGCGGGGCCCGTCTGGTCCACGCGGTGCCCGCGAGGTTGGGAACGCTGGTGCACATGAGAGCCACCGGAGACCTACCGGCCGTTTACCGGGTATCTAGTGGGCCGCCTTCCTGACACCGGCCGCATCCCCACCTGGGACCTAGCCCCGTCTCCCGTTCATCCTCATGTCTGACACGTTCGGCGGGGGGCCGATGCCCGAGACCCTCCCCACCCATTTTGCAGGCCGCCGCGGCGCGGCCGACCGAGGCAACCAGGAAGAGACGCCCGTTTCTTCCTCACCTCGGCCCAGAAGAATCCGCGCAGGTCGCCTGCCGCGTAGCCAGTCGCCCGGTCGGTGGGGTAGGCCTTCGCGAGAACCTCGCGGATTTCGGGGGCGATCGACCCGGCGGCCCCGTGGCATGCAAGGCAGGGCGCGACCACCACGATCGGGCGCAAGAACCCCACGCGGTCACCAAGGTCGAAACTAGCGGCGCGGACCTCCTCGGCCTTCTTTCCCACCGACGCCACCACGGCGGCAACCGCCCAGGCCGGTGGCCCGTTGGCCGGGTTGCGAAGCCGGTCGCTCGTTCGGCCCACTGCAACGCCATTCCCGCGCGAAACCCCTGCGGCGATGGCTGGGGCCTCGTCCCGGCAGACGGCGACGGCTGCCGCTGGCCCCCCCGCTGAAAGGGCAGCGGTGAGCCTAGCCTGGAGGCGCTGCTGGAGCAGCGTCACCGCCGCCTCGGCCTTCTGGAGCGGAGCCGCCATCATCGGTGGAACTTCGGCGGGCCCGAGAGCAGGGACGCCGGTGGCAAGCGAGAATGTGACAGCCACAACGGCGAAGGCTCCGGTCATGTGGGACCTTCTTGGCGGGGCTCTAGCCGTTGAGTCCGATGCGGAGGGAAGGCCGGCCGGGCCAGATGAGGGTTGAGAGTTTGCGACGCCCTGGGTCTAGAGGGTTCCTCCATTCGCCGAGACGAACTCCGCCGCCTCAGGCTGGCAACCTGATGCCTCTATTCCATCCTCGAAGCAGAGATACTTGAGCTTGCCCTGGCGTTCAATCTGGAGTGCCACGGGGTCCGTGATCGCACCGACAACATGCCGCAGGGCTCATGGAATCGATATCAGTTCGGTTCACGGCATGGATGACATCGCCCGGCTGGAGGCCGCTGTCCACGCTGGCGGTGTCGAGCGTCCTTGCCGCCACCACCACCCCGGCAACGACCCGTCCCTCTGCGTACCGCTCAGCCCCGTGGAGATAGCTCTCCGGAGGGCCCTCGCCGGGCCCTACCTCCCCGGAACTCGCCTGGGGGCCGGGTGGTCATCCGGGTCCGGCATGACGATGGGGCGAAGCGGGACCCGCCCGTGGTGGCCGATCGAGATCATGCGGATCATCTTCAGGTTGATCCAGGCGAAGCGGAGGATCTGCCACGGGACGAATGTCCGAAAGAAGCGCGTGGTCGGAGACGGCGTCGGGACGTAGTACTCGCGGTCATAGGGCTTGGTCATGGTCGTCTCCCCTCACTCCGGGATGAGCCACCATCCGAGGCGTCCGCGCGCCTTGTAGAGAAACATGTGGTGCAGGATCTTCTTGATCCAGTGACCGGCGGACCCAATCTCGCCGAAGGTGAAGTGGAGGTCGCGCCCGAACTCCGGATACTTCTCGTAGTCCGGCACGATGGGGAACATCGTCATCGAGGCGGCCGTCCCCCGGAGCCAGCTCGCACCGGCGGAGGCCACGCAGGACGCCCCCATCTCGGCCATCGATGCGGTGCGCGTCGGCCCGGGCAGGCCGTAGGCGATCATGCCGAAGAGGGACTCCGCGACTGTCTTCGCCATGACGGCCGAGGGCATTCCAGTTCGCGGCGGCGAGGGTGTGATCGGCGTTCCGCGCGGGCTCTTGCGCGGTTTGGAGATGGGATGGGGTGGCGCGAAGGCGATGCCAATGGCGAACACGTTCTTGAAGCGGGGGGTCTGGTAGGTCTTTGGCCAGTCGGCCGCATGCCACTCCTCGAAGGGCTTCTGCGCGTAGTTGGCGTCGACTTTCATGAAGCCACTCGGTGCGAACACCTCGGCAGTGATGTCCGCGCCAGCCTTGTCGTAGGCCTTGATGGCCTGGCCCGCAAAGGGCGGCAGGAGCATCGCGAAGTCGAAGGCAAGGGTATGGTCCAGTCCATCGAGCGTCTCGTAGTAGACGACGCCGGGCTCGACCTTCTGCACGTGCGCGCCGGTGATCCATTCGATGCCGCGCTCGGTGTAGAGCGACTCGGCGAACGTCTTGCTATGGACGCGGTAGCCTCCACGTCGCATGTGCGTGCCGCCGACGCCAAAATCCCCGAGCTCCGCCTCGTTCGTCAAGAACACCACGCGCGCCTGGTCGCGGACGCCCTCCTCGCGGAGCACGAAGTCGACGTTGAAGACGTACTCGAACGCGGCCCCCTCGCATGTGCAGAGGCCGTGGCCAACGCCGATGACCAGGGTGAGCCGCTCGCCTTTCTTCATGCGCTCGATGGCGGCTCGAAGGGACGCCGACGCCTGCGCGGCGTGGTCGGCAGTGCACACGGAGACCGTGTTGGCCTCTGGGCCCAATCCCGGGGTGGCACCAAAGTTAAGCCGAGGTCCCGTGGCGTTGACGAGGTAGTCGTAGGGGACCCGGGAGCGTTCGGCGCCGTCCGGGCCGGTCGACTCGACGACGACGTGCGGCGAGGCCTCCGTGGCCCCCCCCTCCGGCCAAATTTCCACGGCTCTCGACTGGTGGAACTCGATCCCGTGTCGCTTGTAGACCGGGGCAAGCTCGAACACGACCTCTTCGGGCTTCATCATCCCGACCCCGACCCAGATGTTGGAGGGGATCCAGTTGTAGGTCGGCTTCGGGGAGACGACGATGACCGAGTGCTCTCGTGGCAGCTTCTTCTTCAGAAGCAGCGCTGCTGTGTGGCCTGCGACGCCAGCTCCGAGGACGACGACTCGCGACATGGGGCACGCTCCTGATCCATCTGAGCCGGGATGAGAGGTGAGGGTTCGCGGGCGCGATCTCTCGTGGACCCGCCCAGAGCGGCAGCGGATGACGCAGTGCGACAGCCCGGCAGGGTGCTAACTTACGCCGCCCGGGGTTGGACGCTGCGACGATATGGATTTCGAGACCGCTACCGTGACGGGAGCGACGGGCCATCTTGGCAACGTCCTCGTCCGCGAGCTCCTCCGGCGCAGGAAGCGCGTGCGGGCGCTCGCTTTGCCCGACGACGACTGCCGCCCACTGAGGGGGCTCGCCGTCGAGGTGGTCCGCGGGGACGTGACCAGCCGCAGCACGCTCCAGGCGGCCTTTCGCGGCACCGATGTTGTCTTTCACCTCGCCGGCGTCGTGAGTATCTCCTCCATGAACGCGAGGCTCGTCCACGAGGTGAACGTGGATGGGACTCGAAACGTCCTCGACGCCTGCGGCGAGGCCGGCGTCGGCCGACTGGTCTACACGAGCTCGGTACACGCGCTCACCGAGCCCCCTCCCGGGGGTGTCCTCGATGAGCGGGCCGGCTTCGATAGAACGCGTGCCGTCGGCGACTACGGCCGAGCCAAGGCCGAGGCCTCCGCAGCCGTCACGGAGGCGGCCCGGGAGGGGCTCGATGCGGTCCTCGTGCTCCCCACCGCCGTTCTTGGACCGTTCGACTACCGCCTGTCCGAGATGGGTGAGCTCATCCGCCTGTTCGCACGGGGCATGCTGCCCGCGGTCGTAGATGGCGGGTATGACTTCGTGGATGTCCGCGACGTCGCGAGGGGACACCTGCTCGCCGCCGAAAGGGGCCGGCGGGGCGAGAGCTATTTGCTTACGGGCGGACCGCTCTCGGTTCGCGAGGTGATGTGGGTCCTCGCCGACGAGGCTGGACGGCGCCCGCCCAGGGTCATCATACCCCTGTCCGTGGCGGCAATGATCGCGCGCCTCGCTCCTGCTTGGGAGCGACTCACGGGCCGGCGCGCGCTCTTGACCCCGTACGCTGTACACACGATCTCGATCCAGTTCCACATCAGCGACGAGAAGGCACGCCGCGAGCTCGGGTTCACGTCGATCCCGGTGGAGGAGTCGCTGCGCGATGCGTGGCGGTGGATGAACGGAGATCCCGAGAGCCCGCTGCGGCGCGCTGCTCCGCCCTCGCGCCCCGCCCGCACCGCCCGGCGCTGACGCGCGTCAGCGTATCCATCCGACCAGAATGGCCCCGAGAGTGGCCGTCCCAACCACGATCCAGAGCGCGACACCGAGGACGAAGGGGCGCGCGCCGACCCTCGCCACCGCCTGCGGAGAGAGCCCCAGGCCGAGGAGGAAGAGCGTGAGCACCAGGCTTCGCTGGGCAGCAGCAGCGACGACGTGCCCGACCGGAGCCAAGGCGGGCAAGTACGTGACGGCCGCAGCTGCGGCCAGAAAGCCCAGGATGAACCACGGGCGCTTTGCCTTGGGCTGTACCGCCGCGGCGTTCCGCTCGCGGGCGATGATGGCGCCGAGCAGCAGGGTGACGGGAACGATCCAGAGGGCGCGCGCGAGCTTGGTCGTCGTGGCAATCTCGAGCGCCTCCCTTCCGTAGGTCGCCGAGGCCCCGACGACACTCGAGGTGTCGTGGATGGCGAGCGCCGCCCACAAGCCGAAGGCGTGCTGGGAAAGGCCGAGGAGGTGCCCGACCGGCGGGAAGATAAGCAGCGCGGCGGCGTTCAGCAGGAACACGATGCCGAGGGAAGCGCTCGTGTCGTCGTCGCCGGCGCCGATGACCGGTGCAGCTGCAGCGATGGCGCTCCCGCCGCAGATAGCCGTCCCCACGCTGACGAGGATGCCGGTCGGGCGGCGAACTGCGAGGAGTCGCGTGATGGCTGCTCCGAGAGCGAGCGTGCAGGTGATTCCCGCGAAGGTGTAACCGAAGCCCTGGAGGCCGACGATGGCCACCGTTCGGAGGTTCATCGCCGCGCCGAGCCCCACCACCGAAGCAGAGAGGAGTCGAGGAGTGAGTGACTTCGTGCGCGCTGCCCATGGATTGCGCAGCGTGAGCGCGATGGCCACGCCGGCGAGCAGGGCACCCCAGGTGGGAATGGCGCGCCACCCGATGGCGGGAACGTTCGGGACGAGGCAGAGGAGCGAGAGGAGGGGAATGAGGATGCGAGACATTGTCGAGCAGTATGCCGAGGCCGCGAGATCTCCCGGCATAGGAAGACCCGATACGGCATCACGAAAGCTGTGGGGCCTTCACATCGAGGTTGGCGTAGGGTCGAGTCCGATGGCTTCGCGAAGCGGTCGCCGCCTACGGCCAGCCTTGCGACGACTACCTCGCTCCTAGGAAGGGGAACGGATGGCTACCACGCGATGGATGGTGCTCGCAGCGGTTGTCGCGAGTCTTACCGGCGGGGCGCTTGCCAGTGAGTCGAAGGAGCCTTCGCCAAGTCACGAGGGAGCGGCATCCGGGGAGTCAGCGCCCCGAACGCTCGAAGGGTATCTGGAGCAAGAGAAGGCCTTCTACGACTTCCTCAAGAAGACGCATCCGCTCTTCACCGTCTACGAGAAGGAGGGCCGCCTCGTCGGCAAGTACCAGATCAGCGACCGTGAGGAGGAGTTCGTGGAGTTCGGTGGCGGCAAGGACTACGCCAAGGAGAACAACCGCCACGCCTCGATTACCTACCGGCTTCCGATGGAGTCGATCCTGGACCTCCCCAACAAGTTCGTCGGGGCGAAGAAGTGCGGGGAATGCCATCCCGTCCAGTATGAGAAATGGGCGCGCTCACGCCACGCCAAGGTCGTTCGCTTCCCCGACGAGATGGAAGAAGTACCTGGCGGTGACCTGAGGAAGGGGATGTATGGCGGGAAGGCGTCGGTGCTTCCGGAGGGGATCACGCCGGACGTGGTCTTCGCGATTGTCGGAACCCCCAGGACCAAGTACGGGTTCCTCGACGCCTGGCTCGTGCGTGGCACCTACCACATCGAGGGTGGGACGCTCCGGGACCGGACCGGCACGCTGGTAGCCGGCGGGAACCAGTTCTCGCGTACCTGGGCCGAGTCCATGACGCCCGACGTGACGAAGAAGATCGCCTCCTACGTGCCCGGCTTCCCGACGAAGCTCGAGGACTTTGGCGACAACGGTTCCGCGATCTGGGGCATGAGCTCGTACGGGGCCAAGAACCGCAAGACGATGCTCTTCCAGCCCGCGAGTTCCTACTGCGAGGTCTGTCACAGCTTCAAGTTCGACTTCAAGAATCAGGCCGAGCTGATCGCGGCTCTCGGCAAGCCGGAGGAGCTCCGCAAGCACACCATCAACAAAGGGATCACCTGCGAGGAGTGCCACGGCGCCGGCGGGCACCTGGTGGGCGCCCGGGGGACGGGCATGCCGTCCAACTGCGAGCGGTGCCACCAGCGCTTCGCCTGGAACGCCGACGAGGCGAAGAAGGACCCGAAGCGGCCCTTCAGCGCTTACTTCAAGAGCAAGTGCCCCTCCTGCGGCACGGAGGGCGCCCAGGCCTATTACACGACACACACCGAGAAGGGAATGCGCTGCGGGACTTGCCACGACCCGCACGAGGTCACCGCCAACGACTGGCGCGACAGCTACACCGTGCCGGGTCTGAAGAAGCAATGCCAGGACTGCCACACCGCGCAGGGCGCGTTCTTTGCGAAGAACAACATCCACGGGGCGAACAAGTGCTCGAGCTGCCACATGCCGGCGATGATGAGCTGCGAGAACTTCGGTTCCATCCAGTATCCTGACTACGCGGGGTTCGACACGCAGCGCACCTCGCACATCTGGAAGATCGTGGTAGATCCGGAGGCCAAGACCCTCAACCCGCCGGAGGGCAAGGGCCGCGACTACAAGGACGGCGCCTGGCGACTCGCCAAGAAGAACGGCAAGCCGTTTCTCGACCTCATGTGGTCCTGCGGCAGGACGAGTTGGGGTGATGCCAACATGGCAGCGGCCGGCGGCTGCCACAGCCCGGCGCAGTCCCAGTTGCCAGAGAACCTGCGCTTCACCAACCAGAAGATGATCTACGAAAAGGTCGTCGCCTGGCAAAATCCCGTCAAGACCGGCATGGCGGAGGTCAAGGCGGCACTTGCGAAGCTCGTTCCGGCCCTTCTGAAAAGCAAGCTCCCACAGCCGCAGCGGGCGCAGGTCCAGGCCATGGTCAACGAGGCGCAGGAGATCGTGGACGCCGTGGAGAAGGATGGCTCCTGGGGCGTCCACGCGCCCGAGTACACGCTCCGGAAGGTGAGGGAGGCGCGGGTCCTGACCGACGGCGCCCAGGCCGAGCTCGTCACCAAGGGCAAGATCTCGATGAAGTAGCCGTGCGGGGCGCGGAGAGACGAAAGGTCACAGGAACGCTGGCGGGTTTTTCCGCGCCCACTCCAGGAACCTTCCCTCGAGCCCGTGGACGGTCGAGGAAGGCAGCGCCCAGGAGAACGCGCGGCGGATATGAAGGTCCTGAATGGGCAGGATGCGAAGCAGTCCCGCCGCCGTCTCGAGCTGAACGCTCCACCGGGAGAGGAAGGCAATCCCGAGCCCGGCCACGGCGGCCGCCTTCACAGACGTGTTGGAACCCAGCTGCAGGACTCTCTGGAGCCGCCGCCTCGGGCCGATAGCCCGCCGAAGAGCTTGCTCCACCACCGCGCGTGACCCCGACCCCGGCTCACGAAGCAGAACGGAGGCTCCCAGCAGGTCGGCCACGCGGGTGATCCCGTGCAGTTCCCGCGCGTGCTCTGCTGCCACCGGAACGAGCTCGTCGGGGAGGTAACGTTCGAGCCGGACCCGTGCCGGGCGAGCCAGTCCCTCTACGATCCCCAGCGGGACGCGGCCTTCCGCGACCCACTGGGTGACCTGCGCCGTATTCGCGACCTCGACGCGGAAACGGACCGCGGGATGCACGGCCCGGAATCCAGAGAGCAGCGGCGGAACGATGAACGCGGCGGTGGTCATGCTGGCCGCGAGCAGCAGCTCGCCGTTCTCGGTAGCGCCCTCGTCCATGGCCAGCATGGCCTCGTCGACGGCTGCGTGGACCTGCTTCGCAGCCTCAAGCACCCGAAGGCCCCATTGATTCAGAACAACCCCGTGAGCGGCACGGGTGAGCAGGGCGCGCCCGCACTCCTCCTCGAGCGCCTTCATCTGGGCCGTCACCGCCGGCTGCGAAAGGTGCAGCAGCCTTGCCGCCGCCGAGATCTTGCCCGCCAGCGCCACCACGCGGAACGTTTCGAGCTTGCGCGGATCTATCCGAGCCATTGAAACAGACTATCACGACGAACGTTGATCGAGCCTGCCCGCCATCAGGGGAGATGATGGTGACGTGACCAGCCGGCAGTGGGACCTCGCCGAGGCTAGGAACCGGGTTCTACAAGGCCACGCCGGGAACCCGCTTGGCCAAGCCGGACGAGGAGGGGGCTAGGCGCGAATCTGTTTCCCCGCCGGGGCTCTCCGCCAGACCGAGGCTGCCTCACCGCTCGGCGATGGCAAGAAAGACCGGAAAGACTCGGGTACCGGCAGCGGTGTCTTTGGTCATCTCGTGCACGGTCATGAACCGCACATTCCGAAATCCGCTTCGCTCCATGCGCGCACCAAGGTCTCCGCGGTCAAAGCCGTTGTGGCCAGAGAACCCCGCCCCGTGGAACGAGCCGTCCTCCTGGTCCAGGCCCGCGATGCAGAGGAAGCCATCCTTCGACAGGAGGCAGCGGAAGGCGTCCAGGATTCGATCCGTGTCCGGGACATGGTGGAGCGTCATGAGCGTACAGACGAGATCGAATCGCAGGTCGGGCGCCGGTCCAGCAGTGAGGTCAAGGTGCAGCGTGCTCGCGTTCTGAATTCCATGCGCCGCGATCTTCTCCCGAGCGACCGCCAGCATCTCGAGGGAGCTGTCGGCCAGCGTCACGTGGCCAGCGAGCGGCTGAAGCGCTAGACCGAGGAGCCCCGTGCCAGCGCCATACTCAAGTACCGTCTTGCCTGCCAGCGAGGGAACACGGGAGGCAATCGCCTCCGCGACGCGCAACGCGCGCTCTCCCTTGGATGCGTCGTCGTCCCAGGTCCTCGCTCGCGCGTCGAAGTTGGTGGGAAAACCCGGCACTGGAGGCCCCCTTTTCTCGGCCGATCCGGCGCGGTCCCTGTCTCTGTGGCCGTCTTCCACGGCACGGAGCCACGGCCCTCGGCTGATCGCTATGCTCGCCATCGTCGACGCTGACGTCGGATGGCTCGAACGTCAAGCGGGAATCAGGTCCGCCTCGACGTGATGTCTCCCATCGGCACAAGCCGAAACTACTGGCCGTCGAGCTGGATTCCCCTCGCCTCAAGGGTCGAAGTATCCAGTCGCCGACCGTCACCTCGGCGGAGTCACGGCCGGCACGTCGCGAGTGAGCGCGGCACCGCGATGCGACCAATACGATGCCGCGGGTTAAAGAACATCGGGTCATCCAGGGGCCATGTCGAGGAACCGCCGATGGCGCCTGGAGGCACCCCAGACGCCTTCCGCGTCCAAGGCCGGGCGCGAACCCGTCGGCGCTGGCATGGCTCTCACAGCGAAAGGGGCGGGGTACGTCCCCGGTCTTTCCCAAGGAGCGGCACATGGCAAACGCGAGCGAGATCCTGATTACCCTACCCGGCGGGCGCCGAGTGGACGCGAAGGTCGGCAAGCACCTGGTGAGGACCGATCAGCCGGTGGACAACGACGGCGAGGACAGTGCCGCCTCCCCCTTCCAGCTGTTCCTGGCCTCCATCGGCACCTGCGCAGGCATCTTCGTGCAGGGCTTCTGTGCCAAGCGTGGGCTGCCCACCGAGGGCATCCGCATCCTGGAGCGGAGCCACTACAACGAGGACGGCACCCTGTCCCGGGTCGAGTTGGACATCCAGGTACCGGCCTCGTTTCCCGAGAAGTACCGGGAGGCGCTGGTGCGGGTGGCCGATCAGTGCTCGGTCAAGAAGGCCATCCAGCTGCAACCCCGGTTCGAAGTGCGCACTGTCGTCGCGCCCTAGTCACTGCGGGGTTGGACCGCGGCCCGAACCTCGGATATCGGAGTTCCCGAGGGTGAAGTGCCAGCCCCTGCGCACGATGCGGTGTGCGGGCGCCCTCGAGCGAACGGCGTCGAGGAAGAAGAGTCGGGAAAAGCCGTGCTCCGCCACTTCGACAGGGGAGAACTCAACGCCGGCGCGGCACGCTCGCCGATCAGTCCGCGCAGCTTCCGGTCTGCCAGCCAAGCCTAGCCGTGATACTGCGAGCCAGCCACATGCCAAGGAGCACACCGGCGACGGAAGCTCCGGCGGCGAAGCGGCCTTCGCCGAGTTGGACCACGGCGATACTAGGGCAGCCTCCAGTCACACCCCATCCCAAGCCGAACAGTAGCCCACCCACCACTGTGCCCTTGTGAATGGGTCGGCGGGGAATGGCGTCGCGTCGCGCGAACACCACGAACCCGGCCATCGCAACCGCCACGGCCCCGCAGAACGACAAGAGAAGTCGAAGCGTCGCAGCGGATGGTCCACCGGCGAACAGGCCAAGCGTGAACATGGTGTGCACCTCTCGCCACTCGGTGAAGCCCAGGAGCGACAGGACCAATCCGAGCGCTAAGCCGAACGCGGCCACCGCAACAATGCGCAGAATCGCCGTCACAAGCCGATCCTCCAGCCAATTAGGAGCGACACTCCCATCGCTGCCGCCATGAAGCATGCGGTCGCCACCAGGCTTCCAGGCTGCAGGCGGGCGGAGCCGGTCAGGCCGTGGCCAGTCGAGCAGCCGTCAGCGAGCGTGGTGCCCGCGCCGACTAGCGCACCACCCAGGATCAGGACCAAAAGCGCCGGAGCCCCGCTACCGAAGGCACGCCGGAACGCTTCACCCATCCACGGACCCGGCGCGTGCCCCGCGTGAAGGCGAGACACCAGCCCACCCGCTGCCATGGCGATCACGAAGGCTGCCGCTTCGAGGAGCCCCAACCTCGCACCAAGGGCGCGCCCGCGCGGGGCGGTTACTGCCAGCGGCGCGACGCCCGGCGGCAAAGAGCCGAACTGCTCCCGGGTGGCGGCGTCGAGGAGCGCATCGAGATCCTCTTCGCTTTCCGGAGCAGCAGCATTCTCCCTTGCGACCGCGAGTTCCTCCCGTACGGAGACGAGCCGCCCCATAAGGCCGGAAACGCCGAAAGGTCGCCGCAGCACGACCCAGTAGGCGATGGGAAGGATGCCGAGGCCGATGGCCCCGGCCCACCAGGGCCAGTACCTGTTCACTTTTCGCCTCCAGCAACGCGCAGTACCTTCCCGTTGGGGAGGAGCAAATCGGGGATCGCTACACGCTCATTCGCTGCCTGATAGCGGGCACAGCTCTCGAACTTGCTCTCGCAGTACAAGGCGGCCCAGACCCCGAGCGATGCTCTCATCGCAAAGCGCGGGAAGAGCGAACAGCTGGAGGCATGGGGACACACTGGCCGTGATGAGACGTCGTGCATGTTGACCCTGAAGTTGGCTCTATGGTTCCACAGCTGCGGCTTGGAACCATCGTAAACCCAGCGAGCTCCGATCGACAGAACAGGCGGGGTGGGACAACGGCAGGAACTGTGGGTGCAAGGCGGCCAAAGCCCAGTCGCGCTCGGTCCACACGCGAATGTGATCACTCGCAGTTGGCGTGCTCGAGTGCGCGATCGCCATGGAACGGCTCGGCTCAAACGAAGCCATGAGCTCACGGCTCCGCTTCCCGCGCCTCGAGAGCGTGTTGGGCACCTGACCTGACCGGTGAATCTCGGGGCGCCTGCTTGGCAGTCCACCGGGCGCCGCGCGTAGACTATGAACAGACGCCTCTTCGAGGCGCCCAGGGCCGGCCGGCGAGGCAAAGTACTCCCCCGGCAACGGCTCGCCGGACGGCCCATTTCTGATCGCCTTCGGACGGGCTAGCGGACATCGACGGCGCTTGAAGATCCCCAGCAGGTGGCGCCGGCACCTGGGCCCGGCCTTCGGGCGTTGCTCGCCGACGCCGGCCCCTGTGTCATCACTGGACGGACATCTTGGTCGTGCGACAGGCCACCTATTGGCCACTCGCCATCAAGTGAAGAAAGAACCCCCGAAAGCGGGGGGGGCATCGCGGCGGCCTAGTGAGGAAGCGATTGAAGCGTCCCTGGCAGCGGTGTAGCCGAGCCGGGACGGGCTATTTGAGTTCATGGCAGGACACCGCACGGTCCCACTGCAGGGCGTTCGACAGGCTACTACCCACCGCGCGGAGCAGTCGTCGCGGCCGACCTAGAAACGCCCGGGCCTCGGGCACGAAGAGATCCCGATCCGGATCTCATCCTTGGGCGGCCGCACCGAGGTAATCCGTCCCTTCAGATCCGGCTCAACGCTGCCTGTAGGCGCTGCTGGCGCGTCGTGAAGGTTCTCTGGACCTTCCCTGCGACGAGCCAACGTGCCGCCAGATCGCCGAGAAGGCCGAAGCCGACCTCGAACTCGAGATCATCACGGACCAGGGTACCCCGTTGCCCGTCGCGCGCAGTGGACTCGAACTCGTGCAGGTGCTTCCAGCGACGGAACGGCCCCTTCACCTGGACGTCGACAAAGCGACGATTCGGCTCGAATTCCACGATTCTCGCCACCCAACGGGTCCGGATCGGTAAGAGCGGGAGCAAGCGAACACAAATCCTGATTTCCGTGCCAATGCCGGCTGCACTCGATGAATACGCCGTCTTGCCGTTGGGGGACAGCGCCGCCTTCTTGACGCTAACGATCTCGGCCCCCAACTCCGGCGGCATGAGTCGCGGCAGGTTGAGGGGCTCCGCGAAGAAATGGAACACCTCCTCCAGCGGCGCGGGGATCCACTGTTCGAACCGGGCACGCTGGATCATGACTACGTCCGAGGGAGGGTCGCTTCGATGCGCTTCTTCATCTCGGCCGAGGTCGGCTCAACCCCCGAATCGAGGTGCGCCACTACCTTGCCCGTCGGGTCAACCAAGAACCTGTTGAAGTTCCAGGTTACCTCGCCTCCGTTCTCCGGAAGCGTGGTGAGGTAGCGATAGAGCGGGGCGGCCTGCGGCCCCTTCACAGAGATCTTCGCGAAGAGTGGGAAGGTGGTCCGGTACCTGAGCTCGCAGAACTCCTTGATCTCCTGGTTCGTCCCCGGCTCCTGCCCGCCAAAGTCGTTGGATGGGAAGGCGAGGATCTCGAACCCCCGGGGCTTGTATGCTTCGTAGATGTCCTCGAGCGCTTTGTACTGCGGTGTGTAGCCGCACTGCGACGCGGTGTTGACGATGAGCAGGGCCTTCCCCTTGTACTGGGATAGCGACACCTCCTTTCCGTCGATGGCCTTCACCTGAAGATCGTGAACGCTCATGGCGCCTCCCGTGAGAAGCAGCGAAAGTAATAGTGTCGCAAGCACGCAGCAGATCCTGTTCGGGGTCGAACCCATCGTCGGCGCCTAGCCGTTCGCGCCGCGCCTCCTCGATCAGCCCGGCGCTGGCCACTTCTGCGGCACGCGGCGCAGCTTGGTTACGTCATAGCCGCGGTCGCGCACGAAGGCGACGAGTTGCTCGTATTCCGCCTCCGGTATCTCGGGCGTGCGCGCCATGATCCAAAGGTAGTCACGGTCAGTGCGGCCAACTACCGTCACCCCTCGCTTCTCCTCGAGGAGGATGACGAGGTACTCCATCTCGAAAGGCCACACGAACTGCATGCCCCAGGTTGCGTTCGTCGAAGGGTCGCGGACGAAGCCGCGCGGCGTGTAGCGCTTGCGCTCGCCGTCGAATCCACCGTCGCGAAACGCATATGTGGTCTCGATCGTCCCATCCTCGGCGACCCGGTACGACTCGACGGCGTTGAATGCGTTCTTCTCGAGCGAGGCTGGGATGTGAGCAATCACAAACCAGTCGCCCGAGAAGCTCGTCAGGTCGACGTGTCCTACCGTCGGCATAGGCGGCTTGGCGGTGGCACAGGCGACAAGCAGTGCCAATGGACCCAGACCCGCCGCGCGCCTGCCGTCCCGAAGCTCTCGAGGGACTATATTCATCGACACCCTTTCGTATCTCTCATGACGCCCACTGGCCGCTAGTCGAAGTGCCGCGACGACGCCAGGTCGCGCGCGTGGGCCACGAAGGGGGCGAGTTCCCGGAAGCGCTCGGCGCCAGACTGGGACTCGGGCCAGGCCCCACTGCCACCGAGAACGAGCGCCACACCCGAGTTCTCGCAGGCAGCTCCTAGTACCTCTACTTGCCTCCGCAGGGCTTCGGGTTCGACCGATACGGCCGAAGCCGACACCGCGATCATCTCGACATCCCGCCGGCGCGCCACGTCCGCCAAGTCGGCCGACGGCGTGTCCTGCCCCGCCCAAAGGGTTAGCCAGCCGGCCTCCCGCAGGGCCAGTTCGACAAGCGAGAGGCCGAGCGCGTGGCGGTCTCCCTCGGCGCAAGCGAGCATGCATCTGGGCGCGCCAGGCGCGACCGGGAGGGCCTCGCTGATTCGAGCCAGCGCGCGTCCCAGCCTCTCCGAGGCTAGGTGTTCCTGCACGATGGTGACGCTTCCGGCGCGCCAGCGGGTGCCGATCTCGGCAAGCGCTATCCCGAGCATTTCTGCCACTGCGAGCCACGAACCGAGCCGGGATCGCTCGGTCAGGAGGCGGGCTTCAACACCAAGCCCGTCACTCTGGAGAAGGAGGTCGACGAACGCGCTCGCGCCAGACCGGCGCGCGGTCAGGAGGAACTTCTCCACCTCGGCGGTATCGAAACGACGGTGGCCGCCAGCAGTGCGAACACAGGGCAGGAGCCCTTGATCAGCCCAGCGCTTCACTGCCGTTGGACCCACACCGGCGAGCCGACCGACATCCACGGTTGTGAGCACATCGTCCATTTCGTCTTATTTATATCTGCTAGATCGCATTAGAGTCAAGCTGTAAATCGCTTGCACGTCGCTGGAAGGCGATTTATATGAAGCGCATGAGCCTGGGAATCGAACTGGCCGAGAGAGGTTTTGTGCCGCTTCCACTTGTCCGAATGGGCATCCGACGCCTCCTCCGCAGCCGCATCCGCGACGAGGAACGTCGCCACGCCGACCGGGAGATGGCTCTGGACCGCTTCATCGCCGGCATGGAAGGTGCCGACGTTGCGCCGGTGCCATCCCTCGCAAACGAGCAACACTACGAGGTGCCGTCGGCCTTTTTTCGGAACGTTCTCGGCGCCCGGATGAAGTACTCGAGCGGCTGGTGGCCGGATGGCGTCTCCACGCTCGACGCCTCCGAGGAGGCGATGCTGCGACTCACCGCGCTACGGGCCGGCATCGCCGACGGCCACCGCATCCTCGACCTGGGCTGTGGCTGGGGAAGCTTCTCGCTGTGGGCTGCCGAGCACTTCCCGACCTCGCACGTGGTGGGGGTGTCCAACTCAGCAAGCCAGCGCTCTTTCATCCTGAGCGAGGCGCGGCGACGTGGCCTCGACAACGTCGAGGTCCTCACGTGCGACATGAACCGATTGGAAGCACCCGGGAAGTTCGACCGGGTGGTCTCGGTGGAGATGTTTGAGCACATGCGCAACTGGCCCAAGCTCTTCCGACGAATCTCGGGCTGGCTGGTCCCGGGCGGCAATATCTTCATTCACGTCTTCGCGAACGCGCGCTTCGCCTACCTCTTTCAGGCCGAGGCGGACGACGACTGGATGGGGCGCCACTTCTTCACCGGCGGCATGATGCCCTCCCATGACCTCTTGCAGCGTGTCGCCGGACCACTCTCGCTCGAGGACCACTGGGTAGTCCCGGGCACGCACTACGCGCGAACCTCGGAGGCCTGGCACGAGAATCTGCTCCGAAACTCGGAGGCGGCTACCGCCGCTCTGACCGGCCCACTTCCCCCAGAGAAAGCGCGCATCCAGGTCCGGCGCTGGCAGATGTTCTTCCTGGCTTGCGCCGAACTCTTCGGATTCGACGAGGGGCGCGAGTGGCACGTCTCCCACTATCGGCTCGCCAAGTCGCGAGGCTCTTTGTGAAGATTGCAATCGTCGGCTCCGGCATCTCCGGCCTCGTTTCGGCGCACCTGCTCTCCCGCCGGCACGATGTCGTGCTCTTCGAGGCTGATGCCCGGATTGGCGGTCACACCCACACGGTCGATGTGGCCGAGGACGGACGGGGCGTTCCGCTGGACACCGGTTTCATCGTGTTCAACGAGCGGACCTACCCGAACTTCGTGAAGTTGCTCCGGCAGCTCGACGTCGCCTGGAAGGAAAGCGACATGAGTTTCTCGGTGCGAAGCGACAAGCGAGACTTCGAGTACGGTAGCCCGGCGCTGGGCGCGCTCTTCGCCCAGAAGCGAAACCTCGTCGATCCTCGCTTCCACAGGATGCTCCTCGACATCTTCCGCTTCTACCGGGAGGCGAGGGATCTCCTCGACGAAGGGGCAGAGGTGCCGCTCCTCGATTGGCTGGAAGTCCGGGGGTATTCGCGCGGGTTCGTGGAGGACCACCTGCTTCCGCTGGTGGGTGCGGTGTGGTCGTCGAGCTGTCAGGGGGTGCGCGAGTTCCCGGCCCGATTCTTGGCCCGCTTCTTCGACAACCACGGTTTCCTCGAGGTGTCGCGCGCCTTCCCCTGGCTGACCATCGACGGCGGATCGCGTCAGTACGTGCGGGCCATCCTAGGTGAATTCCCTGGCGAGGTCCGCACCAGCTCACCGGTGAAGCGCGTCGAGCGGACCAACGGCGTGACGGTTGAGGCTGCGGGCCAGGCACCCGAGCGCTTCGATCACGCCGTGCTGGCGGTCCACGCGGATCAGGCGCTGCAAATGCTCGCCGATCCTTCCCCGATCGAAACGGCGCTCCTTAGCCAGTTCCCCTACCGACCCAACAAGGTCCGGCTCCACGCTGACGACCGGGTGATGCCACGCCGCAAACAGGCCTGGGCGTCCTGGAACTACCACCTGGACGACGCCGAGTCCGACGGGGCCACGGTCACTTACTGGATGAACAAGCTCCAGCGACCCCAGGCACGGCGCGACTACTTCGTGACCCTGAACCGCGAAGGGGTCGTGGCGAGCGATCAGACGCTCCTTGAGATCACCTACGACCACCCGGTTTTCTCCCCCGCGGCGATTGGCGCCCAGCGGCGCCACGGCGAGCTCCTCGGCCACCGCGGCACGAGCTACTGCGGCTCCTATTGGCGAAACGGCTTCCACGAGGACGGAGTTGTCTCGGCACTCGCGGTATGCGAACGGTTTGGAGAGGTCCTGTGAGCGCCACCGCGAGCGCCATCTACACGGGAACCGTGTCACACTCGCGCCGAGTGCCCCGCTCTCACGCTTTCTCCTACCGCATGTACATGCTGTACCTGGACCTCGACGAGCTTCCCCAGCTCGAAGTGCGATCTTTCTCACGGTCCGACTTCCTCGGCGACCCTGCACAGGACCTCGCCTGCGAGGCGCGAGACCGGGTTCAATCGGAGCTTGGCTTCCGACCGGAGGGGCCGGTCCGCCTTCTCACCCATGTGCGCTCGCTGGGCTACGTCTTCAACCCGGTAAGCTTCTACTTCTGCTTCGACCCGGGGGGCGAGAACCTCCGTGCAGTCGTCGCCGAGATCACCAACACGCCCTGGAAGGAGCGGCATGCGTACGTACTCCCAGCCGGCCCCGGCGGCGTCTCGGCTGTCTTCGACAAGCGGTTTCACGTCTCACCCTTCTTCCCCATGGAACAGACTTACGAGTGGCGCCTCGGCGTCCCAGGGGAGCGCCTCTGCGTGGAGATGGTGAACCGCGAGAGGGGCGCCGAGGTCTTTCGCGCAGGTCTTAGCATGCGCCGACAAGCTTGGAGTCCGGGAGCGCTTCGCCGCGCTGCCTGGTTGCAGCCTTTCATGGCCTGGAGGGTACACGCCGCCATCTACTGGCAGGCCACTCGCCTATGGGCAAAGGGGATGCCCTTTCACGTCCACCCCGCCAAGCGTGCGGCTGTGGCCGCGCGGAGGAATCCGTCATGACTACCCAGGTCCACCATGGCACCGCTTCGCCCGTCGGCACGTCCTGGCGCAGCCTCGTTCTGCCTCGCCTCGGCGGCCTCACCAACGGCCTCCTCACGCTGCGCGAGAACGGAGCCGGGACCACGTTCGGCCAGGCCGCCGCGGACGGCCTCGCGGCCGAGGTGGAGGTGAAGAGCCCAGCCTTCTGGCGCCGCGTGGCCCTCGGGGGCACACTGGGATTGGCCGAGTCCTACGCCGCCGCCGAATGGGACACCCCCAATCTCACCTCGGTGGTGCGAATCGTGGCGCGCAACGCCTCTACGATGGACGGTCTCGAGAGCGGCCTCGCCGCCTTGCGTCGCCCGTTGGACGCGATCCGGCACGCGCTGCGTCGCAACACACGCTCCGGCAGCCGACGAAACATCGCCGAGCACTACGACCTTGGCAACGACTTCTTCCGGTTGATGCTCGACCCGACCATGACCTACTCCTGTGGGATTTTCGAGCGCCCGGATGCCATCCTGGAGGATGCCAGCATCGCAAAAATCGACCGGCTCTGCCGGTTGCTCCGCCTCGGCTCCAACGATCACCTCCTCGAGATAGGCGCTGGCTGGGGGACCTTCGCCATTCACGCCGCTTCACGGTACGGGTGCCGGGTCACCACCACCACCATCTCAGCGAAACAGCTGGCCTGGATCCGTCAGCGCGTCGCGGAAACCAGGCTCTCCGACCGCGTCACGGTCCTCCATTCCGACTACCGCGATCTCACTGGGCGCTTCGACAAGATAGTTTCGGTCGAGATGCTCGAGGCGGTGGGCGCCGCCTTCTACGAGACCTTCTTCGCGAAGTGCAGTTCGCTCCTCGGGGACGAGGGGCTCATGGCCTTGCAGGTCATCACTATCGCCGACGCCCGGTACGATCAGCACGTGCGCGGCGTCGACTTCGTCAAACGCTACGTCTTCCCGGGCTCGAACATCCCCTCCATTACCGCGCTTCTCCAGGCTGCCACCCGCGCCTCCGACCTGACGCTACGCCGGCTCGAGGACATCGGGCCGCACTACGCCACAACGCTGGCCGCCTGGCGAGAGAATCTGGCGCGAAACCACGATGCAGTCGCGAAGCTCACGGACGAGCGCTTCCGGCGCATCTGGCACTTCTACCTTGGCTACTGCGAGGCCGGCTTCGCCGAGGGCTACCTCGGCGACGCCCAGATGCTGTGGGCGAAGCCTCGTGGGAGGGCGTGACATGGCCACCGCGATTGCCGCAGCAACTTGCTTCCTCCTCGCTGCCTCCAGCGCCGGCGACGCCTCCGTAGAACAATTCCAGGGCATCGCTAGATTGAAAGACGGGTCGGTCGCGTACGTCGAGACCCACATCGTCCATATCGAGAACGGCCGCATCCGCTCGGCCGAGACTCGCTACACCCGAACCGACGGGAGCACCATCGCACGGCTCGTCTCCGATTACCGGCACGGCCCTTTCGCCCCGGATTACGAGTTCCAGGACCTGCGCACCGGCGCCCGCGAGATGGTGCGGCGCGCTGAGGCCGGCATCGAGCTCTTCGACGGGAACCACGCCAAGCTTCTCTCCGCCCCCGAGGACGTGCCTCTGGTGACGGGCCAGGGCCTCGACCGCTACGCCCGCGCCCACCTCGAAGAACTGGCGCGGGGCGAGATCCTTCGAGTCTCGCTGGCGCTTCCTGACCGGCTTGACACATTTGGCTTCCAACTCCGGGGCGAGCGGATCGAGAACGGGCGCGTCCGGGTTCGATTCGAGCCCACGAGCTTCTTCCTGCGGATCCTGGCGCCCTCCCTAGAGGGCGAGTACGACCTGAGCACGCGGCACCTGGTTCGTTACGTCGGCACGTCCAATGTCGCCGCAGACGACGGGGCCTCGCAGCAAGTGGAGATCGCATATTCCTACTTTGTACCCACCGCCAGCTGACCGGATCGCCGCACTACTGGGGATCGCCGGCGTCACCGGCAACGTCGCCGGCGTACTTTTTCTCGCCAATGTGCCGGCCGCATACCGTCCCAACGACATCGACCGATGGGCAACCCTCTCGGTCGCCCATCCCCAGGCCACGGTGGCGAGCGCGGTCGCCTTCATCCTCGGGCTGCTCGCGCTGGCGGGCTGGGCCGCTGGGCTGGGACGCCGGGCCGCCTCGCCAGTGGCGACCTTCGGGGCAGCCTCCATCGCCATAGGCGCCGTCCTCAATGCCGCGGGCTGCGTGGCGCCGCTAGTCCTCGTCGTCCACGTAATGCCCGGCTGCGAAGGCGCCTCCTGCGTGCCAGTATCCCGTGCTCTCCTTGGCGTGACCCTTTCGCTCGACGCGCTATTTAACCTCCTCCTCGGGGTCGGCCTTCTCGGGTTCGCCGCCGCGCTCTGGCGCGGGGAGCGGACGCAGGCAGCGCTGGGCATCGTCGCAGGACTTGCGTCCATCCCGGTGGCCGGACAGCCCTTCTCCGAGGCGGCGGCGAGGCTCCTAGGCATCGCTGCACCGCTCTGGATAGTCTTCGTTCTCTGGACGAGCTTGCGGATGTGGCGCGAGGCCCGCGGCGGCATCCAGCCGTGACCGCCGTCCTTGCTGCGTCCGCCGCCGCAATCGCCCTATACATGACGGGCGTCTGGCTGCTCTCGCTCCGGCTGCGCGACGCCTCCATCGCGGACGTCTTCTGGGGGCCCGGCTTCGCGCTGGTGGCAACTTTCGCGACGGTTCTCTCCCCTCTCTCTGGACGCGGTGTCCTGCTCGCCGCCTTGACAACCATCTGGGGGCTACGGCTTGCCGTCCACATCGGCGCGCGCTGGAAGAAGAGGAAAGAGGAAGACCGCCGTTACCAGGCAATGCGAGCGACCTGGGGCGAGCGCTTCCCGATCGTAAGCCTCTTCACGGTCTTCTTGCTCCAGGGCTCGCTGCTCTGGGTGGTGTCGTTACCTCTACAGGCAGGGGCAGCGCTCGGCGCTGCCCAGATGCTCGGGCTGAAGGACACGGTCGGCCTACTGGTCTTCGCTATCGGCCTAGGATTCGAAGCCGTCGGCGACGCGCAGCTCGCCCGCTTCCTGCGGGACCCGGCGAGCCGCGGACGGGTCATGACGACAGGGCTCTGGCGCTACACCCGCCACCCCAACTACTTTGGCGATGCTCTCCTCTGGTGGGGGCTCGGGGTCATCGGCAGTGCCACCGGGGCCTGGTGGTGCCTCTGCGGCCCTGCCCTTATGACCTTCCTCCTGGTGCGGGTTTCGGGAGTTTCTCTTCTCGAAAAGGACATCGCTGGGCGACGGCCCGACTACGCGGCCTACGTGCGCCGGACGAGCGCCTTCCTACCACTGCCTCCCTCCCGGGCTCCGTGAGGGAGCCTCAATCGCCGGAGACGAGCATTGCCTCGTACCGCTCGTGCGCAAAGTATCCTGCACTCGATCCGAATCTTCTTATCGAACGGCTGCCTGAGAACCATCCCGGAACGCATTCACCAACTCTCGCGAGCCCAACTGGTGGAGAGGCCGTGGGAAGAAGTCCTAGCGTTCTTCCCGGACCGTTTCTTCGCTTTCGCATTCTCACCCCAATTCCCGTTGCAATGTGCGCCGTCGCGCAGACCAATCACACGCTGTCGCTGTTTGGGCGCCAGGGGGATCCACGAGACGGCTACTCTGCGTGAAGCGAGGGTCGCTCCACACCGCTTCGGACTACGACGCCACCGGATCCGCGCAAGCGCCGATATGATCATCTCGGGGGCTGCCGCGGACCTACTACGTGTGGATGGTCCTGACCTAACGACTACGACTACATGAACTGCTGCCTATGTGGCGCCCTCACCGTTCCCATCCTTTCAGTGAGAAGGCCTCGATGAACCAAAATTCGATTGTCTGCCCGGCCGGGATATGGTCACGTCCGAACTCTGGGGCCCGCGCAGAAGCTAACCGCAGTTCTTGGACAACCTCCGGGAAGCAGACTGCAGGATTCTCGACATGGACCTGGTGCACGCCGCCCCTATTTCGGGTGAGACACTCCAGTAAACGGCGGCATAAAGAGCGGGGCGATGGGCCACTCATTGGCCACTCGCCCGTTCGTATTTACACGACTCGTACTTAGCCATACCCGCCAGGGCTAGCACCTATTCTCCGTACATTGGGCACAGTTTGGGCACAGTCTCGACTCACACCACAAGTCCTACGCGTTGGAAGTCTCTCAGCCCGGCACCGCAACAACTTCAACCCGAACCTGATGGCCGTGGGCCCGGCCGAGCCGCCCATCACAGGTGACGACTGTGGCATCCAGCGCTTCGGCGAGCGCCAGATACATTGCGTCGTAAGCCGTGAGGGACGCGCGCATTGTCCAGGCCCGACCGGTCAAGCCTTCATGGGAGTAGCGCGTCATCGGCAGATCAGCCAGATCGGCGAGCGCCTGTCTCGCGCGGCGATCACCGAGCATACCGGTAGCACAAAGGCGCCGAACGACGTGCAACACCTCCACGTCAAGAAGGTGCGGCGCGTGGAGCGTTTCGCCGGACGCAAAAAGCCTCTCCCCTACCCGCTCACCGATAACTGTGTTGAGCAGAAGTTCGATCGCTGCAGACGCGTCGAGGACGATCACGGGTCGCCGCGGGTCCTGCGCACGAGGCTTGCTGCGGACTCCGCCAGTGTTTCACGCTCCCGCCGAACGAGCCGCGCGCGCATTTGTGCCAAGGTCGGGCGTTCAGCCAACTGTCGCGCTTCGCGCGCGAGAAGGTCGGAAAGCGTCATTCCTTCTTCGACGGCGCGTATCTTGAGCTTCTTGTGGACCTCATCAGGCACGTTTCGAATCTGAATCATCTTGGACATGTGAATAAGATAGTTGCATGCGTTTAACATGTCAACGACCGCAGCCTCCGGTCGCATTGGTCGCAGCGCCCGGGCGAAGACAAGGCGCGTACGCGAAGGTGAGCCGGTAGATCTCGCTTCCCAGAGTTAGCGCTCGCGGACGTCAGACGTGGCGTGTCGGAAGAGCGGCGTGGCAGAGGTTGACGATTCCCTCTCACAAAGGAGGGCTAGCCGATGAAGATCTTGGCCGTTGATGTCGGTGGGACCCACGTAAAGATCCTCGCCACCGGAGAGAACGCCCACCGGAAGTTTTCCTCCGGACCAACCATTACCGCGCGCCAAACGGTCACCGGCGTCAAGAAGATCGCCAGGGGGTGGACATACGATGTGGTGTCGATCGGTTATCCGGGGCCGGTGCTGCCGACCCGTGGCGGAGCCGCACAACCTCGGCCCTGGCTGGGTCGGGTTCGACTATCGGGCCGCGTTCAGACACCCCGTCGCGATCGTCAACGATGCGGCCATGCAGGCACTGGGTAGCTACACGGTTCCGCCCGCACGGGAAACCGTTCGCGCCTCGGCGCACGGAGGGCACCATGAAGCTGGAAGCGGCAGAGCTCGAGCAGCTCGCCGAGCTCGTGGTGGCGAGGCTCCACACCAGGCTCCGGCAATGAGCCAGCGCCGGATGAACGACGCCTCCTCAATGTCGAGGAGGCGAGTCGCTACCTGGGGCTCTCCAGCTCGACCATCTACAAGAAGTCCAAGGCCGGGGTCATCCCGAGCGTCAAGCAGGGCGCCCGAGTTCTCTTCGAGAAGTCGGCTCTCGACGAGTACATCGCCGGCAATCGCCGCTCCAGGCAGAAGACAGCCGAGCTCGCCGCCGCCGCGAGGGAGCACGGATAGAGCGTCCTTGTTCCAGGTGTGGCCGACGACTAGAATTTCTCGATGGCGCGGAAGGAACGGCGGAAGCCGCACGGGCATGGAAGCGTCTGGAGGCGCGGCCCAAGTACGTTCGTCGTCCGGTGGAGGGAGAACGGCGAACGACGGCTGAGCCCGGCCTACGCGACCCGTGAGCTAGCGGAGCGGGTTCGCTCGAAGATCGCGGCGGACCTCCAGGCAGGCCGGACCGGCCTTCCCCGCGACCTGCGCGACTCACCGACACTGGGGTCGCTCGGAGACGCGGTCCTCGAGCGGCGGAAGCTCACGCACAGGTCGTGGCAAACCGAGCTCGGGCGCTGGAAGCTTCATCTACGGCCGTTCTTCGGGTCACGCCAGGCGAGCCTTGTCGACCCGGCGCTGATTCGCTCCTTCGTCGAGAAGAAGCGGGCCGAGGGAATGAACCCCTCTACGGTCGGCCACTGTGTCCGGCTTCTGTCGATCATCTATACCGATCTGATCGAGCGCACGGGCGAGACCGGCGTCAAGGCGAACCCCGTCCGCTCCCTCACACGCGCGACGCGGCGACTCTACAAGCCGACCCACGACCCCAAGAACACGCCGTTCATCGAGAAGCTCGCTGACATCGCGCGTGTCCAGGCAGCCTTGAACGACACCACCGGCGTCATGTTCGCCGTGGGAGCGTACGCAGGTCTCCGGCCCGGTGAGGTCAAGGGGCTCCACTGGACGGACGTCGACATCGAGAAGCGGCGGATCAAGGTCTGGCGCCAGGTCTTTGGCGGGGAGCTCGGCCCGCTCAAGGATGACGAGACGCGCATCGTTCCCATCCTGAACCCTCTCCTGCCGATCCTTTTGGCGTGGAAGGCGAGGACCGGGGGCGACGGACAGCTCTTCCGCCCGCTCCGGGCCGGGAAGCCTGGCCACCCTGCGCGCTTCATCCAGGAGCACACCCTTCTCAACCACCTTGCGGCTGCCCTGGAGAAGCGCGCCCTCCCGCGCATCACTTGGTATCAAGCGACGCGACACACCTTCGCGTCACGGTGGGTACTGAACGACGGCAGCATCGAGAAGCTGGCGAGCATCCTCGGCCACAGCTCGACCTGGGTGACCGAGCGGTACGCACATCTGCGTCCCGACCTGTTCAAGGAGAGGGACCTCGCGATCCTCGACGTCAGTGGTACAAGAAGCGGTACGTTTGGGCACAGCTTGGGCACTGAGAGCGAAAAACGGATTTTAGAGTCAACGAATTCGCCTTTAAATTAGAGAAGTTGGGGCGCTAGCTCAATGGTAGAGCATCGGCCTTTTTAAGCCGGTGGTTCTGGGTTCGAGTCCCAGGCGCCCCACCATTGTCCCACTTCTTGGGATCACCGGGCCTCTTTCGAGGTTCCCAGCGCGCTCGCTCAGGTCAGTCCGCGCGTGCAAGTAGGCTGGCCGCTTGCCTCACTGGTCGGCCATCGCCCAGAACAAGAATAGCGTCACAACAGCGACGAGAGGTTGCTGTCGGCTCCTCAGGGCGCTGCGGCGCTCCTCGCCCTCGTCCCGGATGCAAGGCGGACCACAAGCAGGGCGAGCCCAGCCGCGAGCACGAGCAGGATCGCAACCGCCACCGCCCCTCGGCGAATAATGCGGGCCGCAACATCGTCCACGTCGGAGAGTGCCTTCCTGCGGAGCTCGTCGACCTGCTGCATGAGGGCGACGCGCTCGCGGTCAATGTCGGCAAGGGCTGCCACCCGCTCGCTCGTCACGTAGGCCAGTGTTTCCACGCGCTGCTGGTCGATGGAGGCGAGCGCAGCGACGCGCTCGGCGCGCACTTGACCGGTCGCAGTGTCCAGCGTGGTGCGGATGCCGGTCGGTGAAAGAAGATCATTGGCCCGCTCGGTGAGCTTCTCGACGGACGCGAGCGTAGCGAGCGCGCGCTGCACCTCGCCGCGGCCTTCGAAGTCGTCGGCCATCAGCTCCGCCTGCCACCGCGCGGCCTTGGGCAAGTAGGCGGCGTAGATGTCCATCCGCGCGGCGAGATCGGCCAGGCTGGCCGGGAGGTCGGCCACCACCTGGAAGACGCTGATGTCCAGCCCACCGGCGGCCATGCGCGTCAGCTCGGGGAGGATAGACGGCCGGGATGAGATCGGACCCGCGATGGGATGCTCTTGTGCCCAGCGCTCCACCGTTGCCTTGGCGCGCTCGAAGCCCTCGGGGCTCTTCGCCGTGGTCCTCGCGGCAGTCTCGATCTGCATGCGGATCTTGTGGGTCGCCTCTATCGCGACTGGCTGGAGCGCACCAAGCTGCTCCGCTCCCGTCGGGGTGCTCACGGCATTCTCGAGCTGGATGGACAGGGACCACGCGTCAAGCGCCGCGGCCATCGGGTCGGCGTAGAACAGGGCCTGATAGAAGGCGGGGATCACCTCGATCTTCCACAGCAGGGCTCGCCGCCTCGTCGCAGCGTTCGGACTCTGGGCTACGATCTCGTCGGCGGTTACCTCGATGGTGCCTGGCACACTGATGGCGAGGACATTGCTCATGGCTCGCAGGTCGGCAGCGCCGAGCTTGCTGCCCGTCGCCTCCATCAACGCCGTTCGCTGCGCCCCCCCCTGCTGGACGGTGGTACATCCCGATCCGGAGAGGGCAAGAAGTCCGACCAGGCTCCAGCGCGTACAGGCGTCGATGGAAAGGTGCCTCTTTCTCTCACCGTCCATGGCTCACCCCGGGTAGTCCGACCGGCGCCATGCCCGCAGTCCGCGCAGGCGGCGAGGGCTCAGAACGGTGCTGGGCCGCCACAGGTGGCGCGATCCATCGCGTTGGGAGTGCCCAAACTGCTCTTGGCATGGCGAATAGCTAGCATGTCAAGAACGCGTCGGCTCGGCCAGGACCCGTACGAGCCCATCACTTGCAGATGCTCGCAAATGCATCGGGCGAGCACCCTGAACTCGGTCCTGTCTTGGCACAGCCCAGCTACCCATCCTCAGCGTCACATCTGCCCCAGACGGAGCGTTGCTCGTCCACCGACAGGGAAGCAGATTGGCGCGCCTTGGGGCTCGTCCGACGTCGCCCCCCGTGGGAACAACGAGCCGAGCTTGGAGGCGTGGCCCCTGGCGCGCCCCGTTCCATCCATTCCGCTTCTGATGCCCACGGGGGCTGCGTTGGGCACGCGCAAGCCAGGCGAGGCGCAGTCTTCGCTGCCGGACCCTCGGCAGTCCCTGTTTGGATGCGAGCATCCGCGGTCGAGCCGTGCGGGCAAGGGCTCGCGTCGCTCCTCGGTGGTTGGACGTTGTGAGTCGGGCCGCTCGGCCACGACCGCCAGAATGCGCGCCGCCGTGCAATTCCACAGTGCGGACGGGTCGGCGACGTCCCACTCCGGTGAATGCCGCCAGCGGCTTCAGTCGCACCCGGGGCGCGGCCCCGCAGGAGCGTTGACTTTCGGTTCATGGGTACTAGGGTGCGGCTCATGACCCCCGCATCGCTGAAGGCCCTGGAGATGCTCCGCAGCCCGACGCTCTTTCACTGGTACGTCATCCCGCTCTTCGCCCTGGTCGTCTACGTCTACTCGGTCGAGGTCGAGCGGCGGAACTGGACCCTGATCCTCGCGGGACTCACAGTCTCGGCCATCGACTGGTCCCTGGAACTCGTGAACGCCTTGTTCCTCAAGTTCACGGGATACTCGGCGGTCTGGACCGAGATCGGACCGACCGCCTACCAGATCTTCGTCGGGCTCAACATCGAGACCGTCTTCATGTTTGCGATCCTGGGGATCGTCTTCGGGAAGATGTTGCCACCCGACAGGCACATGAAGATCCTGGGGATCCCGAACCGATGGTTCTTCATCGTTGCGAACTCGGTGTTCTGCGTGTTCGTGGAAGTGCTCCTCAATCGGCTCGGCTACTTGGTCTGGGCTTACTCCTGGTGGAACTTCCCGAACGTCCTTCTCATCGTGGTGTTCGGATACTCTCTCTACTTCGTGGGCTCCTACTACGTCATCGACACGCCTCACATGAGAACAAGGATCCTCGTCCCGGCCGTCCTGTGGGCCATCAACATCGTGGCCACGGCCGCACTCATCGGCGCTGGCTGGATTTGAGCCCCGGTCGCGGGCAGACGACAACCAAGGCTGGCGGTTTCCGGATCCTAGAGAACAGGTGCCGGGACGCCACATCGTCGGACCCCTGTTGGTCTCGCACGCGCCTGCAACCACCCCGGGCTGCGGGGTCCGAATGGCGGCCGGAGTCGGGTCTCGCCCGGAAACAGCAGCAGACAACCCCCGCCGGGTGAACCCTTGAATCGCCTCTTGTGCCGATCGATGCCGCGAGAGCCGGAGCAGGAGATACGCGAGGGCGCGACCACGGCCGGGGTTGGCGCGCCGCTCGGCCGCCGGTAGCGGCCACGAGCGCAGCAGGCATTCCCATCCCGGATTCGAGGCGCTGGCACCTCGTGCACGGGACCTCCCCACCTTGGCCCACACGGTCGCGAGTCGGTCCCGGGCTCACATCGGCCGCCTTCACAAAAACAAAGTTACCTTTCTGGCTCCCCTTGGCGGGAGCCCATATCGTGTCGAAGAGACCCACGGACTCCCATGAGCTCGACGACAGGCGCACCGCCGGGCAACGGCCCAGCCCCCGACTTCATCTCCCGGCTCGATGGCGAACTCGAATCCCTAGCGCAGTCGGGCCAGGCCTTGCTGCCCCCCTTTCCTGCCGTAGCCCTACGCGTTCAGAACGCGATGGGGCGCCCGGACTTCGGCCTCGCCGAGGTCGCTCACTTGGTGAGCGCGGACGCGGCGCTCGCGGCGGACGTTCTTCGTTGCGCGAACTCGCCGCTGTACCGGCGCGGGGCTCCGGCCTCGAACCTGACCCAGGCGATCACGCGGATCGGGGCTCACGAGGTGATGCGGCTCCTGCTCGCCTCCTGCCTAGCCGTCCATGCGCACGCGGCAGGTCCGCTCGCCCCCCTGCGCCGGACGATCTGGATCGAGGGCATAGGCGCGGCGGCGGTATGCCAGGAGCTTGCGCGGCTCCGCGGTCTCAAACAGGAGGACGCGTTCCTCCTGGGGCTTCTGCACGACTTTGGAAAGATCGTTGCTTGCGCGCGCATCGAGACCTTTCTTGAGAAAGAGGCCGGTGGTGCCTGCCCCGCCGAGACCTGGGAATCGGTCGTCGAGCGCTGGCACGTCTCGCTCGGGCTCGCGCTCGCCCGGCGCTGGCAACTTCCGCAGCCACTCGTCGATGTCATCTCTGCCCATCACGGGCGCCCCGGAGACGTCTCGGCGTGCTCGGCCCAGCTGGAGGTCGTCCAGGCGACCGACCAGGTCGTGGGCATGATGATGTCGAGCCTCGGACTGTCGAGCACCGACCTGGAGCAGGTCCCGGCGCTCGGGAAATTCGTCGAGCGCGAGGCGGTGGCCCGCGTCGTCCAGAAGATCCCCGAGTTCGTCGAGTCGTTCGAGGCACCGGCACCTGCGGCGCCGGGCCCGTCGACACGGATCTCGAGCCCGCAGACGACCCTCGCGCCGGGCGCGCGCCCGGTTCGCTTCAACGTCACCGTGAACTCCGGCCGCGTGAGCCGCCACTTCACCGCAGCCGCCATTGCCCCGAACGGCCTGGCGGTGCTCGGGAGCGAGCCGCTTGTCGACCGCAAGCTCCACGAGACCACCATCCACGCCCAGCCGGGGCCGCTCCACATCTGGGCGATGACGCGCCTCTCGCAGCGCGAGGGCGCCTCGTACCGAGTCGAGTTGCACCCGTTCGCCCTGTCCGGGATGGAGCGCGGCGTCTGGAGCCAGCTCGTGGCTGGAGCCAACTCGGGTAGCTAGAGACTCCCAGAAGGCTTCGTGCGCAGTGGCGGCGCGGTGCGGAGACCGCTGCCCGCCGGGCCCACTCGCGGCAGGGCCGAGATCAGCGGCGCGGTGCGCGCCGACGGGCGCCGCAGAGCCCGATGAGCGGCCGACGAACCGCAACGGCCCACAGGATACCGACGAGGGCCACGGGAACGTAGAGGGATGCGAGTTCCAGCATATCGGCCTCCTCGACCCGTTCGGGCCGCAGCGGAGAATTCCCATAGTAAGGCTTTGCACGCAGCAGGCCAGTTCCGTGCACGCGTCAAGGCCGCCTGGAAAGGCAGGGTTCCTGCCCCGAGTCGCTGCGCGCGTTGGGCTGGGGACCCCTGCCCTGACGGTTACCGACACCCAGGGTCGGGGGCACCCGTCCCGGTGGGCGAAGCTCGCACCGCTCCTCTTGGGTGTGGCGCTTGGGCGCGGCCCGGGAGCGCTCTCGCCGGCGCGCCCGCGAGCCGAAGGGGTCGGAGCGCGAGGCCGGGCGCTAGGCGCCTTGACAAGGCCGGCCGCGGCTGGTTGAACGGGCGCCGTCGCGGCAACGCTCGCCGCCCCTAAGGGGACCCCATGGCTCGCAAGAAGAACTTCAATGCCGGACCCGCCGCGCTTCCCCTCCCTGCTCTGGAGCGGGCCAGAGACGAGCTCCTCGACCTGTCGGGCAGCGGCATGTCGGTGATGGAGCACAGCCACCGCGGCAAGGAGTACGAGGCGGTCCACGACGAGGCACTCTCCCTCGTTCGCGAGCTCCTCGCGGTGCCCTCGACTCACGAGGTGCTCTTCCTCCAGGGCGGGGCCTCCGCGCTTTTCGCTCAGATCCCGATGAACCTGATGGAGAAGGGAAGGCCAGCGCAGTACCTCGTCACGGGCGCCTGGGGTGAGAAGGCGGTCGGCGAGGCGAAGCTAGTGGCGGGGCTCTTCGGAGCTTCGGTGGCGTTGCAGACCACGGGAGTCGGCGACGGGAAGGAGAAGAGCTACACGCGGGTCCCCGCCCCGGCCGACGTGAAAGCAGAGCCGGGCGCCTCGTACCTGCACCTCACCTCCAACGAGACCATCCACGGCGTCGAGTTCAACGTCGAAGCGTCCCGCGCATTCCCAACAGCCGGACCCGTGCCGGTCGTCGCCGACATGTCGAGCGATTTCCTCTGGCGCCCCTTTGACGTGTCGAGGTTCGGCATCGTCTACGCCGGCGCCCAGAAGAACATCGGGCCGTCGGGGGTCGTGGTGGTCATCGTCTCCAAGGAGCTCGTGGAGAGGGGGCGCAAGGACATCCCCAAGATCTTCCAGTTCCGCACGCACGCGGAGAACAAGTCGCTCTACAACACGCCGCCGACCTTCGGCGTATACATGGTTCGCAACGTCCTCGCCTGGCTGAAGGGCCTGGGTGGCCTCGCCAAGATCGAGGAGATGAATCGACGAAAGGCGAAGCGCCTTTACGGCGTCATCGACGGCAATGCACAGTATGCACAGTTCTACCGCTCCCCCGTGGAGAAGGAGAGCCGCTCGGTGATGAACGTCGTGTTCCGCTTGCCCACGGAGGCCCTCGAGGAGCAGTTCATCGGCGACGCCAAGAAGCGGGGCATGGTGGGGCTGAAGGGCCACCGCTCCGTTGGAGGGGTTCGCGTCTCGACGTACAACGCAGTTCCCTTCGAGTGGGTCGACGAGCTGTCGTCGTTCATGGAGGAGTTCGCGAAGGGCAAGTAGCCCGAAGGTGCCACCCGAGGGCCACAGCGCCAGCTGCCCACTTCAGTAGCTGCCCACCAGGAAGACCTGGGAGGTCGTGCCGAACGGCACCGAGGCCTGGCCGCTCTCGATGCCGGCGCGCACGAGCACGGAGAACCGGAGCGCGAGCCAGCGGGCGAGCCCGACCGTGCCGGAGATGGTGGCTCCCACCTCGTTCTGGGGGGCGCCAGTCCCGCTTGCGGCGGTCTGGTACCAAGACAACCTGCCGCTCAGCCGCGCGCCTTGGCTCGCCTGCCAGTTGACCTGGGCCCACGCGTTGCCGCCCTCGAGCCACCCCAGGTCCTTGAGGTACCGCGTGAGGCCCATGTTCCCCTCGCGCGCAAATAACGAGACAGTCGCGACACGAGTGCTGCCCACAAGCTGGTGGAGGGCGGCAAGGACCGGTACTCAATTCGTGTCTCCATTTCACGGGACGCCGCCAACTCGGGGACGCGAACCGTTGCCAACTGGCCGTGCCCTCTAACACCCCGTGAATACGTGGCGCCCCACGACGAGGCCCCAACGGCCGCCCTCGACCTGCCTCCGCGGTGGCGGCGACATGTCGAGTCACCGACGGGTGTCTTAGTTGTGGGACTCCGAGGTACAGGCGGCGGTGGTGGTGGGCTTCGACCAGGGCCCCTCGAGATACCGAAGGCCCGGCGCCCCCCTCGAGGCCCCCATCCGCTCCGACGCAGGCGCGATGCTCGGGTGTCTAGAAGGTCCTGTGCGAGACGTGTGAGCTATGCGCAGCTGGCAACGCGCCCAGGAAAGCACCGGGCCGACCCATTCCAGGACGGTCCCGGAGTGGTGCGCGCGCATGGGTCGGGTCCTGGCGGACGGCTGGAGCTTGGCCCGTGCCCGCGAGGGGCCGGTGACTGAAGACGACCCTTACCGGGTCACGCGCGGACCGAGGCCGCGGCTGCTCTCAGGCCGCCTTGGCGCCGGGCGGCGAGCTCTTCCTCGCCGCGGCCCGCTCCTCGAGCCAGATGGTCATCGGAGCAGCGATGAACCACGTGGAGTACGTGCCGGAGATGATGCCAATCGCCATCGCCATCGCGAAGTCGAAGATGGTCCCCACCCCGAAGACGAGCAGCCCGATGAGCGAGAGTGCCGTGGCAAAGGATGTGAGGAACGTCCGGCCCAGCACCTCGTTGATCGAGATGTTGACGATGTCCCCGAGCCTCTTGCCCTTGAGCTTGCCCTGGTTCTCCCGGATTCGGTCGTAGACCACCACGGTGTCGTTCACCGAGTAACCGACGACGGTGAGGATCACGGCCACCGACGCGAGGTTGAACTCGCGGCCGGTGAAGGCGAAGTAGCCGAGGGTCACGATGGCGTCGTGGACCATGGCGATAATCACGCCGGGCGAGAACCGGAAGTCGAACCGGAGCCCCACGTACAGGACGATGAGGGCCATGGCGTAGATGATCGCCTTGAACCCCTGGTTGCGGAGCTCCCGACCCACGGCCGGGCCCACGTACTCGACGCGCAGCACCTGGGGCTTCGCGTCCGCGAACTTGGCGAAGAGCTCCTTCTCCACTCGGTCCTGGATGCCCTGGGTGAGCACGGCCAGGGCTCGCGAGCCGGCGGTGAGGCCCGCCTCCTCCCGGATCTCTCGCACTCGGACGCCTGCGGATTCCACCACCGCCTTCAGGTCGGCGGCGCTCGGCATGGCCTGGAACTCGAAGTCGATCTTGTCGCCGACCTCCGGGCTGAAGTGCGGCTGTCCCTGCACCGGGAACTTGGCCTTCACCGCCGCCACGATGCGAGCCACGTCCTCGGGAGTGAGCAGCGCGATGCGCCCCACCCGGATGAGGTAGGCGTGATCGGAATCGGGGCCGTACGTCTGGACGGAAGCGTCCTTGAAGTTCAGCGACTCGAGCGTCTTGCGGATCTCGCCGGCGTCCACCGCCTTGTCGAACTTCACCTGCATCTCGGTGCCCCCGGCGAAATCCACGCCGAAGTTCAGGCCGTGGATTCTGAGGCAGCGACCAGAGGATCACCGCCAGGTTCACGAGAAGCGACAGGGTGACCGCGATGCGGCGCTTTCCGACGAAGTCGATGTGGGTCCCGTGCGGGACGATGTCGAAGCTCTTGAATTGCATCACACGCTCAGCCTTGCGGTTTCCCTGCGCGTGAACCAGTCGACGATCACGCGCGTGACCACGATGGAGGTGAACATCGAGGCGAGGAGACCGATGATCAGGGTGACTGCAAAGCCCCGGACCGGACCCGAGCCGTATTGCATGAGCACGACGCCGGCCACGAGCGCGGTGACGTGGCTGTCGACGATGGTCCAGAACACCTTGTCGTAGCCCTGGTCCACCGCTTGCCGGACGGTCTTGCCCGCGCGAAGCTCCTCGCGGATGCGTTCGTTGATGAGCACGTTGGCATCGACGGCCATGCCGAGCGTGAGGACGAAGCCGGCGATCCCTGGCAGGGTAAGCGTCGAGCCCAGCAAGGACATGATCGCCAACACCAGCAAGCCGTTCTCCACGAGCGCCACGTCGGCGATGAGCCCGCTCCCGCGGTAGTAGAGGAGCATGAAGATCATCACGGCGGCGAGGCCAACGAGCGCTGACACGGTGCCGCTGCGGATGAGCTCGGGCCCGAGCGTGGCACCCACGGTGCGCTCCTCGAAGATCGTCACCGGCGCCGGGAGAGCGCCGGCCTTGAGGACGAGCGCGATCTCGTTGGCCTCCTCGAACTTCTCCTGGTAGTTGCGCCCGGAGCCGAGCGTGATCTGCCCGTTCGTCGAGATCTTCCCCTGGATGTACGGGGCCGTCTCGACCTTGGAGTCGAGGACGGTGGCCATCCGCCGGTGCAGGTTCTCGGTGGTGAGCTTCTCCATGAGCCGACCGCCGTCGGCGGACATGGTGAAGACGACGACCGGCTCGCCCACTCCCTTGGAGCTGTCCACCGACGGGCGTGCATCCGAGATGTAGTCGCCCGTGAGCTCGGTCTTCGCGCGCAGCAGGTAGGTCCGGTAGAACCGCTCCTTGATGGGGCCCTGCCCGACCGGGACCTCGCCGATACCGATCTCCTGATCCCGCGAGATCCTCGGCTTGAGGAGCTTGTCGATGGCGGCCTCGAGGTCCTGGCGCCGGCTGGCGGCGATATAGGTGACCTGGCGCTGCACGCCGCTCGGGAGCTCGACGCCCTCGACGAGCCAGCACCCGGCCTGCGGAAGCCGCAGCTGCAGGCCCTCGGGACCGGACGGGCACGGCTGGACCTCGCCGCGGACCGGGTCGAGCACCGTGGACTCGTCGTCGGTGATCTTGAACTCCAGCTGGGCGGTTCGGCCGAGCAGCTCCTTGGCCTTCTCCGGATCCTTGAAGCCCGGGAGCTGGATTTGGATCTGGTTGTTGGCCTTGCGCTTGATGTCGGGCTCGCTCACGCCCCACTTGTCGACGCGATTGCGGATGGTCTTCTCCGCCTGCTCGACGGCCTTCGCCTGGAAGTCCTGGATCACCTTAGGCCGGAAGGCGAACCAGACCGCCCCGTCCGGCGCGCCCGACGGCGACGACAACTCGGCGCCGTAGAAGTCGAGCACCACCTGCTCGACGCGCTTGGGATCCGCCGAGCGAACCTCGATCTTGTTTCCGTCGACCGATGGGACGCTCGACGTTGCCGGGACGCTCTTGTCCTTCAGGAAATCGGCGATCTCGTCGGCGCGGCGGGCGACTTTGGCCTTCACGGCGCGGTCGACGTCCACTCCCATGGCGAGGAGGATGCCGCCCTGCAGGTCGAGGCCCAGGTTGAGGTGCTTCTTGGAGTTCGGGGCCCACCCCGGGACAGACTCCTCGTACCTGGCGCCGTTCCGCTCCGCCGGCGGGAGGCGAAAGTAGTCCCAGGTCGGGACGAGCTGCCAGATCGAAAGCAGGGCGACGGCGACCACGAGCGCCAGTCGCCAGTACCAGGTGCGCTCCATCTACTTCTTCTCCTTGGCGTCCTTCTCGGCATCGCCCTTCTCGGCCCACGCCGTGGCGACCTGAGCCTTGAGAAACCGGACCTTGGTCCCGCCGCCGATATCGAGGGTCACCGTGCGGTCATCCACCTGGAAGACCTTCCCGATGATTCCGCCGTTCGTGACGACGTCCTGCCCCTTCTGGAGTTGGCCGACGAACTCCTGGTGCTTCTTCATCTGCTTCTGCTGGGGCCTGAAGAACACCAGGTAGAAGACGACGGCGATGAGGACGAAGGGGACGAGCGTGACGAGGGGGTTGGCCTGGCCACCATCCGGCGCAGTCTGTCCCAGGAACGCCGTCAGGATCGAATGCATTGGGTACTCCGGTCGTGGGGAAAAAGCGCTGTCTTTTAGCCACACTTTCGGGGTTGAGGCAACCGAAAAACCGGCAAGGGCGGCATTCGCCCGCGCCGGGGGCTCTCAAGAGTCCGGGTCGTGGTGGGCCGCGTCGAGCCTCGCGCGCCGGAATGCCTCGAATTGACCTGCGGCGATCGCCGAGCGGGCCCCGCTCATGAGCCCCAGGTAGTGGTGGAGGTTGTGCAGCGTGTTGAGGCGCAACGCCAGCAATTCCCCTGCCTTGAAGAGGTGGCGGAGGTAGGCACGGGAGAAGGTCCGGCAGGTGTAGCAGTCGCAGTCGGGGTCGACCGGGCCCTCGTCTTCGGCAAACCGCGCGTTTCGGATGGTGAGGCGGCCGTGGCTCGTGAACAGGAGACCGTTGCGGGCGCAGCGCGTGGGCAGGACGCAGTCGAACATGTCGACCCCCGCCGCGATCCCCGCGAGCAGGTCCTCGGGAGTCCCCACCCCCATGAGATACCGGGGCTTGTTCCGGGGGAGTTCCGGGGCGTGGCGCGCCACGCCCTCCCACATCTCCGCAGGCTCCTCCCCGACCGCGTAGCCGCCGAGCGCGTAGCCGGGCAGGTCCATCGCGGCGGCCTGCTCGATGGCGCGGCGCCGCAAATCCGGAAAGAGACCTCCCTGGGCAATCCCAAAGAGCGCGGGCCGCTCCCCGTAGGGCGGGTCGGCGGCTCGCCAGGCGTCGCGGGAGCGCACGAGCCAGCGCTGCGTGCGGGCGAGCGACTCCTCGTGGTAGCGCCGCTCGGCGCGGGAAGGCGGGCACTCGTCGAAGGCCATGATGACGTCGGAGCCGAGGTCGAGCTGCACGCGCACCGACGTCTCCGGCGAGAAGAAGTGGCGCGAGCCGTCGAGGTGGCTCTTGAAGGTGACTCCCTCCTCCCCGATGGAGACGAGCGACGGCGCCGCCCCGGATCGCGCTCCCTGGAGGCTGTAGACCTGGAAGCCGCCGGAGTCGGTGAGGACGGCTCCGCCCCACGACATGAAGCGGTGGAGCCCTCCGAGACGGCGCACGCGCTCGTGTCCGGGGCGGAGATACAGGTGGTAGGTATTCGCGAGGATGATGCGCGCCCCGAGTTCGTCGAGGTCGTGTGGCGACAGGGTCTTTACGCTCCCGGCCGTGCCCACCGGCATGAAGACCGGCGTCTCGACCACGCCCCGCGGCGTCTCGAGGCGCCCGCGCCGTGCCGCGCCGTCCTCGGCGAGCAGATGAAAGCGGATCACCGGCGCCGTTTCTCCTGGCGGCCGCCGGATGTCAAGCGGATCCCGGAAAGGACAAGGCGAGCTCGCTAGGCGGCCCTCGCGCCCGACCGCGCAACCTCCCCGACGAGGTTCTTCCACGCACGCGCCCCGCGGCCCTGGGGGACGATGCGCACGCCCACGCTGCGCTCCACGGAGCCCCCGAGCGCGTTCCAGCACACCACCGCCCGCGCGGTGGGCGCGAAGATCCCGTCGGTGAAGCGGAGGGACACGACGTCGCCGATCTGCGGCAGGTCGCCGGGCCAGCGTAGCGAGCAGCCACCCTCGGATAGGTTGATGGTCCGGGTCTCGACCGTCCGGCCCGCGGCGGTGGCGAGGACGACGCGCCGCTCCGCGGCGAAGCGTGGGGCGCGCTCGCGGAAGCTCACCGACTCGCCTCGCGCCGCCATGGCGAGGAACCGGGCGGCCGGGATGCTCGCCTTGTCGAGGGCGAGTTCGACCCCCGGCGGCAGCGACGGCCGACCGACCCTGCGTACCATCGCCACCTTGCCGAAGAGCGTGGCACGGATGGTCTGGCCGTAGATTCCGATGCGGACGGCCGCCTCCTCTCCCACCCGCGACTCGGAGAGCGCGGGCAGGAACAGCGAGCCCGACTCAGCCCGCCACCCGGCCAGGAACTGAGAAGGCTCGAGGTTGAGCGCGATGCTCTGCATCCCCCGAAGGCCCCGCATGAGATCTCGATACTAAACGACCAGCGCGGTGTGTCCCATCGTCAAATGGGTGTTCAGAGGATGGCCATGGCATCGCCATAGCTGAAGAACCTGTAGCGCTCGGCCACGGCCTCCCGGTACGCGGCGAGTACCCGCTCCGTTCCGCCGAGAGCGCACGCCAGCGCGAGCAGGGTGGAGCGCGGGAGGTGGAAGTTGGTGAGGAGACCATCCACCGACCGGAAGCGATGGCCGGGGCGGATGAAGATCTCGGTCCGGCCCGGCCCGATCCGCAGCCCGCCCGCGGACCAGGCGCTCTCGAGCGCGCGGGTCGACGTGGTCCCCACCGCGACGACTCGCCCTCCCCGGGCCCGCGCGGATGCGAACGCCGCGGCGGTCGCCTCCGGCACCTCGTAGCGCTCCGCGTGCATGCGGTGATCATCCAGGCGCGCCACCCGAACCGGCAGGAACGTGCCCGGGCCGACGTGCAGGGTCACCTGGGCGCGAGCCACGCCGCGACGGTCGAGTTGCTCGAGGAGCCCGGGAGTGAAGTGCAGCCCGGCCGTCGGGGCAGCGACGCTTCCCGGCACACGTGCCACCACGGTCTGGTATCTCTGCCGATCGGCCTCGGATGGCTCCCGCTGGATGTACGGCGGAAGGGGCACCCGGCCGACGCGCTCAAGAGCTGCCTCCAGGGACGCTCCGCCCACCCCGAACCGGATCGCGTAGAACCCCCCTCCCTCCACCGCCTCCACCTCCGCGGCGAGCCCGTCGAAGTCGATCCTGCCCCCGGCGCGCACGGGCTTCGACGCCTGCCCCATCGCCCTCCACCGGGTACCGTCGGGGTCAAGCGGCTCGACGAGGAGCATCTCGCAGCGCCCCCCGCTTGCCTTCCTCCCCACGAGGCGCGCCGGGATGACGCGGCTGTCGTTCAGGACGAGTAGGTCGCCGGGCCCGAGTAGCTCGGGGAGGTCGCCGAAGCCGACGTGGCGCGTGGCCCCCTCGCCCCGCGGCAGCACGAGCAGGCGCGAGGCGTCCCGCCGTTCGAGCGGAACCTGGGCGATGAGCTCTTGCGGGAGGTCGTAGTCGAGCTCTTCGAGGCGCATGGGCCGGGCGGCGGAGGCGGGCGGTTGCCCGCTGGATCCGCTCCTCCTCAGTACATCTTCACCAGCTCGGCGCCCGGATAGTACGCTTGAAGGATCTGGCGGTACGTCGCGCCGGACCGGGCGCGCCCTGCAGCCCCCCACTGGCAGAGCCCGGCTCCGTGCCCAGAACCCTTCCCGTCGAACACGAATCCCCTGCGCGCGAGGGTCACCGAGAACGCCAGTGAGGGCAGGCGGTCGTACCCGATGCGCCTGCGCAACTCCGCCCCGTCGAGCACCGCCCGCTCGCCCCCGGCCTCCACCTGGAGCCGGGCGACTCGCCCGGTTGCGCTCTTGCGGATCACGGTCGCCCCGGTTGCGGGGCGGGGCAGCCCTGCCATCCTCCCGAGCTCCGACGGCGTGACGACGAGCTGCCAGCGGTACCTCGGCGCGGAGCGACAAAGATCGCAGGCGACGGACCGCAGGTAGGCAAGGTCTCGCCCCAGCGCGTCGGCGCCGTCCTCCGTATGCCCTCCGCAGGCGGAGTGGAAATAGGCCTCGATGGGGCGGTGCTCGAAGACCAAGACTTCGCCGCTCGTCGCCTCGGCTGCGGCCAGGGCCCGCGCGTCGGCGCGACCCGCGCCGGGGTAGACTTGGTCGAGGACGGTGGAGCCCAGGTCGTAGTCGAGCCCCATGTCCCTCGCCTCGAGCTTCCTCGCGAGCGCGAAAGTGCGCGCCGCGATGGCCTGGGCCTTGAGGGCCTCGGGCGGGAAGGAGGGGGGCATCTCGGCTCCCGTGACGGCACCCACGTAGTCCTCGAGGGGAAGCACGTCGATGACCGCGAGGCCGTCGAGGCCTCGGCGGACCTCGACCGATCCTGAGAGCTCGCGCCCGGCGTGGTGGATCGCTCCGCGCGCCGTGAACGAGACGCCCGCCCCCGTCACCGGGTCGCCGTCGAGCAGGAGCTCTCCATCCGACATGCGCAGGCGCGACGATCCCCCGGGCACGGTGCGCGGCGTCGCTCCCTCGCGCAGCGCTTCGGCCTGCAGATTCGCGCCCCGAGACCTCCACCTCCTGATGACCCGTCGAGACGGCAATGCGGACGACCTCGCCGGAGCGCGCCCCTCGGGGGACGGCGCTCGCCAGCAGGGCGGCGAGGACGACACCGGCGCGACCTCGGGGCACGGGGGCGCTACCCTCCTGCCGTCTCCGCCCCGCGACGCGCGGCGCGGACCTTGTGCCAGACGAAGGCCACCGCCGACGCCACGAGCAGGATCCCGATGGCGGCGTCGAAGCGGTGGAAGGCGGCCTTGAGGCGCGGATCGGTGTTCCACCGCTCCCCGAGCTTCATGCCCACCCACGCGAGCCCAAGGCACCAGGGAAACGACCCGACGAAGGTGTAGGCGATGAACTTCGTCATGTTCATGCGCGAGACGCCGGCAGGGAACGCGATGAAGGTACGGATGACTGGAAGCAATCGCGCCCAGAACACCACCGCCGCACCGTGCCGCTCGAAGAGCCGGTCCGCGAGGTCGAGCTCGTGGTGCGAGATGAGCAGGTACCTCCCGTAGCGCTCGATGAGGGGCCTGCCCCCGTAGAGCCCGAGGTAGTAGGCCGGGATCGATCCGGCGATGCAGCCGACCGCGCCCCAGAACCCGGCGCCGATGAGCGTGAACTGACCCTGGTACACGAGGTACCCCGCAAAAGGCATGATGATCTCGGAGGGAAGCGGGATACAGGCGCTCTCGATGCCCATGAGGAGGGCCACGCCGCCATACCCCATCGCAGAGATCACCGACGTGGTGAAGATGGCCAGTGCCCCGATGATCCTCGCAACCATCCGTCAGCTCCCTCGCGCCGGGCCGGCGTAGAACACTTCGTCGTAGGGACAGTTGCAATCCGACTCGGGCGGCTCCGGGTAGAAGACCGGCTCGCCTCGCCAGCTCCTCAGCCAGTGGCCAGGCGACCGACCCGGAGCCGCGACCGCCACCGCAGCGACCGGAGGCGGCCCGGACGCGTCGCCCGGGCCGATGAGGTAGCCCGGCTGGAGCGTCACCTTGCCGGCGCCGCCGGGAAGGTCGACGGCGAGGTGGGGAACGGCGAGGCCGCTCGTGTGGCCTCGGAGCCGATCCAGGATGGAGACGCCGCAGGACAGGGACGTGCGCAGGTGCGCCGTCCCCTCGGCCAGGTCCCCCTGGTGCAAATAGTATGGCCGCACGCGCCAGGAGAGGAGGCGCTGGTTGAGATCCGCGATGGTCCGCGCCGAGGAGTTCACTCGCCTAAGCAGCACGGTCTGGTTCTCTACCGGCACGCCGCGATCGACGAGGCGCTCGCAGGCGACGCGGGCCTCGCCCGTGCACTCCTTGGGGTGGTTGAAGTGGGTCACGACGAAGAGCGGCGCGAGGCTGCGCAGCAGGTAAGCCAGCACGGCGGTGACGCGCATGGGATTCACCACTGGCGCACGAGTCGCGACACGCAGGATCTGGACGTGCGGGATGGCGCGCAGCTCGCCAAGAAGCCACGCCAGGCGATCGTCTCCAAGAGAGAGCGGATCGCCGCCGGAGACGAGGACGTCGCGCACCTCCGGCCGGGCGCGCACGTAGGCGAGCCCTTCCTCCGCCGAGTCCCGGTCGAAGCTGCCCTCCTCGCCGCCCGTGATGCGCCGGCGCGTGCAGTGGCGGCAGTAGACGGCACAGTGATCCGCCGCCAGGAACAGCACCCGGTCCGGGTACTTGTGCACCACGGCTCGCACCGGGCGGTGGGCATCCTCGCCGAGGGGGTCGCGCAGGTCGCCGGGGCCTTCCTCCGCCTCGGCAGCCACCGGGATGGCCTGCATGCGCACCGGGCAGTAGGGGTGAGCCCGATCCATGAGGGCCGCGTAGTAGGGGGTGATGCCGAAGCGGAACAGGCCCGCGGTGACCTCGAGCCCCTTCACCTCGGCCGCCGTGAGGTCCACGATCCGCGCAACCGCGGACGCGCTCCGGAGCATGTGGCGCTGCTGCCAGCGCCAGTCGCTCCACTGCTCCGCGGAGACGCCGGGGAATCGCAACCGGGGGTCGATCATGGGCCTTCCCGGGCGGCGGCCGCGGGCGGGCGGAACCTACCCGGCGGGACCGGGCGAAGTCAAACCGCGGCCGTCCGTGCGGGCGCGCAACGGGGGGCATGTATGATGACCGTGGGGCCGCCAGGGCCGTGTGGCCCGGGCGGCCCCGCGTTATGAGCCTTCCAGGGCGGCCGGGGCCGCCGAAGGAGTAGTCCATGTCGACCCTTCCGGTGACGACCGTCGACCCGCAGCCCGCGTCCGAGCCCGGCAGCGGGCGGGCCAACGGACACGATCCCTCGGCGGGCACTCCTCGCCTCCCCTCCTCCGACGTGCGCCCGATTGCGGCGGTGGCCTCCCGGTTCCCGCCTGGCCCGCGCTCGATCTGGAGGGACGTCCCGGACGCGCTGTGGAACGACTGGCACTGGCAGCAGCGCGAGCGGATCACGGGACTCGACCGGCTCGAGAAAGTCATCCACGTGACTCCGGACGAGCGGCGGGCGGCCATCGAGACCGACAAGGACTTTCACATGGGCATCACGCCGTACTACGCGGCGCTGATGGACCCGGACGATCCCCACTGCCCCGTGCGCCTCCAGTCGGTGCCCACGATGGGCGAGACGCTCATCGCGCCGATGGACCTCGAGGACCCGCTCGCGGAGGAGCGAGACATGCCGGTCCCGGGCATCACGCACCGGTATCCGGACCGGGTGCTCTTCTACATCACCCACAACTGCCCCGTGTACTGCCGCCACTGCACCCGGAAGCGCAAGGTGGCCGACCCCACGAGCGCGGCGGCCAAGAAGCAGGTCGAGGATGGCCTCGCCTACATCGCCGCACACCCGGAGATTCGCGATGTCGTCATCTCCGGCGGCGACCCCCTTTCCCTCTCGGACGAGCGGCTCGACCACATCTTGAGCCGGCTCCGCGCCATCCCGCACGTCGAGGTGTTCCGCCTCGGCACCCGAAACCTGGTGACGCTGCCGCAGCGGGTGACCGACGACTTCGTCCAGATGCTGCGCAAGCATCAGCCGGTCTACGTGAACACGCACTTCAACCACCCGAAGGAGTGCACGGCCGAGGCCTTCGAGGCAGCCCGCAAGCTCGCCGACGGGGGCTGCGTCATCGGCAACCAGATGGTGCTGCTCAAGGGCGTCAACGACGATCCGAAGACGGTCATGGAGCTCAACCACAAGCTCCTGCTGATGAGGATACGCCCGTACTACATCTACCAGTGCGACCTGGCGAAGGGGATCAGCCACTTCCGCACGACGGTCGAGGCGGGCCGCAAGATCATCCGCGCGCTGAGGGGGCACACCTCCGGCCTCGCGGTGCCCCACTTCGTCGTCGATGCGCCCGCGGGGGGCGGCAAGATCCCCGTGAATCCCGACTACGTGGTCCGGCACGAGGGCAAGAAGTGGGTGTTCCGCAACTTCCAGGGCAAGGAGTTCACCTACACGGAGCCCTGAGCTCCCTCCGCCGACGCCCGCGGCGGGCTCACTCAGCCACCGCGATGCACTCCACCTCGATGCGGGCGCCGCGCGGCAGGGCCGCGACCTGAACGGTCGACCGCGCCGGCGGATTACCGGGGAAGTGCCGCGCGTAGACCTCGTTCATCTTCGCGAAGTCGGCGAGGTCGACGAGGAACACCGTGCTCTTCACGACGTGGCGCATCTCCAGGCCTGCCGCGGCGAGGACGCCCCGGAGGTTGGCGAGCACCCGCTCGGTCTCGACCGCGATGTCTCCCCGGACGAGCTCGCCAGTCGCGGGATCGAGCGGGATCTGGCCGGAGCACCACACGGTGCGGGCCGCCACGGTCTCGACGGCCTGGCAGTAAGGCCCTATGGCCCCGGGGGCCTCCGCGGTTGAGATGGTCTTTCGCATGCGCTCTCCTCGCTCGCCGAGACTAGACGCGGTCGACCGAGTGGACTCCTTCGACCCGCTCCAGGCTCCGCATCACCGCGTTGAGCTGCTTCAGGTCCTGGACCGACACCTCGAACGAGAGCACGGCCTTGTCCGCGCTCGACCGCACGTTGGCCTGGGCGATGTTGATGCCCGCCTCGCTGAAGGTCTGCGAGACCTTGGCGAGCATGCCGGGCTTGTCGTCGGCGACGACCTTCACCGCCACCAGGCGCTTGAAGTCGCCCTTCACGTCCCAGGACACGTCGACCCGCCGCTGGGGGTCCATGGCGAGGGCCTTCTCGCAGCGGGCCGTGTGGACGGTGACGCCGCGGCCCCGCGTGATGAATCCGACGATGGGATCTCCCGGGAGGGGGTTGCAGCACTTCCCGAACCGAACCAGCACGTCCTCGATGCCGCCGATGCGAACGCCCCCGGCCGGCAGCCGCGCCACCCGCCGGAACAGCTCGGTGAGGCGGCTCGTCACCGGAGGCTCGGTCGCGGGCTCCGCGAGCTTCTCCTCTGACACGAGCTGCTTCACGAGCTGGTCCGGGGCGACCTTCCCGTAGCCGACCGCCCCCAGCACGTCGTCCCCGGTGCGGTAGCCGAGCGCGGCGGCCGCCTTGAGGAGCGTCCCGTCCTTGGACGCCCGCGAGAGCGATACGCCGTAGCGGCGCAGCTCGCGCTCGGCGACCTCGTAGCCGATCTCGAGCGATCGCTTGTGCTCCGCCTGCCGGATGTGCTGGCGGATGCGAGCCTGCGCCCGGCTGGTGCGGACGAAGGTGAGCCAGTCCTTGGAAGGCTGCGAGTGCGGCGAGGTGAGGATCTCGACGGTGTCGCCGTTCTTCAGCCGGTACCGCAGCGGGACGATCTTCCCGTTCACCTTGGCACCGACGCACTTGTGCCCGACCTCCGAGTGGACGGCGTAGGCGAAGTCGAGCGGCGTCGCGCCGCGGGGAAGGCTCTTCACGTCGCCTTTCGGCGTGAACACGAAGACCTCGTCCGCGAAGAGGTCGACCTTGACCGTCTCCAGGAACTCGGTCGGGTCGGAGAGCTCTCGCTGCCACTCGAGCAGCTGGCGCAGCCAGCCGTAGGTCTCGGCGTCGGCTGCCCGGATCCCGTCCTTGGCGCCCTTCTTGTTCCCGTCCCGGCCCCCTTCCTTGTAGCGCCAGTGCGCCGCCACGCCCTGCTCGGCCACACGGTGCATGTCGTCCGTGCGGATCTGGATCTCGATTCGCTCCGCCCGCGGCCCCACCACGGTGGTGTGGAGCGACTGGTACATGTTGGGCTTCGGGATGGCGATGTAGTCCTTGAAGCGGCCCGGCACTGGCTTCCACAGCGAGTGGATGAGGCCGAGCGCCTCGTAGCACTGAGCCACGTTCCCGACGATCACGCGGAACGCGATGAGGTCGTGAATCTGCTCGAAAGGCAGGTCCTGCATCCGCATCTTGCGCCAGATGGAGTAGAGGTGCTTCACGCGCCCGTAGATCTGGGCGTCGATTCCGTTCTCCTTCAACCGGTCGTGGATGAGCTCGATCACCTCCGCGACGAACCGGTCGCGCTCCTTGGCCCGGCTCGATACCCGGTCCTGCAACTCCACGTACTCCTGCGGCTTCAGGTAGCGAAACGACAGGTCCTCGAGCTCGCTCTTGACGGCCTGCATCCCGAGCCGGTTCGCGAGTGGGGCGTAGATGTCGAGCGTCTCCCGGGCGATGCGCTCCTGCTTCTCGGCCGACATGTGCTCGAGGGTGCGCATGTTGTGGGTGCGGTCGGCGAGCTTGACGAGAAGGACCCGGATGTCCTTCGCCATCGCCACCACCATCTTGCGGAAGTTCTCGGCCTGCTTCTCCTCCTTGGTGTTGCCGGCCGAGAACTGCGACAGCTTGGTCACCCCGTCGACGAGCTCGGCGACCTCCGCTCCGAAGAGCTCCGCGATCTCGTCCCGGGTGGCGAGCGTGTCCTCGATGGTGTCGTGCAAGAGGCCGGTGACGATGGAGGCCTCGTCGAGGCGGAGCTCGGCAAGGATGCCGGCCACCTCCAATGGGTGAATCAGGTAGGGCTCTCCGGACTTGCGGATCTGCCCCTGGTGCACCTTCGCCGAGTAGACGTAGGCCTTCTTGATGAGGTCGAGATCCGCGGCGGGGTGATAACCCGCCACCTTGTCGAGAATGTCGTTCAGGCGAAGCAAGCTTGGGTGTCCAGGGTAGCCTCGCGCGCCGCGTTGCGGCAAGGACGAGGGCTCTGGAATCGTTCGTAACCGCCTTGACGGGACGGCGCCACGGCCGGGACCGTCCCCGGCCGCCGACGAGCGCGCTACACTCGAGGCGGATGCTCTCCAAGCGCCTCGTGCCCGCCCTGGTGGCCCTCAGCGTCACCGTCGCGGCCGGGATTGCCGGCTACTGGGCGCTTGGCGGCGGGCACTGGACGCTCCTCGACTGTGCCTACATGACGGTCACGACCGTCTCGACGGTGGGGTTCGGCGAGGTCCTGCCCGTGTCTCAGGTGCCCCTGGGGCGCCCGTTCACCATGCTTCTCGTCATCTGCGGGACGGTCTCCCTGTGGTGGTTCCTGGCAACGATGACCGCGTTCCTCGTCGAGGGCGAGGTGCGAGGCCTGCGGTGGAGGAGGCGGATGGACAATCAACGAAAGAAGATCTCGGGCCACATCATCGTGTGCGGGGCGGGGTCCACCGGGATCCACTGCGTGCGCGAGCTCGCCTTCCTGGGCACGCCTTTCGTCGTGGTCGACCGCAGCCACGAGGTTCTGGAGGAGGTCACCGCCACGCACGGCGGCGCCGCCGTGGAGGGAGACGCCACCCACGACGAGGTCCTCGAGTCGGCCGGCATCGGCCGCGCCCGCGGCATCATCGCCGCGCTGACCGACGACAAGGATAACCTCTTCGTGACCCTCACGGCACGTGCGCTCAACCCGCGCCTTCGCATCGTCGCCAAGGCGATCGACGTGAAGGCAGAGGCCAAGTTGAAGCGCGCCGGCGCGGACAGCGTGGTCTCCCCCAATGTGATGGGGGGCCTTCGCATGGTCTCGGAAATGGTGCGCCCCGAGGTGACGAGCTTCCTCGACGTGATGCTTCGCAACAAGGAACAGCCGCTGCGCCTCGCGGAGGTCGGTGTTCCCGCCCACTCCCCGTGGGCGGGAAAGCCGCTTGCCGAGCTCGACCTGGGCCGCAAGGGGCTGCTCCTGCTCGCCATTCGCGACCCGGTCGCAGAAGGGGGGCGTTTCACCTACAGCCCTACCCCGGACGCGGTGGTCTCGGGCGGGTCGATCCTCATCGTCCTGGGAGAGCCGGAGAAGGTGGGAAGATTGAGCGCACAGGCCGCCTCGGAGTAGAAGGATTGGAGAGGTCATTGCCCTTGCTCGAGTGCTTTCACTGCGGCGCCAAGCTCGACGTCACCATGGCGGAATGCCCCACCTGTGGAGCAGAGGTGGAGATGGGGCGACTGACTGGCATCCTCGGGCTCGTGTGCAGGAAATGCGATGCCTACAACGAGCCAGGGACGAAGACCTGCGTCTCGTGCGGGCAGCCCCTGTCCGCGGCCCGCCCGTCGTCCGCGCCACCGCGCGGCCAGGCGGCGCCGCCCGCGCAGGGCGACGGGTCCGCCCCCGGTCGATTCGATGACCTGTCGGTGCCCGCCCTCTCCGACCTGCCACCGCTCGAGCTCGGGCCGCTCCCGAGCGCGCCTGTCGAGGAGGCGCCGGCCACCGCAGGTCCGCCCCCTCCCCTCCCGGCCCACGCGCCCTCGCCCTATGTTCCTTCCCCGTTCGGGGACCTGGACCTCGAACCACTCCCGGCGCGGCCTCCCGCCCGGGCGACCCCCGTCGAGACCCGGAGGGCTCCGACGCCGCCACGCCCGGCTCCCCCGGCGCCGCGCCGGCCCACGCCGCCTCCCCCCGGCTCCGCCGGGGGAACCGACCAGACCCAGCCCATCCCACTCGTCACGGCCTGCCCGCACTGCGGCGAGGAGGCTGGCACCGGCAACTGGTGCGTCCGCTGCGGCCAGCCGATTGGGGCCACGCACACGCGCCCGATGGCCGCGGCACCTCCCGCACCCGGCCAGCGGACGCCCTCCCAGGTGTTCGGGCCGCTCGAGCCTGGGAAGGCGACGCTGGTGCTCGAGCGGGGCGAGGGGTTCGAGGGGGCCGTCTTCCGCCTCTCCGGCGAGGAGCTCGGCGCCGGGCGCAGCCGCGGCGTCATCCTCTTCCCCGACGACGGGTCCCTCGCCCCCCTGCACGCGACGTTCCTCTACCGCGACGGCAGGCTGCACCTCCGGGACGAGGGCTCGGGCGGCGGCACCTACTTGCGCCTGCGGGGCCTGAGCGTGCCGCTCAAGGCCGGGGACCTCTTCGCGGTCGGCGACCGGCTCCTGCGATTCACGGGCCTCCTCGCGCCCCCACCGCCGCCGCCGCCGGACGGGACCCGGCGTCTCGGCTCACCGCGACCGGGGGGCGTGGCGGTGCTCCTCGAGGAACGGCTCGAGGGCGGCGCCTCCGGGCGCGTGTGGCTGCGGCCGGGCCCGTCGGTGACGCTCGGCCGCGCCGGGTGCTCCATCAACCTCGGCGACGACCCATACCTGTCGCAGGCCCACGCGGAGATTGTCGTCGAGCCGGACGGGTCGGCCAAGCTCCGCGACCTCGGCTCGTCGAACGGAACCTTCGTTCGCCTCCCTGCCCGCTCGGAACGGGAGCTGCGAGACGGCGACGTGGTGCGGCTCGGCCGGGAAGTGCTGCGGGTGGTATCCGCCCCTGCGTAGGCGCAAGCGCCCCGGGCCGCGCCGGGGCAGGAGGCGGCGGCGATGGCCGTGGTGTTCGTGAGCATCACTCCACTCGGCACCGGCACGCCGAGCGTCTCGACGTACGTGGCCGGCGTGGAGCAGATCCTGCGGCGCAGCGGGCTCAAGAACCAGCTCACCGCCATGGGGACAATCATCGAGGGAGACCTCGACGCCATCCTCCGGGTGATCCGGGAGATGCACGAGCATCCCTTCACCCAGGGCGCGGTCCGCGTGTCGACGCTCGTCAAGATCGACGACCGGAGGGACAAGGAGCACACCATCGAGGGCAAGATGCGCTCGGTCGAAGACAAGCTTCGCCGCGAGTGAGGCGCCGCCCCGAGTCTAGCCAACCATGAGCACGGTGCAGGATCGGGCCCCGTGAGCCCCGATCACGAGCGCCTGCTCGATGTCGGCCGTCTTCGAGGGCCCGGCGATGAAGAGACCGTATCCGGGGCGCTCGATGTCGATTCGGCCGTAGGCCTCTTGCATGTTGGAGACCACGTCGACGGCGTTCACCACCAGGACCAGGTGCTCGACGATGACGAAGACAGCGCGGTGCGGGCCCAGGTTGCGCCCCGGCACCCAGACGGCGCCGTTCTCGGCCACACCCACGGTGCCCGGGACGGCGGCGACCTCCAGGCCCTCGAGCTGGTGGGGGTCCGAGATTGCGGCAAGCTCCACCGTCGAGTGCCCTGCCCCGGGGACGAGCGATACCGTCCTCTGCGCCTGGGCCCACACCGGGAGCGACGCGAGCGCGGCGTCGAGCGCCGCGGCCCCGGACACGCGCACGGAGCTCCCCCCGACCGCCTTCACCGCCTCGAGGAACTGAGCCGGTGGATTGGAAAAGCGCATGCCCTCGGGGAACTCGGGAAGGGGCACGCTCCCGGGGGCGTTCCTTCGAAGCGCGGAGAGAATGGCGTCCCGCGCGCTCATGGGTCCCTCCCCGCGCTCTCGCGCTTCCACAGCTCCCTGAAGCTCTCGACGGGTCCCTCGGGTAGCTCCCGCTGGCGCGCCCACGCCCCGCCTGGCCCGACCCGGACCGCCCACGGCGCGGTCCGGAGCAGCCACCGAGCCACCTTTCCCGAGGCGCGGTACAGGGCCGGGCGGCGCAGGACGAAGCCCATGAGCTTCATCCCCAGCCTCTTGCCGAGGGGAAGCACCTTGCCGTCGACGAGCGCCTCCCGGAGCGCCAGCAACTCGTGGTGGAGGTCGATCTTCACCGGGCAGACGTCGCTGCAAGACCCGCAGAGGCTGGAGGCGAAGGGAAGGCTGGCGTGCGCCACGGGGTCGCGCTGCGGGCCGAGGACCGACCCGATGGGACCGGGGATGAGATAGCTGTAGCTGTAGCCCCCGCTGCGGCGGTACACGGGGCAAGTGTTGAGGCAGGCTCCGCAGCGAATGCAGGAGAGCGAGCGGCGGAAGGGCTCGCGTCCCAGGATGTCGCTGCGCCCGTTGTCGACCACCACCACGTGGAGCTCTCCCCCGCGCAGCGGCCCGTGGAAGTGGGTGGTGTACGTCGACAGCGGCTGACCGGTGGCGCTGCGCGCGAGCAGGCGCAGGAAGATGCCGAGGTCGCGAGCGCGCGGGATCACCTTCTCCACGCCCATGGAGGCCACGTGCAGGGACGGCAGGCTCGTGCCCATGTCGGCGTTGCCCTCGTTCGTCACCACGACGATGCCGCCCGTCTCCGCGATGGCGAAGTTCACGCCGGAGAGGCCGGCCTGCGCTCCCAGAAACTTCCGCCGCAGGTGCTGGCGTGCCGCCTCGGTGAGCACCTTCGGGTCGGAGAGGCCCGGGGGCGTGCCGATCTTCCGGTGGAAGAGTTCGCCGATCTCCTCCTTCTTCTTGTGGATGGCCGGCATCACGATGTGAGAGGGGGGCTCCTCGGCGAGTTGCACGATGCGCTCGCCAAGGTCGGTGTCGACGATCTCGATCCCCCTGGCCTCGAGGTACGGGTTCAGGCCGCACTCCTCGGTCAGCATCGACTTCGATTTCGCCACCAGCTTCACGCCGCGGCGCTCCAAGATCTCGCCCACGATGCGGTTGTGCTCGGCGCCGTCTCTCGCCCAGTGCACCTGGATGCCGTTCGCCGCGGCGTTGCGCTCGAACTCCTCGAGGTAGTCGGCGAGACGCGAGAGGGTGTGGGCCTTGATGCCCGCGGCCGCGTCCCGGAGCTTTTCCCACTCCGGGACGGAGGCGGCGCCGCGGTCGCGCTTGACGCGCACGAACCAGAGCGCCGTGTCGTGCCAGTGAGCGTGGGGGGCGTCGCCTGCGAATGCAGCCGCCCGCTCGGCGTGGAAGCTGTTCATGGCGCGAGCCTCGCCCCTTCCAGGATCTCCGCGACGTGGAGGACCTGGATGGGTTTCCGCTCGCGGCGGAGCAGCCCGTCGAGGTGCATGAGGCATGACATGTCGTAGCCGGCGATGACCTCGGCGCCGGCCTTCTCGTGGTCCGCGATCCTGTCCTTTCCCATGAGGCAGGAGACCGCCTCCTCGCTCACCGCGAACGTCCCGCCGAAGCCGCAGCATTCGTCGGGGCGATCCAGCTCGACGAGCCGGATCCCGCGCAGCCCGGCGAGAAGCTGTCGCGCCTTGTCGAAGGGTGGGTCCATGCGCTCGCTGGAGCGGGCCAGCCGGAGCTCGCGCAGGCCGTGGCAGCTGCGGTGCAGCCCGACGGTGCGCGCGAACTCGCCGTCGACCCTCTTCACGCCGAGGACGTCGACGAGGTACTCGCAGAGCTCGTAGGTGCGCTCCGCCACCCGGCGCAGCTCCGGGACGTCTCCGAGAAGCTCCTGGAAGTGCACGCGGACCATGGAGACGCAGCTTCCCGAGGGCGCCACCACGTGGTCATAACCCCCGAAGACGCTGAGGAAGCGCTCTGCCAGCGGCCGCGCGTCCGCCGCGCACCCCGAGTTGTACATGGGCTGGCCGCAGCAGGTCTGCTCGGAGGGAAACTCCACGTCTGCGCCAAGGCCGCGAAGGATTCGCGCGGTGGCGAGCCCGACCCGCGGATAGAACTGATCGACGTAGCAGGGGACGAACAGGCCGACCTTGGGCATCCTGGCTCTCCTGCTCCGTGAACGGCGGGGGCCGGGCGCGAACTCCACGCCCGGCCCGGCGAGGCTAGTGCGGGATCATCCACTGGAAGAAGTTGTGCTGCAGGAACACGAGCACACCGACGAGACAGGCGAGCGCCAGGCTGTGCCAGAAGACGTAGCGCAGGATCTCGCCCTCCTTGCCGTGCTCCCCGGTGGCCACAGCTGCCACCACGATGGACTGGGCGTCGATCATCTTCCCCATGACACCGCCGGAGCTGTTGGAGGCGGCCGCCAGAATCGGGGACATCCCGAGCTTCTCGGCGGACACGACCTGCAGGTTGCCGAAGAGGACGTTCGACGAGGTGTCGGACCCGGTCAGCGCCACGCCCAGCCATCCGAGCATCGGCGAGAAGAACGGGAAGAGCGCGCCGGTCGACGCGAAGGCCAGGCCCATGGTGGAGTCGGAGCCCGAGTAGCGCGTGGTGTAGCCGAGCGCCAGCATGGCCGCGATGGTGAGAAGCGAGAAGCGCACCCTCTTCAAGGTGGCGAAGTAGGTGCTCAAGAGCTGGCCGACGGACAGCTTGAGGAGCAGCCCGGAGACGACGCCGGTGAGGAGGAGGCTCGTCCCCGTGGCCGACAGGATGTTGAAGGTGTACTTGGCGTCCTCGAGGGTGGCCTTCTTGGCGACCGGCGGCACCTTCGAGACGAGCTTGTGCAAGCCCGGGATCTCGAAGCTCGGGGCCCAGATCCCGTTCAGGTAGCTCTTCACGACCGGAAGACCCCAGATGAACACGAAAACCGAGAGGACGATCCAGGGGGCCCAGGCGAGCAGAGACTCCCCGAACGAGTGGCGCTTCACCGAAGCCGTGGCCTCACCGCGCTCCTCGGGAAACCGCCAGACCTTCTTGGGCTGCCAGAACTTGAGGAGTCCATAGGTGGCCGCGATGGACACGATGGCGGCGACGATGTCGACGAGCGACGGCCCGAAGAAGTTCGAAACCACGAACTGCGGGATGGCGAAGAAGAGCCCGGCCACCAGGCAGGCCGGCCAGACCTCGACCATGCCCGTGAAACCCGCCATGGCCCATACGAGCCAGAAGGGGACGATGACGGAGAAGAACGGCAACTGGCGACCAACCATCGCGGAAAGCGTGTACTCGGAGATGCCGGTCACCTTGGCGAGCGTGATGACGGGCGTGCCGAGCGCGCCGTAGGCCACCGGGGCGGTGTTCCCGATGAGCGCCAGGCCGGCGGCGGCGAGCGGCCTGAATCCGAGGCCGATGAGCATGGCCGCGGAGATAGCGACCGGCGTGCCGAAGCCCGCCGCGCCCTCGATGAACGCCCCAAACGCGAAGCCGATGAGGAGCACCTGGATGCGGCGGTCGTCGGCGATGCCGGCGATGGTGTCCTTCACGATCTCGAACTTCCCCGTCTTGACGGTGATGTCGTAGACGAAGATGGCGTTCAAGATGATCCATCCGATGGGCATGAGCCCGAAGAAGGCACCGTACACGGCCGACATGCCGGCCATCGAGACGGGCATCCCGTAGGCCACCACCGCGACCGCGAGGGCGGCGGCGAGGCCGAGCACGGCAGCCCAGTGCGCCTTGACGTGGAAGAACGCGAGCGCGCCGAGGAGCAGGATGATGGGGATGGCGGCGACGAGCGCCGAGAGGAAGAGGTTGCCTGCGACGGGGCTGTAGACCTGGGTCCAGGTCATGGCTGGCCCTCCGAGGACTGGCGGAAAGAGTGGCGTGGTTCAGGTCGGCGGGATTCGGGCAAGGTGGGCCGAATTGAACCCTTTGTGCAGCGTCAATTCAAGCCGGGGCCTGATTGACCCGGCGCGTCATGGCTGGCCGGAGAGGCGGGCGGTCAGGTCAGAGGCGCGGTGGCGCGGTCCACGAGGAATGCGATGGAGCGGTACGGGATGGCGCCGTGGAGGGACAGACCGATCTCGCAGGTCCGGCTGTTGGAGAACCCCTCGTGGCACCCGTCGATCCCCTCGCGCAATCCGGAGAGGGCGGAAGCGTTCAGCTCGGGGTGGGTGAACCCCCTGTCGCCGGCAAAGCCGCAGCATCCGACTCTCGGCGGCACCACCACCGTCTCGGCGCAGGCAGCGGCGACCTCGCGGAACTTGTCCGCGAGCCCCATCTTCGTCGAGCTGCAGGTGACGTGCACAGCCACGGCTCCCGGCTGCTTGACGAAGCGGAGCTTGTCCATGAGGTGGCCGTGGATGAACTCGACCGGCTCGAGCAGCCGTAGCCGAGGGTCCATGAGCTTGCGCATGCGGTGGAGGCATGGGCTGGTGTCGCAGACCACCGGGATCGAGCCGCCCTCGCTGCGAGACAAGAGGGCCCGCTCGAGCTCCCTCGCCTTGGCGTCCGCCACCTCGCGGAAGCCCTTCGAGTCGAACGCCAGGCCACAGCAAAGCGAGTCCACCTCGGGAGGGAAGAGCACGTCGTAGTCGGCCTTCTCGAGCAAGGAGAGCATGGCCGCCGAGACGGCGCGCTGCTCCGGGTCGCCCCGCGCCGGCCCCATCGCCCGTGCCACGCACGAGGGGAAGTAGACCACCCGCCTTCCGCGGCCGCGCGTCACGTCCGCAAGGGGACCGTTGCGGGCCGGCCTGGGCATCTGGGGGTTCCAGAGCGGGAGGCGCCCGCCGCTCGCGGCCCGGGCGGCGCGCGAGACCGCGCCCATGAGGCGCGTACCCAGTACGGCGTGCGCCCCGTCGGCTGCCGCGAGGCCGCGGCGCGCCCAGGCCTCGGTGGAGGCAAAGTTCTCGGCGAGGTCGCGCGCGCGCGCGCGCGCCGCCTCGCCTCGCGCGGCGGCGCGCAGCTCCTTCACGAACTCGCCGGTGTCAATGGAGACGGGGCACGCGGTGGCGCAGAGCCCGTCGGTGGCGCAGGTCTCCTCGCCGAGGTACCGGTACGCCTCGTCGAGCCTCGCAAGCCTGGCCGCGTCCTCTCCCGTCCTGCGCAGCCGCGCCATCTCCCGCTGCACGGTGATGCGCTGCCGCGGGGTGGTGGTGATCTCCCGCGACGGGCACTTCGGCTCGCAGAATCCGCACTCGATGCACCGGTCCACGATGTCGTGGGCCCTGGGGAGCGGCTTCAGATTCTCGAGGTACACGCGGGGGTTGTCGTTCAGGACCACGCCCGGGTTCAGGATGCCCTTCGGATCGAGCAGCCCCTTCACCCTGCGCATGATCCCGTAGGCCGCGGCGCCCCATTCGCGCTCGACGAAGGGCGCCATGTTTCGTCCCGTTCCGTGCTCCCCCTTTAGCGAGCCGTCGTACTCGTCCACGACCATCTCGCAGACGTCCTCCATGAGGCCCTGGTAGCGGGACACCTCCGCCTCTGTTGCGAAGTCCTGCGTGAACGTGAAGTGGAGGTTCCCGTCGAGGGCGTGCCCGAAGATGATGCCCTCCGCGTACCCGTGCTCGCGCATGAGACGCTGCAGCTTCACCGTGGCGGCCGCAAGGTGCTGCATGGGGAACGCCACGTCCTCGATGACCACGGTGGTACCGATCTTGCGCGCGCCACCGACAGCCGGGAAGAGGCCCCGCCGCACGTCCCAGAGCTTCTCGTACTCCGCCTTCACGTCGCTGAACTCGACCGGGAAGAGCTTGGGGACGGCGTCGACGAGGCCGCGCAGATCGTCCGACTGTCGAGCCAGGTCGGAAGGCGACGGCGCCCGGGTCTCGACGAGCAAGGCGCAGGCGTCCGGACCGAGATCCTTCAGGTAGGGCGGCAACCCCGCCTTGCCTTCCACCGAGCGTATCGAGGCCCGGTCCATCATCTCGACGGCCGAAACCGGGCCGGCGCGCAGCCGCTGCGTGGCGATGGCGGCCTGCTCGATGTCCGGGAAACACACGAGCGCGCTTGCCTTGTGGGGGTGGTCCACCACCGTGCGCAGCGTCACCTCGGAGATGAACCCCAGTGTTCCCTCCGACCCGACCATGAGGTGGAGCAGGATGTCGATGGGGTCGTGAAAGTCGACGAATGCGTTGAGCCCGTACCCGGTGGTGTTCTTGATGCGGTACTTCTCGCGAATGCGGCCCGCCAGGGACCCGTCGCGGGCGATCTCGTCGCGGAGGTCGCCGAGGCCGCCCAGCAGCTCCCGGTGGGCCTCGGCAAAGCGCGCCCGGGAGGCGCCGTCGCCGGTGTCGAGCGAGGAGCCGTCGGCCAGAACGAGCCGCATGCTGTCGACGGTCTGGTAGCTGTTCAGCGCCGTGCCGCAGCACATCCCGGCGGCGTTGTTGGCGACGATTCCGCCGATCATGCAGGCGTTGATGGAGGCAGGGTCCGGCCCAATCTTGCGCCCGTGGGGGGCAAGCAGCGCGTTGGCGTCGGCGCCGATCACTCCGGGCTCGAGCGCGATGCGCTCGCCTCCGTCGAGCATCCTCACGCCTCGCCAGGCGCCGGCGAGGACCACGAGCACCGAGTCGGTCACGGCCTGCCCCGAGAGGCTCGTCCCGGCGGCGCGGAACGTGAGGGGCACCTCGAGCTGTCCCGCCAGGGCGACGAGCCTCGTCACCTCGGCGGAGGAGCACGCCTTCACCACGATCTTGGGGACGAGCCGGTAGAAACTCGCGTCGGTACCGAACGCCAGCGTGCGGAACGGGTCGCACATGAGCCGGCCTTCCGGGAGGAAGCTTGCCGCCTCACCCCAGAAGCGCCGGTGCTTGTCGGGAAGCGCCTCGACGTCGCTGCGGCGGTTCTCGGTGCTCATGGCCGGCTCCAGTCCGACGCAGGCGAGGGAGAGGCGGCGCATTGTAGCACCCGCGCTGGTCGCAGCGTTGCCGCTCGGAGGAGACGGGCGGCAGCGCGCGAGAAGCGCCGGTGGCGGGAGCGGCGAGCGAGGACGGTGGCAGACGCGGTCTGGGAGCCGGGCCAGGATCTGCGTTGGCGATGCTCCCGGGACTGCCCGCGCGTCTCGCCGGCATCGCGATCCGAACCCTCTGCAGGCTCCGAGGCGAGCCGGCCACCCGTCCGGGAGATGAACCTGCCCTCAGGATGGCCCGCGCCTGCACGCGCATGCAGTGCATCTCTCCCGTGCTCAACCGTTATGGGCATCCGTGCGCGCCCGTCTCCTCCTAGAATGAAAGGTTGCGATGTCTCGAGCGGAGTTCATTCAGCACGAAGGCCGCCGCATCCTGCGATTGGACTACTCCGGGCTGGCCCCAGACGAGTTCATCGTCGAGATGAAGAAGGCCATGCGCGTCGTCGCCGGCGAGCCGCCCGCATCGGTTCGGATGCTCACGATCCCGACGACCCAGCTCGACCAGCGAATGGCCGACGCCATCCGGCGCTATGCGCCGGAGAAGGCGAAGTACGTCCTGGCCGAGGCCCTCGTCGGAGCGACCGCCTTCCACAAGCTGCTCTTCCTCAGCAACAAGGCCAAGTACGGCCTGGACCGTGAGGTCTTCGAGGACGAGCTACAGGCCAAGAAATGGCTTGCCTCCCGCTAGCGCCCTCGCGGTACCCCGCGAGCGCAGAGCCCGCTGCTCGCGCACCGGGGCAAAGGTGGGACAAGGGCTCCAGGGCGCAGCGGGCCGCCTACGCCGGCTCTCGGCGCCGGGCCCTCGGCGGGCCTCACCAGGTTGGGGCCGGCCCCGCCGGAGGGAAGGTGTGGGTTTGACCCCCCGATGATCCCGCGGTACATCGTAGAGCGGTGGCCTCTGCGGCGGTGAAATGCCCGCGGTGCGGGAAGGAGAACGACCCGTCCTTCTCGTTCTGCCTCGACTGCGGCCAGGCCATTCGCCCGGCCCTCGAGCGTTCCTGTCCCCACTGCGGGGCCAAGATGCCGTCGACCTTCCGGTTCTGCGGGCATTGCGGCCGCTCGGTGGAGGTCCAGCCACAGGTGACTGGCCGCGGCCCCGGCGCCAGTCCGTCTCCCCCGCTCGCACCGTCCCCCGCCTCGATGGGAGTCGAGGTGCCGCCCCCCAGCTCGTCCTGGTCCGGCACGATGGCCTGCCCGGACAGACCTACACCCTCTCGCGCGACGTGACCGTCTGCGGCCGCAAGGATGGCGAAATCCTCTTGCCGGATGATGGGTCGGTTTCCCCGCGCCACGCATCGCTGACGGTGCGCGAGGGACGGCTGCGCCTCGAGGACCTGGGAAGCGCCTCGGGCAGCTTCCTCCGGATTCGGGCCCCGCGGTCGCTCACCTTCGGCGACGAGATTCGCATGGGGCGCCAGCTCCTGCGGCTCGAGCCTCTTCCGAGGGAGGTACCTGCCGCCGGGGAGCCGCGCCCCTGGGGATCTCCCGACCCCGGCCACCGGATGAGGCTGGTGCAGCTCCTCGAAGGGGGCGGAACCGGCGAGGTCTTCCCGCTGCGGCTGGGTTCCAACACGGTCGGCCGCGAGACCGGGGACGTGACCTTCCCGCTCGACCGCTACGTGTCGGGGCGCCACGCCCGCATCGACGTGACGGAGACCTCGGTCACTGTCACGGACCTGGGCAGCTCGAACGGGACGTTCCTGCGCGTCACCGGCCCCTCCGACCTCGTGGCCGGAGATCAGGTCCTGCTCGGGATGCAGCTGCTGCGCGTCGAGGCCTGAGGCGGCACCCCGGTCCGAGCCTACCCGAACGACCTTTCCTTCTGCTCCTGCTCTTCCTTGCAGCGGATGCAGAGGGTCGTCACCGGGCGGGCCTCGAGACGCTTGATCGAGATCTCTTCCTCGCACTTCTCACAGATGCCGAAGGTGCCGGTCTCGATGCGCTGGAGCGCCTTGTCGATCTTGGCGAGCAGGAACTTCTCGCGGTCCCGCAGGCGGAAGATCATCGACTGCTGGTACTCGCTCGAGGCCTGATCGATCTCGTCGGGGAGCTCGTTGGTGTCGAAGCTCGACTCCTCACTCAGCGTCTTCTTCGCCGAAGCGAGCAGCTGCCGCTTCGACTCGTCGAGCATGGCCTTGAACCGCTTCAGGTCCTTCTTGTTCAAGCCGGCTACCCCCGCGATTGGGCGCTCCATTTTCCCCGGAGCCCCCCCGCCAAAGAACGGAGGAACCTAGTCGCCCCCCCCCGCGATGTCAAGCCGTGAGGCTCCCGTTGTGGACATCGTCACCCTGGTGTCCTAAACGTCGAGCCATGGCCGAGGGGCGCATTGACAGGGAGTTCGTTCGGGCCGCGCTCGCCCTGGCGGCTCGCCCGGAGGTGGACCGCCTCATCTACGTCTCCGACGCTCCCCTCGCCGTGAGCGACCTCCGGGGGCGCCCCATCAAGCGCAAGCTCGTCTACGCGGTGACGGCCGAGGCCCTTGCCCAGCAGCTCGCGGGACGGAAGTACGCCGCCGTGGTCATCCCCCATACGCGTACTCCCGCATCGAGAAGGTCCGGGTGGCACTCGTCGCCTGCCAGAGCGAGGGGCTGGTGAAGGAGGGCGACACGGTGCTGGCACTTGCCGGCCGCGACCGCGCTCTCGACACGCTGGTGCGCCTCCGCATGGGATCCGAGGAGGACGAGGATCACGTGCGCGTCGACGCGCTCGGACTCCCGGAGGAGTTCAGCTCCCAGGTGGTCGAACAGGTCATCTACGTGGCGATGGAGATCGGCGCGCAGGGGTACGAGGGCCACGCCGTCGGCACCATCTTCGTGATCGGTGCATCCACAGGCGTGATGGAGAGAAGCCGGCAGATCACCCTGAACGCGTTCCAGGGGATGAGCGAGGCCGAGCGCAACGTCATGGATCCGACCATCCGCGACGCGCTCAAGACCTTCGCCGTGCTCGACGGCGCCTTCATCATCCGCGAGGACGGCGTGGTCCTGGCAGCCGGTCGCTACCTGCAGGGGGGCTCCGACAAGGTCCGCATCCCGATGGGCCTCGGGTCCCGCCACCGATCGGCCGCAGCGATGAGCGCGGTTACGCGTTCCGTGGCGGTGACCGTCTCCCAGACCACCGGGACCGTCCGGGTCTTCAAGGATGGCGAGGTCGTCCTCGAGCTGCGCCAACCGGTGCGGCGGGTCTGATGGCCCCGGTGCGCGCCTCGCGAGCCGCCATCTCCCCGGCGCTCGCCGCCCTCCTGCTCTTCGCATTCTCGACCTTCCTGCACGTCGCGTACGCGGGGCTCATCCCCCTTTCGCCGCAGGAAGCCTACTACTGGCAGTACGCGCGACACCCCGCCCTTTCGTACTTCGACCACCCACCCGCGGCGGCGTGGACCATCCGGGCCTTCACGCTGCTTCTTGGAAACGGCGAGCGAACCATCCGCCTCGCCGCGGCGCTCTGGTCGAGCGTGTTCGGCTTCTTCTTCTTCCTCGCCGGACGCCGCCTCTTCGGTGCGAGGGTGGCACTCCTTGCCTCCGCGATGCTCCTCGTCACGCCGTTCTTCTCGCTCGGGCAAACCATCATCACGCCGGACGGCCCCCTCGTCGCCGGGTGGGTGGCCGCTCTGTACTTCACGGTGCGGGCCCTGCAAGGCGGGCGAGGGGCGTGGCTCGTCGCCGCCGGGCTCGCCGTCGGCGTGGCCAGCCTCGGCAAGTACACCGGGTTCCTCCTCGCCCCGCAGATCCTCCTCGCGTTGGTTCTCGACTCGCGGGGCCGCCGCCTTCTCGCGACCGCCTGGCCGTACGCCGGGGTCGCGCTCGCCGCCGCGCTCTTCTCGCCGGTGGTGGCGTGGAACGCTGGCCACGGATGGGCCAGCTTCGCCTTCCAGTTCGCGAAGCGCGGCGCGGAGATGCACCTCGAACCGGTACTCACGGGGCGCTTCCTCGGCTTGCAGGCCCTCGTCGTTTCGCCCGTCCTGTTCCTCGTTCTCGTCGCCGCCGGGGCCGTCGCGGCTCTGCGATGGCGCGATCCTGCCATGCGGCTGTGCGCGCTGTTCTCGGTGCCGCTGCTCGTCTTGCTCCTCGCGGTGTCTCCCTTCCACTGGGTGAAGATGAACTGGGCCGTGCCCGCCTATCCCTCCGCCCTCCTCGCGGCCACCGCCCTCTACGCCCAGGAACCCTGGCGCTGGCGCCGGCTCCTCTACCCTACGGTTGCGGTTGCGGCGCTGGGGACGCATCTACCTCCAGCTCATGCCGCTCGTCCCGGCCGTCCCGTTTCCTGCTCGGGACGCCACCACGGCCGGCTGGAAGGAACTCGCCGCCCGCGTCCGCGCCGAGCAGGAGCGCGACGGAGACCTGCCGGTCATCGGGTGCTTCTACCGGACCGCGAGCACGCTCGCCTACTACCTCCCCGGTCAGCCCGAAACGTTCTCGTCGAACGCGTTCGGCGAGCCGGGCCTCGCCTACGACTACTGGGGGAACCCTGCCCAGCTGGCCGGTCGCGACGTGCTCGTGGTCGTGGATGACCGCGATCCCGGGTGCCGTCGACGCGAGGATGCCTGCCTGCCGCTCGTGCCCCTCGACCCGCTCGAGGTACGCCGGGGGTCCGGCCGGGTCACGACGTTCCGGCTGTGGCGTTGCCGCTACCTCGGCCCGCCGGACGCGGCGCGCCCGCCCTGACCGGTGGCGCGGCGCCCGACGATGCACACCTCGAGAAGCGGGCACACCCGGCAGCGGGCCGGCTCGTTGCGCGGCGGGCACCGGCCGCTCATCCCCAGGTGACAGAGCGCAAAGTCGAAGCGGACCGGGTCGCCGGGGTCGATGACCCGCAGCGCCCCCGTCACCTCCTCGGCGGTGCGCCACGAGAGATCTCGCCGCCTCGTGAGCCCAAGGCAGCGGGCCACCCGGGCCACGTGCGTGTCGAGCGGCACGACGAGCGCCGCGGCCGGAACGCCGCGCCACAGCCCGAGGTCGACGCCATCCGGGCCCCGCACCATCCAGCGGAGATAGAGGTTCCACCGCTTGCTCGCGCCCCCCGCCGACGGGTCCGGACAGAGGTGGCGGAGACCCCGGGGTCCCCGACGAGCGAGCATCTCCCGCGCCGGGGGGGCCTCCCGGAGCTCGGTCGCGAAGCGCGCCAGCGCGTGGCGAAGGGGCCAGGTCTCCGCCCCGGCCTCGCCGAAGAGCTCCACGAACCGCTGTCCGAGGGACCCGTGCCGCTCCCGCATCCACCCTGCCGCGGCCAGGAGCGCCGCCATATCCTCGGGCTGGTTGAAGCGGTAGCGGAAGCCTGCGAGCGCGGAGGCGTCCGGCCAGCGAGCCATGCGCGAGGCAAACCGGGCGGGCGACGGGCCCGCCACCGCCAGCACCTTCTCGAGCTCCCGTTTGAACACGTCGGCGCGCCCGTAGGCAAGGCAGGCTGCCGCCAGGCCCACGACTTCCGCGTCCGCCGGGTCGGGGTATCGGCGGGGGAATTCCACCGGGTCGTAGGCCAGGCGCTCGCTGGCGTCGAACCCCCTCTGGAAGCGGTCCAGGATCGGGCCGAGCGCGGCGGGGCGCGCCTGCGCCGGCCTGCGGCGGGCAGGGATCATCCCGGGAGGGTAGCGCCCCTCGGCGCCGCGCGCACGCGGGCGAGGGGTCAGCCCCTGCCGTGTTCCGCGGCGGCGTGCTTGGAGAGTTCGTGGACCAGGTGGCCGAGCTCAGGCGAGATGAGGCGCTCCCAGGCCAGGCGGACCGCCGCCATCGACCCCGGGACAGAGAAGAGCGCGCGGCCCTGCCAGGCACCCCCCACCGCGCGGGACAGCATCGCCGCGCTCCCAATCTCCTGGAAGGAGAGCCAGCGGAACAACTCGCCGAACCCGTCCAGCCGCTTCTCGAGGAGGCCGGCGACCGCCTCGTAGGTTCGATCCCTCCCGGAGACTCCCGTGCCTCCGTTCACCACGACCGCCTCGGCTCCCGCGGCCGCGGCCTCCCCCAGAGCCGCGCGGATCTCGCTCGGCTCGTCGCGGACGATCCGGTAGCCGGCGACGACGTGGCCCGACTCGGCAGCGGCCCGCCGGAGGTAGGCGCCGCTCTCGTCCTCTGCCTCGCTCCGGGTGTCGGAGGCGGTGATGACGAAGATGCGCACCGACCGCGGCCCTGCCCGCCGATGCTCCTCGTGACCCAAGCGCGCCTCCGCTCCGTGCCTATTCGGGCTTCGGCCCGGGGATGGTGAGGTCGCCCCGGGCCGCTCCGATGAGCCTCTCGATGGTCTCACGGTCGGGAGCATCCGGCTGCAGGGTGAGGTAGATGCTGTACTCCTGCACTGCACGGTTGCGATCCCCAAGCCTACGGTAGGCCTCGCCGGCCACCTTGTGCGCGAGCGGGGTCTCCGCCACTGCCAGCGACGCCTCGGCGAAGGCGAGCGCCTCCCGCACCCGGTCCGCCTTGATGAGCAGCGCCCCTGCCTGGGCGAGGCCCACGGGATCCGCGAGGTCCAGCCGGCGCTGGGTCCCGAACCCGGCGGGCCGGAGCACGAGATCGAGCCGGGCGTTCGCGAGCTTGGCACCGTCGATTCTAAGGTCCAGGGCGTCGAAGCCAGGGGCGGCAGCTTGGACGCGGTAGGGGCGGCTCGCGTCGGGGACCGGGAAGCTGAGCGGCGTCCTCCCCACCTCGGCACCGTCCACCTGCACCGTCGCGCCGGAAGGCAGGGTCTCCACGTACGCCTCCGGGGGGCGCACCTCGCTCCACGTCGGCGCGTGCGGCGCGCAGGAGAGCGAGGCGGCGGCGAGCAGGGCTGCGGGGCGCGGCGTCATGATGGACCCCAGGGTATAAAGGCCCTCGATGATGGACAAGCTCGCCGTCGCCCGTGCCCTCCGCGAGGTGGGCATGCTGCTTGAGGTGAAGGGCGAGAACCCTTTCAAGGTGCGCGCTTACGAGACCGGGGCGCGGGCAGTCGAGGGCATCGCGGAGGACCTCGGTGTCCTCGTGGCCCAGGACCGCCTCACCGAGATCCACGGGATCGGCAAGGCGCTGGCGCAGAAGATCGCCGAGCTGCGCTCGACGGGCGCCTCGATCTTCTCGACCGGCTCCGGGCGGAGCTGCCGGCCGGGATCACGGGTCTCCTGCAGGTACCGGACCTGGGGCCGAAGAAGATCGCCGCCCTGCACGCCGCCCTCGGGATCGATAGCGTCGAGGAGCTCAAGGCCGCCTGCCAGGCGGGCCGCGTCCGCGAGGTGAAGGGCTTCGGGGCCCGCACCGAGCAGAAGATCCTCGGGGGAATCCAGCGGAGCGAGTCGCGCGGCCAGCGCGTCCTCCTCTCCGACGCGCTCGAGTCCGGCGAACTCCTGCTCCGTCACCTCCGCAAGACCGGTGCGCCGAGCAGCTCGCCCTGGCGGGCTCCGCGCGGCGTTACGAGGAGACCGTCGGCGACCTCGACATCGTCGCCGCCTCGAGCGATCCGGCGCGCCCTCTCCGAGGCGCTCGCGACCTACCCCCTCGTCGAGCAAATCGTCACCCGCGGCGACACCAAGACGACGGTGCGGCTCGTGGGCGGGCTCTCGGTGGACCTGCGCGTCGTGCCCCCGGAAGACTATGCCACCCTCCTCCACCACCTCACCGGATTCGAAGGCCCACCACGTCAAGCTGCGGGGCCTGGCGCGCGACCACGGATACACGCTCAGCGAGTGGGGCCTGGCGGGCTTTCCGACGGCGGCAAGGTCGCGGTGACCTCCGAGGAGGACATCTACCGCGCGCTCGGAGATGCAACCGGTCCCGCCGGAACTGCGCGAGGACACCGGTGAGATCGAGGCGGCGGTGGCGGGCACCCTGCCCCGCGACCTGGTCCGCGAGGAGGACATCCGCGGGATGGTCCACGCGCACACCCTATGGTCGGACGGGCGCGCCTCGCTCGAGGAGATGGCGCGGGCCACCAAGGAGATGGGCCTCGACTACCTGACCGTGACCGATCACTCGCGCAGCGCCGCGTACGCGGGAGGGCTCGACGTCGCGCGCCTGCGGGCCCAGTGGGAAGAGATCGACCGAGTGGAAGACCGGGTCGGGATCCGGATCCTGCGGGGGACCGAGGCGGACATCCTCGAGGACGGCGCCCTCGACTGGCCCGACGACATCCTCGAGAACCTCGACGTGGTCATCGCGAGCGTCCACTCGCGCATGAAGATGGACATGGACCAGATGACGAGGCGCCTGGTGCGGGCGATGCGCCAGCCGTTCTTCAAGATCTGGGGCCACTCCACCGGGCGGCTCCTGCTCGAGCGGGATCCCTACGCGCTGCGGATGGAGGAGGTCCTCGACGCGGTCGCCTCCTCGCGCGCGGCCGTCGAGGTGAACGGGGACCCGCACCGCCTCGACATGGAGCCGCGGTTCCTGCGGATGGCCCGGGAGCGGGGGATTCGCTTCGTGCTCTCCACGGACGCGCACTCGGTCGCCGGGCTCGCCAACCTCCGCTTCGCCGTGGGCACGGCGCGCCGCGGCTGGGTGACACGCCCGGAGGTGCTGAACGCTCTCCCCGCGAAGGCCTTCGCCGCCGCGGTGCGGCCCGCCACCTAGGCTCGGCCGCGGACTCGACGAGAGACTGCCGCGGACATAGGCTCGGGCTCCCTTGGCATCTCTCCGCAGCCGGCGCATCCAGGTCCTCGGCCTGCTCTCGATTCCCTCCGGCCTTCCGCTGGGGTTCGTCACCAACACGCTGCAGGTGTTCCTGCGCGGGGCCGGCGTGAGCCTGAAAGCCATCGGGCTCTTCCAGGTGATTCCGGTGCCCTGGACGCTCAAGTTCCTCTGGGCGCCCCTCGTCGACCGCTTCGCCTGGCGCTGGCCCGACCGGCGGCGCAGCTGGGTGCTCGCCATGCAGATTGCGCATGGCGGGTGCGCTCGGGCGCGCTCGCCGTGTTCGTCGCCCGCCGGCTCGTCCCGGGAGAAGGCGGCCGGGCCGTGCTCGCGACCGGTGCCGCCGCCGGCATCGCCGCGCTGGGCCTCGCCATCTCCTTCCTCTCCGCCACCCAGGACATCGCCCTCGACGCCTACGCCGTCGAGGTTCTCGAACCCGACGAGGTCGGCCCGGCGAGCGGCCTGCGCATCATGTGGTACCGCATCGGGATGCTGATGGGGAGCGCGCTCGCCATCTTCGCCTCCGAGTGGATCCCGTGGCCCTGGGTGTTCGCCGCCCTCGGCGGCCTCTTCGCCCTCTTCACCCTCCTCACGATCGCTGCGCCGGCCCCCGAGACCCCTTCGGCGCGACCGCGCTCCTTCGCCGCGGCAGTCTGGGAGCCGCTCGCCAGCTACTTCGCCCGCCCGGGCGCCGTCACCGTCGCGGCCTTCCTGGTCCTCTACAAGTTCGGCGACAACCTCGGCCTCTCGATGGTCAACCCGTTCCTCGTGGACCTGTGCTTCACCCGCGCCGAGATCGGGCTGGCAGTGAAGACCGTCGGGACCATCGCCACCATCGGCGGTGCCGGCCTCGGAGCCGCACTGATGACGCGCATGGGCCTGGGCCGAGCCCTCTGGGTGTTCGGGCTGGCCCAGGCAGCCAGCATGCTTCTCTACGCGGGAGCGGCCGCCACGCACCCCGGCGCCACCGACGTTGCGCTCTGTGCAGGACTGGGGGTGGCAGCGAGCACGCGCGCCGCCACCTATGTCGCCATCGCAGGCGAGTACGCCGCGCAGGGAATGGCCACGTCCGCCCTCATCGCGCTCGTGACGCGCCTGTGCGACCGGCGCTACAGCGCCACCCAGTACGCGCTGCTCTCCAGCCTCTTCGGCCTGGGGCGCTGGATGAGCGGCCCCCCGAGCGGGTGGCTCGCCGAGCAGCTCGGCTACCGGTGGTTCTTCGTCGCGGCGGCGCTTTGCGCCACGCCCGGGCTGGTCCTCTTGCAGGCCATCGCCCCCATCCGCCAGCGCGACGTGCGGGGTGCGGAGTTTCCGCCCTGGTAGGGCTTCCCCCGCGGCCGCTACCCGCCGCTGCCCGAGCGGGCCTTCGCTTCCGAGGCGAGTGCGCGAGCCGAGAAGCCGGGCGTCTGGCTGAACTCGTCCTTCGCGTCCTGGGCGAACGGGCGGGCTAGGTCCCGCATGCGCTTCATGTCGCCCTCCGGCAGCTTCGCCCCCCTGCGCAGCCACGGATCGTAGTCGTAGGACACGGGGGGCCCGCGCAGCAGTCTCTTCTCGTCGTAGATCTGCCCGACCCGCTCGTACGTCGGCGGCGGGTGCTCGCCCGTGTCCATCCGGATCGCGTCCTTGGGGCAGGCTTCCACGCAGAAGCCACAGACCACGCAGCGCAGCTCGTCGATGACGAACCGGGTCGGGGTACTTCTCGATGGGATCGCCCTCGACCTCCGCTGCCTCGATGTAGATGCACTGGGCTGGGCAGGCCGTCGCGCACATGTAGCACGCCACGCAGCGGGGGCGACCGTCGACGCGCGGCACGAGGCGGTGAAGTCCTCGGTAGCCAGGCGCGTACGTCGTCTTCTCCTCGGGGTACATCACGGTCGTGACCCGGCTGTGGCCGAGGTCGCGCGACAGGACGTCCGGGTTCGCGTCCCGCGAGAAGAAGGCGTTGCGCCAGAACGTCCGTACGACGAGGCCGATGGCCCGGAAGATCTCCGGGAAGTAGAGGCTCTCGCGAACGTCGGCGGGTTGGTTGTCGAGCTGGTAGGGCATGGCTAGTGTCCGGCGGCGTGGGCGGCGTGACTGGCGGAGTGGCCGTGAGCCCCGGCCGGCCCGGCGGTGCGGGCCGCCGCGGCGGTGATGCCGAAGATGGCGACGATCTCGCCAATGCCGATCCAGGCGAGCAATTGCAGGCTCGGATCGAGCAGCACCGCGGCAGCCGTCACGAACAGATTGATGAGCGCGCCGGGGAGCAGCATCTTCCAGCACAGTGCCTGGATCTGGTCGAACCGGAAGCGGGGCAGCAGCCAGCGGATGACGAGCTGGAGCCAGCAGAGCACGATGAGCTTGGCCATGAAGGCCATGGCGCACACACCGCCGAACACGATCGGCGGGAGGCTGGTGCGCAGGGGCCCCTCGAAGAGGATGGGGTGCCACCCGCCGAGAAACACCGCCGTGACGACCCCGGCCAGGATCACCACCTCGACGAACTCGGCGAGGAACAGCATCCCGAACTTCATCCCGGAGTACTCGACGAAGTACCCGACGATCTCGCTCTCGCCCTCGGGCAGGTCGAAGGGCGCCCGCTTGGTCTCGGCGAACGAGCTCGTGAAGAACACCAGGAACCCGAGCGGCTGCAGCAGGACGCCGAGCGCCGGCACTGGCCCGAGCACGGCCGTCCCCTGGGCGACCACCATGTCCTGGAGGTTGAGTGTCCGGTAGGCGAGCATCACGCCCACGAGGGACATGCCGAGCGAGACCTCGTAGCTGATCATTTGCGACGCCGCGCGGACGCCGCCGAGGAGGCCGGCTCGGTTGTTGGATGCCCAGCCGGCGAGCGTCGTGCCGTACACGGCCAGCCCGGCGAGCGCAAAGATCCAGAGGAGCCCCACGTCGGGGCTCGCGACGACGAGGGCCACCTTCTGGCCCAGCACCTGGATCTCCGGGCCCACCGGTACCACCGCGAACAGGGCGAAGCTGGGGGCGAAGGCGAGCACGGGCGCGAGTTCGAAGAGGAGGCGCGAGCGCGCTGCCGGGTAGGTCGACTCCTTGGTGAGCATCTTCAGCGCATCGGCGAGCAGGTAGGGAACGCCGCCGAGCGCGGTCCCGAACACGTGGATCCGGTTCGCGCCGATCCGGTCCTGCATCGCGGCGGACCACTTGCGCTCGGCCACGGTGAGCAGCGCGGCCACGGTCATGAGCAGCACCAACATCAGCGTGATGGTGTTCGCGACCGCGCTTCCGTAGAAGGCAGGCGCGCCAAGCCGAACCGCCACCGCCGCCGCGACCCCGGCGAGGAGGTAGAAGCCCTGGAACAGCACGGCCAGGCCCACGAGGACCGCGCCGATGACGAGCCACATGCCGACGAATCGCTTCACGGCGCTCTCCTGGTCAGCGGTTGGGCAGCCGGTCCCACTCTACGTTTCCGCTCTGGTCGACCGGCATCCGCTCCCGGTGGCCCGGCAGGCGCCCGTCGACCGTTCCCGCCGCGAGCGGCACGAGTGACTTGCGCCTGTCGATGGACGGCAGCGAGTCCCAGCGGTACCCGGCCAGCTGGTCGGCCACGCGTCGGCCGAGGTCCTCGAAGACCTGGCGCGCCGTCGGCCAGCGCGCGGTGAGTCCGAGCGCGCGGCCGATCTCCGCCGGCCAGGGCCCAGTGCGGCTGCGATGCGCCGCGCGGCCAGTAGGCCGCCTCGAACCTCTGGGCCCGCCCATCGAAGTTCACGAACGTCCCGTCGGACTCAGGCACCGGGGACGCCGGCAGGAGCACGGTTGCCCCCGCCGAGAGCTCGCCCTCGCTTGTCGCCTGGACAACGAGGGCCTGGACCCCCGCAATCCTCGAGGCCAACGCCGGGTCGGGGAGCTCCGCACCCACGGCCCAGATGGCCTTGACGGCACCGGCCTCGACGGCCTTGGCGAGGTCAGCCGCCGGCCTCAGGGCGAAGCCAAACGCGCGAGCCACGAGTTCCAGGCCCTTGCGGTTGGGGTTCTCATCCGCTCGCTTGAGAAAGCCGTCCTGCCACCCATCCGGGCGGCCGCCGACGTAGACTTCCGAGAGCTTGAGCCCATCTCGGGCGACGAGTACCGAGACGAGCAGGTCCTCGAGAGAGGCCACCGGCGAGGCCAGCAGCGCCAGCGCCCCGTGCGCGGCATGCGCGCGCAGAACCTGGGCAGCCTCCGCCACCGCCTGAGCCCTCGTCGCGCTGCGGCCCGGGGCGCGCCCCAGCCGGGCCTCGAACAGGCGGTGGTCGTTGAACTGCTTGTAGGAGAGGCGGCCCTGATCGCACATCCACTCCTGGTTCACGGCGTCGTTCTCCCGAGGCCGGTAGCGGTAGCTGACGTCTCGCATGTAGTCGAGGAAGACGTTGCAGCCGCGCTCGCAGCCGGTGCAGACGCTGCGCGCCGTGGAGAGGAACCAGACGCGGCCGCGGAACCGGAAGTCGGTCGAGGTGAGCGCCCCCACCGGGCAGAGGTCCACCACGTTTCCGGAGTAGCGGTCGTCGAGCGGCTGGCCGGGAACGGTCACGATGAAGGAGTGGTTGCCTCGAGCCTCGACACCGAGCTGCGGGTTCTGGCGCACCTCCCGCATGAAGCGCACGCATCGGGTACAGAGGATGCAGCGCTCCTGGTCGAGCACGACGAGCTTCCCGAGCGGGACGCGCTTGCGCATCTCGAGCTTGGGGATGTCGAGCCGCGACGGGCGCGAGTCGAACTTCATGTAGTAGTCCTGCAGCTTGCACTCGCCCGACTGGTCGCAGATGGGACAGTCCACCGGGTGATTGAGGAGCAGGAACTCGAGCGTGGCGCGCTGCTGCTCCTTCACCTTGCCGGTGTTGGTCTTGACGGCGATCCCCTCCGCCGCGGTCATCTGGCACGCGGGCATCAGCTTGCCGCCGGGCGCGTTCGACATCTCCACGAGGCACATGCGGCAGTTGGCCGCGATGGTGAGCCGCTTGTGATAGCAGTAGTAGGGGATGTCGACGCCCACGGCCCGGGCTGCCTCGATGAGGTTCGTGCCCGGCTTCACCACCGCCTCGCGCCCGTCGATGGTGAGTGTCACGAAGCCGGGATTCTTGGGCGGAGGCGGGCCCGGCGGAGGCGCCGGCTTGGCAGGGGCGGCCGCGGGTGCCGTGGGCTTGGTGTCTTCGGCCATCTCGAGCTCCGGGTCCGGGGCGGGGCGCTACTGCTCGACCTCGCCGCCGATCATGTTGATGGTGTCGAAGGTGGGGATGAGGTCGGCGAGCAGCTTTCCCTCGAGCATCGCCGGAAGCGCCATCAGCATGTTCCAGCCGGGGGCGCGCACGCCGAGCTTGTAGGGGCGACCTCCGCCGTCGGAGACGGCGTAGAACCCGAGTTCCCCGTTGGCGGCCTCGATGAAGCTGTAGGCCTCACCGGCGGGCACCTTGATCCCCTCCATGATCAGCTTGAAGTGGGCCATGGCGCCTTCGATGGTGCCGTAGACCTCCGGCTTGGGGGGAAGCACGTAGCGGATAGTCCGCGACCGCGATCTCCCCCGGCTCCATCTGGCGGAAGCACTGGCGGACGATCCGCGTCCGACTGCTTCAGCTCCTCCATCCGCATCAGGTAGCGATCGAAGTTGTCGCCGTTCGATCCCACGGGCACGTCGAACTCGACGCGGTCGTAGACCAGGTAGGGCGAGGCCTTGCGAACATCGTAGGGCTCGCCAGTCGCGCGCAGGCACGGACCGGTGAATCCGTAGTCGATGGCGTCGGCACGGGAAATGGCGCCGGTACCGCGGAGCCGGTCCATCACGATGCGGTTGCGGGTGAGGAGCTTGTCGATCTCGTCGCGCAGCTCGGCAACGCGGTCGAGCGTCTTCGCCACCTTCTCCTCCCAGCCGGGAGGCAGGTCGCGGGCGACGCCGCCGACGCGCGCGTAGTTGGACGTCAGGCGAGCGCCGCAGATCTCGGTGAGTCGGTCCCAGATGAGGTCGCGCGCTTCCATGGCGTAGATGAGGACCGTCATGGCCCCGAGCTCGAGCCCCATGGCACCGACGAGCGTGAGGTGGTCGGCCATGCGGTGCATCTCGGAGGTGAGCACGCGCAGGTACTTGGCGCGGTCCGGGACGTCGAGCTTGCAGAGCTTCTCCACGGCCAGCGCGTAGCCGACGTTGTTCATGATCGACGAGACGTAGTTCAGCCGATCGGTGTAGGGGAACACCTGGGTCCAGGTGACGCTCTCGCAGGACTTCTCGAAGCCCCGGTGAAGGAACCCGATGTCGAGCTTCATCGAGTGGATGTCCTCGCCATCGAGGTCCACCACCGCCCGCACGGTGCCGTGCATGGCCGGGTGGCTCGGCCCGAGGTTGAGGTGCATCCGCTTGGTCGGGAACGGCGCGTCGAGCGCGTTCGGGGCCGCCGGCTGGAGCGTGGTCTCGGTGTCTTTGGCCATGGATCCTCGCCAGGGCGGCTGGCCGCCCCTCCTCGGCTAGTCGCGCCCCGCCGGACCTGGCCCGCGCCAGGGCTCATCCACCTGCCGCTCGGGCATGAGCGGCTGCCTGCCGCGCAGCGGGTAGTCCTTGCGCAGCGGGTGGCCGACGAACTCCTCATACATGTACAGGCGCCGCAGGTCGCCGTGCCCCTCGAAGCGGATCCCGTACATGTCCCAGCAGTACCGCTCGTACCAGTCTGCGCCCTTCCACAGCGTCGTCACCGTGCGCAGCACCGGGTCGGACTCCGGCACGGGCACGCGCAGCCGGATCCGTTGGTTCTTCGAGGTCGAGTAGAGCTGGTAGACGACCTCGAAGCGGGGGTCGGCACCCTGGTAGTCCACCGCGGTGATGTAGGGCGCCATGTCGAAGAGGAGCTCCGGGTCCTCCTTGAGGAAGCGGCAGACCTCCTCGATCCGGTCCTTCTTCACGATGGCGACGTCGTCCCCGCCCACGCCCTCGTAGACGTCCGAGACAGCGTCGGGCAGGCGATCCTTCAGCCTCTGCACGGCAGCCTGGGACACGGATCTACCCCTTCCCCGGATGTGCGGGCGTTTGGCGGTCGATGAGCTTGTGCGGCTGGTCCTGGATCTTCCGCTGGAGGAGCATGATCCCGTCGAGCACCTGCTCCGGCCGGGGCGGGCATCCGGGGATGTAGACGTCCACCGGGATGATCCGGTCGATGCCTTGGACGGTGGCGTAGTTGTCGTAGAAGCCGCCCGACGAGGCGCACACCCCGAAGGCGATGACCCACTTCGGGTCCGCGATCGAGTCGTAGATCCGCCGCAGGATCGGCGCCTGCTTGCAGTTCACCGTGCCGACGACCATGAGCAAGTCGGCCTGCCGGGGCGAGAATCGCGGGAGCGCGGCGCCGAAGCGGTCGAGATCGTACCGGGCCGCGGCGACCGCCATGAATTCCATCCCGCAGCAGGCGGTGACGAACGGGTACTGGAAGAGGCTGTACTTGCGGGCCCAGCCGAGGCCCTTCGACACGAGCTTGGACAGCCCGGTCAGCGCCTCCTCGCGGCGCGTGGCGATGGCGGGGACGAGGTCCAGGTCGGCGGAGGTGGACATGCTCACTCTCGGTTCCAGTCGAGGGCGCCCTTCTTCCAGACGTACACGAGCCCCAGGACGAGCGTAAAGCCGAACACGGCCATGGTGATGAATCCGGGCCAGCCCAGGTCCCCGAGCACGACTGCCCACGGGTACATGAAGACCGCCTCGATGTCGAAGACGACGAACAAGAGCGCGAGCACGTAGAACTTCACGTCGAAGCGCTCGCGCGCCAGCCCCGACGGCCTCGACCCGAACTCGAACGGGCTCGACTTCGCCTCGTTGGGCCGGCGCGGGCCGAGAAGGTTGGCGAGGCCGAGCAGGGTGAGGGCGAGACCCACCGCGACGACGAGTACGACCGCGAGCGGGAAGTAGCTCTGCAGGGTTGTGGTCATGTCGGAAGGGGGGAAGGGGTCAAGGTGCTCCTAACTGCCTGCCCGCGTCGGTTTCGTCAAGGGGAATCACCCCTTGACTCCACAGGGCATCCATATAAACTCCGCGCCCTTCCGAGGTCACCCTCACCCCCTCCAGGGTTCCGACATGGGCTACCAGTTCGGCGCGGTCCTCGCATTTGCCGCCATCGCTGTCCTCCTCCCCTTCGGGGCGCTCGCGGCGTTCCGCCTCATCCGCCCGGCGTTTCCGGAAGCCGACAAGGCGCTCATCTACGAGTGCGGCGAGAAGCCCATCGGTCGCGCCTGGTTCAACTTCAACCCGCGCTTCTACCTCATCGCCCTCGTCTTCGAGATCTTCGAGGTCGACATCGCCCTCACCTTCCCCGTCGCGGTCGTCTACAAGGACTGGGTCGCGGCCGGGTCGGGGTTTGCCTGGGTGGCCTTCGTGGAGCTGCTGCTCTTCATCGGCATCCTGCTCGTCGGCCTGGTCTGGGTCTGGGCCCACGGCGACCTCGAGTGGGTGAAGAAGCTTGCCGTCGTGGACGACAGTCCCGAGCCGGCCGAAAACACCAGTCCGACCACCAGGGCTGCGTAAGCAAGCTCAGGCCGGTACAACGCACCCGAGGGGACGGTAAGGAGACTTCAAGATGGGCAGCCGCGACGGGATGGACGCCGGGATCGGCGGAGAGATCGTCACCTCCCACACGAGCCAGCTCGACCGGATCATCAACCTCGCCCGGGCGAACTCGCTCCATTACCTGCTGTTCGGCCTCGCCTGCTGCGGCATCGAGCTCATGCAGTTCGGCGGGCCGCGCGCCGACGCTCGATCGCTTCGGCGCGGTGTTCCGCGCCACCCCGCGCCAGGCCGACTTCATGATCGTGGCCGGCACGCTCACCTACAAGATGGCCGAGCGCCTCAAGCTCCTCTACGACCAGATGGCCGAGCCGAAGTACGTCATCTCCATGGGCTCGTGCGCCAACTGCGGCGGGCCTCTTCCAGCTCGCCTACTCCGTCTGCAAGGGCGTCGACAAGGTCGTCCCGGTGGACGTCTACGTGCCGGGCTGCCCGCCCCGCCCCGAGGCCCTGACCGAGGGTCTCCTGCGGCTTCAGGACCTGGTGATGCGCGAGCGCTGGAAGGACAAGCGGCGGCCCCCGCGCGGCACCGCAGGCGGCGGGCGGCGAGGCCTAGCGACCTCGCTAGATAGCTCCGGTGCACGGGGCGAGCGCGAAGAGCCGCCCGCCCACCTGTCTCTCCGAGGAACGGGCATGACCACGAACGAGATTCACCAGACAGCTCCAGGCCCAGTTCGGCGACTCGGTGGGGCCGCTGTCGGACGCGCAAGGTCGATCCCTTCGCGGTCGTGAAGGCGGAGCGGCATCGTCGAGGTATGCCGGTGGCTCAAGGAGACGCCCGGCGTCGACCTCGACTTCTGCGAGGACCTCACCGCCGTCGACTGGCCGAAGCGAGAATGCCATCGAGGTCGTCTACCACCTCTTCTCGCTACAAGCAGCGCCACGGCATCGTCCTCAAGGTGGAGGCGGACCGCGCGAAGCCGGTCGTGCCCACTCGGTCGAGGGCGTCTGGAAGGCGGCCAACTGGATGGAGCGCGAGGTCTTCGACCTCTTCGGCGTGACCTTCTCCGGCCACCCCGACCTGCGCCGGGTCATGCTGCCCGACGACTGGGTCGGGCACCCGCTGCGCAAGGACTACCAGGAGGCGGGCGGGTACCACGGCATCCCCAACCTTCGCGAGAACCCGCTCGTGGAGCTGCGCCGCCTCGACGAGGTGCGCATCGCCGAGCAGCGAAGAGCAACCCGCCGCCGCCCGCGCCCGCCCCGGCGCCGCCCAAGGCTCCGGCCGCCCCCGCGGGGGCAGCGCGGCGCCACCGGCCGGCGGGACGCCGCCGGCCCCCACCGCCCCGCCGGCGGCCCCGAAGGCCTAGCGAGGAACGGACATGTCCAAGCTCGTCCTGCGCCGCATCGACCGCAACAACGAGGAGATGCTCGTCAACTTCGGGCCGCAGCACCCCTCGACCCACGGCGTCCTGAACTTCCTCGTCGAGACCGACGGCGAGGTGATGCGCCGGGCCATCCCCGACATCGGCTACCTCCACCGGTCCCTCGAGAAGATCGGCGAGATGGTCGGGTACCCGGGCTACATGCCCTACACCGACCGCATCGACTACCTCGCGGCCATGTTCGCGAACGAGGGCTACGCCATCGCCGTCGAGAAGCTCATCAAGGTCGAGGTCCCGCCGCGGGCCCAGTACCTGCGCGCCATCAGCTGCGAGCTCAACCGGATCGCGAGCCACCTCGTCTCCATCGGCACGATGGCGACGGACATCGGCGCCGTCACCCCGCTCGTCTACGCCCTGCGCGAGCGCGAGGCCATCAACGACCTCGTCGAGGCCCTCTGCGGCGCGCGGCTCACCTACAACTACCACCGCATCGGCGGCGTGGCCTTCGACGCGCCGGAGGGCTGGCGCGACCGGGTCCTCAAGTTCCTCGACCGCTTCGACAGCCTCCTGCAGGAGTGGGACCGCCTCATCACCTGGAACGAGATCTACCTGAAGCGGCTCGGCAGCGTGGCGGTCATCACCGCGCGAGCAGGCCATCGACTACGGCCTCGTCGGCCCGAACCTCCGCGGCTCCGGCGTCGACTGGGACGTGCGCCGCGACATGCCCTACGGCGCCTACCCGGACTTCAAGTTCGACGTCCCGATCGGCCGTGGCTGGGCCGGGACCGTGGGCGACGCGTTCGACCGCTACTACGTCCGCGTGCTGGAGATGGCGCAGTCGTCGCGCATCGTCCGCCAGGCGCTCGAGAAGCTGCCCGACGGCGAGTACATGGCCAAGGTCCCGCGCAAGATCAAGCCGGAGGCGGCGGAGGTCATGTCCCGCGTCGAGTCGCGCCCGCGGGCGAGATGGCCTACTACGTGGTGTCGGACGGAACCGAGCGCGCCTACCGGGTGCGCGCCCGCACCGGCTCCTTCCTCGCCATGGGCATCATCGAGGACATCTCCTCCGGTCTCATGATCGCCGACCTCGTCGCCCTCATCGCCTCGCTCGACGTGGTTGCCCCCGAGACGGATCGATAACCGATGCCCAGCAAGTTCTCGTTCGCCTTTCCCAAGCCCGTCACCCGCCGGATCCTGCTGCGTGCCGTCGCTGGCGGCGGCGCTCGTCATCCCGCTCGCCCTCTTCGGGCTGCTCGTCCTCTACCTGCCGTTCATCCAGGCACGCTGGTGCTTTCACGCCTTCGTCCGCGACATCGCTGCGCCACGACCCGGCGACCTGGGCCGGCACCCAGTGGCTCTACGGCGCGGCGCTCCTCGCTCGCCGGCCTGCTCCTCTTCACCTTCGCGTCGGTCGTCTCGGCGGCATCTTCTCCTGGTACGAGCGGAGGGTCGCCGGCCGCATGCAGAGCCGCATCGGACCGAACCGGGTGGGCGCGGGCGGGTTCTTCCAGTGGGTCGCCGACGCCGTGAAGCTCCTCTTCAAGGAGGACCTGGTCCCGGCGGAGGCCGACGCGCCTGCTCTTCCGGGCGGCCCCCTACTTCGTCCTGGCCGGCATGACGCTCACGCTGGTGGCGCTCCCCTTCGGCCAGTCGGTCATCGTCGCCGACCTGAACGTGGGCATCTTCTACATCCTGGCGGTGACCGCCCTCATCGTGGTCGGGATCCTCCTGTCCGGCTGGTCCTCCAACTCCAAGTGGGCGCTCTTCGGCGGCATGCGCGTCCGCCGCCCAGGTGATCAGCTACGAGATGCCCGTCCGGCCTCGCCATCATGGTCGCCGGTGCTCATGGCGGGCACGCTGTCCATGCAGGGGATCATCCGGGCGCAGGGCGGCGTGGCCGTGGCAGTGGTTCGTCAGCCGCAACCCGGCCGCGTTCATCGCCTTCTTCATCCTCTTCATCAGCCAGCTCGCCGAGGCCAACCGCACCCCCTTCGACCTGCCCGAGGCGGAGTCGGAGCTCGTCGCCGGCTACATGTCGGAGTACTCGGGATTCCGCTTCGCGCTCTACTTCCTCGTCGAGTGGGCCAACCTCTGGATCATCAGCGCGGTCGCCGTCTCGCTCTTCCTCGGCGGCTGGCAGATCCCCTGCGTCACGGCCCAGGACTGGGCCGCCTTTCGCGGCACCGGAGCCTTCCCCCGGGCCATCGTGGTACCTCTGGCAGCTTCTCTCGGTCTTCGTCTTCTCCGCGAAGACCTTGGTGCTCGTCAACGTGGTCATCTGGCTGCGCTGGACGCTGCCGCGCATCCGCGTCGACCAGATGATGAACCTGTGCTGGAAGTACCTCGTGCCGGGCGGCTTCGCGGCGATGCTGTTCAGCGCTGCTGTGGCAGATCGCCGTGGCTCGGGCCCCGTGGCTCGAGTTCCTGAGCGAGGGCCTGCTGTCGCCTCGCCTTCGTCTACGCGCTGTACCGGTTCCTCAAGCAGACGCGGGAGAACATCTCGCTCGTCGTCGGCGACCACGTGGACCTCTCCAACTGGTAGGCGAACGACCCATGCTCACCTCCTCCAGCGAGTACGTCGGCAACATCCGCGACACCGTGAGGTCGTTCTGGCACGGGATGTCGATCACCCTGTCGCACCTTCTCCGCCGCCCCATCACCGTCCAGTACCCGGACCGCACCGCGCTGCCCGTCCAGGACGTGCTGCCCGCCCGCTACCGGGGCTTCCTCGAGGTCGACACCGCCATCTGCACAGGCTGCCAGGCCTGCGAGCGGGCGTGCCCGATCAGCTGCATCGCAGATCGAGCTCGACAAGGACCCCGCGAACCCGAAGCAGCGCGTGGTCAAGCAGTTCGACATCGACGAGGCGAAGTGCATGTTCTGCGGCCTCTGCGTCGAGCCCTGCCCGACCGGCTCGATCCAGCACACTCGCGAGTTCGAGGCGACGCAGCGCTCCATCCGCAACCTGGTCTTCCGCTGGGCCGACCCGCTGAAGCCCTTCCCGGTCTACAAAGTCCAGAAGGACGCGCCCTACTTCCCGCGCGTGCCGCTCGGGTCCCTGGTGCGTGAGCAAATCGCGAAGCGGCCCTGGGACGCGAACGGTCCGGCCTACCTCCCGCCCGAGCCGCTCAAACCACCGCCGCCCGCGCCCCCGAAGCCTGCCGTCGCAGCGAAGCCCGCTGCACCCCCGGCCCCGAAACCGGCGGCGGCCGCCCCCGTGCCCGCGAAGCCCGTCGCTTCCGGGGAGGCCGCGCCCGCGGTCGTCGCTCCGCCGGCCCCCGAGGCCAAGCCGGCCACCCCGGCGACCGCCGCCGAGCCGGGGACCCCACCCGCAGCCGGCGAACCCAAGCCGTGATCGAGAGGCCCCGCATGCGCTCCCTCCCGAAGCTCGTCGCCTGGTCGCTCGGCAGCCTTGCCCTCCTCGCCGTCGTGGCGGTGGCCTCGGCACGACTGGCGCCGGCCTTGGCCGCGTCGCCGCGCCAGGGCGCCACCGGTCCGATGGCGCTCACCGACCTGGTCTTCTACGCGCTCGCAGCCCTGGCAGTGGGCGGCGCCGCCGGCGTCGCCCTCTCCCGGAACATCCTCTACACGTCGCTCGCCCTTCTCTTCTCGCTCATGGGCGTCGCCGGCCTCTACGTCTTCCTGTCGGCCGACTTCGTCGCCGTCGCCCAGGTGCTCGTCTACATCGGCGGAGTGCTCGTGCTCATCCTCTTCGCGGTCATGCTCACGAACCGCATCGGCGACGTGAACATCTCCAACCCAGCCTCGGCTGGGCCGGAGGGGCACTGCTCATCGCGGTCCTGGCCTCGCTTCTCATCGCCGTCGCCGGTCGCGGTCCCCTGGAGGGTGCGCGAGGCACCCGCTCGCGCCCGACCACGGCATCGCTCGGCGACGCGCTCCTCAACGCTGGCTGCTTGCCCTTCGAGCTCGCCTCCCTCATCCTGCTCGCCACCCTCATCGGGGCCATCGTCATCGCCCGCAAGGAGCTCAAGGCCGAGTGACGGCCGGGAGAACCGCATGGCACACGTCGACCCTCTCTCACTTCCTCGTCGTCGGAGCGCTGCTCTTCGCCCTCGGCCTCTTCACCGTCGCTCACCCGGCGCAACGCGGTGGCGCGTGCTGATGGGCGTCGAGCTCTTGCTCAACGCCGCCAACGTCAACTTCGTCGCCTTCAACCGCTACGTGGTCGGGCGGCCTCGCCGGCCAGGTCTTCGCCCTCTTCGTCATCGTGCTCGCGGCCGCCGAGGCCGCCGTCGGCCTCGCCATCGTCCTCGCCATCTTCCACACCTTCAAGACCATCGACGTCCGCGCCGCGGACCTGATGCGAGAGTGAGATGGAACACGCCCTGAACGAGCTCGGACCGATCGCGGTCCACAAGGTGAGCTACCTCTGGCTCATCCCGCTGTTCCCGGCCGTCGGAGCGCTCATCAACTCGCTCTTCGGCATCCGCTCCAGCGGACGGTGGGGAAGAAGGCCGTGCACCTCATCGCCATCGGGATGATGGCGATCTCCTTCGCGCGTGGCGGCTCTGCGCCTTCCTCGAGCTGCTACGCGCTCGCGCCCGAGGAGCGGTACCTCCAGCAGACGCTCGTGGAACATGGTCACGGCGGGTCGTCTGCGCTTCGACCTCGCCTTCGCCCTCGACCCGCTGTCGATGATGATGGTGCTCATCATCACCTTCATCGGCACCCTCATCCACGTCTTCTCCATCGGCTACATGGCGGACGAGCCGTCGTACTGGCGGTTCTTCGCCTACCTGAACCTGTTCGTGTTCGCGATGCTCCTGCTCGTCATGGGGGACAACTTCGCCGTCATGTTCTTCGGGTGGGAGGGCGTGGGGCTCGCGCAGCTACCTGCTCATCAGCTTCTGGTACACCGACGTGGAGAAGGCCGAAGGCCGGCATGAAGGCCTTCGTGGTGAACCGCTTCGGCGACTTCGGCTTCATCCTCGGCCTGTTCCTGCTCTTCTGGTCGCTCGGCGGCGCCTGGCAGCCGCGCGCCGACGTGCGCTCGCTCTCAGTACGCTCCCCGCGATCGGCGACGGCGCCGTCGCCGGGGCCGCGCAACCCCTACGAGGCGGTCGGCCCGAAGGCGGTCGAGGTCCACGGCACGCGCATCGTCGGTCGGGCCCACCCTCAACTTCCGGGAGCTGCGCGACCAGGTGGTGATCGAGGGCACCGGGGTGGCCGAGCACCTGCAGCACCAGACGGTCTGGGGCTTCGCGCTCATGGCGCTGGTCGGCATCCTCCTCTTCGTCGGGCGCCATGGGCAAGAGCGCCCAGCTCCCCCTCTACGTCTGGCTCCCCGACGCCATGGCCGGCCCGACGCCGGTCTCGGCCCTCATCCACGCCGCCACCATGGTCACCGCCGGCGTCTACATGGTGGCCCGGCTCTGAACTTCCTCTTCGCGCTGTCGCCCGACGGCGATGGGCTGGGTGGCGGCCATCGGCGCGCTCACCGCGTTCTTCGCCGCCACCATCGGCTTCTTCCAGTACGACATCAAGAAGGTGCTGGCCTACTCCACCGTCTCCCAGCTCGGCTTCATGTTCATCGGCGTGGGCGTGGGCGCCTACTGGGCCGGCACCTACCACCTGCTCACCCACGCCTTCTTCAAGGCCTGCCTGTTCCTCGGGTCGGGCTCGGTGATCCTCGGGCTGCCACCACGAGCAGGACATGCGGAAGATGGGCGGCCTGAAGAAGCACATGCCCGTCACGCGCTGGACCTACCTCGTCGCCACCTGGGCCATCGCCGGCTTCCCCTGGGCGAGCGGCTTCTACTCCAAGGACGAGATCCTCTGGAAGGCCTTCACGGCGCGAGACCTGGCCTTCCTCGGCCACTCGGCCCCCTGGCTCGGGCCGGCCATCTTCCTCCTCGGCATCCTGACCGCCACCGGCACCAGCTTCTACATGTTCCGCAGCTACTACATGACCTTCACCGGCACCTACCGCGGGCGGCGAGGCCACGCCGAGGAGCACGACGAGGACCCCCACTCCGCCCACGCCGCCCCGCACCACGCCACCGCTGCCCACCCGCAGGACAACGTCGACCCGAACGGCGCCGGGGCACACGCCACGGCGCCCAGCGCACGACGCAGCCGCGCACCGAGCCAAGGACGATCACGGCCACGGCCACCACGGCGGCGCGCCACACGAGTCGCCCGCGTCGATCACGGTCGTCCTGGTCGTGCTCGCCGCCGGGCGCGGTGCTCACCGGCGCTCCTCGGGATCCCGGCGCTCTGGACCGGCCACGAGCCGGCTCCTGGAGAGGTGGCTCGCGCCGTCGCTGCCCGCGGAGGTCCCCTTCGCGGAGTTCCCCCACGCCACCGAGTGGCTCTTCCAGGGCCTCGGGGTCGCCGCCGGCGACCGTCGGCTGGTTCTTCGCGCGCGCTCCTCTTCAAGGACGGCACGAGCACCGTCCCCGCCGAGCTCAAGAAGCGGTTCTTCGGCGCCTGGACCGTCGTCTACAACAAGTACTACGTGGACGAGGCTGTACTACGCCGTCGTGGTGCGCCCCTCCCTGTTCCTGCGCCCGCTTCCTCTTCTGGTTCGACCAGCACGTCGTCGACTGGCTGGTGAACTTCGTCGGCTGGCTCGGGCCGGCTCGTCGCCGACCATCGACGGCGCCATCGACAAGTACGTCGTCGACGGCGCGGTGAACGCGGTCGCCGGCGCTGACCGGCGAGGCCGGCCGCGCCCTGCGGCGCATCGAGACCGGCCGCATCACCGACCTACCTCTACGGGCTGACCCTCGGGTCGCTGCTCGTCGTCCTCTTCAACTTCCTCTTCCGCTAGGAGACCAGCGAATGATCCGCCCCGACAACGTGCTGGTCTGGGCCACCTTCTTCCCGCTCATCGGCGCCGGCCTCATCCTGGCGCTGACCGCGGTCCGCTACGCGCTCAGGCTTCCCAAGGCCTTCATCGACCAGTCGGCCCGCTGGGTGACGCTGCTCGTTGCGAGCGCCCTCATGCTGCTCGCCTCCCTGCTGGCCTGGCACTGGTACGACCCCCACGCGGCCGGCCTGCTGGTCGCAGGCAAGGCCACCAACGTCCAGATGGTCAGTCGCGCGCGTCTGGATCCGCCCCTTCAACGTGGAGTGGTTCGTGGGGGTGGACGGGCTCTCCATCTCCATGGTGCTCCTCACCGGCATCATCTCCTTCGTCGCCGCCATCGCCTCGATGCCCTGGTGGCAGGGCGGCAAGCACGCGAGCGAGCTCGCCGGCATGGACGAGCACGGCCACGACGACGCCGCACCACCCCAAGCACTTCTCGGTGCGGATGGTGCCCGCCTACATGGTGCTCCTGCTGCTGCTCATGACCGGGATGATGGGCACCTTCGTCGCCCTGGACATGTTCCTCTTCTACGTCTTCTGGGAGGTCATGCTCCTGCCGATGTACTTCCTCATCGGCATCTGGGGCGGCCCGCGCCGCGAGTACGCGGCCATCAAGTTCTTCCTCTACACGCTGGCCGGCTCGGTGCTGATGCTGCTCGCCATCATCGCCGTCTACTACCGCAGCCTGCCCGCGGCGCTCGCCGACGGCACGCTGTCGGCGAACCACACCTTCAACCTGCTCGAGCTGGCAGCGCAGGGGCGCGCCGGGCAGTTCGCGAGTGCCGGCGCCATCCTCGGGTTCGCCTTCCCCAAGATCGTCTTCGTGGCCCTCTTCATCGGGTTCGCCATCAAGATCCCGATGTTCCCGTTCCACACCTGGCTGCCCGACGCCCACGTCGAGGCCCCGACGCCCATCTCGGTCATCCTGGCCGGCGTCCTGCTCAAGATGGGTCCGTACGGCATCCTCCGGTTCAACTACCCGCTGCTTCCCGACGCCACCGAGTGGGCGGCGAACGGCATCGCCGTCTTCGGCGTCATCAACATTGTCTACGGCGCGTACGTGTGCCTGGCGCAGCGGGACTTCAAGAAGCTCATCGCCTACTCGTCCGTCTCCCACATGGGCTTCACGCTCCTCGGCATGGCCGCGCTCACCCCCATCGCCATCTCGGGCGCAGTGTTCAACCTATTCACCCACGGCATCATCAGCCCGGCACTCTTCCTCTTGGTGGGCGTCATCTACGACCGCGCGCACCACCGCGACCTCGACCGGTTCGGCGGCCTGGCCCAGGCGCTGCCCGAGTACAGCGGCCTCATCGGGCTCGCCTTCTTCGCCTCGCTGGGCCTGCCGGGCCTGGCCGGGCTTCATCGCCGAGTTCATGGTGCTCTCGGGCAGCTTCCCGGTCTACCTGACCTACACCGCCATCTCCGCCACCGCGGTCATCATCACCGCCGCCTACTACCTGTGGGCCATGCAGCGGATCTTCCTCGGCAAGCTGAACCCGCTGTACCAGGGCTACCCCGACGTGAACTGGCGCGAGCGCGTCATGCTCTACCCGCTGGCCGCGTTCATGATCTTCCTCGGGTTCTACCCGCAGTTCATCCTCACCGCGATCAACCCGACGCTTCAGCGCTCATCCAGAACATCCGCGCGTAGGGCGCCGGGAGACCGCCGCATGGACATCCAGACGCAGCTCGTCGCCGAGAACGTGCGCAGCGCCGGCTGGTTCCAGCCGGAGCTCTGGCTCACGTTCGGCACGCTCGCCCTCTTCCTCCTCGACGTCTGGTGGAAGAAGAACTCGGACCGCGCGCGGCTCATGATGCTCGCCACGCTGGCCGTGCTCGGCGGGGCTGCCATTTCGCTCGCGCTCCAGCCGGCACGCCGCAGTCGCTCTTCAACGGCATGATCGTGAACGACGCCTTCGCCACCTTCTTCAAGTGGCTGTTCCTCGCGGGCGCAGCGCTCACGGTTTTCATCGCGGCGCCCTCGCGGGCCTTCTCCGCCGCGCGCATCGGCCAGTTCTACGCCCTGCTCGTCTCCATCGTGCTCGGCATGTTCCTCATGGCGAGCGCGAGCGACCTCCTCATGATCTTCATGTCCATCGAGCTCGTCTCGATGGTGAGCTACGTCCTGGCCGGGCTTCGCGAGGCAACCGCAAAGCTTCCGAGGCGGCGCTCAAGTACGTCATCTTCGGCGGGGTGGCCTCGGGCGTGATGGTCTTCGGCATGAGCTACCTCTACGGACTGCTCGGGACCACCAACATCGCTGGAATTCGGCGCCGCGCATCGCGGCGCTGCCGGCGGTCTGGCCGGTCGAAGCTCGCACTCGTGCTCTCGGTGGTCTTCTTCTCCGCCGGCATCGGCTACAAGATCGCGGCGGTACCCTGGCACATGTGGTGCCCGGACGTGTACGAGGGCGCCCCGACGCCGTTCACGGCCTTCCTCTCGGTCGGCCCGAAGGCCGCTGGCTTCGCCATGGCGCCCCGCCTGCTCTACGGCGCCCTCAGCACTCGCCCCGGCGTCTCCGGCTTCTCCGAGGCCCTGGGAAGCGTTCCGTGGCCGGCCGTGGTCGGGGTGCTCTCGGCCGTCACCATGACCCTCGGTAACTTCGCGGCGCTCCCGCAGACCAACCTGAAGCGACTGCTCGCCTACTCGTCCATCGCCCATGCCGGCTACGCGCTCATGGGCGTCGCCGCCAACTCGGTCATCGGGACCCAGGCGGTGATGGTCTACATGTTCGCCTACCTGGTCATGAACCTCGGCGCCTTCCTCGCCGTCATCGTCGTGGAGCGGCTCACCGGGTCGCCGTCGATCTTCGAGTTCCGCGGCCTCGGGAGGCGCGCGCCCCTCGCCGCGCTGACCTTCGGCGTCTTCCTCTTCGCGCTGACGGGGTTGCCCCCCTCCATCGGCTTCACGGGAAAGTACTACCTCTTCCTCGCGGTCATGGAGCGGGTGAACGGGCCCGCCGGCTTCTGGTACGCCGTGCTGGCGCTCGTCGCCGCCCTCAACACCGCGGTCTCGCTCTACTACTACGCGCGAATCCTGCGGGCGATGTTCCTCGACGCCCCGTTCGCGGAGTCCGAGGTCACCTATCCGATGTCGTACCGGGTGATGCTCTCCGGGTTCGCCGCGGTCACGCTGCTCCTCGGCATCTGGCTGAACCCGGTCATCGGCTGGACCAAGGCCTCACTCGTCCTCTTCCGAGGGTGAACCGCCCGCCCGAAGGGCCAGGTTGCGGCCTCCCTGCCGCGCCTTAGCTCGCGCGAGCGGGACGCCGTCGCTCCAGGCGCTCCAGGTCCTCGCCGGGCATGGTGGTCGTTCCCAGTTTGCGCTCCGGAGATCGCCTCGCCGTGGAAGTCGGAGCCCGCCGTGGGCACGAGGTCGAACTCGGTAGCGGCCCGCAGGTACTTCTCGACCTGGGACGGCACGTGGTCGGGGTGGTGCACCTCCACCCCGTCGAACCCCATCCGGCGGAGGCGGGCGAGGTCCCCGCGCTCCATCTTCGAAACCCCCGGATGGGCGAGAGTCGCAACCCCCCCTGCCCCCCGCACGAGCGCCACGGCGTCCTCCGCAGTGAGGCGATATCGGGGGACGTAAGCGGGCTTTCCCTCGCCGAGGTACCGGTCGAAGGCCTCCTTGACGCTCTCCACGTACCCGGCGCCCTCGAGGGCTCGGGCCACGTGGGGTCGCCCGATGGTCTTACCGCCGCTGAAGCTCACGATGCTGTCCGTCGTGATGTGCACGCCCAGGCCCGCGAGCTTCCCGACGATCCGCTCCATCCGCTCGCGGCGGCGCTCGGCGAGGAGGTCCTCGAACGCCGTCAAGGCCGGGTGGGCCGGGTCGACGAAGTGCCCGAGGACGTGGATCTCGCGGCTGTCGAGGAACACCGACAGCTCGATCCCGGGAACGAACCGAATTCCCAGCTTGCGGGCCTCCGCACCGGCCACCTCCAGCCCGGCGACGGTGTCGTGGTCGGTGAGCGCCCACACCGCCGTACCGGCCGCGGCCACGCGGCCGGCGACTTCGGCCGGCGGATACTGCCCGTCGGACGCAGTGGAATGCGTATGCAGATCAATGACGCCCGCGGCCCCGGCCATTAGGATCCCCTCCGGCTGGTATCATAATCCCAAGCTGTATTGGCGCGATGGGGAGTCCCATGCAACACGTCCTGCGCATCTCCAGGAAGATCGACTACGGCCTGCGGGCGATGATCTACCTCGCCGCCATTCCCGAAGGCTCGGTGGTGCCCTTCCGGGAGATCGCCCGCCAGATGGATGTGCCCGAGGACTTCCTTGCAAAGATTCTCAAGACCCTCGTCGACCAGGGGCTCGTCCGCTCGAGTCGTGGGCCCTACGGCGGCTACACGCTCGCGCGCTCCGCGGCGGAGATCAGCTTCCTCGACGTCATCGAGGCAGTGGAGGGACCGGTCGCTCTGAACGTCTGCCTCGACGGCGACGACGCCTGCGGCCGGGCCCCCACGTGCACCATGGTGGCGGTCTGGCGCGAGGGCCAGGATCGCATGCTCGATGTGTACCGCCAGGCGAAGCTGTCGACCTTGGCCCCACCCCGCCCCAAGGAGGGCGCGGCCGCCGACCTGGTCCAGCTTCCGCAGAGCCAGGTTGCGGCGCGCTAGTTGACGGGCGTCGGATGCTCCGACAGTATCCGCGCCGCCATGGCCAAGCCGCCCTCCCCGAAACAGCTCCGCAAGCGCTACCTCTCCCGGCCCCCGGTGGAGCCGATGCGGCTGCGCCCGGGGATGACAGTGACGGAGCTCGTGGACGTCTACCGCCGTGCCGGCGCCTTCAACGGGGGAAGACTGGCCGAGGGATGCGACCTCTTCGGCCGGATGATCGATTCGGGGGCCACCATCGCCCTCACCTTGACCGGCGCCATGGCCCCGGCGGGCCTAGGCGGCGCCATCCAGGCCATGATCGAGGCCGGCTTCGTCGACCTCGTCATCTCGACCGGCGCGAACATCTACCACGACCTGCACTTCGCGCTGCGTTTGCCGGTGGTCCAGGGCCACTTCCAGGTGGACGACCGGGAGCTGTACCGCGCCGGGATCGAGCGCATCTACGACGTCTTCATCACCGAGGACTCGCTGCTCGACACCGATGCCTTCGTCCGGGAGGCGCTGGAGAAGGCGCCCGCAGAGCTGCGCGGATCCATCTCCACGCCACGGCTGCACAGCTACCTCGGTCACCTGGCGCTGCAGGAGGCGCCCCTCCCCCAGCTGTCCTGGGTCGCCACCGCCGCCAAGTTCGACGTCCCGGTTTTCACGAGCTCCCCGGGAGACTCCTCGATCGGCATGAACGTCGCCGCCATGAAGCTGCGCGGGGGCAAGACCACGATCGACCCGGATCTCGACGTGCTCGAGTCGACCGCCATCGTCTACGACGCCAAGGTGAACGGCGTCGTCATCCTCGGCGGAGGGTCGCCGAAGAACTTCTACCTGCAGACCCAGCCGACCCTGTGGCAGATTCTCGACCTCAACCGCGGCGGCCACGAGTACGTGCTGCAGATCTCCACCGATTCCCCTCAATGGGGCGGGCTGTCGGGTGCCACGCCGAGCGAGGCGATCAGCTGGGGCAAGGTCCAGGCGAACATGCTGAAGAACCACGTGGTCGTGTACTCGGACGCCACGATCGCAGCCCCGCTGGTCTTCGCGAACGCCTTGTCCACCCGCAAGCCGCGCAAGCCCAAGCGGCTCATGCGGAGGCTCGACGCCCTCTACGAGAACCTGCGGCGCGCCCACCAGCGGCGCCACCCCGGCTCCGGCGCGATGCCCGACGTCGGCCGGGCGGCCCGCAAGTCCAGGTAGCGAAGGCGGCCTAGCGGCGGGGGCCCTCCCGGTCAAGGCGCTCTTGCGCCGCCTCGAGGCGGTCGCGGAAGTCCGGGTCGGCAAGCAGGTGCAGCGCCCGGACCGAGCGACCGGGGTCGGCCCCCGGGGCGCCCGACCTCGACTCCTCGACGATCTCCTGGACGCGCCGGTCGTCAAGCAGGCCGCGCAGGTCCGGATCGCTCTGGACCCAGGCGGCCCCGTGCGGGTCGGAGGCGAGGCGGACGAGTTGGCGAAGCGCTTCCTCGGCCGGTCGTCTCCACGCGCCGGCGAGGTCGTGCTCCCTCACCAGCGCGGCGAGGTCGCTCTCCGCCATCTGGCGCTCGAGGCCGCGGGGGAGCAGCGAGGCGGCCGAGGCCATGGCGGCCAGAACCACCCATGCGGCCAGCCCCGCCGCCGCGCCGGCGAGCAGCGCCCCGGCTGCCCGGTCCGCCGGGCGGCGCTCGCCTCCGGCGCCCCGGGAGAGAGCCCGCCCGATGAGCGTCACCAGGGCGAGCGTCGCCCCGAAGAGCACGGCGGCCGCCACCGCCTGGGCGAGTGGCGGCGAGAGCGCGCGCTCGAGCAGGCGCGATGCCGGCATGGAGAAGCGCCGCGCGGCGAGCCAGCCGAGGGCTGCACCGGCGGCGAGAAACAGGGGGCGAAGGGCGCCGGCGAGCGCCCCCGCCGCGGAGGCCAGCGCCAGGGCCGCGATGACGACGGCGTCGAGGGTCATGGGCAGTGGCGGGGCTACTTGATCCGGAAGTCGTCCTTGGGCCTGCTCTTCTCGACGAGGTCGGCCTGTTCCTTGAACCGGGGGTTCTCCGGCTCGTACATGAGCGCCATGCGCAGGTTGCGCGCGGCCGCCTCCCAGCGGCCGGCCTGGATGTCGGAGAGTGCCGAGGAGAAGAACTTCCGCCCGTTGGGCGTCTGGCCCATCTGCTCCTCCACCTTCCGCTTCTTCGCCTCCTTGACCTCGGCCTCGTCGGCGTCGGTGAACCGGAGCTTCCGCTCGCGCTCCGGGCCGTTCAGGTCGGCCGCGTACTTCTTCCGCCGGGCGTCGTCGCGGAGCACCGTGTAGGCCTCGTTGATCCGGCGGTAGACGCGTCCCAGCAGGTCGCGCAGGCGCTCGTCAGCCAGCGTGGCGAAGCGGTCCGGGTGGTAGGTGCGCGACTCCCGGTGGTAGGCGGCCTTGATCTCCGCCGGCGTCGCCACCTGCGCGATCTTCAGGACGGCGAAGTAGTCGAGGTGGTCGAGGGCCCCGGCCAGCGTCTCCACCTCGATGCGGAAGGTCTCGTCCATTCGGGAATCTGCCAAGCCCTCGCGCGCCTAGGAGGCGTGGCCGGCCAGGACGACCTCCGCGTTCTTGTCGATGGCGGTCTGGATGTCCTGCTCGGAGAGGCCCGACGAAAGGCTGATGGTGGTGGAGGCCTTCTGGCCGGTCTCGATGTCGGTGGCCGACACGTTGACGATGCCGTTCGAGTCGATCTCGAAGGTCACCTGGATCTGCACCTCGCCGCGGTACCCGATGCGGAAGCCGGTGAACTCGAACTCCCCGAGGAACTCGCACTCGTCGGCGCGCTTCGACTCGCCCTGGTAGACGCGGATGCGGACCCGGTCCTGGCCGTCGCGGCTGGTGGTGAAGCTCTTCGACTTCTCGATGGGGATGGGCGTGTTCTTGTCGATGATGGGCTCGGCCCATCCGCCGACGGTGCCGACGCGCAGCGTGAGGGGGGTGACGTCGAGGAGGTAGCTCGCCTGGCCGGCCACCGCGGCGTCCCGGTTCATGAGCGCGCTCGCCTGGATGCTCGCTCCCAGCGCCACCACCTCGTCCGGGTCGATCCCGGTCATGGGGTCCTTCTGGAAGTAGTGGCGCACGCTCTGCCGGATGATAGGCAGCCGCGTCGGCCCGCCGACGAGGATGACGGCGTCGATGTCGCCGGCGGTCATTCGGGCGGACTGGAGCGCCTCGTCGCAGACCTTGAAGGTGCGCTGCACGAGGTCCATCACCATCCGGTTGAATTGGTCGGCGCCGAGCTGCTGCTTCAGGTCGAGCACCTCTCCCTCCGGCGTCTGGCAGATCCCGGGCACGTCGATGGCCGCCTGTCCATCCCGGCCCACGTCGATCTTGGCCTTCTCGCCCGCCTCCTTGAGCATCTGCAGGCAGAACTTGTTCTGGCGCAGGTCGAGCCCATGCTTCCCGAGGAAGTCCTCCGCGAGCCACGACATGATCCGGTCGTCGAAATCGTCGCCGCCGAGGTAGGTGTCCCCGGCGGTCGCCATCACCTCGAAGACGTCGCGCCCGATCTCCAGGATCGACACGTCGAACGTGCCGCCGCCCAGGTCGTAGACGCAGATCCTCTGATTGATGTCCTTGCCGAACCCGTACGCCAGCGCGGCGGCGGTCGGCTCGTTGATGATGCGCAGGACCTCGAGGCCGGCGATGCGGCCGGCGTCCTTCGTGGCCTGCCGCTGGTTGTCGTTGAAATAGGCCGGGCAGGTCACCACCGCGCGCCGCACCTCGCGCCCGAGAGCTGTCTCGGCGATCGCCTTCATCTCCTTCAGGACGAGCGCCGAGATCTCCGGGATCGCGAAGATCCGCTGGCCCACCTGGACCCGCACCGAGTTGTTCGGCCCCTCCACGATGCGGTACGGCATCACTGCCTGCGCCTTCTTCACCTCGTCGGAGAAGAAGAACCGGCCGATGAGCCGCTTGGCCGAGTAGACCGTGTTCTCGGCGTTCGTGATGATGTTTCGCTTGGCGCTGTTGCCGACGAGCACCGTCCCGTCCTCGAGAAAGCTCACCACCGAGGCATGTGTGCGCTCGCCCCACTCGTTCGGGAGCACTTCCGGCCGGCCGTCCAGGACGGAGGCGACGGCGCTGTAGCTCGTGCCGAGGTCGATCCCCACCGCGATGTCGTCGCTCATCTGTCGATTTTCCGGGGTTTTTCCGAGGTGACCAAAAAAATCGTAGCGGTGGCGCCCGGGTCAGTCAAACGAACGGCGGGCGCGCCATGCAGCCCGGGCGGATGTGATCGATGCCGCGAATGGTTATATCACCGCCAAGGCGGCGCCCCGTCAGGTGGCGTGGGCAGGAGAAAGGGACATGGGTGCGCTGATTGCAGTGCTACAGAACGATCCAAACCTGCTCGCCTGCCAGGTAGCGCGGCTGAGGGGCCACGTCACCCTGGCCGAAGCAGGTCGGCGGCCGGACGACTACGGATGGGGATATCACCGGGCCGGCGAAGTGCTTGTGGGGCGGCGACCGACCGGTACTCCTGTTCCTCTGGAGCTGCCGGAGCTCCTCGGCGCAGTCGAGGGTGAGGCCCTGCTCGTCCGGGCGCAGGCCACCGCCCGCTTCCCGGCCAAGGACGAGAACACTCAGCCCTTCCGCTTCCGCCGCTGGATCTTTGGCCACGTGGGCTCCGTCGAGGCCTGGTCCGATGTGAAGCCTCGCCTCGTCGCCTCGCTGCCGGACTTCCTGCGCCGCTCCATCGCCGGCGAGACCGACTCCGAGCATCTCTTCGTCGTGTTCCTGAACCAGCTGCGGGAGGCCGGGGCCCTCGACGACCTCAACATCCCGGCCGACGTGGCCGCTCAGGCCCTCGCCCGGACGGTTCGGCAGGTAGACGCCTGGTGCCGGGAGTCGGGCGTGAACAGGCCGAGCGTCCTCGACCTGGCGGCGACCAATGGACGGGTCGTGGCCGTCACCCGGCGGGGACAGCCCCTCCATTACGCGCTGCTCGAAGGCATCGTGCCGTGCCCGCGCCACGGCATCGACGCCTCGACCCCGGACAGCGACCCGCGGATGCGACCCCACCGTCAGGCAAAGGCGGTGGTGTTCACCACGCTGCTTTCCGACCCGAGCGGGTTCTTGGAGGTCCCCGAGTCCGCCGTGGTGGCTGTGGAGCGCTCCTTGCGGCTGACCGTCGCCCCCATCAACGGGCACTAGCTAGACGATCGCCCAGGGCCTGGGCATGAAGATCTGCTCCCAAGTCTCGAGCGCGAAGCGGTCGGTCATTCCGGAGATGAAGTCGGTAACCGCCCGGGCCACGTCCTCCCCGGCCCGCGGCGCCACGCCGAAACGGCGCCACAGCCGCTCGGGGTCCTCGGTGCACCAGCGGTAGAGGTCCTCGAGAATGCGCTGGGCCTTGGCAAACTCCTCCTGCACCACCGGGTTCTCGTAGACGCGCGAGTAGAGGAAGTCGCGCAGGGAGAGGAGCGCGCCGTGCACCTCGGGCGACATGGCGATATGCCCCCCCGCGTCGAGGTCAGAGGTTCTTATGACGTCTCGGACCAGGGTGGCGAGCCGCTCGGAGTGGCGGCCCCCGAGCACCCGGGCGATCTCTCGCGGGACCTCGTCCTCCCGCAGGAGGTCGCCGCGCACCGCGTCGTCGAGGTCGTGGTTCACGTAGGCGATGATATCGGCGAGGCGGACCACCTCCGCCTCGAGGGTGAGCGCCTTCGACCCTCCCCCTTCCATCAGCACTTGGCCGCGCCCCTTGGAGTGGCGCAGGATCCCGTCGCGAACCTCCTTGGTCAGGTTGAGTCCCTCGCCGTCCTTCTCCAGCACCTCGACGACGCGGAGCGACTGCACCACGTGGTGGAATCCGCCCGGGATCACGCGGTTCAGCACGCGCTCGCCCGCGTGCCCGAAGGGCGTGTGGCCGAGGTCGTGGCCCATGACCATCGCCTCGACGAGCATTTCGTTCAGGCGGAGCGCGCGCGCCACGGAGCGCCCGACCTGCGCCACCTCGAGCGTGTGCGTGAGCCGGTTTCGGTAGTGGTCGCCGCGCGGCGCCAGGAACACCTGCGTCTTGCCCTTCAGCCTCCGGAAGGCCTTGCAGTGGAGCAGCCGATCCCGGTCCCGCTGGAAGGCGGGGCGCATGTCGTCCTCCGGGTCCGGCCGCTCGCGCCCCCGCGTCGCGGTCGAGAGCGCCGCGCGGGGGTGGAGCGTAGCCCTCTCCTGCTCCTCCAGCATCTCGCGGATGGTCCCGACCATGGCTCCCTTGTAACCCCCGGCACCGTCCGTGTCACCGCGCCCCGTAGAAGGTGGCCTCGAGCGCCAAGAGGAAGAGGTTCGAGAGCGCATGCACGACGACCGGAGCCGCGAGGTCGCCGGTGCGCGCCCGGACCCAGCCGAAGAGGAGACCGGGGAAGAAGGTGGCGATCCGCCAGGGTTGGAGCGAGACGAGGTGGCCCGCCGCGAAGAGCAGCTGCGTGGCGACGAAGCCCTGGCCGAGGTTCGCCCCGAGCACGCGAACGCGCGGGCCGGAGCGGGCCCAGGTGGTCTGCATCCAGCCCCGATAGAACATCTCTTCGGGCAGCGCCACCACGAGGAGCTGGCCGAGGGCGAGGAGGGCGAGGCCGCGCGGGAGCCTCGGCTCCACGCGCGGAGGCAGCGCGTAGGGACCGAGGACGTGAGAGAGCGCTCCCGGAAGGCGCGGGAGGGCGGTCGCGTAGCCCCACCAGGCGAGCCCGAACACGGGGAAGACCACCGCACAGACCGCGACCCCGCGGAGCGCGCCGCGCCCCCAGGCGCGCCACGTGCGCGGATCCCCCGCTCCCCACCAGGGGAGGCCGTAGGCGGCCCAGGTCTCGCCGCGGGCGCGCAGGAATCGCTCCGGGAGCAGCACGAAGGCGAGCGCAGCCACGGCGGCCAGGTTCCCGGACAGCAGCCCGGTCGGGTCCGCCGAGGCGAGGGCCCGCGCGAGCGCCAGCACCCCGATGGCCTTGCACCACGTGAGGAGGATGTCCCCCCGCGCGCTCCTGGCCTCGGTCGCGCGCTGGGGGTCCACGGCCCTCCTGGGCTGCCCTAGGGGCAGGTATCGGTCTTGGCCTTGACGACGAAGGTCTTCGCGGCCGAAACGTGCGGCGCCGGGAAGCCGGGGTTCACGACGGTGAGATTGTAGCTTCCCGGCTGAACGTTCGTCAGGTCTACCGAGACGGACGCCGTCCCGCCGGCGCATTGCCCCAGCGCCCCGACCGTGCATCCGGTGTCGAGCGCCGAGTCCTGGATGAGACCGCCGCTCACGTGCGCCGTGGAACTCGGGTAGAGGTACTGGCCCACGACCGCTCCGGCCACGTAGTCGCCCACCTTGGCGCAGGTCGGCGAGACGGACGCGAGGATCGGCGAGCCCTCGTAGACGGCGAACTTGAGCCCTGCCGCCGGGCTTCCGGTGGGGTTGCGCACCGACAGGGTGTAGGTCCCGATGGCGAGCCCCGTCGGGGCCGGAAGGGTGGTCTTGGCCGAGCTGGAGCTCGTCACCGTGGTCGGCAGGTCCTGGGACGATCCAGCGGCGGGGGTGAGCGTTGCCACCATTCCCGACGCGAAGCCGGCTCCGGTGAGCGTCACCGGGACGGTCGCGGCCTGGTCCTGTGCGACGCCGGCGACGTCGATCCCGAGGAGCAGGAGGTTCGAGCCGAGCTGCAGGGTCACGGCATTGGAGACGAGCTGCCCAGGGTTCACGACGCGGACCGCCACCGTGCCCGAGGTCGTCTGGGAGAAGTCGATGGCGGCGAGCGAGGCGGTCGCGCCGTCGGCAGAGACCGAGAGGGGCTTCTCGACCGAGGCGAGTCCGGCCCCGGTGAACCGGGCCTTTGCCCCGCTCGCGAACCCCACGCCCGTGAAGGTGAAGCCGGCCGTGGCCACCCCGGCGGACAGCGTCGCGGGGTCGATCGTCTGGACGAATGGGTTCGAGGTGGGGAAGGCGCAGCCGCCCGATTGGCAGGTGAATCCGCTCGAGCAGGTGATCCCGCACATCCCGCAGTTCGTCTGGCTCGTGCTGCGGTCGACGCAGCCGCTGCCGCAGTCGGCCTGGCCGGCCGGACAACTCGAGCCGCCGGAGCCGCCGCAGGCCGTGAGCCCGAGGGCGATCGCCGCGGTGGCGACGAGCGCCGGGACGGCGCCCGGCCCCCTGTTCGCCCGCGTGCGGCGCCGCCGCAGCCGGGGCCCGAAGGCCAAGCCGACGAGCGCGAGTCCCAGCAGCCCGCTGCCACCCACCGAGCTGCAACCGCCGCTCTTCGCCGACTTGGGCGCGCTGCCGGTCCCCGTGGAGGGCGTCACGCCACCGAAGCACTGGCCGTTGGAGCAGGTGCCAACCGGGCAGGAGATGAGATGGCAGGGCTCGTCGACGCAGGCGCCTCCCTGGCAGACCTGGCCCAGCCCGCAGCCGACCCCCACGCAGGGGTCGGAGACGCAGGTGCCGTTCTCGCAGACCTGACCCTGGCCGCAGGTCTGCGCGCACGCCGGCCCCTCGCAGAAGCCATCGACCGAGCAGGTCTGCCCCGCCGGGCACTCGACGTAGGAGCACGAGCGAACGCAGTCCCCGGTCCGGCAGAACGTCCCCGTGGGGCAGGAGAGGCCCTGGCACGGGTCCGCGATGCAGGCGCCGCCCGAGCACACCTGGCCCGTGGGGCACCCCACGAGCGTGCAGCCTCCGCCGACGCAGGCGCCGCCGGAGCAGCTCGACCCGGCGCCGCACTTCACACCGGCGCAGGGGTCGACGCACGCCGTCCCGGTACAGGCCTGGCCGGCCGGGCAAGCGGGCGAGCAGGTTGTGACCGGCTGGCAGGCCTGCGCGACGCAGGTGAAGCCGCTCGGGCACGCGTTGCCCTCCACTCCACAGGAGCTCGGCACGCAGAAGCCATGGGTGCACGTGCTCCCGGTGGCGCAGAGCGTGCCCTCGTCGACCTGACCGTTGCAGTTGTCGTCCTTGCCGTTGCAGACCTCGGGCTGCGGCAGCACCTCGCCCGCGCAGGGGCTCCAGACACCGCCGCTGCAGGTTTGCGTCCCGGCGAGGCAGGACCCGACGCCCGCCGTGCTCGCCGGGCCGTCGTAACAGGAGCGCGTCGCCCCCTCGGTGCACACCGGCGGATTGCAGACGCCGCCCTCGTCGACGAGGCCGTTGCAGTCGTTGTCGAGGCCGTCGCAGATCTCCTTGCTCGGCTGCACCTGCTGCACGCAGACAAGGCCGCCGCCCGAGCTGCACTTCAGGAGCCCCTGGCTACAGACCCCGAGCTTGCCCGTGTTGCACGGCGTGTTCGGGTCGGCGCATGCGAACCCGAGGTTGAAGAGCGTGTTGAGCACGATGCGCGTGCCGGAGGTGACGGACGGGTTCGTCGAGCCGCCGTTGCCGCCCGGCGAGTAATCGTGGCCGCCAAGGTAGGCGACGGTCCCGCCGGCGCCCTCGTTGGGGTTCTGGTAGCTCGTGGCGATGTCCCAGGTGGTGGCGGGCGACGCGAGGCTGGTGATGAGCACCTGGACGCCGCTGCGGAACGTCGACGCCGGCGTGGTCGTCGGGTCGGGGTAGTAGTTGGTGATGGCTCCGCCGCCCGGCGCCTGGCTGAAGGCGAAGTCGCCGATCTGGACGTCCGGGCTCTGGGGAACGGGGAACGGGCTGACCGTGCCGGCGTTGGTGTTGGTGGTCTTCATCCCGTTCGTGGACTGGAAGCGCGTGGCGGGGATCCCCTTCAGGACCGTGCTCGGGTTCCCGTCGATGATTCCGGTCTCGAGCGCCCCGATGGCGGCGCATTCGGCAAAGAGATTGTTGCCGGCGCCGACGAAGCCCGAGATGGTGTTGAGCTGCTGGTCGAGGGTGGTGCCCGGGGCGGTGAGCGGATCGATGCCGCCGGTGTCCCAATGGGGGGCCCAGAGCAGCTTGTAGGCGCCCTTCGCGACCCACGTGTCGGCGTAATTCCCGGTGGCCGCGACGAAGTCTCCGTCGCAGAGGACGTCGTAGACCGTGCCGGACACGCCGGGGTGGTTGAACTTGGCGGTGGTGATGGACGGACTCACCCAGGCGGTGCAGGCGGAGCACTTTGCGCTGCTGCAGCCGGACGGGCAGAGCGTGTTGTTCAGGTACGCGTAGACCGATGCCTCGTTGCAGGAGGGCCCGAGCCCGCCGAGGCAGTTCCCCAGGTCGGGGTTGCAGGTCGAGTCGTCGAGACCCGCCGCGACCGCGTAGCGGTACATCACGTCGACAGAGGTCTTGTGGTACGGCTGCGGATTGATGTTCAAGATGGCGAGCTTCGGCGGCGGCCCGCTGAGCGGCCTCACCTGCGCCGCGGTGAACCCGTCCTCGACCTCGTGGATGTCGAGGATCTTCTCCGACTTGAACCGCGCGAAGTCGGGGTCGCTCTGGAACAGCGCGATGGCGGCCGGGGCGTCCGCCGAGTCGATGACGAACGGGCCGCCGATGTAGTCGATGGGCTTGCCGGCAGGAAATGGGCACTTGCCCGCGGTGGCGCACCCGGGAGCGTCGTAGGTCACGACGGTACCGCTCGTCCAGTCGTACCTCTTCACCACCACGTCGGTCGAGGTCGAGGGGGACACCAGGACGTCGATCCCGGTCACCGTCGCCTTCGGCGTTGCCCCGTCGATGGCCCAGTAAACGGGGACGTTGTGCTTGAGGAGGAAGTAGATGAGGCCGTAGGCGCGGAAAATCCCGTCGTCGGTCGCCACGTTGCATGCGCTCGTGTCAGCCTGGGCAGGCTTCCATGCTGTTCCGGGCGTTCGCCGCTGATAGCAGTCGTCCATGGGGATGACGAGCGACCCCTTGGCGAAGCTTCGCGACTGGGGCCCCTGGGTACCGCAGGGAGCTCCGAGCATGGACAGCCCGACAAGCGAAAGGACGAGGCGGGACACGTGCGAATGGCGCATGCGTTCACTCCAACGCAGACTCCGGGCGGTAGCAAACTTCCGCCATCAGTCTAGCGGGGCGCCGTGTAGGGGCGCCCGGTGGGCGGGAAGGCCCGACAACCACAGTGTGAGATGACGGCGCCTTTCAGGCACCGAGCGGCGTCGCGGCGGGGCCGATGGCCTTCGCGACGCAGCCGACGACCACCTCGGCCTCGAAGGGCTTGCGCAGGACCTCGTCGGCCCCGATGCGTCGGTAGGTGTCCATCTCCTTCTCGGAGATTCGCCCGCTCATGAGAACCAGGAACGTTCGCCGCCAGTGCGGGTTGGCCTTGAGCAACCGGCAGACGTCGGCGCCGTTGAGCTTCGGCATGTAGACGTCGAGCAGGACCGCCGCCGGGCTCACCTGGGCGAGCTTGCGGAAGACATCCTCGCCGTCCACCGCCGTGGCCACGTCGTACCCCGCTTCCTCGAACGCCCCGGAGAGGGCGTCGAGGAGCGCCGCGGAGTCGTCCACGATGAGGACTGTCTTCCTCGCTGCCATCCGGGAGTGATTATGTTGCAGAGCGAAATGGATCGCCAACCCGCGGTCGCCGGTCGCTTCTATCCCGGATCCCCCACGGTCCTCGCCGAGGACGTGGCGAGCCTGCTTGCCGAGCGCCCCGGGGGCCGTCCCACCCCGGAGCCACCTGTCCCCGCATTGGGGGTGCTCGCCCCACATGCGGGCTACACGTACTCGGGGCCTGTCGCCGGGGCGACCTATGCACGCGTCGACGTCCCCGAACGGGCCATCATCCTCTGCCCCAACCACACCGGCATGGGCGAGCGGGTCTCTCTCTGGCCGGCCGGCAGCTGGCTCACCCCGATCGGGCGGGTACCGGTCGACGCAGCGCTCACTCGGGAGCTCCGTGCGAGCGGGCTCGTGACGGAGGACCGTGAGGCGCACGTGCACGAGCATGCGGTTGAGGTGCAGCTGCCTTTCCTCCAGCTGCGGCGCCCCGAGATCGCCATCGCCGCGCTCTGCCTCGGCCCCCTGCCTCTCTCCCGCTGCCGCGAGCTCGGGCTGGCGGTCGCCGCCGCGGCGCGGCGGCACCGGGCGCTCGTCGTCGCCTCGAGCGACATGAGCCACTACTTGCCTGCGTCGGTGGCGCGCAAGAAGGACGAGATGGCGCTGGAGCGCCTCCTCGCCCTCGACCCGGACGGGCTTTACGGAGTGGTTCAGCGGGAGGACATCAGCATGTGTGGCTACATCCCGGCCACGGTGATGCTCGTCGCCGCCGTCGACCTCGGAGCCCGCGAGGCGGAGCTCGTGCGCTACGGGACCTCCGCCGATGCGAGCGGCGACGACTCCAGCGTGGTCGGCTACGCCGGAGCGATCGTCTTCTGACCTGCCGGACAGCCGCCGAGCGCGGCGACTTGTGCTAGCTTCCGCCGCCATGGACAAGCCGCGCCTCCGCTTTGCTCCCTCTCCCACAGGGTACCTGCACATCGGCGGGGCCCGCACCGCGCTGCTCAACTGGCTCTACGCGCGGCACGCGGGCGGCGCCTTCGTCCTTCGCATCGAGGACACCGACCGGGAGCGATCGACCCAGGCAGCCGTGGACGCCATCCTCGACGGGCTGCGCTGGCTCGGCCTCGACTGGGACGAGGGACCGGGGGCCGGAGGTGCCCACGGACCGTACTTTCAGATGCAGCGGCTCGACCTCTACAAGGCCCAGGCCGAGGCGCTCATCCGGCAGGGGAAGGCCTATGCCTGCTACTGCACCAGGGAAGAGCTCGACGTCCTGCGCGAGCAGGCCAAGGCAGCCAAGGTCCAGTTCGTCTACCCCGGCACCTGCCGCGACAAGCCCTACGACGCCGCGCGGCGTCACGTGGTGCGCTTCCGCCTCCCGAAGCTCCTCGAGGTCACCTTCACCGATCTGGTGAAGGGTCCCATCACCCGGCCGGGCTCCACGCTCCAGGACGAGGTGATCCTCCGGGCCGACGGCGTGCCGCTCTACAACTTCGGCGCGGTGGTGGACGACGTCACCATGAAGATCAACCTGGTGGCGCGCGGGGACGATCACGTCAACAACACGGCGATCCAGGTACTGCTCTACGAGGCACTCGGCTACCCGGTTCCGACCTTCGCGCACCTGCCGATGATCCTCGGGGCGGACAAGACCCGCCTCTCGAAGCGCCACGGCGCCACCAGCGTCACGGCCTACCGGGAGATGGGGTACCTGCCCGAGGCGGTCGTGAACTACCTCGTCCGGCTCGGATGGTCCCACGGCGACCAGGAGATCTTCACCCGCGAGGAGCTGGTGAAGTTCTTCGGCTTCGAGCAGGTGGGCGCCACCGCCAGCGTCTTCAACCCGGACAAGATGCTGTGGGTGAACCATACGTGGATCAAGTCCCTCTCCCCGGAGGAGCTGGCGAGGCGAGCGCTCCCGTACTTCCAGGCCGCGGGCGTGCCGGCGGAGCATGGCCCGCGGCTCGTGGAGGTGGCGAGGGTGCTGCAGGAGCGCGCCAAGACCCTCGTCGACCTCGTCGCCCAGGCCCGCTACTTCTTCGCCGCCGTGGAGGTGGACCCCAAGGCTCGGGAGAAGTTCCTCTCCGCGGACTCGACGCCCGTGCTCCAAGCCATCCGCACTGGGCTCGCCGCCATGGCGTCCCCCGACGCGCCCCAACTGGAGAAGCTCTTCAACGAGGCCGCCCAGTCGCGCGGCCTCGGCCTCGGAAAGGTGGCCCAGCCCGTGCGCGTCGCCCTCACCGGGGGAACGGCGTCGCCCGGCATCTACGACGTCATCCTCATCCTCGGTCGCGAGGAGGCGCTGCGGCGCCTTGACGACGCCATCCGGCTCCCGGCCTGAGCTCGCGAGCGGGGGCCCGGTCCCGGGGCCGGCAGCGCCTCGAGGGAGGTGCCCCGAGACGGTGACCCCTGGTGCTATCGCTAGGGCCACGCACCGCGTCATGGCGCGCGATGGGATTGGGATCGGGAAGGGGCCGCGTTAGGAAGGGGGCATGGATTCCCTTCCGGACGCCGACCCCCAGGAAACGCGCGAATGGCTGGAGGCGCTCGAAGCCGTCCTCGGCCGCGAGGGCCCCGACCGAGCCCACTTCCTCATCGAGCAGCTCATCGACAAGGCCCGCCGCTCGGGGGCCTATCTCCCGTTCTCGGCCAACACCGCGTACCTGAACACCATCCCGGTGGACCGGCAGCCGCCGCTCCCCGGCGACTTCGCGCTCGAGCAGCGCATCCGGCACTACGTTCGCTGGAACGCCATGGCCATGGTGGTTCGGGCCAACCGGCACACCAACGTGGGCGGCCACATCGCCAGCTTCGCCTCGGCGGCGATGCTCTACGACATCGGCTACAACCACTTCTGGCGGTCGCCGACCAAGGAGCGCGGCGGCGACCTGGTCTTCATCCAGGGCCACTCGGCCCCCGGCATCTACGCGCGCGCCTTCCTTCTCGGGCTCATCACCGAAGACCAGCTCGACCACTTCCGCCAGGAGGTCGACGGCAAGGGACTGTCCTCCTACCCGCACCCCTGGCTCATGCCGACCTTCTGGCAGTTCCCGACGGTCTCCATGGGCCTCGGGCCACTCATGGCGATCTACCAGGCGCGCTTCATGAAGTACCTGCAGGACCGCGGGCTTGCGACCACCGAGGGCCGCAAGGTCTGGGCCCTGTGCGGCGACGGCGAGATGGACGAGCCCGAGTCGATGGGCGCCATCGGGCTCGCCGGCCGGGAGCGGCTCGACAACCTCATCTTCGTCGTCAACTGCAACCTGCAGCGGCTCGACGGCCCGGTCCGCGGCAACGGCAAGATCATCCAGGAGCTCGAGGCCGAGTTCCGCGGCGCCGGCTGGAACGTCATCAAGGTCGTGTGGGGGCGTCACTGGGACCCGCTGCTCGCGCGGGACCGCAGCGGCGCGCTCGTGCGCCGGATGATGGAGGCCGTCGACGGCGACTACCAGACCTACAAGGCCAAGGACGGCGCCTACGTGCGCAAGCACTTCTTCAACACGCCCGAGCTCGCGGCGATGGTTGCCGACTATTCCGACGACGACATCTGGAACCTGAACCGCGGGGGCCACGATCCATTCAAGGTCTTCGCCGCGTACCAGGCGGCCTCCCAGCACCGCGGCGAGCCCACCGTCATCCTGGCCAAGACGATCAAGGGCTACGGAATGGGGGAGTCCGGCGAGGCGCAGAACATCACCCACCAGCAGAAGAAGATGTCCGTCGAATCGATCCGCCGCTTCCGCGACCGCTTCCAGCTCCCCGTCCCGGACGACAGGCTCGAGGATGTCCCGTACCTCAGGTTCGAGGAGGGGACGAAGGAGCTCGAGTACCTGAAGGCTCGCCGCGCGGCACTGGGCGGCGACCGCCCCAAGCGGCGCCCGAAAGCCGAGTCACTCCCCACGCCCCCGCTCGCCACCCTCGAGCGGATCCTCCAGGGCTCCGGGGATCGCGACATCTCCACCACCATGGCATTCGTGCAGATCCTCCAGACGCTGGCCCGGGACAAGGAGGTCGGCCGGCGGGTCGTCCCCATCGTGGCCGACGAGTCGCGCACCTTCGGAATGGAGGGGATGTTCCGCCAGCTGGGCATCTGGAGCCAGGTGGGCCAGCTCTACACGCCGCAGGATGCCGACCAGCTCATGTTCTACCGGGAGGACAAGCAGGGCCAGATCCTGCAGGACGGCATCAACGAGGCGGGCGCCATGTCCGACTGGATCGCGGCCGCAACGTCGTACGCAGTCCACGGCGTCCCCATGATCCCCTTCTACATCTTCTACTCGATGTTCGGCTTTCAGCGGGTCGGCGACCTCATGTGGGCCGCCGGAGACATGCGAAGCCGCGGCTTTCTCCTCGGAGCCACAGCGGGGCGAACCACGCTCAACGGCGAGGGTCTGCAGCACCAGGACGGACACTCGCACCTGGCAGCCTCCACGGTCCCGAACTGCGTCCCTTTCGATCCGACCTTCGGGTACGAGCTGGCTGTGATCATCCAGGACGGGCTCCGCCGAATGATCACGGAGCAGGAGGACGTCTACTACTACCTCACCCTCATGAACGAGAACTACCGCCAGCCCGCGATGCCCGAGGGAGCCGCACCGGGCATCTTGAAGGGGATGTACCTCTTCCAGGGCGGCGCCCGCGGCGGCGCCGGGCCGCGCGTCCAGTTGCTCGGGTCGGGGACCATCTTCCGCGAGGTGGCCGCGGCGGGCGAGCTGCTGCGCAAGGACTGGGGCGTCGAGTCCGACCTCTGGAGCTGTCCCACCTTCACCGGGCTCGCGCGCGACGGCATGGCCGTTGCGCGCACCAACCTACTGCACCCCACGGAAGAGCCTCGGCGCTCCCACGTGGAGTCGAGCCTGGCCGGGACGAGTGGGCCGGTCGTGGCCGCCACCGACTACGTCCGCGCCTTCGCCGAACAGATCCGGCCTTACGTCCCTCGCCGCTACGTGGTCCTCGGCACCGACGGGTTCGGCCGCTCCGACACGCGGGAGAACCTGCGCCGATTCTTCGAGGTGGACCGATACCACGTGGCCGTGGCCGCGCTCTGGGCACTCGCCCAGGACAAGGCCCTGCCCGCCTCTCGCGCAGCTGAGGCCATGGCCAAGTACGGAATCGACGGCGCCAAACCGGCGCCCTGGACGGTGTAGCCATGAGCGCCATCGAGGTCCGCGTTCCGAACATCGGCGACTTCAAGGACGTGGGGGTCGTCGATGTCCTCGTGAAGGCCGGCGACGCCGTGAAGGTCGACGACTCGCTCGTGACTCTCGAGTCGGACAAGGCCACGATGGACGTCCCCTCCCCGGCCGCCGGCATCGTGAAAGAGATCCGCCTCAAGACAGGCGACCGGGCGAGCGAGGGCACCGTGATCCTCACCCTCGACGACGCGGGGACAGGCAAGACGCCCGCCAGCGGGACAGGCGCCTCGGCGTCGAAGACCGCGCCGACGCCCGAGCGAACCGTCGCTCCGCCCGCGCCCGCAGCCGTCGCCGCGCCCACAGCCGTCGCCGCGCCCACAGCCGCCGCCGAGCCCGAAGCAGTCGCCGAGCCACCGGCGTCGCAACCTGTAGCCCCCGCCGGGACCGCCGGCGCGAAGACGCCGCACGCCTCGCCGGTCGTCCGCAGGGTCGCCCGCGAACTCGGCGTCGATCTCTCCCGCGTGGCCGGGAGCGGGCCCCGCGGCCGGATCCTCCAGGGGGACGTACAGCAGTTCGTGAAGCAGGTCATGGCCGGCTCCGCACCGGCCGGCGGAAGCGGCCTGGCTCTCGACCTCCTCCCCTGGCCGCGCGTGGACTTCGCGAAGCACGGGCCAATCGAGACCCGCCCGCTCGCCCGCATCCGCCGGATCTCGGCCTCGAACCTGGCCCGAAACTGGGTGATGATCCCCCATGTCACCCAGTTCGACGAGGCCGACATCACCGACCTCGAGGCCTTTCGCGTCCGGCTGAACGAGGAGAACGCGAAGGAAGGCCCCAAGGTGACTCTGCTCGCGTTCGTGCTCAAGGCCTGCGTGGCCGCGCTGAAGCGCTTCCCTGAATTCAACTCGTCTCTCGACGGGGACAGCCTCGTCCTGAAGCGCTACTACAACGTGGGCTTCGCCGCGGACACGCCGCAGGGGCTCGTCGTGCCGGTTCTGAAGGACGCCGATCGCAAGGGCGTGATCGACATCGCCCGCGAGCTCGGCGAGCTCGCGGCCCGAGCGCGCGACGGCAAGCTCTCCCCCGGCGACCTGCAGGGCGGCACCTTCTCCATCTCGAGCTTGGGCGGCGTGGGCGGCACCGCCTTCACGCCAATCGTGAACGCCCCGGAGGTCGCCATCCTGGGCGTGTCGCGAAGCGCCATCCGCCCGGTCTGGGACGGGCACGCGTTCGGTCCGCGCCTGCTGCTCCCGCTCTCGCTCTCGTACGACCACCGGGTCATCGACGGCGCAACCGCCGCCCGCTTCACCTCCTACCTATCCGAGCTGCTCCGCGACATGCGGCGGGCGATGCTGTAGCGACCCCCCCCTGGAGGGTTCCTTCGGCGGGCCCTTGCCCGGGGTCAAGGGCACACGCGCGTCCAGGTGATCTCATGGCTCAGGGCCGGCATCGACGGGCGGCAGGCCATTTCGCGCAACGCCAGTGCCGGTCCGGGAGGCCATCCCGTGAACGCGCTGACTCTCGTCCTCGCCGCGCTGGGCATCTTCGCCATCGCGTACCGCTACTACGGCCTGTGGATCGCGAACCGAATCCTGCAGCTCGATCCCGGTCGGACCGTGCCGGCCATCGCGATGGCCGACGGGCACGACTACCACAAGACCAACAAGTACGTGCTCTTCGGCCACCACTTCGCCGCCATCGCGGCCGCCGGCCCTCTCATCGGGCCGGTGCTCGCCGCCCAGTTCGGTTACCTCCCGGGCGCGCTCTGGATCATCCTGGGGTGCGTGCTCGCCGGCGGCGTGCACGACATGATCGTGCTCTTCGCCTCGGTGCGCCACAAGGGCAAGAGCCTCTCGCTCATCGCCGAGCAGGAGATCGGAAAGACGGCGGGCGTCGTGTCCTCCTTCGCCATCCTCTTCATCCTCATCCTGACCCTGGCCGGCCTTTCCATCGCGGTCGTGAACGCGCTCTTCGAGAGCCCGTGGGGCACCTTCACGGTCGCCTGCACCATCCCCATCGCGCTCCTCATGGGCCTGTACCTCTACAAGGTCCGCAAGGGCGACGTGCTCGGGGCGAGCGTGATCGGCGTCGTGCTGCTTGCCATGGCCCTCATCGCCGGCCCGTACATCGCTGCCAGCCCGACCTGGTCCAAGGTCTTCACGCTCTCCCGGAACCAGATCGCCATCCTCATCCCGGCCTACGGGTTCGTGGCCTCGGTGCTTCCGGTCTGGCTGCTCCTCTGCCCGCGCGACTACCTCTCGACCTACCTCAAGCTCGGAACGGTGGTCATGCTGGTGCTCGGCATCGCGGCAGTCCACCCGCCCCTGCAGATGGCCGCGGTCACGCCATGGATCCACGGGGGCGGACCCATCATCCCTGGCTCCGTCTACCCGTTCATCTTCATCACCATCGCATGCGGCGCGCTCTCCGGGTTCCACGCCGTCATCGGCACCGGTACCACCCCCAAGATGATCGGCAACGAGCGGGACATCCTGTTCGTCGGATACGGCGCCATGCTGGTCGAGGGCGTCGTCGCCATCATGGCGCTCGTGGCCGCCACCGTGCTCGTCCCGGCCGACTACTTCGCCATCAACACCAGCGCGGCGGCCTTCGCCAAGCTGGGGATGACGCCGGTGCACCTGCCGGCGCTCGCGAGTGCCGTGGGGGAGCAACTCCAGGGGCGCCCGGGTGGCGCCGTGTCGCTGGCCGTCGGCATGGCCTACATCTTCGCGTCGGTGCCGTTCATGAAGACGCTGACGAGCTACTGGTACCACTTCGCCATCATGTTCGAGGCGGTCTTCATCCTCACCGCCGTGGACACCGGCACGCGCGTCGGCCGCTACATGCTCCAGGAGATGCTGGGCAAGGCCTGGCCCAAGCTCGACGAGAAGAAGTGGATGCCCGGCATCGCGCTGACGAGCTTGCTCTTCACCGGTTCCTGGGGCTACCTCGTCTACACCGGGGACATCCGCACCATCTGGCCGCTGTTCGGGATGTCCAACCAGCTGCTCGCGACCTGCGGCCTCATCGTCGGCACGACCATGATCATCCGGCTCGGCAAGGCCCGGTACGCGTGGGTCACGGCGGTGCCCGCATTCTTCATGATCCCCGTCGTCTTCTCGGCCGGGTACCTCAACATCACCACCAACTACCTGCCGAAGGGGATGTACCTGAACGTGGCCCTCTCCGCCGTGCTGATGGTGCTCATGGCCATCGTCTTCGTCGAGGCCTTCCGGAAGTGGTACGAGATGCTCCGGATCCACGAGCTCGTCCGCGACAAGTACGGCCAGCTGGTGGTGCGCGAGGTGGAGGACTAGCGAAGGCCGGCACCGTCCGGCCACAGCGAGGCCCGCCGCGTCCCGGCGGGCCTCCGTCGTGGTGCGCCGGTCAGGTCGCTACTGCGGCCTGGCGCCGCTCGCACATGAGCTCGAGGGGATTGCCGTCCGGATCGCGGAAGGTCGCCATCCAGAGCTCGTGGTCCGGCATCCGCGCAACGAGGCGGGGCTCGACCTCGAAAGCCACGCCGCGTTCGCCGAGGGCCCTCCGCGCGACTTCGATGTCGGGTACCCGGAAGTAGACGACGGCTCCGGACCGCCATGGCTCGTTCCCCTCGGACGTCCCGAGCAGGAGGCGAATGCCCCCGCAGTCGAAAAAGGCCATCCGCGGCACCGTGAACAGATGTCGGATCCCGAGCGTGTCTCGATAGAACTTCACGGCGCGCTCCACGTCGCCGACGGTCAAGGCGATCTGGCCAATGGGTCCGAGCCCGAACTCCTTCGTAGACATCGCTTCCTCCCCGTGAACGGACCTGCCCTCGGAGCATAGTGGCGCTCCGGCGCCGCGCCGGGAGCCCCGATGGGGCTGCACGCCCGCGTCAAGGCGCCGGCGATCCGGGTCACGGGGCCATCGCCCCTACGGGGCGCGGAACTCGTCGCCTCAATCCAGGAATGGGCTCAAGAGGAGCCCCCCGCGGGCCTGGTTAGTGGAGGCCGCGGTCGAGCCTGAGCGGCGAGCCCCTGCCGAGGATGCGAGTCGTCACCCAAGTTGCCACCGGCCGCGAGAACGCGGCGCTGCCAGTCCGGGTCGAGGCCGGGTTCCGGCGCGGCGGCCGGCATCGCGCCGGTGCCGCCCGCCCACCACCGGGTCTCGGGCCGTTCCGCGTTGACGAGCGTATGTACCGTCCAGGATGGAGCAGTCCATCGTGCCCCCATCCGCTGAGACTTCTCGGTTATGCGCCTGGTCAGGAACGGCTGGAAGAATCACAGCCCCGCGGGAATGGCCTCGCGCAGCTCCACCCCGGTTTCCAGGTCCATGCCGACGAGTTCGACGGATCGGACGCTGGGGAAGATACCGCCTCCGACCTTGACGAAGACCTCGCGCAGGACCGCCTCTCGACCTCGGATCGTGGCGATGGCAACGAGGCATCCGTTCTCCATGCGGATGGAGAGGGGCCGGCTGGGCTCCGCCTTCAACGCCACGAGCGCGCCTTCGAGCGTCGTCGTCTCGCGCACGTCGAGCCCGTAGGCGAGACTCCGCTCCAGGCCCGTGAGCTCCTCGCGACGCCCGTCCTCGGCAAGCATCATCCAGGTCGCTCGAACGGGCTCGGCGGCGTCAAGGGTTCCGGAGGGCCCCGTGTTTGCCTCGTAGAGAACGACGTTGGCATTTGTGCTGCGCGCCACGCGGAAGAGTTCGCGAGCGCACGTCGACTGCCCGTCTGCGCTCAGCGCCATCGCCAGCACTCCCGCCACCCACCCGACCATGCCGTTGCAAGTGTACCGAGCGCGAATGGCGGCGACGCGGCGCTCAGGTGAACTCTATGCTTCCGTCGCCTCGTCCCGGGCCAAGGCGATTTCTCCGCCAGAGCGAGGGCGGCCGTACCTCTGCGACGCACGCGCGCGGGTCGGCGCCGTTGGCACGCCGGCGCCCGCGCGACCCCGCGCATTCGCACCGTCCGCCCTCGACCACTTCCACGGGATGCACGCGCCCCTGGACACGCACCCCCGAGGGACGTGCCGAAATGCTGGGCCGGAGGCGATGAAGCAGGCCAAAATCCGGGGCAATGCGGAAGCCCTTGCTGGTCTCGATCGGCGCCACGGCCACGAGTTCCATCCTCTTCTTCTTCGGCACCGGCCTCCACCCGCGGTGGTGGGTGACGTGGCTCGCCCCGCTGCCTGCCTTGCTCATTAGCCCGTGCCTGTCTCCCGGGCGCGCCTTCTCGGTCGCCGCGATCGGCTGGTTCCTGGGCAGCATGAACATGTGGTCCTACCTCTTGAGCGCGATCGAGATCCCGATCCCCGTCGTGCTCCTTCTTTCTGCCGTCCCGGGTTGCCTATTTGGGCTCGCCACCCTTCTGTTTCGGGGATTCCTCGTTCGGGCCAAACCCTGGAAGGCGTCGCTCTCGTTCCCGGCCTCGTGGGTGACCATCGAGTACCTGAACAGCGTGGCCTCGCCCCACGGCACATTTTCCAGCCTCGGCTACACGCAGATGGACTTCTTGCCGGTGCTGCAGGTGACGTCTCTCGCCGGGATCTCGGGAATCACGTTCTGCCTCCTCCTGTTGCCCGCGACCTTGGCTGCCGTGGCGAACCCGCCGGGCACTCTTCAGGACAAGAGAAGACTCGCCGCCTCGGTCTTCTGCTTCCTCGCGATCGTCATCGGCTGGGGATCGTGGCGCGTGGCTTCTACGCCCGCAGCCGCGCGCTCGGTGACGGTCGGCCTGATGGCAACCGGAGCGGGCACCCCGTTCCCTCGCGATGACGCCGGCGCCTTCACCCTGCTGCGGGACTACCTCGGCAGCGTCGAGCGCCTGGCCGCCCGGGGGGCCCAGGTCGTCATTCTGCCGGAGAAGATCGCGCTCGTGTCGGACCTAGGCATCGAGCAGATGGACGCTCTCCTCGGGGGCGCGTCGACCCGCTCGGGCTCGAGCATCGTCGTCGGGCTGGATCGGGGCAACCTGACGAGCAGGGTCAACGAGGCACGCCTGTACTCGCCCGACGGATCACCTCCCGTCGTCTACGACAAGCATCACTTGGTCCCGCGATTCGAGGATGCAGATCGACCGGGCGAAGGCATCACGGCTATCTCTCAGCCGTCCGGGGTGTGGGGGCTGGAGATTTGCAAGGACATGGACTTCCCCGGCTTGAGCCGCAACTACGGCGCCCTGGGGGTAGGCCTGCTGCTCGTGCCTGCCTGGGACTTCACAGTGGACGGCTGGCTTCACGGCCGGATGGCCGTGATGCGCGGGGTGGAAAGCGGCTTCACGGTGGCGCGCGCCGCCAAGCAGGGTGTTCTGACCGTCAGTGACGGCCGCGGGCGCATCATCGCCCAGCAAGATTCGGCCACGGTACCCTTTGCGTCCCTCGTCGCGACCGCGCCCGTCCGCCACGAGGGCACGCTGTACACTCGATGGGGCGACTGGTTTGCCTGGCTGAACGCAGGCGCACTCCTTGCCCTTCTTTGCTCCGGGAGACGAACCTCGCAGACGGCGGTGTAATCCGTAAGATGAAGCCCGTCGAGGTCCCACCACGGCCCGGGGCGGTGCGTTTTCCTGGGCCCGTCAACCCTCGAGCCCGGCGCCCCGAACAGGGCGCGACGGATGTGGCCGTCGCAACGGGAACTTGGACCCAGTCCAAGCCGGGTACCCGCAAGGGTTCCTCACGAGTTGCCCCGCGGCTCTACGATTCGAGTGAACGGAGAGGGCAATGACCGCCAAGCGGGAACAATGCTTCGAGTGCATTCTCTGGGCGAATGGGATGGAGAGAGCCACCCACCTGGGGGCGTGGACACCGGAGGCGGCAGAGGACGAGTTTCGGGATTTGCTTGCAAGCCAAGGAATTCTGCAGCCTGGCACCATCCTCGTGCGCGACGTCCGAGGCCGCGTGCTGATCGAGGCGGAGTACGAGCCAACCGAGGTGTCGACCCATTGCGAAGTGGGCAGTGTGGGCTGAATACGTGCGAGCAGACGGGGGACGTCCTTCTTCTGCAGTCGCGCGGGTGATCGTCGCTGGTCACGCGTTCGGGAGGCCGCGCCGTCCACTCATTCGGGGCATGACCGCTCGAGACGCCTTCCATCGCGTCCCTTGCCCCCCGGCCGTTAGGCGTTAGCGACGGTCCGCCGAGCGCGCAAGCCACCGGCCATCGATGGAGCATGCCCGTCGCGTCGCTCTTCTCTAGATGCTCGCGAGCCTCGCTCGAGAAGCCAGAGGTCCGGGACACTCTCTTCCACGGGCCCTTCAGGTGATGATAGGCGTGCAGTCAGCCCAAACCAGAGGTGTCCTCGTGATCCGCCCTGATGTGACGCTCACCCTGCTCGCCACAGCCGCCGCGATCGCCGCGCTCGTTCCCGGCATGACGCTTGCCAGCGACCCACCGTCCGTGCCGCGAGCGATCTCGCTCTCTGGAATTCCCTACAAGCCGGACGACGCGACCGCGGGGCCGCCCGATGTCGTGAACGCCATCCGCGCACGTCGCGCCGGCGCGAAACTCCTCAACCTTGATCGGATGCTGCTGCACAGCCCGGCCTTCGCGCAGGGGTGGAACGCGATGTTCGGCGCCATTCGCGGCAAGATGGCGCTTTCGGCGAGGCTCCGGGAACTTGCCATCATGTCCGTGGGTGTCATCAACCGGGCCGAGTACGAGTGGCGGCAGCACGAGCCTGAGTTCCTGGCTGCCGGGGGGACGAAGGCGCAGCTCGCGGCCATGCGGGACCCGGTCGCGGCTCTCGTCGACTCGACGAACTTTGACGAGGCCGAGCAGGCGACGTTGGCCCTCACCTACGAGATGACCACGAAGGTGGCAGTGTCGAACGCGACGATGCGCCGGGTTCGGGCCGTTCTCCCCGATGCCCAGGTCGTGGAGCTCGCCGGTACGATTGCCGGGTACAACATGGTGTCGCGGTTCGTCGTAGCCACTGGCGTCGAGATGGAGTGAGACCGTCGTTTCCCGCCTCGCCGTGCCATCCGCGGCCCGTTTGCTGGAGGCTGGTTGCGAACCGTGGAGAAACGACCCGATTCGACCTGAATGGGCTGTTCGCTCCTGCCCCGCAGTGGGTCGGGGGGTCGGCGCGCCGCATCCACTCCCCTGAAACGGCCGGCGGTTGAGACGGGCGACCAGTTGGCACCCTCTATGCTCTCCCTTCTAGCTCGCGCGACCCCGCGCGAGTTCAAGACACCCACTAAGGAGCCAACATGAAGAAGATTCTGACTGCCGTCTTCGCCGTCGCCTCCATCGGCCTCGCAGGCCCGGCGTTCGCGGATGACCCGACAAAGGCCATCGACGCGACCAAGGCCGAGGGCACGAAGGCGGTCGACACAACCAAGGCCGAGGGCACGAAGGCCGTCGACGCAACCAAGGCTCAGGGCACGAAGGCCATCGAGTCGAGCAAGGCTGAGGGCACGAAGGCGGTCGAGTCCACCAAGGCCGAGGGTGCGAAGACCGTGGCGACCAGCCAGGCCAAGAGCAAGAAGGCCGCTGACAGCACGGCTGCCGCGACGAAGAAGGCCAGCCACGACACCATGGCCGCCAGCAAGAAAGCTGCTGACAGCACGGCTGCCGCGACGAAGAAGGCCAGCCACGACACCGCGGCCGCCAGCAAGAAGGCTGCCGACAGCACGGCTGCCGCGACGAAGAAGGCCAGCGACAACACCACGGCTGCCGTCAAGGACGCCAACAAGTAGTAGCTCTCGGTGGGGCGTGCGGCACGGCCGGACGCCCATGCCCCACAAGCGGGTCCCGCTCGTCCGAGGTGGCAATGGCGCGCCACGCGCCGCCTACCCCGGGCCAGCGGGACGATCGCGTTGGCCGTTGTTCGCGGTGGCGTCGCTCAAAGCGCTCATCGCGAACAGGCCGGAGCTCCCGGCCCTCGTTTTTTTTGCCGACAGGGCACATCTCCGAAGAGACATGGCCTCGGGTGACTGCGCTGACGCTGCCTCTCCTTCGCCCATCGGCTTCGGGGCGTCTGCGCGCACGTCTACACATTCAGCCTAACGCCCCACCCGAGCCTCTCCTGGAAGTGACCCCCGGTCATGGCCCTGGGCTCCCTACGGGCGCACCAACTCTTCCTCTGTGCGGCGCCCGACGGGTCCGCTCTCGTTCTGCTAGTAGGACCCACGCGCGCCAAGCACGGCGGGGATGGTCTTCAAGCAGATCTGGATGTCCTTCCACAACGACCAGTGGTCGATGTACTCGAGAATCGAGCTCCATCCACTGGTCGAAGTCGATGTTGGACCGCCCGCTGACCTGCCAGGTGCAGGTGATGCCCGGCTTGACGCTCAAGCGGCGCCGCTGCCAGCGCTTGTACTGGTTCACCTCGGCCGGTAGGGGCGGGCGCGGCCCGACGATGCTCATCTCGCCGGTGAGCACGTTGAAGAACTGGGGCAACTCATCGATGGACGTCTTGCGGATGAACCGCCCTACCCCGGTGATTCGGGGGTCGTTGCGCATCTTGAAGACCGGGCCAGAGGCCTCGTTGTGGGAACGCAGGGAGTCCAGCCGCGCAGTTGCGTCCGCGGCCATGCTGCGAAACTTGAGCACGGTGAACGGGCGTCCGTTCAGCCCCACGCGCCGCTGCCGGAAGAACACGGGGCCCCGCGAGTCAACCTTGATGGCGATCGCCGCTGCGATGAGAACTGGGGACACCAAGAGAAGTGCGAAGCCGCTCGAGATGATGTCGAACGCCCGCTTCGCAGCCAGCGCCACGTCGTCCGTCGGGGTGCGCGCGAAGGAGAGCATGGGAAGCCCGTCCAGATCCCCAAGCGAGATACGGGAGCGACCCTGGGCGAAGAGGTCGAGGCAAACCCGGCATCGCACTCCTTGCTCCTCGCAAAGGTAGAAGGCCTGCTCGATATTGGCGAGGCGGTCGCGCGGGACGGCGAAGACGACCTCGTCGAGGACGTTGTCGTCGAGCACCTGGCCGAGCTGGGAGACCCGGCCGAGGACGAGGCTCCGGGGCACATCGCGAACCGTGTCGTCCTCGAGGATGTGGCCTGTGAACTGGAGCCCCCACTCCGGATGCTGCGCAACCGTGTCGAGCACTTCGCGGGCCAGCTCTCCTGAGCCCACGACCGCGAACCTGCGGGTGTTGTGTCCACAGCGGCGCAACTCGCGGGCCAAGTACCGGAGCGCCAGCCGGTTTCCGACGACGAGCGCGAGAGCCGTGGAAAAGTAGAGGCAGAGGAAGACGCGCGAGACTTCCTGCTGGCCGCGGAGAAAAAATGCCGACGCCGCGACGGTGAGCGCCAATAGGCCCATGGCGCTCGCGATCCGGCCGACCTCCGTGACGATGTTCTGCGTGCGGAACGTCTGGTAGACCTGGAACAGCCACGACGTGGCGAGCCAGACGTAGAGCGTGAGGGCGAGCGCGACCCAGTAGGCCGAGAGCGAGTACATCTCTCCCCGAACCAGCCCGACCAACTGGTTGCGGGCGTAGCACGCGATGGGCATGGCAGCGGCGAGGCACGCGAGATCCAGCACGCGGACGCCGCCATCTATCGCTCGATTCTGCAATTCAACTCTCCCCGTCCGGTTTGCTCGGAGTCGTTACACATCCTTCTGGTCACGTACCGCAGTCTGCTCCAGAGCATGTCGGCTCCTACCGAGGTCACTCTCAGAGCAACCCCCGTGCCCGTCGCGACACACGGGCAACCGCCCGATACTCCCCCAACGGTTGCGAACCGCTTGGACGACGAAGCGTTCAGGAACGTTCGCGAACGATGAGCGGCCTCGATGGTGGCGCAGATTCGGGACCCTCCAGCGTCGAAACCCCCGCGAGTCGCGTGTGGTGCGCTCTCCACGCGGCTGCGAGGGATGGGCACGGCACATGCAAGACCCACGAGTTCGATTCTCGAACGTTCGGCATGTCCGGCGTCCGTCGAGATCCGCTACGGGGAGAGCCGGCGAGCGGCCGGGTCCTCAAGAGCGGGATACGAACAGCGATCCTTCTGAAGGGACGGTCAAGACATGGCCCACATCGACATCGAGGTTCTGCAACCGTTTACAGCTCGCTTCCTGGAAGGAACAAGCCTCTCGCCGGCCGAGCGCGCCGAGATGCTTCGCATCGCCCAGGGGTTCGCTTGCAAGGACTCGGCTTCCGCGGCCGGAGTGTCGCCCGAGACGATCCGGGCACGCCGCAAGCGCATCTACCGCAAGCTCGGCGTGCCGGGCTCGGCCGAGGTGGTCGCGAAGCTCCTCGCCCTGTCGCTCAAGATGCTATCGAGCGGCGAGCGGATGGAGACCCGGTCGCTTAGCGCGACCCATCGCACTCCGCTCGAGCCGCAGCCGGAGGTGACCGAGCCACTCGCGCCGGAACCCTAGCGAAAGGGCCCTAGGCCATCCCGGCGTTACCAACGAGGGGCCCTGAACCACGGCTGAAGGCGGGCATGCTCCTCGTCTCGGCGTAGGGAGCAACCGAACGCTCGGGCGAGCGCGCGCATTGGCGCCGCAGACACCTGCGGTGGTTGGTCACGGGCTGCCGCGCCCTGGTCTGGCGCCACATGCCACACGCTCGGTGACAGGCGTCGCGGGCTGGATGTCCTGCCCGGGGGAGTAGTCGACGAACGATGGGACGAAAGGTACTGGGGATTGCGCGGATCGCGGGGATCGCCCTGATCTCCCTGGAACTCGTCTACCTCCTCGTCGGCAACCTCGCCCTCTCGATGGGCGTTGTGGGAAAGGCGCTCAGCGGGAACCCGGACGCCATGCTCGTGACCCACGGGCGAGCGTACACGCTCCTCCCGGGTCGGGTCCACGTGTCCGACTTCTCGATGCGCCTGCAGGATCGGAACATTCAGTTTCTCCTGACCGTGGCGAGTGCCCGGGTGGACATGGACCCCTTCGCCCTCTTGCGAAGGACGTTCCGCGGCGACCACGTGCGCTGCGAGGGCGTGCGATTCCGCTTCGTGAACAGGGTCCACGACTCCGTGGGCATGGAAGCGCGCCTCGCGGCGTACCCGACCATCCCGGGCTTTGCCCGGCCCGCCCTCTTCCAGGTTCCCGCGCCGCCAATGGCGACGAAGGAGGATATCGACGCCCAGTGGACCGTGCGCCTCGACGACGTCGAGGGAAGCGTGAGCGAGCTCTGGTTCCTGGAGCACCGGTGGGAGGGGACCGGCCGCGTGACGGGGCGATTCGAGCTCTCTCCGATGCGCCGCCTGCGCGTGGGTCCGGCGGAGCTCACACTGGACGGAGGCGAGCTCCGCGCGGGTCCCCACGTGGTTTCGAAGGACCTGCGCCTCCGGGTGGGCGCCACGGTGGAATCCTTCGACGTGCAGGCCCTCGCCGACATGCAGGTCTTCCGCCCCATCAGCGCCACGGTGGAGCTCGAGGCGAAGAACTTCTCGCCGGGTCTCCTCGCCCTCTATGTCCCGGGCCTCTCGGCTCGAGGAGCGGGCAGCCTCGTCGCCGACGTGCGCGTTGAATCAGGCCGCTTCGGGAGCGGCACGCGAGTGGACTTGAGGATGTCGAGCGCTCGAGCCGAAGTGGAGGGCTTCGTCTACAACGGCGCGCCGCACCTCACGGCCTCGTACGACACGGCCGGCAAGGACAACCCGGGCAAGCTCCGGGTACACGCGATGGTGCCAGGCTCTGTCGTCGTTCCCGTTTCCCACGGCAGCACTGCCAGAATCGACATCACGGGCCTCCTCATGGACCTGACCCTGTCGGGCCACGACATCGCGGAGAGCATCGCCCTCGAGAAACTCACCGTGCGGCTCGAGGAGGCGCGAGTCCTCGACGCTCGGACCATCGGGTCGGCGGCCGCGACGAACCCGCTGTTTTTCTTCATCCCGCCTCTCCTCGGCGACGGGCCCCTGGTTGCCTCGGGGGGCGCGGTGGAGAAGACGAAGGATGTGACCATCGCACGCCTCCGCCACGCGCGCCTCGGCCTGGCGGAGATTCGCGGAGCCGCCCGGACGTCGAAGGGTGGCTGGGACGGCGCCGCGTCGGGACACGTCGGCTTCATGCCCATCGGCGTACGCCTGAAGAGAGGCAAGACCGAGGTGAAGCTCTTCGTCTCCGACGATTGGTTGGACGCAGAGCTCGCTGCCGCAGGGATCCGCTTCGAGGCGCCCGTAGCGGCCCGCTGACCGGTGTCCTCGCCCTCGCCACCTCAGTCGCGCCCGGGCTTTGGACGTTGCGAGCACGGCCAGGCTTCCCAACGCACCCTGGCGAGTGGGTACTTGGGTGCAGCGGGGTCGTCGTCCGGCGACCGCTCACCGGACCATGGATTGGTCCCCGATCGGCGCGACGGAACAGCTCAGCTGCGGCGGTCTCCGACCTCACGACGGGAACCCGAGGGCACCTCGCGTGGTTCCGAACGGGGCCGGAGTGCCTTCCGCCGGCGGGACGGGGCTGACTCTCGCCACGGGTTCGGCCCTCTCTGCTCCTTGAGCCACTCGAGCAGTCGATCCACGTCGCCCTGCTTCTTCAAGTAGTACCGAGCGGCACTCCCCGCCTGGCGTCCCACGCGCACGCCAACGGTGGGGGCGCCGAGGTCGCGCCGGAACACGTCCTCGTCGGTGCCGTCGTCCCCCACAAAGAGCACGCGCTCGAACCCGCCACGCCGCGTCAGCCGTGCCAGGGCCATGCCCTTGTCGGGCGCCCCACGCGGCACCAGGTTGAGGACGCGCTTGCCCTGAACCACCCTCGCTCCCCGCAGCCGCTGGAGTGCGGCCTCCACGGCCGGTCGGGCCGACGCGCGGCGGACGTGCACTGCCAGCGAGAGGCGCTTGTCCTCCAGGTCGACGCCGTGCAACCCCGAGAGGGACACTTCCAGGGCGAGGCGCCATCGACGGGCTCGGGCACGCCACCGGGTCGCCCCGGTTAGCGCCGGGCGCTGCTCGGCCCCGTGGTTGCCGACCACCGCGATGACCGGCGCACCCCCGAGGCGGCCGTCGACGTCGGCCCGCGCCCGCCCGGAGATCACCGCGCAGGGCCAACTCCCGGCCACGGCGCGGAGCAACCGAGCGGTACGCGCCCGCAGTCGAGCCCGATCGCGGGACGCGACGATTGGCGCGAGGGTGCCGTCAAAGTCGAAGGCGATGAGAGTGCGCCGCGCGGTGAGCTCGAGAAGCACCGGCCGCTGGGCTGCCGCCAGGAGGTCCCTCAAGAGGTGGGCTCCTTGTACTCGCGCTCGTCGCCGGCCAGCCGCGTCGTGAGGCGATCTCTGGTCCGTAGGCGCGTCGCATCGAGCAGCATCCGACCGGCCCAGCGGTAGACGTTGAATTCCGAGACGAGCGCCCGCAGCGAGAGCATGCGCTCCTCTTGCTCGCTCTCCGGCATCGAGAGCGCAACCGCGAGCGCCGAGCTCGCCTCATCGATGTCGTAAGGATTCACGAGAAGTGCTTCGGTGAGTTCACGAGCCGCGCCGGTGAAGCGCGAGAGCACCAGCACGCCCCGCAGGTCGTCGCGGGCGGAGACAAACTCCTTGGCGACGAGGTTCATGCCGTCGTGGAGACTGGAGACGTAGCACAGGTCGGCGGCCCGGTAGAATCTGAACACCTCGGGCGGCTCGTGGTGGGCGTGGAGCAGCACGATGGGAGGACGGACGCCTTCGCCAAAGCGCGCGTTGATGCGCGCAGCGATGCCCTCCACCTCATCGCCGAAGGCCCGGTAGCGCTCGATGAGCGTTCGACTTGGCGCCGCGATCTGCACGAACCAAAAACGCCCGCGGAGATCCGGACGCCGGTCCAGAAGTCTCTCCACCGCCAGGAATCGCTCGGCGATCCCCTTCGTGTAGTCGAGCCGGTCCACCCCGAGTCCGAGCAGGGCATCGGAGGGAAGGTCCAGCTGCGCGCGCACCTCCGCGCGACACTCCGCCACCGGGGGCGCGTGCTCCAGCCAGCGGCTGGGCCATTCCACGGAGATGGGGTAGGGACGGACCAGCGTCTCCCGGCCGCCGATCACCACCGACTGCCGTTCCCGATCGATGCGCGCCTCGAGCGTTCGATCCACGGAGTCCATGAAGTTGTTGCAGTGCGCCTGAGTCTGGAGGCCCATGATGCTCGACCCGAGCAACCCCTCCAAGAGCCCCTTCTCCCACGGACAGATGGCGAAGCGCTCCGCGCTCGGCCAGGGGATGTGCCAGAAGGTGATGATGGTGGCCCGCGGCAGCCGGCGGCGGATCAACGCTGGAAGGAGCGCAAAGTGGTAGTCCTGCACGAGGATGATCGGGTCGGGCCCGGTAACCTCCTCGCCGACGGCGCGCTCGAAACGTCGGCTCACTCGCTGGTAGTACTCCCAGTCCGATGCTCGGAACTCCGGCCGCGCGTCGGCAAGGTGGCAGAGGGGCCAAAGTCCCTCGTTCGAGAACCCGTAGTAGTAGCCGCGCTCTTCCTCCGCGTCGAGCCACACGCGACGCAGGGTGTAGGAGGGCTCGTTGGGAGGCACGCGCAACCGGTCCCGGGCGTCCACGGTCTCCCGATTGGCCGAGCCGCTCCCGTGGGCGATCCAGGTCCCGGAGCAGGCCCGCATCACCGGCTCAATCGCCGAGACGAGCCCACTCGCAGGGTAGGCGACGCGGATGAGCCCGTCGTCCCCTCGAACGTGAAGGTAGGGTTCGCGGTTGGCGACCACCAGCACGCCCTCCCCGCGCAGGTTCCGCCGCCGCAGCACCCGGCGCAGGCGCTCCGCCGACCACGGCCCGCTGTCGTCCTCCTCGGCCGCGAGTCGCGCCACCAGTTGGCGAACGTCGGAGAGCACCGGGCCGAAGGCGCGCTCGGCCGCCGGTCCCGCCGGTCCGCCGCCCAGGGCGACGGGCAGGAGCTTCCGCAATTCCGCCGTCCAAGATCGCCGGGAGAAGTGTGCCGTCAGCAGCGTGGCGATGGCCGCCGCGACGCCCACCAGTCCGAATCCGACGAAAAGCGCCTGTCGGGTGGAGGACGCCCGCCGGTCCACGAGGGAGAGGTCGTGGACGAGGATCAGGTATCCGACGGGGTGGGCGCCGTCGTCCACGGCCAAGACGCTGACGTGGACCGCTCCGCCCGTGGGCGAGAGGATCTCGTCGGCGCCGGAGTGCTCGTCTTGCGTGCGACCGGCCCAGGCCTCGCACCGATCGTCTGGAGAGAGGGCGCCGCTCGCGGCCAGCGTCTGGAATTCGCCGTTGCAGATGGCCGCCGCCACGAGTCGCTCGTTCCGCACCAGGTCCTCGACGAGGACCTGGCTTCCCTTGGTGCTCCCGGACACAATGTCGCGGGTCATCGTCTCCTGGGACCTTTCCAGGATCAGCCTCGCCCGGGCGCGGACGTCGTTCTCTGCCCAGGTGCGTGCGCTCCGCGTGGCCACGAAGGATGCGCCCCAGGCGATGAACGCTAGGACCACAAGCAACGGCAAGAGAAGTCGAATCGCGGATTGCATGGCGATCCCTCCCCCTCTTTCATTATGACGAGACCACGCCGGGGAAGTTAAAATCGACACGGGGGGCGAATGTTGCGCCTCGAAGACCTTGGTCTCATCGGGAACTGTCAGTACTCGGCCCTGATCCACCGGGACGGAACCGTGGCGTGGTGCTGCCTCCCCCGCTTCGACTCCGAACCGGTGTTCGGTTCGCTGCTCGACGAGTCGGACGGCGGCCGGTTCCAGGTGGCTCCAGCGTCCGGGGTCGTAGGCGCCCAGCGCTACCTGCCGAACACGAACGTACTCGAGACACTATTCGAGGACGAGACCGGCGCGTTCCGGCTCCTCGACTTCGCGCCTCGATTCGAGCAGCACGAGCGCTCCTTCCGACCCACGCAGATCTTCCGCGTCCTCGATCCACTGCGCGGGCAACCGCGCGTCCGCGTCACCTGCGACCCTCGCATGGGGTGGAGTCGACGGCGCCCGCAGGTCCTCGTCGGATTCGAACCACGTGCACTTCGAGGGATTCTCGGCCCCGCTCCGGCTCACCACCGACGTGCCCTTGACCCATCTCTCGTCGGGGCAGCCCTTCGCGCTGACCGGCCGGCGCCATCTGGTCCTGACGTGGGGCCATCCGATTGAGGAGCCCCTCTACCCGCTGGCGGAGCGCTTCCTGGGCGAGACGGTCCGGTACTGGCTGCGGTGGGTCAAACGATGCTCCGTTCCCGTCCGCTTCCAGGACCAGGTGATTCGCTCCGCGCTGGCGCTCAAGCTCCACTGCTTCGAGGACACCGGCGCGATTGTCGCCGCCACGACCACCTCCATCCCGGAGTCGCCGGGAAGCGCCCGCACCTGGGACTATCGCTACTGCTGGCTCCGAGATGCCTACTACGTGCTCGGGGCCTTCCAAGTGCTCGGGCAGTTCGAGGAGCGGGAGCGCTTCATCCAATGGCTCTTCGACGTGGCGGGGGGCAGCCGGGATTCGGATTTGGCGCCTCTCTATGGCATCGACGGCCGCGCGGACCTGGCGGAGCACATCGTGACGGGGTGGCCCGGGTTCCGCGGCGAGGGGCCGGTACGGGTCGGTAACGGCGCTGCGCTGCAACGCCAGAACGACATCTTCGGGGAGACGGCTCTGGCACTCGCCCCGGTGTTTCTCGACGAGCGCTTCCAGGACGAGCAGTCGCCCGAGACCCTCGACCTGCTGGTCCGGCTGGCGCGCAAGGCCGTGGCCGTGGCCGGCACGCCTGACGCCGGCATCTGGGAGGAACGGGCCCCGGTCCGGGCGCGCACGTTCTCGAGCCTGATGAGTTGGGCGGCGGCGGATTGTGTTGCCGAACTCCTTCGCCGGAGGAATCCCACGGATGCCGCTGGGTTCCGCTCCGACGCGGAGCGCATACGAAAGGAAGTCCTGCAAGCTGCCTGGAGCCCGGTGCGCGGCGCGTTCGCCTCAACGTATGAAGGGGCGGAACTGGACGCTGCCCTCCTGCAAATGGCGCCGCTCCGCTTTCTGCCGCCTACGGACAATCGCCTGGGTGCCACCGTGGACGCCATTGCCACCGGCCTCGGCCGCGAGGGCTGGCTCTGGCGCTACACCAACGAGGATGGCCTCGGGGCCCCTCAAGTAGCCTTCGTGCTTTGTACCTTCTGGCTCGTGGAAGCACTGGCAGTGCTCGGCCGGGGAGACGAGGCACAGCGCACGCTCGATCGCGCCCTGACCGCGCTCACCCCCTTGGGTCTGCTCTCGGAGGACTACGATGTCCGTGGCGAGCGATGGGGAACTTCCCCCAGGCTTACTCACACGTCGGGTTGATCCGCGCTGCCTTCGCGGCCTCGCCGCCCTGGGGCGACGTGCTCTGACTCTACGGGCCGCGGGCTGGCTGGCCTGGTCGCCAACGGGCCGCCGTCGAGTTCCTCACCTTTCCCAGGCAGTCTGCGACCTTCGTCTCCCGCTCACGCCCTCGCTTGCGCGGCAGGCCCGCTGTCGCTTCCGAGTGCGACAAGGATGGGGGTCGACGTGACACGCGGGTGCCCGCGCCAGCTGCACGCGGTCATCGCGGCTTCCAACCCGTTTGGAGACGGATGGATGAACGTTCGCGGCACGAACACGAAGGTCGGGAGAGAGGCTTTGGGCTTGCATTCCGGCACGTTAGCTAGCTCGCCGATTTGGCGCGCCCGCTGCATTCACCTCCCGCATCCCCGCGGAGTAAGCAATCGACGGGTACCCCGGGCCGACGGGCTCGCCTGAACGACGCGCAAAGGCCTTCTAGGAAGGTCCATGAGGGCGTTCGGGATAGGGATGCCACCGCCTGCGAGGGCCGTAGTGGCACTGCGGGGGCCGGTTTGCCCAACCGGGTTCGGGTGGTCGGCGACCCAATCCAAGCGCGAGAGCGGAATGGCCAATAGTCCTCCCGGAGTGCTACCGAAACGCTCGCTTGCGATTGAAAAGGAACGCACGGCGACGATTCGCGTATCGCCCCTGGTCCTTGAGTCGGCGGCGCTGGACGCGCCGGGGGTCTACGCGCGGCTGCGAACGTCCGCCTCCGGCCTGACCGCCGACGAGGCCCAGGCACGCCTGGACGAGTTCGGCCCCAACGTGCTCGCCAAGGACCAGCCTAAGGGACCCCTGAAACTGCTCTGGCACGCCGTGTTCAATCCCCTCGTCGTCCTGCTCGCTGTCCTCGCGACCATTTCCCTCGTGACCGGGGACCCCCGGGCTGCCGCCGTCATGGTGGCAATGATTGTTCTCAGCGTGAGTCTGAAGCTGATTCAGGAATCCCGGGCCGACACCGCCGCCGCCAAGCTCAAGGCCATGATCTCCGTGACCGCACAGCGTGGCGCGACGGGGCGCCGCAGCAGGAAGTCGCGGTCGCGGGGCTCGTTCCCGGCGACGTCGTCGCAACTCGCCGCCGGCGACATGGTTCCCGGCGATGTGAGAATCGTCCACGCCAAGGACCTCTTCGTGAACCAGGGATCGCTCACCGGCGAGAGCTTCCCGGTCGAGAAGTTCGAGTCGGGCAAAGCGACGGCGCCGGCCGCCCTCCACGCCGGACGCAACTGGTCAACATCGCCTTCCTCGGCACCAGCGTCGAGAGCGGCATCGGCGAGCGCAGTGGTCGTTGCAACTGGCAAGGACACGTACCTCGGCGGCATGGCCGAGGCGCATCCAGGACGCAGCCGTCCGAGACGGCCTTCGATCGCGGCATCACGCGCTTCACGTGGCTCATGCTGCGCTTCATGTTGGTCATGGTGCCGCTGGTGTTTCTCATCAACGGCCTCACGAAAGGACAACTGGGGGCAGGCGTTCTTCTTCGCGCTGGCGGTCGCGGTCGGGCTGACGCCCGAGATGCTGCCGATGATCGTGACGGTGTGCCTGTCGAAGGGCGCCGTCGCGATGAGCCGCAAGAAGGTCATCGTCAAGCGCATCAACTCCATCCAGAACCTCGGCGCGATGGACGTGCTTTGCACCGACAAGACCGGAACGCTGACCATGGACCAGGTCATCCTCGAGCGCTATTGCGACGTCTGCTCCGCGAGAACGAAGCCGTCCTGGCGCTCGCCTACATCAACAGCCATTTTCAGACGGGCCTCAAGAACGTCCTGGACCGTGCGGTGCTCGCGCCATTCGGAGACGCACGCCCATGCCAACATCCCTGATTTCGCGAAGGTCGACGAGATCCCGTTCGACTTCCAGCGCCGCATCATGTCGGTCGTGGTTCGCACGCCCGAAGGCAAGGACCGCATCATCGCCAAGGGCGCGCCCGAGGCCGTGTTTCCGAAGTGCACCAGCTTTGAGCTCGACGGCGCGCGCTTGCCGATGGATCACGAGCACATCGAGAAACTGAAGACGGAGTACGAACGGCTGAGCGCGGACGGCTTCCGCGTGCTCGCCATCGCAACGAAGGATCTCGACCCGCGCCGAGGCGAAGCAGGCCAGGTCGTCGCGTACGGCAAGGCCGACGAGTGCGACCTGCTCCTGCAGAGGGTATGTGGCGTTCCTCGATCCGCCCAAGGACACGGCACGCAGCGGCGCTCGAGGCACTGCGGGCGCACGGCGTCTCGGTCAAGGTCGTGACCGGCGACAACGACCTCGTGGCTCGGAAGATCTGCGCGGAGGTCGGCCTCGACACGCAGTCCGTCCTGCTGGGCGACGAGATCGAGCACATCGACGACGAACGACTCGCCACTGCGGCCGAGCACGCGACGCTGTTCGCTCGCGTCTCGCCCGCCCACAAGCAGCGAATCATCAAGGCCCTGCAATCGCCGAAAGCACACGGTCGGCTTCATGGGCGACGGCATCAATGACGCCCCGGCCCTCCATGCCGCCGACGTCGGCATCAGCGTCGACACTGCCGTCGACATCGCCAAGGAGTCCGCCGACATGATCCTGCTGGAGCAATCCCTTCTCGTGCTCGACGAGGGCGTCATCGAGGGACGCAAGGTGTTCTCCAACATCGTCAAGTACGTCCGCATGGGCGCGTCGAGCAACTTCGGCAACATGTTCAGCGTGCTGGGCGCCAGCGTCTTCGTCCCGTTCCTGCCGATGCTGCCGATGCAGATCCTGGCCAACAACCTGCTCTACGACATCGGCCAGACCGCGATCCCGACCGACGACGTGGACCCCGAGCGCGATCGCGCTGCCGCGCCAGTGGGACCTCTCGGAACTCACGCGCTTCGTGCTCTTCATCGGCCCGTGCTCGTCGGTCTTCGACTACACGACGTATTTCATGATGCTGTACATCTTCGGTTGCTGGGACACCTCGGCCGCCGCCCGCCGCGGCGCACAGCGCGAGCCTCTTCCAGACCGGCTGGTTCGTCGAGAGCCTGCTGACGCAGACGCTGATCATCCACGTCATCCGGACCAACAAGATCCCGTTCTTGCAGAGCCGGTCCTCCTGGCCGGTGCTGGTGACGAGCGCCATCATCATGGCGGTCGGGATCGCCATCCCGTTCTCTCCGCTTGGGCCCTACCTCGGCTTCTCCAGCTGCCGCCGCTCTACTGGCCGCTGCTCGCGGCCACGCTGCTCTGCTACGTGGTGCTGACGCAGGGCGTGAAGATGTGGCTCCTTCGCCGCAAATGGATATGACCTCGGGCAGCTGCTCGACATCGCCGCCCGCCTCGACGTTCCAGAGCGACGCGGTCTTGCAAGGCTCTCCCCTTCCTGATTGGCGGGAGGATCGCGAGGCGCGCTCCAGCCGCCGGCCTCGCGCTGAACGGCTTGGCAACTTCGAGTCAGGAGCGCTCCAGCTGACGCGAAGCAATCACCGAGCATAGGGAGTGCGCGTGTCACGAGCCTGGATCCACGGCGACGAGAAGCATCGAAGCGGCCGAGGCGGATGGCTTCGCGCCGCCGTACTGGGCGCCGAGGATGGCGTTGTCTCAACGGCCAGCTTGATGCTCGGCGTGGCGGCCGCCTCTTCAGCGACTCATGGCCAGGCCGTCCTGGTCGCGGGCGTTGCCGGCCTCGCAGCCGGCGCCATGTCCATGGCCGCCGGCGAGTACGTCTCCGTTAGCTCCCAACGCGACGCCGAGCAGGCCGACATCGCCCTCGAGAAGCACGAGCTTTCGGCCAATCCAAAGGGTGAATTGGACGAGCTCGTCGCAATCTATCGAAAGCGCGGACTCGGCGTACGGCTCGCAAGAGAGGTCGCCGAGGAGCTCTCGGCGGGAGACCAGCTGATCACGCACATGCGCGATGAGCTCGGGCTCGAAGACTCGTCCATGGCGCGCCCCCTTCGAGCTGCGTTCGTGTCCGCGGCTAGCTTCGCGTCGCTCGCCCTGCTACCCATCGCTGCGCTCCTCGTCCTGCCGGGGGCTTGGCACGTCGCTGCGATTGTCCTTGTGGCGCTCGTCAGCTTAGCTGGGCTGGGTGGAGTGGGCGGCCGCCTCGGTGGTGCTCCGGTGTTCCGCGCAGCGATGCGCGCCATGATCGGCGGTGGCTTCGCCATGGCCGTCACTGCGTTCATCGGTCACCTGGTTGGACTGATCGCGAGCGGATGACGAATGGGCAAGAGTCCGCCAGGGGCGCGCGCCCGATGGGTATCGTGGGTCTTCGGGCTCGCGCTCCTGGTTGCGGTGGTGATGTTCGCGGCCAATCACACCGAAGAGATGGCCTTCGCACAGCTCGTTTCCCGAGCTCGGCCTGCTTGGCTGTTCCTGGGCCTGCTTCTCCAGGCGGGAACGTACCTGGCGGATGCCGAGATCTGGCAGCGAGTCCTTCACCGCGCGAAGATCTCCAAGCCGCTGCGCTCCTACGTCGGCCTGGGGCTGGCGAAGCTGTTCATGGACCAGGCCATTCCGAGCGGTGGACTGAGCGGCACCATGCTCGTCGTCCGTGCGCTCGACCGCCGCGCCGTGCCGCGCGGCACCAGCATGGCCGCCGTCGTCATCGACCTCGTGAGCTACTACGCCGCCTACGCGCTGGCTCTCGCCACCGCTTTCTTCATCGTATGGGCACGCGGCGCGCTCACGCTTTGGATGGCGGTGCCGGCTGGCATCTTCGCCACCTTGGCGGCAAGCGTTCCCGCGATCCTCTTGCTGGCGAGCCGCGGTCGACGTCTGCCTCGCTGGCTCGGGCGGCTGCCGTTCGTCAGCCGGGCGCTTCGAGCGCTGGAGGAGGCGACGCCGAGTATTGCTCACGATCGGTGGCTGATCGCCCAGTGCGTGGTCCTCCAGCTGGCAATCGTTGCGCTCGATGCGGGGACGCTCTGGGCCATGCTCCGGGCCCTCGGTCTCGCGGCACCTCCCATTCCGGTCTTCGCGAGCTTCATGCTCTCGACGCTGGCGCGGACGCTTGGAGTGGTTCCCGGAGGGCTTGGGGTGTTCGAAGCCGCATCCGTGGCGACGTTGAAGGCCATCGGGGTGCCGGTCGCCGCCGGACTCGCCGCGACGCTCCTATTCCGTGGCTTCAGCTTCCTGCTGCCCATGGCACCTGGGTTGATCCTCGCTCGGCGCGAGACCAGGCCTGCATGACAACGGCGCAGATGCACTCATTGGCGCCGCTCTGCGCGGTTGCTACGTCCTCTCGGCGAAGGGCTCATAGCTGAACTTCTGGCCGCCGACGCTCGCTTCCGCCATGAGACCCCGATTGCTCATCGTTCGCACCACGACCCCGCGTTGATACTGCGCGTTCCCCGATGCGTTCGCTCTACCGGCCACGGCACTGGCCTGGGCAGAAAGGGCAAATTGACCCCTCTTGAATCGCGTGAGTGCCTGCTGACTTCCGAACAAGACGACTTCCGAATAGACCTGCCCGCCCAACTGCGCGCCGACCGTTACCTGGGAGAGAACGGTAGTTCCCGTGGCGTTGCCGCGCTCGAAGAGGACGCCGAGCCCTCGCGCGGCACCGATTCCGGCGCCGCCCTTCAACACCTTGGCGTAGATCGCGTAGCCAGCCGCCTCCCCAAGTAGCCTGGAGAGGCTAGGCTCCGCGCCCGTGAGGGCCGTGATGGCCTGGTTGGCCTCCTTCAGGGCGTTGTCCCTCTTGGCAAGGTGCTTGGCCTCGCTGTCGGACCACTTGGTGGCCCTCTCGGCGGCGTTCGCTGCCATCGCCTGCTCGGCGCGCACATCGGCTTCCTGCGCCTCCAGCCTGAGCGCATCAGGCGGCACCGAGGTCGCAGCGTCAGCAGAGGCAAGAGACGAAGCGAAGACGACGGCGACGAACGTACTCAGGATCTGCATGAAGGGAACTCCCCTTGGCGACAGTGGCGTTGGTCCAAGGGGGGCGCCCGTTCGTCCGGGCTGCAGCCCGCCCTCGACGCCAGAGACTGCACCCCCTGTGCCCATCGGATCGCCGGCGCTACGCGCCGGTTGTCCTGCCACAGCCCGTGGCCGGGAGGGTCGCAGGTCGTTCGCGAACGTTCTCGGACGCTTCGCATCGCCGGGGATGCGGGCCTCCTCATTCCGAAATCGTGCTCCCTTTGGCGCCGCCACCTTGGCGAGGTTCCTTTGGGAGCCATTCGCTCCTCAAGCATCGGCTCTCCGGGTAGTTGGCCCGTCCGGCGCGAGGGACAATATCTGGAACGGGATCCGGGCGTGCCCCTCATTATCGGCCCCGATCTGGAGAGCCTTCCCAGGCGGCACCTTCGGCGGGCGGTTGTTCCTCGGCGCGCCGGAGGACCTCGGGGCCGCGGTGCTCCAGCCGTGAAGAGCGCGCTCGATCCGTCGAAGAGCCTCAGCGCGCCGCAGCGCGCGGGTGGCGCGCGGAGCAGCCTCCTCCGCGACCCGACGGCACCGTGCCGAGCGAGAAGCCATGCCCGGTCTCCCCGTGAGGCTTCGCACTGCGCCACCGCGTGCAGCCACACCCGCGCTGCTCGCTCCCTCCGGATGAGCGTGATACAGGCAGGCACCCCGTCTCGACCCGAGGCACCGCCATGACCGACCGATCCTTCGCGCACGATATTCCCCGAATCACTCTTGGGGTCCTCGCCATCGGCCTGATGACCGCCGCGAGCCTCTGGGTGATGTTGCCCTTTGCAGCCGCGGTCGTATGGGCCACGATGATCGTCATCACCACCTGGCCCGCCCTGCTCGCCGTCCAGAGGCGTCTGGGGGGCCACCGGGGCCCTGCCGTGGCGGTTATGGTCGTGGCCCTGCTCGCCCTGCTCGTCGTCCCGGTATCGATCGGGATCTCCACCATCGCCGCGAACGCGGACGGGCTCACCCAGTTTGTACACACCATCGCCACCGAGGGCCTTCCCCCACCGCCGGGATGGCTGGAGAGGGTGCCGTTCGTCGGCGAGAAGCTGGCTGGGAGCTGGCGCGAGCTGGCCAGTCACCCGGAGTCACTCGTCGCCCGCGCGCTGCCTCACCTGAAGGACGCGGCAGGGTGGCTCGCCTCAAAAGCGGGGGGGCTCGGCTCGACCGTCATCCAGTTCGCGCTCACGGTCGTGATCTCGGGCATCCTCTACAGCTCGGGCGACACCGCTGGCAACGGCGTCCTTCGCTTTCTTCGACGACTCGCGGGCGAGCGCGGCGAGCAGGCCGGTCGGCTGGCGGGCAGGGCGGTCCGGGCGGTGGCCCTGGGAATCGTCGTGACGGCCGTGGCGCAGACGCTGATCGCGGGCGCCGGTCTCGCGCTCGCTGGCGTGCCTCACGCCGGTCTCCTCACGGCGGCCGTCTTCGTCCTCTGCATCGCGCAGATCGGCCCGCTTCTGGTGCTGGCGCCGGCCCTGATCTGGCTCTACAGTTCGGGCGCGGCTGGGCGCGGAACCCTCCTGCTCGTCTTCTCGGCGGTCGCGGTTTCTCTCGACAATCTGCTCCGGCCCATCTTGATCAAGAAGGGCGCTGATCTCCCGCTGCTCCTCATCATGTCCGGGGTCGTGGGCGGCCTGCTCGCGTTTGGGATCGTAGGGCTCTTCATCGGGCCGGTATTGCTGGCCGTCACCTGGACGCTGCTCGCCTCATGGGTCGGTGATCTGGACCGCGCGGCGCCGTCCCCAATGTCCACCGGCCCCGAGGCGAGGCCAGGGCCCTGACCCCTCGACGCGGGAAGGGGGACCGGTCTCATGAGCCCGCACCGAGGCCGTCGCCAGGACTCCAGAAGGGTGTCAGCACGAAGCGCAGCCCAGGGACCTCGGTGCATGAGTCAAGGCCCTGGGCCCGCTGAGGCACGACCCTATTCCCACCCCAGTCCTGCCGCGAGATGCGCCCCCCGAACCCGGGTGCGCTGCCTACAGGGTCCAGGACCTATCAGGTGCACGTCGGCGGCGCGCGAACGGTGGTAGCTTCGCCCGTCGGCCGCGGACCGCGGCCCGCCAACGGAGGATTCATGCGACCACTTGCCTCAAGAATGGGAGCGACTGCAGTCGCCGCTGTGATGGCCCTTGGAATGCCCTCTCTGGCGCACGGCCAACAGCAGAAGAAGCCGAACATTCTGGTCATCTGGGGCGATGACATCGGCGTTCACAACATCAGCGCCTACAACCACGGCATCATGGGCTATCAGACTCCCTACATCGATCGAATCGCGAGAGAGGGCGCGCTCTTCACCGACGCCTACGCGCAGCAAAGTTGCACGGCCGGCCGCGCTTCCTTCATCCTCGGCGAGCATCCGTTTCGCACTGGGATGCTCACCATCGGCATGCCGGGGTCCCCCCAGGGCATTCCCGAGTGGGCCCCGACCATCGCGGATCTCCTGAAGCCTCAAGGCTACGCCACTGGACAGTTCGGGAAGAATCACCTCGGCGACCGCGACAGCCACCTTCCAACGATGCACGGCTTCGACGAGTTCCTCGGGAACCTCTACCACCTGAATGCCGAGGAAGAACCGGAGACGTACTACTACCCGAAGGATCCCGAATTTAAGAAGAAGTATGGGCCCCGCGGAGTCCTCCACACCTGGGCCGACGGCAAGGGTGGCCAGAAGATCGAGGACACGGGCCCTCTGACGGCTGCGCGCATGCCGACCGTCGACCTCGAGATCTACGACGCTGCGAACAAGTTCATCGACAAGGCGATCAAGGACAAGAAGCCCTTCTTCGTGTGGTTCAACACCACCCGGATGCACGTCTGGACGCACCTCAAGCCCTCCGCCCAGGGGCGCACCGGGATCGGCTTGTATCCCGACGGCATGGTCGAGCACGACGACATGGTCGGCGGCCTCCTGAAGAAACTCGACGATCTCGGGATCGCGAAGGACACAATCGTGGTCTACGGGACCGACAACGGTGCCGAGACGGCCAGTTGGCCGGACGGCGGGATCACCCCGTTCCACGGCGAGAAGGGAACGACGTGGGAGGGAGGCATGCGCGTCCCCATGCTCGTCCGCTGGCCCGGCGTCATCCAACCGGGGTCAAAGCACAACGAGATCTTCTCCCAGGAGGACTGGATGCCTACGTTCCTCGCCGCCGCGGGGGTGCCGGACTTGGTCGAAAAGCTCGCCGCAGGGTACACTGTGGGTGGGAAGACCTGGAAAGTCCACGCTGACGGCTACAACTTCCTGCCCTACTTCAAGGGCGAAGCAAAGAAAGCGCCGCGCGAGGAGATCTTCTACTTTGGGCAGGGCGGAGAGCTGAACGCGGTGCGCTGGAACGACTGGAAGGTGAACTTCGCCGGCGTCGACGGGAACATCGCGACGGGCACGCGCAAGGTCACGGGATGGCCGCTCATCGTCAACTTGCGCGCGGATCCGTACGAGATGATGCCGTTTCACTCCGACATGTACATGCGCTGGTACGCCGACAACATCTGGCTCTTCGTGCCCGTGCAGCAAAAGCTGAAGGGGTTCCTGCTGACCATTCCTCAGTTCCCATTCCAGGAGGGCTCCAGCCTCAACGCCGCGAACATCAACTACACGACGCTGAAGGCTGCGGCGGCGCTGAAGCGGCTCCACGAGCTCGAGTCCCTGAGCTCGCCGAGCAACTGACGAGTGCGGGCTCTCTCCAACTTCGCGAGGAGAGAGCCCCGCGCTGTTCACGCCGACGTGGGGCTGTTCCCTTGGGCTTGCGCGGGCGTGAGCGCTCGCTCCGCCCCTGCTCGTCCATGTAGGTCTCGGTCCGGCCGGTCCCGCTGTCGAAGACCGCCTGCTCCCCACTCGCTTCTCTTCGCGGTCTGGGCCGGAGACCCTCCCATTCGGACGCGATCCAACACTGGGGTTGCCAACCTCGCGGCGCATGGCCTGCTCGCTAGGGACCGTTGTCGTGCCCGTACAGGACCACCTGGTCCACTGACATCGTCACCCCGAGAAAGCCGGTGTCCTCCGCCTTGCAGGGCGTGAGCGCCAGCGTCACGCGGCGCCAGGTGCCCGGGCGCAATTTGCCGGCGACGTGAACCGTCGTCTCCCGCGGAGTCCGATACGGATCGGCCCCCGTGTCGTGAGGCCCGTAGCGAACCTTCAACGAGAACCCGTTGAGGGTGACGAGGTGTGGATTGCCCACGAGCAGCGTAATCTTGTATCCGTCGCCGTGAGGCTTGAGAATCGGGGCAGCTGACAAGGAAAGGCCCAGCCGGTGTGGGAACCAGCGAGTCGCCCTTCCCCGAGCAGGAGATCATTGCTTCCTCACCACTCGTGGGCGAGTGTGGCCTGGACAACTCGTCGGTCAGCAGCTCCAGGCGCTGATTGTCGCCATAGGCGAGCTTCTCGGCGCGACCGAGACGTTCCTCGACGGACTTGGCCGTCTTCTGGTCGCGAGCAGCCGACTCCTCCAGTGCCTTGGTCTTCACCTCCAACTCCGACAGTCTCTTGACGACGGTCGGGTCGTTGCATGCAGCTAGCACCAGCGCGAGAGGCAGCAGCGTGGCTCGGGAGGCAACCATGACTTCTCGATGCTATCAGGATCGTCCCTGTAGCAGGCAGGACACGGACCATGCTTGCCCCGAACGCGCCCAGCGTTGCGGTTCTTCCCATGAATGCCGTGTACCGAGCACGACCCGAACTTGCTGAGCCCGTGGATCCGGAGCACGGGCGAAGGAGAAGGCGCCGCAAGCCCGCGCGGCCCGCAAGTGGCTCGAGGCGCAGCCGCTCTGCAACCGGCTCCCCAACCTCGCTCGCCGAGGGCCACCGGCAAGCGCGGCGGGCCACCCCAGCGTTCACTGTGAGGCCGCGGCCGCGAGGCGCTTCGCCGTGGCGCTCCGTCCAGTGCCCGGAGAACTGAGCACGGCCCGTGGGCTCAGCCCATAGCGGCACTTCCATCAGGCCGGCAGTTCGCCCGGTGGCGGCTCGCGCACCTCGTCCGTGAGCCTTCTCGCGGGCAAGCCGCCTTCTGGCACCTGCACGGCCACTGTTCACCTTTGGTGCGACATGAGGGAGGGATGGGTCGGGCGGCCGGCCGCGTGCGAGGCCTTCCGCGGACGCTTCGGTAGCTGACGGGCAGGCCGCCCGGACCGGGGCAGTGGCACGAGCCGCTTGGTTGCCAATATGCCGGCGACCGTCGATTACATCGGAGGTGACCGCCTACGGGTGAACCAAGAAAGAGCCCTGCCATCTCTCACAGATGGCAGGGCACAGATGGTGACCCCTACGGGACTTGAAACCGACTCCGAGCCATCTGCTAAGTAGCCGCTTCGACTCTGCATGTCAGTCAACTCCCTGCGAAGACGCGACTTTTCGGCGCCGGCGAGTTTACGTACGTCGACATCAATCTCCCCCACTTGCAAGGATTGCCCGGACTGCGCCCGCGTGGCCTACTTTGCTCATGCGGCGTCCGCCCCTGGGATTTTTTGGCGCGCTGTCCCTTGTCGTCCCGGGCCTCGGCCAGATGCTCTCGGGGCGCGGCGAGCGAGGCGCATTCATCCTCGGCTTCGCGATACTCGTCGGCAACCTCAACGCCATTTTCTTGAGCGCTTACGCGCCCACGATGGGCTTGGACGTCCCATTCTTCGCGCGCGGCCTGCCTCGCCTACTTCACGACGTGTTCGCCTTCTACGGCATCGTGTTCTGGATCTGGCAGGTTGTGGATGCGGTACGACCGACGCCAGTTCGGCAGTAGGCATAGACCCGAACCCGCATCGGCCTCGCTCCGACATGGACGGAAGGCCGCTCGCCGAGTTCATAGCGAGCATCCGCGAGCACGGTCTCCTTTAGCCGAATCACCGCGCAGAAGGTCGGCCTTCGATGCCAGGTCATCGCCGGCCACCGGCAGCTCGAGGCGTATCGGCGGCAACTCGCAGAGGCGACGCCCTTTCGAACGATCCCGGCACACGAGAAGTTCAACGTAACCGACGAAGAGATGGCCCTCTTCGTCCTCGTCGAGAACCTGCAGCTCGACCATTGGCTCCTCTGCTGGGCCAGCATTGACGGAGGGTGTTTTTCTGTTGCCCTGCGAGAAATAGAGGAGCGGCTGGTCACCGAACTTCGTGCCATTGCGCAAGGAGGCGTGTCAGACAGGAAACACTTGGAACGGGCGAACGAAGTTGTTCGGCGAGCCGCTCCGCTCCAGTAAGAGGTGCAGCCGGTCTCGCCCCGTGGTGGAGCAGCCGAGAGGACTTGAGTCAGCGACGGGACGCGAGCAGCACATACGCGCCGCTTCCCGTCACATCAGGAAGCGGCGTTGTCGCAGATGGGCTACTTGGCGAGTTTCGCAGCTTGCACGGCTTCATGGAGTTCATGCTCGACTTGTCGTAGCAGCTCCTCTGCCTTCGCCCCGTGGCCCTGCATGTCGTAGTGGTTGGCGGCACGCGCACGCTCCATGTCCTTGATGCATTTCTGCACCTTCTCATGCACATCGTGCAGGTCCTTCCAATCGTGTACAGGTGCGGCCAAGGCGATGCCAGAAAGGAAACAAGCCATCAGAGGAACTAGCAGCAGGATTCTTCTCATTTGGGGTCCTTTCATTCCTACGTTGCACTCTTCACGGACAGCATCGCTGCTAATTACTGGGCACCTCGGACGGAGCAAGCGGAACGGCTACAACCTGCGGTGGCCGTGGCCGTTAACCCCGACGCCGACCCAGCAGGCTGCGTTCACGATCCACCCGCCTTCGCTGCATTTCAACACCAGTGCGTGTATCCAAAGGCACTTGAAGCTGCGGTCGGCGACCGCTCTCGGAAGCTCCTCACGACCCCGTCGAGCTCTTTGGCCAGCTGCGTGACCTGGCTCTTTGACACCTTCGAGATCCCCATCGCCTCCTTCCACGTCAACCACCGCCGTCGGCAGGTGCCTTCGCGGCACGTCGCCGCGGCTCGAGCAGCCAGCCGGGGAAGTAGCTTTTCCGCCGCAGCTTGGGGATCTGCCGGTCGATCGTCCTGACCCGCGTGTCCCGCGGCCGATTCCGGTGGTCGGGTTATCCTCCCATGAGAATGGCCTCGACGTTGCCGGCTATCTTCAGATACCGGTCCGGCTCGACGACGTTCTCGACGCCGTGAATCGGCATACGATCTTAAGTCGGAGCATCGACCCGAGTCGGCAGGCCGGGGCAAGCGTGTCCGTGCCTTGGCAGTAACTACGGGCAGATCACAACGATGCCGACAATTTGCCCAACAGAGTTCGGGAGCCTGGCGATTGCTCAATAACGAGTGCGCCAGATTGGGGCTAGCCAGCCACCTGATCGACCCTGAGGGGCGGTGAGACGTCAGGCCCATCGTCTGCTAGTGCCCAGAACCACTCGTCCTGCTCGAAGCCCGGAGGGACCCGTCCAGCGTCGAGGCAGTTCTGGCACCTCCACAAGGAACATCCAGGGCTGTCTTGCTGCGAAGGGAACGCCGATCCGCCGCTGGGCAACCTCTTCACGGCCTCTGGCGCGGCCTCACAGCCGCACGCGCCGCAGAACACCTTCTGCCGCCTGCTTGTCGTCATGACGTTACTCTCACCTGGGAAGCGAGTACTTTCCGCATTTCCGGCTCGTCTGCCGCGCACCTGAATGTGACGGCAGCGCAACAAATGCGCGCAGCCTTCCAACCGGGGAGAGCTATTGGCGCCCTTTTGGCTCGCCAGCGACCGCCGAAGAGAGGACCGCGACACGGTGAAAGTGGGAGACCTTGGCGGGGTGGATGACCTTGCCCGCCCTCGAAACACAGGTGTCGAAGGCCTGTCTCGCCACTGTGTGGTCCACAGCGATATCAATCGAGAGGGCCATCTATGAGAGGCTGAGCCGCCTCGATGAACTCCCGAGCGGCGCCGTGATACCTCACCCGACGCGCTCGCAGCTCGTTCACGATCTCCAGGCCGGTGCGGGTGCACGGCGGCAGCTCAACGTCGCTCGTCCCCTTGGGCGAAGTCCTCGCGCCCCAATGGACGAGATGCGCGCACCAGGACAGCCCGGCACCGAAGGCAGGAAGAAGGACGTACGCCCCGGGCATCACCCTCCCCTCCTCCAAAGCCTCGACCAGCGCCACCGGCACCGTCGCGGCGGACATGTTCCCGTAACGTTGGACGTTCACAAACACTCGGTCCTGTCGAATGCCAGAGCGCTTGCCCACGGCGTCGATGATGCGCCGGTTGGCCTGGTGAGGGACCATGAGGTCGACATCCTCGATCGTCATACCTCCCCGCGCTAGCGCTTCGCTGCACGCTTGCGCCATACCCACGACCGCCCGCCTGAAGATCTCCTGGCCATCGAAGTTCCATCTGGTGAAACCATGTGGAAGGCCGAGGTTGGCATAACGTGCGCCCAGGCCACGGATGTCGAGGCTTTCGCGTGCATCGGAGTAGCAGCCAAGCCGCTCGGAGATGAGCCCTTCCTCGAGCTCGCTCGCCTGCAGAACCGCCGCACCGCATCCGTCCCCGAACAGAACCGCCACGTTCCGGTTCTCCCAATCCATGAACGGGCTCGGCGCCTCCGCGCCGACCACCAGCGCCGTCCTCACCACCCCGGTACGAATGAGAGCGGTCGCAGTGGAGAGCCCGTAGAGGAAGCTCGTGCAGGCAGTATTCACGTCCATGGCTGCGGCATTACAGGCGCCGAGGCGCTCCTGCGTGCCCGACGCCACGTTCGGTGCCAGTTCGTCCCCGATGGTGCTGCCCACGATAATGATGTCCAGGTCCTGCGCCTCCAGCCCCGCGCACGCGAGAGCGCGCGCGGCGGCGACGTGGATGAGGTCCGCGAGCGACACGTGGGAGATGCGCCTTTCCCTGATTCCAGTCCTGCTCACGATCCAGTTGTCGTCCGTGTCGAGAAAGGTGGCGAGGTCGGCGTTGGTCAGCACGGCCGGGGGCAAGCACTTCCCCCATCCGGTGATGGCGGCGTGGGTCATCGTTGGGCCTCCGGGGCACCTCGCTGGGAACCTTAGCAGGTCGCCGGCGCTTCCTCACCGGGCGCCGGGGTCTAGTCGCAGAAGAGCCGGCCCGCAGGGCAGCGCAGCGAGCCGTGGCAGGGAACGCGCGGGCCCGCCGGCTGGGCCCGCGGTGACCATGTCCTCGAGCAACACTGAAGACCCTGCCCCAGGACGCCAACCGGCGGCCTCGTCACCGACGAACGTAGGGACGTGGAATGCCCTCGGCGATGGCACTTGGGTGGCTGGAGAGTGGTCTCCGGCGTCTTCGCCGACCGCAGGCAGACAACGGAGGAAGAGTTGCGGCGCCTGGGGACGGCGAAGCGAGCATCTCCGCCTCATCGGGCTGGGGGGTCAGGTAGCGGTTCGGCCACCTGATGGAGGCAGCTGGCTCCCGACGTCTCTGTCCTGCGCGGGTGCTCAGCCGCGTGACCCGGCGGCGCGCGCCCGCCTCGGGTTCGCACATGCCCTTTCACGGTTGGGAGAGCAACCGGCTCAGATCCTCCAGGAGGACGCTCCAGACGCCTCGTCGCCAACCACCCCCCTCGACGTGGTCCATGTCTTCGAGGGGCTTCAGCCTAGCGCTTCGACGATAGCGGGGGCGATCTTCACCTGAACCTCGAAGATGCCGCTAAGGTTGCACCTAGAACGAGCACGGCGCGCATCGGCGTCTGCAATGTGTCCACCCAGTTCCTTCTCCGGCCGCGTCTTGCCGGGGTGCGACTCCATCCCGCTTCCACGGCCTGTCAGGATCGCGCTCCAGAGGATCGGAACCCTCAGACCGCTCAGGCGGGCGCTCCCCCCCGCGAGAGAACAGGGCCATCTCGTGCCGCTCGACCGGGTCGCGGAGATCACGATCAGGGGCGGCCCGCTCATACTCCGCAACGAGGGCGGCCTGCTTGTGGGTGCGTAGGAGCGAAGAACTCCAACCCGCGACTCATGGGACACTCGATTGGGTTTGTGCTTGCAAGCACGCCTTGGCCGAGAAGTCCCTATCCGGCTCCAGCCTCTGCTCGAGATGGCTGGCCGGGGCTAACGCCTCTGACCCACCTTGGAGCTAGAGTTGGCCTCCCTTCGCTCCTAAACTCGAGCGCGCTCCGCGGAGCGCGAGAGCGACGAGCTAACGAAGGAGGCCTCCCGTGTTCACCAGACGGCAGTTCTTGAGGACCACCGCAGCCGCGGGCGCAGCCATGGGAGTGGACCTCTTGCGGCCCGGCCGCGCTTGGGCCTTCTCGCAGAGTCCAACGCTCGCAAAGTTCAAGTTTCCGCTGCCTGGGCTTGGCCCCGTGGGAATTCCGCTCGCCACGAGGCGGAGCCTGCACATGTTTGGCACTACTCTCGACGCCTACGACCTGGAGGTGAAGGAGTACGAGCAGCAGATCCACGGCCTGCGCCACCCGACCACCCTCTGGGGATACGGTGACGTGAACGGCCCCCATCGATACTTGGGCGGAGTGATCGTCGCGAGTCGGGGCACCCCTATCCTCTTGAGCGTTACCAACAGGTTACCCGATCACGAGATCATTCCGATCGACAAGACGGTGATGGCCGGCCAGAACCTCACCGTCGGCGACCTGCCCCTCAATCGCATCGTCACCCATCTACATGGAGGGTTCACTCCGTGGATCAGTGACGGAACCCCATTCCAATGGTTCACGCCGAGCGGAGCACACGGACCAAGCTTCGCCAACGTGCCGGGCACCCACGCTTCCCTTGGCACAGCTACCTACTTTTACCCGATGGACCAGAGCGCGCGGCTCGTCTGGTACCACGACCATGCCATGGGCATAACCAGGACAAACGCATACGCGGGCATCGCCTCGGCGATGATCATTACGGACGCCTTCGAGTCCTACCTGCTCGGCCAGGGACTGCTGCCCGATCTGGTCGGAGTCCCACTCATCATTCAGGACAAGACGTTCCTCTCCCGGGAGCGCGATCCCAGCTATCCGCTCGCATCAGCGGTGAGCGATGGTTCGCTTTGGTACCCGTGGGACTACGAGGCGAGCTCGTTGCCGAGGGGCAAGGGCCGGTGGGACTACGGTCCCACGGTTTCCCCTCCCGGCATCGTGAACGGGGCGTTGCCGCCGGTCTCCGCGGTACCCGAGTTCTTTGCCGACACCTCGCTCGTCAACGGACAGCCGTATCCCGTATTGGACGTCGCTCCAGGGACCTACCGCCTCCGCTTGCTCAACGGGTCGCAGGCCCGCTTCTGGCACCTCAACCTGTACGAGGAAGTCGGCAGCAGCGGCGAGCCGGATACGAGCAAGCCCGGTCCAGCGATGTACCAGTTCGGCACGGAGGGAGGCTTCCTGCCGGGCGTGGCAACCCACCCCAACGGCATTCCTTGCCCGCGTGTCGACCCGGACACAGCCGATCCGGCCGGTCCGTTCAACCTCCTGCTCGCACCCGCAGAGCGAGCAGACGTCCTCGTCGATTTCACGGGATTCGAAGGGAGGTCCTTGATCCTCCACAACGACGCCCCAGCTCCGTTCCCGGGTGGAGATCCACGCAACGACTACTTCACGGGGGACCCGGACTTCACCAACCCCTCCAAGAATGCCTACGGGCTGAGCGGTGGTGCCTCCAGTACGCAAGCGGGTCACGGCCCCAACACCCGCACGATCATGCGGATCGTCGTCGGAACCGAGTCGAACGGGCTCGTCCTCACCAGCACCCAGCTTGGCGAGCTGAATCAGGCCCTCAAGAACAATTTCACTGGCGGGAATCCCGTCCCTCCTCAGCAGCCTCCGCTGCTCTACCATGGCAAAGATGGCGGTACGCCAGGACCCGTCCCTTACGTCGGTCGGGTGGATCGAGAGCTCACCCTGAACGAGGACTTCGACGAATACGGGCGCCTCATCCAGCGCCTTGGCACTGTCCACAGCCATTCCCTAAACAGCCAAGGCCTCGATACCTGGGGGCTCGCGTACATGGACAAGACGACCGAGAGACCGGCCGCGGGGTCCACGGAGGTCTGGAGGATCTACAACCTGACTGGCGACACACACCCAATGCACTTCCATCTGGTGAATGTCCAGGTCATCGAGCGGTGTCCGTTCCTCGGCGACCCGAGGCAAGGCATCACCCTGGGGACCGCCCGCGCACCGGACCCGAACGAACTCGGATGGAAGGACACTGTGCGGATGAACCCGGGGGAGGCGACGACGATCACTGCAAAGTTCGACCTTCCCAGGGTCCCGTTCCCCATTCAACCGAGCACGCGGGACTCCATTTGTGGCAACGAATACGTCTGGCACTGCCACATCCTGGAGCATGAGGAACACGACATGATGCGGCCGCTCGTGGTCGTTGGCCCGAGCCCCCTTGCCGTTGTGCCCGAGGAGAAGGCGGTAAAGGAGAGCGGCGCGGTAATCTTCACCATCGTGAACGGCGTGCCTCCCTACACGATCGCCTCCAGTGATTCGAGGCACGACCCCAGCCCCGCACACGTCACTCACAACGGGGGCGAGTTCACCGTCGATTTGCGCGGGGCCGCGACCACAGTCGTGACCTACACCATCACGGACAGCACAGGCGCGGAGGTGACTGCTAAGCTCACGGTCACCGGTTAGCGAAGCAACTACGGGCATCAGTTGCTCGCGGACGACGCCCTTCGGGTGGTGTCGGCTCCGGGCTCGAGGTGCGAGGCGGCTAGAAGCAAGAGACGGTCGCCGCTATCGGCACTGATTTCGCGGCCCAGTGCTGGCATACGAGGTCGGCCCCCTGCCGAGCCGCGCCTCAAGGCCATCGAAGCGGTCCTCGCAGCACTTCCGTTGGTCGCTGGCTGGCCCTGTGCTGTCGGCCACGCACGCGGTCACGAATCCCTCCCGAAGGCTTCGATCCGCGTTCGTGTTAAAGATGGCCACGGCGACGAGCGGCAACGCCGTCGCGCAGGCAATGACTATCAGGGACCAATTTCCGGTCGTGTCGGACGCCATAGCGCCTCTCCCTCCCCCCCGAGACCACTCCGCGAAGGAGTCAATAACGAGCGACGCCCAACGCGGCACCTCTTGTAGTTGACCCTGTGAATCTCTTGGCTTGGAGGGGACTTGGCTGACGGTAACGCAGCCCACTCCATGGCTTCGTTCCTGCTCGTCTTGTTGCGTTCACCTGACATTCGCAACAACCCCGTTCACGCCGAGTTCATTGACGATCCACACCCAGGCTGAACGAAGGGTAGTGACCGGGCGAGCGTCCGGGGGCCCAGATCAAGGCGAGTGTCACCGCGGCCGGAGGCGACACCGAGATCCTGCGCCGGGTCTCGCCAGCTTGGAGACGGACCCACGACGCAATTCAGGTCCAGTGACTGGCCTACGCCCTGCGGGTGGAACTATTCCGCTGCGTCCGGGAGGGCTCTCGCGAGGAGGAGGTGTGAGACCGGGGCGCGGCGTCCTACCAACTTCATGGCTCACATTTTGTGCTCCGTCAACCGATGCAATGGGATCGAAGTAACTTCAATAAACTTAGTTATTTATTGAGTCGACAGCCCCCTGATGGTCGGATCACTGACCAAAAGGCTCGCATTTGATGCGCTTGCGTGGCAAGGTGGTGCAGCAAGGCGAGGGGACCAGGAGCGTCGATCACGAGCGCTCATCCCCCGCGGCAAGTCGGACTTCCCGGCCCCAAATGAAAAGACCCCTTCGCGCCAAGGCGCTCCTCATCTACCCGCGCTTCGCTGGGACCTCCTTTTGGAACTACGGGGAGACCTGCGAGCTCATGGGCGCCAAGTACTCCGCCGCGCCGCTCGGCCTCATCACCGTTGCCGCCCTGCTCCCGTCCGAATGGGAGATTCCGGCTTGTAAACCGCAACACCGAGGAGCTGCGCGAAGCGGACCTTGCATGGGCCGACGTGGTGATGACCGGCGGAATGCTCCCGCAGCGTACCGACGTGCTTCACCTCATCGAAACCGCGCGGGCTCTGGGCAAGCCCGTGGTCGTCGGCGGCCCCGACGTGACTTGCGCTCCCGACGTCTACCGTGGGGCCGATTTCCGGGTACTGGGCGAGGCCGAGGAAATCCTGGCGAGCTTCGTCACCGCCTGGTTCGCCGGCGCCCGCGAGGGCGTGTTCGCCGCGCCCCGCTTCCCCGACCTGACCCGCTCCCCGTTACCGCGCTTCGACCTCCTCAAGCTCGACCACTACCTACATGTGGGCGTGCAGTTCTCGCGCGGCTGCCCCTTCGACTGCGAGTTCTGCAACGTCATCGAGCTGAATGGCCGCGTGCCCCGGACGAAGACCAGCGCGCAGATCCTTGGAGAGCTCGACGCGCTGCGCGAGCTCGGCTACCGCGGCCACGTCGACCTGGTGGACGACAACCTCATCGGCAACCGCAAAGCGGTGAAGCCGTTCCTGCGCGATCTATCCGGCTGGCTCGCCGCGCGGGGCCGGCCCTTCGAGTTCTCGACCGAGGCAAGCCTCGACCTGGCCGACGACGAAGAGCTCCTCTCGCTCCTTCGCAAGGCGAACTTCTTCGCCGTCTTCGTCGGGATCGAGACACCCGATACGCGCACGCTGCTTGCAGCGAACAAGCGGCAGAACGCGAACCGCAACATCGCCGAGAGCGTGCGCGCCATTCACCGCGCGGGCATCTTCGTGAACGCTGGCTTCATCATCGGGTTCGATACCGAGCGCGGGAGCGTCGCCCAGTCCATGGCGGACTGCATCGAGGCGGCAGGCATTCCGATCTGCATGGTTGGGCTCCTCTTCGCGCTTCCAGGGACAAAGCTCATCCGCCGGCTCGAGGCCGAGGGGCGGATGAACGAGGAGGAGGCGCGCTACGGAAGTGACGACGCCGACCAGTGCACCTCCGGCATCAACTTCCGGTCGTTGCGCCCTCGGCACGAGGTGCTCAGGGACTACCGGGACGTGCTGGCGCGGATCTACGCGCCCGAGGCGTACTTCAGACGGGCCCGTCGCGTTGTCCGGGAGTTAGATCGCTCCGCCCACTCGATTCGGCCGTCACTTCAGAATGCGCTGCGGGACGCCCGAGGCTTTCTCGCGATGCTGTGGAGCATGGGGGTGCGCGATCCACGCATCCGCGCCGAATGGTGGCGCTCGGTCCTCGACTGCGCCATTCACAACCCGGCTGCCCTCAAGATTCTTCTCTCCTTCGCCGCCCTCTACTTGCACCTCGGCCCTTACTCACGCGAGCTGGTCGAGCGCCTAGACCGCCAGATCGAGCAACTCACGGGTACCCGGGGCAGGCCAGGTCGGCAGGACGTGACGGTACGAGCCGCTCGGGCTTAGGGCAGGACCTGGTAGCAACGAATTCTCCTCGCGCTCCGCACCGGCGCGCTGCAGCACCACCCCCTCTATGCAGCCAAGCACAGGCGCGCGGACGCACACTGCTGGTCGCTGAGCGCCCCGACACCGCGAGCGGGCCCCCGCCCGTGGCCCTCACCGCAACGAGGCCGTCGGACTGACCTTCAGCGCCTCGAGCTTCGTCGGATTCGCGAGGAGAGGCTTCCGCTGATTGCGCTCGAGCGTCGGCGCGTGGCTCGTATCGTCGCGAGCTATCGGCACACCTCGGACAAGGGGCGCCTTCGTACGGGGGAACGCCGTTCTTTCTTACCCAGAGACGGTCGGCAGTAGAGCAAGCCCCAGTCCCACGATTTGTCGCGGGCCCGCTTCCATCGGGTCGCGCCCCAATCGGGGACGCGCGCCCTCGCGTGGGGGTGTCAGTCTTTCAGCGGGGGGGCCTTCCGATTGCCTCGAACTCTAGCGAGACCAGCCGAGCGCTTTTCACGTCCCGCGGATGCATGACAATGCGGGGAGCCAGCTATATGGCGACGGTCCTGCAGAGCGGCAAGGTGCTCATCGGGCGAATAGGCGCGACCGAGAAGTGCTTGGCGGCTGGCGAGTTGTATGACCCAGTCTCGGGAACGCTCACGGCATCTGACCCCGTCGGGTCCGGGCCATCTTGGGGCGCTCTGGCAACCCGTGAACCCGCGTGGGGTTGCTCTTGGTATGGCCCCATCGGCCATCAGAGACCCGAGGACCATCGCCAACATCCGCTACGTCTACGCGGTGGAGCTCGAAGCACTCGCTGCGCAACTCCGCCCGCGCTTCGAGTCGGGCGAGCTACGCGCCTGCACCCAGGACGAGCTGGAGGACGGGCAGGCGCGCGCAGGATCGCCGCATTGGCGAATCGAGGAGGCCGTCCGCGAGCGGTTCGGCCTTCGGGTAAAGGCAACCCAGGAAGACGGGGCGGAGTTCACCGAGGCCGACGCTGTCGCGGCCCATGTCATTCTTGCGGTCTCGCCATCTGCCGCGCCGCTGGAGGCCGAAGGCTGGCTCCACGTCGCCAACTGGGCAGTGTCCGCCGCGGGATGGGACGTTCTGCTCTACGCCCGTGCTAAGGGCTGGTCCAAGCCTGTGGCCGGCGAGCAGATCTATCGGAGCCCCTGGGAGGAACTAAAGGCGACCGGAACCGACCCAGGTGTGAACTAGTTGCGGCCCCAGCGGCCAGGCGATCGAGTCGTTGTGTGGGGACGGTTGCCTCGCCGGCTGACCATGGAGCCTTCAAGAGAAGCATCTGGCTAGACTCTTCATCGCGAAGGGCCTCGTTGAGGCCCAGGGCGGGACGATCGGCGTCGAGATTGTGCCGGGCGAGGGAAGCACCGTTCGCACAAGAGTTGCGCGGCCCACGTTCCCGACCGGAACGAGTTGCCGCGCTCGGGACGCGGCCTGGAAATACCGACCACCGATTCGGGCGTGGCCCGGCCAATTGCGGACCACATCGTGGGGATGGCCGGCCTCCTCCAAGCCCCTGTGGGCAGCTGGTCCGGCCGTCGGCTAAGATACCCGGGAATTGGGACGCCTCCAGCAGTTCATCTTTGAGCTAAGGCGCAGGCGCGTCATCCGCGCCGTGGTGGTCTGGGGCATCGTCGCGTTCGCGGTCCTCCAGGTTTACGAGCCCGTGATGCATGGGCTCCACTTGCCGGAGTGGACACTCAGCTTCGTGGTGGTGCTCCTGGGCCTCGGCTTCCCGTTGACCGTGGCGCTGGCCTGGGTGTTCGACATCAATGCGAGTGGCATCGAGAGAACGCGGCCCACCCCTGGGGACAACGGGCCCGCATCGACCTACTCGCGATCTCGACGCGTTCGCCTCGCGCTCCTCCTCGTCGGCCTGGGCTGCGCGGCGGCAATGCCGGGGCTCGTGTACTTCTTCGTCTGGCCTGGGGTGGGGCGTCGCCCGTCGGAAGCGGCCACCGCAGGTCCTGCCGCGCCTGGCGCACCCTCCATCGCGGTACTGCCCTTCGCCGATCTCTCCCCGAACCACGACCAGGACTACTTCTCCGACGGGATCGCGGAAGAGATCCTGAACGCATTGGCCCATGTCGAAGGGCTGCGGGTTCCGGGGCGGAGCTCATCCTTCTGGTTCAAGGGAAAGAACGCGAAGCTCGCCGACATCGGGCGAGAACTCGGCGTGACGCACGTGCTGGAGGGGAGCGTGCGGCGCGATGGGAAGCGGCTGCGGGTCACGGCCGAGGTGGTGAACGTGGCCGACGGCTACCCCCTCTGGTCGGAGACCTTCGACCGGGATCAGGCTGACATCTTTGCGGTGCAGGATCAGGTGGCACAGGCCGTCGTCGACGCGCTCAGGGTAAAGCTTCTGCCCGGTGCGGGGCAGCCAGCCAGCCCCACCCGGACGGACAATCTGGAGGCCTACGAGCAGTACCTTCTCGGGAACCAGCTGCTCTCTCGCTTCACCATGGAGGACATGCGCCGGGCCGTCTCCGTCTTGGAGAAGGCGGTCGCACTGGACCCGAACCTCGCCCCGGCCTGGGCCAAGCTGTCACTAGCGCAGTGGTGGATATGGACAACCCTCGACGTGGACACGCCCGAGGAGGCCGAGACCAAGCGGCGAGCCATCGCCGCCGCCGACCGAGCTGTCGCGCTCGCCCCTCACCTCTCGGAGAGCTATGTGGCGCGGTCTCGAGTCCGAAACGACATTCAGTGCGATTTCGCTGGCGCGGACGCGGATGACGCCCGGGCCCTCTCCCTCGCACCCAACTCCCCATGGGCGCTCATGTACTACTGCGACAACCAGCGTACCCGGGGAAGACTGGACACGAGCATCGCCGCGTGTCGCAAGGCCATTGGGCTCGACCCGCTCAGCGTCGGCGCAAGGAATTTTCTCAGCTACACCTACCTGGCGAGCGGAGACCTCGCCCAGGCGCGGGTACTCAACGCCCGCGTGTTGGAGATCTCGCCCGGTTCTCTTGCGGCACAGAGCGTCCGTTGCCAGGTCGACTTCTTCGGGGGGAAGCGCGCCGAGGCGCAAGACCATTGCGGCGACTTGCGCAACGGGAACGATCGCTCTCTGTGGCTCACACTCATAGTGCAAGAGTGGGGGACAGCGGTTGAGGCGGACCAGGCGGTCGCTGCGCTGGTGAAGCGACTCGGTAACAGCGACCCCATCTCGGTCGCCGAGGCGTACGCATGGCGTGGCGACGCCGACCGGGCATTTGAGTGGCTGGGGCGGGCCAACACCCGGCACATCTGCTTCCCCGATCTGAAGTACGATCCACTCCTTCGGAAGGTCCGCAGCGACCCGCGTTATACGACGCTGCTCCGGAACGCAAAGTTGCCCCTTGATTGACGATCGCAGTTCGGGCTCTGCCGCCTGCCACTGCCTGCCCCATGCGCGCCGTGGCCTTCAGGAGCGTTGAATCCCTGGGCAGTCCTGACGTTTTCGGGGCTGTATCGACGCGCGGCCACTCTCCACAATTACGCCGCGAGGCGGCGCACGGTCTCGAGCATGTCATCTATCTGAAACGGCTTGGGCAGAAGGGCGGTGGCCTCGAGGTTCTCGACCTCGAACGCGGACATCACGACGACGGGGACGCTGGCCAGGCCTGGGTCCTTCAGCTGTTCGGCACGGAAATGCCAGCCGTCCATGGTGGGCAGCATCAGGTCGAGGAGGATGACATCCGGCGGGTGCAACCGCGCCTCGCCGAGGCCCTGCTCGCCGTCCGCCATCCGGCTCCTGAAGAATGGAGACATGCTGGAGACGGCCGCCTTCCCTCACTTACAGACAACGCAGGGCAGAAAAAAGCCCCGCCTAATCTCACCTTAGGCGGGGCACAGATGGTGACCCCTACGGGACTTGAACCCATGTTTTCGACGTGAGAGGCCGACGTCCTAACCGCTAGACGAAGGGGCCACGAACTCCTTTCTCCTAACGCGCGGGCCTTCTGGAAGTCAACCGCCCGCATGCTGCTCGACACTGCTGGGGGACTAGGATTCGAACCTAGATAGCCAGATCCAGAGTCTGGCGTCCTGCCGTTAGACAATCCCCCAATTCCCTGGGCGCCCTACTTCCCAGGCGCCTTCTTTCCTCCGGCCGGCGTCACGAGCACAAACACCCTCGTCTCGCCGTGCGCCTCGTAGACGTTCATCCCTTCCCAGGTCCCGGGCCGCGCGTCCGGGTTGTCGATGTGAATGGCTCGAACTCCTGGAAGGCTGGCGACGGTCTTCGTGGGGTACCGCGCCGGCGGATAGACCGATTTGTAAAACCTGAGCGTCTCCTCGTACGTCCTCTCCGCCCGATAGCGATTCTCGGCGAGCGGCCGCGCGCCGTCGGGCAGAATTGCTCCCGCGACCTTCTCTGCCAGGGCCACCATTGGGAGGGCCAAGCCGAGCGCCGCGAGCGCGGCCTTGTATCTCGCAAGTGGCTTCACAGTCAAGGTTTCCCTGTAGCCCTGTGGCTCTTCGAAGTCAACGCGCGACTCGCCTGCGAACCACCCAAAGGCAGGCTCGGGTCACATCAGCGCCAGACCCCGATTGTGCGCCCCTTGTGCCCCGGCTCCCTCAGGACGATGCGTCCGCCCTTCGCCTCGGCGCCGGCGGCCGGACCAATCCACCAGCCCTTCGGGTCGCTTCGCCGCCAGGACTTCCGGAAGAACTGATGGATGTCCTCGAAGATGCGCTTTAGCGCCAGCGGCTTGCCGATCCCCCGGCTCTCCGGGTCGTCGGTGACGTCGAGCTCCGCCCAGAGACGTCCCCCCACGAGCTCACCGCTGTCGTTGGGCATGGAGCGTTCGTAGTGGAACACGGGCGAGGGCACCTCCGCGATCTCGAGCATTCCCTTGTCGCGACCGCGCCCAAGCGGGCGCACGATCACCGGTCCGAGCTGCTCGGCCGCCAGGTAGTAGCCGTCCCGGTCGAGCCCCACCTGCGCCGCCTCGTCCGCCGGCACGCCTGCCGTGCCGGGGGCGAACACCTCGGGGTAAAGGGAGAGCCCGTGCCGGGCGAGCTGGCGAAACAGAGCCCGCTCGTCCGCGGGCAGCATGAAGTAGCGCAGCGTTGCAGCCATGGCCCACTCTAGCCGACTCGGGCCGGGGACGGAGGCGCCTAAGGAACGGGCTCCGGCGGCGGCGGGAGCACGAGAGGCACTGCCCGCGGAGGAGCGAGAGTGACCGAACCGACGTCCACGGTCGCTCCGGCGGCGACGGCCACCTTGAGCTCGGACGACAGGAATTCGGGCGATCCGGACGGAATTGGCCGCCGGAAGCTCACCGCCCAAGTCCCGGCCGGCAACCTCACCTCGAAGGTCCCGTCGGGCGCGGTGGCGACGCTCCGGTGCGCCTTCGCCACGGTCACCGAGGCCCCGGCCGCCGGGCGGCTGCCCTCGAGCACGCGTCCCTTGACCATGCCCTCCCCGGCCAGCACGTCACGAGGTGCAGGCGCGAGTCCCCAGCGGACCAGGCGCACCTCGGCGAGATCGGACTGCATCTGGACGACGCCGCCATCCGGGGCGAGCGCGAATTCCCGGAATTGCCATCGACGATCGCCCGGCGGCACCGCCACGGCGCCGGCGAGCTGGCCCTGCGGGGTCACCTCGAGCAGGAGCACCTCGGCGCGGGAGGCCTCATCGTCGCTCCCCTCGGCGCGGTCTACGGCGAGCACGACGTCCCCGCGGCGGCTGATGCCCACGAGCCGGACGCGAGTCACCGGCACCCTGGAACGCAAGCGCACGCTGCGCCGAACCCGGCCATCCGCGGCGAGAAACTTGAGGATCGCCATCCAGCGGCCGGCGCGCTCGGCCTGGACGTAGGTCCCGCCGGATGGAAGCCCGGGGAACGGGCCTTCCGCCCGGATGCCGCCCCAGCCCAACTCACCGCGAACCGACTGGCCGTTCAACATCAGGAACAGGGGGCGCTGCCGCCCGGCGATGATCTGGTCCACACCCTTGAACGACGGAGGTAGCGCCCCCGCCAGGAGGGTCTTGCCGGAGGCATCGAACTGGACGAGCGATGGGCTCTCCCCCTCGGTGAAGACGAAGATCCCGCCTTCGTCGGAGACGGCGATGTCGGCCTCGACCACCGGTTCGGTCCCGGGCCGACCGACCGGGAAGGCAGCGACGAAATGCCCGTGCGGATCGAAGCGCTGCACGCGAGCGTTGAGCGCGTCGAGGACGAAGAGGCCGCCCTGGGGGCCTACCGCGAAGCTCGGCGGTCCGAGCGCATCCTCGTCCTCGCGCACGGGGTTGCCTTGGAGCCCGAACTGCCCCGGGCCCGCGCCGGCCGAGCCGCGGAGCAGCACTTGCTCCGGTGCCCCCAGGATTGGCGCCACGCCGGTTCCAGGAAGGTCCACCGCTGGGGGGTCCGGCGCAGCCGCCACCGTCGGCTCGGCGCCTGGCGTTGGAGGCGGCGCCGGCGTGCACTGCGCCGGCCGCTCGTCGGACCAAACCTCCACCACGCCGAGGTCGACGGGCTTGCCGGACGCGACCACGACCTCGTCCACCCTCTGGTCCGGCACGAGGCCCGGTCCGCGGATCACGAGCGAGTAGGTCCCGGCAGGCAACTGCACGACGAAGCGCCCGCCGGAGTCGCTCGTCGCAACGCGGTCGCGACCGATGACGGCCACGGTGGCTCCGGGCACGTTGGTGAGGCAGCCCTTGTAGCGGAGCAGACCGGTCACCGAGCCCAGCCCCTGGGCCGCGGACGCAGGGCCCGGCAGCAGCATCGCCACCGCGGCGGCGAGCCCGAGAGCGAGGGGTACCGGCGAGCCCATCGGCCGGCATCCTCTCACGCGCGGCCGGGTCGCGTCAGCCGGCGCGCGTCGAGAATCCGCCGCGCCTCGGCCCGGGGCAGGCCGGCCCGATCGACAGCCAGGTCGACGATGGAGCGGCCCGTACGCACCGACTCCTTCACGATCTCGGCGGCCGCCGCGTAACCGATGCGTGGAGCAAGCGCGGTCGCAAGGCTGACGGTCCGGTCAGCGTAGAAGGCGGCGCGCCCCCGGTCCACGTCCAGCCCCCGCGCGAGCCTCTCGTCAAAGGCTCGGACCCCCTCGGTGAGGATGGAGAGCTGGTGCAGGAGATCCCACGCCACGAGCGGCATCATCACGTTCAGCTCTAGCTGGCCTCCGGCCGTCGCTGCCGCGATGGCAGCGTCGAGGCCAATGACCTGGTACGAGACCATTGCGAGCATCTCCGCCATCGACGGGTTCACCTTGCCGGGCATGATCGACGACCCTGGCTGGACCGCCGGCAGCTGCAGCTCGGCGAGGCCCGTGGCCGGCCCGGACGCCAGAAGTCGGACGTCGCCTCCGATGCGGAGGAGCTCGAGCGCGGCGACCCGCAGCTCCGAGGAAAGCGCTGCGAACGGGGCCAGCGACTGCATGGCATAGAAGGGGTTGGGCGCCGCCACCAGGGGGATGCCGGTGAGACGGGCGAGCTCCTTCACCATCATGTCCCTGTAGCGCGGGTGCGCGTTCAGCCCGGTACCCACGGCGGTCCCACCGATGCCCAGGGAGGCGAGCTCCGGAAGAGCCTCGTTGATGCGGGCCGCGGCCGCCGACAGGGCCACGGCCCAGCCCGAGACCTCCTGTCCGAGCCGAATGGGGGTCGCGTCCATGAGGTGCGTCCTCCCGGACTTCACGACTCCATCCCACGCTCGCGCCTTGCGCGCGAAGGTCTCCGCCAGTCGCTCGAGCGCCGCCACCACCCCCGGCGCCAGGTCGAGGGCGGCGAGACGCATGGCGGTCGGGATGACGTCGTTCGTCGACTGGGCCATGTTGACGTCGTCGTTCGCGTCGACCGAGCGATCGCCGCGCCTGCCTCCGAGGATCTCCGCCGCTCGGTTCGCCAGCACCTCGTTCACGTTCATGTGAAACGAGGTCCCGGCGCCGGCCTGGTAGGCGTCCACCACGAACTGCTCGCGCAGGCTGCCGGCCAGCACCTCCCGGGCGGCGCGCTCGATGGCGCGGGCCTTTCGTCGCGGGAGCAGTCCGAGACGAGCGTTGACCCTCACCGCGGCGAGCTTGACGCGGACCACCGCCTCCACGAGCGCCGCCGGCTCGCGGAGTTCGGAGATGCGGAAGTTCGCGACCGCGCGGGCGGTCTGCGCTCCCCAGAGGGCGCTCGCGGGGACGGGCACCGTCCCCATGGTGTCCTTTTCCAGACGCGTTCGGGTGCTTCGGGCGCGGGGGGGCATTCGTCCTCCAGGGGTGACGGGCGGCGACCTCAGTCGAGGCCGATATCGACGACCCGCGGCCCAACCTCGATGAGATAGTAGCCGCGCACGCCCGGCCGAAGCGACGCCAAGGTGATTCCCCTGCCCTCCGGGTCGAAGGCGGAGGCGCCTGGGGTCGCCCGGTAGGTGACGGCGCCCGCCGGAGTGCGAACGGAGACTATCCCCTGGGCAGGCGCGGCCTCCATGGCGGGGCCCGGGTTGCGTTGCAGCGTCTCGCTCCGGAGCGCGACGCGGGCTGGCGGAAACTGCAGCGGCGCCGGCGCGCCGCCCGTATCCGGCCCCGCCGAGACCCACGCCGCGCCGAGCAGCCACCGGGTGAGCATCGCAACGAACGATAGCCTCCCTTCGCCCAAGGTCAAAGCGAGACCGCCAACGCCGGAGGGTCGAGAATCGGGGTCGGCATTCGGTCACTCCCCGGGGCCCCGGGGCGGCCGTTCCCCGACAACGCCCAGCCGGTCCCTGAGGCGGCGCAGCGCGACCTCCGTCTTCGCATCCTCGATGTCGCCCGCCTCACACGCCGCGATCGCCTCGTCGAGTGGTCGCCAGGTGAGCGTCGCCCCCTCCTCCATGGGCGAGCCATCCCCCTCGTCGGGCGCATCGAAGGTCGCGCCACCTCCGCCGCGATCGACCTCGGCGGCGAGGAGGTGGATATCTCTCGGAGATGATCCCGGGAAGCATGTAGAAGCCAGCCCCGAGGGGCTCCAGCCGCTCCGGCGGGACGGCGAGACCGGCCTCCTCCCGGACCTCCTCTGCGGCGCGGTGCCTCAGCGCCTCGAGCCCCCGCTCGCCCGGCTCGAGGACACCGGCCACCAGCTCCTCGAAGAGCAGGACGTCGCGCTCGGCCAGGGCGCGCTGTCGCCCGCTGCGGAAGTGAACGGCCGGGCGCAGCTGGTGCCGGAGCAGGACCTCGACGCCGCGCGGCGTCCGCGCCCACAGGCACACGGCCACCGCGTCGAGGGAGGGCCGGTCTACGACGTCGATCCGGTAGGTGCTCGAAGCCGACCCGTCGACCCGACGGTTCCGCGCTCGGTAGCGGCGAACATGGAGGAATCCCTCGTCGCAGCGGGACGAGGCGGTTCGGTCCTCGACGATCTCGATGGACTGGATCCGGGGCATGCGAGGGCGATAACCCGGACCGAGCGTCGGGCGCAAGGCGCCCCCGCCCGACGAGCGGCCGGGGTTGCCTGCGCGCCGGCACGCCTTAGGTTCAGGGGACGACGAGCGCCTACCGATGCGCGCGCTGCGGCGCGCTGAACCGGCTGCTCGCCTCACCCGGGTGCGGCCCCCGTGTGCGGAAGGTGCAAGATTGACCTCGACGTTTCCGGCGAGCCCCAGGCGGTGACCGCTGCTGCACTCGATTCGACCGTTCGAAGCTCTCCCGTGCCGGTGCTGGTGGACCTCTGTGCCCCTTGGTGCGGACCCTGCAGGGCTGCGGCGCCGACCTTCGCCGAGCTGGGTCGTCGCAAGGCAGGCGACCTCATCGTCCTCAAGGTGAACAGCGACGAGCAAGGCGATGCGGCGGCTCGGCTCGGCATCCGGGCCATCCCCACCTTCGTGCTGTTCGACGGTGGCCGCGAGATCGCCCGTCACAGCGGCGTCGTGCCGCGCCCCGACCTCGAGGCGTGGGTGGCGAGCCAGCTCCGCGGCTGAGCGCGAACCGGCGAGGCCCTGGCTCGGCGGCGGCCAGCCACTGCCCCGCCGACGCGGCGCGGGGGAAGGGCTCCCCGGCCGGGGGCGCCCGGCTCCCAGTACGCCAGCGCGAAGCGGCCGGCCCGGCCCGCAGGCCTCACTTGCGCTGTTGCTGGCCGCTCGGGGAGAGCTGCTCAAGACGGCTCGACCCCGGTCGCCAGCCCGCGGGCAGGGGCGGCCGGGGTCGGGGAGAACTGCCTCGGGAGCCAGCTAGGCGACCACGCGCATCTTCTTCTTGTCGACGGGCCTGTACTCCGCGAGCTCGTCGAACTGGAGGTAGCGGTAGACCTTGTCGGCCCGCGGGGCGATCTTCTCGTTGTAGGCGGCGAAGTACTCTTCCTTCGTCGGCAGACGCCCGAGGCTCGAGGAGACGGCGCCGAGCTCGGCCGAGCCCAGGAACACCTTGGCCCCGTCTCCCATGCGATCGTCGAAGTTGCGGGTCGATGTCGAGAAGACCGTGGCGCCCCCCGGCACGCGCGCCTGGTTCCCCATGCACAGCGAGCACCCGGCCACCTCGATCCGCGCGCCGATCTGGCTGAAGATCTGGAAGTAGGATTCGTCGCGCAGCTCCTGCTGGTCCATCCGGGTCGGCGGGCAGATCCAGGTACGGACGGCCGGGTTGAACTTCTGGCCCTTCCAGATCTCGCCGGCCGCGCGGAAATGGCCGATGTTGGTCATGCAGGAACCGAGAAAGACATCGTCGATGCGGGTGCCAGCGACCGCGGAGAGCAGCTTCACGTCGTCGGGATCGTTGGGGCACGCCAGGATGGGCTCCGTGACCTGGGCGAGGTCGATCTCGATTACGGCCGCGTACTCTGCATTCGAGTCGGCGGCGAGCAGCTGCGGCTTCTTCAGCCACTTCTCCGCCGCGTCGATCCGCCCCTGCAGCGTCTTCGGATCCTGGTACCCGTCGGCGATCATCTTCTTCATGAGCGCCACGTTGGAGCGGAGGTAGTCGGAGACGGTCTTCTCGCCGAGCTTCACCGTGGCCGCGGCGGCGCTTCGCTCGGCCGCCGCGTCCGTGAGCTCGAAGGCCTGCTCCACGGTGAGGTCCGGGAGCCCCTCCATCTCGAGGATGCGCCCGTTGAAGATGTTCTTCTTGCCCTTCTTCGGGACCGTGAGCAGTCCCTGCTCGATCGCCTTGTAGGGAATGGCGTTCACCACGTCGCGCAGCGTGATTCCCGGGTTGAGCTTGCCCTTGAAGCGCACCAGCACGCTCTCCGGCACGTCGAGCGGCATGAACCCCATCGCGCCCGCGAAGGCCACCAAGCCGGAGCCAGCCGGGAAGCTGATGCCGAGGGGAAAGCGGGTGTGGCTATCGCCGCCGGTTCCTACCGTGTCGGGCAGCAGCAGGCGGTTCAGCCAGCTGTGGATGACACCATCCCCGGGGCGCAGCGAGACCCCGCCACGCTCCACCACGAACTGCGGCAGCGTCTTGTGCATCTTCACGTCCGCGGCCTTCGGGTAGGCAGCGGTGTGGCAGAACGACTGCATGAGCATGGGCGCCTGGAACCGCAGACACGCGAGCTCCTTCAGCTCGTCGGCGGTCATCGGGCCGGTCGTGTCCTGGCTTCCGACCGTGGTCATGCGCGGCTCGACGTACCAGCCGGGCAGCACGCCCGGCAGGCCGCAGGCCCGGCCCACCATCTTCTGGGCGAGGCTGTAGCCCTGGCCCTTCTTGGGCTCCGGGTTCTTCTTCACCACGAAGGTGTCGGTCGGCCCCATCTTCAGGGCCTTGCGAGCCTTGTCGGTCACCGCGCGTCCGATGATGAGCGGGATCCGGCCGCCTGCGCGGAATTCGTCGGCCAGGTTCTCCGGCTTGAGCTCGAAGGTGCACAGCACCTCGCCCGACTCGGAGCGAATCTGCCCCTTGCTGCAGTCGATGGTGACGACGTCGCCGGTCTTCAGCTTGGCCACGTCCGTCTTGATGGGGAGCGCGCCCGAGTCCTCGGCGGTGTTGAAGAAGATGGGGGCGATGACGCCGCCGATGACGAAGCCGCCGCGGCGCTTGTTGGGGACATGGGGGATGTCCTCGCCGATGTGCCAGAGCACCGAGTTGATTGCGGACTTGCGGGAAGAGCCGGTCCCGACCACATCGCCAGCGAACGCCACCTGGAATCCCTGCGCCCGGAACTCGGCGATGGTCTTCAGGCCGCCCGGGAAGCGGGTCTTGCCCATCGCCAACGCGTGCAGGGGGATGTCGGGGCGCGTGGAGGCGTCGCCCGCCGGGGAGAAGTCATCGGTGTTGATTTCCCCGTCGACCTTGAACACCTTCACCTTGACCTGGTCGGGCACGCCGGCCCGGGACGTGAACCACTCCGCCTCAGCCCAGGACTCCAGGACTTTCTTTGCGGACGGGTTCTTTGCCTTGGCAAGGGCCACGACATCGTCGAAGGCATCGTAGACGTAGGTGAGTCCGGAGAGCGCCTTGGCGGCGTCATCGGCGAGCGCCTTTGCCTTGAGCGCCGCGACGAGCGGCGGCACGTTGTAGCCTCCGCCCATGGTGCCGAGCATGAAGACGGCGTCTTTCTTCGAGATGAGCGGCGACTTCTTCTTGCCGGCGACGAGCTCCGCGAGGAACTCCGCCTTGACCTCGGCCGCGGGGTCGACGCCTGGCGACACCCGGTCGCGCAAGAGCGCGAGCAGGAACTCCTCCTGGCCCTTCGGCGGCTTCTGCAGGAGCTTACAGACCTCGCGGGTCTGCTCCGGGTCGAGGGCGCGGGGCGGGATGCCCTGGCTCTTCCGCTCGTCCACGTGCTTCAGGTAGGCGTCGATCACGGGGTTGCTCACGCGCAGTTCTCCGATCGGTGTCGTCGTCCCAGGTCTCCCGGCCGAGGAGCCGTATCGACACGCACGTGGGCGCAACACGGGCTCCACCGTCGCCGCGTTGCCCCGGCCGAGGGGGACCGCTTTATACCCCATCCGTCGGTGCCGTGTCAGCCCGCTACCGCCGGCCGCCACCTGGGCGCAGCAGGGCCGGCGACAGGCGCAAGGCATTGTCACGCTTCGGTTTCTTAGGACGTGCCCGGCCCACGCGATGCTTGCGCTGCGACCCGCAGGTCGACGCGGTTGTCATAGAAGGTGCTGCCCCCCGCCTCGTCGGTCAGGCGTTGGGACGTGAGAGCGTTCACCATCCCCTTCCCGGCCGACTGGGACCCCCAGTAAACGCCCTCCGCCACCGCCACGCCCGGCGGCACTCGGTCGGAGATCTCGAGGTCGAAGGTCGCCTCCCCGGCCGCATCATAGGCGGCCCGCCCCTTCCGTGACCATATTGACGGAGGCCTGCCTGCGGGGAGAGCTTGGTCCCGTGAAGGCCCTCGTCACCGGCGCCAACGGATTCGTGGGCCTGTGGCTCGTGCGACTGCTCCTCGAGCGCGGGCACGCGGTACGGGCGCTCGTGCGCCCGGAGAGCCCGCTCGGCGCGCTCGCCGGCTTGGGGATTGAGGAAGCGCGCGGGGACGTCACCGACCCCGCCACGCTGCCTGCCGCGGTCGCTGGCCAGGACGTGGTGTTCCACCTCGCCGGGATCCGGCGAGCTCCTCGGCGCGAGGACTTCCTCCGGGTGAATACCGAGGGCACGCGCCACCTGCTCGAGGCTTGTGAACGACATGCGCCCGGGCTTTCCCGCTTCGTGCTCGCTGGCTCGCTTGCCGCCTGCGGCCCCTCGGCCGACGGCCGGAGCGAGGACGAGCCCTTCGCGCCCGTCGAGGGGTACGGGGAGTCGAAGGCCGAGGCCGAGCGTGTCGCGCTCTCCTACCGGGGCCGCCTGCCTGTGTCGGTGGCGCGCCCGCCGCGCATCACGGGGCCCGGCGACCGGGAGAACCTCCTCATCTTCCGCCTCGCCGCCCGCGGGATCCTGGTCGCGCTGTCCGGGCCGGTGCGACCGATGTCGTACGTGGACGTGGAGGACTGTGCGCGAGGCATGCTGCTTCTCGCCGAGAAGCCGGAGGCCGTGGGAGAGGCGTTCTTCCTCGCAAGGGAGGATTGGACGAGCCTCGAGGGGCTGCAACAGGGGGCCGCGGCCGCGCTCGGGGTACTGCCGCGGCGGGTGCCCGTCCCGGCCGCCGCGCTGCGCGCCGCGGGCTCCGCGTCGGACGCCCTGAGCCGCATCCTCGGCCGGAACCTCCCCTTCAATCGGAAGCTTGCAGAGCAGGTTCTGGCCCCGGGGTGGACCTGCTCACCAGAGAAGGCGCGGCGCCTGCTCGGCTTCGAGGCCCGCATCGACCTCGGCGAGTCGCTCCGTCGCTCCGCGCGTTGGTACCGGGAGCAGGGCTGGCTGTAGCGGGCTGCGCCTCGCTCAGACCGCCGGGGCGGTCGCCACCGCCGGCCGTCCATCGCGCGGTGCTCGGGCGTGAGCGGCTCGAGATCTCCGTGGGCCACGAACCAGGCCAGGGTGCCGTAGAGCGCCTCCTCGAAGGGCTGCGGCGCGGGTGTCCCGGCGACCGCGCGCGTTCCCCGACATCCCAGGGGATATCGCTGCTTTGACATTCACCCGGGGCCTCGACTAAACCGGCCCATCGTGCCCGACACCGGCAAGGCAGCGTTCTTCGACGTGGACGGAACGCTGGTGCGGACGAACATCGTCCACGCCTTCGCCTTCTACGCGCTGAACCAGGGATCGATCTTCGGGACGGCCTGGCAGACGACCCGCACGGTCGCCTCGATCCCATTTCTCTGGGCCGCCGACCAGCTGAGCCGCAAGGCCTTCAACGAGGCCTTCTACGCATTCTACCGCGGCCAGAGCCAGGACCGGCTCTTGACGCTCGCCGACGAGCTGTTCGAGAAGGTCCTCCGCCCGGCCGTCTTTCCCGGGACCACCCGCCTTCTCGAGGAGGCAAGGCGCGCCGGCTGCCGCGTCGTCCTTTGCACGGGGGCGCTCGATTTCACGGTCCGGCACCTCGCCGACCACCTCGGCGCCGACGACCTCATCGCCAACCGCATGCACTTCGTCGACGGCTTCGCCACGGGCCGGGTCGTCCCTCCCATCGTCGAGGGAGCTCACAAGGCGGTGGCCATCCGCGATTACTGCAGACGCGAGGGCCTGGCGCTCGACGAGAGCTTCGCCTACTCGGACAGCTTCTCCGACTACCCGATGCTTGCCGTGGTCGGTCACCCCGCGGCGGTGAACCCGGACCTTCGCCTCAGGTCCGTCGCCCGGGCGTACGAGTGGCCGGTCCTCTCCACCCAGGAGGCGTGAGTCCGTGCGCCCGCCGACCAAGCTCCGCCGCTTCTACGAGGCCACCGACCAGGTGGTCGTCACCGAAAAGGACTCCCCGCCGCGCCTCATGTTCTTTGGCGAGGATCTGCTCGTCGAGGATCTCCCCGTCGGGACCAAGGTGATCTTTCCCCGACCGCCCGTCGCCGGCCTCCCCAACGTCAAGGCGGCCGTGCGCTGGGCCATCAACCACCCCGAGGGCTGCGACCCGCTACACGCCCAGCTGCGCCCGGGGATGAAGGTCACCATCGCGATCGACGACATCTCCCTGCCGCTCCCGCCCATGCGCACGCCCGACGTGCGCCAGCAGGTGCTGGAGGTGGTGCTCGAGCTGCTCGCCGACGCCGGCGTGGACGACGTGGAACTCGTCATCGCCATCGCGCTCCACCGCCGCATGACCGAGGCGGAGGTGAGGCGGATGGTGGGCGACCGCATCTTCGATGCCTGGTGGCCCGACAGGCTCTACCACCACGACGCGGAGGACCCCGAAGGGCTCGTCACCCTCGGCTCCACCGACCACGCCGAGAAGGTCATCCTGAACCGGCGCGCCGCCGAGTCCGACCTCGTCGTCTACGTGAACCTGAACCTCGTCCCCATGGATGGGGGCCACAAGTCGATGGGGACGGGACTGACCAACTACGAGGGCGTGAAGGCCCATCACGCCCCCCACACCATCCGGCAGAGCTGGTCCTACATGGACCCCCCGAGCTCAGCTCTCCACCGGTCGGTGGATCGCATTGGGCGGCTCATCGACAGCGCGCTCAACGTCTTCCACATCGAGACCACCATCAACAACCGGATGTTCGACGGGCCGCTCGCGTTCCTGATGAAGCGCGAGGAGGAATTCACCGACTTCGATCGACTCAAGCTCGAGGGCATGCGCAGCGCGCTCCGCGTGCTCCCCAAGGTCGCCCGGCGAAAGCTGCTGCAGGCCGTTCCCGCGCCCTACGACGTCATTGCCGTGCACGCGGGGAGGACGGAGCCCACGCACCAGAAGATCCTGGAGGCCAGCTACGGGCAGTACATGGTGGACGTCGACTTCCAGGCCGACGTCCTCGTCTACGGCATGCCGTACATCTCCCCGTACAACGTGAACTCGGTGCTGAACCCGCTGCTGGTGCAGGTGATGGCCTGCGGCTACTTCTTCAACTTCTACCGGGGGAAGCCACTCCTGAAGAAGGGAGGCACTCTCATCATCGCCCATCCCTGCTCTGACGACTTCGACCCGGTTCAGCACCCGAGCTACATCGAGTTCTTTCACCGCCTCCTGCCGGAGACCCGCGACGCCGTGCTGCTCGAGCAGAAGTACGAGCGCGAGTTCGCAGAGAACCCTACCTACGTGCACATGTACCGCACCGGGAACGCCTACCACGGAGCCCACCCGTTCTTCATGTGGTACTGGGGCGAGAACGGCCGGCAGCACATCGGCCGAATCATCGCGGTGGGGGCGGACAACGAGCACGTCCCCCGGCTCATGGGCTGGGACACCGCCGGCACGCTCTCGGAAGCCATCGACATGGCGCGCTCGAACCACGGTCGCGGCGCCGAGATCGCCATGCTTCACCTTCCCCCCATCGTGATGACCCAGAACCGCGGATGAGCGAGAAGCCGCTCGGCGGGCCCGCGCGGCCCCGGCGCGACGCGCCGCTGCGCCCGGTTCCCTCGCCGGAGCCGCCGCTCGACGTGGGCCAGGCACTCTCCGGCCGGCGGTTGCTCATCGCCGGCGCGACCGGCTTCCTCGGCAAAGTCTCCCTCTCTCTGCTGCTGCACCGCTATCCGCAGGTGGGCCGCGTGTTCGTGCTGGTGCGCGCCGGCAACGGCGGGAACCCCGAGCTGCGTTTCTGGGACAAGGTGGTGGCGAGCCGACCCTTCGACCCTCTGCGCGCGGCACACGGCGCGGGGCTCGAGGCCTTCGTGCGGGAGAAATGTGCCCCGGTCGCGGGAGACATCACCGACCCCCTCTTCGGACTCTCCGAGCGCGACCTGGCGCGAATGGAGGGACTCGACCTGGTCGTCAACTGTGCCGGGCTCGTGGACTTCACCCCGTCCCTCGAGCTTGCCATCCAGGTGAACGCGCGAGGCGCGGGCCACGCCGTGGGCCTCTGTCGGCGCCTCGGAGCGTCGCTGCTGCACGTGTCCACGTGCTTCGTCGCCGGCAACCGCGACGGGGTGGTCTTCGAGGACGAGCCCATCCGCGGCTACTTCCCTCGGAGAGAAGACGTCGTCTCCCGTCCCAAGGGCGGCCCGCTCGACCCGGCCAGCTTCGATCCCGAGGAGGAGATTGCCGACTGCGAGCGGCGCATCGCGAAGGAGCGCGAATCGGCTGAGGATCGGACCCTCGTTTCCGAGTTCCGCGAGCGGGCGGCGGAGCGCCTGCGCCAGGAGGGGCGCGACCCGGCAGACCCGAAGGCGCTGCGACTCGCCACGGGTAGGGAGAGGAAGCTCTGGATCGCCGAGCGGCTCGTCGAGGTCGGGATGGAGCGCGCCCGCCACTGGGGCTGGCCCAACACCTACACCTATACGAAGTCGCTCGGCGAGCAGGTCATCGCGGGCAGCGACGTCCGCTGGGCCATCGTCCGGCCTTCCATCGTCGAGAGCGCGCTCCGCTTCCCGTTCCCGGGCTGGAACGAGGGATTCACCACCAGCGCGCCGCTTGCGTTCTTGTCGCTGAAGGGGCATCGCGCCTATCCCGGTGGGCGCAAGACCATCATGGACGTCGTCCCCGTGGACCTCGTCGCCGCGGGGATCATCGCCGCGGGAGCGGACCTCGTGGACCGGGGCCGCACCCGTCGGCTCCCCGCCGCGTCGGCCCCGGGTCCGGGCGCGGGCCGCGTCTACCACCTCGGGTCGGGCGACGTAAACCCATTCCACGTCGGCCGATGCTTCGAACTCGTTGGCCTCTACCAGCGGCGCCTCTACGGGGGGCGCGAAGAGGGGAGCAAGCTGCTCAACCTGCTGCGCGCCCGCCTCGAGCCCTACCGGGTCGACAGAGACCACTTCGAGCGCTTCAGCTCGCCCGCCGCCGAGAGGCTGGCCGACGCGGCTCGCCGTCTTCTCGCGGAAAGAACGCCGCGCTGGGGCGCCCCGCGGGTGCAGGCGCTCGCGGGGCGCCTCTCGGACGAGCTCGACGAGTGGCAGTCCAAGCTCGAGCGCAGCCGGATGCTCTTCGAGCTCTTCATGCCGTTTCTGTGGGACAACCAGTACGTCTTCCGCTGCGCGGCCATTCGCGAACTGTACGAGCGGCTCACGCCGGAAGACCGCGACCGCATCCCCTGGGACCCCGAGGACCTCGACTGGCGCACCTACTGGCTCGACGTCCACATGAAGGGGCTCGAGGAGTGGGTCTTCCCCGGGCTGGAGGAGGAGTCGCGCAAGAAGGTCCACGCGGTGAGGGCTCACCGGGACCTCCTCGAGTTGCTGGCAGCCGGGGCGGCCAACCACCCGCACCGCGTGGCGCTGCGGATGACCGGGGAGCGCAAGGAGACGCTCACCTACTCCGAGCTGGCGCGGCAAGCGGAGCGGGTCGGCCTGTTCCTGCGGGCGGCGGGAGCCGGGCATGGCGACCGCGTGATGATCGCGAGCGAGAACCGCCCTGAGTGGGCGGCCTGCTACTTCGGTGTGCTCCGCGCCGGCGGGGTAGCCGTCCCGGTCGATGCCCAGCTCACCCCCGCCGAGCTCGCCAACCTGGCGCGCAGCTCGGGAGCCAAGGTGCTCGTCCTCTCCGAGCAGGTCCGCGAACGCGTCGACGGCCTCGAGGCAGCGCTCCTCGCCGTCGGCGTCGCCCCGAAGGTGGCGCTCCTCCACGAGGCGCTCGAGGGTGGTCCGCAAGCGTCCCTCGTGCGGAACGCGGCCCCCGACGACGTGGCGAGCCTGATCTTCACGAGCGGCACGACCGGCACGCCCAAGGGCGTGATGCTCACGCACCGGAACTTCACGAGCCTCGTGGCCCGGCTGGCCGGCGTCTTCCGGCTCGGGCCCGGCGACGCCCTGCTCTCGGTCCTTCCGCTGCACCACACCTTCGAGTTCGCCTGCGGGCTTCTCGTCCCCCTGTCGCGTGGCGCCGAGATCGAGTACCTCGACGAGCTCACCGCCGACCGCATCGGCGACGCGCTCGAGGAAGGCCGTGTCACGGCCATGATTGGCGTCCCGGCCCTTTGGTCTCTCCTTCACCGCAAGATCACCCAGGAGATCTCGGCCCAGCCGGCCGTCGTGCGCGCGGCCTTCGAGGCGCTCCGCCGCGCGAACGCCTCTATGCGCAAGCGCCAGTCCTTGAACCTCGGGAAGCTGCTCTTCTGGCCGGTCCACCGGAAGCTGGGCGGCCGCCTGCGGATCCTCGTCTCGGGCGGCTCGGCGCTCTCACCCGAGGTGCAGAGCGCCTTTCACGAGATGGGGATTCAACCTCTACGAGGGCTACGGCCTCACCGAGGCGGCCCCGGTCCTGTCGGTGAGCACGCCCGACGACGACGTCCGCCTCGGCCACGTCGGCAGGGCCCTCCCGGGGATCGAGATCCGGATCGACGAGCCGGACGCGGCGGGCGTGGGAGAGGTGCTCGCCCGCGGGCCCAACGTCATGCTTGGCTACTTCGGTGGGGACTCAGGCGCGCCGATGGTGGACCGCGCGGCGACCGACGCGGTGCTGCGCGAAGGCTGGCTGCGCACCGGGGACCTAGGCCGCCTCGACGCCCAGGGTCGGCTCAGCATCGTCGGTCGGAAGAAGGACGTGATCATCGACGCCAACGGCAAGAACGTCTATCCGGACGAGGTCGAGGAGCTCTACCAGGCCCCCGGTGTGATCCAGGAGCTCTGCGCGGTCGGCCTGCCCGATCCGGAGGGGGAGAAGGTGGCGCTGCTCGTGGTGCCGGCTCCGGGGAGCGACCCAGGCGAGGCGAGGCGCCTCGTCGAGGCACACCTGCGCCGGGTGACCGCGGCCCTCCCCTTCCACAAGCGCGCAAAGGTCTGGCACCTCGTCGACGAGCCGCTGCCCCGCACGGCAACTCGCAAGGTCCGGCGGCCATCGGTGGTCCTGGAGCTCCAGCGCCTCGAGGCGACGGCAGTGCGCGACCGCCGGGGACGCGAAGGGGCGGCGCGCGGCGCCGAGGCATGGGTGCTCGACACCGTCGCCGCGGTAGCCCGGCGCCCGCGCGAATCCGTGACTGTCCTGAGCTCTCTCGCAGGAGACCTGGGCTTCGACTCCCTCATGATGACCGAGCTCCAGGCGGCGCTCGACGAGGCGGGCGTGCCTGCGCCGCTCGTGGAACAGGCCGCTGGCACCCAGACCGCGGGAGACCTGGTCCGGCTGGTCGGGGCCTCGCTGCGCCGCCCGGACGAGCGGGAGCAGGCCGTCGCCGACGGGACTGCGCCGAGGCGCCCCGAGGCACTGGCCGTGCCGGAAGCGGTCCAGGCTCTGGGGCGCGCCGTCTTCGGCGCGGCGCAGCGCGCCCTCTACGGCACCGCGTACGGCGCTCGCGTCGAGGGCCAGATCCACGTGCCGGTGGACCGCAACGTGCTCGTGGTGGCCAACCATTCGAGCCACCTCGACATGGGGCTCGTCAAGTTCGCCCTCGGCGACCAGGGAAAGCGGCTCGCCGCCATGGCCGCCGCCGACTACTTCTTCGACACGCCGCTCAAGCGAGCGTACTTCGAGAACTTCACCAACCTCGTTCCCATGGAGCGGTCCGGCTCCGTGCGCAAGAGCCTGCGCTCGGCGACGACGGCGCTGAAGCGGGGCTACAACCTGCTCCTCTTCCCGGAGGGGACCCGCTCGCCGGACGGCCAGCTCCTGCCCTTTAGGCCCACCGCAGGGTACCTCGCGCTCCACTGCGGGGTCGACACGCTTCCGGTGTACCTCCACGGCACCCACGAGGCCATGCCGAAAGGCGCAGCGGTGCCTCGCAAGGCAGAGCTGCGCGTCGCCATCGGGCCGGTCATCCGGGTCGAGGACCTGCGGCAGCGCACGGCCGATCTCCCCAAGGGCGAGGCACACAAGGTCGCGACGCTCGTGATGGAGGAGGCGGTGAAGGAGCTTCGCGACCGCGTCCTCGCCGGGGCCGCCGGGACGCACGCGCCTCCCGCCGGGCAGGAGCCGCCTTCGCATCCCGCCGCGGGAAGCGCGGCCGAGGACGGGAGGCCGCCGGCCCGCGCCGTGGAGGACCAGACTTGAGGGTCCTCGTCACCGGGGCCACTGGCTTCCTGGGCCGGGCCGTCCTTCCGCTCGTCGCGGTCCGGCACGAGCTTCGAGTGCTGGCGCGCGGCGACGCGCACGAGGCCCGGGCGCTGGGCGCCGAGGTCGTGTCGACGTCGCTCGAGGACCGCCCCGCCGTGCGCGACGCGCTCTCGGGCGTCGACGTGCTCATCCACCTCGCCGGCCGGGTGGAGTTCGACCCGCACGACGCGGCAGCCCTCTACCGGCTCCACGTCGAGGGGACCCGGACTCTGCTCGAGGACGCGCTTGCCGCCGGGGTCTCGCGCGTGGTGCTCGCTTCCAGTTCCGGGACGATCGCGGTATCCGGCGAGCCCCGCGAGGCCACCGAGGCCGACGACTACCCCATCGCCCAGGTCGCCGCTTGGCCCTACTACCTGTCGAAGATCTACCAGGAGAAGACAGCGCTTCGCTTCCACCGGGCGGGCGGCCTTCCGGTGGTGATCCTGAACCCCTCTCTCCTGCTCGGCCCCGGTGACGCTCGGCTCGGCTCGACCGACGTCGTATTCAAGTTCCTCGAGCGGCGGATCCCGGCGATGCCCTCGGGCGGGCTGTCGTTCGTGGACGTGCGCGACGCCGCCGCCGCGTTCGCAAGCGCGGTCGAGCGCGGACGCCCCGGTCATCGGTACCTGCTCGGAGGAGCCAACATGACATTCGCGGATTTCTTCGGGCGGCTGGCGCGCCTCTCGGGAGTTCCCGCCCCTCGGCTGCGACTGCCGCCCGGCGCCTCCGTCGCCGGGGCGCGGCTGCTCGAGCGGCTCCACGCCTGGCGGGAAACCGAGCCCCCCCTCTCCCGGCACGAGGCGGAGATGGGCGAGCACTTCTGGTATGTCGACTCATCCAAGGCCAGGGCCGAGATCGGCTTCGCGTCGCGGGACCCGCAGGAGACCATCTTCGAGACCTGGCGCTACGTCGAGGAGCACTTCCGGGGACGGCGGGCGGGCGGGGCCGGGGCCGCTGCTCCCTAGCGGGCTCCGCTACATGGTCCCGTTCGAGACATCCCTCAGCTTCCGGACGCCGGCAACGCCACAGCGCTCCCCGCAGGCCGGGCAGATCTCGTAGGTCATCTCCTTCACCACGAGGACGTCCGGGTGGGAGTCCGCCGGGGCGATCACCGCGCCACAATCGGGGCAGCTCAGCTCTGCCACCAGCGTGCTCCGCGCCAGGACCTGGGAGCGCCGCCGCTCGGGAGGGCAGCGGGTGCACTCCACGCCGTAGAGAAATCCCTGCTCGGTCGCCGGGGGGCCTTCGCCCCGCTCCGCTCCGCAGTACTGACACCCGGCGCCCACGGCCCGGAGGTAACGGCGGGGGACGGCGACCGCAACGCGTCGGGGCCGGGAGCGGCGCGCACCTCCGAGACGCGGCCGGGCGCCTCAGGAGGTCGCGCAGAGCGTGATCTGGAAGGCGACGATGCCCACGAAAGACACGCAGAGCACCTTGAGCGACCACGGGGTGAAGCGCATGAGCAGCGCGGCGAAGACCATCGACGTCGAGACCTTCATCGTGACGAACGTCCCCGTGCCGATGGAGAGCAGCCCGGCCATCAGCGGGTTCACCTCCGTGGCCCCGCGCGCGGCGAGGTACGTCGTCGTCCCCGCGTCGAGGGCGTTTAGGGCGACGAAGAAGAGAGCGAGGGCCGCCGGCTTTAGCGATTCGCGAGGCAAACTCAGCATGGCACTCCGCAGCCTGACCGGCGCCACCATCGCTCCGGCGGGGAAAGGTAGACGACATGGTTACACGTCACTACCCCTTTACGGGAGCTACCCTACTGGGTCGATCGGCCGTGCACCGCTCGATGTCGCGCCTCGGAAGCGGGCAGCGCTGTCGCAATAACATCGCGTCATTATGCGATATTTTGAGAGATATCCAAGTTGAGCCACCCTTGGGGCCGGCGATCGCCTCCCGTGAACGTGCGACACGGGCTAGCCCATTTGCCCGATGCCCGAGACCGGTACCAGGGACGGCCCGGGCACGAACGGTCCCGCGCCGCGTGGACCGCGGCGCGCCGGGCGGCGAGGGAAGCACTCGGCGCGCACGGCTCGCGGGCCGTGCGCTGGTCGGGAGGGGAAGCTGGAGGCACCGGGCGGATTCGAACCGCCGAATACGGATTTTGCAGACCCGGGCCTTACCACTTGGCGACGGTGCCGTCAGCGCCTCGGTATGTATCGGAAGCCCCGGGGTGGCGTCAACGGCGTCCGACCCGCCGCGTCTCTTCGCGAATCGCGCGTCGCTCCGCGCGCGCCCGCGGATCGGGCCGCCGCTGAGCGCTCGGCAGCGGGGCCGAGCGCGGTCCGAGGTTCCCGGGACCGACCGAGCCCCCATGAATCTTCGATGAGTATCGCACTTCGGGTGCTCATGCCCTCCGCCTCCGGGCCGCTCCGTGCGGGGAGCCCCTCCGGAGTCAGCCCCCAAAGGGGACCTGCGCTTGTCGCTCGGGCGTTGTTACACAATCGGTATGAATCTGCTCTCGAGGTTCGCGTCCAACGTTCGTCGACTGCGGGAGAAGAAGAAGCTCTCGCAGAAGGCGCTCGCCGACAAGGTCGGCATCTCGGTGTCCTACGTCTCGATGCTGGAGCGCGGCCAGCGGTCTCCGCCTCTCGAAACCATCGAGAAGATGGCCAAGGCGCTCGGTGTTCCGCCGCCTTCGCTCCTCGGCGGGAAGTAGTCGACCGTCCACGGCGCCGCGACGGTGATCGAGCGGAGGTGCTCGATCACCGGCCCAGAGTTTTCCCGCCGGGCCGCCAGTCCACCGGGCACTTCTCGCCCGTCTGGAGAGCTTCCAGCACGCGCAGGATCTCCGAAACCGACCGCCCCACCGCGGTGTTGTGGTAGCTCGCGTACTGCACCACGCCCTTGGGGTCGATGATGTAGGTCGCGCGCGTGGCGAAGCCCTTGTCCTCGAGCAGCGCGCCGTAGCTGCGCGCGATGGACTTCGTGAGGTCCGCGACGAGCGGGATGTGGAGCTCCCCGAGTCCATGCTCGATCCAGGCCTTGTGGGAGTGCTGCGAGTCGACCGAGCATCCGATCACCTGCGCGCCCACGTCCTGGAACTCCTTTGCGCGCTTGGAGAACTCGAGGATCTCGGTGGGGCAGACGAAGGTGAAGTCGAGGGGGTAGAAGAACAGGACCACCCACTTCCCGCGGTACTCGGACAGGCCGAGGTCGCGGATCTCGCCCTTCCCCCAGACCGCGGGAGCCCGGAACTCGGGAGCTTCTTGGAGCACGGTGACCATTTCTTTCCTCCTAGGCGAGTGTGCTGCGATTATTGCGCGGCCGGACCAGTGTCAAGCGTGGCTGCAGTTCCCGCCGCCGGTCGCCCGGGGCGCGCGGGCCTCCGCGGCGTGCGGAATTCCCGGGCCGCCCCGACGGTAGGACGAGGGTATGGCAACCTGGACCCGGCGGAACTTCCTCAAGGGGGCGGCGATCGTCGCCGGCGCTGGAGCAGCCGCTCCGGTGCTCGCGGTCGACGACTCCCTCCACCCGGAACACCGAGAGATCGTCGTCGACGGCCTCGACCCCGCCCACGACGGCCTGCGCGTCGCCCACCTTTCTGACCTCCACGTCGGGTCGCTGACGCCCGTCGCGTGCATTCGCGCCGCCGTCGAGGAGGCGAACCGGTTCCGGCCGGACCTGGTCGTGATGACCGGCGACTACCTCACCCGCGAGCGCAGGGAGGTCGGCCTCATCCGGGAGCTGCTCGGCGGGCTGGCGGCGCCAACCGTGGCGACGCTCGGCAACCACGACCGCTGGGTGGACCCCCTCGGGGCGGGCGCGGCACTCGAGCACCTGGGCTACGAAGTGCTCGAGAACGAGAACACAACGCTCCGGCTGCGGGGAGCGCCGTTCACGGTGGTCGGGATCGACGACCTGAAGACGCGGCATGCCGACCCGTCCCGCGCCCGGGCAGGTGCGCGCCGGGGATCGCGGCTCTACCTCGCCCACGTGCCGAAGACCGTCGACCTGCTGCGGCGCTTCGATGAGCCGATGCTGGTTCTCTCCGGCCACACCCACGGCGGCCAGGTGAACATCCCGGTGCTCATGCCGGCGATCCGCTGGCTTGCCCACGAGCCCTACGACGAGGGGCTCTACCGGGTCGGACCGATTCAGCTCTACGTGAACCGCGGCGTGGGGAACGTCGGGCTGGCGCTGCGCGTGAACGCACCGCCGGAGGTGGCCCTGCTCACGCTGCGCGCGGGCGCGGCCGTGGGCGTGCCCTCCGAGGGCTGAACCCCGTGGGTGGTCGAGCCGTCTCGCCTAGTTCGCGGGCGGCGGGGTCGCCGCGCCCTTCGACCGAGCGGCTTCCGCCTGGTCGTTGGCGAGTTGCAGCGTCCTCGCCACCGCACGGCGCGCCCGGTCCTGGTCGTCGGCCGTGAGCGCGTAGCGAGGGAGCATCCGGCGCACGAAGTCGAGGTGCCACGCCTCGTCCGGACCAATCACCTCCCGGTAGAGGCGCGCCGTCTCGTCGTCGCGCCTGGACGCGCAGATCTCGGCGAGGATGGCATTGCGCACGCGCGTGATCCCCTCGAGCGCCGCACCGGCGCCGAGGCGCTCTGCCGGCGTCTGCAGGCCCCTCAGAAACCTGAAGGTGTGGCTGTAGCCGCGCAGCCGCGGCTCGAGGCCGTCGGGCTCGACGCCCAGCTGCCGGAGCCGGTCGGCCAGTAGGCGGTAGTGCCGCGCCCCGTCGCCCACCTGCCGCGCGAGGCCCAGCTTCAGCTCGACATCCGACTCGGCCGTCAGCCAGACGGCGGCGATCTCGGCCGCCTCGAGCTCCTCCTTCAGCGCGCCGACGAGCAGGTCGGCCGTCGTGACCTCGCCCGGGCCCGCGGCGAGCGCCTGTTCGCCCGCGTGCGCCAAGGCCCGCACCAGCTCGGCGTCGAGCTGGGCAGCGAACTCGGCCGGATCCATGGCGACGCCGCGGGTAGGCGCCGATCCCTCGGGCTCGAGCGGCCGGGCCAGCGGGCCAGGGAACGTGCGCATCTGTTCATCCATAGCTGGAACGCGGAGGCGGCGTTGTCCCCCGTTCATGGTCGGGCCGCGTGCGCGGGCGTCAGTGCGAGGGGACGAGGGACGCCTCGACGCGCTGGTCGGCACCGGGCAGTACCACCAGCTCGGATTCCCAGGGCATGTAGCCCGACAGGCGAAGCGAGAGACGGTGGTGCCCGGGGTCGACGCGGAAGGCGCAGGGAGTGCGGCAACGGGCCGGTCCCCCGACGAGGACCTCCGCACCCGGGGGCCGGCTTTCCACGGTGACGGTGGGCGCGTCGGGGCCGGCAGGCACCGGTGCGCGCCGCGCGGGGACCGCATCCTCGCGGCAGGCGCAGAGGAGGAGCGCCGAGGCGACGGCGAGTCGCAGACCGGTCACGGCCGGCTCCTCGGGGGGCGGGACTCGAGGCGCCGCGCCCGGCGCGCATGGGCCTCGCGCTCGCGGCAGGCCTCCTCCTCGGTCTCGAGCTCGAGAAGGGGGACCCGCCCGGGCTTGCGGTCGGGTCCCAGAGCGACGAAGGTGAGGAAGCCGTCGCAGCAGCGCCGCCGCTCCCCGGTGTCCGGGTCCTCGTCGAGCACCTCGACCTCCACCTCCATGGAGCTGCTGAAAGCGGCGTTCACGTGGGCGCGAAGGAGCGCCACATGGCCGACCCGCACGGGCGCGAGAAAGGTGAGCTGGTCGATGGCCACCGTCACCACCGGCATCCGCGCATGGCGCCGCGCCGCGACGGCTCCGGCGAGGTCCATCCACTGGACGATGCGTCCGCCGAAGGCCGACCCCAAGTTGTTGGCGTCGGTCGGCATGACGAGCTCGGTCATCTCCACTCGGCTCGCTGAGGGGGGCTTGCGCACCGGGTCGGGCATGCGACCGGTATAACCGACCTCGGCCCGCCCGGCGCCGCCGATTGCCGGGGTCAGAGGAAGGTGTTATCCGGGCCACATGCCGCTCGAGGTCATCCTCATCGACTGGGCCCGCGACCCGCTCGAGAAGCTCTACGCCGCCTACCGCACCTGCTACAGCCCCAAGACGCCGGGCGAGGTCTGGTCGGAGATCGGCGATGGACCATCTCCAAGCAGAAGATCCGCGACTTCATCGCGGAGCGGCTCAAGACCGGGCACGCCTCGCCGCTTGAGCAGGTGGTCTTCTGGTTTGGCATCAGCGGCGTGTCGCGCTCCCTGTCGCACCAGTTCGTGCGCCACCGCATCGGGATCAGCTTCGAGCAGCAGTCCCAGCGCTACGTTCGCTATAACGAAGACCGCCTCGACTACGTCCGCCCGAAGACCTGGGACAAGTCGGGCCTCGGCGACGACTACGACAGGCTCATGGCGAGATCACCCGCGTCTACCGGCGCGCCCTCGACGCGGGCATTCCCGCGGAGGACGCCCGATTCGTGCTTCCCAATGCGACGCCCACCAACTTCCAGGTGATGGTGAACTTCACCGAGCTCCTTCACATCGCCGATCTGCGACTCTGCTGGAGGGCGCAGTGGGAGATCCGGCACATGGTGGCCCTGATGCGCCGGGAGGTCGTCAAGGCAGTCCCGGAGGTCGGCGGCCAGCTGCAGCCGAAGTGCGGCGACCGGCGAATGGGCTACTGCGACGAGCCCCTGAAGGACTGGGAGCAGTGCCCGATCGGAAAGGTCCGGCCGCACAAGGAGCTCCTCTTCCAGGTTTTCGAGCAGCACCGCAAGGGTGCGGTGGTGCCACTCGGCGAGGCGGACATCCGCAAGGTCGAGGACGCGGGCAACGAGGAGTAGGGCCCGGTTCCGGCTCCGCCTTGCCCAATCCCATGCGACCTGGCCTCCGCGCGCTATCCCTGCTCGTCGCCATCCTCCCGGGCACCGGCCTCGCCCAGGCGGTCCTCACGTCGGACCTGGCCTCAGGGATTCCCGTGGGGCTCGCGGTGCCGAACACCGTTGCCGGCGCCGACGAGCCCACCGCCGTCTCGATCAACCCCGCCGGTCTCGGCTTCGTCGGCGGCGCTACGCTCCAGTACTTCTTTCAGGACGGGCAGGCCGGGAGCCTGCTGGCGAACGGGCTCTACGGCGCGCTGCCGCTCGGCCCCCTCGTGCCGGCGCTCTCGCTGGAGTGGATGAGCCCGCAGCACGGACCGCGCTACCTGAAGACGGAGCTCGCCCTGGCGCTCGGCATCGGCGAGGTGGCCGCCCTCGGCTACGGGTTCAACTTCTACTCGTCCCCCTCCCCCGGGCTCTCCGGCCTGTTCGACATGGACCTGGGCCTGACCGTGCGCCCGGCGCGCTTCCTCTCCCTCGGAGCCTCGATGCTGGGGTTCGCCGGGCGGATCGCGGGGCAGGCCGTGCCGGTCCGGTACAACTTCGGGGCTGCCGTGCGCTTCCTCGACGACGTCCTCACGGTGGCCGGGGACCTCTACGCCAACGACGGAGGCCGCGGCGTCTTCGGCCTGCAGCAGGGCGCCGCCACTGCCACCGCGTCCATCCCCCTCGGCCTCGTGCTCCAGGCCCAGTACCTCTTCCCGCTGCGCTCCGACGTCCCGGCGGCGCAGAAAGCGCAGGCGATCCAGCTCGCCGTCACCTGGAACCTGCCCCACGTCGGTGCCACCGTCGCCGGCCAGATCTTCAACTCCGACGTCCCGGACGGCTCGGGAATGCTCTACGGGCTTCGCATCTCGGCGGAGCGCTACCGCTCCCGCGACCTCCTGAAGCGAGTGCAGGTGGTCGACGTCGAAGGCGCGCTCCGGCCGCCGTCCACCCTCGACGCGTTCCTCGGCGCACCGCGGGACCGCTACGGCGCGCTGCTGCGGCAGCTACGCCAGTTCCGGGAGGACCCGTCGGTGGCCGGGGTCATCCTGGAAGTGGGGGAGCTCCCGGTGGGCCTCGGGCGCACCGAGGAGCTGCGCCACGCGGTGCGCGAGCTCGCGGCCCGCAAGCCGGTGGTCGCCTTTCTCTCCGCCATGGGCGGAAGCAAGGCCTACTGGCTCGCCACTGCCGCCACCGAGGCCTACTCGGCTCCGGGCTCGGTCGTCGTCGCGAACGGCTTCGCGTCCACGAGCTTCTTCCTCCAGAGCGGGCTCGCCAAGCTGGGGGTCGCCTTCGAAGCCGTTGCGGTGGGTCGCTACAAGAACGCCCCGGACGCCCTGACGCGCTCGTCGCCCAGCGAGGCGCAGCGGGAGGTGACGACTGCCCTGCTCGACTCCGAGTTCACCCTGCTCGTGAAGGACGTCGCCGAGGCCCGCCACCTCCCGCCGGCCCGGGTCCGGGAACTCCTGGACGTCGGTGTTTTCACCTCGGAGGAGGCGAAGCAGGCCTCGCTGCTCGACGGGGCGCTGTGGCCCGACGAGGTCGAGGCCCGCGCGCGCCAGCTCTCCGGCGGCGGGCTCGTCACCGGGAAGGTCGACGAGAGCCACCGCCGCGCCGCCGATTGGTGGGGCCCGAGGCCGTACCTGGCAGTCGTCCGCGTCGAGGGCGCCATCGCCCCGGGCCGGAGCCGCCGCGAGCCCTTCACCGGGACCCCCGTGGCCGGCGCGGACACGGTGGCCCGGCTGGTCCGCGCCGCGACCTCCGATCCACGCGCCCGGGCCATCGTCCTGCGGGTCGACTCACCCGGAGGTGACGCCTTCGCCTCGGATTCTCGTCTGGCGAGCGGTGAAGGAGGCGCGCCGCGGCGGCAAACCGGTGGTGGTGTCGATGGCCGACGTGGCGGCGAGCGGCGGCTACCTCGTCTCGGTGGCGGCGGACGCCATCGTCGCCGAGCCCGCTACTCTCACTGGCTCGATCGGGGTCTTCGCGCTCAAGCCCGATCTCTCCGGCCTCCTCGACAAGCTGGGCGTCACTTCGTGGTCGGCGCAGCGCGGCCAGAACGCCCGCATCGACTCGTTCGTGAAAGCCTGGACCCCCGAGGAGCGAAAGCTCGTGGAGCGCCAGCTGAGGTCCTTCTACGACGAGTTCGTCGCCAAGGTGGCGGATGGGCGGCGGATGACGAGGGAGGAGGTCGACCGCGTCGCGCAGGGGCGCGTCTGGACCGGCGAGCAGGCGCTCTCCATGGGGCTCGTCGACCGGCTCGGCGGCCTGGAGGACGCGATCGCGCTCGCGAGGGAGAAGGCCGGGCTTGGCGACGGCGACGACATCGAGGTGCGGCGGCTGGAGCCCGAGTCCGGCTTCCTCTCCGACCTCGCCGATGGGCTCTCGGGGGCCCCGGGCGCGCTCCAGTCGGCCCTCGCGCGGCTGCCCGAGGTCCAGGCTGCCGCCGTGCTCGGCGAGCTCGGGACGGTCCTCGCCCTCCCGGTCGAGTGGGTGGACGGGGTTGCAGCCCGTTAGTGTGGGGTCTGCACCGACCCGGCAGATTTGCTTTCGCTCAACCGCGGATTCTGTTAGAAGGGATCTCGTCTCTCCTTGCATCAGCGCCTCGGGCGCAGCAGGGAGAGAACCCCGGTAGGCTCCCAGCTGGTCGTCGGACGGTGGGTCCGGCGCGCAGGTGAGCGAATCGGGGCGGGAGCCCGCGAAGATCCTGTTCGGTTCCTTCCGGGCACCCGGTCCAGCACACGGCGAGGGACGACCGCGGTGAGCGATCCCGCGGCGGCGCAGGTACCGCATGACAGAGAACGAGCAGACCCCGACGTCGGGCGGCGAAGACAGCCCCGCCCCGGCTCCCCCTACGACGAACGAGCCCCAGCCCGCCAGCGCGGGCGGCGAGGCCGGCCCCGGGCAGCAACCGGGCCAGAGCGCCCGCCGGCGGCGAAGGCGCCGCGGCCGCCGCGGGCGGGGACAGGGCCAGCCCGGCGCCCCCGGGCAAGTCGGCAACGGCCAGGGCGCGCCCGCCCCGACCAGCGCGGCCACCGCACCGCCCGCCCCGCAGCCCCAGGGGCAGCCGGAGGTCCTCGAGGAGGTCGAGGGCGTGCTCGACTTCGAGGGCAAGGGCCAGGGGTGGCTGCGGGACCCGAAGCGGAGCTACGTCGCGCAGCACTTCGACGTCGAGGTGCCCCGCTGGCTCATCGACCGCATGCACCTCTTGCCAGGCCACCTCGTGAAGGGCCAGGCGGCCGTGCGAGGCATGAAGCGGGTCCTGCAGAAGGTCGACCAGCTCGAGGGCACCGACCCGTTGGCGGTCGTCCGGCGCACCGCTTTCACCAACCTCACCGCCACGGACCCGACCGAGAAGCTCGTCATGGAGACGCGGCCCGACGAGATGGTGGGTCGCGTCCTCGACCTCATCGCCCCCATCGGCCTCGGGGCCCGCAGCCTCATCACCTCGCCGCCGAAGGCCGGCAAGACCATCATGCTGCAGCGGATCGCGCAGGCCATCCACTCGAACCGGTCCGACGTTCACCTCATCGTGCTGCTCGTCGACGAGCGGCCCGAGGAGCTCACGGACATGCGGCGCAACGTCCGCGGGGAGGTGGTCGGCTCGTCCAACGATTGGCCGGCGGAGGAACATATCCGCGCCGCCGAGATGGCCATGGAGCGCGCCAAGCGCCTGGTCGAGGGCGGCAAGGACGTGGTGATCCTCCTCGACTCCATCACCCGGCTCGCCCGGGCATTCAACCGCGAGATCGAGTCCTCCGGCCGCACGCTCACGGGCGGCGTCGACAGCCGGGCCCTGGAGCGGCCCAAGCGGCTCTTCGGCGCCGCGCGAAAGGCCGAGGAGGGCGGGTCGTTGACCATCATCGGCACGGCGCTCATCGACACCGGGAGCCGGATGGACGAGGTGATCTTCGAGGAGTTCAAGGGCACCGGCAACATGGAGGTCGTGCTCTCCCGACAGCTCGCCGAGCGGCGCATTTTCCCGGCCATCGACATCGGGGCCTCGGGCACCCGCAAGGAAGAGAAGCTGTTCTCGCCGAAGGAGATCGAGAAGATCCGAAAGCTCCGCGCGGCGCTCGCCTCGCTGAAGCCGGTCGAGGCCATGGAGCGGCTGCTGAAGAAGCTCTCGGAGTTCGAGAGCAACGAGGAGTTCCTGAACAGCTTCTGATCCCGAGCCGCAGGATGGCGGCCTGCCCGAAGGCGGGTATCATGGAGTGTCTCGCGGCACCCGCTTCCGGAGGTCCCCAATTCCACCCCTGAGCGCCGAACGGGTAGTGCTCGTCGACGACGACGAGCTCATCCTGCGCGCCCTCGGGCGCGTCCTCGAGGGGGTCGGCTTCGAGATCCGGGCATACACCTCGCCGGAGGAGGCGCTCGCCCGCCTCGAGGCCGACCGGCCCACGGTCATCATCTCGGACTACATGATGCCGGTGATGGACGGCATCACCTTCCTCAAGCAGGCGCGCGCGCGCCTGCCCGGGGCCGCCCGCATCCTCTGCACGGCCGCCGAGGACTTCAAGGTGGCGCTGCAGGCCGTGAACTCGGGCGAGGTCTACCGGATCATCGCCAAGCCCTGGCACCAGCAGGAGCTTCTCACCGACATCGCCCAGGCCGCCGAGGCGGCCCGGCTGCGCCGCGAGAACGAGCGGCTCACCGCCGAGGTGCAGCGCCACAACGAGCGCCTGCGCGAGATCAACATCCGGCTCGAGGACATGGTCCAGGACCGGACCCAGGCGCTGCTCGGGGGGCTCATCGCGGCGCTCGACTACCGCGACGCCGAGACGCAGTGGCACTCCCGCCGGGTGTCGCTCTACGCGAAGCGCCTGGCCCAGCAGCTCGGCGTCGGGGACCCCGATCTGACCACCATCGAGCACGGGGCACTTCTCCACGACATCGGCAAGATTGGCGTGCGCGACCGCGTTCTGCTCAAGCCTGGCCCCCTGGACGCCAACGAGTGGCTGGAGATGAAGCGCCACCCGGAGCTCGGCTGGCAGCTCCTGCAGCGGGTGGATTACCTGCGACCGGCCTCGCTCATCGTCCTCCAGCACCAGGAGAAGTGGGACGGCAGCGGCTACCCCTTCGGGCTCCGGGGCGAGGCCATCGGGATCGGCGCCCGCGTGTTCCACGTCGTGGACGCCCTCGACGCCATCACCAGCGACCGCCCCTACCGGAGGGCGAGGGGCTACGCCGAGGCCCGCACGGAGATCGTGCGCTGCCGCGGCGGCCAGTTCGACCCTGGCGTGGTGGACGCCTTCCTGGAGATCTCCGAGGAGGAATGGGACCGCATCCGGGTCGACGTCGAGACCGTGGCGGTCCTTTCCGCGGACCTGGCGGAGCGACCTCCCGGCCTGCAGTAGCGCATCCTCCGGCGCGCTACTGCCCCAGGGACCGCAGCCGCTCCCGCTCCCGCTCCTCCGGCATCGCGGCGGCGAGGAAGTCCGCCAGTACCGCGGGGCCGCCCGGCTGGGCCATGGGCGCGATCGCCTCCGCGAGGTCCGCCGCCGAATCGAAGCGCTGCGCGGGGTCTCTCTCCAGGGCGCGCAGGGCCGCCCGGTCGAGCGCTGCGGGAACCTCAGGGTTCACGAGCGACGGGGGGGGAACGGCGGCGTCGCGGATCTGCTGCAGCACGGCCAGCTCCGAGTCGCCCCGGAACAGCCGGACCCCGGCGAGCATCTCGTGAAGGACCACCCCGAGCGCGAAGACGTCGGAGCGCGGGTCCACCGGCCGGCCCTCCGCCTGCTCCGGGCTCATGTAGCTCACCTTGCCTCTCAGGACACGCTCGTCCGCAGGGCGTTCCCGCGCTGCCCACCTCGCGATTCCGAAGTCGATGAGCTTGACCTCGCCGGCGAACGAAAGGAGGACGTTCTGGGGCGAGACGTCGCGGTGCACGATGCCGAGGAGACGCCCGGCACGGTCACGCCGCCGGTGGACGTGGTCGAGCGCCAGAGCCGCCTCGCGGGCGACGAAAGCGGCGAGCTCCACCGGTAGGCGCTGTCCGGAGCCCCGGAGCTGCCCGAGCAGCGCGCCCAGGTCGACGCCGGCGACGTAGTCCATGGCGATGTAGTAGCTGTCCCCGACGCGGCCGAGGTCGTGAACCTCGACCACGCCGGGGTGTTCGAGCTGCACCGCCAGCCTGGCCTCGTCGACGAACATGGAGACGAGCTCGCGGTCGTCCCCCAGGCCCGGCAAGAGGCGCTTCACCGCGCAGGTCTCCCCGCCGGGCCCGCGCGCCCGGAACACTTCGGCCATGCCGCCCACGTCGATGCGGTCGAGCAGCAGGTACCTGCCAAAGGGGATTGGCTCTTTCATCTCGGCGTCCTGCGCGCCATGATAGCGCCATGGCCACCTCCTGCTATGCGTGCGGGGCGGCCGTGCACCTCGACGTACCCGTGGGAAGGCGCACGACCTGCCCGAAGTGCGACGCCGACCTCCACACCTGCCTCAACTGTCGCCACTACGACGAGTCCGCAGCGCACCAGTGCCGCGAGCCGCATGCCGACCAGATTGTCGACAAGGACTCGTCCAACGCCTGCGATCTCTTCCAGCTCGGCGACGGCGCCACGAGGCGCCGCGGCTCCTCCCAGGCGGCGCGCGACCAGCTCGGAGCGCTCTTCGGGGAAGCGCCGCGGCCTCGGGAGGACCCGAGGGACGCGCTCGAGGCGCTCTTTCGCAAGAAGTGACGAACCGTGAACCGTCCCTTCGGGGGGTCGCGATATCGTCCGGGTGCGCGGTCGCGGTCCAACGGGCTTGCCCTGCGTGCCGGTGCGCCCCTACGATTCGCGAGTGCGATTCGCCTGTAGCCGCTGCGGGAAGCGTTACGCCAGCACGGACGAGCCCGTGCCCGGGCGCATCTACGCCATCGGGTGCAAGTGCGGCCACACGATTGTCGTGAAGGGTCCGGAGGTGTCGGGCGGGGTGCGCAATGGTCCCACCGGGGAGCTCCCGGAAGACCCGTTCGCCGCGTTTTACGGTAAGTACCAGCTCCCGCCGATGCAGGCGGCGAGACCGCCAGCGGGTGCCTCGGCGCGCGGAGCGACCTCGTCGGCGTCGCGACCGGCGGCTCCGAGCGCGTTCCCCGGTCGGCAGACAGGCTCGGTTTCGCCGCCGCCGGTCGCCATCGAGCCGGCGCCGCCGCCTTTCGATCCGATCGCGGCGAGCCATGGGCTCCTCCTCGACGTGGACCACGCGCGCGCCCTCTCGGGTGGGAGCCTGGCCACCGACTCTCTGCCGCTCCCGGAGGTCGAGGACAGGGACGAGGTCTCGATCACCTTCTCGGACCGGCTCACGCTCCGCGGCGGGGAATCGCCGCGTCCCTGGCTCCTCGTCGCCGCCACCGTGCTCGCGGTCCTGGTTCTCGCCGGCGGCGCCTTCGCCGTCCTCTCGCGCCGGACGGCCTCACCTCCGGCGGTGGCGGAGACCGCGCCTGTCCAGCCCCCCACCGTCGCCACGCCTCCCCCGCCGTCGAACGCGGCGCCGGCACCGCAGGCACAGCAGGCACCGATCGCGGCGGCGCCGGCACCGGCCCCCGTCGCGACGGTGCCGGTCCCTTCGGCCGTGCCCGGGTCCCGCACCCCCGTGCAAGGGCCCCGCCTCGCCCGCCCCGTCCGGCGGGCGCCGCCGGTCGTGGCGGAAGAGCCGATCCCCGGGTCGTCGGCGCGCCCCGGGGATGCCTCGTCCAGCCCGGCGCTGCTTGACCTCCTCTCCCGCAAGGAGGACGCGCCGGCCGCGAGTTCCACGCCGGAGCCGGAGGCGCGCGGCGCCGGCGCTGGCGCCGGAGTCCCGGGGATCGCAGAGGTCCAGGCGCTCGTCCAGCGCAACCGCTCCGGCTTCGACGCCTGCGTCGAGGGGGCCGGCCCGGACGCGCACCTCGCGGGCCGGAAGGTGATGCTGTCGGTGACGGTGAACCCGTCGGGGATCGTCACGTCTCCTCGCCTCGACGACCCCCTCCTCGACGGCTCCGCCGCGGGCGTCTGCCTGAAGTCGGCGGCGCGAAAGCTCGTGGCGTCGCCGTTCAGCGGCGAGGCCGTGCGGGTCCGCGTTCCCTTGACCCTCGGGCCCTAGCCGGGCGTTCCCGGGCTGCCCCCCGCCCGGACGCTGGAGGCGATCCACGCGAGGTAGGGCCCGAGCCCGTCTTCCACCGGGAGGGCCAGGAACTCGGGCACCTGGTACGGGTGGAGCGCCTCGACGCGCTGCTTCATCGCACCGAGGAGGCGCCTCTCGGTCTTGAGGACGAGAAGTGCCTCGGGCTCATCCACCACCTTCCCCTCCCAGCGGTAGATGGAGCGCACGCCGGCCACGACGTTGCCGCAGGCAGCGAGCCCCTCCTCGACGAGAGCGCGCGCGATTCCCGTCGCCACGTCGGGCGTCGGCGCCGTCACCAGCACCACCATCGCGTCCGTCACCGCCTCGCTCCTCTCTCGCCCGGCCCCGCGTCACAGCCCGGCAGCGCGGGAGATAATCTCCTTCATGATCTCGGAGCTGCCCCCGGCAATGGGCAGCAGCCTGAGGTCCCGCCAGGCGCGCGCCACGTCCGTCTCGGTGACGTAGCCCATGCCTCCGTGGAGCTGCATGCAGTCGTAGGCCACCGCCTGCGCCAGGTCGCAGGCCACGAGCTTCGCCATGGAGACTTCTCGCAGGGCCGCCTCGCCGCGGTTGAACAGGTCCGCGGCGCGGTAGGTGAGCCACCTCGCCGCCTCGACCCGGGCGAGGTGCTCCGCGAGCCGGTGCCGCCACGCCTGGAACGACGCGACCGGACGCCCGAAGGCCTTGCGCTCCAGCCCATAGCGCATGGCATCCTCGAGAAGGAGCTGGCTCGCTGCCACTGCCGTGACTGCCGCCACGAGCCGCTCTCCCTGGAACCCGGTCATGATGTAGTAGAAGCCCTGGTTCTCCTCCCCGAGCAGGTAGCGCAGCGGCACCCGACACTCGTCCAGGTACAGGGCAGCGGTGTCCGACGACAGGTTCCCCACCTTCTCCAGCTTCCGCGAGACCTGGAACCCGGCCACGTCCGTCGGAAGGGTGAGCAGCGAGAGCCCTGCGTGCCCCTCCTCGCCGGTGCGAACCGCCAGCGTGAGGAAGTCGGCGCGGGTGCCGTTGGAGATCCACATCTTGGAGCCGCTCACCACCCAGTCCCCGCCCACCCGGCGAGCCCGGGTGCGGATCGCCGCCACGTCGGAGCCGGCGTCGGGCTCGGAGATGGCGAGCGCCGCCACCTTCTCCCCCCTCAAGGCGGGCGCCAGGAACTCGCGCTTCTGCTCCTCGGTGCCGAGCTCGCCGATGATCGGGGGTCGCCATCTCGCCCTGAACGAGCATGGCCGTCCCCAGCCCACCGTTGCGCGAGCGCGCCAGCTCCTCCGCGTAGGCCACCACGTACCAGTAGTCGAGCCCGGATCCACCCCAGGCCGGGTCGTGGCGGATGCCGAACAGGCCGAGCTCGCCGAAGCGGCGAAAGAGGTCCCGGGGAAACTCGCCGGCCTCGTCCCAGGCCCTGGCGTGGGGGGCAAGCTCCCTCTCGCAGAACTCCCGCACCGTCCGGCGGAAGGCCTGGTGATCCTCGCTGAAAGGCTCGAAGGCGACCGGCCGGCTAGGCGTGGACATGTTCAGAGCTCCGTCTCTTCCACGAAGTCGTAGCGATCCTCCGTGCGCTCCACCGTCTTCACGGCGTCCCCTCCTGGCTGGCGCACCGTGAGGCGCAGTTCCTCGCGGACGAACAGCCGGTGCGGGACGAGCGTCCCTGGCTCCGCCACGAGCCGGGCCTCGACGAGGCCATCCACGTCCTCGAGCATGATTTCCGGACCGCCCTCCCCCGCGGCCTCGCCACGCAGACGCGCCACCGCGGAGGTCCGCGACGGCGCGTCCGGCGTCCCCCGCCACGTCAGCTCCACGCAGCGCGCGGGGGCCTCACCACCGACGCAGGGAACAGCAGCCACGAGCACCTCCTCGACCTCCAGCTGCGCCGGGACGCCGGGCAGCAGCGGGATGCTCCCCGGGACCTGTCGCTTCACCGCCTGCCCCGGCTCGAACGTGCGCCCGGCCCACGCCCCGACCGTCAGCTCCCAGTCGAAGGCGGCGATCCGCTCGAGCGCGCGGCGCGAGACCTCGCGCGTCTCGGCCTCGTCGGCCCCAAGGATCTCGAGGGCCTCGCGCAGACCCTCGGTCCGGAGGTAGCTCCCGTCCCGCGCGACCACCTGCACGAGCGCCTCGGCGATGCGCAGGTTGACCTCGAGGTCGGGCACGTCGCCCTCGGCCTCGGCGTCGCGGACGAGGACGCGCAGGGCGCGCCCCGAACGCTCGGTCACGATCCTGTGGGTCCCGCGCGCCGTCGCGGGCGGGGCCCCGGAGCGCTCCTGGCGGTGGTCGAGCGTCACCCTGGCCTCGAACCCGTCGGGCCAGGCGAAGGCGAGAGGGACGGCTGCCGCGGCATCCGGCGACGCCCCGGCGCGTCCTCCGCCGGGCGCGGCCGCGCACGCCGGGGCACCGAGGAGCGCGAGGGCGACGAGGGAGGCGGTATTCCGCATGTGGTTGTGTCTCACCACGTTTCGCCCGCGGAGTCGAGAACCCGCTTTGTCCCCGGGCGCAACGGGGCGCCGCGTCTTCGCCTCAGGGAGGGGGCGGCGCGGGCGCGGCCGGGCGCGGCCCGAGCGCCGTCGCCCAGGCGACACCGGCGACCGAGACTAGGACGCCCGCGAGCCCCGCTGCGGTCACGGCCTCTCCGAGAAGGAGCCCGGCGAGGAGGAACTGCGCGATGGGAGTGAGCTGGAGCCACGCGGCTGCCTCGGCCACCGAGAGCGTGCCGTACGCCTCGGTCATGAGCACCTGGGCCGCGTAGGCGGCGATCGCCATTGCCACCGCCAGCGCCCAGGGGAGCAGCCCTCCCGGCCACGGGTCGAGCGCGAAGGGGAGCACCACCGGCAACCCGGCCACGCAGAAGAAGAAGAAGATGGTGGGCGCGTTGTCGGTCCCGCGCATGGCGCGGATGACGTTGGCACTCACCGCCGCGAAGACCGCCGCCCCGAGCGCCGCGGCCTCGCCCCAGCCCAGCCCGACGTGGAGAGAGCCCCCCCCAGCACGAGGCACACGCCCACCGTGGCGAGCGCCACGGCGAGCCACAGGTGCAGCGAGGGACGCTCCCCGAGCGTCCAAAGCGCCATCCCGGTGGCGATGGCCGGGAAGAGGTTGTAGAGCATGCCAGCCTCGCCGGCCGGGATGCGGGACAGCGCCGAGAAGTAGAGCACCACCACGAGGCCGCCGGAGAGACCGCGCGTCACCAGGAGCCGGATGTTGCGCGGCCGGTAGAGGCCCGGTCGCAGCCGGAATGCCAGCGCGCTCACGAGCGCGCCAACGGCGAAGCGGATGACGGAGAGGTGGCCGGCCGTGAATCCGCCCGGCGATCGTGACAACCAGCGCGCCAGGACTGCCATGAGCCCGAAGCTCGCGCCGGAGCCGACCAGCTGCAGGCGGGCGATCGATCGGCGGCGGGCCGCCTCGCCGTGGCCTGGCGTCACGCCTCCTCCGCCTCCGGCGCCCGGCGGCCCTGGATCGACGCGTAGGCGACGCCGGCGGCCCCGACGGCCACCCCGGCAGCACCGACGAGGGATAGCCGTTCGCCAAGGAGCCCCATCGCCCACAGGTAGCTCGCCGCGGGCGTGATCTGCTGCCACACCGCGGCCTCCGCCACGGTGAGCACGCCGTAGGCCTCGGTCATGAACAGCTGCGCGGCGAACGCGACGAGGGCGGCGCCGAGGGCGGCGAGCCAGGGCCCGGGAGCGGAGGTCCACGGCCCGACGGCCAGGGGGAGGGACACGGCCGACCCCCCGAGGCTGAAGGCGAAGAGGATCGTGAGCGCGTTGTGGTCGACGCGAAGCGCCCGGATGCAGGTGACCGCGGCCCCTGCCAGGATCGCCGAGGCGATCCCGATGAGCTGCCCCCACCCGAGCTCCTGGCCCGCATGCCCGCCGCCGAGCACGAGGAACACCCCGGCGCTCGTCACGGCCAGCGCCGCGAGCAGGTGCCAGCCCGGGCGCTCCCCCAGCGCGAAGTAGGAGATGGCCACCGCCGCCACCGGGAAGGTGTTGTTGAGAAGGGTCGCCTGCCCGGCCGGCACGAGCGCGAGTGCCCCGAAGTACAGCAGCGCGGCGGCGCCGCCGAGGACACCCCGGGCGGCGAGCAACGCCTTGTTGCGCGGGCGGAACAGGCCCGGCCGGGCCCCGAAGATCGCGAGCGTGAGCGCGGTCGCCACCGAGAAGCGCACCGCGGCCACCTGGGCCGCGGAGAACCCGAGCTGGGTCGCGACGCGCGCCAGCACGGCGAGGAGGCCGAAGAGGACCGCCGAGGCGAGAAGCTGCGCGCGGGCGCGGCCGCGCGACGCCGGCGGTCGAGGCTCTCGCGCCGCCGAGACCTCGCGCGGGCCAAATCCCCCGGGGCTACCCATCGCCGGCGAGGGCCGCGGTCTCGCGGCGGAGTGCGTCGGTGAACGCCACCGCGGCCGCGCGAGACGCCTGCCAGCGGAAGAGCGCCAGCTCCGCCCCGGGCCGGCGGGGCCCCGGACCCGCCTCGGAGAGGAAGAGGGACAGGTCGATACCCACCTCGACCACGAGGAGGTCGCCCTCCCCCCCTTGCGGGGCCCCGACCTGCACGCCGAGGGCGCCGTCGTCCCCTGACTGCCAAGCCACCCCGGGCGCGGCTCCACCCAGGACGTCACAGAGCCCCTCCGCGAAGGAGCGCAGCCCGCCAGGCGCGAGGTAGAGCACCGGCACGCGAACGAGCGGCCACCACTCGCGATCCTGCCGGTCGAGGTACTCAACGCCCACGGCGGCGAGGAGGCGACCGGAGGGGGCGGTCCCGTCCGCGCTCAGAACCGGAACCGGCCCGCGGAGGGGGGCCTCCCGGTCGACGAGGTCGATGCGCAGCCGCAGCGTCGCGGCGTCGTTGGGCAAATCCGCCACGGGGACCGCTCCCGTATCAGGTTTCGGAGTGCTAGCCAACGTCGGACCCAGCCGTTAGATCTGCTCGAATGAGCGAGCCCGACTCCATCAGCGTCAAGGGCGCCCGCGAGCACAACCTCAAGTCCGTCGACGTCGAGATCCCCAAGAAGAAGCTGGTGGTCTTCACGGGCGTCTCCGGATCGGGGAAGAGCTCTCTCGCGTTCGACACCCTCTACGCGGAGGGCCAGCGGCGCTACGTCGAGTCCCTCTCCTCCTACGCGCGCCAGTTCCTCGGGCAGATGGAGAAGCCGAAGTACGACACCCTGCGGGGCCTGTCGCCGACCATCTCCATCGAGCAGAAGGCGGCCTCCAACAACCCCCGCTCCACCGTCGGGACCATCACCGAGGTCCACGACTACCTGCGCGTGCTCTACGCCTCGATCGGCGAGCAGCACTGCCCCTCGTGCGGACGCCGCGTCGGCAAGCAGACCGCCCAGCAGATCGTCGACTCGATCCTGGAGCTGCCGGAGGGCTCGCGCGTCCTGCTCCTCTCGCCGCTCGTGCAGAACCGCAAGGGCGAGTACCGGGAGCTCCTCGGGGACGCCCACAAGCGCGGATTCGCGCGGGTGCGCGTCGACGGCGTCGTGCACTCGCTCGAGGAGCGCCTGGTCCTCGACAAGAAGCTCAAGCACGACATCGAGCTGGTCGTCGACCGCCTGGTGGTGAAGCCATCCATCCGGTCCCGGCTCACCGACTCGGTGGAGACCGCGCTGCGGGAGGGCAAGGGGACGCTCGTCGTCGCCGACGCCGACAAGGAGCAGAAGGTCGGACCGGGCATCGATCCCGAGGAGTACAAGAAGCACGACCGCTTCTACTCCGAGCACAACGCGTGCCCGACGTGCGGCCTGTCGTTCGGCGAGCTCTCGCCGCAGGCCTTCTCCTTCAACAGCCCGACGGGCTCGTGCCCCGACTGCCAGGGCCTCGGCACCCGGCCCGAGATGGACGCCGACCTCATCATCCCCGATCCGTCGCTTTCCATCCGCGAGGGGGCCGTCGAGCCCTGGGCGAGCGGCATGGAGCGCGGGGAGGGCTGGACCTTCGAGTTCGTCGAGCACCTCTCGCGATCGCTCGGCATCGACCTCGACACGCCCTGGGGCAAGCTGCCCAAGCGCGACCGCGACGTCGTGCTCCAGGGCACCGAGGCGGCCGGAGTGAAGAGCTACCGGATTCACTGGGAGGGCGTGGTGAACCAGCTCTACCGGCGGTTCAAGGCCACCGGGTCGGAGGCGATGCGCCGCTACTACATGCGCTTCTTCTCGGACAAGCCCTGCCCCACCTGCCAGGGGGAGCGGCTGCGGCCAGAGAGCCGGGCGGTGCGCATCCGCGTCGACGAGCATCGTCGACCTCTCCCGCAAGACCATCCGGGAGTCGCTCGAGTGGCTCGACGGCCTCGACACTGAAGGGGGCGGAAGCCCGCATCGCCGAGGAACTCCTCAAGGAGATCCGCAACCGCCTTCGGTTCCTCGTCGACGTCGGGCTCTCCTACCTGACGCTCGACCGGCCCGGTCCCTCGCTCTCCGGCGGAGAGAGCCAGCGCATCCGGCTCGCGTCCCAGATGGGCAGCGAGCTCACCGGCGTCATCTACATCCTCGACGAGCCCTCCATCGGGCTTCACCAGCGGGACAACGGGAAGCTCCTCGCCACCCTGAAGCGGCTGCGCGACATCGGGAACTCCGTCATCGTCGTCGAGCACGACGAGGAGACCATGGAGGCCGCCGACTGGCTCGTCGACTTCGGCCCGGGCGCCGGCGAGCACGGCGGGCGCATCGTCTCGGCGGGGACGCCGGACCACGTGAAGCGCGACCCGGCATCGCTGACCGGCGCCTACCTCTCCGGACGGGCGGAGATCCCGATTCCGGCCCGGCGTCGCCCAGCGACCAAGGGGAGGCTCACGGTCGTCGGCGCCCGCGAGAACAACCTCCGCGACGTCACCGTCTCCTTCCCGCTCGGCTGCTTCGTGGCGGTGACCGGCGTCTCCGGGGCCGGGAAGTCGACGCTCGTGAACGGCATCCTCTACCCCGCGCTGACGCGGCTGCTCTACGGCGGCCGCGACGTGCCCGGCAAGCACCAGTCCATCGTCGGGCACGAGCAGATCGACAAGGTCATCGACATCAACCAGCAGCCCATCGGGCGGACGCCGCGCTCCAACCCGGCCACCTACACCAAGGTGTTCGACTTCATCCGCGACGTCTTCGCGCAGACGCCCGAGGCGCGCGCTCTCGGCTACCAGCCCGGCCGCTTCAGCTTCAACGTGAAGGGCGGCCGGTGCGAGGCCTGCCAGGGCGACGGCATGAAGCTCGTGGAGATGCACTTCCTCGCCGACGTGCTCGTCCCCTGCGAGGTCTGCCAGGGCAAGCGCTTCAACGAGGCCACCCTGCGCGTCCAGTTCAAGGGCAAGAACATCGCCGAGGTCCTCGACCTGTCGGTGCGCGAGGCCATCCGAGATCTTCCAGAACCACAAGGAGATCCTGCGCATCCTGCGCACCCTCGACGACGTCGGGCTCGGCTACCTCCGCCTCGGCCAGCCCTCTCCCACCCTCTCCGGCGGCGAGGCCCAGCGCATCAAGCTCTCGCGCGAGCTCGCCCGCGTGGGGACCGGGCGCACCCTCTACATCCTCGACGAGCCCACCACCGGCCTCCACTTCGACGACGTGAAGAAGCTGCTCACCGTGCTCGACCGCCTGGTCGACGCCGGAAACTCGGTCGTGGTCATCGAGCACAACCTCGACGTGGTCAAGGCGGCCGACTGGGTCGTCGACCTCGGGCCCGAGGGCGGCGAGGACGGCGGACGCGTGGTCGCCGAGGGGACCCCCGAGGAGGTGGCGCGCTCCAAGGAGAGCTACACCGGCCAGTACCTCGCCGAGGTCCTGGGGCGCCACCGCGAGCGCAGGCGCGCCTCGGAGCGCGTCGGGGCGTAGCTCGCTCCCGCCGGGCCGCCAGGCCAGCCGGGCAGCGAAACGCGCGCGGCCCGTCCCGGCGCCGGGAGGGGCCGCGGCGACATCACCAGGTCGAGGCTAGGCGGCCTTCGCCTTCAGCTTCGTGTCCGAGCAGTTCGAGCACTTGCAGTCGCCCTTCGGGCAGGTGCAGTTCTTGCCGCCCTTCTCGCAGTTGCAGCCGCCGGCGAGGAGGACCTTCGAGGCCTTTGCCACGCTGGCCTTCGGCTTTTCCGTCTTGTCCGTGCACTTGCAGCCGCTGCCGCACTTGCAGTCCTTGGGATCCTTCGCGCCGCAGTCGCAGCCGCCGGCGAGGTGAGAGTCGCTCGCCGCACCGGCATCTGCCTTCTTCTCGGCAGCCGGCTTGGCCGACTTGTCGGCCGGCGCGGTCTTGGCGTCGCCGCCCTTGTCCTTGTCGCTCTTTGCGGCCTTCGCGTCCTTCTTGTGGTCGCAGTCGCAGGCGAAGGTGGGGAGCGCCGCAGTGAGGGCGAATGCCCCGGCGAGGGCGAGGGCGAGGTTCATCGAGAGGCGTCGGGTCATCGGTTCTGGCTCCTGGGCGGGCTAAGCCCTTCCGGGGGGGACATGGAGGGCCTTCAACTAGTTGAATCATGAGCTTGCACACTTTCCTAGCGCTATGTCAAGACTGGCCCCTGAGCGATTCCCGGCGCGCGACCGCGCTCGCGGCGAGTCGGGCGACGAGCCGGGCGCCCGCCGTTGTGGCGCACCAGATTGGCGTGTAGATTCCCGCTTCCATGCCCCTCGACGACCCCGATCGGATCCTGGAACTCCTGCGGGACCCGAACGTCGACAGCCAGGAGGTCGCCCTTCAGACCGGGGCCCCGCGGGAGGAAGCCGCCCGGGCCGCCCGAGTGCTCGTGGGTCTCGCGAAGGCCACCGCCGAGGAGGTGTCCTCCGTCTCGGCGCCGCTGTCGGTGGCGCTCGTCCGAGCCGCCGCGAGCGCTGGCCGCGGAGACCTCCTCGCGGCGCTCGGCGCGTCCCCCGACAGGAGCGTGGCCAAGGAAGCGAAGCGCTGCCTTCACCTGCTGAGGTCGCGTGGGGTCGACGTGCCGGAGCCGGCCCGCCCCCCGGGCCCGCCGCCGCGGCCGCCCGCAGAGGAAACCTTCCCGTGCTTCGCGTCTGCGGTCGACGGTCACGGCGAACGGGCCGTCTGGATCGCGCGCAACCTGCCGGGCAAGGGAATCGAGGTGGGACAGGCGGTGGTGTCGGACGTCCTCGGGTTGCTCGAGCTTCAGGTGGGGCTGCTCGGCCGCAAGGAGTTCCGGGCCTTCGCCCGGGACATCGCGGAGCGAGGCCAGACGATGGGCGTCGGCGAGGTGGGCACGGCACTCGCCCGGTCGCTCGTGGCGACCGCCCGCCGCATCAACGACGCCAGCGGCCGCCGGGTGCCTGAGGGCGCCGACGCCTGGCTCGCGCGGCTCGGGCCGCCCGAGCCCGTCCCGGACCCCGCCGAGGAGTTCCCGAGGCTGACCGACGCCGAGGAGCGCGTCGCGCTCGAGGCCTCGGCGGGCCTCCACGAGCTCCCCATGCTTCGCGGTTGGCTCGCGGACGAGGAAGCGCTCCGGGAGCTCGCGCAGAAGCTCGACGAGATCGGCGTGTCGCCTCTCTACGTCGACGACCGGCAGCGGGCGGCGCAGATTGCCGTCACCGTCGCCCGGGCCGTGGATGCATATTTTGACGAGCCGCGGCGTCGTCGCGTGGCCGCGCGCCTCTTCGCCACCGCCGCCCACTTGAGCGCTCTCGGCGACCCGGCGCACGCCGCGTCCGCCGCCTCCGTGTCCCGGGCGCTCCTCGCCGCGGTCCCGGCGGGGGACATCCCCTTCGCTCGCCTCCTCATCGAGAAGGCCTTCCCCTCCGCCGCCACCTCCCCGGAGGCGACCGGGGCGGAGCCGTCCCTGATCGCGCCCCCGCGCTGATGAGCACGCCACGCAGCCCCGCGACGACCGCCGACGTGGTCATCCTCCTCCCGGGGGACCGGGTGGTGCTCGTGCGCCGGCGCAATCCGCCGCACGGGTGGGCGCTGCCTGGCGGGTTCGTGGACCCCGGCGAGCGGCTGGACGTGGCCGCGGCGCGCGAGGCTCTCGAGGAGACCGGACTCGCGGTCTCCCTCGTCGAGCAGTTCCACTCCTACTCGGACCCCGCGCGCGACCCGCGCGGCCACACCATCACCACGGTGTTCGTCGCCACGGCGGCGGGCGAGCCCGTCGGCGGCGACGACGCCGCCGAGGCCCGCGGCTTCGCTTGGGACGCGCTCCCCGACGGGATCGTCTTCGACCACCGCGAGATCCTCGGCGACGTCCGCCGCTACCTCCTCACCGGCGCCCGGAGGCTCCTGTGACGGACAGGCTCACCGACCCGGAGCGCGCCAGCCTTCTCGCCCTCGCGCGCGCCTCCCTGCGCCACCACGTTGGCCTCGGCCCGACCCCGGAAATCCCCGACGAGGGCGGCCTGGCGACGCCCCGGGGAGCCTTCGTCACCCTCTTCCGCCGCGGCGACCTTCGCGGCTGCATCGGGCGCTTCGACCCGGACCGATCGCTCGCCCGCACCGTCGCCGCCATGGTGGCCGCGGCCGCGTCGGAAGACCCGCGCTTCCCCCCGGTCAGGCCCGAGGAGGTCGACGACCTCACCATCCGGATCTCGGCGCTCGAGCCGCGGCGCCCACTCGCCGACGCCTCCGAGCTCCGAGTGGGAGAGCACGGCCTCCTCGTGAAGCGCGGGTGGCACCGGGGGGCGCTGCTGCCCGTGGTCGCGGTGGAGCACGGCTGGGACGCCCCCACGTTCCTGAAGCATGCCTGCCTCAAGGCCGGCCTCCCTCCGGACGCGTGGCGGGATCCCGACACCGTCATCGAGGTCTTCGGCGCCGAGGAGTTCGGCGAGCCGGAGGAGCCCCGCGCCTGACGCCGCGAACCCCGGAGATCCTCGCATGAGCGCGCTCTTGTCGTGGCTGGCCGTCGTCGGCGTCACCGTCGTGGCCTTCGGCCTGCTCATCGTGATCCACGAGCTCGGGCACTTCCTCGCCGCGCGACTCTGCGGGATGCGGGTGGACCGCTTCAGCGTCGGCTTCGGCCCGCTGCTCTGGGCGCGCCGCCGGGGAGACACGGAGTGGGCGCTCTCGGCCGTGCCCCTCGGGGGCTACGTGAAGATCGCAGGAATGACGCCAGGCGAGGACGTCGCGCCGGCAGACCCCTCCGCCTACTGCAACCAGCCCGCCTGGAGGCGCTTCCTCGTCATCCTGGCGGGCCCGGCCGCAAACTACCTCCTCGCCATCCTGCTCGCCGTCGGCCTCATCTCCACGATGGGGCTGCGGGAGCCCGACCCGGCGCCGGTCGTGGGGGAGGTCGTCGCCGGGAACCCGGCGGACCGCGCCGGGATTCGCGCCGGCGACCGCATCCTCTCGGCGGACGGCAAGCCCGTCGACTCGTGGGCCGCGCTGGTGCAGGTGATCCGATCCCACCCTGGCCAGGACCTGCCGCTCGAGCTTCGTCGCCCCGGGACCCCGGACGGGCTCGCCACGCAGGTCGTGGTCCGGCCGGACGATGCCGGCGGAATCGGCCGGGTGGGGATGGCGCCGGCGCTGCTCGCCGTCCGGGCGGGCCCGCTCGATGCGCTCGGGGTGGGGTTCCGCCGCACCAACGACAAGGCTGTCGAGATCCTGAGCGGCCTCGGCCAGGTCGTCACCCGAAGGCAGAAGGCGGAGCTCCGGGGCCCACTGGGGATCGCCGAGGAGATGGCTCGGAGCGCGCGCGCCGGGACGGCGCCGTTCCTCATGATGGTCTGGCTCATCTCGATCATGCTCGCCCTCTTCAACTTCCTTCCGCTTCCCGCGCTCGACGGCGGGCGGCTCGTGTTCCTCGGCCTACGAGATCGCCACCCGCCGGCCGGTGAACCAGAGGGTGGAGGGCGTCGTCCACCTCGTGGGCTTCGTGGCGCTCATCGGCCTTCTGCTCGCGGTGACCGTCTTCGGGGACCTGGCGCGCCTGCTCCTGCATCGCTGAGCGCGCCGGTTACAATGTCGGCGTGGCCCTGACCATCCTCTACTTCGCCGCCGCTCGCGAGGCTGCCGGCACCGGCCGCGAGGAGCTCGCGGAGCGGCCGTCCACGGTGGCCGACCTGCGCCGGGTGCTCGCGGATCGGCACCCGGGGCTCTCCCGCCTGCTGCCGCGCTGCCGCATCGCCATCGACGAGGACTTCGCCGGCGACGGGGACGCGGTGCCGGACGGCTGCGAGCTCGCCGTCATTCCCCCGGTCTCGGGGGGATCGGGACGCTTCCGGGTGCTCGACCGCCCGCTTGCCCTCGAGGAGGTCGTGGCGGCAGTCTCCGGCCCCGAGCGCGGCGGCGTCGTCACCTTCACGGGCGACGTGCGCGGCCAGAGCCACGGGCGGCGGGTGCTGCGACTCGAGTACGAGGCCTACGTGCCCATGGCCGAGCGAACGCTCGCGGCCATCGGCGAGGCGGTGGGCAACGAGCACGGCGCCCTCGTCGCCATCTCCCACCGGGTCGGGGTGCTCGGCCCCGGCGAGGCTGCCGTGGTCATCGCCGCGGCGGCGCCCCACCGCGCTCCCGCCTTCCGCGCCTGCGAGGCCGCCATCGAGCGCCTCAAGCGCGACGCGCCCATCTGGAAGCGAGAGGTCTTCGAGGACGGGTCGGAGTGGGTGGGCCTCGGGCCCTGATCGGCCCACATGCAGCGCGGGCGCGAACGCGATCCGCCGCACGCCGGGTGCTATCCTCGGAACGGGCGCCGCACTGGCGCCGGGGACCGGCCCGTGAAGATCCTCATCGCCGACGACGATCGCCTGGTGCGGGCCCTGCTCGCCGACGTGCTCACCCGCCTCGGGCACGAGGTGGTGTCCGCGACCGACGGGACGGAGGCGGTCGAGCTCTGCCTGCGCGAGCGGCCCGACGCGGTGATCCTCGACTTCCTCATGCCGCGGCTCTCCGGCGTCGATGCGCTGTCGCGGATGCGCAGCGGCGGGAGGCGAGTCCCGGCGGTCCTCCTCACCGCCATCAGCGGGCCGAGCGTCCGCGATGCCACCGGCCCGGACGCGCCGGACGTGATCCTGGAGAAGCCGTTCGACGCGAGCGGCGTCGCCCGGGCGCTGCAGCAGGCCCTCCGCGCGCCATGAGGCTCTCCCAGAAGGTCCTCTGCCTCGCGCTCGCCGTCGCCGCCGTGCCCGCCGCGGTCCTGGGCGTGCAGCTCGCGCTGGTTGGCCACCCCGCCACCGCGCTCGCCGCCGGGGGCGCCTCCTTGGCGGTCGCCGCCGGGCTCGCCGCGGTGTTCGCCCGGACGCTCGACGCGCCGCTCACCGAGCTCGTGCGCGGCGCCCTCGACATCGCCCGCGGCCGCTTCGGGCAGCAGGTCCCGGTCCCCGGGCGCAGCCAGGTGGGCGACCTCGCCTACACGTTCAACTACATGTCGCGGGAGCTCGCCCGCCAGGATGAGGAGAACCGCCGCCTCATCGAGGCCCTGGAGCGCGGGACCCTCGACACGGTGCGGAGCCTCTCCGGCGCCGTGGACGCGAAGGACCCCTACACGCGCGGGCACAACGGCCGGGTGGCCGACCTCGCCGTCGAGATCGGCCGCGCCATGGGCTGCGACGCGCGGACGCTGCAAGCCCTCGAGTACGGCGGCCTCTTGCACGACATCGGCAAGATCGGGATCCCGGAGGGGCTGTTGCGCAAGACGGTGCCGCTCACCGGGCCGGAGATGTCGCTCATGCGCCAGCATCCGGCGATCGGCGCTGACATCGTGCGCGAGGTGGAGCTCCTGCGCGACGCGCTTCCGGCCATCCGCAGCCACCACGAGCGCTGGGACGGCGGGGGCTACCCCGACGGCCTGATCGGCGAGGCCATCCCGCTCGTAGCCCGGATCGTGAACGCCGCCGACACCTGGGACGCCTGCACCTCCAGCCGCCCCTACCAGCCGGCGCTGGAGCCGGCCGAGGCCGCGCGGATCCTGGGGCGCCTGCGCGGGTCGCAGATCGAGCCTGCCGTGCACGACGCGCTCCTCGTGGTCCTGCACCGCCGGACGAACGGCGCCGTGGGACGCCTGCGCGGCGCCGCCTGACGCCGACCGCAGAGGAGGTCGGGGCGGGTAGGGAATTTGCCGACCCTCCCCGCCTCTCCTACTCTCGGGTGATGCGCGCGGCCGCCCTCGTCCTGGCGCTCGCCTCCGCGACCACGGGGGCCCGGGCGCGTGCCGACGACCCGGCCGCGCGCGGCTTCGACGCGGACCCCTTCACCTTCACACCGCTGCTCGAGTCCGACTTCACCGTCAACACTGCCGAGGTGCCCTGGCAGCGGAGCTACGGGGCGACCCTGCTCGTCGGCTACCTGAACGGCCTCATCCCCTGGAAGAGCGGGACCGAGACCATCGGCTACGTGGTTCCGAACCGGCTCACGCTCCAGCTCCAGGGCGCCTACAGCTTCGGCCTCGTGGAGGTGGGCCTCGCCGTGCCGGCGGTGGCCTGGCAGGCCTCCAACCTCTCTCCGCTGACCTCGCTCGGGGTCTCCGGCCCGCTCGTCGCCACCATCGCGGTCGCCGCCCTCGGCGACCTCCGGCTCGTCGGAAAGCTTCCGGTCCTGAACGCGGGCCCCCACTCGCTCTTCCGGCTCGCGCTTCCGGTGGAGGCCGCGCTGCTCCTCGACCTCGAGCTGCCGACCGGGAATGGCCAGGCCTTCGCGTCGAACGGCTTCGTCGGCACGCCGTCGGCCGTGGTCACCGTGCCCCTCGACCGCGTGCGCCTCGACGCCCAGCTCGGCTACTCGTTCCGGGCCCAGCAGGGCCAGTACCTGCAGCTCGTGGTGCCGAGCGCCTTCGACTGGGGCCTCGGCGCGGCGGTGGACCTTCCCCCGGCCGGGGAGTTCTCGGCCTGGAAGGCCATCGCCGAGGTGTCCGGGCAGGTGCCGAATGGCTACGACGGGTCCGCACGCTACGCGCTGCCGCTCGAGGTCCGGGCCGGTCTGCGCGCCGCCCTCACCGCGGAGATCGCCGCCGAGGTCGGCATCGGAACGGGTTTCGGGGGCGCCTACGGTCGCGAGGTCTTCCGGGCCTTCGTCGCCGTCCGATGGGAGCACGTCAACCGGGACCGGGACGGCGACGGCATCCCCGACGACCGCGACCAGTGCCCCGACGCCCCCGGGCCGGCCGAGCTGGCCGGGTGCCCCGACCGCGACGGCGACGGCGTGCCCGACTACCTCGACCGCTGCCCCGACGAGAAGGGGCCCCGCGAGCTCGAGGGCTGCCCGGACACCGACGGCGACGGCGTGCCCGACATCGACGACAAGTGCCCGCTCGAGCCGGGCCCTGCCCAGAACGACGGCTGCCCGCTCGGCAACGAGCCGACCGTCGAGATCCAGGCGGAGCGCCTCTCGCTTCGGGACATGATCCAGTTCGACTTCGGCAAGGACACCATCAAGCCCGAGTCCGGCCACATCCTCGACGACATCGCCGCCATCCTCTTGAGCCACCCCGAGCTCGTGCTCATCCGCGTCGAGGGGCACACCGACATCATCGGGACCGCTGCGTACAACCAGGGCCTCTCCGAGCGGCGAGCCGCGGCCGTGGTGACCGCGCTCGTCGCCCGGGGCGTGGAGCCACACCGCATGGTCGCGGCCGGCTACGGCTTCTCCCGGCCCATCGCCACCAACGAGACCGCGCTCGGCCGCGCCAAGAACCGCCGCGTCGAGTTCGTCATCGTCGAGGAGCGGGAGGGAGCGAAGAGGGAGTGAAGGTCGCGGTCTTCGATCTCGACGGCACGCTCGTCGACTCGCGCGAGGACCTCTACCTCGCGGTCGCCCACGCGCTGCGGGCGCTCGGCCTCCCCCCGCGCTCCCTCGACGAGGTCACCTCGTTCGTGGGCGAGGGGGCGGGCCGCCTGCTCGCCCGGGCCGTGGCGCCTCGGGAGCACCTTGTCGACGAGGCGCTCTCGCTGTGGCGCGCCCACTACGCCGAGCACCTCCTCGACCACACCCGGCTCTACCCGGGCGTGGCAGCGGCCCTCGCGAGCGCCCGGGTCCCCATGGCGGTCCACACCAACAAGCCCGGGTCGATGGCTCGGCGCATCCTCGAAGGGCTCGGCGTGCTCCGGCGGTTCGAGGCCGTCGTCGGCGGGGACGAGGCGCCGCGCAAGCCCGACCCGACCGGGACGCTCGAATCCTGGCGCGCCTCGGCGCTCGACCGGACGAGGCGGCGTTCATCGGCGACAGCCCCGTCGACCTCGCCACCGCCGCCGCCGCCGGCGTCCGCTTCGTGCCGGTTGCCTGGGGGTTCGTGCCCGCGGACGACCTCGCCCGGGCCGGCGCCCAGGGCCTCGTCCGGAGCGCCGCCGAACTGCTGCCTTGGCTCGACGCGGCCAGCTGACCCAGCCGGGCGGCGTGGCGGAAAACTCGACGGCGCCTGGCCGGGGTGGCACCCTTCCCCACATGTCCCGGCTCCTCGTGTCGGCCGCCATCGCCGGCATCGTCCTCGTCGTCGTCGCCTTCGTCCCCCTGTCCGGGCGCACGGTGGTGGAGCGGTGGCAGGCGGCCCCCTCGGCGATCGACTTCGTCGAGCGAGGCTACGGCGAGGTCGCCGCCGCCGTGGCCCGCTTCCGGGATGACCACTCCGACCGCCGCCGGCACGGGGCGAAGGTCTCGGCCCGCACATCGCCCAGGGGATCGGCGCCCGCCAAGGACGGACCGGCTCCGCAGGAGCGCCACACCGAGGCCGACCGCAGCGCGCTCGACCGCATCGTGGCCGAGCACGCCGCCGCCTCGCGCTAGGCCTTCTCGCCGCCCGGCCCGAGGCGAATCGCGGGGTTGCATCCGGCCCCGGGGTCGGGTTATCTAGCGCGACCCGCGCCGTTGGGCGTGGACGAATCTTCAGGATCTCACCCGCGATTGCCGAACGAGAACGAGCCAATGGCCGACAAGACTGCGAAGGCGAAGACCAAGAAGAAGGCCCCCCCGGCGAAGGGCGGCGGCAAGAAGGCCTGCACGGTGAAGGGCTGCAAGCGCGCCTACCGCGCGAAGGGCCTGTGCTTCTTCCACTACCAGAAGTGGCGCCGGGGCGAGCTCGAGGCGCGGCCGCGCCGCTGGAAGACCTGCGGCAAGGAAGACTGCAAGAAGAAGGTCTTCGGCCACGGCCTCTGCCAGGAGCACTACGACGCCTGGAAGAAGAGCCGCAAGGGCGCGCCCACCGCGGCCGCGGAGGCCGCTCCGCCCGCCGAGGCGCCTGCCGCCTCCTAGCCCTCGCCCCTCCCGGCGCCCACCCGTAGCCTCCGCTCCAGTGCCCGCGCCGCGGCGAGCATGAGCTCGACCTCGCGCTGCGTGGGGTCGGCCCGGCTGAGCACCTGGCGCCATTCCGCCAGGATGGCGTCCGGGTTCTGCGGGTTCAGGTACCCCGACTCGGCGAAGAGCACCCGCAGCCGCTCCCAGAGCGCCTCCACCGTCCGGTGAAGAGCTGGCTCCCCGCAGGGCGCCGGGGCGACCTCGGCACCGGCGGCCGAGAGCCACCTCGTAGCAGAGAACCGCGGCAGCCTGCGCCAGGTTCATCGAGTCGTAGGCCGGGCTCGTGGGAATGGTGCAGACCGCCCCGCAGAGCGCGAGCTCGGCGTCGGACAGGCCCCGGCGCTCCTCCCCCAGCACGATGGCCACCGGGCCCTGCCGGGAGCGCAGGACCACCTCCCGGCCGAGGTCCCGGGGGGCGAGGCGCGGCCGCCCCTCCACCTCTCGCGAGGTGGTACCGCAGGTCCAGGTCGTGCCCGACAGCGCCGCCCCGAGCCCGGCGTGGAACTCCGCGTGCTTGAGCAGGTCCGCGGCGTGGCGGGCAGTCCTGCGGGCCCGCGCGAGCACGTCGGCGCGCGCGTTGTCGCCGCGCCCGCTGCGCGGGGGGCCGGCCCACCCGGACGGCTCGACGACTGACAGCCGGGAGAGGCCGAAGTTCTTCATCGCCCGCGCCACCGCACCGAGGTTCTCGGCGCTCGACGGGCGGTGCAGCACCAGCACCACGTTCTCCGGCCTCAAGTCGTTGCGCTCCCTGCCCGTAGAGGGCGACACCCCGGCGAGGCGTCCCCGCCGTGGGACCGGGATGCTAGCATCCGTCGCCATGATTCCAGACGACAAGCTCCGGGCCCAGCTCTCCGAGACGTTGCGCGAGTTCGACGCACCCGAGCTCGGGCAGCTCTACCGGGGCAAGGTTCGCGACAACTACGCCCGCGGCGACCAGATCGTCATGGTCACCACCGACCGGGTGAGCGCCTTCGACCACGTGCTCGGCACCATCCCGTTCAAGGGCGAGGTGCTGTCGCGGCTCACCCTCTTCTGGTTCGACAAGGTGAAGGACATCGCTCCCACGCACCTCCTCGGCGCGCCCGACCCGAGCGTGATGGTGGTGAAGAAGGCGAAGCCGCTGCCGGTGGAGGTCATCATCCGGGGCTACATCACCGGCTCGCTCTGGCGCGACTACGTCGCCGGCAAGGCCGGTGCCTACAGATCGACTGGCCCACCGACCTGCGCAAGGACCAGCGCTTCCCCGAGCCCGTCATCACGCCCTCGACCAAGGCCGAGTACGGCAAGCACGACGAGCCCATCAGCGAGCGGGAGATCGTGGAGACCGGCCTCGTCCCCGCCGAGGTGTGGCGGGAGGCCGTGGCCGTGGCGCGGCGGCTGTTCGCCCGCGGCGAGCAGTGGGCGCGAAGCCGCGGCCTCATCCTCGTCGACACCAAGTACGAGATGGGGATCGCCGACGGGCGACTCGTGGTCATCGACGAGATCCACACGCCCGACAGCTCCCGGTACTGGGTCGGCGACGCCTACGAGAAGCGGTTCGCCGCCGGCCAGGACCAGGAGATGCTCGACAAGGAGAACATCCGGCAGTGGCTCATCAAGGAGCACGGGTTCTCCGGCCACGGCAAGCCGCCTCCGCTCACCGACGACGTCCGGGTGATGTTGGCCCGCAAGTACATCGAGGTCTACGAGCGCCTCACCGGGGAGGAGTTCCGCTCGGAGGTGGGCAGCGTGGCGAACCGCATCCGCGCGAACCTGAAGGCGAAGGGCTACCTCTAGCCCGCCTCGGCCCGCCCCCTCCAGAAGCGCACGGCCCCGGGGACCGCGGCGTTGAGCAGGCGGCCGGGGAAGCGCTCCCGGAGGGCCGCCTCGGCGTCCGCCGGGCGCTGGTCGTCGCAGGCGATCCGCTCCGCCTCGTCGTGGTAGAGCGCCTGGGCGGCGAGGATCTCCCGCCCGCCGGGCTCCCCGTGCCCGGGGATGAAGCGCTCCGCGAGGGGCGAGAGAGCCGCGAGCGACGCACGCACGCCCCGGCGGTCGGCCTCCTCGTAGTTGAAGTGGTAGCCGTGGAAGAGCAGGTCCCCGGCCACCGCAACGCCCTCCGCCGGGACGACCACCACCGCGTCGCCGGCGGTGTGGCCGTGCCCGAGGTGCAGGACGTCGACTTCGAGGTCGCCCAGCTCGATGGAGACCCGGTCGTCGAAGATCCGTGCCGGCACGTGCGGCTCGGCGCCGCGGAAGAGCTCCGAGAGCGCGGGGTCGCGCCGGCGCTCGGCGAGGATGGCGGGGTGCTGCGCCGCCATCTCTTGCGCGCAGCGCCGCTGCGCGAACACCGGGGCGCCCCGGGCCGCGAAGAGCCCGGCGCCGAGGGCGTGGTCGGTGTGGTGGTGCGTCAGCGCCACGGCGATCACCGCCGGGAAACCCGCCCGGTCGAGCGCGTCCGCGACGAGCTGCGCGTGCGCCGGCGCGATGAGCGGGTCCACGAGCAGGGTGCCGCGGGTGCCCCGCACGGCCACGCAGTTCGCCCCGAAGCTCGTGGCCGGCTCGTCCCCCCCGAGCGTGAGCAGGCGGATCCTCGGGCCCATGGCCATCTCCCGGAGCACGCCCACCCTTGTAGCAGGGCAGCCGCCCGACCGGCGCCCAGGGCGCACCCCGCCGCCGGCCCCCGGCAGCCCCGTAGGGGGCTCGGGGTGGCGCGCGCGGCGGTCCCGCGCTAGGGAGCGACCATGAGGCACTCCGGGCGCATCCTCCGTCCTCCGGGGCCCGATTTCCCCGAGGGGCTCTTCCCGGACCTCTGGGGCTTCGGCGCGAGCCCGGAGCTGCCGCGGGTGGTCCCGGCGCAGCGCGGGCGGCCCCGGGTGTCGCAGGTCAGCCCCCGCCGCACCAATCCCCTCGCCGCGCTCCTGCAGCGCATCGGGCGGCTCTTCGGCTAGAAGCTAGGCGGTCCGGGCGTCCTCGCCGAAGACCCGCTCGAAGATGGCGTCCACGTGCTTCAGGTGGTGCTCGAGCGCGAAGCACGAGTCGATCTCGGCCTCCGAGAGCGCGCGCCGGACGTCGGCGTCGGCCTTGAGCGCGGTGCGGAAATCCACCTTCTCCTCCCACACCTTCATGGCGTTGCGCTGGACGTAGACGTAGCCCTCCTGGCGCGGGACGCCCTTGCCCACGAGCGCGAGCAGCACCCGCTGCGCCTCGTAGAGGCCGCCGGTGGCCTCCAGGTTCTCCCGCATCCGCTCCGGGTATACCCGGAGGTTGTCGATCATCCCGGCGAAGCGGTTGAGCGCGAAGTCGAGCGCGATGGTGGCGTCCGGGCCGATGACGCGCTCCACCGAGGAGTGGCTGATGTCCCGCTCGTGCCAGAGCGCCACGTCCTCGAGGGCCGGGACGGCGTAGCCGCGCAGGAGCCGGGCGAGTCCCGTCAGGTTCTCCGACAGGACGGGGTTGCGCTTGTGGGGCATCGCCGAGCTCCCCTTCTGCCCGGCGGTGAACGGCTCCTCGACCTCGCGCACCTCGGTGCGCTGCAGGTGGCGCACCTCGGTGGCCTGCTGCTCGAGAGTGGCGCCTGCCACCGCGAGCGCGCAGAAGAACTCCGCGTGGCGGTCTCGGGCCACCACCTGGGTGGCAGCGCCCTCCGCGCCGGCCAGCCCCATCCGCTCCATGACGGCGGCCTCCACGCGCGGGTCGATGGCCGCGAAGGTCCCGACGGCCCCGGAGACCTTGCCGACCGCGGCCACGCGACCGGCCCGCTCGAGCATGTCCCGGCGGCGCCCCCAGGCGTCGTACCAGCCCGCGAGCTTGAGGCCGAAGGTGACCGGCTCGGCGTGGATGCCGTGGCTGCGCCCCATCATCGGGGTGCGCCGGTGCTCCAGCGCGCGCTTGCGCACCGCCGCTCGGACCCGGTCCACGCCGGCGACGAGCAGCCGCGTCGCCTCCCGCAACTGGACGGCGAGGGTGGTGTCGAGGACGTCCGAGGAGGTCATCCCGCGGTGCAGGTGGCGGGCGGGCAACCCGCCTTTCTCCTCGACGAAGGTGAGGAACGCGATGACGTCGTGCTTCGTGACCCGCTCGATCTCGTCGATGCGCGCCACGTCGGCCGCGGAGAACTCGAAGCCGTCGAAGGTCTTCCGCAGCGCGCGGCAGTCCTCGGCCGGCACCTCGCCGAGGCCGGCCATGGCGTCGGCGGCGGCGAGCTCGATGTCGAGCCAGATGCGGAAGCGCCGCTCGGGCGACCAGACGCGCGCCATCTCGGGACGGCTGTAGCGGGGGATCATGTTTCCTCCGTTTCGCTGCCTGGAGCCGAATCTACCCGACCCGGCGGCGGCGCAGGAGAGGCCACTCGGGTTCAACGTCCCGTGGAGCCGAACCCGCCGCCCCCGCGGTCGCTCTCGCCGAGCGCCTCCACGAGCACGAGGTCGACGCGGGTGACCGGGGCGACCACGAGCTGCGCGATGCGCTCGCCGCGGGAGAGTGACACCGCCGCGGGGCCCCAGTTCACGAGGATCACGCCCACCTCGCCGCGGTAGTCGCTGTCGATGGTGCCGGGCGCGTTCACCATCCCCACTCCGTGGCGCAGCGCCAGCCCGGAGCGCGGGCGGACCTGTCCCTCGTGCCCCGGGGGGATCTCGACCGAGAGTCCGGTCGGGACGAGGCGGCGCTCGCCGGGAGCGAGCTCCACCGCCTCGTCGGCCCGGAGGTCGAGGCCGGCGGCGCCGTCGGTCATGTAGCGCGGCAGGTCGAGGGGCGGGCCGCGCTCCCCCACCCGCCGGACCTTGACCACCACCGGCACGTCGCCTCAGCTCTTGGCCGGCTCGGGCTCGGCCTTCTTGGCCGCGTCGGCGAGCGCTTCCTTGCGCGACAGGCGGATCTTGCCGGCGCGGTCGACCGAGATGACCTTGACGAGCACCTCCTCGCCCTCCTGCAGGACCTCGGAGACGCTCTTCACCCTCTTGTCCGACAGCTCGGAGATGTGGATGAGGCCGTCGGTGCCCGGGAAGATCTCCACGAAGGCGCCGAACTCGGCGATCTTCCGGACCGTGCCCATGTAGGTCTTGCCGACCTCCGCCTCCTGGGTCAGGTTCTTGATCATCTTGATGGCCTGGTCGACCTGCACCTGGTTGGCGCTCGCGATCGAGACCGAGCCGTCGTCCTCGATGTTGATGGCGCAGCCGGTTCGCGCGGTGATGTCCTTGATCACCTTGCCGCCGGGGCCGATGACGTCCTTGATGCGCTCCGGCCGGATCTTGATGGTGGTGATGCGCGGGGCGTAGGTGCTGATGTCCGAGCGCGGCTGCTGCAGCGCCTTGGCCATCTCGGCGAGGATGTGCTTGCGCCCCTGGGCGGCCTGGTTCAGCGCCGTCTCCAGGATCTGCCGGGTCACGCCGCCGATCTTGATGTCCATCTGGATGGCGGTGATGCCGGCCTCGGTGCCGCAGACCTTGAAGTCCATGTCGCCGAGGTGGTCCTCGTCGCCGAGGATGTCCGAGAGGATGGCGATCTTCTCGCCCTCCTTGATGAGGCCCATGGCGATGCCGGCCACCGGCGCCTTCACCGGGACGCCGGCGTCCATGAGCGAGAGGCACCCGCCGCAGACCGACGCCATCGACGAGGACCCGTTCGACTCCATGATGTCCGACACGACCCGCACGGTGTACGGGAACTTGTCCTCGGGGGGCATCACCTGCCGCAGCGCCCGCTCGGCGAGCGCCCCATGACCGATCTCCCGGCGACCGGGGCTGCGCAGGAACTTCACCTCGCCCACGGAGAAGGGCGGGAAGTTGTAGTGCAGCATGAACTTCTTGAAGTGCATGCCGGTGAGCAGCTCGACGCGCTGCTCGTCCTCGGCGGTCCCCAGCGTCGTCGCCACGAGCGCCTGGGTCTCGCCTCGCGTGAAGAGCGCCGAGCCGTGGACGCGCGGGAGCAGGCCCACCTCGCAGGTGATCTGGCGGATGTCGGCCGACCCGCGGCCGCCGATGCGGCGGCCCTCGTCGGTGATCATCTTGCGCATGTACTCGTACTTCACGTCCTCGTAGTAGCCCTTCACCTCCTTCTCGCGCAGCGCGAGGGCGGCGAGCCGGGCGGCGTCGCCGGCGGCCTCCGCCCTGAGCGCCTCGAGGAGCTCCTTCTTGATCTCGGAGAGCCGGCCGTAGCGGTCGTGCTTCTCGTGGCGGCCGTAGGCCTCCCGCACCTTCTCCCAGGTCAGAGACTTCACCCGGGTCCGCAGCTCGGCGTCGTTCTTGGGCGCCTCGAAGGAGCGCTTGGGCTTCGCGCCGGCAGCCTTCGCGAGCGACACCTGCGCGGCGAGCAGGTCGCGCACCGCCGCCTGCCCGAAGAGGAGCGCGTCGACCATGACGTTCTCGGGGATCTCCCGGGCTCCGCCCTCCACCATGACGATGGCGTCCGTCGACGCGGCCATCACCACGTCGAGGTCGGACTCGGCGCGCTGCGCCAGCGTCGGGTTGGCGACGAACTTGCCGTCGATGCGGCCGACGCGCACGCCGGCGATGGGCCCGTTGAAGGGCACGTCGGAGCACTGCAGCGCCGCCGATGCTCCGGTGAGGGCGAGCACGTCGGTGTCGTTCTCCTGGTCGAAGGAGACGACGGTGGCGATGATCTGCGTCTCGTTCGAGTACCCCTCGGCGAACAGCGGCCGGCAGGAGCGATCGACGATTCGGGAGGTCAGCGTCTCCTTCTCGGTGGGACGCCCCTCCCGGCGGAAGAAGCTTCCGGGCACCTTGCCGGCGGCGAAGAGCTTCTCCTGGTAGTCGACGGTGAGCGGGAAGAAGTCGATGCCTTCCTTGCGCTCCTTGGCCGAGACGACCGTGACGAGGACGATGCTGTCACCGGAGCGGACCCACACCGACCCGTCGGCCTGCTTGGCGATCTTGCCGGTCTCGAGCGAGATCTCCCGCTCGCCAACCCGTGCGCGCTGCTGGATTGCTTTCATCTGGGCACCTTTCGCGGAATCGGGGGGCGACTGGTGCGCCCCCGAGCCCGCCGGGCGAGCTGCCGCCGCTCGGCCCGCGGTGCCTCTGTTTCTCACTGGGGCCCCCCTGTGGCCAGGGGGACCCGAGTCGGAAACGGAAGCGCCCGCCGGTGCGCGCGCCGGCCCGCTCGCTCGGGCGGGCCTGTTGGACTGCCGGCCCCCGCTCGCCGGGGGCTCGGCGCGCCCGGGCCTCGTGGCCCGGGCGTCGATGCACTCCTCTACTTCCTCAACCCGAGCTGGTCGATGAGCTGCTTGTAGCGGTTCTGGTCGACCTGGCGGAGGTAGTCGAGGAGCCGACGCCGCTGGCCGACCAGCTTCAGCAGGCCGCGGCGGCTGTGGTGATCCTTCTTGTGCGTCTTGAAGTGCTCGGTCAGGTAGGTGATTCGCTCGGTGAGGAGCGCCACCTGGACCTCGGGCGACCCGGTGTCCGAGTCGTGACGGCGGTACTTGTGGACGAGTTCGGCCTTCTTCTCGGTGATGAGCGCCATACGTGCTGCTCCCTGGTCATGGGCCGTCCCCGTCGCGAGGGCGAAGGCGTTGCGCCGCGGGTACAGTGGACGGCCGGGTGAGGGACGGATGTAAGCGATCGCCCGCCCTTAGTCAACGCTTTCGCTGTCGGGGTCCCGTCAAATCGCGGGGTTGCGCCACCACCCGGACGGGCCGCAGCCGCTCCCCGGAGTCGTCCGGGGCGCACACCGCGACGAGCCGACCCGCCGGGTCGAGCGCCCGGCAGAGCGGGCCTGGCGCGGCGCGGCGGACCGCCCGTCCGTGGAGGAGGTCGCTCACCTCGGAGGGCTCGAGCCGCACGGCCGGGAAGGACGGGAGCGCGTCCGCGAGCGACACGAGCCGCACGAGCAACTGGGCGCGGTCGGAGCGCCCGAGCGCCTCCGCCTCCGCGAGCGGAACGGCCTGCTCGATGCCGAAGGGCCCGGCCTTCGTGCGGCGGAGCACGGCGAGGTGCGCGGGGACGCCGAGCGCGCGACCGAGGTCGGCTGCGAGCGTGCGGACGTAGGTCCCCTTGCCGCAGCGCACCGAGATGCGCGCCCGGGCGATCCCGCCCCGCGCCTCCTCGAAGGAGAGGAGCTCCAGGGAGTCGACGCGCACCGCACGGGGGCTTCGCTCGACCCCCTCGCCGGCGCGGGCCGCCTCGTGCAGGCGGCGGCCGCCGACTCGCACGGCCGAGTACATCGGGGGCAGCTGCGACAGCTCCCCCACGAACGCAGGAAGCGCTTCCGCCACGGCCGAGGCTGCGAGGGCGGAGGGGTCGCCTCGCTCGGTCACGCGCCCCTCGGCGTCCTCCGTGTCCGTGGCGGCCCCGAAGGCGACCGTCGCCTCGTAGGCCTTGTCACCCTGCGTGAGATACTGCTGCAGCTTGACCGCCTCGCCGAGGCACACCGCCAGCACCCCGGTGGCCATGGGGTCGAGGGTGCCGGTGTGCCCGGCCTTGCGGCTCCCGAGCGCGCGCCGCACCCGGTCCACCACCTCGAAGCTGGTCGGGCCGCCCGGCTTGTCGACGACGAGCACGCCGTCGGGATCTACTTCCACCCTTCCTTCTCCTTCACTTCCCGGAGCAGCCGCTCGATCTTGTCGCCCTCCTCGATGCTCTCGTCGTAGACGAAGCGGAGGTGGGGCACCCAGCGGAGCCCGATGTTGCGGGCGGCCTCGCGCTGCAGGTAGCTCGTCGCGGAGCCGAGCCCCTCGAGCGTCTCCTTTCGGACCTTCTCCTCCCCGTGCACCGACACGTACACCGTCGCCTCCTTCAGGTCCGGCGACATCTTGGCCCCGGTGACGGTGATGAACCCCTTGATGCGGGGGTCCTTGAGGCCCCGGGCGATGAGCCCGGAGACCTCCCGCTGGAGTTCCTCGGCCACGCGGGCCGGACGGTCATGGGCCATCGTCTTCCTCCGCTTCCGGGCGAGCGCCTCCGCCAGCTCGCCGCCCAGCTCGTCGCCGAAGGGGACGATCTCCATCGGCGATCGGTGACGAGCAGCTGGCCGCCGTGCACGCCCGCGACGAAGTCCGCCACCTTGTCGAGCACCTCGTTCACGAAGGCGTGGTCGTTTCCCACCGCCGCCACTCCCACCACGCTCCTCTGCCACAGGTCGTTCTCGCCCACCTCGGCCGCCGCCGACGTTGAAGCGCGCCCGCACCCGGTCGAGCGCCGAGCGCAGCAGATGGCGCTTGGACTTGAGCGACCCCGGATCGGGCAGGTGCAGCGTGAGGCGGAGGATGCCGACGAACATGGGAACTCCCGCCCAGGCGGCCTGGGGACCTGCGCTCCGGCGGCGCCCCGTGCGCGAGCGGTCGCAGGCCCGCTAGTCGAGCGACGGGCCGGATCTCCTCGAGCTCGAAGACCTCGAGGACGTCGCCGAGCTTCACGTCCTGGAAGCCCTCGACGCCGATGCCGCACTCGAAGCCGGCCTGGACCTCGCTTGACGTCGTCCTTGACCCGCTTCAGCGAGCCGATCTTGCCGCTGAAGGCCACCTTGCGGTCGCGGAGCACGCGCACGTGCCCGGTGCGCTTCACCACTCCCTCGGTCACGCCGCAGCCGGCGATGACGCCGGAGCGCGGGATGTTGAACACGGCGCGGACCTCGGCCTTGCCGAGCGGCTTCTCCTTGATGATGGGATCGAGGAGGTTGACCATCTCGTTGCGGATGCTGTCGGCCGCCTCGTAGATGATGTCGAAGAGCAGGATCTTGCACGCCCTGCTGGCTCGCGATCTGCTCGACCTTCGTCTCGGGCTTGGTGTTGAAGCCGACGATGAGCGCCTTCCCGGCCGCGGCGGTGAGCACGTCCGACTCGGTGACCGCACCGACGCCCGAGTCGAGGACGTTCACCTTCACCTTGCGGGTGGCGAGCTTCACGAGCGCCTGGGAGACCGCCTCGGCCGAGCCCTGCACGTCGGCCTTGACGACGACGTTGAGCTCCTTCGCCCCGCCCGCCTTCGCCTTCGCGAACAGGTCCTCCAGCGTGGCCTTCTTGACCGAGCGAGAGCTCCTTCTGGCGCGCCTTCTCGGCCCGGTGCTCGGCGACCTCCTTGGCCGCCTTCTCGTCGCTGACGACGTTGAAGTCGTCGCCGGCGGTGGGTGCGCCGGAGAGGCCGAGCACCTCCACCGGGTAGCCGGGGAGGACCTCCTTCACCTGCTCGCCGCGCTCGTTCATCATGGCGCGGACCCTGCCGTGGTGGATGCCGGTGACCATGGCGTCGCCGACCCGCAGCGTGCCGTCCTGGACGAGCACGGTGGCCACCGGGCCGCGGCCCTTCTCCAGCTTCGCCTCGATGATCACGCCCGTGGCCGACTTCTCCGGGTTGGCCTTCAGGTCGAGCACCTCGGCCTGCAGCGCGATGTACTCGAGCAGCTCCGGCAGGCCCTCCTTCGTGCGGGCCGAGACCGGCAGCATGATGGTGGTGCCGCCCCACTGCTCGGGCACCATCTCGTACTCGGTGAGCTGCTGCATGACGCGCTCGGGCGTGGCGCCGGGCTTGTCGATCTTGTTGATGGCGACGAGGATGGTGACCCCGGCGGCCTTGGCGTGCTTGATCGCCTCGATCGTCTGGGGCATGACGCCGTCGTCCGCCGCCACCACCAGCACCACGAGGTCCGTCACCTGGGCGCCGCGCTGGCGCATGGCGGTGAAGGCCTCGTGGCCCGGCGTGTCGAGGAAGGTGATGGGCCCGTGGGCCGTCTGCACCGAGTAGGCGCCGATGTGCTGGGTGATGCCGCCGGCCTCGCCGGCGGCCACGTCGGCCTGTCGGATGGCGTCGAGCAGCGAGGTCTTGCCGTGGTCGACGTGCCCCATCACGGTGACCACCGGCGGGCGCGTCTCGAGCTTCGACGCGTCCTCGGCTCGACCTCGGGGATGTACTCCTCGACCTCGAAGCCCTTCTTCTCCACCGTGAACCCGAACTCGGTGGCGAGGAAGGCGGCCGTGTCGGCGTCGATCGAGCTGGTTGATGGTCGCCATCTTGCCGCCCTGCATCAGCTTGCGGATGAGTCGGACGCCTTGACGCCCATGGCCTGCGAGAGCTCGGAGACGCGAGATCGACTCCTCGATCCGGATGACCTTCTTGTGCTCGGCGCGCTCGGTGACCTGGCGTCTTCGCCCCCTTCTTGGTGGGCTTCTTCTTCTTGCCGCGGATGGGGATGTAGGCGCGGTCGGTGATGGCCGCCTGGAGCAGCTCCTTCGCCGTCAGGCGCCTTGGCGGCCTCCTCGGACACGGGCCGGCCGGTGGTGCGGCCACGCGCGCTTCTTGTCCTTGCGAGACGTCGATGAACTCGCGGTCTCGGCCCGAGCATGCCCGGGACCACCTTGAGCTCGCGGACCTCGCCGAGCGCCCGCGGCCCGGGGGCGGCCGGGTACTGCTGCGGGAGGTCGTCGGCGGGGTCACCCGCCGGACCGGCATGGTCGGGCGGGAGATGACCACCGCCTGGGTGGAGGTCGGGCGCAGGGTGCGGGTGATCGGCTGCGCACGGGCGCGGCGCGGCTGGGCCGGGTGCCGCCGCCATGGGCACGGTGGGGCTGGACCGGGGCGCCCGCCGGGGGAGGCGGGCGCGTGCGGCGCGACGGGTGCGTGCGGCGCGGCGACCGGCGAGGCGAGCGGGCGCCTCGGGCGGCGACCGGGGCTCGGCCTCGGAGGCCTCGGCGACCGGGGCTTCCTCGACCTGCGCCTCGACGGGCCTCGCGCCTCGGCGGGCCACCTCGACCGGGGCCGGGCGGACGGCGGCGCGGCGGCCGGCGCACCGGCTCGACGTGGGCGCGCTTGCGCACCACGAACCCGGGCCCGGCACGGCTTGGGCGCGGCCGGCTTCGGCTTGCGTCTCCCCGACGATCTTCTCGTAGGCGGTCACGGCCTGGTCGTCCTCGAGGGACGAGGAGTGGCTCTTCACGTCGTAGCCCAGGGCGTGGAGCTTCTCCACGAGCTCCTGGTTCGAGAGCTCGATCCCCGCCTCCTTGAGCTGCTTGCCCAGCTCGTGCACTCGCTTCTTCGACATGAACCTGTCTCCTAATCCTTGCCGCCGTTGCCCGTCAACTGCCGCCGGAGGACCGCCTCGTCCACCGACGCCGCGGCACGAAAGGCCCGCGCGAAACTCTTGCGCCGCACCGCGCGCGCCAGGCACGCCTCGTCGGCGTGGAGCCAGGCGCCCCGGCCGCCGGCCCGCTCCCGGTCGAGGGCGACCTCGCCCTCGACCAGCCGAAGCCTGACGAGGTCGTCCGGGGTCGCCTTCCCCCCGCACCCGACGCAGGTGCGCTCCGGCACCCGCCGCCCGCTCCTCGCGGGCCCCGTCACCGCGCTCGCCCTCGGGGCGGGCCGAGAAGCTCCGCCCCTGGACTACAGCGGCGAACCGGCCGCCCCACCGCGCGCCCTCTCGGCGTCGAGCTCCTCGCGCAGCCTCTTCTCCTCCTCCAGGTACACGCCCACGGCGTGCTTGATCTGTCGCGCCTTCTTGATCCCCAGGTCGGTCGACTCCGCCAGCTTCATCACGTCCGGCTCGGCGTGGATGGCCTCGACCGTCCCGTAGCCTGCTGCCTTGAGCTGCTCGATGGTCTTCTCGCCGACGCCGCGGACCCGGGCCATCCGCTCCTCCTGGGAGAGCCCGTCGGGGTGGCGCCGCGCCTCGGCGATCCGGGCGGCCTCGCGCTCCTGCTCGAGCCGGATCTCCTCCTCGGCGTCCACCACCGCCTGCTCGCGCGCCTTGCGCTGCAGGTCGGCGATCATGTCGATGGTGAAGCCGGGGAACTGCGTCAGCATCTCCACCGCGGCGGTGGCGATGTCCTGCGCCTTGCGGAAACCGTGGGCGTAGAGCATCTCCTGCGTCGCCTCGGGCACGCCGATGGCGTTGAAGCTCTTGGTCGCGAACTCGCGCATCTCCTTCACGCGCGACTCGCTGTTGATGTCGAGCTTCCACCCGGTGAGCTGCGACGCGAGCCTCACGTTCTGGCCGCGCCGGCCGATGGCGAGCGAGAGCTGGTCGTCCGGGACGATGATCTCCATGGCCCGGTTCTGGTCGTCGAGCAGCACGCGCGAGACCTCGGCCGGGGCGAGCGCCGTTGCAGACGAAGCGGGCCGGGTCCTCGTGCCAGGGCACGATGTCGATCTTCTCGCCGCGGAGCTCCTGCACCACCGCCTGGACCCGGCTTCCCTTCATGCCCACGCAGGCGCCCACGGGGTCCACGTCCTGGTCCCGGGAGGAGACGGCGATCTTGGCGCGGCCGCCCGGCTCCCGGGCGGCGGCCTCGATGACCACCACCCCCTCGGCGATCTCCGGGACCTCCATCTCGAAGAGCTTCTTCAGGAGCTCCACCGAGGCGCGCGAGAGGATGATCTGGGGCCCCTTGGACTCGCGCAGCACGTCGAGCACGTAGGCCTGGATGCGGTCGCCGGCGCGGTAGCTCTCGCGCGGCACCTGCTCGCGGACCGGCAGGACCGCCTCGGCGCGCCCGAGGTCGACGATGACGTTGCCTCGCTCGAACCGGCGCACGATGCCGGTGATGACCTCGCCCTTGCGGTCCTTGTACTCGTTGTAGACGTTCTCGCGCTCGGCGTTGCGGGTGCCCTGGATCATCACCTGCTTGGCGGTCTGGGCGGCGATGCGGCCGAAGCTGCGGCGGTAGGTCTTGAGCTTGAGGAGGTCACCCCACTGCTCGTCCTGCGCCCGGGCCTCCGCCTCGTCCTCGGGGCGGTAGTAGATGGGGAAGTCGAGCTCGTCGCCCGGCTCCACCTCGATGCCCTTGTCGTGCGCGATCGACACCGGGATCATGTTGACCGGGTCGGGCAGCGGCGTCTCGTCCACCGCGTCGGCCACGATGGTGAGCACCTGGAAGAGGTCGACCTGGCCCTTCTCCTCGTCGAAGTGCGACTTGAGGTTGCGCTCCATGCCGAAGTGCTTCTTCGCCGCGGTGGCGATGGATTCCTCGAGGATGGCGATGAGCGTGGAGCGCTCGATCCCCTTGTCCTTCGCCACCTGGTCCAGGATCAGGTTCAGATTCACGTTCGGCTGCATGGCTACTCCTTCCTCCTCAGGTCGGCCTCGAGGTCGTACTCGAGGTTTGCCTTGGCGATGCGGTCGACCGGGATGCGGTGGAGCTTGCCGTCCACTTCCACCTCCACGCGGCCGTCGCGGATGCCCCGGAGCGTCCCGGACCACTGCTTGCGCGCCGGCAGGCCCGCCGCCGACTCGAGCGGACCGAAGGCCTTCATCTTCACGCGCTGGCCGGCGAATCGCTCGAAGTCCCTGGGCCTTCGCAGCGGCCGATCGACGCCGGGCGAGCTCACCTCGAGGCTGTAGGCCGGCTCGATGAAGTCCTCCACGTCGAGTACGGGCTCGACGGTGCGCGACACGGCCTGACAGTCGTCGATCCCCACGCCACCTTCCCGGTCGATGAAGAGCCGCAGCGTCCAGCCGCCGCCCTCCCGCAACCACTCCACCTCGACGAGCTCGTAGCCGTCGCGCGCGAGGATGGGCTCGAGGAGCTGGCGCGCCCGCTCCGCGACGGATTCCTGAACAATGCCGGCCATCGACCCCAGAAAAAACAAAAAGCGGGCGCAACCTGCGGCCCACTTTCGTAACCCGGTTGCCCGGGGGCGAAAATGTGGTCGTTTCCTAACCCACCGGGGCGGCGGAGTCAAGGACGGCCGGCCCCGTCCCCCTCCGCGCGGGGGAGGCGCAGGACGAGCAGCCACTCCCGGTTGCCGGCCGGGCCCTCGATGGGGGACTCGCAGTGACCCACCACCTCGAGGCCCTGCGCCCTCGCGGCGGCCTCCACGGCGGCGAGCGCCCCGCGGCGCTTCTCGTCGTCCCGGACGACCCCGCCCCTGCCCACCTCGCCCCGGCCCACCTCGAACTGGGGCTTCACGAGGAGCACCGCCTCCCCTCCTGGCTCGAGGAGGTCCGCGCACCGCCGGGAGGACGAGCCGGAGCGAGATGAACGACAGGTCGCCGACGACGAGGCCGGACCCTCTCGCCGAGCCGCGCGGCCGTGAGCGAGCGGGCGTTCTCGCGCTCCCTCACCACCACCCGCGGGTCGCCGCGCAGCCGCGGGTGGAGCTGGCCGTAGCCCACGTCCACGGCGTAGACGCGCGCCGCTCCCGCGCTGAAGGAGCAGGTCGGTGAAGCCGCCGGTCGACGCGCCGAGGTCGGCGCAGACCTTCCCGCGCGGGTCGACCGGAAAGCGGGCGAGCGCCTCCTCCAGCTTGAGCGCGCCCCGCGACACGTACCGCTGCGGCGCCGCGTCCTCCTTGATGCGCAGCGGCACCTCCGGGTCGAGAGCTGGCCCGGCTTCTCGACCCGCGCCTCGCCGGCGACGACCGCCCCGGCCATCACGAGCGCCTGTGCGCGGGTGCGGGAGTCGGCGAGCCCCCGCTCCACGAGGAGGAGGTCGGCGCGCTGGCGGCGGCGGGCCACGAGAGCGGGCCGCTGCCTAGGCGACGCCGCCGCTCGCCGTCTTCCCGGGCGCCGGCGAGCTCGCGCGCGGCCGCGGCGATGCCGGCGGCGTCGATTCCGATCTCGGCGCGCTGCTTGGCGGCGTCGCCGTGGGTGACGAAGGCGTCGGGGAGCCCGAGCCGCCGCACCTTGAGCCCCTTGTCGAGCAGGCCCTGGCGCTCGAAGGCCTCGAGGCAAGCCGAGCCGAAGCCGCCGGCGAGCGCGCCCTCCTCCACCGTGACCACGCGCCGCGCCTGGGAGCCGCCGCGCACAGGGTCTCCTCGTCGAGCGGCTTCACGAAGCGGGCGTCCACGACGGTCGCCTCGATGCCCTCGGCCGCGAGCGTCTCGGCCGCCGCCAGCGCCGCGTGGGCCGGGCGTGCCCGCCGCGACGATGACCACGTGGGCCGCGGGGAGGCCCGGCGCAGGAAGCGCGCCTTGCCGATCGCGAGCGGCTGCGGGGCTGGGTCGAGCGGCCAGGCCCAGCGAGGCGCCGCGCGGGAAGCGGAAGGCCAGCGGGCCGTCGTGATGGAGGCCGGTGGCGAGCGCCTGCCGGAGCTCGTTCTCGTCGGAGGGCGCCATCACCACCAGGTTGGGCACGCAGCGCAGGTAGGAGAGGTCGAATGCGCCCTGGTGCGTCTTGCCGTCCGCCCCCACGAGCCCGCCGCGGTCGAGCGCGAAGGTCACCGGCAGCTTCTGCAGGGCGACGTCGTGGATGATCTGGTCGTAGGCCCGCTGCAGGAAGGTGGAGTAGATGGCCACCACCGGCCGGATGCCCTCGCAGGCGAGGCCGGCGGCGAAGGTCACCGCGTGCTGCTCGGCGATGCCCACGTCGTAGGTGCGGTCCGGGAAGAGCTGCTGGCACTTGATGAGCCCGGTGCCCTCGAGCATGGCCGCGGTGATGGCCACCACGCGCTTGTCCCGCTCCATCTGCTCGCACAGCGCCTCGGCGAACAGGTCGGTGTAGCGCCTTCGGGGCCGGCCTTCTTGGGGATGGGCTTGCCGGTGGCGACGTCGAAGAAGGACAGGCCGTGGCCGCGGGTGGCCTTGTCCGACTCGGCCGGGTGGTAGCCCTTGCCCTTGGTGGTGATGGCGTGCACCAGCACCGGGCCGTCGAATCTCGCGAAGCTTGCGAAGCTCGCGACGAGCTCCTTCACGTCGTGGCCGTCCACCGGCCCGACGTACTGGAAGCCCATGCCCTCGAAGAGGATGCCGGGCGTGATGAGGGCCTTCGTGGCGTTGATGCCGTGGCGCACGAGGTCGATGGCCTGCTCGCCGCGCGGCATCTGGTGGAGGAAGTCCTTCACGGCGCGGCGCCACCGGTTGTAGGTCCGCGACGCGAACTTCTTCGAGAACCATTCCGAGAGCGCCCCGACGTTCGGCGAGATCGACATCTCGTTGTCGTTCAGGACGACGAGGAAGTTGCGCCCGAGGTAGCCGGCCTGGTTCAGCCCCTCGAAGGCGACGCCGCCGGTCAGCGCGCCGTCGCCGACCACCGCCACCACCCGGCCCGGGCTCGCGAAGTGGCGCTTGCCCTCCACCATGCCGAGCCCCGCGCTCACCGCGGTGGAGGCGTGGCCCACCCCGAAGGCGTCGTGCTCGGACTCCTGGCGCTCCGGGAAGCCGGCGAGACCCCCCTCGGTTCGGATGGTGCGGAAGCGCTCGCGGCGGCCGGTGAGGAGCTTGTGGGCGTAGGCTTGGTGGCCCACGTCCCAGACGAGCCGGTCCCGGGGCGAGTCGAAGACGTAGTGCAGCGCGACGTTGATCTCCACCGCGCCGAGCGAGGCGCCGAGGTGTCCGCCGTTGCGGGCGCAGGTGGCGATGATCTCCTCGCGGATCTCCTGGCACAGCTGCGGCAGGTCGTCGGGCGACAGGCGCTTCAGGTCCGCGGGGGAGTCGATGCTGTCGAGCAGTCTCGCCATGGCTCACTTCCTCCGGGCGACGACGAAGCGCGCCAGCGCGCGCAGCGCCTCCGCCCCCGCGCCCAGGCCGTCGAAGGCCTGCAGCGCATCGTCACGGTAACGTTCGGCGCGCCGCCGCGCCTCCTCCACGCCCAGGATCGCCGGCAGGGTCGCCTTCCCGGCGGCCGCGTCCTTGCCCGCCCGCTTGCCCAGGTCGGCGGTGGTGGCGGTGAGGTCGAGGATGTCGTCGGCGATCTGGAAGGCGAGGCCGAGTGCGAGGCCGGCGGCCCCGAGCCCCTGGTCCGACCCGGTGGCGGCGATCGCCCCGCCGGTCACGGCGGCGGCGAGCAGCGCCCCGGTCTTGCGCCTCTGCAGGTCGAGCACCCCGTCGAGCCCCGGGGGAGTCCGCTCGGCCTCGAGGTCGAGGGACTGCCCCTCGACCATCCGAGTGGCGCCGCCGGCGAGCAGGAGCGCGAGCCGGGAGGCGCGGGCGTCCCCACCCTCGAGCAGGTGCTCGAAGGCGAGAGACTGCAGGGCGTCCCCCGCCAGGACCGCCGTGGCCTCGTCGAAGGCGCGGTGAACGGTGGGGCGCCCGCGGCGCAGGTCGTCGTCGTCCATGCAGGGCAGGTCGTCGTGGACGAGGGAGTAGGTGTGGACCATCTCGAGCGCGGCCGCGAAGCGCAAGGCCAACGTGCCCTCGAAGGTCGTCCGCCCCGAAGGCCTCCGCGCTCGCGCGCACGAGCGCCGGGCGCAGGCGCTTGCCGCCGCCGAGCAGCGCGTAGGACATCGCCTGCCAGAGCCGCTCGGGGCCGCCCCGGCGCACCGGCCTCGGCGCCCGGCGCAGCTCGCCCTCGACGCGCCGCGCCGCGTCCTGGAGGTAGCCTCGAGGGGAAAGCTCTCGGCCACGGGGCACGCTTCTACCACGGCCCGGGGCTCGGCGGTCGCGCCGGCTCAGGGGGGGTTCGGGGCCGGGGCGCGGGCGCCCGCCGATCGGCCAGGATCTGCCGGATCCGGGCGATGAGCCGGTCCACGTCGAGGGGCTTCGTGAAGTAGTCGAGCGCCCCCGCCTCCCGACCGGTGCGCTCGTCCTCCGGGCTCTTGCGGGCGGAGATGAAGATCACCGGGATGTCCCCGAAGGTGGGGTTCTTCTTGATGGCCCGGCACAGCTCGAACCCGTCGAATCCAGCTCATCATCACGTCGAGGAGGATCACGTCGGGCCGGTCCACGTGCATCGCCGAGATGAGGCGAAGCCCGTTCGCCGCCTGCGACACCTCGAAGCCCTCGAGCTCGAGCGCCAGGGTCAGCATCTCGCGGGTGTCCCGGTCGTCGTCGACGATGGTGACCTTGGGCTTCCTCGGCTCGTTCATCGCCCGCCCTCTGGACCTTCCTCACCGAGCGGGCGGGCCTCGACGCCCCATCCTCGGCCCTGAGCAACGCCTCCACCCGCCGCTCGGCCTCGTCGAGCTTCTTCGCCGCCTCGCGCGCAATCCGCACGCCCTCGGCGAACTTCTCAATCGACTGCTCCAGGGTCAGGCTGCCGCCCTCGAGGTCCGCCACCACCTTCTCCAGCCGACCCACCAGCCGGTCGTAGGGCTCGGGAGCGGCCTCGGCCGCCTTGTCCCCGCCCTTCGCCTCGGATTCAATCGGCTCTCGTCAAGCGGCTTCCTCGCGATGCTACCTAGCAACGGCCGCGGCGGGGGTCAACGCCCCTGAAGACCGTGGGCGAACGGTCCGCCCTCACTGGCCGCCTCGGCGCGAGCCGGGCGGACCCCCCGCGCGCCCCGGGAGCGGGTCGGCCTCCGCGTCGACCGCCTCGACCCGGGCATCGAGCCAGCCCTCGCCGAGCACCACCCGCAGCGAAGCGCCGGCAGGGGCCTCGGCGCTGCTGCGCACCACGCGGCCGTCCCGAAGCGCGAGCGCGAAGCCGCGCGACAGGATCTTCGCGACGTTGGCCGGCTCCAGCCGGGACGAGAGCCGCTCGAGCCGAATCGACTCTCGACGGAGCCACGAGGAGCTCCACGCCGCAAGGCGGCGGCGAGACGCCTCGGCCCGCTCGCGCAGCTCCCGCAGGTGCGCCCGCGGCTCGAGGCGGCGCAGGGCATCGGCGGCCGCGCCGAGCCGCGATCGCCCGAGCCGGCAGCGGGCGTGGGCGGCCGAGGCCGCCCGGTGCAGGAGGTCCTCGAGGGCCCGGCGCTCGTCGGAGAGCGCGCGGCGCGGGTCGGCGAGCTCGGCCTTGAGGGCCCGCAGCTCGCGGCGGCGGCGGCCGAGCGCGTCGACCTGGGCGCGCCGCAGCCGGCCCCGCAGCGCCGACAGCCCGGCGAGAAGCTCGTCGCGCACGGGCACCACGAGCTGCGCGGCGTGGGTGGGGGTTGCCGCCCGGGCGTCCGCCACCAGGTCGGCAACGGTGACGTCCACCTCGTGGCCGACGGCGCTCACCACCGGCACGGGGCTCCCCGCGATCGCCCGGGCCAGCCGCTCGTCGTTGAACTCCCACAGGTCCTCGGCCGACCCGCCGCCCCGGGTCACCACCACCACGTCGACGCCCGCATCCCACAGTAGCCGCAGCGCCGAGACCACCGAGGCGGCGGCCCCCTCGCCCTGGACGCGGCAGGCGGCGACCGCCACCTCCGCGCCGGGGAAGCGGCCGTGCAGCACGCGGAGGAAGTCCTGCAGCGCCGCCCCGGTGGGGCTCGTCGCGACCCCGATGCGCCGGGGGAGAAAAGGCAGCGCCCGCTTGCGCTCCTCCGCGAAGAGTCCCTCGGCGGCGAGCCGGTCCTTCAGCTGCTCGAGTGCGAGCGCCCGGGCGCCGGCGCCGCGCGGCTCGACCTCCTGGACGACGAGCTGGTAGCGGCCGCGCGGCGGCCAGAGGTCGACGCGGCCGCGGGCGACCACCTCGACGCCGTCCTCGAGGGCGAAGCGCACGCGCCGCACCTGCGAGGCCCACAGCACGGCGTCGAGGGTGGCGTCGGCGTCCTTGAGGGTGAAGTAGACGTGCCCGCTCGACTGGCGGCGCAGGTTCGCCACCTCGCCCGACACCCAGACGTCCCGGAAGCGCGGCTCGATGGCGGCCTTGATCTGGGCGGTCAGCTCGCCGACCGTGAGCACGCGCGGCTCGACGCGGTCGAAGAGCCCGGGGGCGGGCGTGAGGTTGCGAGCCACGCTCCACTCATACCCCGGCGCCAACGCCGGGTCACCGGGAGAGGCGGCGCAGCTGTGCGGGGGCGAGGAGCCAGAGGAGGTCGGCCCGCCCGGGCCCTGGCCGGGATCCGAGGTCGAGGAGGCAGGCGCCGCCCTTCTTCAGAGCGATGAAGGACCGGGACCGACCGGCGGAGAGCCAGCTCACGAGCGTTCCGAGGTGGGGCTCGTGGCCCACGACGGCGACGAGGTCGAGCCCGGAGCGCGCGCGCAGCCAGCCGAGCATCGCCTGCGGCTGGCGCCCGGGCGCGAGCGCGACGAGCTCGTCGGTCACCTCGACCTCGAAGGCGGCGGCGAGGATGCGGGCGGTCTCCTGGGCCCGCCGCAGCGGGCTCGCGGCGAGCGCCCGCGGCGGGTCCGTGAGCCGGGCGAGGCCCCGGGCCGCCTCGCGCATCCTCCGGCGCCCGTCCACGGTCAGCGGTCGCAGCGCATCGTCCTTCCCCTGCGCGCGCCAGGCCTCGCGATCGCCTGCCGGCGCGTGCCGGACCACGAGCAGCTTCACGGGAACCTCCTCGCCGGCGCGCGCAGGGCGCCGAGCCTCGCCAAAAGCTCGTCCACGTCCCCCTGGTCCCCGAGCCGGAAGGGGGCCTGGGTGCGGCCGGGCCCGACGCGGACCCCCACCACTGCCGGGCGGCCGAGCGCGAAGGCGTCCTCGTCGGTGACGTCGTCCCCGAGGTAGAGCGCCGTCTCGAGGCCGCCGCGCTCGAGGAGCTCGCGGACCGCGTCTCCCTTCGTCGGGAAGTGGGCGGGGAGAACGTTCACGACCTTCTTGCCCGGCACGAGGCGGGCGCCGTGAAGGGCCCGCGCCGCCGCGAGCACGGCCGCGCCGGCGCCCTTCCCTCCCGGCGCCTCGCCGTAGTGAACCGACAGGGTCGAGCCCTTGTCCTCCACGGCGACGCCCGGGACCCGGGCGAGCCGGTGAACGAGCTCGCGGCGCCACCCGGCGACCCGGGCGCGCACCTCCCGGGGGATGGGCACCGCGCGCCCCAGCTCGAACCCGTGGTTGCCGACGAGCACCGGGGCGGCACCGTCGACGAAGCGGGCGAGGTCGCGGTACGCCCGACCCGAGACCACGGCCACCGGGTAGCGCCGGGAAACGCGCGCCAAGAGGCGGCGGGTACGGGGGCGCATCCCGTGGGCGCCGGGGGCCGGCGTGAGCGGTGCCAGCACGCCGTCGTAGTCGAAGGCGACGAGGAGCCGGCTCGCGGCGAGGTCCCGGAGCAGGGGGGCCCGCGAGGGTGCCAGGATGTCGTTCCGCATCGCAGATGAACGTACAATCTCCGGACGTGAAGCGCATCCTGGTCGTCGAGGGACATGGACCGACGCGGGACCTCCTGGAGCGGCGGCTCTCCGGCGAGGGGTTCGAGGTGTCGGCGCCGGCGCCGGGAGCCGCCTGGGAGTCGTTCGCGGCCCGGTGGCCGGACGCGGTGGTGATGGCGGCCGACCTCCCGCCGCCCGAGGCGCGGGCCCTGCTCGCCCGCCTGCGCGAGGCCGACCCCGGCATCCTGGTCGTGGTCGCCGACAAGGCGCACCTCGGCCGCGCCGTCGGGCTCCAGGAGGTGCTCTCCTTTCGAGCCAACGCCTACCTCGCCGACGCCACCTCGCGCGAGCTCTCCGACCGGCTGCGCCGCCTCCTCTCCCAGGCGGTGCGCCGGCGCCCCGAGCCGTCGAGCCGGCACGGCGCGGAGCGCGTACTGGAGCGGCCGCCCACCGAGCAGGGCGACGTGGGCCCGGGCGAGCTCGTCGAGGTGCTCGCACGCCTGTGGCGCGCGGGCGCCGACGGCATCCTCGAGGTTCAGGACGCCGAATCCACGCGGCGGCTCTTCCTCCTCCGGGGCAGCCCGGTCGCCTTCGAGAGCGACGCGCGCGAGGAGATGCTCGGGCGCTGGATGGTCGGGAGCGGAAACCTCTCCGAGGCTCAGTACCGCGCCGCCCTCGACGTGCTGGCGGTCGGCGAGCTCTCCGACGGCGCGGCGCTCGTCGCCGCAGGCGCCATCGCCCCCGGCGAGCCATTGCGCGCGGCCCTGCGGGCCCACCTCTGCGCGTCGGTGTCGCTGCTCGCCCGCCTGCGCCAGGGCCGCTGGCGGTTGCGACCCGGGACGGAGTTCGACGGGGAGGTGGCGACGGTGGAGATCCCCGCGCTCGCCCCCCTCCTCGACGGGGTGCGCGGGGCCTTGCCCGCCCGCCACTTCGCGCTGGGCCTGCGGGACTCGCTCGCCGCCTACCCGGCAAGGACCGCCGAGTTCCCGCGGCTCGTCCCGGCGATGGCGCTCGGGAGCGCCGACCTCCGGCTCGCGCTCGGGCTCGGCGACCGCCGCACCACGCGGACCTTCCTCGAGGCCCGCCACGCCGACCTGCGAGACGCCCTCTCGCTGCTGTGGTTCCTCGCGCGCGTGGGGGCAGTGGCGTTCTTGCCCGCACCTCCCGAGGGCGCCGAGCCGCTGCGGCCAGCGGGAGAGCCCGCCGTCTCGGCCCGGCGGCGCAAGCCGCTCCCGGAGGACCGAGCCGCCGAGCTCCGACTGGCGGCGCTCCGGGTGCTGCCCGGGTCCTACTTCCAGGCGCTCGGCGTGGACATCGCCGCCGACATCGACGAGGTGGAGCAGGCCTACCACCACGCCGCGACCCGCTTCCACGTCGAGGCCTACGCGGACTACGACGTCGGGCCGCTCGAGGACCTCCTCTCGCAGGTCCAGGAGAAGCTCGGGGCCGCCTACCGGGTCCTGTCGAACGAGGAGAAGCGGCGCGCCTACCTCTCCTTCCTGCTCTCGCGCGCGGCCGCCTCGACCGGGAGGCGGCGCGGAGGGGTGGTCCCGGAGGCCGAGGTCACGCTGAAGCGCGGCGAGAGGGCGCTGCGGGATCGGCGGGCCGGCGACGCCGCGGCGCTCTTCCGCGAGGCGGCGCTGCTCAACCCCCGCGAGCCGGAGTACGAGGCCATGCTGGCGTTCGCCACGCTCGTCGACCCGGCGCTCCCGAGGGCGGAGCGCACCCGCGGCGCCGCACGCCACGCTCGCCGCGCGCTGGCACTCGAGCCGGGATGCGTGCGCGCCCAGGTGTTCCTGGCGCTCGCCGAGGAGGCCGACGGCAACCTGGTCGAGGCGCGCCAGCGCGTGCTCCAGGCACTGCGCACTGCCCCTGCGAGCGCGATCGCCCGCCGCGTCCTGGCGCGGCTCAACCGGCCGCGCCCCGAGTCCTAGTCAGGCCGGCGGCCGCGGCGCCGGGATCCCCGCGTCGAGCGTGGATCGCACGAGGTCGGCGAGCGCGCCCACGAACTCGGGCCGGACTCCCACCGCCGCGGCGCGGTGGTACTCGACCGCCCCGCCCTTGCGGGCCGCGGCGGCCGCGAGGATGTCCATGTCGTAGAGCGTCTCCAGGTGCTCGGAGACGAAGGCGATGGGAACGGTCACCACCGCGCGGTCCCGGGAGTTCTCCTCGAGCCACCGGGTGGTGTCGGGCCCGAGCCACCTCGCCGGCCCGACCCGGCTCTGGTAGGTGACCTTCCATTCGGCCACCCCGGCGCGCAGGGCGGTGCCGCGCGCGCTCGCCTCGACCTCGCCCGGGTAGGGGTCTCCCTTTCGCACCTGGCTCATGGGCAGGCCGTGGGCGCTGAACACCACGAGCAACCGGTCGCGGTTCTCGGGCCTCACCCGGGCGATCGCGTCGCGCAGCGTGGCCGCCGAGGCCTCCAGCCAGCCCGGGTGAGCGGGGTAGCTGCACACCTCGAACAGGGGCCGATCGCGGGGCCACACGCGCCGCATCTCGCGCAGCGAGCTCGTGGTCGTGGCGTTCGCGAACTGCGGGTAGAGCGGCAGCGACACCGCACGCGCGGCGCCGCCGGCAAGCGCGTCCCGGACCGCCTCGGCGGTGTTGGGGTGGCCGCAGCGCATGGCGAGGTGGACGGTGAAGTCCGAGCCGAGGAGCGCGGCGAGGGAGCGGGCCTGGGCCTCGGTGCCGTCCACGAGCGGGGAGCGCCCCCCGATGAGGGCGTACTTCTCCGCCGACGAGCGCGCGCGGAAGTGGGAGACGAGCTTCGCGAAGAGCGGCCGGAGCGGGCCGAACGGGACCGAGACCACGAGGGGGTCGGCGAACAGCTCGTAGAGGTAGGGCTCCACCTCCTCGAGGTTCCTCGGCCCCCCGAGGTTCATGAGGAACACGGCCGTCTTCATCCCGACCCCTCCCCCGCCGCGGCCCCTGGCTAGACGGTCCGGGAGAAGGTCTGCTGCTTCTCCCCGGCGCGCTTCGGCAGGTAGGCGTCGAACATCATGGCGACGTTGCGGACGAGCAGCTGCCCCACCGGCGTCACCCGCAAGAGCGCGCCGTCGAAGGTCACGAGGCCGTCCTTCACGAGCTCGGGCAGCCCGGGCTGCATGGAGGCCTCGATGGCCTGGCGCGCCGCGGGACCGAAGCGGGCCTCCACCTCGGCGAGGTCGAGCCGGAGCAGGCACATCACCCGGTTGATGACGAAGCGGCGCAGCACGTCGTCGTCGGTGACGCGGATGCCCTTCGCCACCGGGATGGTGCCGGCTTCCACGAGCGCCGCCCACTCCCGCAGCCGGTGCGCGTTCTGGGCGTAGGCGCCGCCCAGGTCCGAGATGGACGTCATCCCGAAGGCGACGGTGTCGTCGGCCGGGCGCACCGTGTACCCCTGGAAGTTGCGGGTGAGCACGCCCTCGTCCTGGGCACGCGCGAGCTCGTCGGTCTCGAGCGCGAAGTGGTCGAGGCCGATGAGCCGGTAGCCCGCGTCGGTGAAGGCCTGCACCGCGGCGAGGAAGAGCTCGACGCGCTCGGCCGTCTTCGGCAGCGCCGCCTCCGGCAAGAGCCGCTGGTGGGGCTTCGCCCAGGGGACCCACGCGAACCCGAACACCGCCATTCGATCGGGCCGGATCCGCAGGATCTTGTCGAGCGTTCGCCTCCAGGTGTCGACGGTCTGGTAGGGAAGGCCGTAGATGAGGTCGAGGTTCACGCCCTTGAAGCCGTGGTCCCGCGCCGCCTGGACGAGGTCGGCGGTCTCCTTCTCGCCCTGGATTCGGGCCACCGTCTCCTGGACCTTGGCGTCGAAGTCCTGCACGCCCATGGAGATCCGGTTGAAGCCGAGCTCGGAGAGCCGGTCGATCTGGGAGCGGGTGGTGATGGCGGGGTCGATCTCGATGGCGAGCTCGGCGTCGGGCGCGAACTCGAAGTGGCGGGCGACGATGGCGTGGCAGCGGGCGAGCTGCTTCTCGTCGAGGAAGGTGGGGGTGCCGCCGCCCCAGTGCAGCTGGGTGACCACGCGCCGCCGCGGGAGCCGGGCGGCCACGAGCGCCACCTCCTTCTCGAGCACGTCGAGGTAGTCGTCGGCCCGGGTGCGGTCGTGGGTGGCGACCACGTTGCAGCCGCAGAAGCGGCACATCTCCCGGCAGAAGGGGAGGTGCACGTAGATGGACAGCGGTCCGGCCTGGCCGTCGGCGCGCTCCAGGGTCTCGACGAACTGCGTCGGCCCGAAGGCGTCCGACCACTCCGGGGCCGTCGGGTAGCTCGTGTACCGGGGGCCCGGCCGGTCGTACTTGCGGATGAGGTCCGGCGGCGGGATTGAGATCACGGCTTTTGCGCTCCGGGGACGGCGAAGGCGTGCACCGCCTCGACCACCGCCCTCACGTTCTCGGGAGGCGTCGAGGGCGTGATGCCGTGTCCCAGGTTGAAGATGTAACCGGGCTGGCGGGCCCCCGCCCCGAGGAGCGACCGGGTGCGCTCGAGCAGCTTCTCCCGCGGCCCGAGCAGCAGGGAGGCGTCGAGGTTGCCCTGGAAGGCCACCCCGGGCGCGCGGGCCCGCGCCTCCTCGATGGGGATGCGCCAGTCGACGGAGAGGACGTCGTAGCCGAGCCTCGCCATCGGCTCGATGTGGGTGCTCGTCCCGGTGGAGAAGAGGATGGCGGGGACGCCGAGCGGCCGCACCGCCTCGGCGATGCGCGCGAGGTAGGGGAAGGAGAACTCCTCCAGGTCCTCGCGTCCAAGCTCCCCGAGCCAGCTCTCGAAGATCTGGACCGCCTCTGCGCCCGCCTCGACCTGCGCCTGGAGCTGCACCACCGCCGCGCGGGTCAGCTTCTCGAAGAGCGCGTGGGCAGCCGCCGGGTCGGCGTACAGCATGGTCTTCAGCCGGGCGAAGCCCTGGCTCCCGCCCTCGACCACGTAGCTCGCCACGGTGAACGGCCCGCCGACGAAGCCGATGAGGGGGACGCGGCCGGCAGAGCCGCCGCTGGATGGCCCGGATGCCGTCCGCCACGTAGGGGAGGTCCCGGGCCGGGTCGGGTACCCGCAGCGCGTCCACGGCCGCGCGCGTCCGCACCGGGTTCGCGATGCGGGGGCCGCCGTCGCCCTTGCCCTTCTCTCCCTTCTCGAAGGAGAGGTCGAGACCCCATCGCGGGCAGGTGGATGAGGATGTCCGAGAAGAGGATGGCGGCGTCGAACCCGAACTCGTCGATGGGGCTCGCGGTGACCTGGGCGATGAGCTCCGGCGAGCGGCAGAGCTCGAGGAACCCCACCTTCTCCCGCACGGCGCGGTAGCTCGGCTGGTAGCGGCCCGCCTGGCGCATCATCCAGACCGGGACCCGATCCACGGGCAGGCGGCGGCAGGCGCGAAGGAACCGGTGATCGAGAGATGGCGAGCTCATCGGGCGCGGTACATAGCACGGCCAACCCTTCAGGGGCTAGACCGGGAGCCCGGGGCGCGGCCGCTCGAGATCACCCCGCGCCGGCGCCCCAGTCCGCCACCCGCTGGGGGTCGGCGCCACGCAGGCGCACCGTCTTGCGGCGGCCCGCCTGGCCGCGCTCGATTCTCGACGTCGGCCCTGCGCAGGCCGAGCGCCTCGGCGAGGAACTCGGCGAGGGCGGCGTTGGCCTCGCCGTCCACCGGCGGCGGCGGCAAGCTGGATCTTGAGCCGTCCGCCGTGCTCCCCGGCGAGCCGGGTCCGGGACGCCCGCGGCTGGACCAGCACGTCCAAGAGCAGCCCGCCCCGGTCGTGCCGCAGCCAGGGCGCCATCAGCGGATCCCGACCACCGCGATCCTCGCCTTGTCGGCGCGGCGCACCATCTCCTCGAGGTCCATGACGAGCGTCGACCCGGCCTCCACCGCCAGCAGGCGGCAGCTCGCCTCCCGCATCGCGTCGACGGTGTCGGGGCCCACGGCGGGCAGGTCGAAGCGGCGGTCCTGCTGCGGCTTCACGGCCTTCACCACCACGGCGCCCTCCTTCGCGAGCTCGCCACCGCGCCGGATGCAGGCGTCGGTGCCCTCGAGCGCCTCGACCGCGAGCCCGATGCGGTCCTTCACCACCACGGTCTGGCCGAGGTCGAGCCGCCCGATGGCCCGGGCGAGCTCGAGGCCGTAGCGGGCGTCGGCCCACTCGTCCTCGGTGGGCGAGTGGCGGCCGAGGACGCCCTCGGGAGCGAGGCGGTCCTGCAGGTACGGGGTCGGGTCGATGACGGGCAGGCCGCGCTCGGAGAGGCCGCGCGCGATGGTGCGCAGGATGTTGTCGTCGCTGCGGACGGCCACCTCGGCCATCACCTTCAGCCCGAGCCCGTCGAGCCAGGCGTCGCGAAAGAAGCGGGCCTTGGCGATGGAGCCGAGCATCACCACCTCGCTCGCTCCGGCCGACTTGAGCACGTCGAGCACCTTGCCGAACTGGCCGAGCTTCACCCAGGTGCACTCGTCGACGAGACCCTCGAGCGCCGGGTCGGTCTGGTTCACGTGGGCGGCCGCCACCACGCGGTGGCCGGCGCGGCGCGCGCTCTCGGCGAAGAGGACGGGGAACCGGCCGCCGCCGGCGATGAGGCCGATGGTTCCCACTTTAGCGCAGCAGGCCCCGCTCCGAGGCCTCGAGGAAGTTCACGAAGTGGGCGATCTCCGGGTGCTGCCCCATCTCCGCCTTGACCTGGGAGACCGCCTCCGAGAGGGCCAGCTTGGCGCGGAAGACGATGCGGTAGGCCTCCTTGATGCGCCCGATCTGCTCCTCGCCGTAGCCCGCCCGCTGGAGCCCGACCGCGTTGATGCCCACGACCTCGGCGCGCGCCCCCGACACCATGAGGTAGGGGGCCACGTCCATGTTCACTCCGGAGAGGCCCCCGATGTAGGCCAGCCGGCCGATGCGGGTGAACTGCTGTACCGCCGAGAGGCCGCCGAAGATGGCGCCCTCCTCGGTCACCACGTGGCCGGCGAGGGCCGCGCAGTTCGCGATGATGCAGCGGTCGCCGAGGTGGACGTCGTGGGCCACGTGGCTCGTCGCCATGAGCAGGCACCCCGAGCCGATGCGGGTCTCCCCGCCGCCCTGGACGGTGCCGGTGTGGACGGTGGCGAACTCGCGCACCACGTTGCGGTCGCCCAGGACGAGCCGGGTGACCTCGCCCTTGTACTTCAGGTCCTGCGGCTCGGTGCCCACGGCCGCGTGGGGAAAGATGCGGTTGTGGGACCCGAGGGTGGTGTCGCCGTCGACGACGGCGTGGGAGCCCACCACGTTGCCGGGCCCCATCTTCACGCGCGGGCCGATGACGGCGTAGGGGCCGACCTCGCAGCTCGGGTCGACGGTCGCCCCCGGCGAGACGATGGCGGTGGGGTGGATGGCCATTGCCCCTCCCCTCACTCCACCTTGTCGCGGTCCACGAGCATCGCCATGAACTCGGCCTCGGCCACGACCTCGCCGTCGACGTAGGCGACGCCCTTCTCCTTCCAGATGGCGCCCTTCTGCTTCACCACCTCCACGCGCAGCTCGATGCGGTCGCCCGGCACGACGGGCTTGCGGAAGCGGGCGTGGTCGATCGCCATGAGGTAGGTGACCTTGTCGCCGGGGTCGTTCGCCATCGAGGCCTTGGCGAGCAGCGCGGCGGCCTGGGCGAGGGCCTCGAGGATGAGCACGCCGGGCATCACCGGGTGACCGGGGAAGTGGCCCGCGAAGAAGGGCTCGTTCACGGTCACCGACTTCAGGGCCACGAGCGTCTTCATGGGCTCGAGAGACAGCACCCGGTCGACGAGGAGGAACGGGTAGCGGTGGGGAAGGATCTTCTCGATGGCCGTCACGTCCATGACGGGCTGCTGGCTCTCGCTCACTTGCCCTCCTTGAGCTTCTCGACCTGCTTCTCGAGCTCGCGCACCTGCTTGATGAGCGCCGGGAGCCTCTTCAGGGAGACCGCCTCGCGGCGCCATTCGGCGTGCGGGCCGGCGGGGTAGCCGGTGTAGGTCTCGCCGGCCGGCACGTCGTTGCTCACTCCGGCCTGGGCGCCGAGGCGCGCACCGTCCCCGATCCGGATGTGGCCCACGATGCCGACCTGGCCGGCACAGATGACGCCCATCCCGAGCTCGGTGCTGCCCCCGATCCCCGTCCCGGCGGCGAGCAAGGACAGGGGGCCGACCTCGGACGTTGTGGCCGAGCTGCACGAGGTTGTCGACCTTCGCGCCCCTGCCCACGAGCGTCTGGCCGAGCGTCGCCCGGTCCACGCAGGCGTTGGCGCCGATCTCGACGTCGTCCTCGAGGACGGCGATGCCCGCCTGCGGCACCTTGTAGTGGCGGGGCCCGCTGCCCCCCTCACCCTCCATGTCGAAGGCGAAGCCGAAGCCGTCCCCGCCCACCACCGCCCCCGGCTGCAGGATGCAGCGGTCGCCCACCACGCAGCGCTCGCGGACGACGACGTGGGGGTAGAGCACGCAGTCGGCACCCACCCGCACGTCCTCGTCGAGCACCACGCCGGGGTAGAGGATGGTGCGCGCCCCCACCTGGGCGCCCGGGCCCGACGTAGGCGAGAGGCATCACCTGCGCGCTGGGGTGGACCCTCGCGCTCTCGTGCACCACCGCCCCCGGCGCGATCTCCGGCAGCGGCTCCCGCGGCGGGTGGAAGAGCGTGGAGACCTTGGCGAAGGCCAGGTAGGGGTTCGCGGCCCGCAGGAGGGCCGGCCCCGAGCGCGCCGCCTCGTCCTCCCCGACGATCACCGCCGCCGCGCGCGTCGCCTGGAAATCCGCGCGGTACCGCCTGTTCGCGTAGAAGGAGATGTCGGACGGCCCGGCCGCGTCGAGCGACATGACCCGCTCGACCACGCGCCGGATCCGTCGCCCTCGACGCGGCCGCCGACTCGCGCCGCCAGGTCCGCCAAGGTGAAGGACACGTGCCCTCCTATTTCTCCGCCGGGGTCGCGGGGGCGGGCTTCTTGTCGCCGGCCTTCTTCTTCGTGTCGGCGGCGGGTGCCGCCCCCTCCCTTGTAGCGGGCGTTGTAGCTTCGCACCAACTCGGCGGTGAGGTCGAACTGCTTGGGGGCGCACGATGAGCCCGGCGTTCTGCTGCTCGAAGACGAAGTTGAAGCACTCGGCGTCGGCGATCTCGCGGATGACGGCCTCCATCTTGTCGAAGATGCCCTTCATCATCTCCCGCTCGCGCTCGCTCAGCTCCTTCTGCATCTGAACGAAGATCCCCTGCGTCTCCATGAGCTTGCGATCGAAGCTCGGCCTGCTTCTCGCGCTTGGCCTCGTCGGACATCACGACCGACTGCTTGTCGAAGTCCTCCTTGATCTTCTTCAGCTCGTTCTGCTTCTCGTCGAGGAACTTCTGCTTCTGGTCGAACTCCTTCTTCAGGGCCGCCTTGGCGGCCTTGCCCTCGTCGACCTCGTTCACGGCCTGCTGCAGGTTCACGTAGCCGATCTTCATCTCGGCGGCCCGGGCGGCGCGGGGGAGCGACGAGAGCGAGAGCGATGGCGGCGGGGATGGCGATGGAGCGCATGGTCGTTCCTTGTCCTTGGGGTCAGAAGAAACTGCCGATGGTGAACTGGAAATCAACTGGGGCGTCGATGTAGGCGCCGGTGACTGGGTCCTTGCGGCGGTTGAGCGGGAAGCCCCACTCGAAGCGCAGCGGGCCGATGGGGCTGAACCAGCGGAACCCGAAGCCAACCGACTTGTAGAGGGAGAAGCCGACCGTCGGGTCGGTGTACTGGCCGGGCGCGAAGGAGTTGCCCATGTCGAAGAAGATGAGCGCGCGGATCCCGAGCTTCTCGAAGATCGGGAACTCGAGCTCGAAGTTCATAACGAGCTCCTTGTTGCCGCCGATCTGGAGCTGGCGCAGCGGGGAGTCGGCGGTGGGCGTCTGGCCGACGAGGGCCACCGGGGACAGGGTGTAGAGCCGGTAGCCGCGGACGGTGTTGATGCCGCCGACGTAGTAGAGCTCGGACACCGGGACCGGGTGGCTCGGCGTCCCATCCGCGGATCACGCCGGCGAGCGAGCCGGAACCGGAAGGTGAGCTGCGACCAGACCGGCAGGTAGAGGCGGAACTCGGCCGTCTCCCGGTAGAACAGGTTGACCTGGCTCCCGAAGATCGCCGTCGGCGCCAGGAACGGCGGCGCGATGTCGGCGGAGAGCGTGAGGTAGTAGCCCGGGGTCGGGTAGAGCCGGTTGTCGCGGCGGTCCCACTGCAGGGCGAGCCGGAGCGAGCTCGTGGTGCCCGACCGGAAGCGGTTGTAGAGCAGCAGGTCGGAGAGCGCCGAGGTGACGGTGATGCCCTCGAGCGTGTAGGTGCCGAAGACCCGCAGGTCCTCGAACTTGCCCGAACCCCGGCCACAGCGACGAGAGCCCGGCGATGCTCGTATCCCCAGGTCACCGACCCGCCGACCGCCCGGCGGGTGAAGTTGGTGTAGAGGGCCTCGTTCGCGTACAGGTCGAAGGCGAAGGTCCACTTCGAGTCGAAGAAGTAGGGCTCGACGAACTGGATCTGGCCGAGCTGCCGCAAGGACGACCACTGCGACCTGCAGGGCGAGGGTCTGGCCCCAGCCCGAAGAAGTTGTTCTGGCTGATCTGGCCGGTGAGGATGAAGTTCTCGTAGGAGGAGAACCCGGCGCCGATCTGGAAGGTGCCGGTGGCCTTCTCCTTCACCTCCACCACCGCGATGGTCCGGTCGTCCGAGCTCCCCTTCTTGGTGGTGATCTCGACCGTCTCGAAGTAGCCGAGCGCGGTGATGCGCTGCTTGGAGATCTTGATCGCGCTGGCGCTGTAGAGGTCGCCCTCGTAGATGCGCAGCTCCCGGCGGATGACCTTGTCGCGCGTCTTGGTGTTGCCCTGGATCTCGATGCGCTCGAAGTAGACCTTCTGGCCAGGCTGAACGTCGAAGACGAGGTCGAGGGTGCGCGTCTTCGGGTCGAGGTTGGTGTTCGGGTTGACGTTGACGTAGGCGTAGCCCATGTCGCGGTAGAAGTCGCCGACCGCGAAGAGGTCGTGGGCCACCTTGGAGCGCTGGAACAGCTCGCCGGGCACCGACTCCACCGCCGGGTACAGGAACGGCTTCATGCCGAGCAGCTCGCCGCTGAAGTCGATCTTGCCGATGGTGTAGGGGTCCCCCTCCTCGATGGGGATGCTGATGAAGAGGAAGGACCGGTCGGGACTGAGCGCGATGGAGGGCTTGCCCACCTTCACGTTGACGTAGCCCTTCTCGAGGTACACGGCCTGGACGGCCTGGAGGTCCCGCTGGAAGGCCTCCTCCTTGTAGGTGCCGGCCGAGCTCAGGAAGGCGAGGTAGCTGCCCTCCTGCGTCTGCATGTAGGGGAGGATCTCGTCCTTGGGGATGTGGTCGTTGCCGATGAAGTTGATGCGGCGGACCTGCACCTTGGCCCGCTCGTCCACCACGAAGATCACCACCACCTGGTTGTCGGGCTTGTCCTCGACCTTCCAGGTGACGTCGGCGAGGTAGAAGCCCTTCTCGACGTACTTCTCCTGGATCTTCTTCACCGTCTTGCGGGCCGCGGCGGAGTCGAAGATGGCGTAGCGCTTCACATCGATGAGGTCCTTCAGGTCCTCGGTGGAGATCTCGTCGTTCCCCTGGACGCGCACGTCCTGGACCGAGGGCTTCTCCACCACCTTCACCACCAGGATGGGCTTGTCGGGGGGCCCCTTCTCGTCGATGGTGACGTCGGCGAAGTACCCGAGCTTCATCACCGCCCGGACATCCTGCTGGACCTTCTTCGCGTCGATGGGCTGCCCCACCTTGGTGACGAGCGCCGCCTTGATGGCGTCGACCTCGACGCGACGGTTGCCCTCGACCTCGATGGCCGCAACGGTGCCCTCCGCCTCTGCCGCCCGCGCGGGAGGCGCGGTGACAAGGCACACGACTACCGCGATGGGGAGGGCACTCCTCACGGAACGGCGGAATCTAGTGCATGGTGGCGAAAAGCTCAAAGCCAAAACAGGAATCTTCCCAGGCGACTAGACGAGCCGACCGGCCGCGAGCCGGACCCGTCGCGGCAGGGACGCCGCGAGCTGCTCGTTGTGGGTGACCACCACCCCGGTGATCCCGAGCGAGCGGTTCAGGTCGAGCAGGAGCGCGTGGATCCCCTCCGCGGTCTGCTGGGTCGAGGTTGCCGGTGGGCTCGTCGGCGAGCAAGAGCCTCGGCTCGAGCACGAGCGCGCGGGCCAGCGCCACCCGCTGCTGCTCCCCGCCCGAGAGCTCGCCGGGCCGGTGGTCGCTGCGCTCCGCGAGCCCCACCCTCGCGAGGCTCTCCTCGGCGAGGCGCCGCGCCTCCGCCCGCTGCAGCCGGCGCACCAGCGCGGGCATCATCACGTTCTCGAGCGCGGTGAACTCGGGCAAGAGGTGGTGGCTCTGGAAGACGAAGCCCACCGTCTCGTTGCGGAAGGCGGCGAGCTCGTCCTCGCCGAGCGAGGCAAGGTCGCGGCCCGAGAAGAGGATGTGCCCGGCGGTGGGCTCGTCGAGCGTGCCCACCAGGTGGAGAAAGGTGCTCTTCCCGGCGCCGGACGGGCCGGTGAGGGCCAGCAGCTCGCCCTCCCCGATGTCGAGGGTGACCCCGTGGAGCACCTCCAGGGGGCGCCCGGCCATGAGGTAGGTCTTCGAGAGCCCCTCGATGTGGAGCAAAGGCACCGCCATCACTCGCTCCGCAGCCCGTCGACCGGCTTCAGCCGCGACGCCTTGGTGGCCGGGTAGATGGTGGCGAGGTACGAGAGCCCGAGCGCCGCGAGCGCGACGAGCGCGAACTGGGCTGGCTCGATGAGCACCGGCAGGTTGTTGATGTAGTACACCTCGGGGTCGAGCGGGATGCCGACCTTGTCGACGAGCAGGCAGGTGCCGAGGCCGAGCAGCAGCCCGAACGCGGTGCCCACCGCCGCCGATGACGAGGCCCTCGGCGACGAAGATCTTCATGATGCTCGGCAGCCCGGCGCCCATCGACTTCAGGACCGCGATCTCCCGGCGTCTTCTCGAGCACCAGCATCACCAGGGTGGCGACGATGATGAAGCTCGCCACGAGCACGATGAAGCCCAGGATCACCGCCATCACGATCTTCTCCATCGCGAGCGCGGAGAAGAGGTTGCGGTTCATCTCCCCCCAGTCCTTGGTGCGGTAGGGATAGCCCTCCAGCGCGGCCAGCACGCGGCGCATCACCGGCCGCGCGGCGTCCACGTCGGCGACCTTGAGCTCGAGCCCGGTAACGGACGCGCCGGTGCCGAAGAAGCGCTGCGCCTCGGCCAGGTCGAGGTAGGCGAACTTGGCGTCGTACTCGTACATGCCGCTGAAGAAGATCCCGGCCACCCGGAAGGCCCGGCTCTTCGGCTGCGGCCCGGCCGGCCCGATGTCCCCGAAGGGCGACACCACGTTCACCACGTCCCCGATCCCGGCCCGGAGGCTGCGGGCGAGCTCGCGGCCGACCACGATCCCGGGCAGCTCCTCGCGGGGCGCGCGCCCGCGCCCGGCGCGCCGCCGCGGCCTCGGCGGGCCGCTTCCCGGCGCCGTCGAGCGCGTCGCGGATCGTCGCCGCGCGAGCGCCGCGGCTCCGGGATCTCGCCGGGTCGCGTCAGCCACTCGAGTCGTCCCCTCCTCCATGTCGCGCGGGAGGTCGGTGACGCGGCCGATGGTGACGGGGTCGATCCCCTTCAGGATCGAGCCGGTCAGGTTGTTGCCGGCCGAGAGCATCACCTCGTTGTAGAGGAAGGGGGTGGCGGCGGCGACGCCCGGGACCCCCAGCACGCGGTCCCTCACCTCCTTCCACTCGGTGAAGTCGTTCTGCCCGTACTTCAGCACCACCCCGTGGGCGTGGGCCCCGAGGATCTTCTTCTTCAGGTCGGCCTCGAATCCGCTCATCACCGAGAGCACCACGGTGAGCGCCCAGACGCCGGTCGCGACCCCGCCGATGGAGATGAGGGTCATGAGCATGGTGGCCGCGAGGCGCGGGCGCTCGTGGGGCTCGCCGCGCCGAGCCGCCCGCCGCTCGGCAGCGTCCCGCCACAGCGACCATCCCACCGCCGCGAGCAGGCCCGGGACGACACCGGTGACCACGATGAGGAAGAGCGCCGCGAGCATGCGGGGCGTGAGGCGCAGGTGGCTGCGGGCGATGTAGAGCTCGTACCCGAAGGAGGCGTCGAGGCGGCCCGAGCCGGTGAAGACGTAGCTGGCCGTCGACCCGAGGAAGGCGAGCGCTCCGCTCGTGAGACCCACGAGCACGAGCCCCACCACGAGCACCACCCGGCCCTGTGCCTGCCAGGAGTGCGAGGGCGAGCGGCAGCCCCCGCAGCCGCGGGAGCGCGACGAGCAGCGGGCCGAGCTCGAGGGCCAGCACGAGCAAGGTGGCGGCCACGATCTCGTAGAAGGCGAGGCGGCGGCCCACCGCCGCGGACGCCGCCCCACCGAGGAGCGCCCAACGCGGCCGCGCCGAGGAGCGCGAGCGCCACCGCGGACCCGGCCGGGAGCCCCAGCCGGTCGGAAAGGAAGGCGTGGCCGAGCCCGGCCACCACCGGGGCCAGCACCACGCCGGCGGCCGCCAGAGCGAAGCTGCCCCAGGAGAACACCGGCGGCACCGGGCGCGGCGCCGTCGGGGTCGGTCGGGAACTTTCGGTGGACGTGTCCAAGCGCTCCCCCATGAACCGAGGGGGACCTCGCGTCATTCGCGCGACTTCAAGAGCGGGAACAGGATGACGTCGCGGATCGAGGCGGAGTCGGCGAGGATCATGGTCACCCGGTCGATGCCGATGCCCTCGCCGGCCGTGGGCGGCATGCCGTGCTCGAGGGCGCGGACGAAGTCCTCGTCGAAGGGCATGGCCTCCTCGTCGCCCGCGGCGCGGGCCTTCACCTGCGCCTCGAAGCGGGCGCGCTGGTCGGCCGGGTCGTTGAGCTCGCTGAAGGCGTTCGCCACCTCCATGCCGGCCACGAACATCTCGAAGCGGTCCACGAGCCTGCGGGTCGGAGTCGCGGCGGCGCGAGAGCGGGCTCGTCTCGATCGGGCCAGTCCACCACGAAGGCCGGCCGGTCCCGCGGCAGCTCGTGCTCGCAGAAGACCTCGAAGGCGAGCGCGACCGCCTCGCCGGGCGAGGCCGTGGCCGCGCGCTCGAGCTTCCAGGCGTCCTCGGAGTCCTTCTCCCGCGTGGCGGCGCGCGCCAGCGCCTCGGTGAGCCCGCGTCCCGACGAGCGCGTCCTCCGGGGTGAGGCCGAGCGCCCGCGCCCCCATCTCCAGGAGCGAGAAGCGCGGGAACGGCGGGGTGAAGTCGATGGGCTGCCCCTGGAAGGTGACGCGTGGGCGAGCCCGCGCACCTCGACGGCCAGGCGTGTGGAAGAGCTCCTCGGTGAGCCGCATCAGGTCTTCGTGGGTGGCGTAGGCCTGGTAGAACTCGATGCTCGTGAACTCGGGGTTGTGGCGCCGGTCGATGCCCTCGTTGCGCCAGATGCGCCCGATCTCGTAGACCCGGTCCAGGCCGCCCACCACGAGCCGCTTCAGGTGCAGCTCGGTGGCGATGCGCAGCTTCAGGTCCATCCCGAGCGCGTTGTGGTGGGTCTCGAACGGTCGGGCCGCCGCCCCGCCCGCCTCCTCGGGCTTGTGCAGGGTGGGCGTCTCCACCTCGAGGAAGCCGCGCCCGTCGAGGAACCGCCGGATGGTGGACACGATCGCGGGCCCGCTTCTCGAAGATCTCCCTCACGCCCGGGGTGCTGATGAGGTCGACGTAGCGCTGGCGGTAGCGCTGCTCGACGTCGGAGAGGCCGTGCCACTTCTCCGGGCAGGGGGCGGATGGCCTTCGTGAGGATGGCGAAGCTCGCCGCCTCCACCGTCAGCTCGCCGGTCTTGGTGCGCGTGGCCGGCCCCTCGGCCGCCGACGATGTCGCCCGACGTCGAGGAGCTTGAAGACCTCGAAGCCGCGCTCGCCGACCCGGTCCTTCTTCACCCAGACCTGGATCTCGCCCGACCGGTCGCGCAGCCTGAGGAAGGCCGCCTTGCCGAAGCTGCGCACCGCGAGCACCCGCCCGGCGAGCGACCAGCTGCCCGGGTCCTTCGCGATCTCCTCGGCCGGCGCGTCCCCGTAGCGGGCCTGAACGTCGCGGGCGAGGTGCCTCGGCTCGAAGCCGTTCCCGAAGGGGTTGACCCCGAGGGCGCGCAGCGCCTCCGCCTTGCGCTGGCGCTGCGCGATGATCTCTCGCTCGGTGGCTCCCAGCTCCTCGGCCATGGAGTCTCTCGCACCCTTTCCGTGGGTCGGGGGAAGGCTGGCGCAGGCTAATCGGGGCGGGCCCCTCCGGTCAACGCGCGCTGCCGCTTCTTCTCTCCCCCCATCCGGCCACCCGCGGTAAGATGCCGACCCCGAAAGCTTTAGGGAAGGGAATCCATGGCCACCATCGAGAAGCGCTACAACCGAGACATCGTCGCCCTGGAAGGCAAGACCCCCGTCGCGGACGCGGCGCGGGTCATGGCCGACCGCCGCATCGGCTCGGTGGGCGTGCGGCAGGATGGCAAGATTGTCGGGCTCGTCACCGAGCGCGACATCGTCTACCGCGCGCTCGCCACCGGCGAGCTCGCCACGTCCACCGTCCAGGACGTGATGCGCTCCGACCTCCCGGCGGTCTCCCCCCAGACCGAGGAGCGGGAGTGCGCCGAGGTGATGCGGCGCAACTTCACGCGCCACCTGCTCGTCAAGGAGGGCGGCGAGGTGAAGGGCGTGGTCTCCATGCTCGACGTCCTGCAGCTCATGGTCGACGAGAAGGACTGGCTCATCAACCAGCTGCAGCAGTACATCAAGGGCGGGCGCGGCATCGCCTGGTAGGCGGCCCGCGCCGGTCCCGCGCCCGTCCCGTGGCCCGGCGTCGACCGCCTCGCGCCCGGCGCCACTTCTCCGGGGCCCCCTGGGAGCCCGAGGTCGGCTACTGCCGCGCGATCCGGCGCGGGAACCTCGTCTTCGTGTCCGGGACCGCGCCGGTCGGAGCCGGGCGGCGGGGTCCACGCCGCCCGGCGACGCCTACGCCCAGGCCCGCCGCTGCCTCGCAGATCGCGGTCGAGGCGCTCGCGGCCCTCGGCGCCTCGGCCCCGACGTGGTCCGGACCCGCATGTTCGTCACCGACGCGTCGCGCTGGCGGGAGGTCGGGCGGGCCCACCGGGAGGTCTTCGGGGCGCACCCGCCCGCGGCCACGCATCGTCGAGGTGAGGCGCTCGTCGACCCCGACATGCTCGTCGAGATCGAGGTGGACGCCATGGTCGGCCCCGCGGCGCCGCCGCGCTCAGGCGACGGGCCGGTAGACGCGGTAGTCGATCTCCGGGAAGAGGTTGTCCCGGGACTCGACGCTGGCGAGCCAGGCGGCGTCGACCATCCCGGCCCGGATCTGGTCGTGCAGCCGGTGGAAGCGCAGCACGTGCTCCTTGGTCCGCCGGATGGCGTAGTCGACCATGGTCCCCGTCTTGAGGATGAAGGCCCAGTCGGAGGACTGCGCCAGCAAGAGCTCGCGCGCCGCCTGGTTGAGCGCCCGGCGGCAGAGGTCGTCGGGCTCCGGAAGTCCCGGGCGAGCGCGATCATGCGCTCGGCCGCCTTGTGGAGATGGCGGTAGATCCAGTCGTTCGACCCGTCGAGCCAGACGCCGGCGTATCCGCCGGCGCCCCAGGAGCACATCGGAGGGGCGGCGACCTGCTGCTCGGGGTTCTCGCGGAGGTAGTCGCCCGGGGTGGCGAGCCGGAAGGTGCTCTGGTCGCGAGCCACCTTGCGGATGAGGACGTCGAGGAACTCCGGGCCCTCGTACCACCAGTGGCCGAAGAGCTCGGCGTCGTAGGGCGAGACCACCATGGGTCGCACGCCGGCCATGCGCGAGGCCAGGTGCTCGATCTGCCGCTGCCGGTTGTAGAGGAAGTTCCCGGCGTGGGCCGCGGCCCGCTCGCGGGCCCGCTCGCGGGTCGTAGGGCTCCTTGTCCGGCGACTTCCCGGTGATGCGGAAGTACTTGATGCCGACGTTCTTGCGCTGGCCGTTCGGCTGGATGAACGTCCTTGACGTAGTCCCACTCGAGGTCCCAGCCGACGTCGCGGTAGAACTCGCGGTACTCGGGGTCGCCCGGGTAGCCGGTCTCGGCGCTCCACACCTGCATCGAGGACTCGGGGTCGCGGCCGAACGCGGCCGGCCCGCTCGGCGTGTAGACGGGCGCGTACACGCCGTAGCGGGGGCGCGGGGTGGCGTCGGTGACGCCGTGGGTGTCCACGAAGAAGTAGCGGATGTTCTGCTCGGCGAGCAGCGCTTCGACCCCGGGGTAGTAGCCGCACTCGGGCAGCCAGATCCCGGCCGGGTCGCGCCCGAAGTGGCGCCGGTGGTGGCTCACCGCCACCGCGATCTGGGCGCGGACGGCCTCGGGGTACATCTGCATGAGCGGCAAGAAGCCGTGGGTGGCGCCGCAGGTGACGAGCTCGAGCCCGCCCGCGTCCTCGAGGCGCCTGAACGCCGCCGACGAGGTCGCGCCGGTAGCGGTCCTCGAAGAGCCCGCGAAGCTCACGGAACTCCCGCTGGTAGTGGAGCGCGAGCCGGTGGAAGGTCGGCGTCGTGCCGGGTGCGGTGCACCTCCCTGTCGGCGAGCACGCCGAGCCGCTCGAGGCGCCTCGCGTAGCGCCCCGATGAGCAGCTCGTCCCGCAGCATCGCCACGAGCGGGGGCGACATGGTGAGCGAGATGCGGAAGGGGACGCCCTCGTCGGCGAGCCGGTCGAAGACCCGCAGAAGCGGCAGGTAGGTCTCGGTGATGGCCTCGTAGAGCCAGTCCTCCTCGAGAAAGTCCGGGTGCTCCGGGTGGCGCACGAACGGCAGGTGGGCGTGCAGGTGGAGCGACAGGTAGCCGAGGACGTCGCGCGCCATCTAGGCACCCTCCTTGCCGACCCGCCTCCGAGGCCGCCCCGCCGGCGAGCGTCGGGCGCCCGCCCACGCCGCCCGCCGATCCGCCCCACGTCCCGCCCCCGAGCCGGCGACCAGTCGGACAGGCGGGCGAGCTGCGCACGGAGCTCGTCGGGGAAGGCCCCGCCGGCGCGGACCTCCCGAAGCCAGCTGTCGAGCCTGAGCTCCCAGGGGATGCGCGCGAAGCGGTCGTCGAGCAGCGGCGATGGGCCGCCGGGGGCAGGTGCACCTCGTTCGAGGCCCCTCCGACCCTGCGCTCGCGCCCGCCCCGGTCCACGGCGTGGATCTCGGCCCGGTAGCTGCGGTCCGGCTCGAGGTCGTGGACGTAGTGGCTGCGCGACTCGAGCGCGACGTCGACGACCCGAAGCCTCTGCCACTCGCCGCCCTCGCCGCGGACGAGGACCCACAACTGCGTCCTCGGGTGGTCGAGCCCCTCGAAGGCCGCGGCCAGGCTCGCGTGCCCGTGGTCCCAGTAGAGGAAGAGGGTGTGCGGGTCGCGGGCGAGCCCCACGAGGACGTCGTCGCCGTAGCTCCCGGGCAGGTCTCCGAGCCCCTCGTCGTCGGCCGGCCCGGCCTCCTCCGCGGGAGCGCTCGCGGCGTCCTCCGGCTCGTCGGCCTCGGCCATCGGGTGCGGCGCCTCGCGGATCGCCTCCTCGCCGCGCACCCGAGCGATGAAGTACCCCTCCGGATCGAGGCGCTCCCCCGGCGCGGCGGCCGCGGCCCGCCGTGGCGTTGCCCTTCGCGACCCGGCCCTTCGCCTTCCCGGCGCCCTTCGGGCGCGGCGCGGCGCGCGGCCCGGCTGCCCGTCCGGCGGCGCGCGAGCGCTTGCGGACCGCGGCCTTCGCCGGCCCCTTGGCCCGCGCGGCGGACCGCCTCTCGCCCCGGCGCGGCGTCGCCCTGCGAGGAGCTTTGGCCTTCCGCGCGCGCCGCGCCTTCGCCGGCTGCCGCTTCGCGGCTCCGGGTCCCTTCGTGGGACGGGACCGGCGCGTCCGCTTGGACTTCCTGGGATCCATGGTAAATGGTTGAACCAGCTAGCCCGGAGACGCGTCAAGCGGATTCCGGGGTGTTTTTCGGCTTCGCCACGGGTATGGGCGGGTGGGAGGAGAGCGATTGTCCCTCCCCCGCGGGGTGTCTTGGATGCGTCCCCCTTGTTAATGTACCTCGTTCGCGGAGTGAACTCTTGAGCGCCCAGGATCGGACGCCACCCGGGAGCACCAATCTCTGCCCGCTGTGCGGGCAGGCGCACGGCGCGTCTGAACCCTGCGGCCCGTCTCGCCCGGCCTCCTCTGGCGGCGCCACCATCTCGCTCGAAGGCCCTCACGCAGGCCCCGAACGGAGAGTCGGTGCTCCGGGCCGTCGATCCCCTGGTGGGTTCGACCGTGGGCAGCTTCCGCATCGTGCGGGCACTCGGCCGCGGCGGGATGGGCACCGTCTACCTGGCCGAGCACCCGGTCATCGGGAGCAAGGTCGCCATCAAGTTCCTCCACGAGTCGATGGCGACGAACGCCGACCTCGTGGGCCGCTTCTACGACGAGGCGCGGGCGGTGAACCTCATCGGCCACGAGAACATCGTCGGCATCTTCGACCTCGTCGATGGTGCCGCCGAACCGGTACTACATCGTGATGGAGTACCTGGAGGGCCAGACGCTCGCCGCGATGATCCGCGCGGGCTCGGTGGCGCCGCCGGCGGCCCTCGACATCCTCGTGCAGCTCTGCGACGCGCTCCACTGCGCCCACGAGCGCGGCGTCGTCCACCGCGACCTGAAGCCGGACAACGTGTTCGTGCTGCGGCGCCGCGGGCGCGACCACTTCGTGAAGCTCGTGGACTTCGGAATCGCCAAGCTCCGCGACGCGCCCGGCCGGCTCCCACACCGCCGCCGGGATGATCGTGGGGACGCCCGAGTACATGGCGCCCGAGCAGTGCGACAACCGGGCCATCGACGCGCCGCACCGACATCTATGCGCTCGGCGTCATGGCCTACCAGCTCGCCACCGGGCGGCTCCCCTTCACGGGCACGAGCATCGCCCAGCTGCTGCTCGCCCACCTCCGCGAGCCGCCTCCGCCGCCGCGCGAGGTGAACCCGCGGCGTGCCCGAGGCGCTCGAGGTCGCCATCCTCCGCGCGCTCGCGAAGCGACCCGAGGACCGCTACCCGGACATGGCGCGCCTTCGGCCGCGCGCTCTTCGCCGTCGAGGAGGCTCTCGCCCGACCCGGCTCGCCGGTGGCGGTGGCGGCGCCGCCCGCCGCCGCTCCTGCCCCCGAACGCGTGCCGCCTCCCCCGGCCGGGCCCCCGAAGGCGCCGCCGGGTCTCGCGGTCGAGGTCCGGCTTCCCGGCGAGGCGACCGCGCGCTCGCTCGAGGCGACCGAGCTGACGCGGGCGGGCGTCTACGTCCGCGCCTCGCCGCCGCTTCCGCCGCCCATGACGCGCCTCAAGGTCTCGTTGACGGTCGACGGCGGCGCCGCTCGAGCTCGAGGCGGAGGTGGTCCGGGTCGTCACCCCGGGGGAGGCGAGGGCCTGGAAGATGGAACCCGGCTTCGCGCTGCAGTTCCTCGCGCCCTCGGCCCCGGCGCGGTCCGCGCTCGAGAGGCTCGTCGGCCGGAGCGCGCCCCCCCGAGCTCGCGCCCCCGCCCCCTCCGACGACGCGGCCGCGGCCTCGCTGCTCGACGACATGCAGGGGCGCGCCGCCGGGACCCACTACGAGCTCCTCGGGGTCTCGCCGGACGCCGAGCTGAAGGACGTGCAGAGCCGGGCCCGCTCGCTGAGGGTCCAGCTCGAGCGGCTGCGCGACCGCAAGCTGTCCGCGCGCCACGCCGCCATGGTGGCCCCGATGCTCGCCCGGGTCGCGCATGGCGGCCGACGTGATCGGCGTCCCCGCGGAGCGCCTCGTCCTACGACGCCCGCCACGGCAACCACCAGGGCGTGGCCCGATGCATCGCCGCAGGCCTTCCGGACGCGCTCGTGGAGCAGCGGCGGGCCGAGTTCCTGCAGGAGCGCCCGGACGCTTCCTCCCGCGCGCAGCAGTGCCTCAGCCGGGCGCGGGTGGCGCGCGCGCTCGGCAACTCGGCCTTCGCGCTCTCCCAGTACGAGGAGGCGCTCTCCGCCGACCCGCTCAACCTGGAGCTCCACCGCGACTACTGGCAGCTTCGACGCGACCAGGAAGGCGTCGCCCGGTGACGAGCTACCTGCTCTCCTGGCTTCGGGGCGAAGTTCGGCACGTGCGAGCCTCGCGGCCTTCGAGTCGCTCCACCCTCACGACTGGCTCGTGTGGGAGGCCGGGCTGTGGCATCCGCCCGAGCGAACCGGGATGCACGCTCGCTCTCCGGCCCGCGCGCCGACCCGCGCGGTCCGGGCGAGTCCCTCGCCATCGCGGTCCCCCGGCAGTCGCGGAGTCGCCCGTACGCGACGCTCGGACGCGGCCCGGAGAACGACATCGTGGTCGACGACGCCACGCTCTCGCGGGTCCACCTCGTCCTCATGCGCTCGCCGGCCGGCGGCTGGACCGTCCGGGACGCCGGCTCCTCGAACGGCACCCTCCTCGACGGCCGCCGGCTGGCCGCCGGACAGCCCGAGCCGCTGCCGAGCGGCGCCCGCCTCCAGGCCGGATCGGTCCACCTCACCTTCCTCGGGCCGGCGGACCTGCTGGGGCGCCTCGCCGATCCGTTCCTCTCGCTAGACTCGCCGGCCGGACGCCCCCTGGGCGGGCGGCGCCGTGGCGCTCAGCGCGCGTCCGGGATCGCGGGCCGAGCTTCCTCGCGGCCGCCCGGGGTCCGCATCCCTGTCCCCGCTCCGTCCTCCTTCCCGCGCCGTCGGCGCTCGTGCCAGAATGCGCCGCCATGGACCTTTCCCGAAGCCACCGTCTTCGTCACCGGGGCCACCTCCGGGATCGGCGAGGCCACCGCCGAGCGGTTCGCCCGCGACGGCGCCCGCCTCGTCGTCTGCGGCCGCCGCGCCGACCGGCTCGAAGTCCTCGGCCGCCGGCTCGGCGTCCCGTTCCACCGCGATCGTGCTCGACGTCCGCGACCGCGCCGCCGTCGAGCGCGCCGTCGCCTCCCTCCCGCCGGCGTTCGCCGAGCGTCGACGTCCTCGTAAACAACGCCGGCCTCGCCCTCGGGCTCGGCCCGGCGCAAGGGGCGAGCCTCGACGAGTGGGAGCAGATGATCGACACCAACGTGCGCGGGCTCGTGGTCCTCACGCGGCTCTTGCTGCCGGGGATGGTGGAGCGGGGCCGCGGGCACGTGGTGAACATCGGCTCGGTGGCCGGCACCTACCCCTACCCCGGCGGCAACGTCTACGGCGCCACCAAGGCCTTCGTGCACCAGTTCTCGCTCAACCTGCGCGCCGACCTGGTGGGGACCGGCGTGCGCGTCACCAGCGTCGAGCCTGGCATGACCGAGACCGAGTTCTCGCTCGTCCGCATCGGCGACCCGGACAAGGCGCGGGCCGTCTACCAGGGCCTCGAGCCCCTCCGAGCGGCGGACATCTCCGACGCCATCCACTGGGCGGTGACCCGACCGGCCCACGTGAACGTGAACGTCATCGAGCTCATGCCGGAGGCGCAGGCCTTCTCGCCGTTCGCCGTCAAGCGGAAGTAAGTGCCTCGCGGACCGGCTGCGGGTGCGAGCCGTCCCCCCTGGCGAGACGCGGCGGGCCCGTGTAGATCCGGGAAGCCTCTTTCCACCCGTGGAGGTACCGCATGAGGAGCCTCGCCCTTCTCGTCCTCGCCGCCCCACTCGCCGCGGGCGCGGCCGACGCCGCCGCGAACCCCGCGGGCAAGACGGAGGTCACCTGGCTCGGCCACGCCGCGTTCCTCGTCAAGACCCCGGGTGGAACGGTCCTCGCCGTCGATCCCTGGATCTCGAACCCCTCCAACCCCGACAAGGACGCGCTACAGAAGCTCGAACGCGTCGACTTCATCCTCGTATCCCATGGCCACTTCGACCACGTGGGCGACGCCGTCGCGCTCGCCCGGAAGACCGGGGCGAAGCTCGTCACCAACTTCGAGCTCATGACCGCGCTCGTCGGCGCCGGGTACCCGAAGGAGCAGGCGACCATGGCCACGTCGGGCAACGTGGGCGGAACCCTCGAGCTCACCCCCGAGGTGGCGGTGACGCTCGTGCCGGCCGTGCACAGCTCCACCTTCAAGAGGGACGACGCCGCGCCGCTCGAGCCGGCGGGGACCCCGACGGGGCTCGTGATTCAAATCCGGGGCGGGCCGACCGTGTACCACACGGGCGACACGGCCGCGACCGGGGACATGAAGCTCGTCGGCGACCGCTACGCCATCGACGTGATGCTCGCCTGCATCGGCGGCCACTTCACCATGGATCCCACGGGAGCGGCTACCGCCGTCGGCCTCGTCCGCCCCCGGGTCGTCGTCCCCATGCACTTCGGGACCTTTCCCCTGCTCCGGGGCACGCCCGCACAGCTCGAGGCGGCGTTGAAGAAGCAGGGCTCGAAGACGCGCGTCGTCACCATGAGGCCGGGCGAGACCCGGGCCTTCTAGATCCGGTCCGCGGGCACCGCTCGAGCCATCATGCCTGCCTCGCCGCTGCCGGTCCGCGCGCTCGTCCCCCGGGGCCTGCCGCCCCGCGGCGCCCGCGGCACCACCCCGCGGTGCGGGCCCGACGCCGACCCGCTCGACCGGACCGCCGCGGGCCCTCGCCTGGCGGGTCGCTCGGACGGGGGCGGACCCTGAGCGAGAACCTGCTCCTGCCCGGGGTCGAGTCTGCCCCGTTCCGCTCCCCGGACGCCCCGGAGCGCCTCTCACGCTTGAAGCGCCGTCTCGGCTCCCGCCTGCCGAACGTCGTGGACCTCTGCCGGATGGCCCCGGACCCGGACCTGGCGCTTTCCGGCGTCGAGCGCTACGTAGACGCCGCCGACCTGCCTGCCGCGCCGGACCTCGTCGAGGCCCTGGTTCTGCTCGTCGGAGGCTCGCGCCTCGCGCAGGCGGCGCTGGCTCGCGAGCCGGGGCTGCTGCGCCGGGTCGCCCGCTCGCCGTGGGTCCGGCGGATGCGTCCAGAGCGAGATCTCGTGGGTGCGGTCGCCCGCGCCGTCCGCCGCCTCGGCCCCGAGGACGTGGCCGGCCTGCACCGGGTACTGCGACGCTTCGCCGCGCGCGAGGTGCTTCGCATCGCGCTGCGCGACCTGCGACGCGCGCGCGTCAGCGAGGTGACGCGCGAGCTCTCCGCCCTGGCGACCGCCTGCCTCGACGCCGCGATCCGCTTTCACGACCGGCGGCTGCGGGCGCGCCACGGGGCGCCCGACGGCCTCTCTGGGCGGGAGCCCGGGGCGGGATTCTGCGCCCTCGCCATGGGCAAGCTCGGCGCGCGGGAGCTCAACTTCTCGTCCGACATCGACCTCATCTACGTCTACGGGACGGACGGGACCACGACCGGCGAGCAGGCGCTCACCCATTTCGCCTACTACGCCAAGCTCGCCGAGCTCGTCACCGAGAGCATCTCGAAGGCCACCGAGGACGGGTTCGTCTTCCGGGTCGATCTGAACCTGCGGCCCGACGGGCGCAGCGGCCCGATCGTCAACAGCGTCCGCGCCGCCGAGCTGTACTACCAGGCGTTTGGTCGCTCCTGGGAGCGCAACGCGCTCGTGAAGGCACGCCCCGGGGCTGGCGACCTCTCGGTGGGGGAGGAGCTCCTCGCCCAGCTCGAGCCCTTCGTGTGGCGACGCACCGTGGGCCTCGACGTGATCCAGGAGATCCAGGCGATGAAGGCGCGAATCGACGCGCGCGCCGGGGCAGAGGGGAAAGACGACCTCAAGCTCGGCAAGGGCGGCATCCGCGAGGCGGAGTTCTTCGTGACCGCTCTCCAGCTGCTCCACGGCGGCAAGCTCAAGGTGGACGGGCTGAGGGAGCGCGCCGTGCTGCCGGCTCTCGACCGGCTGCTCTTCGCGGGCATCGTGCCGGCGCGGGACCGCGACGCGCTCGCCGATGGCTACCTGTTCCTGCGCCGGGCCGAGCACCGCGTGCAGATGGTGGACGGGCGCCAGACGCACCGGCTGCCCCCTCCCGGGGAGCGCCTGGGCCTGTCGCGCTCCATGGGCTTCTCGGACCCGGCCCGCTTCGAGGTGGCGCTCGCGGCCCACCGGGAGAAGGTGGGCCAGCTGTTCGGGGGCCTGCTCGGCAGCAGCGGGGGCGCGACGCGCCTCGAGCCGGAGCTGGCGCTGCTCGCCGACCAGCAGGTGGATGCGGCCCGCCGCCGCGAGATCGCGGGACGGCGCGGCTTCGCGGACCCGGACCAAGCCGTGGCGGCCCTCGACGCGCTGGCGCGCCGCCGGACGCCCTTCTCGCGCATGGGCGACCCCGCGGCTGCCGTGGCGCTGCTCGCGGAGGTTCTCGCCACCCCCGATCCGGACCAGGCCCTCTCCCACCTCGCCGAGTTCGCGGCCGCGCTGACCTCTCCGGAGCCGTACTTCAAGCTGCTCCACGATTCGCGCCGGCTGGCCCGCCTCCTCCTCTCGCTGTTCGGCACCTCCGACTTCCTCTCGAAGCGCTTCCTGCGCCACCCGGAGCTCATCGACCAGCTGCTGCACGACGACCGGGTGGAGGCCACCAAGTCGGGACCCGCCTTCCGCGGCGAGATCGCCGCACGCCTCGCCCAGGTTCCTGCCGACTTGCCCATCGACGAGTTGCTCGAGCGCAAGCTCGCCGACCTCCGCCGCTACAAGAACGAGGAGGTGCTCCGCATCGCCATGGCCGACATCGCCGGGGCCATCTCGCTCGAAAGCGCCTCGGAGCAGCTGTCCGATCTCGCCGAGGAGTTGCTCGCCGCGTGCCTCGCGCTCGCCGAGGACGAGGCGCGGGCGAAGGGAAAGCTCCCGCCGGGGCGCCTCTGCGTGGTCGCCATGGGCAAGCTCGGCGGCCGCGAGCTCGGCTACCACTCCGACCTCGACCTCATCTTCCTCTACCCGAGCGAGCAGGCGCGCGACGGCCCGGGGGAGCCGCGGACGCAGACCCATGCCCTGTACGCCCGGCTCGCCCAGCGCCTGCTCTCCTTCCTGCAGATGCCGCTCCGCCAGGGCCTGCTCTACAAGACCGACACGAGGCTGCGTCCCAGCGGGAACCAGGGGGCGCTCGTCACGAGCGTGGAGGGCTTCGCCCGCTACCACCTCGGGGCGGAAGACAGCCCGCAGGTGCGCAGCCAGCTCTGGGAGCGGCAGGCCCTGCTGCGGGCTCGCTTCGCGGCCGGCGACCGCAGCCTGTGGGAGCAGGTCGAGCAGGTCCTCGACCCGGTCGTCTACGGACCGGTCGTGAACCGGGGGGAGGTCGCCTCCGAGATCCGCCGGATGCGGGAGCGGATGGAGGCCGAGATCGGCCGCGAATCGCTGAAGGGCAAGAACCCCAAGGTCGGGCGCGGAGGGATCGTGGATGTCGAGTTCGCGGTGCAGTTCCTCCAGCTCGCGCACGGCCACGACGTGCGGGCGATCCGGACCCCGTCCACCCCTGTGGCCCTGCGCCGGCTGCGCGACGCCGGGCTCCTGCGGGACGCCACCTATGAGGACCTCATCGCCGGCTACGAGTTTCACCGCCGGCTGGCGATGCGAATGCGCATCGTCCACGACTACAGCATCGAGTACCTGCCCGAGGGTGGGCGCTTGCTTGCGCAGCTGGCCCGCCGGCTCGGCTACTATGGCGAGGACCCCGGGGCGCGGCTCGTCGCCGACTATGCCCGGGTCACCGACGCGGTTCGGCGAGCGTACGACGAGGTCGTGAGGCCCTGAGAGGCGCGCCGTTTCCGCCCCCGCGGGCCGGACGGCGCTAACATGACGGCCTCCCCACCCGACGCGACCGACTGCCCACGTGGCCATCCCCGACGACCAGCTCGAAGCCCTGAGTGCGCAGGTTCGCCCCTTCGAGGACGCCGAGGCGGCCCTGGTCCGGGCCGTAGTGAGCCTCGCCCCGTGGATCGGCGAGCCGGAGGAGCACGCGCTTCGCTACGCGCTCAACCTGGCGCGCACCGGCGTCGTCCGGCGCCCGGACGGCGCCGACGTCGACCTCTCGGAATTCCTTGCCCCGCTCCGCGAGGAGGTCCTCTCCACCGTCGTCCCGCTGCTGTGCCGCAGAGGAGGCGTCGACCGGGCCGCCGTGGCCCGCCACGTGCCGCACGTCCTCGAGGTCGCCAGGGACTGGCGGCGGCGAACGGTGGAGGCCTTCTCCGGCCGGCTCTCGCCGGTCGACCTGGACCGGGAGGTCTGCGAGAAGGCGCTCGTGCTCGTCTGCGGCGGAGGGGGCGGGGTGTGCTGGTCGTACCTGGGCGCGTTCGCGCTCCTCGAGCAGTACGGCCTCGTCCCGAGGCTGCTCGCCGGCACCAGCATGGGGGCGGTGCTGCTGCTCTTCCGGGCCCGCTCGCGGCACTGGCGGCAGGAGGACGCGTCCGCCTTCCTCGACAAGCTCTCCTTCCGCGGCCTGTTCCGGGTCCTGCGCACGGACTCCCGCTACGGGCTGCCCGCCGCGATGCGACTCCACCTGCGCGCCGGCATCGGCGACGCCTTCAGCGACCCCTCCGGCCGCCCGCTCACGCTGCGGGACCTCGCCGTCCCGCTCGTGGTGGCCGTGACCGGCGTCCGAACCGGGGCCCTGCCGCGGGACCCGAGCTACTACGAGCACCTCCTCGACTTCCACGGGCGGGTTCCCAGCCCGAGCGTGATGAAGCGGCTCGTCAGCGACATGCTCACCGCCATCGGGGAGCTCATCCAGCAACGCGACCGCTTCGCCCGCATCTACCTTGGGGCCGAGGAGGGGACGCAGGTATTCGACGCCGTGGACGCCGTGGGGTTCTCCGCAGCCCTCCCAGGCGTCATCCACTACGACATCCTCCGCGACGACCCGCGCATGCACGCCATGGTGCAGAGCCTCTTTCGACGCCACGACCTCTTCCGGCTGGTGGACGGAGGACTCGTGGACAACCTCCCCGCCCGGGCCGCCTGGGGCCACGCCCGCGGCGGCGCCGTCGGCTCGCGCAACGCCTTCGTGCTCGCGCTCGAGGGGTTCGGCCCCAAGCTCTCCCAGCCCCTCTGGTTCGGCCTCGAGCAGCTCGCCGCACAGAACGTGGCCCGCAACCGTCCCTTCATCCACGTCCAGAAGTCCTTCCAGAAGGTCCTCTCGCCCGTGGAGCTCTTGCCCTCGGCGGCCGACGTCCAGCGGGCCGTGCGGCTCGGCAGGAGCGAGCTCGCCCCCGACATGTCCTTCATCGCCCGGATGTGCCGGCCGTTCCCGCCCCCGCCGGCGCGCTCCTGACCCGCCCCGCGCCGGGCTCGCCCTCGACCGCGACGGTCGGAGGTGATTTGATGATGAGCCCGAGAGAGGCCTCGCCAGATGAAGATCCGGTACGAACTGAAGCCCCGCGCGGAGCGACGCTCCACCCCGTTCCGCCCCCGTGGCGCGCTGTCCTTCGGACAGCTGCGGACCGACCACATGTTCCTCATGGACCACGTGGCGGGAAGGTGGGTCGACCCGCGCATCGTCCCCTACGGCCCGCTCGCGCTCGCACCGGGTGCAGTGGTGCTGCACTACGCCCAGGAGATCTTCGAAGGGGCCAAGGCGTTTCTCCACGAGGACGGCGAGATCCACGCGTTCCGCATCGACAAGAACGCGGCCCGGATGAACCGCTCCGCCGCTGGCGTGTGCATGCCGCCCGTTCCGGAGGCCGACCAGGTCGCCGCCATCCTGGCGCTGCTCGACGTGGAGAGGCTCTGGGCTCCCCAGCAGGAAGGGGCCTCCCTCTACATCCGGCCGTTCATGATCGGCACGCAGGACTCCCTCGGCGTGAAACCGAGCTCGCGATACCTCTTCTGCGTCTTCCTCTCGCCGAGCGGTCCCTACTACCCCGCCGGCTTCCAGGAGCCGGTGAAGCTGCTCGTCACCCGGCGCTTCCACCGCGCCGCGCCGGGGGGCACGGGCGCCTTCAAGACGGGTGGCAACTACGCCGCCTCGCTCATGGCCGGAGAGGTCGCCCACCGCCACGGCGCGAGCCAGGTCCTCTACCTCGACTCCTCGGATCGCTACGTCGAGGAGGCGGGCTCGATGAACCACTTCCACGTGACGCGCGGCGGTTCGATCGTCATCCCGGCCTTCACGGATACCATTCTTCGCTCGGTGACGTCGGAGTCCGTGCTGGAGCTCGGAGCCCGCGAGCTCGGGGTGGACGCCCGCCAGGAGCGCGTCGAGATCGAGTCGTTCCTCGCCGGGATCGAGAGCGGGGCGATCACCGAGGCCGGCGGCTTCGGGACGGCTGCCGTGGTGTCGGCGGTGGGCGCCTACGTCTTCGACGACGGGCGAGAGGTGAAGGTGGGAGACGGGCGGATTGGCCCGACCACCCGGCGCGTCTACGACGTGCTCACTGGGATGCAGCGGGGGCTGCGGCCAGCACCCGAGGGATGGCTCTTCCGCGTCCCAAGGCTGGTGCGGGAGCCCGCAACTGCCGCGAAGCGACGGCCGGCGGCGCTCGCCGCCCGTGGCGCGGCCGGGCGCGGTCGCCAGCGGGCGGCTGCCGCTCGAGGGCGCGCCCGCCGCTAGCCTCCGCTAGCCTGGCTCGCCGGAATCGAGCCCAGCCCTCTCGGCCACCGTCGACGCGGCGCGTCAGCCAAGTGCTGCCGCGAGCGCCGGATCTCACTTGCGCTCGCTTCGACGGGAATACGTATGATTTCCGTCTGTTAGCACTTTGAAGCCAGCTGGAAATGACGGAGTGCGTCGCAAAAATGGTTGACCGGCCAGTTCGATCCCGGCTAAATACCCCAAAAGCCGGAACCAAGAAAACGATGTATTTACAGTATGTTGGGTGGAGCCGTGCAGACCCGAAGCCGGTACCTCGATCTCGATGACCGCAGCCAGGACGTTGCCGAACGCATCCGGGACTATCCCGAGATCGCCGACGACCTGCTGCGAAAGTACGAGCTTTCGTGGATTTACCATGAGAACGCCCTCGAGGGCGTCGTCTACACGCTGCAGGAACTGACGGCGGCCCTCGACAGCCCCCCGCTCGCGGACGTCAATGTCGTCGGAGCCCTCCAGGAGGTTCGGAACCACAAGGTCGCGATCGACATCATCCGAACCGAGGCGGGCCTGAAGCGTCCGAAGCTGAACGTCACTCTCGTGAAGCGCCTCCACGAGGCGCTCAACGCCGGCATCCAGAGCCGCGGCCCCTCCGAGTACCGCAAGGACATGCCGCTCCACCGGGCCTACTTCCACGAGATCGCGGACCCGCACAAGATCCCGTCGCTGCTCGGGAAGGTGCTCGACGCCACCGACAGCGCCGACTTCCGCCAGAGCCACCCCCTCCACCAGGCCGCGCGCCTGCAGCACGGCTTCATGCAGGTCTTCCCCTACACCGAGGGGTCCGGCAAGGTTGCGCGCCTTCTCTCCAACCTCCTGCTGCTCCACAAGGGTTACCTGCCCTGCATCATCCACTCCGTGGACCGGCAGCGGTATTACGAGTCGCTGCGGGTCCCCGAGGCGGCGCTGCGCGACCTGATGCTCGAGGCGATGGAGAACGCGCTCGACAACGCCGAGCGGTTCTTCGCCGACGTCGTGGCCACCCGCGCGAAGCGAGCCGTGCGGTAAGGGGCTGCCAACACCGCGTAATGCTTTACGTTTGTTGCCGACTCGCCCTTCCCGGGCGTGGCGGCCGCCGGCCCGATAGTGTATACGGGCACCCCCCATGATCCTCGGCGCTCACGAAGGCATCGCCGGCGGCGTCTCGCGGGCGTTCGACCGCGCCGCCGAGGACACCGCGGAGGCCGTACAGATCTTCGTGCGCAACCCGCGGGGCTGGGCAGTGGGCCCCCTCGACGAGGAGGAGGTCGCCCGCTTTCGCGCCGCGGCGCGACGCACCGGGATGCCGACGGCGGCGCACTCCATCTACCTCGCCAACCACGCGGCCCCGGACCGGGCGCTGCGCCAGAAGTCCTGGGCGGCGCTCGCCGACGAGCTCGGACGCTGCGAGACGCTCGGCATCCCCTTTCTCGTCTTCCACCCCGGGAGCAACCCCGACGAGAAGGAGGGACTCGCCCTGGTCGCGGAGGGAATGGAGCGAGCGCTCGACAAGGTGAAGGGCAAGGCGCAGCTGCTCGTCGAGATCACCGGCCGGCCAGGGCAGCTCGCTCGGTTGGCGCTTCGAGCAGGTCGCGGCCATCCGCCAGGCAATCCCGGCGAGGCCGCGGCGCCGCGTCGGGGTCTGCTTCGACACCTGCCACGCCTTCGCGGCTGGCTATGACCTCCGGACCGCAGAGGGCTACGAGCGCGTGTTCTCGGAGCTCGACCGCGAGGTGGGGCTCGCTCATGTGAAGGCGTTCCACCTGAACGACTGCCGAAAACCGCTCGGCTGCCGCGTCGACCGACACGAGCACATCGGCGAGGGCGCGATGGGGCTCGATCCCTTCCGACTACTCGTGAACGACCGGCGCTTCGCCACCGTCCCGGGCTTTCTCGAGACCGAGATGCGTTTCGCGGAGAACCTCCGGGTCCTCCGCTCCCTGGTCCACCACCCATGACGCGCGCCCTGCAACCACACTCCCCTCACCCGCCGCACTCCCGCCCCCGGCCCCGCTCGGCCCGCGCCCGGGTTGCGCTCGTGCCCGGGTCCACCGCCGAAGTGAAACGCAGGCTTGACCGGCTCGTCGACCACGCCCGCGGCCACCACCGGGCCCTCATCCTCACGCACGACAACCCGGACCCGGATTCCCTCGCCTCCGGCGTGGCGCTCGCCTGGCTGCTCGAGCGGCTGGCCGGCGTCGAGGCCGTGGTCGCCTACGGAGGCATCGTCGGGCGCGCCGAGAACCGGGCGCTCATCCGGGTCCTGAAGCTACCGGTGGTGCCGCTCGCGCGCGTGGTCTTCGACGACTACGACCTCATCGCCATGGTCGACACGCAGCCAGAGCAGGGCAACCACTCGCTGCCGTCGGCGCACTTCCCCGACGTGGTCATCGACCACCACCCGGCGCGGCCCGAGACCCAGCTCGCGGCGGTAGCCGACGTGGGGCGCGACGCGGGGGCCACCTCGACGGTGGTCACCGACTACCTGCGGGCGAGCGGCCTGGAGATGCCGTCCGACCATCGCCACGGCGCTCTTCTACGGCATCAAGTCCGACACCCGCGACCTGGAACGGGAGACGACGCAGCCCGACGTCGACGCCTACCTGTGGCTGTTCCCGCAGGCCGATCAGCAGTCGCTCGCGGAGATCGAGCACCCTCGACTCCCCGAGGACTACTTCCGCCTCTTCCACCGGGCCGTGGAGAGGGCCCAGGTCTTCGACGCCGCCGTGGTCTGCGACCTCGGCAAGGTCTACTACCCGGACCTGGTGGCCGAGGTGGCCGACCGCTTCCTCACCATGGGCGAGGTGAAGTGGTCGCTCGCCTTCGGCGCCTACCAGGGTAGCCTCTACTTCTCCCTTCGAACCCGCGATCGGAGGATGAACGCCGGCCGTCTCATCCGCGAGGTCATCGAGTCGCGGGGCGGGACCGCGGGAGGCCACGGATCCATGGCCGGAGCGCGGCTGTCGGTGAAGGGACTCTCGGCGCCGGCGCGCCGGCGGCTCGTCGGCGCCATCGTCCAGCGGTTCCTCAAGGAGTTCGGCGTCGACCGCAAGAAGCCGCGCAAGCTCGTTTGATCTACCTCGACCACAACGCCATCACCCCGATGCGGCCCGAGGCGATCGCGGCGGTCGCGCAGGCGCTCGCCGCCTTCGGCAATCCGTCCTCGACCCACGCCGCAGGCCGCGAGGCCCGCGACCTGCTCGACGACGCCCGCGCCCGGGTGGCCCGGTGCCTCGCCGCCAACCTGCGCGACGTCGTCTTCACCTCGGGCGCGACCGAGGCGGCAGCGCTGGCGATCCGCGGCGTGCTCGAGACGGCACCCGAGGAGCGCGCCGGGCTGGTGGTCACGTCCGTCGAGCACCCCTGCGTGCTCGACCTGGCCCGCGACCTTGCCCGCGAGGGCACCCCCGTCCAGGTGGTGCCCGTCGACCGCCTAGGCGTCGTCGACCTCGAGGTGATGCGCGCCGCCGTCTCCACGGAGACCGCGCTCGTCTGCTGCATGCTGGCGAACAACGAGACCGGGGTCCTACAGCCGGTCCGGGAAGCCGCCGCCCTGGCCCACCGCGCCGGGGCCCTCGTCTTCTGCGACGCCGTCCAGGCGGTGGGGAAGGTCGAGGTGGACCTGCCCGCGCTCGGCGCCGACCTGGCGGCGCTCACCGGCCAGAAGTTCGGCGGCCCGCGGGGCTCGGGCGCGCTCTGGATTGCCCCCGGCGTGAGTCTCTCGCCGCAGCTCGGCGGCCACCAGGAGCGTGGCCGGCGGGCGGGCACCGAGAACCTACCCGGGATCGCCGGCCTCGCCGCCGCCCTCGAAGCGGCGACCGCCGGGCTCGAACGCGAGCGGACCCGGCTCGGGGCCCTTCGGGATCGGCTGGAGGCAGGTCTCCTCGCGGGCGTCCGTGGCGCCCGCGTGAACGGCGCAGGGGCGCCGCGCCTGCCCGGCACGCTGTCGATCACGTTTCCGGATACCGACGGGGAAGCGCTCCTCATGGCCATGGACCTCGAGGGCCTCTGTGCGTCGGCCGGCGCCGCCTGCACGTCCGGCTCGACGAAGCCGTCGCACGTGCTCTCGGCGATGGGCCTCACCGCAAGCGAGGCGAGAGGTACGCTTCGGCTCTCGCTCGGCTGGAGCACCACCGACGGCGACGTGGCGACGGCGCTCCGGGTGATACCGCCGCTCGTCGGGCGCGTCCGGGCCTCCATCGCCCCGGCGTAACCATCGGATACCAGTCGTCTTTCCGGTTGACGCCAACCCGGCTTGACATCGGCCATCCGCGCCTCTACGATCACCTCCTAATCTCCTCGTGATTACGAGGGGTTGTCGCTCTTTTTGCATCGATCTGCCCCCTGCTGGGTTCGTGATTGGCTTCGCGTCGTTTGGGCCGACTCTGAACAAAGAGGAGCACTCGGCCTCGCCCATGAGCAAGCTCCCGCGTAGCGAGGGAGAAGCCTACGGGTGAAGACGTGGGTGCCCCACCTGTGACAACACAGGTCCAAGCAACCGATCCACACGGCCTGCGCGGGGGGCTTTTTTTTCCAACCCCATGACCGTCATCGACGAGAAACGCGCCCTTCGCGAGCTTCTCGTTCGGTCGCGCGCGTCCCTGCCCGCCGACGAGCGCGCGACCCGGTCGGCTGCAGCGGCAAAGGTTCTCACGTGCCTGCCCGCGTGGGAGCGAGCCCGCACCGTGGCCCTCTACGCGCCGCTCGGCGCGGAGCTCGACACTGCGGAGGCGGCCCGCCTCGCCTTGAGCACCGGCAAGCGGCTCGCCTGGCCTCGGCTGCGGCCGGGCACGCTTGCCCTGGAGTTCGGAGCCTGCCGTCCAGCGGAGTTGGTCGCCGGCCCGCTCCGGGCGCTCGAGCCGCCTGCCGCGGCGCCCCGCGTGCCCGTGGAAGAGGTCGACCTGCTCGTGGTTCCGGGAGTGGCATTCGACGCGACGGGCCGCCGGCTCGGCCGCGGCCGCGGCTTCTTCGACGCCACGCTCGCGCTCGCCCCGCGCAGCACGCTGCGCCTGGGGCTCGCCTTCGAGCTCCAGATCGTCGCCGAGGTACCGTGCGAGGCGCACGACGCCCCGGTCGACGCCGTCGTCACCGAGCGGCGGGTCATCCCCGAGGACCGCGCTCTCCGTTGACAGCGGGCGCCCCGCGGGTGAGATTCCTCCCCCTTGAAAGTCCTCTTCCTCGGCGACGTCTTCGGCAAGCCCGGCCGCACGGCGGTCAAGCGGCTCGTGCCGCGGCTCATCTCGCGACTCGGCATCGATCTCGTGGTCGCGAACGCGGAGAACGTCGCGAACGGCGCCGGAGTGAACGTGGAGGGCGCCGAGGAGCTCCTCGCGGCCGAGGTGAACCTCCTCACGAGCGGGAACCACATCTGGTCAAAGCGGGAGATCGTCCCGTACCTCGACGCTCCGGGCAGCAAGCTCTTGCGCCCCGCGAACTACCCCGAGGGCGCGCCCGGCCGGGGCCACGCCGTGGTGGAGACCCCCGACGGCCGCAAGCTCGGCGTGCTGAACGTCGAGGGGCGGGTGTTCATGAAGGACCTCGACGACCCCTTCCGGGTCGCGCAGCGGCTGGTGGCCGAGCTCAAGGCCCAGGGCTGCAGGGCCATCCTCGTCGACATGCACTGCGACGCCACGAGCGAGAAGAACGCCATGGGCTGGTTCCTCGACGGCAAGGTGTCGGCCGTCCTCGGGACCCACACGCACGTCCAAACGGCCGACGCCCGGGTGCTGCCCGGGGGCACCGCGTTCATCACCGACGTGGGGATGTGCGGGCCGTGGGACTCGGTCATCGGCGTGAAGAAGGAACTCGTCCTGGAGCGGTTTCTCACGCAGCGCCCGGTGAGCTTCGAGCCCGCCCGGCGGGACGTGTACCTCCAGGGCGCCATCGTGGACATCGACGAGTCGAACGGGCGCGCCCGCTCCATCGAGCGCGTCCAGGAGCGAGACGAGGAGCAGCAGTGATGACGAAGGGAGACCCGAGGCTCCGGAGCGCCACCCCGGACGAGCAGTTCCGCGAGGTCACCCGCGGCATGGTGGACCTCCACGTGGAAAAGGAGCTTCGCGAGCGGCTGCAGCGCGCCCACGACACCGGCGTGCCCATGCGGGTCAAGGCAGGCTTCGACCCCACTGCTCCCGACCTGCACCTCGGGCACACGGTGCTGCTCTCCCGCATGCGCCGGTTCCAGCAGTTCGGCCACCGCGTCATCTTCCTCATCGGCGACTTCACGGGCCTCATCGGCGACCCGACCGGGCGCAACGCGACCCGGCCGCCGCTGAGCCGGGAGCAGATCCTCCAGAACGCCGAGACCTACAAGAGGCAGGTCTTCAAGATCCTCGACGAGGGTGACACCGAGGTCCGCTTCAACTCCGAATGGCTGGGCCCGATGGCCTTCGCCGACGTGGTCCGGCTCGCGAGCCGCTACACCGTCGCGCGGATGCTGGAGCGCGACGATTTCAAGAAGAGGTACACCGGGAACACGCCCATCAGCATCCACGAGTTCCTCTACCCGCTCGCGCAGGGCTACGACTCGGTCGCGCTCAAGTGCGACATCGAGCTCGGCTCCTCCGATCAGCTGTTCAACCTGCTCGTGGGCCGAACGCTAATGCAGCACTATGAACTCACCCCGCAGGTCGTGCTGACCGGCCCCATCCTCGAGGGCTTAGACGCCCGGCTCGACGCCGCTACCGGCAAGATCGCCGGCGACAAGATGTCGAAATCGCTCGGGAACTACGTGGGGGTCGCCGAGCCTCCCGAGGAGCAGTTCGGGAAGCTGATGTCGGTGACCGACGACCTCATGTGGCGCTACTACGAGCTGCTGTCCGAGCGCACCACGGCGGAGATCGCCTCGCTCCGGGCGGGCCATCCGAAGGCCGCCAAGGTCGCCCTGGCGAAGGAGATCGTCGCCCGCTTCCACGGAGCCGCGGCGGCGACGCGGGCCGAGACCCACTTCGAGCAGGTGCACGCGCGGCGCGAGACGCCCGAGGCCGTCGACGAGCGGAGCTTCACGCTCGGAGACCAGGTGTCCCTGCCCCTCGCGAACCTCCTCGCCGACTCCGGCCTCGCCTCCTCGCGCGGCGAGGCTCGGCGCCTCGTCTCCCAGGGCGGGGTCAGCGTGAACGGCGAGCGGGTCGCCAATCCCCACGCCACCCTCGGCAAGGGCGAGTACCTCGTCAAGGTGGGCAAGCGCCACTTCGCCCGGCTGAAGCTCGCCTAGGCGGCGGGGTCACTGCGCCGGCGAGGTGGGGGGCGGAAGCGCCGCGGCCGCGGTCTGCATGAGGGCACAGTTGACAGCGTTCTCGGCCTCCTCCTTCGGATCGAGGTGGTGGCACAGGGCGGCGTAGGAGCGCAGGACGTCCGGGCAGTCGGTAGCCCCCGACACGGCGTTCTCCTCGACGCAGGCGTCGCGCAGGACCTCGCCCATGCGCGCGTTCACCTCGGCCACCGAGGGCCGCCCCCTGAGCCCGAGCACCTCGGGGCTCTTCGCGAGCGTGTCGCGGATGGGCCGCCGAACCTCCTTGAAGTCCTTGAAACTCGTGCAGACCTGCGCGGCCCGGCCGATGATGCGGCGAATGTAGACCTTCAGGATCTCGCCGGTCTCGACCGGGTCCTGCACCTCGGCGTGGCGCCTTGCGACCCGGTCCACGCTTCGGGCTGCCTTCTGCAGCGAGTGGCAGTCGTTCGACTCGGAAAGCGCGGTGACGATGGCCATGACGGCGGCCGCGTGGCGCTCGTCGAGCCCCTCCTCGGTGTTCGACCGGAGCTCCTGCACGAGCGACTCCTCCAGCATCAGCATGGCCTTCTGGCTGTAGTCCCGGTCCTGGACGAACTCCTGGAGCAGCGCGTATCCCACCAGGCGCTTGTCGGAGTTCGCGGGGTCGGTGGCGAGCGCGGCCGTCTCGAAGAACGCGCGGTACTTGTCGGCCTGGCTGGCGCGGGCGAACTCCTTCGACCACTTCTCCTGGTCGGTGCGGCCCTGCTGCTCCTGCTGGCGCTTGTTCGCGTAGATCTGCCAGGCGTTCACGAAGAAGCCGGCGAGCGCGACCCACCCCACGAGAACCTGGCTCGCGACGGCGAAGCGGGACCGGCGCCGCCGGCGCTGGGCGCGGAGCTCGAGCAGCTCCTCTGCCGCCTTGAGACGCGCCAGCTCCTCGGCCGTGGCGGCTCGCGCCAGCGCCGCGGGGTCCTCCGCGGCGAGTGCCTCTGCTACGGGGTCCCGGTCCATCGCCGCTCCCTTCTCGCTACGCCTTGAAGCCCTTCCCCACCACGTAGACCTCGAAGCTTCGCTCCCGTGTGGCCTCGGGGCGGGCCACCTCCACCCGGTCGAATCGCTCGCGCATCTCCTTCTGGAAAACCGGGAAGTCCCCTCCCATGAAGACCTTGACGACGAGGCTGCCCCCGAGCCTGAGCGTCGCGGCGGACACCGCGAGCGCCATGCGCGCGAGCTCGATCGATCTCGCCTCGTCCGTCACCTTCACGCCGATGGTCTTCGGGGCCATGTCGCTCGTGACGAGGTCGAAGCGGCCGCGGTGAAGGTCCACGACCCGCTCGAGCGCGTCCGGCGCGAGGAGGTCGAGCACGGCCGTTCGCACCCAGGGCTTGCCCAGGTCTCGGATGGGCTCCCGATCCACGCCCACGGCGACGCCCTTCGGGCCGACCGCTTCCGCCAGGACCTGCAGGAAGCCACCCGGGGCCGCCCCCAGGTCGAGCACCGCCTGCCCTGCACCGAGGAGGCGGTGGCGCTTCAGGATCTCCTCGATCTTGAACGCCGAGCGCGCGCGGAGCCCCCGCTCCTTGGCACGGCGGTAGAAGCGATCTCGGGGGTCGTAGGGCTTCGCCATCCCGGCTCCGGATTTTGCGGGGTTCCGCTGCCGCGATATCCTCCTGTCGAGCCCTCCCGTCAAGCATGGATCCCTGGAAGTTCGCCGCCCTGTTCGCGCCCGTCGCCCTTGCTGGCGCGTGGGCCATCGCCGACTCGACGCGGCAGATCGCCCGGCTCGAGGTGGAGTTTCGCCGCCAGGGCGAGGCAAGCAAGGCCGAGGGCGCATCGTTCGTCGAGACCTTCCAGGCCGAGCACGCCGATGCCTATCTGAGGGCGCTCGACCGCCGGCGCGAGGTCGCCACGCGGATCACGACGCTCCGGCGCAACCGCTTCCTCGGCCTGTTCGCGGTCGCTGCCGCCGTCCTCGGGGCCGCGGCCACGAACGTCCTCCTTCGCATCTCCCGAGAGCTCGAGGAGGACCGCCGATGGCTTCGGGGCGAGGGGCCGCCGCCCTGATCAATGGGACTGGAGCAGTCGACTTTTCGTCCCCTTGACTTGGCCGCTGCGGCTATCGGATAACCCACCTCCCCACCACAAGAAGTTGCGACGCCCCCGGGGCGCGTCAAGGAGAGAGAAGACCGATGGCGACCTTCATCACCGAGGAGTGCATCAACTGCGGCGCGTGCGAGCCCGAGTGTCCGAACGGCGCCATCAGCCAGGGCGAGGACATCTACGTCATCAATCCCGACCTCTGCACCGAGTGCGTCGGCTTCCACGACGAGGAAGCCTGCGCCGCGGTCTGCCCGGTCGACTGCTGCGTCCCCGATCCGAATCGTCCGGAGACCGAGGAGCAGAACTACGCCAAGCTGGCGACGATCCACGCCGACAAGACGTTCCCGGCCCTCGGGGAACTCCCGGCGGAGCTCTCCCGCTTCCGCAAAGGCTAGCCCGGCACCGCGGAACCCAGAGGGGCGCCGCCCGCGCCCTCGCCCCAGGAGGACCGCCCCGCGTGTCGTCAGGCACGCGGGGCTTTCTCTTGGTACAAGGTTCGTCGGAGGTACCGATGGCCGACGGAACCCTGACCGGCGGACAGCTCGTCGCACGCATGCTGAAGAAGGAGGGCGTGGGGACGGTCTTCACCCTCTCCGGCCTCCACATCGCCCCCATCTACGTCGGCCTCGTGGACGAGGGCATCCGCATCGTCGACACCCGGCACGAGCAGGCCGCCACGCACGCGGCCGACGCCTGGGCGCGGCTCACCCGCGGCGTCGGAGTGGCCATCGTGACCGCCGGGCCGGGCGTGACGGACGCGGTCACGGGAGTGGCGAACGCCTGGGCCGCCAACGTGCCGCTCCTGCTCATCGGCGGCGCCGCACCAACCTTCAACCAGGGGCGCGGTTCCCTTCAGGAAATGCCCCAGACCCAGCTCTTCCAGGGCATCAGCAAGTGGAGCGACCGGGTCCCCTCCCCGGAGCTCGTCCCGAGCTTCCTCGCAAAGGCCTTCCGGGTCGCCCGCGCGGGCCGGCCCGGCCCGGTCTTCCTCGAGATCCCCTGGGACGTGCTCTCGAACGGCGCCGACGAGTCCATCGCCGACCAGGTGAGCGGCTACCGCACCGACGCGCGCTCGCCGGGAGACCCGCGGATGATTCGAAGCGGCCCTCGAGGCCCTGTCGCGCTCGGAGCGTCCAGTGCTTCTCGGCGGATCGTCCGTCTGGTGGGACGGGGCCCCGGACGCGCTCGCTCGCTTCGCGGTCCGCAGCGGCATCCCCGTCTACCTCAACGGGATGGGGCGCGGATGCCTGCCCTCGGACCACCCCTTGTTCTTCCAGCACACCCGCAAGGAGGCGCTCGGCGAGGCCGACGTCGTCGTGCTCGTGGGGACTCCGCTCGACTTCCGGCTGGGCTACGGCACCGAGCCGACCATCGCCGGCGGGGCCCGCCTCATCCAGGTGGACATCGACGCGGCCGAGATCGGCCGCAACCGGGCCATCGACGCGGGAATCGTCGGCGACTCGCGCAGCGTCCTCGAGCAGCTCGAGAGCGGCGCCGGGCCCATCGCGGCCGCCAGGGCCTGGCGGGAGAGGCTCCGCGAGGGCGAGAAGAAGCGGCTCGACCGCCAGCGCGTGCACGAGGAGAGCGACCAGCGCCCCATCCACCACTTCCGCCTGGGGAAGGCCATCAACGAGGCGGCGCGGCGAGCAGGGGATGTCACCTTCGTGGCCGACGGGGGAAACGTGGTGGCGGTGGCGGCGAAGAGCATCGACCTGGCGAGGCCAGGGCGGTGGCTCGACCCCGGGCCGCTCGGCTGCCTCGGCGTCGGCGCCCCCTTCGCCGTCGCGGCGAAGCTGCTCGCCCCGGACCGGCCGGTCTGCGTGATCCAGGGGGACGGCTCGTTCGGCCTGAACGGCTTCGACTTCGAGACCGCCGTGCGCTTCAAGCTGCCCATGGTGATTGTCGTCGGCAACGACTCCGCGTGGGGCCAGATCCTCATCCCGCAGCGCAATCTCTACGGGGAGGACCGCAGCCCGGCGACGCGGCTCGCCCCGACCCGATACGACCGCGTGGTCGAGGCGTTCGGCGGGAAGGGCGAGCACGTCGACGACCCGGCGGATCTCCTGCCCGCCCTCGAGCGCGCCTACGCATCCGGCACGGTGTACTGCGTCGACGTGGCGCTCGACCCCGAGGCGGCTGCGGCTGCAGGTGCCGCCGGCTACGCAGTCTGAAGGAGGAGATCGGTCATGTCCGCACCCAGACCCAAGCTGTTCCGGGATCGGTCCGTCGTCCTGGTCGTGGACGTCCAGGACCGGCTGACGCCGGCGATGCCCCCCGACGCCCTGGAGCGGCTCGTGAAATACGCGCGAGCGCTCATCCACGCGGGCAAGACCCTCGGCATGCCCGTGCTTGCCACCGAGCAGTACCCGAAGGGCCTAGGCCGCACCATCCCGCAACTCGCGGAGCTTCTGTCAGCCGCGCCGCTCGAGAAGGTCCACTTCTCCTGCGGCGCCGACCCGGCATTCCAGCGCGCCCTCGAGAACACCGGGCGCAAGCAGGTGGTGATCGCCGGCATGGAGAGTCACGTGTGCGTCTTCCAGACCGCCCGCGACCTCGTGGCAATGGGGTTCGACGTGCACGTCTGCGCCGACGCCGTTGCCAGTCGGACAGAGGAGCACCGGAGCCGGGGACTGGACCTCTGCCGGGAGGCGGGCGCGGTCGTCACCACGGCCGAGACTGCCATCTTCGACCTTCTCCAGCAGGCCGCCACGCCGGAGTTCAAGGCGGTGGCGTCCTGGGTCAAGTGACCGCGGCACGCGGCGCGCGGCCGTCGACGCGCTGAGCGTTTCCGGCGCCGGTCGACCGCGCCCCCATCAGGTGGCGCCCACCGGGACCCGCGGCAGCTGAGGGTTCACGCGGCTCACCACCTCGTAGTGGATTGTTCCCGCCCAGGCGGCGAGCGCCTCGGCGCTCACCTCCTCCTCGCCCGACCTGCCCAGCAGGACGGCCACGTCCCCCGCCCGGGCGCCGGGGATGTCGGTCACGTCGACCATGAACATGTTCATGCAGATGCGCCCGAGCACCGGCGCTCTACGCCCGTGGAGGAGGACGTGGGCGCGACCGGAAAGGCTCCTCGGATATCCCTCGAAGTAGCCCACGGGGATCACCGCGATCCGAGTCCGTCGCTGGGCGCGCCAGGTGCGGCCGTAGGAGACGTAGCCGCCGGCCGGGACGTCCTTCACCTGGGCCACGAGCGCCTTCCAGACCATCACCGGGGAGAGCGCGAAGCCCGAGAGGCCGCGCTCGCGTGCCGAGACGAGGGTCTCCCTCGAGGGCCAAAGCCCGTAGAGGCCAATGCCGACTCGGACCATGTCGAAGTGCGTAGCCGGGAAGAGGATGGCCGCAGCGGAACAGGCGGTGTGCCGGACGGAGGCGCGGAAGCCCTCGGCGGCAAGTCGCTCCACGCCGGCCGCGAACCGCGCCAGCTGCGCATCCGCGAACCCGTGGTCCGTCGTGTCCTCGATGTCGGCGTAGTGAGTCGACACACCCTCGAGCTCGACCTCGTGCTCGGCCGCGGCGGCACGCGCCAATGCGAGTGCCTCGTCGACCTCGAGGCCTTGTCGGTGTGTCCCGGTCTCGAGCTTCAGGTGGATCCGGGCGGGACGTCCCGCTGCGCGCGCGGCGCGCCCGAGAGCCGGGATGGCGGCAGGGTCGTACAGCGTGAGCCTCAGGTCGTTCGAGACGGCCTCGGCGAAGTCTCCCGTCGGCGTGTGTCCCAGGCAGAGGATGGGCACGTCCGGCCCCACGACGCTGCGAAGAGTGAGCCCCTCGTTTGCGCCCCAGACGGCAAGCCATGAGGCGCCACCACGCAGCGCGGCGGGGGCCACGATGGCCACCCCGTGCCCATAGGCATCGCTCTTCACGACCGCGGCGAGTCGCACGCGGCCCACGCGATTCTGGAACGCCCGGAGATTCGCGGTCAGGGCGGCGAGGTCGATCTCGAGCCAGGTCACGGTTCCCGCCGGGAGTCCGGCGGGCCGCTCCATCGTGGACGGGTCGAGCATGCGCGGATGATAGCCCGCGGGGCAACGCGCGGCGCGCTTCCACGCGCGTCATGCGAGTTGACCCTGTTCGGCCGCGGTGCTACCTATCCCCTCCCCTGTCTGACCGGGGCGTAGCGCAGCCTGGTAGCGCACTTGCTTGGGGTGCAAGTGGTCGCTGGTTCAAATCCAGTCGCCCCGACCATCTGAAGGCCCCGGAGTTGCTCGCGTTTCGCGAGTACCCCGGGGCCTTCTCTTTGGCGGCTTTCTGACCGCCCGCTTGAGGACGTGGCTGGGATGGCCACACCGATCTCGCGCCATCTCACCGTACTGCTACATGCGGAAGTCTCTCGTCTGAACGTACCCTCTCGACACTGCCGCGATGGCAGCGCACTGATTTCGAGAACGTATACGCCAACGCGCGGCGACGCTTCGGCGCGAGGGCTAGAGCGGCCGTCCCGTTTCCTACGGGCTCATCGCAAACCAGCTGGCAGAACTCGTTTTGCCCTTCTTGCCGCCTCGCTTCCTTGCAGGCACGCGACTCGCCAGGCTCGAAGCACAGGCGAAGTTGACGTGCCAGCGCCGGTGCAGCTCCAAGACGTGGTGGCGGCAATATCCCCTGGGCTGAGGGGTGGCGTACCCGTTCGCCCCGAACAATCACGCTTGCCCTGGCGAATGCGTTTGCAGGCGGCCTAAGGCTCTTCCTCTGGAGCTGCCGAACAGGAGGTTTGAGCCTCCCGCTGGCTTGGCGAGATGGTGGCCTACGGAAGGCCACAGCCAAGAAACCGTTGCCCGCGTCCCCAGGTGTGCGCGATGCACTGCTCGCTCGCCGCGCTCGGCGTGCACATCGAGAACAACGGCGAACCCGGCTGGCAGGGCCTCGGGCGTGGCTACCGCGATCTCCTCATCTGGAACTTCGATGGCAGGCCCGGGGAGCCCCGCCCAGATGTGATCAATGATGAGGCGCGCCAAGAACGTCGAGAAGCTGCTCGCCTCGACGTCAAGCCACCGGCGCTCACCGCGGCGAAGCTGAGCGAGCAGGGTATGAGGCATGCGTCCGGGCCGGCGGACCAGCGGTCGCCAACATCTGACTAACAGACTCTGTTCTCCGAAAGGCGTATCATCGTTGGCGCGCGACGCCTTCGCGACGGGGCGCCCTGTGCACGCTCATAGCGTCTTCTCAAGGAGGCAGCATGAAAGCGCACAAGGCATTCCGGGCCAGCCGGGTGGCCCACACTCTGTCAGTATTCGCACTCTGCGTCGCGGGCTGGGTGTGCGCCACGCGCGCCGCCGGCCAGACGTCCCAGAGCGGCTCGGCGCAGCCGCGCAACGCGAGCGCGGCGAAGTCCGCGCCGAACGCCGCGGCGCCAGCCAAGGCGTCGCCCTTCTCTAACATTAGGTTCAAGGCGTTCGACCAGGTCGATCACCAGCTCAACATGGTCGCCATGCGGCTGGCCATTCCCGAGGATTGGCAAGGCCAGGCCGCCATTCACTGGGACGCCGGGCACTTCTACATGCCCGTGAACGGCAACATGCGCGTGCAGGCACCCGATGGAAGCAGCTGGGTCGAGTTCTACCAGACCGTCATGTTTGTCTGGTTCGATCCGATGAGCGAGCGCACCTACCGGCAGCCGCAGGGCGCCCTGGCCCCATCCGGCGCCTACCACCATCCCAACGTTGGCCTCCCCGAGGCTCTCGTACGTTATGTGATCTTGCCGAATCGCCGAAACGTGCGCAAAGCGCGCTTCGTCGGCTACCGGTCCGTGGACAACCTGCCGGCCGCCTTCTCCCGCGTCTTCACCGACGGTGCCCCCCCGCCCGGCCAGGGCATCTGCATGCGCCTGCAATACGAGCTCGACGGCGTTCCGGTGGAAGAAGAGTTCTACGGCTTCATGCCCAGGCCGGACGCCATCCCCGGCCCTGCGGGCACCGAGTACCACAGCTACATCCTCCTGCCGCACAGCGTGGGGGCGAAGTCCGGGAAGCTCGAGTCCGTGCGACCACTGCTCGGCACCATCGCCACCTCGCTCGCCCGCAATCCCCAGTGGTCGAAGGCGAGTGCGCAGCTCCACAACGCGATCAACCAACAGGTCGCCCAAAGCATCGCCGCCATGCAGCGCCAGATTGCTGCGATGGGGGCCCAAGGCGGTGGCGGCGGCGGCGTCAACTCCAGCGTCGAAATGGCCAAGCAGATCAGCGCGCGGACGCACGCCAAGAACGAAGCATTCCTCGCCAACAGCGCGCAGTGGCGCGCCACCAACCTTGCACCCAGCCCCGTCCGCGCCCCGTCTTACGGCGGAGGCTCCGGGGGTGCGTACCCTTCCGGCGCCACACCCGATACGCTCGGCTCGGACGGCTTCGATCAGTACGTCCGCGGCACCCAGCACATGATGGACCAGAACGGCGTGGTCTCCGATCAGACCTCCGCCTATAACTACCATTGGACCGACGGAAACAGCACCTTCGTGCACACCAACGACGGGACCTTCGATCCGAACAGCGTCTTCAATCGAAGTTTCGAGCAGATGAGGCCGGTGCAATAGCGGTCCCCGTCCGTCCTCGCGTCACGTTCCAGGACGGCGCGGTGGGAGTGCGCCCAGACCTGATGGCGTACCAGAAGCAGAACTACCGCCATCTTCCGTCGTCCCGGCGTCGTGCTGGTGATGCGCCTCATCGAGGGCGCCCTTCCGGACCACCGACAGGTGTCATCGAGGGCGCCGGGGGCGTGGCGGAGTTGGGCCCGCCGAGCTGACCTGCGCCGATACGAACCGGATCGCGCCCCCGACCCGCACGTGTGGCAGCTTCCCCCTGTAGACCGTCGCCCCGCGCCACCGCCGCCTCCTTCATCAAGGCGATCGATTCCGGCCCAAGACAATCCCGCTGCCTGAGGGTCAGCCCGTGCGCCGAAGCCAGGCCTGGAGTCGAGTCAGGCCGGCGTCGCTAATTGGAATCCGCGCGCCGGTGGTCAGCACCGCAACCCGCGAGTCCTTGCTGATCGGCTCGACGTGGGCGAGCCGATTACCCTGGACGATATACGAGCGATGGAGTCGCACGAAGCAGGCGGGGTCGAGGGCCGCCTCAAGCTCCTGCAGGGTCAGCTCCTTGAGCCAGCTCCGGGTCCCACTGACCAGCTCCACATAGTCGCCCTGGGCCCGCGCGTAGTCGAGATCGCCGACCGGGAGCAACTCGATCTGAGCGCGGTCCTTTATCACCAGGCGAGTAGCGAAGCTCCCGGTCGGTCGGGCCGCCGCGGCGAGTGCGCTCGCGGAGACGCGTCGCTGCGCGCCGAGTCGCCGCTCGGCTCGCTCCAGCGCCTGGCCGAAGCGCGCCTCCGTGAAGGGCTTGAGCAAGTAGTCAACTGCGTTGACCTCGAAGGCACGCAGGGCGTACCGGTCATAGGCAGTGGTGAAGACGACGCCAACAGAGGCATCGACGAACTCAAGGACCTCGAAGCCATCGAGCCGCGGCATCTGGACGTCGAGGAACAGCAGGTCCGGGCGTCGCGCCTCCGCAAGCTCAACGGCCTCCTGGCCGTCCGCCGCCTCTCCCACGAGCGTCAGGTGCGACCGCGCAGCGATCATCTCCCGCAGCACGGCACGTGCCGGCGCCTCGTCATCGGCGACCAAGACCTTGCACAGCTGCTGGGGTGCGATCGGCATCCGTCAGCTTCTCGTCGCCCTAAGAGAGGTCGCATCGATCGGCAGGACCAGGGTTGAAGTGAAGCGGTCAACGTCACGCCGAGTCGTTAGGCTCGCCCCGTGATAGCAGGCCGCGATCCGCCGACTGACGTTTGCGAGCCCGACGCCACCGGGCCGCCGCTCGCGCAGGGGAGGCGCGTGCGGGTCGAACGGGTTCGTGACCGTCACAACGAGCGTGCCCGGTGTCGTCCGCGCCTCGATGGCCAGGGTCCCGCCCTGCGCGCAAGTCGCGATGCCATGAGTGATGGCGTTCTCGACCAGTGGCTGCAGCAGCAGCGCGGGGACGCGCACCTCGCCGGCTGGCGGGCTCACCTGGAGGTCGACGGCGAGCCGGTCGCCTAGCCGGATCCGCTCGATGTCGAGGTAGGATTGGACGAGCCGCAGTTCCTCGGACAGGCTCACCGTGGCCCGGTCGCCCGTGGCCAGGCAGCCTCGCAGGAAGTCGGCCAGCAGCACGCAGAGCTCGCGCGCCAAGCGGGGGTCCTGGACGGTGAGGGCGCTAATGGCGTTCAGGCTGTTGAAGAGGAAGTGAGGGTGGACCTGCGCCTTGAGCATCGCCAACTGGGTCTCCTGGGCGCGCTGGGAGCTTGCTGCGGCACGCTTCTCGGAATCGCGGGCCTGCTGGACGCTCGAGACGACCGTGTAGAAGGCCACGGCCGCGAGGTAGAGCACCGCCCCGAGGACGAGCAGCGCTCCCCATCGTCGTTCGACATCGTGCGCGAGGCCCACCGGCTCCAGCCGGTCGACGAGAGCCGCAGCGACCACCAGTAGCCCCCACCACGCGGCACCGAACACGAGCCCGAGCGCGCCGTGGACGCGCAGGGCGAGGCCCGCGGTCGACGACCCCATCCGAAGGCCACGGCACAAGTAGTAGAGCGGAAGCGCGCCTATCCCGAGGAGCAAGGTCGGCGCCGCCGAAGCCGCGAGCGCGAGGAGGAAGCGATGTTCCCCGGGCGAGGCCACGACGGACGCCGGCAGATACGAGGCAACCGCCCACATTGCCAGGTAGACGACGACGGCACGGCGCTCGCTCAGGATCGGATGCACGCTTCCCAACTCAGTTCTTGATGGTCACGGCTCCCATGGTCGATCTTGCCGCGTAGCACGAGCCTCCTCTTAACGCCGGCGGCGTCGGGCCGGGGTTCGGTCTTGTCCTCGACCACCCCCATGAAGGGGGACACGTCGCTCACCACCTCCCAGTTTCCCGGAACGTAGAGCTCGATGTTCCCCATCGTCAACGACAGGTCCAGCGTAGCTTCTTCCCCCGCGATGGCCGCCCGCCGGAAGTCGGCGCGGACCTCACCCATGGTGACGGTGAGCGAGCCCCCGCGAAACTCCTGGGAGTCGATGGCAAGCGCCAGATCGCCCATGGTGACGGATCGATGGAGGTCGCCTGCTGAGACCTGCTCGTTGGCCTCCCGCGCAGCGGCGCGGCGGGTCAGGCCGCTCCAAATGACGCCGATCCCCGCGGCGACGAGCAGGACTGGCCACAGGCGGGCCACGCCCATGGGGTGGCCGAGCCCCTGGGCCAACAGCCCCGCGCCGAGAAGCATGATCGCGAGCCCGACGAGGATGCCGCCGAGGTGACGCCTCCGAACGGCGATCGACAGCCCGAGGCCCATAATCACCAGGGGCCAGAGGTCCATCGGGCGCACGGCGGGGCTGAGGACACCCGCCTCGCGAAGGAGAAGGAGTCCACCCCAGGCAATCAGGACGAGGCCCGGGATGATCCCGTGGCCGCGGTGGTGGCGGCGATAGCCGAAGGCACGGGGCCGGCCCCACCGTCGCAAAGGCGGCGGGGGCGATGAGGGATTGGGGGAGGGCGAACCGGGTTCATAGGCCATGGCGTTCTCCGGGACGGTCGTTTCTCCGATGCGGATGCGTCAGCGGTGACGCAAGCCACCCTAGGCGCGTGCACGGTCGGTTGCGGAAGCTTTCCGACGAATGCCGGTGTGGGCCCGACGAATCCCGAGCGCAAAGAGCGCTCGCCCCCGACCGGAGAATGGACACCGGGGCATGCCGGGTGCGCGCGAGCGGGACGAGCGGGTGTCGCAGCCCCTCAGGGGAGCTGACAGGCAAGCGTCGACGGCTGGGAAGCACGCCTTGGACGGGGAACACACATGACGACGCGAGCCCTGGCAGCGGTGAGAGCAGCGTTGTTCCTGTTCGGCGCGGGTGCACTGGTCTCGTGCGGGAAACCCCGCCACAGCCGGCGCAACCGCCCGCCCCCGCTGCCGCTCCCGCGCCGGCTCAGGCCGCTGTCACAACCTCGCCGGCGGAGCAGCCGCGCCGAGAGAAGAACCCTGACCGAAATGCCTACTTCGGTGAGGAACCCATCCACACGAGCTGGTCAGCTGGTCCGTGGACGCTTGGCTCATGGGCAACCGCCTCACCGGCCCCGACGACGCTCTCCAGTATGCGCAGGGTCAGACGATCAAGCATCCCATGGGCTACGACATCAAGATCGAGACGCCCATGGACTGGATGGGGGTAACCGACCACTCCGAGTACGTGGGCGTGACCAGGAGCCGAACACGCCGGGGTCGGCACTCGGCAAGATGCCCGAGGCGCAGCCTTTCATCCTGAAGGACCCCAACAACCAGGCGGAGATCCAGAAGACCTTCTCGTACCTCGTCAACATGCTCAGCAAGCCGCCAGTCAGGGCCTTCACGAGCCCCGAGGTGGCCGGGAGCATCTGGAGCGAGAACGTGAAGATCGCCAACGCCAACAACCACCCCGGCAAGTTCACGGCATTCTGCTCCACGCGCCTCCTGCGGACAACTACGTGCGGAGCTCGGCCGTTCGCGAGCACGGCTTGGACACCGGCGGGCACGGGCGCCTCGCCGGGCCTTTCCCTCCGCAGCGCGACTCTTTCCCGAGAGCAGCTCACCGAGCTCGCCCGACGCGATGCCCGAAAGCGCCGTGGGTCATTACCCAACGCTCCAGACAGCCTCGAGCGGGATCCACCGCCAGGCATCCAGCCTCGCCAGGAACGGGGCTTGGATGCCCCGAGGAACCGTTGCGCGGTCCGTTGGATGCCCCGAGGAACCGTTGCGCGGTCCGGCGGTGTCGCTGATTAATGATGTGCGCTCGTCACCTAGGGAGAAGGGCCTGTCCGGCTTCGGGGACTTCATCGCAGAGCTCAGGCGCAGGCGGGTGATCCGCGCGCTGCTGGGATGGGGCGTCCTTTCCTTCGCTGTTCTCCAGGTCATCGAACCGGTCCTGCACGCCTACCACCTCCCGGAGTGGTCGCTCACGCTCGTGGTGACCGCCCTCGGCGCGGGCTTCCCAGTCACCGCATTCCTCGCCTGGGCGTTCGACATCACCACGAAGGGCATTTCCAGGACGGCACCGATCGCCGGCTCGGGGGCGCGCGGGCTTGGCCTGTCCGGCCTTCGCCTCGTCACCCTGCTCCTTGCGCTTGGTCTTCTCGCGGCCGCACCGGGCCTCGTCTACTTCTTTGTCTGGCCGGGTTCGGGGCGCCGGCCCTCGGAGGTCTCCGGCGCGACCCCGGCCGTGCAGGCCATCCCCTCTATTGCAGTGTTGCCGATGGTAAACCTCAGCTCGGACAAGGAGCAGGAGTATTTTTCCGACGGCCTCACGGAGGAGCTTCTCAACTTGCTCGCCAAGGTGCCCGGCCTGCGGGTCGCCGCCCGCACCTCCGCCTTCGCGTTCAAGGGCAAGAACGAGGATTTGCGCACCGTCGGGCAAAAGCTCAACGTAGCCCATGTCCTGGAGGGAAGCGTCCGCAAGTCGGGCGATCAGATCCGCATCACCACCCAACTCATCAACGCCGCCGACGGCTACCACCTCTGGTCGGACACCTATGATCGCAAGCTTACCGACGTCTTCGCGGTGCAGGACGAGATCGCGACGGCGGTGGTGAACGCGCTCAAGCTCAAGCTCCTGCAAGCGCCGAGTTCGAAGGACCGTCGCACCGCCAGCCCGGAAGCCTACAACCAGTATCTTCTGGGGCGGCAATTCCTCTTCCGAGACAACCTGGACGATAGCCGGCGTGCGGTGCAGGCGTACCAGAAGGCAGTCGAGCTCGATCCCGCGTACGCGCCTGCATGGGCCGGCCTCGCGACTGCAAGGTACTGGGTGGCGGACAATGCGGACTCGGCGACTGCCATCGCGGCCGGCCAAGCGCAGGCGCGCGCAGCGGCTGAAAAGGCGGTTACGTTGCGGCCCGACCTGGCCGATGGCTACTTGGCGCGCGGTTTCATCCGGGGAATGGTGCAATGGGACTGGGCCGGAGCGGAAGAGGACCTAAAGCGGGCTCTCACCCTGGGAGAGGAGAACGCCGACGCCCTCTACAACTACGCCACGGTGGTCCTGTTGCCAAAGGGGCGGCTGGAGGAGGCGGCGGCAACCTACCGCAAGGCCATCGAGATCGATCCCCTCAACGCCATCTTCTGGGGTGGCCTCGGAGAGGCGCTGCTAGGTCTCGGCAAGCTCGCTCCATCGCGCGAGGCGCTGAACCGGTCGCTGGAAATCAACCCCACACAGTCCGCTCCCGCCGCGGACCTTGCCGAAGGGTTTCTCGTCGAGGGGCGGCCGGCGGAGGCACTCGCGATCTCGCAGCATTCGGCGTCGCCGGTCTTGCGCTTGCAGCTCGCCTCGCTGGCACAGCACGACCTCGGGCACGAGAAGGAGTCTCAAGAGATCCTGAACGAGCTGATCGCGAAGTATGCCTACGGCGAAGCTTACGAGATTGCACAGGCCTACGCCTGGGTGGGGGAGAAGGACAGCGCCTTCCGGTGGCTGGGGAAAGCGCTCGCGCAGCGCGACACCGGTCTCGTCGGCCTGAAGACGGATGTGCTGCTGCGTGGGTTGCGAGGCGATGCACGCTGGGTGCCGCTGCTCAAGTCCGTGAACCTTCCGGTGGACTAGGGGCAGCGATCCGTCCTTAGCGTGTACTGTGCCGGACTTCGAGAAGGTGAAGTGACAGGAGAAGGCCGGCGTCGAAGCGCTGCCCGCCGCGTTCTTGGCCCAACCAGGGCCTGGATCACCTGCCTGGCGATCGTGCGTCGCCTCGCCATCGACCAGCCTGGCCTGTTTCCCTTGCGGCTGCGTCAAGGTGTCGCCATACCGTGGAGGTGCGTGCACCAGGCAGGGAGCGAGCATGGTCAACCGAACCCTCGAGACCGACTACCTTGTCGTCGGATGCGGCGCGGCCGGCATGGCCTTCACCGACGCGTTGGTGACCGATTCCGATGCCGACGTCGTCATCGTGGACCGGCGACATGCGCCTGGCGGACACTGGCACGAAGCCTACCCATTCGTGCGCCTGCATCAACCCTCGGCGTACTACGGCGTCAACTCGCTTGGTCTCGGCAGCGAGACGATCGACAGGCATGGCCCAAACCAGGGTCTCTACGAGCGGGCCAGCGCTCCCGAGATCTGCGCGTACTACGACCGGGTCATGCAGCAGCGCCTGCTCCCTTCCGGGCAAGTTCGCTACTTCCCGATGTGCGAATACGTGGGCCAGCATCGGTTCGTATCTCGCGTGTCCGGCGATCAGTACGAGGTCAAGGTCCGCAGGAAGGACGTCGACGCCAGGTATCTCGAGCCCTCTGTTCCGGCCAGCTACAAGCCACCGTTCGAACTCGCGCCCGACGCGCGCTGCGTGCCCATCAACGAGCTCTCGCGGGTGGCAGAGAGAGCCGACGGCTACGTGATCATCGGAGCCGGCAAGACCGCAATCGACGCGTGCTTGTGGCTCCTCGAGGTCGGTGTTCCGCCGAACCTCATCCGCTGGATCAAGCCACGAGAGGCCTGGCTTCACAATCGAGTCTTCCTGCAGGGTGGGGAGCTCGTGGGAACCCTGTTCGAGGGGCTCTCCCTTCAGGTCGAGGCCGCGGCCCAGGCGGCGTCGCTCGACGACTTGTTCGAGCGGCTAAGCGCGGCAGGGCAGCTGCTCCGCGTGGACGAGGGGGTCACGCCCAGCATGTACAAGGCCCCGACCGCGAGCGCGGCCGAACTTGAGCAGCTCCGGCGCATCGCCGGGGTGGTTCGGCTTGGGCGAGTCCGGCGCATCGAGCGCGACGCGATCGTGCTGGAGCAGGGCACCGTCCCCACCAGTTCGCGCCAGCTGCACGTTCATTGCGCGGCCCCAGGGCTGAACCCAGCTCCCAGCGTCCCGATCTACACGTCCGATCGGATCACCTTGCAGCCGATCCGAACGGGCCTCATCCCCTTCAACGCCGCGCTCGTCGGGTTCGTCGAAGCAACGCGCGACGACGTCGCAGAACAAAACCGCCTCTGCCCGCCGAACCGACTGCCGGACGTCCCGCTCGACTGGGTGCGCGGCATGCTCATCGGAATGAAGGCCGACAATCTGTGGTCCCAGGACGCCGCACTGAGCGACTGGCTGGAACGCGCTCGGCTCAATCCATCTCGGGGCCTGCGGCAGCACGGTGACGAGCCGAAGGTGAAGCAGGCCCGGAAGCGATTCGCCGACAAAGTGCGCCCAGGACTCGCGAAGCTCCAGCAATTCCTCGGCGGCGTTCAAGCGTAGCCGCAGTAGCTGTCGCGGGAGTGCGTGCGGGTCGACTCGCCGTGAACCACGTTCGCGACCACCAAGCCGCGGACATCGCGAACTCGGCGAGGACCACGTCGATCGCCTGGCGCTCGTGCACAGCGGCGCGGAAGACGCGTGGCCTTTCACTCTTCGATGAGCGACGGGACGCGGAGTCCACGCTGCTTGAACGTTGGCCCCGCACACTGCAGCTGGCTGTGTTGAGTCCTCCGGTTGTGCAGGGGGCTACAGGTGCATACGCCCAATGATTGTGAGGGGTTGCGCGTGTTGGCCGCTGTTCACGCGCTGTATGTACGGGCAGAGCCTCGGCGCCTTTGCCCTCTTCTCGAGGCCCGCCCCGCAAGCGGTCGCCACCAAGTACGGTTGGGCGTTGCGCCGCCGCCAGGCCCCCCGCTATGACCCACCTTGATGACCCTCACTGACCTTGCAAACCTTGCCCAGGTGGTCGCCGCGCTGGTCGTGGTTCTGGGACTGGCTTTCGCGATGGTTCAAGTGAAGGAGTTGGTCCGACAGCGACGAGAGGCGGCGGCAATCGAGTTGGGGCACTCCTTCGGCAGTCGACATTTCGCTCAAGCCTTCCGTCAGGTGCTCGACCTTCCGGCAGGTGCCGAGGCCGCCGAAGTGAAGCGCCGGGGCGTCGAGGACGCCGCGATGCTGGTCAGTCTCACCATCGAGTCCGTGGCCATCATGGTTCACCGCCAGATCATCGACCTCGACATGGTGTGGGAGTTGATGGGCGGGGTCGTCTTGTCTACCTGGGACCGTCTGCGAGATTGGTCAGACTCGTACCGACGGGCTAGCGGGAGAGAAAAGTTCGACGAGTGGTACCAGTGGCTGGCCGAGCGGCTCGAGGAGAACTACAGGGGCCCCGACTCAGAGCCAGCCTTCAGGCGCTTCGCCAGTTGGCGGCCCCCGGGCAGGTGACCTGGGTAACGCTCCCCTCGCCCGGGCCGCGCTCGGTGATGCGCGCGCGGATCGGATTGCGGCGGCTGTCCGGGTTCGCGTGAAGCTCGAGCACATCGCGCGCGTGCAGCTTCCGGCGGCGTGGAGGCGATGCGGCTGGAAGTAACGGGCCGCTCGGAATCCGTGCGTCATCCGCGGAAGCCCGCAGCTCACGCCATTGAGCTCGGGAAGGATGCGGTCAGGGGGATGGGTCAGTTCACCCTCCGAACCGGCGGCGGCTGCCAGGTCCCCTCGCCTGCTGGCAGGATCGAGGGCGGCTCGGTCTTCGGCCAGTAGAGGCGCATCACGAGGTAGATCGGCCCGTTCGGGGCGGGGAGCCAGTTTGACTCCTTGTCCTTCCCCGGCGACTTGGCCTGGATGTAAAGCGTCAGCGACCCGTCCTTGCCCTTCTTCAAGGTGGGCAGCATCGGCGAGTTGACGAGGTAGCGGTGGATCGGGTTCGCGACGAGGAGCTGCGTCTTCCCGTCGTACATGGTCACCGACCAGAAGGCGTTCACCGGGGGAAGCTGCGCGGGCGCGAAGGTGAGCGCGTAGTTGTGTTTGCTCCCGTCCAGAGGCTCACCGGCGCCGTCGACCTTCGCGAGTGGGTACATCGCCTCCACGGCATCGTTTCCGTAGATGCCCGCCTTCGCGGCGGCGGCGCGCAGGAGCCAATTCCCGTGGTAGAAGTCGCGGTTGCCGAAGGGCGAGCCGACCCGCCAGCCGTTGATGCCCCTGCCGAACTGGAGAATGGCGTCGTCCACTTTCCGCTCTCCCTCCTTCATGCCGAGGGCGACGGCCGCCTTGTGCTCCAGCGACAGGTCCTTGAAGTCGAACGCCCTGCCAGCGCCGATGCCAATGCGGGCCAGCTTGGCGCGGATCGCCTGCTCCTCGGGCCCCGGCGGCGCGAACTGGAGCGCGAAGTCGAGGTATTCGAAGAAATTTGTCTTCACGAGCTCCTTGTCGATCTTCGGGAATTGGGTGGGAGGAGCGGCAGGTGGCGGGGGCTGCTTCAGCCAGGCCGAGAGGGGCTGGGCCTTGTACCCCGCCTGGACCCTCTTCACGTTGTCCATGTCCTTCGCGTCGAAAAGCTGGGTTCGAAAGATCGCACCCGAGAACTGCGTCGACGACTGGAACACCTCGCGGATCCCGGCGGGCTTGGTGCCCGCCCAGTCCGGGCCGACGACGAGGTAGTCGCCCGGCTCCGTCCCGGTGGCGCGAGTGCCCACATAGCCGTAGTTGAAGGTGTTGTTGTCGGTCAGCTGCACGGAGTAGTAGCGGGACCTGGGCACGGCCGGGACCGAGATCACCATCGGTTCCGCCCTCAGGTCCATGAAGATGAACGAGTAGGGCGTGTCGCTGTTCGGTGTGATGACCGTCGTGTCCGCGGGCGTGAAGACCCTCGCCTCGTTGTAGAGCTCGTTAGGCGGAGCCTTGAACTGTCCGGAACCCCGGTCGACGGCGTACTCGTACATGATGGCGTAGGACATCACGATGGGGAGCCCGTAGATGAACCCCTCCTCCGCGATCGCCTTCACCTCCTCGAGGCCGGGCTTCTGAGCCCCCGTCTTCTCAGCCTGGGAGATGGTGTCCTTGGGGTTCGAGCATCCGACGAACGCCGCCGTCAGAATGGCGCTGAGCGATGCGCAGGCGCTCCACCGCTTCGACTTTCCGGCCATGTTCCCCTCCTGCAGCAGTCACCCGAGTCTTTTTCAGCCTGGCCACGCGAGCTTATTAGCCAATTCGCGGCCACCTGTCGGGATCCTGCAGATCCCAATTGGGCCGTACCCCACGCTCGGTGGAAGGCCGCGACGGGCCTCCATAGCGGACTCCACCGGTGCAGCCCATACGCGAGAAGGGCCGCGTCCGCGATCGGCTCGGCCCCGACCTGGTCGAGTCTTCGGGCGACTCCGACAACCCGCGCGGCCCCATCCGGGTGCCCATCGGCCCGTGAAATGCGCCGAGCGAGGACGGGTCCCTGTCCTCGCGGCCTCTGGGATCTCGAACGATGAGCGGGACGGGAGGGCGGACGGGCCGCCCTCAGATGGTGGAAGGCGCGGACTCTTGTGCCAGGAGTGCAGACGTCGAGGGCGCCAACGGCGGGCGTCGAATAGAATTGCAGGACGGCCACCCACCACGCGCTTCGGCACTGGGCAAGGTCGGGCTTGGGCACGGGTATCGCTCGAAGACTGCACCTTGCGTCGCAGTCATCAGCGGTTTGGCGCGGCTGGCCTTCGCCAGCGAGCTGGCGGTGATGCCGTGACTTCACCGAGGGCCCTGATAGGATCCTCGCCCTCGGCGAGAGAACGGCGTGAAGGGTAGCGGCCCTGCTCTTCGTCGGAGGTTGTTCTCCAGCGCGGACAGAGCCCATGGCACTCCACCCACTTCGCATCATCCACACCGATGCGGGGGGCCAAGAAGCATTCCTGCGATACATTCCCCGCATCTTCCCGCGGCTTGACTTTCGTCCCTGGTACTTGCGAGGAGGCTGGACGTCCGCATACGAGGCGCATGCCTTGGCACAGGACGACGAGGTCGTCGCCAACGTTTCGGTAATGCGCATGCGTCTGCTAGTTGGCGGCCGGGAAGTACGGGGTGCGCAGCTCGGCGCAGTTGGTTGCGTCCCCGAAATGCGCGGGCGCGGCCTGATGCGACCGCTGCTGGAGCGCGTCTTGAGCCGGCTCGAATCCGAAGTCGATCTTTTCTTGCTCTATGCCAACGACGGAGTGCTCGACTTCTACCCCCGATTCGGGTTTCGACAGGTGAGAGAATCGGTCTTCGAGCTGGAACACGCTCTCGAGCCTGCACTCCCCCCCGCGCCGCGACTTGACCTGGACGACCCCTCGCAGCGCGCCGCCTGGCTCGAAGCCTGCGCCAACTCGCTGCCGCCCACGGAACGTTTCGGCATGCGCGACTACGGCTCCGCTGCGCTCTGGCACGTCTGCCTCTTCCACCCTCACGACGTCCACGTGCTTTGCGAGGGGAACACCTATGCCGTTGCCGTGCAGAGAGGCGACACCCTTCACCTCGTTGATCTCGCGGCGGCGCGTCGGTTCAATCTCCTCCCCGTCCTCCCCAGGCTCATCCGGGAGCCCGTCGCGCGGATCCGCTTCGGCTTCTGTCCGGACCTCTGGCTTCCCATGGCCCGAGCGATAGGGCTCAGTGACGAGGCGCTGTTCATCCGCGGCAACCTGGGGCTCCCGGTAGAGCCGTTCAAGCTACCGATGCTCGCGCAGACGTAGCAGAGGAGAGAGGCCTCGAACCCGGACCGTCGCGGTGGGCGTCCCGGGCCCTGCCGAGACCTACCTCACGGAGAGCCGCCCAGCACCTGGCCCGCTGTTGCGCGAGGAGCTACTTCGGAGGATGCGTACCGAGGTATTTCCGCGCGCCCTCGGCGAGCATGTCCTCGTGCAGCCGCTCCGCTTCGCCGAAGAAGGCCTCGCTCGCGGCGCCGTCGACGAGGTGCGTGGCGAGCAGGTCGAGCGCCTTGTCCTCGTCCCAAAGCCCTTCCGCGAAGACCACGCGGCCGCCCTCGCCCGGCTCGCCGAGGAGCCGCTGAAAGTACTGCATCGCAATCTCGTTCGTCCTCGCCATGTGGCTGCCCATCACGACGACGTGCAGGCGTGGCCAGACCGACCCGAGCGTCGACTGCCACGCTTCAACCTGCTCTTGCAACGCCTTCAGTTCGAGCGCGGCGGCGTCTTCCGCGTTCGCCTCGACGAGGGAGACCCATCCGCCTCGCGAAGGCAAGCACCTCGCCCGGCGCGACGGCGCCTCGCTTCGTCACCACCTCGGCAAGCGCGGCCGAGGCTTCGAGGACCTGCTCCTGCCGGGTCAGGGTGTGCCGCGGGAATGCCTGGTCCCCGAGCGAAGTTCTGGCACTCCTCACCTCGGAGGCCAAGGCAACGAGCGCCTTCCTCGTCGGGTCCGGCAGCGGGCCCTCCGCGCCGTGTAGCAATACGAAGAGGGCAAGCGGTACGTGGCTCGCTTCCTTGAGCGCCGTGTATCCCGGGGGAAGGAACTTCACGGCCGTGCGCGCGGAGCCGTTCCGCAGGACCAGCGTGTCGCCTTCGACCAGCAGGACCGGACCGGCGTCCGCGAGCGCGCGCGCCTTGGCCGCCCGGTACATCGCATGAAACTCGGCGTTCGCTTGCGCGAGAGCGTCCGGAGGAAGAGCTTCGGCCCGAACGGCCGCGCCAGTCAGGATGATCACGAGGGCGAGCGGCACCGAAATTGCCGCACTCCTACCGCGCAACCGCTCGTTCAGCCTCATGGAGATCTCCAGTGCCCGAGCCGGGCGCCCGCCTGGGCCACCGGGATACTACGCCCGGTAGAGCCAGCGCCCGCGCGCCCGATCGGGGTAGTTGCACCGGAATGGACAACGAGGGAGCGCCACCGCTCGCATCGCCCATGTAGCGGGGGCGGGCAGGCCCTCCGCAAGCCCTACGAGCTGCACGACGTCGAGCACTTCCCGCTGGTGTCGCAGAACGTCGTATGGGCCGGGGACGGGGAGCAGGTCGCGGAGCCGCTCACGTGCGGGTTGTCGGTGGAGACCCCGGTACACCAATTCCAATAGCTGATCGGGCTCGGATTGTCGGTCAGGAGGGAGTCGTCGATGATCAACTCGGCGCTGGAGCCGTCGGCCGTGAAGAACACCGCGGCCCCGAATTCGTTGGCGGCGTTGCCTCGGATCTGGGTGCCGCAAATGGTGAGGTTGACGCCGTCGCCGCCGTCTTTGTAGATGGCACCTCCGTTGCCGCCCGAGCCGACCTGGTTCTGGCCGTTGTTGATGCAAGTGCAGTTGCTCGGGTCGTTGTTGTTCGCACCGGTACCCACCGCGCTGTTCCCCTCGAACAAGCTGTTGAAGATGAAGGCGCCCGCCCACAGCATCCCGATCGCACCCGCATTGCTGGCCGTGTTGTTCAGGAAGGTGCTTTGAACGATGTACGAGGGAGTCCCTGTTCCGTACATGTAGATGGCGCCGCCGCCGGTGTCGGGGCCCAGCAGGGCTGCCTGGTTGTTGGAGAAGGTGCAATCGATCACTCGAAGATTACCGTCCTGCATGTAGAGGGCCCCGCCCTCACCGTCGTCGAAGCCGGTGGAGCACTGCGTATTCGCGACGCCACCGTGGGGCGGGCAGGCCGGAATGGCGGTGACGGGCCTGCTCTTGCCGTTGACAAGTCGAATGTGTTGCAGCGTGAGCGTGTCGTGGTTCACCCGCCAGCTCCCGGCATGGGTCCAGTTGATGATTTGGACCGCGTTGCCACCGTCGAGAGTGATCTGGTTCCCCCCGTCGATGACGATGCTGATGGGACTCTGGTTGGCGTAGGCATTGGATGTCGGCGGAGTGAGTGTCGCCGTGACCGGGATCGTCACGGGGTCCGGGCCGCAGTTGAAGGCGATGATGCCGGCCTTGCTCAGGGCGCTGTTCAGCGCGGCGAAGGTACAGCTCGCGGCCGTCCCCGTCCCGACCACGGTGGTGGGGTGACTGGCATCCACCGGCTGAGCCTCGCGGGGCAGGGCAAGGGCGGTGCAGACGCCATCCGGGTTCCCCGCCACCGGAGGCGTCCCAGCGCCCGGCTCGGCGCCAGTCGTGCGGCCACCGCCACACGCGACGAGCATGGCCAGACCCAAAGCTGAGATTCGCAAGAGCGCCTCCGTGCTCGCCGGTCGCCAGACCAAGAGTTCTCCCAGCCCTTTTGCGCAAAGCTTACTGCGGATGGCAACCTTCTCATTGCCGCGCCAGCGAAAAGCTGAGCGTGCATGTGCGCCTAGGGCCTACTGCGCACCTGTCGCACCAGGGGGACGCTCGCCGCCGCCCGTTCGCGCGGACCACCAGTCGCCTTGAAGGCCCCTCCGAAACCGCCGTCCCATTCGAGCCAACTCGAAGAACAGGAGGTGCGGCCGAGTTCGATGTTTGGGGTCAACGATGGCGACTTGGCGGGCGCGTACCTTCCGGTCTGGGAACCCGCAGTTCTCGCAGCGGAGGCATTCGCCAAGAGCCGGCTTCAAGGCAACCGGGATACCAGGAGCAAGATGATGGCCATGCCACCGGCAGACGGCTCGCGACCGGACCTGAGCGAGAGCTCGCGGTGCGTCGCCGCTTCTATCCTTGCCGGAGCCGCGGCTTCAGGGAGAGGCAGCCTTGGCACTGCGCCGGGCACCGCGGAGGCGCGCGCGTTCCTGCTCGCCCTCCCTCGTCCGGACCGCGGTGCGCGCCTGGAGGCTTCCGAGAAGGCGCTCGGTCGTGGCAGATACCTCGGCAATGGCCCGGTCGAACGCGGGTGTGTCGGCCATCGAGGGAGACCGCAGGCCGCTCACCTTGCGCACGTACTGAAGCGCGGCGGCGCGGACCTCCTCCGCGGTCGTCGGCGGTTCAAAGTGGTAGAGCACGCGAATGTTGCGGCACATGGTCGCTCCGGGCCGGCTCGCTGGCGGCTCCCTAGCCCCTAGCGGATTGAGGCATCGAGGGCAACGACATGGTGCCCGGGGGATCACCCCGCCGTCGGCGGGCTCAGGTCGTCGTAGACGCGAACGGTCGCGATGTGCCGGCCGGCCGGGTCGAGCCCGTAGGTGGCCAGCCCTGCCTGCGGCGGCTCGAAGCGTGCCCGGCCCCAGCGGTCGCAGGCGTACTCGACGGCGAGGAGCTTGCCGTCGAAGGTGGCCGTGCAGTGCTTCAGTCCGATGCCGCCATGCCGGAATGCCGCGGCGAAGAAGGCCTCACGCCCCTCGGGGCCGGTATGCAGATGGGTCGCTCCGCTGGGCTCGCGCAGGGAGGCGTCCGCCGTGAAAGTGGACAATATCGCCTTCAGATCGCCCCGATCGAGCGCGTGGAAGTAGGCCTTAACGATGGGCGGCTCGGCGAGACCGGATGCCGGTGCCACCATGGCCTTTCGTTCGGCGTGCTTGCCATCGAGCGGCCAGGTGCTGTGGTAGACGCGGACCGCCGAGATCTTTCCCCCGCCGGTGGCGAAGACCACCGCCAACGGCAGGTCGATCTCTCTCCCCCCTCGATCGAGGCGAAGGACGTACTCCGTAACCGTGCGCTCCGGTCCCGAGACCGAGGCGACCACCGTCGACGTGGCCGCCTGCAATCTCAGCCACTCCGACATGGAGGCGGCGAACCGGCGCCACGGCTGAGCCCCCCAGAGCGGCGAGTCCACCGCCGCGCCGTGGTCGAGCGGCCCCTTCCAGTCGTGGGCATCGCTGGCGAGCGCGTCGAAGAACTTCGAGGTGTCCGTCATCTAGCCCGTCCTTTCGGATTCACGGGCGCATCGTGCCCGCACGTGGCGCGCCGCGGCAGCCACGCACTCATACCAAGAAGATCGCATCCTCGGCGCAGGAGCGGCGCCTGCGCGCCGCCTCGCGCTCCCGTTCGACCTCACCAGCCCGCTGCGCCCCAATTGAGGGCTGGCGAGCGCCCTCCTCGCACCCGCCCCCCCCTTCCCCCTGTGCCGACGACCTGTACCTTCTCGGGTCGCGCGGCCGAAGTCCGCTCCGCCGGCCCTGCTTTGGAGCGATCCTGTCCCGACCGGGTATATAGCCGAGTCGTATCCCTGCGATTCGGACCCAACCTTCGCTCGCACGCCAATTGCCGGCCTGAGGACGCTTCCATGCCTGTGCCAGCTTCGCCACGCCCTCCATTGCAGGTGAGAGCGAGCGCTCGGCCCCCCTGCCCGGGAGCTGAAATGTCCCCCGTCGACCCATCCCAGCTATGGGAGATTCACGGCAAGTACTACGACCTGACACCGTTCCTGGACACGCACCCCGGTGGCAGGCGCATGTTGATGCTCGCCAAGGGGAAGGATTGCACGGAGCTCTTCGAGAGCGTCCACCTGTTCAAGGTCAGGCCGCAAGCCATGCTGGCCCGTTACTTCGTCGCCGACAAGGAGGGCCACGTCGAGACCTTCTCCTGGGCGAAGGACGGGTTCTACGCGACGTTGCGCGCTCGAGTACAGCAGCATTTCAAGGGCCAGGCGGTCGATCTCGGCGTCACGCGAGGCTATGAGACCACGATCGGGCACGGCACGCCTTGGTTCTTGTTCCGCTTCTGGGCGCTGCTATCGATCTTTCTCGTCGTCACCTTCGCGGCCATCGCCCGCGCCAACTTCTGGTGCGCCCTGGCATGGGGACCGCTTGCCTTTGTACTCGGTGGGTACGCGCACGAGGGACTTCACGGGGGCGTCTTCTCCTCGCCCTGGATGAACCGGCTGGCCGCGCTCGCGGGAATGGACCTGAACGGCTTGTCCTCGTTCGTGTACTCCCATGTCCACGTCACGGCCCACCACATCTACACGAACATCGAGAAGGTCGACCCCGACATCGAGATTCACTATCCGCTCATCCGGGAGTTCTCCTATCAAGAGAGGAAGTGGTTCCACCACTTCCAGTACCTTTACTTCTGGCCAATCTACGCCGTGGCCCTGCCCATCGCCGACGCGATGGACGTTCAAGCGGTGTTCACGCGCAAGTGGGGGAAGCTGCCGATCCTGCTTCCCTATCGCGCGGAGATGGCGCTGTTCGTGCTGTTCAAGATCCTCTCCACCGCCTATCTCTACGTCCTGCCTTACCTGCTGCACGGTACCGGGACCGCGGTCGCGCTCAACCTGTGCATGATCCTGCCGGCAAGCTTGCTCACCAACCTCAACTTCGCGCTCAACCATCAGGCCAAGCTGCCGATGCTCCTCGCCGAGGTGGCTCCGCCCCGGCTCGAGATCAAGAGCTTTCAGGACTGGGGCGAGCTTCAGGTGAGGACCACCTGCGACTACCAGCACGGCAGGTGGTGGGCGGACATGCTTTTCTCGGGCTTGAACTACCAGATCGAGCATCACCTCTTTCCGCTGCTGAGCTACTCCAAGCTCCCGGAGGTGGCCCCGATCGTGCGCGAGGCGTGCAGGGAGTTCGGGCTGCCCTACCACTATGTCGACACCTATTGGCGGGCCATCGCCGAGCACGTCCGGTTCCTCAGGTGGATGGGCACGGCGCCCGTTGCCAATCCGGTTGACGAGCCGCTCTCCTCCGAGGGTTTGCCCGCGCCCGCCCCCTTGCCCGCGGCGGCCGAGTAGCGAGGCACTCCCCCCCCGCAGCCGCTCCCGCAAGGTGCCCGGGACGTCCCCGGTGTCCGCGAGTTCGGGAGCCCCGACTTCGCAGCGCGATACGCGAATCGCCTTCCGGGCCGGCGCGGAAGCCCCCGTCGAGAGCCTGAGCGGGAAAGGCTCACCTCTGTCCCGATGTCAGAGCAATCCGCGACACTCCCTCCGCGGGCGCGGGGTCGCGACGGTCGCGCCGATCGACGCCCGCGAGAGTCAGGGCGCCGATGGACTGGGATCCCGTCGAGAGGCTCGGAGCCACCGCCGGTGGGCCAGCGGAGCACGCCGGGGAGCAATGGGTGAGGAGGCCGCTGCCCGCAAGTGGCCTGGGCCTACCGCTCGCGGCGACGCGGAGGCAGGGAGAGCCGCTCGTGAAGCTCGGCATCGTGACCTGTCGAGCAGAGGACTGGACGACGTTCCGCGAGGGCATGGCTCGCCGGAGCCGGCGATGAAATGAAGGAGGGGCCCGGTTTGGGCCTCTGGCGGCCACCGGAGCCGGCGGGGCCCTCCGTGACCGCGGCACCCAACGTGAGGGCGGGCACGTCCCAGCGGGCAGCGGCACGTTCCCTGCCATCGCCGCTCGGGGACCACGGCCGGGCGGCTTCCCCCGGCGGTCACCCGGTTGGGGTCCCCGCACCATCCCTTGGCCGCTACCGCCTTCCTCCGCGGGAACGCTTCGCGCCAGCCTGCTCGAGGCCCCGGATCTCAATCTTGCTCATGCCCAGCATGGCCTTCATCGCTCGCGGGTCCTTCAAGAGCTTGCCGAGGCCAGCGGGGATGATCTGCCACGACAGGCCGTACCTGTCCTTGAGCCATCCACACCGCTGCTTCTCTCCGCCCTTGGAGAGCCGCCGCCAGAGGTCGTCAATCTCCGCCTGCGACTTGCAGGCCACCACGAACGAGATGGCCGGCGAGAAGCTGAAGTGCGGGCCGCCGTTCAGCGCGGTGAAGTCCTGGCCGTCGAGCCGGAACGTCACGGTCATCACCGATCCCTTCCGTCGCGGACCGCCCTCTCCGTAGCGCGAGATCTTGCCGATTCGCGAGTTCTTGAAGATGGAGACGTAGAACTTCGCTGCCTCCTCCGCCTTGTCGTCGAACCACAGGAACGGCGTGATCCTTCTCATGTGCAGGCCTCCTTAGTTTCCGCTCCGAGCTTCCCGAGCCCAAGCGAACGAGGTTCCCTCGGGGCAGGCTACCAGACCGGAACCGCCGGGGTGCGCGAGACCGGCTGGCTTCGTTCGAGCGCGAGCGGCCTCGTCGCCTCGAGCAGTTGCCTCCTGCCGGAGGCGATCCCGCCGCTCGCAGGCCCACACACGGGCGTCGCCTCGCGAGCAGCCCGAGGAGCGGGCACCCCTCAGTCCGGCGGCAGGTTCAATTTCCTCAGCAGCGCCGCGAAGCGCGGATCGCTGCGCACGCTTCGCAGCAGCGGATCGTATTTCAGGTAGGTGAGGCCCGCGTCGTGGTGCTCGACCGCGTGCCCGAGCCACTCAAAGGCGTGATCTGCCTCGCCGCGCCAGGCGTACATCTGCGCGACCTGGTAGCTCGCCTGCAGGACGTAGGGCTTGGCAAGGATTCCGTCGAGGGCGCGGCGCGACTCGGCGGGACGGCCCAGCGCGTGCTCCACCATCACGTCACCCATGCTCGCGAATAGCTCGTTGCTCGAGCGGTGGAACGCGGCTCGGGCTTCCGGAAGCCGGCCTTGGACCAGCAGGGCGAAGCCCAGGTTCCTCGCCGCCCTGCCGTGCACGGGCGAGACCTCCAGCGCGCGCTTCGCGGCCGCCTCGGCGAGGGCGCTCTGTCCGGTGCCGAGATAGACCATGCTCAACGCCGCCGGGACGTCCGCGGAAAGCGGGTCGAGGACCGCGGCCGCCTGCAGGCTGGTGATCGCCTCCGGCAGCTTGCCCAGCGCGGCAAGCAGCGACCCGTAGCTGAGCAGGATGCCGGGGCTTCCCGGGTTGAGCGAGCGAGCGCGCTCCAGGTCCTCGCGGGCGCCCGGCCAGTCCTGGAGCGCGGCCTGTCGCAGCGCGCCCCGCGCGAAATATCCATCGGCCCGGCCGGGAGCGAGCGCAATTGCCTTCTCCGCCGCGGCCAGCGCCTTGGGCCAGTCCACCTTGGGATCGCCTTCCGCGCTCTGATCGGCGGACCAAAACAGGGCCCCGGCGAGCGAGGCCCAGGCCTGGGCATACCCGGGGTCGAGCTCGACCGCCTTGCGCAGCGCCTGCACCGCCCGCCCGTACGCGTCCCCCGATCCGCGCGCGAGCAATGCCAGACCGAGCAGGTACTGGTCGTGGGCATCCGCGCTGGCCGTGCGCTGCTCCTCGCCGGACCCGGGCAAGAGCTTCAGCTTGAGGGCCGCCACGACGGCGTGGGCGATCTCCTCCTGCACGCCGAACACGTCGGTCAGCTCGCGATCGAACTCCTGCGACCAGAGGTGGGATCCGCCGGCGGCCTCGACAAGCTGGGCGGTGATGCGCACGCGCGCCCCCGACTTGCGCACGCTCCCCTCGAGGAGGTTGGCCGCGCTGAGTCGCTGGCCGATGGTGCGGAGGTCCTCGTTCTTGCCCTTCATCGAGAAGGACGATGTCCTTCCGATCACGCGCAGGCCGTCCACCTGCGCGAGCGCGTTGAGGATCTCCTCGGCGATCCCGTCAGAGAAGTACTCCTGCTCCTTGTCCGAGCTCAGGTTGACGAACGGCAGCACCGCGATGGAAGGCACGCCCGGCGCGGCTGGATTGCCCGCAACCTCCCCGGGGCGACGCCCCGCACCTGGCCAGACGAAGAAGTAGAAGAGGCCGGGCGCGGCCGCCACGGCGCCGAGCCCGAGGAGGATGAGCGCGAGACGGGCACGTCGCAGCCGCGACCTCGATCCCGCCCATCTTCTTCCCCGCTCGGCGGCGTCCGCTCGATCCCGCTTGCCTTGAGGTCGAACACCCAGGCCAGCGCAGCGGTCACCGGGAACCCGAGGCCCAGGACGACGACCACGAAGCTGAGCGTCCACTCGGGCAGGTGGAGCCCGTGCATCACCGGCTCGTAGACCTGAAGCACCGCGAACGCGACGACGCCCCAGACGACCAGGGCGCGGAAGACGCGGCGGCGCCTCAACTCGAGGATGACCTGTTGGAACCGCTCCATCCCGCACCCGCCTGGGTCACGCTCTTCCGGCTCGCTGCTGAACCCGCTTCACCATATACCGAAACCTCGGCCCGGGCCTCGACCCGGGCGTTGCGACCCCGCGTGACGCTCGGGCGATGTGCGGCAGGGCCCGTCGCCGGGTCGCCGATGCGAGGAGGGACGGCTGGCCTGGCACTGCGCCCCCCCCATCGCCGAGCCATGGAGGCGAGCCGCTTCCCGCGCTCCCTTCCACCGCACCCTTCCGCGAGAGAGCACCGACCTTCAGCGAGGGGCGCCGCCGGCTCTCGGCTTCGCCGCCGTCAGATAGGCGATGACGTCGGTCTCGAGCATCTTGCCCGCCTCGACGAGAGGCCGCATCGTCCGCTCGAAGAGGACTCGCTCCGGCTCCGAGAATCGGGTTCCCAGGATGGCGCGCAGCGGCGGCGCCAGGGGGTGCGGCGAGGTGTCCAGGAACACCTCCCACGTGGTGACCGAGGAGGGCCGCACGTCGACGTGGAGTTCCAGGTGGATGTCGGCGAAGCCCGCCTCGTGGGCAAGTCGGACCAGGTCGCGCTCCGAGTAGTTCGCGATGGGGCTTTGCTTCACCTCTTCCTCTGTCGACGGGAACTGCGCGGCCTTCCATCGCTGCAAGAGGCGCGTGAAATCGAAGCCAGCCCCGGTGGGCGCCCCGCCGAGGGCGCGGGTGAGGGCCACGGCTTCGATCGCCTGGTCGCGGAAGATCGGCTCGGCGATGCTCACCCGCCCGCCTGCCTTCAGCACTCGCAGGAACTCCCTCAGCGCCTCCGCCTTGTTCGTCACGTACGCCAGGACCGCTCGCGTCATGACGACGTCGACCGTGGCGTCGTCGATCCCCGCCAGCTTCTCCGCGCTTCCCAGAATGAACGTGCATTGCGACGCGACCCCGAGCTCATCCGCGAGATTCTCGGCGTGCCTCAGGAGCGGCGCGGATACGTCCGTGAGCAGGACGCGCAGCGAGGTGCCTACCCGGGCAATGGCCCCGAACGCCATGAGCCCATCCCCGGTCCCCACGTCGGCGACCGTCAGGCCGGGCTCGAGGCGGGCGCCGTCCAGCACGCGGTCGCGAATGCGCTCTACCATTGCCCGCACCACGCGTGCGTACGCCGGGTCGGATGCGTGCCGCAGGCCAAGCAGCCACTCCGACCAAGGATCCGTGTCGGCCGGGGAGCTTCCGGGCTCAGCCATGACGGCGCCCGGGACCGTCGCCCACGCGGGAGGGCGTTGCCTCGAGGAACGTCACGCCGGCGAGCGGCGGGCGGCTGCCCGCGCCGACGTACCCGACGGGGGGCCCCGCTCGATCCCCGCACCACCTCGGCGCCGGCACTTCGGCCGGCGCGACGACCGCCAGCGGTGCGGCGAACGGCTCAATCATGGCGCGCCCCTCCCCGCTCGTGCCCGGAGTGTGGCGACGCTCCGCCGGGCGTGGGGGATGCTAGCAGAGCTGCCTGCGCGAGCGGGGCCCGGGTGGCGGCACGCCGCGGCGCTCGGCAGTGGCCGCGGTTCACGGGCTAGCAGGCCGGGAGCGGGCTCCGGCAGGCCGAGGTGCCCTTCCGGCTCCGCCCCTCGCCTGGACGAGCCCTCCCCCTCGGATCGCGGCCAACTTCCCTGGATGCAGGCCGTTCAGATGCGCAGCGTCGCGCTCGCGGCGTGCGTCGCGAAGGGAGCGTACGCGAAGGCGAGCCGTCCGGTCGCGTCACGCGGCCGGCCAGCGCGAGGAGCCGGATCGCAGGCGACTGTGGTCACCCTGAGGCGATGGCATCGCCCCGGTCCGCGCGCGACCCGGGCGTCCCCGTAACGCGCCGCGCCGTCAGCACGCCACCGCCGATCGAGTCCTTTCGCGTGGTTGTCGCAGACAGGCCGGCCTCGCTCGCGACCTACGCCGCGGCGCGGCATCTCGTTCGGCAGGGCGGGAGTGCGCGCACGCGGCCCGGGCCGGGGCTCCGCTGGTGGACCCTGGGCCTGCACGTGTAGAGTCTGCGGGCTGCGGACCAGTTCGCAAGGGAGGGAACCGCGTGAAACGGCTCGCGAACAGCCTGTACGCACAGGTCCTCATCGCGGTGTTCGCCGGGGCCGTCCTCGGCCACCTCAACCCCTCGCTCGGCACCGCGATGCGGCCGCTCGGCGAGGGCTTCATCAAGCTCGTCAAGATGCTCATCGCCCCCATCGTCTTCACGACGGTGGTGACCGGGATCGCCAAGATGGGCGATCTGAAGAAGGTCGGCCGGGTCGGCCTGAAGGCGCTCGTCTACTTCGAGGTCCTCACCACGCTCGCCCTCGCCATCGGCCTCGTGGTCGGCAAGGTGGTCACGCCGGGCGCGGGGATGAACGTGAACGCGGCGACCCTCGACGCGAGCGCCATCGCCTCCTACACGACGGCTGGCCACTCGATGAGCACGGCCGACTTCCTCCTCAACATCATCCCCAAGGACGTCGTCGACGCCTTCGCCCGGGGAGACATCCTCCAGGTCCTGTTCTTCTCGGTCCTCTGCGGGGTCGCGCTGGCGGCGCTCAAGGCCGACGGGACCGCGCTGCTTCACCTCATCGACGGGTTCTCCCACGTTCTGTTCCGGATCATCGCCATCATCATGCGAGTTGCTCCGGTCGGAGCCTTCGGGGCAATGGCGTTCACTGTTGGTAAATATGGCATCGCGAGCCTGCTCAGCCTGGGCAAGCTCATGGCGGCCTTCTACGCGACGAGCCTGCTGTTCGTGATCATCGTGCTCGGCGCGGTCCTTCGCAGGACGGGGCTCGGCATCTTCCGGTTCCTCCGCTACATCCGGGAGGAGATCTTCATCGTGCTCGGGACCTCGTCGTCCGAGTCCGCCCTCCCGCTCCTCATGGGGAAGATGGAGCGATTGGGTTGCTCGAAGCCCGTGGTCGGGCTCGTCGTGCCCATGGGCTACTCGTTCAACCTCGACGGCACCTCGATCTACCTCACCCTTGCGACGCTGTTCATCGCCCAGGCGACCAACACGCACGTCACCTTCGCGCAGGAGCTGGAGATCCTGGCCGTGCTCCTCCTCACCTCGAAGGGGGCTGCGGCAGTGACCGGCGGTGGCTTCATCACCCTCGCGGCCACGCTCGCAGCGGTGGGCAACATCCCGGTCGCCGGCCTGACGCTCCTCATCGGCGTCGACCGTTTCATGTCGGAGGCCCGGGCCATCACCAACCTCATCGGGAACGGGGTGGCGGCGGTGGTCGTCTCGAAGTGGGAGGGCGAGCTCGACGTGGCGCACGCCCGCGCCGTGCTGGCCGACGTGGCGACTGTCGAGGCGGAGGAGTACCAGGCCGGACACGTCGAGGCGAACGCGCTCGTGCCGGACGTTCCCCCATCCACCCCCGCGCCGACCGAACGCGCATGAGACGGCTCGCCCGGAGTCTCTGGGTCCAGGTGCTGGTCGGGGCGGTCCTGGGCGTCGCCGTGGGCTTCCTCCGCCCTCGCCTCGGCGTCGCCCTGCAGCCTCTCGGCGACGGGTTCATCCGCCTCGTCCGGATGCTGATCGCGCCCATCGTGTTCACCACGGTGGTGACCGGCATCGCCAAGGTGGGCGGCCTGCGGAAGACGGGCCGCGTCGGCCTGAAGGCGATCATCACCTTCGAGATCCTCACCACCATCGGCTTGCTCGCCGGCTTCGGCGCCGCGCTGGTATTTCAGCCGGGCCTGGGGACGAGCTTCAGCCCGGGCGGCATCGACACGCGGGCCATCGCGGGGTACACGACCGCCGGCAAGGCGCTCAGCGCGAGCGAGTTCCTCCTCGGGATCATCCCCAAGGACGTCTTCGACGCCTTCGCGAAGGACGACGTCCTTCAGGTGATCTTCTTCTCGGTCCTGTTCGGCGTGGCACTGGGCGCGCTGCGGGCGGCCGGCACGGAGGTGCTCTCGTTCGTCGAGGACCTCTCCGCGCTGCTCTTCCGCATCATGGCCATCGTGATGCGCGTCGCCCCGCTCGGCGCCTTCGGGGCGATGGCCTTCACGGTCGGGAAGTTCGGCCTCGGGACACTCCTGGGGCTCGGCAAGCTGATCGCCATCTTCTACGCGACCTGCGCCGTCTTCGTGCTCGTGGTCATGGGCGGCGTGCTGCGCTGGGCCGGCCTGGGTCTCTTCCGCTTCCTCCGCTACATCCGCCAGGAGATCCTCATCGTCCTCGGGACCTCCTCTTCCGAGTCGGCGCTCCCCCTGCTGATGGAGAAGATGGACCGGCTGGGATGCTCCCGGCCGGTCGTCGGCCTGGTGGTACCGCTCGGCTACTCGTTCAACCTCATCGGGTCGGCCATCTACCTCACCCTGGCAACGGTCTTCATCGCCCAGGCCACCAACACCCAGGTCAGCGCGTGGAAATGGCTAGAGGTCCTCGCCGTGCTCCTGCTCACCTCGAAGACTGCCTCCGCAGTGACCGGGGGGGGCTTCATCGCGCTCGCGGCGACGCTCACGGCCGTGGGGGATATCCCCATCGCCGGCCTTACCCTGCTCCTCGGGGTCGACAGGGTCATGTCGGAGGCCCGGGCCGTCACGAACCTCATCGGGAACGGCGTCGCCACGGTGGCGGTCTCGCGATGGGAGCGGGAACTCGACGTGGACCGAGCGCGCGAGGTCTTGTCCGACGTGGTCGCGATCGAGGCCGAGGAGTACGACGCCGGGCGCGTCGACCCGAAGGCCTCCGTGCCCGGCGCCTGAAAGCCCAGGATCGCGACACTTTCCGATCGACATGGGGCCCGACCGCCCTGGCGGCTCGGGGCGGGCGGCGAGCGCCCCGAGCGGACCCTTCCCAGGAAACCCGATCCCCGGCAGGCTTCGTAGGTTACGGTCGCCATCATCACGGGGGCGCCCGATCCAAGGAGAGTCAGCGTGGCCAACATCCGGACCAAGAAGGGAGTCATCGCCATCCTCACCGGCGGCGGCGACGTACCTGGGCTCAACCCCGCGATTCGCGCAGTCACCCTGAGTGCACGGCGCGAGGGGTACGAGGTGATCGGGATCCGCAGGGGGTGGAGCGGCCTCGTCGAGATGATCCCGGACCCTCAGGCCGACAACTCCGAGCACTACCAGGTCCTCACCAACGAGGTGGTCAACCGGGCGGGGCGCACCGGAGGCACCTTCCTGCACACCTCGCGGACGCGCCCGAGCCACGTGAAGAAGTCCGGCATCCCGGACCACTTGAAGGACGCCTACAAGGATGAGGTCAACGACCTCACCCCGCACGTCCTGAAGAACCTGGCCTTCCTCGGCGTCGATTACCTCATCCCCATCGGGGGCGACGACACCCTTTCCTACGGCGTGCGGCTCTACCGTGAGGGCGTGAAGGTGGTCGCCATCCCCAAGACGATGGACAACGACGTGCCGGGCACGGACTACTGCATCGGCTTCAGCACCTGCGTGACGCGGACGATCGAGATGACGAACCGGCTGCGCACCAGCGCCGGGTCGCACGAACGCTTCCTGGTGATGGAGGTCTTCGGCCGGTACGCCGGCTTCACCGCGCTCCTCCCCACCATGGCAGGCGCGGCGAATCGCTGCGTCATCCCCGAGTTCAAGTTCAACATGGAGCACCTCACCGAGCTCATGGTGGAGGACCGCAACCGCAATCCCAGCAAGTACTCCGTGCTCATCGTCTCCGAGGGAGCGGTATTCGAGGGCGGGGAGATGATCATCGAGAGCGAGGCCAAGGACGCCTACGGCCACGCCAAGCTGGGCGGGATCGGCGACGTCGTCTCGGCGCACCTGAAGGACCTCTCGGCCCGGTACAACGGCGGGCGAAAGGTCGAGGCCATCAACCAGAAGCTCGGCTACCTCGTCCGCGGCGGCGACCCCGACGCCATCGATTCGATCGTGCCCATGGCCTACGGCAACCTCGCCCTGGACCTCATCCTGAAGGGGATCCACGGCCGGCTCGTGGTGCTGAAGAACGGCCGGTACGACGACGTTCCCGTCGACGTGGTCACGTCGACGAAGAAGGTCGTCAACGTGAAGGAGCACTACAGCACAGAGCGCTATCGACCCCACTACCGCAGCTTCGAGATGAAGCCGCTCTTCCTGGTGACGAGCGAGGGCTAGGCGCGGGTACTGCCCGCGACGCTTGCCCGCCCCCGCGCCGGTCTGCCTCCGGCGAGCGCTCGGGGCGACTCGCGTCGGAATGCCCGCCCCGGTTCGGGCCTCGGGCGCGCCGTCCGATTAGAATGCGGAATGGACTCCGGCAGGGCCGCCCGGGCCGGGCGGCCCGTCCTCCGCAGCGTCTGGGACGTCGCCTGGCGCATCGCCGCCCTCCTGGTGCTGTGGGCGATTCTCCTCGCGCCGATCGTCGTGCCTCTTGCCCCGCGGCTGGATAGGGCCCGCGGCTTCGGGTACGGGTGGCTGCACCTGCTGCTCGAGGCCACCGCGGCGGCGGCGCTTCTCGTGGCCTCTCTCGCCATGGCGCGCCTGTTCGAGCGTCGCTCCCCCGTCTGCCTCGGCCTCTCCGCCGCCCACCTGCCCCGCGACGCGGCGGCGGGGGCCCTCGCCGGCGCCAGCTGGCTCGCCGCGTCGCTCGCCCCGCTTGTCGTGCTCGGCTGCCTGGCCGTGGCCCCGTCGGGTACCTTCCTGTGGCCGTCCTTCGCCGCTGGGATCGCGGTGACCGCCGTGAACGCCTTCACACAAGAGCTCGTCGTGCATGGCTACGCGTTCCAGGTCGCGCGGCGGGCCTGGGGCGCCCCGCTCGCCCTCGCGCTCACCTCGGCCGGCAACGTCGCCCTTCACGCACCGGCGATCCACGGCGGATGGCTGCCCGCGTTGAACCTGTTCCTCGCTGCGGCCGCCTTCGGCGTCGGCCTCCTTCGGACTGGCAACCTCTGGTTCCCGATCGCCATGCATTTCGCCTGGAACGCGCTCGTCGGACCGACGCTCGGGCTGGTCCTGAGCGGGCGGACGGATTCCTCGGCGTGCCGTGGAGGCTTTTCACCCTTCGGGGGCCTCTCCTCCTCGCCGGTGGGAGCTTCGGGGTGGAGGCGAGCATCGTCACCACCCTCGCCACGCTTCTCGCCCTCGGCGCCCTGGCCGGCTGGCCCCGGCCGTCGGCGATGCCGCCCTGACGTCCGCCGCCGGCCCCGCGGGAGCGCCGGCCGGGCCGACGTGCATCGGGCGGTGCGCACCAGGAGTGCTAGGGTGCCCACGCCAGGGTGCCGGGATCGTTCTCCCCGGCAGCGCCCGGAGGGAACCCGTGCCGGCCACCCCGCGAAGCCAGGCGCAGAGGCCGGCACCGGGCCGGGTCGCCCTCGGGGACCCAGGCGAGGCCCGGCTCGCGGCCGCTCTCGGGTATCGGGCCGACGGAACGTGCCCGCCGGCGACGACCGGCTTTGCCGCGGGGGAGGCCCGAGCTGGCCTGGGAGCGGCGGACGGCGCGCCGGTCAGGTCGGCCTGGGCCAGGACAGGATTCTCTCGAGGTGAGACCGGGGCCCGGTTTCCGCGACGCCGCCGAACCCTCCCTCGCCCCCTTCCGCGCACCTGGCTGGAGGGCCCGCGCGGGCGCAGCGGCCCTCCCCGTTTATCGTTAACAGCCACGGGAGCCGCGGCCGCCAGCCGTCCCCCTTCACCCACGAGAGACCATGAGAACGCACCGATTGCCCGGCATCGCCCTCGTCGCCTCGTTCGCCTTCGCCGCCCACGCTCAGCAGGCGGCTCCCGTGAGCCCGCCCGCGGCGCCGGCAAAGGCCCCGCCCGCCATGGCCCCGCCGACGTCGGTGAGCCAGAGCCTCGACCGACAACTCGGAATCGTCGAGAGCGACCTCGTGCCGCTCGTCGAGGCCATGCCCGCCGACAAGTTCGACTTCGTGCCCGCTGGAGACGGATTCAAGGGCGCGCGCAGCTTCAAGCAGCAGGTTGGCCACGCCGCCGGGACGCTGCTCGAGGTCGCCGGCGCGCTGCTCGGCGAGGACGCCGGCCTTTCGGAGAGCGATCTCCAGGGCGGCCCGCCCCGGCTGAAGTCCAAGGAGGACTTCGTCAGCTACCTCAAAGGCGCCTTCGCCCGGGGACACAAGGCCATCGCTGCGGTCAATGAAAAGAACCTGCTCGAGGTGGTCGGCTCGAAGAACGGGCTGCGGGGAACGCGCCTCGGCCTCTCCAACGTGCTCACCTGGCACACCTTCGACCACTACGGGCAGCTCGCCGTGTACGCGCGCATGAACGGCGTCGTCCCCCCCGCCAGCAGGGCCAACTAAGCGCGCGAGGCCAGGCGCGCGGGGCTCGCGGCGGGCGGGCCGCTGTGTCACTCTTGCCGACGCTAACCCGAGGGAATCTCGTGTTCCGCGGCCGCCGCGGGAGGAAAGGAACGCGTGCCGAGTCGGAGAAAGAGCCTCTGCGCGGCGGGGCTGGCCCCTGCGCTTCTCGGCCTCGCCATGGCCTGCTCCAGCGGGACGCAGAGCACGGGGGAGGTCGCCGTGACCACGGCCTACGCGACCGGAGCAAATTTCAGCCGGCCGATCGTAGCCGTGGTGAGCCAGGTCGCGGTCGCCGTCGATGGCGCGTCTCAGCCCACCATCAGCTACGCGAGCATCCCCGCGATCACCTCCGCCGTCGCGTCCAACTTCCAGATCCGGGGCTATACGGTGGTCTCGATGGACCCGGGAACGGCCCCGCCCGCCGGCGCAAGCTACGTGGCAGAGACCACGGCCCTGAAGACCAGCACCGTCTGGTACCCCTGCTACTGGTGGGGGTGGTGGGGCTTCCCCGAGACCACCTGCGCGTACGGGTGGTCGCCCGTCGATTACTCGACCGGCAGCTTGCTCCTCACCATGACCGACGTGACCTGCCTCGCCGCCGCGAGCTGCGCCACGCCACCGGCGGCCATCTGGATGGGCCTGGCCGACGCGGCCCTCCCGTCCACCGACCCCGGCGCGAGCGTTTCCTTGGCCGTGGCTGCCATCAACCAGGCCTTCGACCAGTCCCCGTACGTGAGCCGCTAGCCGAGCACCGCCCCCGACGCGGAGCCGGTGCGGGCCTGGCGTACAATGCCCGGCGTGAGGCGATCGCCGGTGCCTGCCGCCCGCGGCGTCGCCGCCCGGGCGCCCTGCGGCGCGACCACGGCGGTCGCGGCGAGGCAGGCGTCCCTGTCCATCGCTCGGGCCGAGCATGCCACCGCGGCGCGCGCCACGGCCCGCCCGATCTTCGCCCAGGCGGCGCTGCCCACGCCCGCCTCGCTCCGTGTCGCGACGCCGCGCGACCCCGCTGGTGTCGGCCTCCGGGTGCGCCCTGCCATGCTCCGCGGCAGCGTCGGAACGGGCCCCTTCGCGCCTGGCCCCGTCGAGGAGGTGGCGAGCGCGGCCGTGGCCCGGCGGCCCCCCCTTGCCAAGGCTGCGCCGTAGGTGGCCGCCGCCTGGCCCTCGACGGTGTGCCTCGCCGGGCCCGGTGCCCTTGCCCGCCCGTCCGGGCGCGTGCTCACCGAAGGCCCCGGCCGTTCGAACGGGGGGCGGGGCACCTTCGTCCGGCCGGCGCGTCGCGCACTCGCGGTCGCCCTGTGCCTCGGCCTCCGCGGCGCCGCGTTCGCGGCGGAGGACCGGGAGCTCCCCCCGCCGATTCCATGGCAGCAGCCCGCCGGACTACAGCGGCTCTTCCTGCAGCTCCCGTTCGAGGCTCCGAGCGTCGCCCCGCCGGGGTCGTTCGACTGCGAGCTCCGGCTCATCTACTCGAACACCATCATGGTCGCGCAAGGGTCGGCCGCGTCCGTCGACATCGACGTCGAGACCGCGCAGCTCACCGCGCTCCTCCGGTACGGAGTGACGAGCGGCGTCGAGCTGCAGCTCGGCCTGCCCTTCTACGTCGACTACGGAGGGTTCCTCGATGGCCCGATCGAGTGGGTCGAGGGGCTGTTCCACGCCGCTAATCCCGAGCGGGGAACGAGGCCCCGTGGCGAGAGTCGCTACCGCGTGAGCTACCGAAGCGCCGCGGTCGCGCTCGACTCGCCGGAGGCCGGGCTCGGCGACGCCTGGGTCGGCGTGAAGGGGGTGCTGCTCGAGGACGCCGGGGGCTGGCCTTCGCTCGCCTTGCGCGCGGCGCTCAAGTTTCCCACTGGCCGGTTTCCGTTCGGAAGCGGCGAGTTCGACGCCGGTGGGAGCCTCCTACTCGGGTGGGCGTTCGCCCCGGTCGCGCTCCGGCTCCAGCTCGACGTCGCCGTCCCGACGGCCGGGCTGCAGGTCATCGGCATCCCGACGAGGGCCTACGGAGCGGTCCAGCTCGGCGTCGCCATCCGCCTCGGCAGCTCGGTCGCCCTCCACGCCCAGGCGAGCGCCGACACCTCGCCGCTGCGGGGTACCGGGCTCGACGAGGTCGACGGCGGCGTCCGCTACGTGCTCGTCGGGGCGTCGGTGGGCGTCTCGCGATCCGTGGAGCTCGACTTCGCGGCCGTCGAGAACGTCTTCAGCCCGTACCGGGGCGCGGACTTCGCGGTGGTCGTCGACGCGCGGCTGCGCCTGTAGGGAGCGCTCGCGCCCCGGCGCGGCCAGCCTGCCGCGTTCGGGGGGGGGCCTTGCCGTTCCGATCCGGGTCGCGGAACATCCGGGCGGCGGACCCATCGGTCGACGTCGTTGTCACACGAGCGAGTTGGCGGAGGATGCACATGCGCCGAAGGCACGTGGTTCGTGCACTTGCAGCCCTGGGACTCATCTTGGGGAGCTGGGCCTTGGCTGGCGACTTCGGGAGCCCGGCCGAGGCGAAGGCGATGCTCGAGAGGGCGGCCGCGGCGCTCAGGGCGAACAAGGCCTCCGCCCTGACCCTGTTCGTGAAGGGCGAGGGAGGGTTCAGGGACCGGGACCTGTACGTGTTTTGCGGGGGCCCCGACGGCCTGTTCACCGCCCACCCGACCCTCACCGGCAAGAGCCTGAAGGACCTGAAGGACAAGAGCGGCAAGGCACTTGGAGAGGAGATCTACAAGTCCGCCCAGGACGGAAAGGTCGTCGAGGTCAGCTACATGTGGCCGCGCCCGGGCTCCACCGAACCGGTGCAGAAGGTCAGCTACGTGACCAAGGTCGGCGACCAGGTCTGCGCGGTCGGATTCTACAAGTAGGCCGGGCCGCGCCCGGGACCGGCATCGTTCCGGGGCATCGCCCGTCCGCCGGGCCACTCTAGGCGTGCTTGGGGTCTCGGTCGGGCTTCCGCTCGAGCCCGCGCTCGATGGCCTCGGCGATGGTCCGCATGGTCTTCACCCGCGCCCAGAGCTTGTCGTTCGCCTCGACGATCGTCCACGGGGCGTAGCTCGTGCTGGTGTTCGTGATCATGTCGGCGACGGCGACGCGGTAGAGGTCCCACTTCTCGCGGTTGCGCCAGTCCTCGTCGGTGAGCTTGTAGCGCTTGAAGCCAAGCCGCTGCCGCTCACGGAAACGTCGCAGCTGCTCATCCTTGGAGATCTGGAGCCAGATCTTGACGAGGATCGTCCCGAAGTGGCCGAGGGACAGCTCGAACTCGTTGATCTCGTGGTAGGCGCGCCGCCATTCGGCCTCCGTGCAGAACCCTTCGATGCGCTCCACCATGACGCGGCCGTACCAGGAGCGATCGAAGATGGCGAGGTGACCGGCCTTGGGGATCCGGTTCCAGAAGCGCCACAGGTAGTGGTGGGTCGCGTCGTCGCCCTTCGGCGCTCCGATGGGGAGGACCGAGTACCCTCGGGGATCGAGGGCGCCGATGACCCGCTTGATGTTGCCCCCCTTGCCGGCGGCGTCCCACCCCTCGTAGACCACCACCACGGGGCGGCGGCGCTCGTAGCACGCGAACTCCAGCTCGCGCAGTCGCGCCTGATACCGCTTGATCTCGCCGCCGTACCGCTTCTCCGCGATGCGCTTCGACAGGTCCACCTCGTCGAGGACGGTCGTCCGCGCCTGGCGCGCCGCGCGCAGCTCCGCCTTCCGCCGCGCCGGCGCCGGGGGGGCAACGGGGGCCGCGACCGCCCGCTTCCGCGCCGCCAGGGCCTCCTCCATCGATCGGACGAGCGTCTCGAAGACGGTCAAGCGCCGGTGGTACTTGTCGGTGGACTCGACAATCGTCCAGGGCGCCGCAGGCGTGTTCGTCCGCTCCAGCATCTCCTCGGCCGCGTCGTAGTAGGCGTCGTAGCGGCGGTGCGCCTTCCAGTCCTGCTTGGTGACGCGCCAGCTGTCGTATCGGCTCTGCTCGATCCGCTTGAAGCGCCTCCGCTGCTCCTCGGCCGAGATGTGGAGCCAGAACTTCACGATCAGGGTGCCGTCGTCGGCGAGCATCCGCTCGAAGGCGTTGATCTCGGCGTAGGCCTGCTGCCAGAGCCGGCGCGGCGCGTCGCCCTCCACCCGGTCGACGAGGACGCGGTGGTACCAGGAACGGTCGAAGATGGCAATCTCTCCCCGCGCCGGCGCGCGGGTCCAGAACCGCCACAGGAAGGGCCGGAGGACCTCCTCGGGCGTCGGGGCGTGGATCGCGTGGACCTTGTAGCCGCGGGGGTCGAGGCGCCCCACGAGCTTCTCGATGGTATCGCCCTTGCCCGAGGCATCCCACCCCTCGAGGACGATGGTCGTCGGGATGCGCGCCTCGAATATCTCTCGCTGCAGCCACTGCAGGCGATCCCGCGCAGGCCGGAAGGCCCGGTCGTAGCTCGCCTTGTCGATGGACCTTCCGAGGTCGACCATCTCCAGCATGTGATCCCCCGTCTCCGAGCGAGTGCCCCCGAGGAGACCACGGCTCTGCGCGAGCGTCGAGGAACCGGTCGCGCCCCCGCCCCTCCCCGTGGCGCGCCGAGCCCGCGCGAACGGTCACGCCGGGGCGCCGGGGAGATCGATCTCGAACGAGACGTTCCAGCCCGGCCAATCTCGCAGCACGATGCTTCCCCCGTGCGCCTCGGCCACGAGCCGGCAGAGGTACAGCCCGAGCCCCGCGTTGAGCCACTCGCGACGGCCGTGCGTCGCGTGCTTCTCGAAGATCTGCTCCCGGAGTTCCGCCGGGACGGGGGGCCCGGAGTTGCGCACGGAGAGGCGCAGGGCTCCCTCGACCCGCTCCGCCGACAGCTCGATCCGGCCCCCCGCGGGCACGTGCTGGAAGGCGTTCGATAGCAGGTTGTCGATCATGCGCCGGACGAGCGCCTCGTCGAGGAGGGCGACGCCTTCAGCCGCGATCACGTCGAGGCGCGCGCCGATCTCGCGCGCCCTGGCGTCCGCGGCACGCGCCACGCCCTCCAGTAGCGGACCGAGCCCGACGAGCGCGGGCCGCGCCGAGAGGCCCTCCTCGAGCCGCGAGACCACCAGCAGGTCCCCGATCATGTCGGCCAGGCGCCGGACCTCGTCGCGCGCGATGTCGAGCGCCTCGGCGCCGTCGGCGCTGCCGGGGTGCCCGGCCAGCACCTGCCGCACCACGTCCAGGCTGACGCCGACCGTTGCCACGGGGTTTCGCAGGTCGTGCACGATGAGCTGCGTGAGCGTCTCCGCCTGGGCTTGAGCCCGGCGCAGCGCCTCGTCTGACTTCTGCAGCTCGTCGCGGTGGCGGCGAAGCAGCCCCCCGGTGTAGACCTCGACCGCGCTGCGCGCCGCCAGGTCCACGAGCCGCGTCCCGGCCCAGGTGACCGCGAGCGAGAAGGCCACCACGGTGATGAGCACCATGGCCGTCGAGCTCACCGACAGGTCCGAGCGCCTCGACAGGACGGCCATGTAGGCGCAGCTGAGGACGGCGAAGAACCCGACCGACCGGCGCGGCAGCGTCAGGGAGGCGAACAGCAGCATGAGCTCGAAGACCCCCATGAAGTACACGGTCCCCGTCTGGGCATCCGACCCGCCGGCCGCCCGCCACGCACCGATGAACACCGCCGCGAAGTCGGAGACGGCCCCGACCCCGATGGCCATCCCCTCGGACCGCCGGCGGAGCAGGAGCCCGAGCACCGCCGCGGCCACCAGGATGTGGGCGAGGTTGATGCCGATCGCGACCGGCATCGGCGCCTCGCGGTACCAGATCCACGCATAGGCGTAGAGGATGACGGTGAGCGTCCGCAGGAAGACCCGGAACCAGGCCAGGACGAGGCCGTTCGCGACCCGGACTTCCGCGACGGCGCGCCGGACGAAGTCGTTCAGGTCCGGGCGGTCCGGCCGCGCCGAGCCCTGGCCCGTGGTCGCTCGCTGCCCAGCCGTCTCCTCGGCCACCCGCACCTCCGGGCAGACAATCTAGCGCGACCGCGCCTTTGCGCCAGCTCGCCCCTCCGCTCCGAGTTGACCGGCGCCCCGAGGTGCGGCACCTTCCCAGCGTGGCTCTGACCCGGGGCACGCGCGTCTGCGTCGTCGACGACGATCCGGCCTTTCGCCGGACGCTCGAGGGGTTCCTGCGCGCGGCGGGGCTCGAGGTGGAGAGCTACAGGACGCCTGCGGAGTTCCTCTCGCGACCCGCCGGGAACCCGGCCGCGTGCCTGGTCCTCGACCTGCAGATGCCGGGCATGAGCGGGCTCGAGGTCCAGGACGCGATCGCGAAGGCCGAGCTCAGCCTCCCCATCGTGTTCGTGAGTGGCACGGCGGACGTCCGCTCCAGCGTCCGCGCGATGCGCTCGGGCGCGGTCGACTTCCTCGAGAAGCCCTTCGACGGTGGCCAGCTTCTCGCAGCCATCGAGCGAGCGGTCGCCCGAGCGGGACGGGAGCGCGCCGAGCGGGAGTCGAGGGACGAGGCGAGAGCGCTGCTCGCGCGCCTCACGCCACGGGAGCGGCAGGTCTGCGACCTGGTGGCGCAGGGCCTGCTCAACAAGCAGATCGGGGCCGTCGTTGGATCGAGCGAGCACACCGTCAAGGTCCACCGCGCGAACGCGCTCCTCAAGCTCGGGGCGGGATCGGTGCCGGACCTGGTGCGGCTGCTCGAGCGCGCTCGCTAGCCCTGGACGGCGGCTCCTCTCGATGGCCTCTGCAGTCGCCGGCGGGCCGCCTCCACGGCGGCCCGGGCGTGGCACCCGTCGAGGTGATCGTCGACGATCCCGGCCGCCTGCATGAGCGCGTAGGCCGTGGTGGGCCCGACAAACGTCCAGCCGCGGCCCCTCAGGTCCTTCGACATCGCCGCGGCCTCCGGCGAGGTCTTCATCGCCGCGAGCACGGCCCACGTGACCCGCCGCGGCCGCGAGTCTGGAGCGGGCTCGAAGCGCCACAGGTAGGCGGCGAGCGACCCGAACTCGCTCGCCAGGTCGAGGGCCCGGCGGGCGTTGTGGATGGCCGACTCGATCTTCCCGCGGTGGCGCACGATGGACGGGTCGCGGAGGAGCCTCCTCACGTCGGAGGCCCGGAACCGGGCGACCACCGACGGTTCGAAGCCCGAAAAGGCGCGGCGGAAGGACTCCCTCTTGCGCAGGATGGTGAGCCAGGAGAGGCCGGACTGGAAACCCTCCAGGCAGATCTTCTCGAAGAGCCTCCTGTCGTCGGTCACCGGGAAGCCCCATTCCCGGTCGTGATACGCGGAGTAGTCCTCGGCCGCGGAGGCCCAGCCGCAGCGCACCCGGCCGTCCGCGCCCCGAACCAACCCCTGTCGAATCCTGCTCACCCGGCCCTCCGCCACCCCGGGGATGATAGCGGGCCGTTGCCCGGGCGCCACCCGGTGGCGCATCATAGGCGGACGCGGCCCGGCGGCGGGCCTGAGGAGTCTCCATGGACGCTGCATCCCTCAACTCCCACCTCGAGAAGCATCTCCGCGTGAGCACGTTCCCGCTCGGCATCCGCTCCCTGCGAGCGGGTGAGCCCGTGCCGACGCGAGCGAAGCGGCCGCTCAAGCAGCTCGGCGTCAAGGTGGCCATCTGCCAGTCCATCGGCATCGCGCGGCGATACGGGTGGACGATCGCGTTCAGCGGCGAGGACCTCGCGTGCCCAATCGCCAAGGCGGTCTTCGGCTTCGAGGAGCGCAACGAGTACTACTCCTCCGGCGGCCTCGCCGACGGGATGTACGCCTCCTGCCGCGAGGCCGGCGCCCGCTTCGAGGATTCCCTCGCCAAGTACGCCCCGGGGGAGGTCGCCTTCGTGGTCGCCGGGCCGCTCGGCCGAATCGACTTCGAGCCCGAGACCGTCCTCGTGTACGGCAACTCGGCCCAGGTGCTTCGCCTCCTCAACGCGTGCCTCTTCGAGAAAGGCGGCAGCCTCCGGTCAGAATTCTCCGGACGCGGCGACTGCTCCGACATCGTCATCCGGTCCGGCAAGACCGGCGAGCCCCAGGTCATCCTGCCCTGCTACGGGGACCGAATCTTCGGCACGGCCGGCGACGACGAGATGGCCTTCACGTTTCCGTTCGGCAGGGCCGACGAGGTGGTGAAGGGACTCGAGGGCACCCACGCCGGCGGCGTCCGCTACCCCGTGCCGGTGTTCATGCGCTACCAGCCCGAGTTCCCGGGCTCCTACCAGGAGCTCGAGCGGCTCTGGGCGGACGCAAAGAAGACCGAGTAGCACCCGTCGCGCGCACTCGACACCCGGGACCGCGCTGCGGGTCTCGGCGCAAGGCGCAGGAGCGCGAGCGCCTTGCGCGGGGCTCAGCGCTTCGGGCGCCTCTTGCCGCCGGCGACCGGCGCCTGCGCGCGGCCGGCCAAGGCGAGGGGCTCGAGAGCCGCTTCCGTGAGCAACGCCGCGACCCACAGCGCCGCCGCCACGGACAGGGGGAGCAGCTGCCTGTGGACCGTGGTCTGGTTCACCGTGAACTCCGGGACGAGCCACAGGGAGGTGATGGCACCCTGGGCGAAGAGGAGGGCCACGGCGGCGAGCGGCCATGCCAGGCGCCGGCGCGCCAGGGATCGGAACTGAAGCACCACGCTCGCCGAGAGAACCCAGAAGAGGAGCCCCGCGTTTCCCGAGCTGAACAGCGACCAGACGAAGGCAGGCAGCGGATTGTCTCGCGGAGCCGGCGACAGCCCCGGCCCGGCTGGCGCCCCGGCGCCGCGCGCCGCCGCCAGCCGCAGGAAGGGGAAGGCATCGGCGAGGCCGACCGATGCGACGCGGGCGGCGAGGACGAGGACGTAGGGCGCGCACAGTAGCGCGAGCGAGAGGAGCCGGCTCCGCCCGAACCGGCGCCACTCCCACGCGACCTGCGCCAGCAGCACCACGCCCACGGCCCCGGCCACGAGTTCGCCCTCCCGCTTCACCATGGCGGCGCCGAGGAGGAGCAGCAAGCTGCGCTCGGCATCCGCGGGCTCCCGAGTGAAGCCAAACTCGAGGAGGAACAGGAAGGCGGCGCCGAGGCAGATGGCGAGCGTCGCGTCCGAGTAGGTGGAAGTGCAGTGGTAGACGAAGAGCGGCAGCGACAGCACCGCGAAGGCGCCCGCCCATCCGCGCTCCGGCCGCCCCCTGGCAGACGCGAGGCCGACGGCGAGGGCGAGCAGGGAGACGAGGCCCGCCAGGATGACGCCGTTCACGTCGAAGTGGTTGACCCGGCCGGTCACCCGCCATCCCAGGGATGGGACATAGCTCGGCAGGGGGCCTGCCATCGTCAGAACCGCTCGCGCCTCCGGGCTCCAGGCGTCGCGGTACGCGAGGATCGACGCGAAGGCGCGGACGCGGAGTCCGTCGTCGGTCTGCGTCGGTGTGCCGGACCCGTGGAGCACGACCATCGTCGCGACCGCCACTGCGTAGAGAGCGAGAGGAGCGAAGACCCACGCGGGCCGCGGCCGCCAGCGCGCCGCGGGGGCCTCGCCCTGCGGCGCAGCTGGCCGGCCGCGGTGCGCCAGGCGCTCCGCGAGAAGACCCGCGACCGGCAGGGCGACGATCGCCACGGCGGTCCCCGCCGTGTAGGGAACGCCAGCGAGGAAGCGCAGGGCGAACGACGCCAGCGCATACCATCCGCTCCCCACGAACCAGGACAGGGGCAGGTCCACTGCCGAGTGACCTACGGCGAGGCGCAGCAGCCTCAGGAGGGCGAATCCAGAGGCGCACACTCCGATGACGGTGAGGAGGAAGGTCATCTGCGGCGCGCCACGAAGGCGTCGGGGCTCACTTGGGCCACCGGGCGGAAGCCGGCGGGAAGGGGGTCCTCGGAATCGTACGAGACGATGGAGTCGAGCTCCTCGGGGCGCAGGCGGTCGACCTGCGACATGCCGGTGAGCTGCTCGCTCCCCGGCACCAGGGTGACGCAGCGGCGGGGGGCCAGGTTGAAGCACAGCACCTCGGCTGCAAACCAGTCTCCTCCGTGGAGCCGGACGGTCACTCCCACCCGGTCCCCGGGAGGTATGGTGGCGCGCGCGAGCGCAGCGAGCGCGCCGAGCTTCGGCGCGAACGCGTAGTTCTCCCGGATGCGCACCTCGGGATCGGGCTCGATGGATAGCCTGAGCGGCGGCGCCAGCTTGGCGAGGAAGACCGCGTCCCCCGCCGCGGTCGCCAGCACGGCGGCGACGGCGAGCGCCCATCCCAGGCGGAGCCGGCGACGGAAGGCCGCGTAGCCCAGGGCGAGCAGCCCGATGAGCGCGAGGAACAGAGCGCCGAGGCGATTGAACAGGAAGGACCTCTGCGAGGCGCTCCAGTACGGTGGGTCGAGCACGTTGATCGCGGTGTAGTCGAACGCGTACGGCGCCCAGAACATGGATCGGTCGAGCGCCTGGCGGGCCGAGGCCGTGTCGGGCGGGGCAGGCAGATAGGCGAGCTTCGTGATGGTGATGTGGCCCGAGCCCTCCAGGAGGAGGTAGGGGAAGCCGGACGGGCGCCAGTTGGCCGTCTGCCGCAGGTCGATCCGCGTCTGGCCGCGGCCGGCCCGGATGCGCCGGTAGCGGTACGGGGGAGCGCGATGGTCGGGCAGGCCGCCGCTCGAGGGGTAGGCCGTCGCCCACGTCAGCAGCAGGATCCCCGAGGCCTCGTACTCGAGCTCCATCTCCTGCGCTCCCTGGAACCGGAAGACGAGGGCTGTGGGGTGGCTCACCTCCACCTCGAGACCGGCGCTCGTCACCGTCAGGGGCGCGTTGCTCTGCAAGACACCCGGAAGCGAGCCCGGCGGAACGTCGCGCATGACGGGGCCGGCGGCGAGCGCCAGGGCGAGCGCCGCGCCCGCGCCTCGACGCGGCACCGCCGCGGGAGCGTGTTGTCGTGGATGCGAACCGCGCATCGGGGCCCGGGAACGAGACCACATGGCCGAAGCCTTGTCACGCCCGACATCGCGGGTCCGCCCCGCGCGCTCGCGACCTGCTCGTTGCCAGCGCGGCCCCCTCCTGCTACAGCTGCGGCCCCTCGAGAGGAGCGGCATGAACCGGGAGTGGCCCGCCTACCAGGTCCTCGGGGCGTTCTTCGCCCTCATCATCTCCGCCCTGGTGGCCTTGCGTTTCATCGTCTCCTGGGCGAAGAAGAGGCTGGTTCTGCGGCACGTGGTGATCGAGGGGTGGATCCCGGTGGCACAGGAGCTCGTCCGCCGCGGCGTGGCGGCCCCTGAGGTTCTCGCCGCTCTCCTCGCCGGGTACGACCTCCGCCTGGAGCACCCGGTGACCGTCACGGCGCGGCTGCCCGCGGCGGTCGCGACCGTGTCCGACGCCCTCCAAATCCAGCTCCAGGAAATCATGCCCGCGCTCGTCGCTCGCGCTTCGGATGACGTCGGCGCGGCGGCCCTGATCGACGAGCTGCGCCGCCTGAGGCCTCTCATGGAAGGCCTCCCGGGCGTGGCCTCGGTGGGGCCGCTCTGGCCCGAGGACCCGAGTACGCTCGCGCGCCTCGTCACGCACTACGCCGGGATGGTGGCCCTTCAGGTCCCGAAGCACGCGGCCCGCTGACGAGTCTCGCCCTGCCCTACCGCGGCGGGGGCATCTTCTGCAGCTTCCGCTGCAGCGAGCGGCGGTGGATCCGGAGGCGTCGCGCCGCCTCCGACACGTTTCCCCCGCAATCGGACAGCACCCGCTGGATGTGCTCCCACTCGGTGCGCGCCAGGGACGGCGTCTCGGTGCCGGGCGACCCGCGCGCCGGCTGCTCGCCGAAGGCTGCCAGGATTCTCGTCGGCGTCGGCGGGCTTGGGGAGGTAGCCCACCGCCCCGAGCTTGGTCGCTTCCACGGCGGTGGCGATGGACCCGTAGCCGGTCAGAACGACCGCGCGCGTCGCCGGATCGAGAGCGAGGATCGCCCTCAGCACCTCGATCCCCGACGGCTCGGGCATGCGCAGGTCGATGACGGCGTACTCCGGGGCGTCCTCCCGCGCCCGGGCGATCGCCTCGACCCCGTTGGCGGCTGTCGATACCTCGAAGCCCCGCTCCCGGAAGGCTCTCGCCAGCCGCTCGCGCAGGACCGCGTCGTCGTCCACGAGGAGCAGCGTCGGTGCGTCTACGCGCCCGGTCCCGATCTCCGTCACGTTCCCTCCGCGTGCGCCGGCTCCGCGGGGAGCACGATGCGCGCCGTGGTGCCGCGTCCGGCCAGCGACTCGAGCTCGAGCGTCCCCCCGAGCTGCTCGACGAGAGCGCGCGCGAGGAACAGCCCCAGTCCGGTGCCGCGTCCCGGCTCCTTGGTGGTGTAGAACGGCTCGCCGGCCCTCGCCAGCACCTCGGGCGACATCCCGCTCCCGCGATCGGACACCTCGACGATGACGTCCCCGCGGGCTTCCCGGGCGCGCAGATTCACCGGCTCCCCTCCCGGCGACGCGTCGAGCGCGTTCACGAGGAGCACCCGGAGCGCCCGCTCCAGGCCGCGCGGCGGCCCGCGCACGCAGGGCGAGCCAGCCGGATCGACGCCCGGGACGACCCGCTCGGCGCCGGGGAGCCCGTCGATGGCCGCCGCCGTCCAGTCGGAGACGCGCACGGGCACGAGCGGCTCGCCGGCATTCTCCCCCGCCCGGGCGGCCATCTGCTGCAGGATCCCCTTGCAGCGGACCACCTGCCCGCGGATGAGGGCCAGGTCGGCCCGGGCGCCCGCCAGCGCATCGCCGCCCGGCAGCTCGCGGTCGAGCTCCTTGGCGGCGACGGCGATGGTGGCGAGGGGAGTGGCGAGCTCGTGCGCAGCCCCCGCTGCGAGCGTGGCGAGCGACGCGAGCTTTTCCCGCCGCTCGGCCAGGCTGCGGGCGCGGGAAAGTTCCTGCTCTTGGCGTCCCAGGGCCCGGGTGACGCGCTGGACGATGAGCACGATGAAGAAGGCGGCGCTGGCGAAGGCCACCAGCATCCCCCGGAGATGAATCTGCATCATCGCCTCGTGCTCGGGGACGCCGAAGGGCGCGAGCTCCTGCAGCGGGAAGAGCAGGCCAAAGGCGAGCACGCTGAAGAGCAGCTGGATCCAGGACCATCGCGGGGGCAGGAGGATGGCCGCGAGAGCCACGTTGACGAGGTACAGCTCGGAGAACGGGTTGAAGTGGCCGCCGGAGAGGTGGAGCAGCACGGTGAGTACCGCGGTGTCGAAGAGCATCACCGCGGCGAGCGCGAAGTCGGGGACGGCGAGCGCCCTGCCCGCCCAGGCCTGCAGCCCGGCGTTGACGGCCGTCTCGAAGCCGACGAGCCCGAGGAGCAAGCCCATCGGCAGGGGGAACCTCGCGGATTGGCTCACCCAGGCGATGGCGAGCAGTTGCGCCAGGATGGCACCCCAGTGCAGCCGCACCAGCCACTCGAGCTTGATGCGCCCAGGCTCCCCGGCAAGTCCTGCGGTCCGCGAGGCGGCGCCGGCGGCGGCCCGCGAGCGCTCGGCCGACCCGGCAACACCCGTCGAGGCACTCATGCCCGGATCCTCGCAGACGAGCCCCCGCGCGGGAAGTCCGGTCCGCACCCCCCGGGCAGGATCCCGCCGCAGGGCGCTCCGCAGCTGTGCCCTAGTTCCAGCCCGACTGGCGAAAGACGGCGTGGCACTCCTCGCTCTTCAGGTAGGCGATGAAGGCGAGCGCAAGGTCCCGGTGAGTCGTTCGCGCCGTCGCGGCCACCGGCGTGCCGCGGTAGAGGCGCTGCCCTTCCGGGAGCTCGACGACGTCGGTCTCGTCCCGCAACCGGTCGTGCCATGTTCCGAAGGTGATCCAGGCGTCGAGCTCGGGCTGGTTGCGCCAGGCCGCGATCCCCTCGGCGGTGTTCGCGGTCACGGTCGCGATGTTCTTCTGGATCGCCCCGAGAAGGCCCATCCGGCCCGCCAGGTCCTCCCATAGGCCGGTCTGGGCCGCCCCGCTCACGTCGAGCAGCCGAAGGCCGGGGCGCGCCAGGTCCTCCAGGCCGCGGACCCTCTTCGGGTTCCCGCGCCGGACCAGGATGGCCGCCGAACGCATCCAGAGGCTCTCCCGGCTCGCGCGGTCGACGAAGCCCGGGTGGCGGCGGTCGAGGTCGGTGAGCATGTACTCGGCGCCCTCGAACACCACGTCGGCGTCCTTCTCGGCCCGGGCCCACCAGCGCTCCTCCGGACCCCCGTCGACCGTCACCTTGACCCCCCTGGCGCGGGCGAAGCGCTCGGCGCAGCCGCGGACCGGGGTGAGCGGCCCGCCCGGGCCGTAGACGTGAAGCTCCGCAGCGACGGGCGCGGGGCCGGCATCGGGGGGCGACGGCGATTCTGCCGCGAGGAGCAGGGAGAGGGCGACGGCGAGGTGGATCATCGAGGTCCTCCCGGGGCGACCGACGGTCGCCCCGCCATTGTAGCCCGCCGGAGCGGCACGCCCTCTGGTATCGTCCCCGCCCGAGGAGGTTTCTCGTGCGCACCGTCTCCGCCGAAGAGGCCGTGGCCGTCGTCCAGTCCGGCAACCGCATCTTCATCCACAGCGTCGCCGCCGCGCCGCGTCGGCTCGTCGAGGCGCTCACCGCCCGGGGCTCGGAGCTTCGCGTGGTGGAGATTGTCCAGCTACACACCGAGGGACCCGCGCCGTACGCGGCCCCGGAGCTGGCCCACGCCTTCCGGGTGAACTCGGTGTTCGTGGGCCCCAACCTGCGACGGGCCGTGCAGGACGGCCGCGCCGACTACCTGCCGGTGTTCCTGTCGGAGGTCCCCAAGCTCTTCCGATTCGGGCTGCTACCCCTCGACGTGGCGCTCGTGCAGGTCTCTCCTCCCGACCGCCACGGCTTCTGCTCGCTCGGTGTCTCGGTCGACGCCTCGCGCGCGGCGGTCCAGACGGCTCGCGCGGTAGTCGCCCAGGTGAACCGCCACATGCCCCGGACTCACGGCGACGGGCTCATCCACGTCGACGACATCGATTTGGCGGTCGAGGGGGACGACCCCCTGCCCGAGATCCCCCGGGGTGGGCTCAGCGAGATTGACCTCGCCATCGGCCGCCACTGCGCCGAGCTCGTGGACGACGGCGCCACGCTTCAGCTCGGGATCGGGACCATCCCCGACGCGACCCTGGCCTCGCTCGCGGGTCACCACCGGCTGGGCATCCACACCGAGATGCTCTCGGAGGGGGTCGTCGACCTGGTCGAGAAGGGCGTCGTGACCGGGGAGATGAAGCGGATCCACCCGGGCAAGATTGTCGCCGGGTTCGCCCTGGGGACCCGCCGCCTCTACGACTTCCTCGACGACAACCCCCTCGTCCAGATGCTCGACATCGCCTACGTGAACGACCCGGAGGTGATCCGGCGCAATCCCCGCGTCACCGCGATCAACAGCGCCCTGGAGGTCGACTTGACAGGGCAGGTCTGCGCGGACTCGATCGGCGAGGCGCTCTACTCGGGCGTGGGCGGCCAGATGGACTTCATCCGCGCCGCGGCGCTCTCCGACGGGGGCAGGCCGATCATCGCCCTCCCCTCGGTCACGACGAGCGGAGAGTCGCGCCTCGTCTCCCACCTCAAGCCGGGGGCCGGCGTGGTCACCACCCGCGCCCACGTCCACTTCGTCGTCACCGAGCACGGCATCGCCGACGTCTTCGGCAAGAACCTCCGGCAGCGTGCAGAGGCGCTCATCGCCGTCGCCCACCCCGCGCACCGGGACGAGCTCACGGCGGAGGCGCGGCGTCGGTTCGGGAGTTGGTGAGGGCCCTGCCGCCCCACCGGCACCCGCCCGGGTCCACCGTGGGCTCAAGAGGTCGTGCGGCGATCGCCGGCGAGTGCCGCGGGGAACTCGCGCGCGGGGCGCTAGTGTGTCGACCAGGACCAGCCGGTGATGCGCCATCCAGCCGGGAGCTTTTGTAGGGCGACGGTGAAGACCGAGCCGATTCCTCGGAGACCTTCTTTCCGTTTCGCTTGTACTTGTAGTCCGCGGGGACGACGACGTAGGCGCGGTCCCCGGTGACGTTGACGTGCCTGGGCTTGCCGAGCGTGACCACCGGGTCCGTGATCCCGTTCTTCTTCGCGTCGGCGTCGAAGTCGTTCGCCCAGTCCGAGCACGCCGTCGCGCCCTGCCACGCGTACGGCGGAAACTCGTCCACGATGGACGCCGGAGCGGCGCAGGTTGCGAGCGCCGTCGCCGTATCCCCCTTGTTGAACCCGTCCACGAACCGGTGCACCGTCGCCATCACGTCGGAATTCTCGGACGCGGCGGCGGGCCCCGCCGCCAGGGTGACTGCGAGTGCGAGGACGAATCTCTGCATGTCGTGCTCCCTCTCTGGGCGTGACCATCGAGGCCCGCGCAAGTGCGTGCAGTTTCCTAAGACCTCGTCGATCGCTCCTGCCCGGAGATTGTGCGACCGACCCCCCGGGTCGCTGCGCGAGGACGGCCGCACGCTCGCCGGGGCGCCGGTTTCGCGGGCGACTGCCGCCCTTTCAGGGTCGGCCCCGCCGATTGCCGGCGAGCGCCCTTGCTCCCGTCAACCGGAGACGTTCTCGAGGGCCGCTAGCACCGGGCCGAGGCCCTGGTGAAGGGTGCGCCCGTCCCACAGCGCGGGCAGGACGGAGCCGCCGCCGAGCTCGACCAGGGCAGCGCGATGGCTCTCGAAATGGACGTTTCGCAGGCGCAGTCGATTGAGGAGGCCGAGCGCCCCCGCGCGTCGGCGCGCCTCGGCCGACCCGGGGTCCGCGAGCGAGTGAAAGAGATCCAGGACCGCAGGCGGGGTTGCCACGCGTCCTCGCGACGTCCGCGGCCGCTAGCGCGCCTCGGCGACGCCGAGCACCGGGAGCCTCAGCCGCAGCGGCTCGAGCTCCTTCTCGGCGCTCACCCGCACCACCCGGTGGGAGGCCGGGTCGGCGAGGAGCTTCCGCACGAGCGCCTGGTTGAGGCCGTGGCCGCTCTTGTAGGCCTTGAAGTGGCCGATGATTGGCAGGCCGGCAAGCGAAAGGTCGCCGATGGCGTCGAGCACCTTGTGGCGAGCGAACTCGTCGGGGAATCGCAGCCCTTCCGGGTTCAGGATGGAGAACTCGTCCACCACGATGGCGTTCTCGAGGCTGCCGCCCTTGGCGAGCCCCATGGACTTCATCTGCTCGATGTCGCGCAGGAAGCAGAACGTGCGGGCGCGCGCCACCTCGCGCTCGTAGGCGCGATCGGAGAAGACGAACCGGAACGCCTGGTCGGTCACGAGCGGGTGCTTGAAGTCGACCGTGAACTCCATGGAGAGGCACTCGGCCGGCTCCAGGCGCGCGAGCTTGTCGCCCTCGCGCACCTCGACCGGCCGCTCCACCACCAGGAACCGCTTCCCGACCCGCTGCTCCATGACCCCGGCCTCGCGAATCAGGGCAACGAAGGGGGCGGCGGACCCGTCGAGGATGGGGACCTCGGGCCCGTCCACCTCGACCCGGCAGTTGTCGATTCCCATGCCGGTGAGGGCCGACAGCAGGTGCTCCACGGTGTGAACCCGGGCCGATCCGGCGGCGAGGTTGGTCGAAAGGGTCGTGTCGACGACGTGCGAGGAGCGGGCGGGGATCTCCGCCTCGAGGTCCATGCGCACGAAGGTGATGCCGGCGTCGGGAGAGGCCGGGGCGAGCGTGAGCGAAGCGGGCTGGCCGGAGTGGAGTCCCACCCCCGTGCACAGCACCCTCTTCGCGACCGTCCGCTGGTTCCAGTACGCCATGATCGACGACCTCCGCAAATCGAACCCGACGCCGCCCCGTTGCGTCGCCCTGCGGTACACGCAGAGCGTCATGGTTTGGAGCAATAAGGATGCCGCCGAGACGCTGGGCTTCGGAACTTTCGCGGGGATCTCCTCGTAACCACCTGCACCTAGGGAAGTTTTCGTTGACGCGAGGCCGCCAACGCGTCGCGTTAGCCCGCTCCGATTCCCGCGCCAGCACCGGAGACCGCGACATCCGTGTCAGGTCAGGGCCCGTTCCACGCAACCGTTGACGCGGCGGGTTATAACATGACCCCCCGAGAGCACCAGAGTGATCGGACCCACGGACGACTCCCCTGCCGAGCGCATGCCGCTCGCGACCGCGGCTCTCGTCCTCGCAAACATCCTCGCCTTCCTTTGGCAGGTGAGCGTCGGGCCGCCCGGCGAGCCGGTGGAGCTGCGCATCCAGCTGTCCGCGCTCATCGGCGGGGCCATCCCCTACGAGGTCAGCACCTTCCGCGACATCGGCCCGCGCGACATCGTGCCACCTCCGTTCACCGTCCTCACGAGCATGTTTCTTCACGCGGGGTGGCACCACCTCGGCGGCAACCTCCTCTTTCTCTGGTTCTTCGGCTCGTCGGTGGAGCGCGTGCTCGGAGGTGCCCGGTTCCTGCTCTTCTACCTGGCGAGCGGCGTCGCCGCGGCCCTCGCGCAGACCCTGCTGTCCATGGCCGCCTGGGACCCCTTCGTGCCCATGGTGGGGGCGAGCGGCGCCATCGCCGGCGTTCTCGCGGCCTACATGGTGCTGTTCGCCGGCCGGCGAAAGGTCGTCCACCTCCCCGCCGTCTTCTTCATCGGCGTCTGGTTCGTCCTGCAGCTCGTCTACGCGGTGCTGGGGGGCAGCGGCTCGGGCGTGGCGTTCTTCGCCCACGTCGGGGGCTTCGTCTTCGGCTGGCTCGTCATCCGGGCGACGCGCAGGCGGCCCGACGCCGCCAGCGCCGCCTGACCGTGCGGCGGCCGCCGCCCTAGAACAGGTTGTCCTGCTTGCCTCTCGGGCGGTCCCGTCCGAGGTGGGCGTACGCACCCGGGAGGGCCACTCGGCCGCGCGGCGATCGGGCGAGGTAGCCCTCGCGGACGAGGAAGGGCTCGTAGACGTCCTCGATGGTGTCGCCCTCCTCGCCCACCGCCGCGGCCACCGCGTCGATCCCGACCGGGCCACCGCCGAAGACGTCGATGACGGTCGCGAGGATTCGGCGATCCATGGCATCGAGCCCGCGCGCGTCCACCTCGAGGCGCTCGAGCGTGCGGCTGACGATGGCGCGGGTGATCGTCCCGTCCCCCTCGACCTCCGCGAAGTCGCGGGCGCGGAGCAGCAGGCGGATGGCGATTCGGGGAGTCCCTCGCGCGCGGCGCGCCAGTTCCTCGGCCCCTGCCGGGTCCACGGGAAGCCCGAGCTTCCCGGCCGCGCGAACCGCGATCTCCTTCAGGTCCTCGGCCGCGTAGTAGTCGAGCCGCTCCTGGATGGGGAAGCGGTCCCGCAGCGGGCTCGCGAGGAGGCCGGTTCGAGTGGTCGCCCCGACCAGGGTGAAGCGCTCGAGCTTCATCTCCATGGTCTGGGCACCGAGGCCCGCGCCGAGCACCACGTCGAAGCGGAAGTCCTCCATGGCCGGGTACAGGGCCTCCTCCACGGCCGGGGAGAGGCGGTGGATCTCGTCGATGAAGAGGATGTCGCGCGGACTGAGCGACGTGAGCAGACCGGCCAGGTCGCCCTTCTTCACGAGCGCCGGACCGCTCGTGATGTGGAACCCGACGCCGAGCTCGGCGGCGAGGATGTGGGCGAGGGAGGTCTTGCCGAGGCCGGGAGGCCCCGACAGGAGCACGTGGTCGAGCGCCTGCCCGCGCTGGCGCGCCGCCTGGGCGTATACCCGGAAGTTCTCCACGAGCTTCTTCTGACCGACGTACTCGTCGAAGGTGGCGGGCCGCAGCGACTGCTCGAGCCGCTCCTCGCCCTCCCGCGCCTTCCCCGAAAGCTCTCGCGCCGGCTGCACCGACATGGAGGTAACCTACCATTCGTGTCCGACCGCTGCGACAGACCCGGCCCGAGGCTCGGCGCGCTCGCTGCCGTCGCCGCGCTCGCCTCCTGCATGCCACTCGGCCCGGCCGTCCCTCCGCCGGCCGGGGACGGGGGGACCCCTTGCACGCTTTCCTCCGCCGTCCGGGCCGATTCCGTCGCCATCGTCGCGGGGGCCTGTAACCCGGGGTGCATCCGCGTCGCGGCGGGCACCAGCGTCACCTTCGTCAACCAGGACGGCACCGGCTACCTGCTCGCCGCGGCGGGGGACTCCGGCTTCGAGCTTGTGATCCCGCCGATGACCTCCGCCTCGACCCCGCCGCTCGCCGCGGGCACGGTCGTGGTGAGCGGCGTCCACGAGCCGTCCCTGTCGGTCACCGTCTTCGTCGAGTGACGGGCCGCGGTCAGCCCCGGAGGAGCTTCAGCGCCTCTCGCAGGAGGTCGTCGAGAGCGCGCCCCCCCGCTCGGTCCGCGATGGCGTCGACGGCCTGCGCCGCCTGCTGCGGGCGGTAGCCGAGCCCGAGGAGGGCCTGCTCGAGCTGCTCCAGGAGGGGGCCGCGCGTGGCCCCGGGCCGCCCCGGGGCGGTCCGCGCGAGCGCCACGAGCTTCTCCTTGAGCTCGACCACGAGCCGCTCCGCGGTCTTCTTGCCCACGCCCGGGATCCTCGTGAGCCTCGCCACGTCGCCGCTTGCCACCGCGACAGCGAGCTCGCGGGCCTCGATCCCGGAGAGGATGTTCTGCGCCGCCCGCGGCCCCACCGCCTTCACCCCGATGAGCTCCCGGAAGACCGCCTCTTCCTCCTCGCTCAGGAAGCCGTAGAGGTCGAGGGCGTCCTCCCGGACGTGGGTATAGGTTCGCAGGTGCACCGGCTCCCCGCGCGCCGGCACGGCGGCGAGGCAGCTCTGGGAGACGTGGACGCGATAGCCCACTCCCTTCACATCCACGACGACCTCGCCGTCGCGCTTCTCGGCCACGGTCCCGGCCACATGCGCGATCACGCCGCGCCCCGGGCCCGGCGCGGCCGGGGCGTGGGCAGCCCCCGGGAGGCGGCGCTCGCGAGATGGCACACCGCGAGCGCGATGGCGTCCGCCTCGTCGGCGAGCGAAGCCTCCACCCCGAAGAGGGCGCGCGCCATGCGCAGCATCTGGGGCTTCTCGGCACGGCCGCTTCCCGTCAGGGCGAGCTTCGCCTGGGACGGGGCGTACTCGAACACCGGGAGTCCCGCCCGGGCTGCGGCGGCGAGCACGACGCCGCGCGCCTGTCCCAGCACCAGCGCCGACCGGGGCGACACGCCGGAGAAGACCGACTCCACCGCGACCCCCTCGGCCCCGGCGCGCGCGAAGATCGCCTCGAGCCCGTCGAGGATGAGGGCCAAGCGGTGCGGGAGCGAGCGGTCGCCGGGAACGAGCACCCCGGACTCGACCACCCTGAGCCGGGACCCCGTCCTCGCCACCACCCCGTAGCCGCAGCGCTGCGTTCCCGGGTCGATGCCCACGACCACCACGCGCGCATCCTGCCACGCCTCTGAATGCCCGTCCAGTACTGGCCCTGCGCACGGCCAGTCACGGCGCCGCAGCACCTGGGCCCGGTGCCGGCACCTCGCCGCCGGCGGCGCGCCGCCGCAGGCGAGGGAGCCACAGCTGGAAGGCGGCGCTCGCACCCAGCACGACCGACGAGCCCGCGAGCAGCGTGCGTGGCACGCCGAAGCGGGCAGCGGCGAATCCGCCCGCCAGAGCTCCGAAGGGCGCCATGCCCACGAAGAGGGTCGAGAACAGCCCCATCATCCGTCCCCGCATCCACGGCGGCGAAAGCGACTGCAGCAGGGTCATCGTCCCGGCCGTCTGGGTGACGTACCCGAACCCGGCCACGACGAGCGCCCCCGCGGAGAGGGCCGGGTGACGCGAGAGGCCGACGACGAACAACCCGCATCCGAGTGCCGTGGCACCGAGTGCGGCGCGCCGCTCGAGCCCCGCGACTCCCGAGCGCATCATGAGGACCACCCCTCCCCCCAGCGCGCCGGCGCCCGCGCAGGACTGGAGGATGCCGAAGAGCCTGGGGCCGCCGCCCAGCACCTGGGAGGACAGGACCGGGAGCAGCGCCACGTACGACATGCCAAAGACGCTCGAGACGGCAAGGAGCCCGAGCAGTGCGCGGACCGCGGGGGTGCGCCAGGCCCAGGCGAACCCCTCGGCGAGGTGGGTTCCCGCCGGGCGCGGCGCGGGGCGGAATGGAGGCACCTCCATCACCAGGAGCGCGCGGAGCGTGCCGAGGAAGGAGACGGCGTTCAAGGCGAAGGCCCACCCCTCGCCGACGGCGGCCACCAGGATGCCGGCGAGCGCCGGGCCGACGATGCGCGCGCCGTTCACGATGGTGGAGTTCAAGGCGAGCGCGTTCGGCATGTCGTGGCCGGCGATCTCGCCGAGCAGCGCCTGGCGGGCCGGGATCTCGAACGCGTAGGTGAGTCCCAGCATGAAGGCGAGCGGGAAGAGCATCCAGGCCTGCACCCAGCCGCCGAGCGTGAGGACGGCGAGCGCGACCGCCTGGACGACCGCGTTCAGCTGGGTCGCGAGCACGATGGTCCGCCTCGGCAGCCGGTCGGCGAGCGACCCGGCCCAGGCCCCGAACAGGAAGACCGGGACCTGCGAGAGGAAGGCGATCGCCCCGAGCATCTCGGAGGAGCGGGTGAGTCGCCACGCCAGCCAGCCCTGGGCCACCGACTGCATCCAGGTCCCGACGAGCGAAACCGCCTGACCCCCGAAGAAGAGCCGGAGGTTGCGGTGCTCGAGGCAGCGGAGGGTGCGGGGCCAGTGCACGGGCGCGGAAGCTTACTCCCAACTCCTGCGCCATTCGGGGCCAGACGGAGGTTATGTTCCAGCGCCGTATGACAGCCGCGGGTCTTCGCCACGAGCTTCGAGCGCTCACCCGGCTCGCGGTCCCCATCGGGCTCGCCGCCGCGGCCCAGGCCCTGATGGGCGTGGTCGACACCGCCGTCGTGGGCCGGGCCGGCGCGGCGCCCCTCGCCGGGACCGGGCTCGGCAACGTCCTCTTCTTCGCGGTGACGGTCCTCGGGATGGGACTGTTGATGGGCCTCGACCCGCTGGTCGCGCAGGCCTTCGGGGCCGGGAACCCAGCCAGGGCGCGCCACCTGCTGTGGCAGGGCACCTGGATGTCGCTCGCGGTCGGCGCGGGGCTCGCCCTGCCGCTCGCCTTCGCGCCCTTCGGCCTCGGCCCGGGAGGGATCGAGCCAGAGGTGGCCCGTCAGGCTTCGGGGTACCTCTGGGCGCGGCTCCCGGGCCTGCCTCCCCTGCTCTTCTTCTTCGGGGCCCGCTCCTACCTCCAGGCGGCCGGGCGCCCGCGAGCAGTTCTCGCCTCCGCCGTCCTCGCGAACGTCGCGAACCTGCTCCTCGACTTGCTGCTCGTGTTCGGCGGAGCCGGGCTCGGCCCGTGGGCCGGCCCGCTGCAGGCTCGTCCCAGCGCTCGGGGCGACCGGGTCGGGGATCGCCACCACGCTCGCGACGCTCGTCCAGGCCGCCTTCCTGGCGGCAGTCGCCGGGCGCGTTCCCGCCGGCGGTCGGTTCTCCCGGTCTCCGGCCCGCGCCGAGATGGGGCGCGCCCTCCGGGTGGGCCTGCCGGTGGGCCTCCACATGGGAGCCGAGGTGGGCATCTTCGCGCTCGTCGGCTTCCTCGCCGGACGCCTCGGCACCGTGCAACTCGCCGCCCACCAGGTGGCCATCGCGGTGGCGAGCTTCTCCTTCAACGCAGCGGTGGGCATCGGCAACGCCGGCTCGGTGCGGGTGGGATGGGCGGTCGGCGCCCGCGACACGGCGGCGGCGCGCCGGGCCGGGCTCGTGGCCATCGGCGCCGGCGCCGGCTTCATGGCCCTCTGGGGAGCGGCCTTCCTGCTGTTCCCGGGCGCGTTCGCTCGCCTCATGAGCGACGACCCGTCGGTGGTGTCCGCCGCCACGCCGCTCTTCCGGGTGGCCGGCGTCTTCCAGGTGGCCGACGGCATCCAGGGGGTCGGGGCCGGCGTGCTTCGCGGCGCTGGCGACACGCGCTTCACCTTCGCGGCCAACATGGTGGGCCACTGGGCCCTCGGGCTCCCGGCAGCGCTCGTCCTCGGCCTTGGGCTCGGGTGGGGCATCACCGGCCTTTGGTGGGGGCTCTGCGCCGGCTTGGTGGCGGTGGCGGTGGCGCTCGTCGCCAGGTTCAGGCACATCTCGGCCCGGGAGCTCGTGCCCCTCCACGTCGCGGTGCCGGCCGAGGGGGCAGAGGAGGTGGAGACGTGAACGTCCTCGTCATCGGGGGCAACCGCTTCGTGGGGATCCTCGCCACCTGGCGGCTGCTCGCCGCGGGCCACCGGGTCTCGCTTTTCAACCGCGGCCGCCTCGCCGACCCCTTCGGGGATCGCGTCGAACGGCTGCGGGGCGATCGGAAGACGGACCTGGAAGGGCTCGTGGGCGCCCGCCGCTTCGACGCCGTGATCGACCTCGCCGCCTACACCGGCGAGGACGGGCGGCGCGCGGCGGAGGTCTTCGGGGACCGGGTCGGCCACTACCTCATGGTCAGCACCGGCCAGGTGTACCTCGTGCGGCAGGACGCGCCGCGCCCGTCGCGCGAGCGCGACTACGACGGCCCCCTCATCCCCCCGCCTGCGCCCCCGGACCTCGCCGACTGGGAGTACGGCATCGGCAAGCGCGACGCCGAGGACGCGCTCGCCGCGGCCGCCCGGGCCGGCTTTCCTGCCACGCGCGTGCGCATCCCGATGGTGAACGGGGAGCTCGACTACTTTCGCCGCGCGGAGGGCTACCTCTGGCGGCTGCTTGACGGCGGCCCGGTCCTCGTCCCTGACGGCGGGGCCCATCCCGTCCGCCACGTTTACGGGGGCGAGGTGGCGCGCTTCCTCGTCGAGGTCCTCGGGCGCGCCGAGACGTTCGGCGAGGCGTACAACCTCGCGCAGGAGGAGACCCCGTCCCTGCGCGACCTCCTCGGCCGGCTGCGGCGGCTCCTCGGCTCGCGCGCCGAGTTCGTGGACATCTCCTCGGCCGCCCTGTCCGGCGAGGGGGCCGACGTCGTCTCGGTGTCGCCCTTTAGCGGGCGGTGGATGTCGTTTCTCGACCCCTCGCGCGCTCGCGACGAGCTCGGATTCCAGCACGAGCCGCTCGACGCCTACCTGGGAAAGATCGTGGCATGCTTCCTCTCCCGCGTGCCCTCGACCCCGCCGGAGGGCTACCGCTTCCGGGATATCGAGCGGCGGCTGGCCGCGCAGCTTCGCCCGTAGACCCGGAGGACGGAATGGACGAACTCGACCACGGCCAGCGCGTGCCCATGCTCCAGGCGATGGGGATCCGCCTCACCGAGGTGGGCGACCGGCACGCGACGGTCGAGGTGGAGGTGGGGGACGCGCATCGCAACTACTACGGCGGCGCCCACGGCGGCCTCATCGCCACGCTGGTGGACACGGTGTGCTTCTTCCCTCGCCCGCTCATCCCCTCGGGCCTGCGCCTCGCGACCACGAGCCTCGCGGTGGCCTACGTCCGCCCGGCGCGGGTCGGCGACCGCCTGGTGGCCCGTTCCGAGCTCCGCCACCTCGGGCGCCGGACGGCCACCCTCTCCGCGCACGTGACCGACGGCGAGGGCCGCCTCGTGGCCCACGGAACCGTCACGCTCATGGTCCTCGCCGAGGAGGCGTCGGGAACCTAGCCGCCCCGGCGAGGCGCTTGCCGCGCGCCTCCGGAGGGCGGACCATGCAGCCGTGCGCTACGCGCTGCCCCAGCCGTACGAGGAGATCCCCCACACCGCAGACGTCGGGCTGGCGGTGCGGGGCGACAGCCCCGCGCATGCTCTCGCGCGGCTCGTCCTGGCGCTTGGCGCCGCGCTCTCTGGCGGCGGCGACGTCATCGAGGTCCGCGAGGAGGTGCTCCGCGCCACCGGCGGTGCCGACCTCGCGCAGACCGCGGTGGCCGCGCTGCGAGAGGTCCTCTTCCGCTTCGCGACGCGGCGAGAGATCCCGTGCAGCTGCGACGTGCGGGTGTTCGCGCCGGGCGTGGCCGAGCTCCGCCTCGGCGTCGGGCTGTACGACCCGGCGCTCCACGCGGAAGGCGTCGACGTGAAGGCCGTGACCTACCACGCTGCCCGGTTCGAGCCGGGGCCCGGTGGCTGGCGGGCCGAGGTGATTCTCGACATCTGAACCCGAGGAGCCTCGCCCCGCGTGAGCCGATGAAGCTTCGAAAGGTGAACGAGTGGCTCTGGGAGATCCCCCGGGAGGGAGGGATGGCCGTTCCCGGGAGGGTCTACAGCGACGGCCCGCCGGCTCCGGACGACCCGGCGCTGCAGCAGGTCGCGAACGTGGCCCACCTCCCGGGAATCGTGAAGTGGTCGCTCGCCATGCCCGACATCCACTGGGGGTACGGATTCCCCATCGGCGGCGTCGCGGCGGTGGACCTCGAGGACGGAGCCATCTCGCCGGGCGGCGTCGGGTACGACATCAATTGCGGGGTGCGCGTCATCACCACCCGGATAGGCGCCGAGGACGTCCGGGCCCGCCGCCACGAGGTGACCTCGGAGCTCTTCCGGACCATCCCCACGGGGGTCGGGGCGGGCAACGCCATCCCGCGGCTCGCCGCCCGCGAGATGGACGCGGTGCTCTCGAAGGGCGCGCGCTGGGCATTCGCTCGCGGGTTCGCTGCCGGCCCCGACGACCTCGCCCACTGCGAGGAAGACGGCTGCCTGGCCGGCGCCGACCCGGACGCGGTGAGCGACCGCGCCCGCGAGCGCGGGGTCGGACCAGCTCGGGACGCTCGGAAGTGGCAACCACTTCCTCGAGCTCGACCGCGTGGCCGAGGTCTACGACGAGGGCCTTGCCGAGGCCTTCGGGCTGCGGGTCGGCGAGCTGGCCGTCCAGATCCACTCCGGCTCTCGCGGGCTCGGCTACCAGGTGTGCGACGAGACGCTCGCCGACCTCACCCCGTCGATGGCTCGATACGGGCCCGCCTACGCGGCAATACCCGACCCGCAGCTCGCCTGCGCCCCGATCTCGAGCCCGGCGGGCCGCCACTACCTCGGCGCCATGCAGGCCGCCGCCAACTTTGCCTGGGCGAATCGGCAGGTGATGACGGGGCTCGCGGTCCGCGCCATGTGCCGGGCCCTGGAGATCTCCGAGGCGGAGCTGTCTGCCCACCTGCTCTACGACGTCTGCCACAACGTGGCGAAGGTCGAGGACCACCTCGTGGACGGCCAGAGCCGGCGGCTGCTCGTCCACCGCAAGGGAGCCACCCGCGCGTTCGGGCCCGGCGACCCGCGCGTCCCCCCGGCATACCGCGACGTGGGCCAACCGGTGCTCATCCCCGGCGACATGGGCCGCTACTCCTACGTTCTCGCAGGGACCGCGACCGCGATGGCGGAGACCTTCGGCAGCTCCTGCCACGGCGCCGGCCGCCTCCTGTCGCGCCACCAGGCCCTGAGGGTCGCGCGGGGCCGATCCATCCACCGCGAGCTGCTCGACCGCGGCATCGAGGTCATCTCCCGGGGCCGCAAGACGCTCGGCGAGGAGATGAGCGAGGCCTACAAAGACGTGGCGCGCGTCGTCGGCGTCGTGGCGCGCGCCGGGTTGTCGCGGCTCGTGGCGCGCCTGGAGCCCATGGGGGTGATCAAGGGCTAGGCCGCACGGGTCCGCTGCGTTCCGGACGTCGGGCCGGGCTCGAGCTCGCCGTCACCTCGCGACGGGCGCGGCCCGGGCGGCCTCGTTATGGTCCCGCGCGTGAGCCGCTGGCGCGCGCTGGCCCTGCTGGCGATCGCCGCCTCGGGCGGCGCCTGGCTCTTCACCGCAGGCGCGCGGCCGTGCACCTCGCGAAAGGGGATCGCAGTGCCCGAAGACCTGCCCCACGCGCCACCGGGCGCGACGCCATTCCCGCCCGAGGTCGGCCGGAAGATCGCCAGCGCTCTCGCGGCCCGGCCCGAGGGGGAGGTCCCGCGGACGCGCCACCGGGACGGCAACGTACCCCGGTACGTCAACCGCCTGGCCCTGGAGGCGAGCCCCTACCTGCGCCAGCACGCCCACAACCCGGTGAACTGGTATCCCTGGGGACGAGGAGGCCTTCGAGGAGGCGCGCCGCACCGGCCGGCCATTGTTCCTCTCGGTCGGGCTACTCCACCTGCCACTGGTGCCACGTGATGGAGGAGGAGTCGTTCGAGGACCCGGAGGTCGCCCGCTTCCTCAACGAGCACTACGTCGCCATCAAGGTCGACCGCGAGGAGCGCCCCGACGTCGACGCCGTGTACATGACCGCGGTCCAGGCGCTGACGGGCCGGGGCGGGTGGCCCATGAGCGTCTGGCTCGACGCCGAGCGTCGCCCGTTCTTCGGCGGGACCTACTTCCCCGCTCGCGACGGGGACCGGGGCGTGGGCAGGGGCTTCCTCTCCATCCTCCAGGAACTCGCCCGGGTCCACGCCTCCGACCCGCAGCGCGTCGCCGCCGCCGCCGCGTCCATCACGCGGGCGGTGGAGGTCGCGATGGCCGGCGGCCCCGCCGGGGGTGCGCCCGACGGTCCCCGGGCCATCGAGGCCGCCGTCGACTTCTACCGCCGCCTCTACGACCCCGAGCACGGCGGCATGCGCGGGGCCCCCAAGTTCCCGAGCAGCCTGCCGGTCCGGCTCCTGCTGCGCTACCACCGGCGCACTGGAGATGCCGAGGCGCTCGCCATGGCGGAGCGGACCCTCGAGCGGATGGCCGCCGGCGGGATGCACGACCAGGTGGGGGGCGGCTTCCATCGCTACTCGGTCGACGAGACCTGGCTCGTGCCGCACTTCGAGAAGATGCTCTACGACAACGCGTTGCTCGCCCTCGCCTACGCCGAGGCGTGGCAGGCGACGGGCCGGCCGGACTTCGCCCGGGTCCTGCGCACCACCCTCGACTACGTGCTCCGGGAGATGACCGCTCCCGCTGGCGGCTTCTACTCGGCGACCGACGCCGACTCCGAGGGCGAGGAGGGCCGGTTCTTCGTCTGGGACGTGGGCGAGATCCGCGACCTCCTCGGTGGCGAGGCGGATGCCTTCATCCGCTTCTACGGCGTGACCCGCGGCGGCAACTTCGAGGGGAGGAACATCCTCTTCGTGCCCAGGCCCGACGAGCGCACCTGGGAGGCGCTCGCCGGAGCGAGGGAGAAGCTCCGCGTGGCTCGCGAGCGGCGTGCCCACCCGCTGCGGGACGACAAGATCCTGGCGGCGTGGAACGGGCTCATGATCTCGGGCCTCGCGGTCGGGGGGCGCGCCCTCGGCGAGCCCCGCTACGTGAACGCCGCCGCGCGGGCCGCCGACTTCGCGCTGGCCGAGCTGCGCAGGGGCGGGCGCATCCAGCGCAGCTGGAAGGACGGGCGTCCGTCCGGCCCGGGGTTCCTCGAAGACCAGGCCTTCCTCGTCCAGGGGCTCCTCGACCTCCACGAGGCGACCTTCGACCCTCGATGGCTCTCCGAGGCACTGGCGCTCGCCGAGCAGACCGAGGCCCTCTTCGCGGACCGGCAGGCGGGTGGGTGGTTCCGCAGTGCCGCCGACCACGAGCGCCTCGTCGCGCGGGAGAAGCCGACCCAGGACGGCGCCGAGCCGACGGGCGCGTCGGTGGCACTGCTCAACGCGCTCCGGCTCGAGACCTTCACTTCCGACGACCGCTGGCGGCGGGTGGCGGAGCGCGCTCTCGCTGCCTACGCCCCCACGCTCTCGGAGCAGCCCGCCGCCCTGCACGAGATGCTTCTCGCCCTGGACTTCTCGACCGACTCGCCGCGCGAGGTGGTGCTCGTCTGGCCCGAGCGCGGGGTCGCCCCCGCGGACCTGCTCGCCGTCCTCGGACGCACCTTCCTGCCCAACCGCGCCCTCTCGGGAGCCCCCGAGGGGCCATCGCTCGATGCGCTCGCCCGGGTGGTGCCGGCGGCCCGCGACCGGAGCGCCATCTCGGGAAGGGCGACCGCGTACGTCTGCGAGCGCGGCCAGTGCCAGGCGCCCGCCTTCGATGCCTCCACCCTCAAGGCTCAGCTCGCGCCGGCGCGGCCGCTGCGCTGAGCCCCTTCGGGGGGCGCCCGCCGCTACCGACCGGTCCGGCGGCGGACCACCTCGCGGGTCGCGCCCGGCACGTTGCTGATCACCGCGGCGACGCCGAGGTCGCAGAGGCGCTCCACTTCGCCCGCGTCGTCCACCGTCCACACCGCCAGTTGCAGGCCGCGGGCGCCCCACGCGCGAGCGCGCTCGGGGGTGACGAGCTGGCGGGCCGGGTGGAGCCCCGGCGTCCCGAGCAGCCGGGTGCAGGCAAGGGCCCGCAGGGCCCAGACGCGCCGGGGGTCGACGAGGTAGCCGGTGGGGACCTCAGGCGCTCCGAGCCGGAACGCACCGAGAAGCGAGCAGCTGAAGCTCGACACCACCACGCGGTCGGCCGCCCGCGCCTCCCGGACGATCCGCGCCACCGCGAACGCGAGGCGCGGATCGGGGAAGGCCCCGGCCTTCAGCTCGACGTTCACCACCGCGGAAGGGAAGCGGAGGAGGACCTCCTCGAGCAGCGGGATGCGCTCGCCCCGGAATTGCGGCCCGCGCCAGGCTCCCACGTCGAGGGCCCGCAGCCCCGCGAGCGGCTCGCCGGGAACTCGCGCGGGCGACCCGCCGACCCTGCGCGCGTCCTCGTCGTGGATCACCACCACCTCGCCGCTTCCACATCGCCAGACGTCGAGCTCGAAGCCGTCGGCGCCCTCCTCGAGCGCGCGCCCGAAGGCTGCCATCGTGTTCTCCGGAGCCTCGGCGCTGGCGCCGCGGTGTCCGAGCACGAGCGGACGCCCCTCGGCATGCGGGAAATGGGCGTTCGGCGTCATGGGCGTCGCTGGCGTGGAAGGGTCCCGGGCAGTATGCTACCCGGCATGCGACTCGGCTTCGGCGAGATTCTCATCATCCTGGTCGTCGTCCTGCTCATCTTCGGGGCCAACAAGATCCCGCAGCTCGGCGACGCGCTTGGCAAGGGGATCAAGAACTTCCGCAAGGCGAGCCGCGACGACGACTCCATCGACGTGACGCCGGCGAAGGGCACGGCCGAGAGGCTAGGGACCCCGCGGCAGCAGCAGGCCTCTCCCTCGTCGGTTCCCTCGGAGAGCAAGAAGGCCTAGCCCGCGCGGGAGGCTCGGCGCGCGCGCTCCTCGGCGAGGCGCTCGGCCGTCGCCCGAACCGCGGGGTGCAGCGTGGCGTCCGTCGCGATCTCGGAGAGCTCCCGGGCGGGCAGGGTCGGCAGGATCCGCAGCGCGAGCTCCGTCTCCACGAACGGATTGCGCGCCAGGGCCGTGCGCACGGCCGGGCGGGTCCGCCAGCGCCGGTCCTCGAAGAGGCACCGAAGGGTCTGCGGGCGAACCGGGCGGCGCGCGGCGATCCGCACCGCGAGCGGCTCGGTGAGCAGCGGGTTGCGCAGCAGCTCGCGCACCACCGCCGGATCGCCTTCGGCCGCGAGCCGGGCGAGGAAATCCGGGTCCCGCCGCCGCCGGGCGAGCACCTTCTTGTGGCCGAGCGTCAGGTGGGACAGCTTCGGGTCCGCCTTGTCGCGCGGCTCCTCGAAGGCGCGCTGCGGGGACGGTGCGAGAAGCAGCGCCGCGACGTGCGGGAGGTCGCAGGCCGTCGCGGCCGCGTAGAGGCCAGCCATCCACTCGTAGTCTAGGCCGGCGCCGTCGTCGAGGAGTGCCTGCCCCACGGCCGCGAGCGCCGCCGTGGCGCTCTCCCCCCGCTCCATGAGCGCGCCGACGATGAGCGCGGCGCGGTCGGGGGGCAGGCGGGCGAGCCCCCGCGCTGCAGCCCTGGCGCGAATGGGCCCCTCCTCCAGCGCCGCCAGCCGGCGAGCCAGCGACTCGGCCTCGGCGGCGATGTCCGTCGGGGTCGGCACGCCGATCAGGGACCGGGGGCGGGATCGGCCGCGACCCGGAAGGTCACGTCCGCCATGTCGGGCGGGTAGTCGAGGAAGGTGACGAGGAACGGCAGCGCGCGGCCGGGCGGGATCTGTTCCGGGGCCCGGGGGGCGAGCACCGCGCGGAGGCGCTCCGCCTCCTCGGTGGAGCCCAGGGGGGCGAGCTCCTCGGGCGTCGGCACGGCGCCCGCGAGTCCCTCGGTCCGGGCCACCACGCGGCCGGCCTGCACCATCTCGGCACGCACCCGGACCCGACCGACGGGCCGGGCGGCCTGCGAGCGGACCTCGCCGCGGACGAACACGAGGGGGCGGCCCGACGAGGTCTCGTAGTACCCGTTCTCCTTCGCGATCACCGCGAGCGACCCGTCGGTCCCGCGAGCGGCGCGCCGGACCACCCCGAGGACGCTCTCGCCGCGCCACCACAGCAGGATGCCGGCGGTGAAGACGAGGAGCAGGGCGAGCGAGACGGCGTTCACGAGGATTCCGTGCAACCGCCCGGCGCCGAGGGTGTCGGCCTCGACTGGTCCCACCTCCTCCTCTCCCCGGGGCGTGCCCCGGACGGGCGCTCCGCCGGGCGCTGCCGCGGCGGGAGCCACGCCCCCGCGCGACGACTCGGCCGGCGAGGCGACCTCGAAGGGTGGCTCCTCCGGGGGGCCGACGGGGGCGCCCATCCCCGGGGCGGTCGGCTCCTCGGGCGCCGGCGGCCCGTACTCGAGGCTGTACTCCAGTCCGCCGAAGGCGTCGGGCGGGGGGAAGTCGAAGTCCTGCGCGCTGGCGGCCGCGGCGAGGTCCCCGGCAGCTCGCTGCCCGTCCTGCACCGGGATGCCGACCGGGGTCCGCTCCTCGAGTGCCAGGTCCGCGTCCGGGGCGGCCGCGGGCGGCGGGGGCGCGGCCGCATCGACCCGCCTGGCGCCGGTCTTCTCCAGGTCGGCGAGGTTCGTCACCGGGAGCGACCCGAGGAAGCCAGGGGACGGCGCCGGCGTGGAGCCGTTCCTGGGCGCGGCGGAGGCCGCGGCCGCGAGGTCGAAACCGACCGGCGTGGGCTCCGGAATGTCGGCGGGCGGGGAGGCGAAGCTCGCGAACGGGTCTTTCGCGGGAACCGGCGCCGGCGCGGTCGGGGTCTCCCGGGACGCGAGCGCGAAGGGGTCGTCGCGGCGAGGCAGCGGGGGCGGACGCGCCGGCGCGGAAGGGGTCGCCGCCGCGGGGGGAAGCGGGGCCGGCTCACCCCCGGCCGGGGCCGGGTCGACCGCGAAGACGCTCTTGCACTTGCTGCAGCGAACCCGGGCTCCACGGGGCCCGACCTTGTCGTCGGAGATGCGGAAGCGGGCGCGGCAGGACGTGCAGACGACGATCATCGCGCGACCTCTCCGGGTGTCCCAAATACCTTACACCGGGAACCCCTTGACACCAAGCGGCATGCCAAACACAATGCCGCACTGCGGCAGAGCGCATCCCTGCGAAAAGACCCGGGGTAAAGATGACCGAGCAGACCACGACGGCCGAGACTATCGCGGCCGGACGCGAACCCAAGGTGATCAAGCGGTACACAAACCGCAAGCTCTACGACACCGTGGAGTCGCGCTACGTCACGCTCGAGGAGATCGCCGAGATGGTGAAGGCGGGTGCCGAGGTGAGGATCCTCGACAACCGCACGAAGGAGGACCTGACGAGCGTCACGCTCGCCCAGATCATCTTCGAGGAGGAGAAGAAGACCTCGAAGATGAGCCTGCGCACGCTGAAGGACCTCATCCGCCACGGCGGCGAGAAGGCGCATCAATTCGTCGAGGAGACGCAGGCCGAGCTCCGGGACCGGGTCGAGGGACTGCGGCACGTCGCCGAGCAGCGCGTGCAGACGCTCATCACCAAGGGGCAGGCCACCGGAGACCGGGCGAAGGACCTCATGTCGGCCTCGCAGGAGGCGGTGGGCCAGTTCCAGCGCCGGGTGGACGAGCGCGTGCGCGCGGCAGTGGAGGGCGTCGTCAACCTCCCCGACATGCGCAAGGAGCTCCAGCAGATCGTGACGCGCCTCGACGAGCTCGAGCGCCGGCTGCGCGAGCTCGGGAAGTAGCCCGGCGGCGCCTCAGGGCGTCGGGCCTCGGTCCCAGATCTCCGCGGCCAGGGCCGCCAGCGCGAGCGCCCCGCTCGACCGCGGCGCGTACTCGAAGATCGTCTGTCCGTGGCTCTGCGCCTCGTCGATCTTCACCGAGAAGCCGAGGACCGTTCGCGCGAGCTGCCGCGGGAACCGTTCCCGCAGCTTGGCCAGGATCTCGCCGGCGAGCTGCGTCTTCCGGTAGAGGGTGGGGACGACGAGCGAGAGCAGCGGGGCCCTGCCCTGGTCGCGCCTGAGCCGCTCCAGGCTATCGAGGATCTCGGCACAGCCGTCGAGCGCCAGGTAGGTGAGCGCGACGGGGACGACCACCTCGGTCGCGGCGCGCAGCACGTTCTCGGTGACTAGCGACACCGAGGGCGGCGCGTCGATGAGGATCGCGTCCCAGGCGTCGACCGCGACGGCGTCGAGCCGCTCGCGCAGCCGGTCTGCCCGGTCGTCGGACGCGGCGACGTCGAGCGGGAATGTCGCGAGCTCCTTGTTGGCGGGCAGGACCTCCAGCCCGGGGATGGCGGTGGGGCGCACCGCCGCCCGCAGCGGGAGAGAGGGGTCGAGCAGCACGTCGCGCACGGTGGGGCTGAGGACGCGGACGTCGAGGCCGAGCGACTTGCCGGCGTGCCCCTGCGTGTCGAGGTCGGCGACGAGCACCCGCTTGCCGCGCTCGAGCGCGAGCCAGGCCCCGGTGCTCACGCACAGGGTCGTCTTGCAGGTGCCGCCCTTCTCGTTGACGAAGGCGATGCGCCGCATGGCAGGGTCGCGGCCGCACTAGCCGGCGTCCTGCTCGGGCGGGCCCTCGTCGTCGCCCGCGGAGCTCCCGTCCTCGGGGCCCGCCTCGGTGCGCGCCAGCCGGGCCGCGAGGCCGTCGAGCAGCTCCTCCATCTCGGCGAGCCGGCGCTTCAGGTCGGCGACGTCCTGGGACGAGGGAACCTGCGCCGCGTCGAGGGCCGCGCGCAGCGCTCGGTCGAGCCGCTGGCGCGCCTCGCCCGCGGCACCGAGCATCGCCTGCAGCGTGGAGCCGGCCCGGTCGCCCGAGAGAAGACGACCGAGCGCCTTTCCAAACTGCTCCTCGCCGGCAGCGCGGGCCTGCTTCACGATGGGACGGTTCAGGAGCGAGCGGAGCATGTGGACTTCTCGCCCCCCCGACGATAGCTTGTCAAGCTCCGTGGCCGGCCCCGCTCTTCTCGATCGACGCCTACTCATCGTCACGGGCAAGGGCGGGGTGGGAAAGTCGACGGTGGCGGCGGCGCTGGCGCTCGTCGCCGCCCGCCGCGGGAAGCGCGTCCTCGTCGCCGAGGTGAACGCCCAGGAGCGGGTGGCGCCCTTGCTCGGGGCGCCCCCGGCCGGGCCGGTGGCCCGTCCCGCCGTCCCCGGGATCTCCACGGTCAACGTCGACCCTCAACACGCGCTCGAGGAGTACGGCCTGATGGTGCTCCGGTACCGCGCCGTCTACCACGCCGTCTTCGAGAACCGGCTCGTGAAGTTCTTCCTCCGCGTGATTCCCTCGCTCCCCGAGACGCTGATGCTGGGAAGATCCTCCACGAGGCGCGCGCCCGGGACGGCGACCGCCCGCGCTGGGACCTCGTGGTGGTGGACGCGCCCTCCACCGGCCATGCGGTGCAGCTCTTCCGGGTCCCGGCTGCGCTTCTCGACACGGTCCCGGGCGGCCCCATGCGGCGCGACGCGGAGTGGATGCAGGCTCTGTTGACCGACCCGGCGCGAACGGCACTCTCCATCGTGACCATTCCCGAGGAGATGCCGGTCAGCGAGACGATCGATCTCGACGAGCAGGTGCGCCGGGTCCTCGGCGTCCCGCGCGGCCTCCTCTTCCTCAACGCCATGCCCGATGGGCGCTTCAGCCCGCTGGAACGCTCGCATCTCGAGGGCCTGGAGCACGCACCGCCCCCGCTCGGCCCGGCGGCGCGAGCGGCGCTGCTGCAGGCGGAGCGCGCGGAGCAGGCACAGCGGCACGCCGCCCGCCTCGCCCGCGCCGTCGACCTGCCGACGGTGATCCTCCCGCTGCTCGCCGTCGATCGGTGGGGGCGCGAGGCCGTGGAGCAGATCTCCGAGGTCGTGGAGCCGCGGGTGTGAACGGCCCCCTGCTCCAGAGCCTGTCGGCCAAGAGGATCGCCGTGGTGGTCGGCAGCGGCGGGGTGGGAAAGACGACCGTCGCAGCCGCCATCGCGCTCTCCCGCGCGCTCGCTGGGGGCCGCGCGCTCGTCTGCACCATCGACCCGGCGAGGCGCCTGGCGGCCGCGCTGGGGCTGGAGTCGCTCGGAAACGTGGAGACGCGCGTCCCTGCGCCCGAGTTCGAGCGATCCGGCCTCGCCCCGAGGGGCGAGCTCTCCGCCATGATGCTCGACGTGAAGAGGACCTGGGACGACCTCATCGCCCGCCACGCCCGGGACCTGGAGCAACGGGAGCGGATCCTCGGCAATCGGATCTACCAGCAGGTGTCGGGCGCCCTCGCCGGTTCCCAGGAGTACATGGCGATGGAGAAGCTCTACGAGCTCGCCACCGAACGGGAGTACGACCTCGTGGTGCTCGACACGCCGCCGACCACGCACGCCCTCGACTTCCTGGAGGCCCCGGCCAGGGTCCTCGACTTCCTGGGGAACGACACCGCTCGCACCTTGCTCACGCCCGCGGTGGGGGCGGGCCGGCTCGGGCTCCGGCTCTTCCAGCTCGGCGGCAGCTACGTGGCGAAGACCTTGTCGCGCTTCACCGGGTCCGACGTGCTCCGGGACGTCGCCGACTTCATGGAGAACTTCGAGGGCATGTACGACGGGTTCAAGACGAGGGCCGCCGCGGTTCGAGGGATGCTGTCCCGCTCCGACGTGGGGTTCGTCCTCGTGTCCAGCCCGAGCCCCCTCGCCATCGACGAGGCCCTCTTCTTTCACGACCACCTCAGGGCGGAATCGATGCCGGTCGCGGGCGTGGTGGCGAACCGCGTCACGCCCGATCTGTGGGCGAGCGAGGCCCCGCTCCCGTCGGTGGCGAACCTCGCCGCGGCCCTCGGGGCGGCCGGCGGCGACGGCGACGCCGGCTTCGCCGGCCGGCTCGCCCGGACGCTCTCCGAGCACCAGGTCTTCGCTCGCTCCGACGCCCGGGAGCTGCGCCGGCTTCGCCAGGGCACGACCGGCGTCCACGTGTCGGTGCCCCGGCTGGAGAGCGACGTCCACGACCTCGCCGGACTGGCGGCGCTCGGCTCCTGGCTCTGAGCGCCGCGCGAGCGCGCACTGGCGCCCCCGGAACGCCGGGCTAGGATGGGTGGGAATGGGAACCGTCCGGCTGGAGGTGGAGACGGGCGCGCGCGCGCAGATGGTGGAGGTGACCGACCGGGTGCGGGCGGCCGTCGCCGCCTCGGGAGTCCGCAGCGGCGTGGCCTTCGTCTACTGCCCCCACACCACCGCGGGCGTCACCGTGCAGGAGAACGCCGACCCCGACGTCCGGCACGACCTCCTTCTCGCGCTCGAGAACGCGGTGCCCCTCGAGGCCGAGGGGGAACGCTACCGCCACGGCGAGGGCAACTCCGACGCCCACGTGAAGGCGTCGCTCGTCGGCTCCTCGGCGTCGCTGCTCGTGGAGGACGGCGCGCCGCTGCTCGGCACCTGGCAGGGCGTCTACCTCTGCGAGTTCGACGGGCCTCGCCGCCGCACCCTGCTCGTGAAGGTCGTGCCCGGATGAGCCCCGCGCGGCCGCTCGCGCTCGCCCTGCTGCTCGCGGGCTGCGCCGGGGCGCGCCCCGCGACGCGGCCGGCCGCGGCGCCCGGACCCGGCGAGGAGGTGCACTTCCAGGAGGGCACGGTCGTCGAGGTCTCGAGCCTCGATCTCGAGCTCGCGGGAAAGAACGACGAGGAGCTCTTCGCCGTGGGCACGGCCGCCTACGCCGCGGGCAACAACCTCCGCGCGGCGGCCTCCTTCGGGCGGCTCGCGGACGCCTATCCCGAGTCCCCGCACCACGCCACCGCGCTCTTCGACGCTGGGCTCGCCCAGGAGCGGCTCGGGGAGTGGCGCGAGGCCCTGTCGCGCTTCCGAGCGCTCGCGGCCGGGTACTCGGGGCCCGACGCGGACGAGGCGGCATTCCATTCCGCTGCGGACCTGTGGCGTCTCGGCGAGCTCGCCGAGGCGCGCGCGACCCTCGAAGGGCTCTCCCGCCGCTCCGACCTGTCCGCGCCGAACCGCGTCCGTGCCTTCACCGAGCTCGGCGTCGTGGAGCTCGACCTCGGCGACATGGAAGGGTCCGAGCGGGCGCTCCAGCGCGCCACGTCGCTGTGGCAGGAAGCGGTCGCCCGCGAGCGGCTCGACGACTACCACCCCGCGCAGGCCCTCTATTACCTGGGAGAGGTGGCGAGGCGGCGGTCCCAGGCCGAGGTGCTCGACCCGTCCCGAGACGGAGAGGCCGCCCTCTCGGCGACGCTGGAGCGAAAGGCCGAGCTGCTGCTCGCCGCCCAGGGCTACTACCTCCGCTCCATCCGCGTCGGCAACCGCGACTGGGCGGTCGCGTCCGGCTACCGCATCGGGGAGCTCTACGACGATCTCCACGCCCAGATGGTCGCGGCCGCCGCCCCGCCCGGCCTCTCCGGGGAGGAGGCGCAGGCCTACCGGGAGGAGCTCCGTCGCAAGCTGCGGGTCCTCCTCGTCAAGGCCATCTCCGTCTACGAGCAGACCCTCGCGGCAGCGCGCCAGGGTGCGGTGGAGAACCGCTTCGTCGAGGAGGCGGAGGTCGCGCTCGAGCGGATGAAGCGCGCGCTGCTCGACACCGACGCACTCCCTCCCGAGGCCGAGGCGCCACAGCCCGCGCCGGGAGGCGAGGGGCGCTAGAGCCGGGAGCGTCGGAGCGAGCCCGTGGTCCGGGCGAGAGCGTCTTGCACCCAGCCGCGCGCCGGTCCGCCCGCGCCCGCTCGACGCTCCCGGTCGCCCTTACCCCGGCCCGTCGCCGTCGCCGCGCGGATAGAGCGAGTCGAGGACGTCCTTGTAGCGCTGCTCGACGACGCGCCGCTTCACCTTCTGGCTCGCGGTGACCTCCCCGGCGTCCTCGGTGAGCTCGCGGTCCAGGATGGCGAACTTCTTCACGGTCGCGTAGCGCGGCAGGGACGCGTTCAGGTCGGCGATGGCGCGCTGCACGAGGGCGTGCACCTCCGGGCGCCGCGACAGCTCGGCAAGCGGAAGTCCTCCGAACCCCTGGGCGGCGGCCCACCTCCGAACCGCCTCCTCTTCGAGCGTGACGAGCGCCACGCAGTAGTTGCGCCGGTCGCCGTGCACGAGCGCGTGGCTCACCCAGGGCGAGAGCGCCTTCAGGCGGCCCTCGAGCTCCTGGGGCGCGACGAACTTTCCTCCCGACGTCTTGATGAGGTCCTTCTTCCGGTCGGTGATGGAGAGGTACCCGTCCTCGTCAACCTGGCCGATGTCCCCGGTGTGAAGCCAGCCGTCGGAAAGCGCCTCCCCCGTCTCCTCGGGCATGCGGTGGTAGCCGCGCATGACCCACGGCCCGCGCATCAGGATCTCGCCGTCGGGCGCGAGCCTCACCTCCATCCCCGGGAGCGGCGGCCCCACCGTGCCGAGCTTGCACCTCCACGGCAGGTTGACGTGGGTGGCGGCCGACGACTCGGTGAGGCCGTACCCCTCGAGGATCTGGACGCCGAGGGCGTCGAAGAAGTCCCCGACCTCGCGGGAGAGCGGGGCGCTGCCGGAGACGAAGAAGCGCAGCCGCCCGCCGAAGAGCTCCCGCAGCCTCGCGAACACGAGCCGGTCCGCCACGAGGTATCGAAGCTGGAGGAGCGGGCCGGCGCGCCGGCCCGCCCGCAGCGCCCGGGACCTCTCCAGCCCCACCGAGAGCGCCCAGGCGAACATCGCGGCCCTCGCGGACCCCTCTCGCGCGCCGGCGAGCACCTTGCTGCGCATCTTCTCGAAGATCCGCGGCACCGCGCACACGAAAGTCGGCCGCAGCGTCGCCAGGTTCTCGACGAGCTTCTCGACGCGGCCGTCGATGGCCGTCGGGAACCCGATGCGGAGCTGGGCCGTCCCGATCATCTTCCCGAACGAATGAGCGAGCGGAAGCCAGAAGAACTGGAGCGCCCCCTCGTGGTTGAGGATCCCGCTCTGCTCCACCGCAGCCGACTGCGAGACCCAGCAGTGGTGGGTGAGCTCCACGCCCTTGGGCCTCCCGGTGGTGCCCGAGGTGTAGATGAGGGTGGCGAGCGATCCCGGACCGGGCCGGTGCGCCACCTGGTCGAAGCGGCCCGGGTTCTTCGCGTCGAAGGCCTTGCCCCGAGCGACGAGCTCGTCGAAGCTGACGACGAGGCCGTCGCCGCTCGGACGGCCCTCGAAGGTCACGATCGCCTTCAGCCGCGGCAGGTCGGCGCGCCGCGACAGGACCTTCTCCACCTGGGAGTCGTCCTCCGCGAAGACCACCACCGACTCGGAGTCGGCGAGGATGAAGACGGACTCCTCCGCGGTGCTCGACGGGTAGATGGTGGTGGTGGCGCCCGCGGCGCAGAGGATGCCGAAGTCGGCGAGGATCCATTCCATCCTCGTCGAGGAGAGGATGGCAGCGCGCTCCTCCGGGTCGAGGCCCAGGGCGAGCAGGCCGCAGCTGACGGCGCGAACCCGGAGGAGCACCTCCCGCCAGCAGAGGCTCTGCCAGCCGCCGGCGACGGGGTGGCGGAAGGCCTCCTCTTCCGGGGTGAGCTCGACGCGGCGGAGCAGGAGCTCCGGGACGCTTCCGGGTGGGCTCGTCGACAAGGGGACTCCTCCCTTCGCGCCGGCGATGCTAGCGCCAGCCACGCCGGTCCCGAGGGAATTCCGCTCGCCCGGCGGCGGCGCCCGCCGCGAGGCGACGCTCCATCCGGGGCTCATTCGCCGCAGCGGAGGCGCCTCGCAGGCCGCGACCGGCCATCCGCTTGACAGGACACATGTCCACTATCTAGGATGCGCGCCTCTCCCGACCGAAAGGCAAGGATCGCGACATGGCCCTCCCCCCGAACCGCAAGCCCCGCTTCGAGACGCTGCAGGTCCACGCCGGCCAGGAGCCGGCCCCCGGGACCAACGCGCGCGCCGTCCCCATCTACCAGACCACCTCCTACACCTTCGACTCCGCCGAGCACGGCGCGAACCTCTTCGCCCTGAAGGAGTTCGGCAACATCTACACGCGCATCATGAACCCGACGACGGACGTCTTCGAGAAGCGGATCGCCGCTCTCGAGGGCGGCGTGGCCGCGCTCGCGACCGCGTCGGGACAGGCGGCCCAGTTCCTCGCCATCTCCAACATCGCCCAGGCGGGCGACAACATCGTCTCGACGAGCCTCCTCTACGGCGGCACCTACAACCAGTTCAAGGTGACCCTCCCGCGCCTCGGCATCGGCGTGAAGCTCGTCGACGGCGACGACGCCAGCCTGCTCGCCCGGTCCATCGACTCGAAGACGAAGGCGCTCTACGTGGAGTCGATCGGGAACCCCGCCGGCAACGTCCCCGACTTCGAGGCTCTCGCCAAGCTCGCACACGACCACGGCATTCCCCTCATCGTCGACAACACCTTCGGGGCCGCCGGCTACCTCGTTCGCCCCATCGAGCACGGCGCCGACATCGTGGTCGAGTCGGCCACCAAGTGGATCGGCGGGCACGGCACCTCCATCGGCGGGGTCATCGTGGATTCCGGCAAGTTCGACTGGGCGAAGAGCGGGAAGTTCCCCTTCTTCACCGAGCCCTCGCCCGGCTACCACGGGCTCGTCTTCAACGACGTCTTCGGCCCGAAGGGGCCCTTCGGCAACATCCAGTTCATCATCCGGGCGCGCGTCGAGGGCCTGCGCGACCTCGGCCCGGCCCTCTCGCCGTTCAACGCCTTCCTGCTCCTGCAGGGGCTCGAGACCCTGTCGCTGCGCGTCGACCGCCACGGCGAGAACAGCATCGCCCTCGCGAAGTGGCTGAAGACCCACCCCCAGGTGGCCTGGGTGAACTACACCGGCCTCGAGGAGCACCCCTACCACCAGCGCGCGCGCAAGTACCTGAGGAACGGCTTCGGCAGCGTCTTCACCTTCGGCATCAAGGGCGGCTTCGAGGCAGGCAAGCGGTTCATCAACAGCGTGAAGCTCGCGAGCCACCTCGCCAACGTCGGGGACGCGAAGACGCTCGTCATCCACCCAGCCTCCACGACGCACCAGCAGCTCTCGGAGGCCGAGCAGAAGTCGGCAGGCGTGACGCCGGACCAGGTCCGGGTCTCGGTGGGCATCGAGCACATCGAGGACATCAAGGAGGACTTCGCGGAGGCCTTCGCCGCCGCGAAGTAGGCCCCGGCGGCCGGCAAGGGCGGCGGCCGCGCCCCGCCGCGTCGACCCCGACCGCGTTCAAGGCCAGCCTTTCGGGGCCGCCCTCGGCCGTCATCCAGGATAGCGGACGCATCTCCTCGTGGCCGACATGGGACTCCGTTATGACGGACAGAAGCCGGGAGCCGTCGAGGGCGCGTCGGCGAGCCGCTGCGACGGCGCCGGCAGCGCGCGTCCCGCACCGGTGGCGGGTCGCCCCGGCGGGGCCGCCGTGCGCCACCGACGGGGGCGGCCGTTGAGCAGCCCGGCCGCGGCCCGAGCGCCCGCGGAGCCGAGCCGCGGGGAATCACCCGGGGACCTCACCGGGGTGGTGGGCGCCAACCTGCGGCGGCTGCGGGGGCACCGCCGCCTCTCCCTCGATCGGCTCGCAAGGGCGAGCGGCGTCTCTCGCGCCATGCTGTCGCAGGTCGAGCTCGGCCGGAGCACTCCGACGATCACGCTTCTCTGGCGCATCGCCCGGGCGCTCGAGGTCCCGCTCTCGGCCCTCATCGAAGCGAGGCAGGCGCGAGGGGTCACCGTGCTGCGCCGCGGCGAGGCCAAGGTCCTCTCCAGCCACGACGGCACCTTCACCTCGCGGGCCCTCTTTCCCTTCGACGAGCCCAGGCGGGTCGAGTTCTACGAGCTGTGGCTCGCGCCAGGCAGCGTGGAGCGAGCAGGCCCCCATGCCCCGGGGACGACCGAGAACCTGGTCGTGAGCACGGGCGCCGTGCAGATCGAGGTGGGCGACGAGCGCGCCGTGCTCGGGCCCGGCGACACGGTCGCCTTCCAGGCGGACGTGCCCCACGCATACCTGAACCCCGCGAGCGCGGACGCCGTCATGTACCTCGTCATGACCTACGCCGACACGGTCAGATAGCCCCTCGCCGCCGCCCGCTCCCCCTGCCCCCCCCCGGCCCGAGGCGAGAGGGTCGCGCGTCGGCCTGCCGATGTGAGCCGCCCGCGCCGGGCCACTCGTGGCCGGGGCGAGGAGCTCCCCGGGCCGACTCGAGGCGTTCTTCCGCCCGGCGGCGTGGCCAGGAACGGGGCCCTCGTCGCCGCGTGCCTTCCGGGGATGGCGCTGGTGAAGGCGCTCGATCGCCGATAAGAAGGACCCATGCGAATCCCCCGCACCGCCGCCTCGACCTCGACCGGGAAGGCCGCGCTCCCGCCCGGCGTCGCGCCGGGGGGAGTCCCCCTGGCGAGCAGGGCCCTCGTCGCCCGCGCCGCCGCCGGAGCCTAGACCGTGGCGGAGTCCCTCCCCGCTCTCGACCGTGCCGAGGTCCAGCGCTACGGCCGGCACCTCGTCCTCCCGGAGCTCGGCATGGAGGGGCAGCGCCGGCTCAAGGCGGCGCGGGTCCTGCTCGTGGGCGCCGGTGGACTCGGCTCGCCGGCCGCGCTCTACCTCGCCGCAGCCGGCATCGGCCACATCTCCCTCGTCGACTTCGACACGGTGGAAGTGACCAACCTGCAGCGGCAGGTACTCTACGGCACGAAGGACGTCGGGCGCCCCAAGGCGCTCTCGGCGCGCGACCGCCTGGCGGACCTGAACCCCCACCTCTCGCTCGCCGTCCACGAAACTCATCTGGGCGCGGGCAACGCGCTCGCCCTGGTCCGGGACCACGACCTGGTGGTCGACGGCACCGACAACTTCGCCACCCGCTACCTCCTGAACGACGCCTGCGTCCTCGCCGGCAGGCCCTACGTCTACGCGAGCATCTTCCGCTTCGACGGGCAAGCCTCGGTCTTCGCCGCCGCCGGCGGCCCTTGCTACCGCTGCCTCTTCCCGTCGCCGCCGCCCCCGGGCGAGGTGCCCTCCTGCGCCGAGGGCGGCGTACTCGGGGTGCTGCCGGGCCTGCTCGGCACCGTGCAGGCCACCGAGGCGATCAAGATTGCAGCCGGCATCGGCGAGCCGCTCGTGGGCAGGCTCCTCCTCGTCGACGCGCTGGCGATGGAGTTCAAGACCGTCACGGTGCGGCGGGATCCCCGCTGCCCGGCGTGTGGCACCCGCGAGTATCCGCGAGGTCCGGGATGAGGCCGCCGCGTGCGCGGCGCCTGCCGCGGCCGGGAGAATCCCCGAGATCACCCCTTCCGAGCTCGCGCTCCGGACGGCGCGCGGCGATCGCCTCACCCTCGTCGACGTCCGCGAGCGGCAGGAGTGGGACATCGGTCGCATCCCCGGCGCCCGCCTGGCGCCGCTCTCCCGCCTCGCGGACGAGATGGGCGGCCTCGATCCGGCGAGCGAGATCGTCCTCTACTGCAAGGGAGGCACCCGCAGCCAGGCGGCGGGCCAGCAGCTTCGCGCGGCGGGCTTCACCCGCGTCCTCTCGCTCGCCGGCGGAATCCTCCGCTACGCGGCCGACGTCGACCCCTCGCTCCCCCGCTACTAGCGAGGCTTGCCGGGACCGCCGCGACCCCGCGGTTCGCCCGTCGCGGGCGCGAACGGCCCCGCGAATTCCGTTGCGGGCCGCGGGGCCAGCGCTAGGCTCTACCGGTGCTGCCGCGCCGCGTCGCAGACCTGGTCCACGAGCCGGTCCACTCCGGATCGCTCGACGAGGCGACCGCCGTCGGGGAGGCGCTCGGCGACTCGCGCCTCCTCGTCCGCGTCGGGCTGTGGCTCGACGAGCGCGGCCAGGTGAGACGAGCTCGCCACCGAGCCAGCACCTGCGCCTCCCTCATTGCCTACGCCGAGGCCGCCTGCGAGCTGGCGGAGGCCGGCGTCCCCCCGACCCTGCTCGGCGCCGAGCGGATCCTGGCAGCCGTGAGCGGGGCGCACCCGCTGCACCGCGACCGCGCCGAGCTCGTGGCGATGGCCGTGGCCCGAGCCGTGGAGTCCCGCCGCCGTTCCCCCGAGGTGTCTCCGTGAACGTCGCCTACGTGTTCTCGACGCCCAACGCGTCCTTCATCCTGGAGAAGATGATCGTCCCCCAGCTCGAGGAAGGGCGGCACGGGGCGACCGTGGTGGGCATGTTCTTCTTCGTCGACAACAACTACCTGCTCGTGCGCGGGAACCCGACCGGGGAGAGGCTGGCCGCGATCTCGCGGCGGACCGGGATGCTGCTCATGGGTTGCGACCAGTGCTGCTACCAGCGCGACATCGCGGGCAGGCTCATCGAGGGAATCCCCATCGGGTGCTTTCCCGACCTGTACAAGGCGCTCTCCGGCGCCCAGGTGGACCAGGTCATCACGCTCTAGGCCCACTCGAGCTACTGCGCGCCGCCCGGCCGCGCTCAGGTCATCGCGCCCGGCGGCAGCCTCGCGCCCGGCGCCTCGAGCCACCTCGGCACGGGCAGCGACTTCGATCGAAGGAACGCGGGATTGAAGAGGCGGGACGCGTAGCGCGTCCCGGAGTCGCACAGCACCGTCACGACCGTGTGCCCAGGTCCGAGCTCTCGGGCCATGCGAACGGCACCGGCCACGTTGATGCCGCTCGAGCTCCCGAGAACGAGGCCCTCCTGCTCGACGAGGTCGAACACCGTCTGCACCGTCTCGGCATCCGGGACTCGGCAGGCAAAGTCCACCTTCAGGCCCTCGAGGTTGGCCGTGATCCGGGCCTGCCCGATCCCCTCGGTCACGGATGACCCCTCGGCCCGCAGCTCGCCGGTGGTGTAGTAGCTGTACAGGGCGGCGCCGGGCGGGTCGGCGATCCCGATGCGGACCCGCGGGTTGCGCTCGCGGAGCGCCTGCGCCACTCCCGCGAGCGTGCCCCCCGTCCCGACGGCGCAGATGAACGCATCGACCTCGCCGCCAGTCTGGCGCCAGATCTCCGGCCCGGTCGTCTCGCGGTGCCCCTGTCGGTTGGCCACGTTGTCGAACTGCTGCGCCCAGATGGCGCCGTCCGGCTCGCTAGCCGCGAGCGCTTCCGCGAGCCGGCCCGCCACGCGCACGTAGTTGTTGGGGTCCTTGTACGGGACGGCCGGAACCTCGTGCAGGGTCGCCCCGCACAGGCGCAGCATGTCCTTCTTCTCCTGCGACTGGGTCTCCAGGATGACGATGACCGTGCGATAGCCGCGGGCGTTCGCCACGAGCGCGAGCCCGATCCCCGTGTTTCCGGCAGTCCCCTCCACGATGACGCCCCCGCGCCGGAGCACGCCGCGCCGCTCGGCGTCGAGCACTATGGCGAGGGCAGCGCGGTCCTTGACCGAGCCTCCGGGGTTCAGGAACTCGCCCTTGCCGAGGATCTCGCACCCGGTCGCCTCCGACAGGCGGCGAAGCCGGATGAGTGGAGTGTCCCCGATTGCTGCGACGAAGCCGTCTCTCGTGTCCATGGCGCGGGTGTAGATACCCTGCGGTCGCTCCGCGCGCTCGGCGGGACGCCGGCCCCAGGGGGCCCGCGGACGGGGCCCGCCCTCTCCCGGGTGCCGGCCCGGCCGGCGCGAATCCCTTACCTCGGGGCCGGCGCGGCCGGCCTCGCCGCCTTGGCGGGCTTCGCCGGAGCGGCAAGCCCCAGCTTGGCATCGATGGCGCGGGCCCTCCGCAGCTCGCCGGCGAGGGCCTTGATCTCGGCGAGGTCGCGCTGCATCTCGCTCCACCCGTACCACAGCGCGTAATCGGGGCTGTTGTGGAAGGTCCCCTGGAAGGTGCGCATGCGGTGCTCGAGGAACATGACGAAGAGCCTCTGCTCGACGACGCTGGGCGAGTCGTGGAACTGCAGCACGTTCGGGTAGTCGAAGGCCTGCTCCCTGGACCGCCTCAAGATCCCGTCCCGGTAGAGGCCTGCCACGGTCTCGATCGCGTCGGCCATGAGCCGGTCGGCTTCCTGGATCGACTGGTCGCCGCGGCGCAGCTGGGAGGTCGCGAAGGCCCGCGAGTGGCACTTCTCGCAGGTGGCGAGCATCCGGTCCCTCTGCGACTGCCACTCGTCCTGCGTGAGCCTGGCCACTTTCGCCGCCTTCACCACCTCGAGCAGCGAGGTCGGCTGGCCGGCGGGGTTGAGCACCCCGAGCGCCTTCAAGATGGTGAGCTGGTCGGCCTGCCACTGCTTGTCGTCCGGCAACGGCAGCCTCACCGCCAGGAACCCCCACGCCGTGCCCACCTCGTGGTTCCCGCCCTGGTAGTGGCAGGTCTGGCAGGTCGGGGCCGACGCGTCCCCGGCGAGGACGCCGAGCCGCTTCAGCTCGTGGCGGACCCCGTGCTTGGAGCTGTCGTACATCTCCCACTGGGCGTGGTCGAAGCCCATGTGGCAGGTCTTGCAGGCCTGGGGCTCGCGGGCTTCCCGGACCGAGAAGGTGTGGCGCGTGTGGCAGGCGTCGCAGCTGGCCGCCCCGAACTGGCCACCGGTGGCCCGCTCGATGTCCTTCACGTCGGCCTCGGCCTTGAGGCCGATGGCGTGGCAGCCCCCGCAGCCCTTCAGCCCGTCGGTGAGGAGCGCGGGCTGGTAGTGAACGGTCGGCATCGCCTTCATCGCCGCCCACGCGAGCGAGTGCTTGCCTCGCTTGAACTGGGCAACCTGCTCGGCGTGGCACTCGGCACAGGTGTCCGGCGTGGGGAGCCTTGCCCGGGCGGCGTCCTCGCTGCTTGCGTGCAGCGACCCGTGGCAGCCCTCACAGCCGACCGAGACCGCGGCGTGACGGGAGAGCTTCCAGTCGACGACGATTCCGGGCGTGACCTTGGCGTGGCACGCCACGCACTCCGAGCCCTGCGCCGGCGGTGCCGCTGCGAGGAGTGCGACCGCGACGAGGGAGGCAGCGAGGGTCGTCATGTCCTCTCCTTCGGGTTCGGCCTCCCGGCTTCGCGGCTCCGGATGGCATCCCACCTGAGTAGCAACTCAACGCCTGCCTGCAAAGCTGTCGATGGCTCCGAGGAAGCTCTCCCCTGCGCTGGCGGGCACGCCGAAGTACTCGGCGACCGTGGCACCCAGGTCGGCGAAGCTGGCGCGCTCGCCGAGAGCCGCGCCCGGCCGCCCGGGAACCGCCACGAGCAGCGGCACGTACTCGCGAGAGTGGTCGGTCGAGGGCGTGGTGGGGTCGCAGCCGTGGTCGGCGGTGATGGCGAGCACGTCTCCGGGCCGCAGCCGCCCCTGGACGGCCGGCAGCGCCCGGTCGAGCTCCTCCAGGGCGCGCGCGTAGCCGGCCGGGTCGTTTCGGTGGCCATAGAGCATGTCGAAATCGACGAGGTTCACGAAGAGCAGCCCGCGGTCCATGCGGTCGAGCGCATCCACGGTGCGGGCGAGGCCGTCGGCGTTTCCCTCGGTGTGGATCTCCTCGGTGACGCCGACGCGGTCGAAGATGTCCGCGATCTTCCCCACCGCCACGACCGGGTGCCCGCGTCTGGCCAGGCGCTCGAGCACGGTCGGCTGCGGCGGCGGCATCGAGAAGTCCTTGCGGTGATAGGTCCGGCGGTAGGCTCCCGGCGAGCCCACGAAGGGCCGGGCGATGACCCGTGCGACGTTCCACGGGTCGAGCAGGCTCCTCGCCCGTCGGCACCACTCGTAGAGGCTCGCGAGCGGCACCGTCTCCTCGTGCGCCGCCACCTGGAAGACCGAGTCCGCGGAAGTGTAGACGATGGGCTTGCCGGTGGCCTGGTGCTCGGGACCGAGCTCCTCGATGATGACCGTGCCGCTCGCCGCCCTGTTCCCGAGAACCCCCGGGACGCCGGTGGCCTCGATCCAGGGGTCGAGAACCTCGGGCGGGAAGCCGCTGGGGAAGAGCGCCAGCGGGCGATCGAGCACCACTCCCATCATCTCCCAGTGGCCCGTGATGGTGTCCTTGCCCGGCGAGCGCCCCGCCATCCTGCCGTAGGACGCCGCCGGCGCCGGGTCTGGCGGTACGCCGAGCACCTCGGTGATGTTTCCGAGCCCCATGCGCCCCAGTGCCGGGAGCGCGAGGCCGCCCACGGCACGGCTCACGTTCCCGATGGTGTTCGTCCCGGTGTCCCCGTAGTCGCCGGCATCGGGCATGGCACCCACCCCGGCGCTGTCGGCGACCAGGATGACGAATCGTCCGCTCCGCATGCCGGGATGGTAAGGGGGACGGCCGCCCGCTACCATTTCCAGCCCGGGGCGTCTGTCACGGGAGGCCGGCCGGGGACCCGGGTGACCGGAAGCGGCCCCGGACGATGGCGACTGCCGCGCTCGTGCCGATCCGGTCCGCTCCCGCCCGCACCATCCGAAGGACGTCGTCGGCGCTCCGGATCCCTCCCGAGGCCTTCACGCCGCCCTGCGGCCCCACCACCTGCCGGAGCAAGGCCACGTCCTCCTCCGTGGCGCCGCCCTCCGCGAATCCCGTGGAGGTCTTCACCCAGGCGGCGCCCGCGGCCCGGGAGAGTGCCGAGGCGATGACCTTCTCGTCGCGCGTCAGCCGGCAGGTCTCGAGGATCACCTTCACCGGGACCCCTGCCGAGGCCACCTCGCCGAGGTCGAGCAGGAGTCCTCGGTAGTCACGCGTCCGCAGCAGCGCGATCGGCAACACGACGTCGAGCTCGTTCGCGCCGGCAGCCGCTGCCGCCCGCGCCTGCCGGGCGCGCTCGGACGTGGGGGACGATCCCAGCGGGAAATCGACGACGGAGACGACGCGCACGCCCGTCCCGGCGAGATGCCGTGCCGCCTCGGGCACCCAGGCGGGCCGGATGCAGACTGCCGCGAACCCGTGCTCCCGCGCCTCCGCGCACGCCTGCGCGACCTCCGCTGCCGTGGCATCGGGCCGGAGGACCGATTGCTCGAGGAGCGAGGCGAGGTCGCGGGGCTCGCGCACCGCTTCGGGAGGAATCGTCGCCATCCCGCCAATCTACCGCGGCTTCCCGGATCCCCGGGCGCGCAAAGCGGCTACCGGGCCGGCGAGAGGGCGAGCGGCACCTCGACTCGGACCGGGTCGCCGTCGAAGGCGGGAACGGTCATCTTCCGCGCCACGCCCGTGAGGCATGCGCCGAGGTCCGGGCCGAGCCGGGAGTCGTCGAGGCTCGGGTCGGTCACCGCCCCGGTCGGGGTCACCGTGACGACGAGCGTCACCGTGCGTCCCCGAAGGTCGAGCCCCGGATCAAGGCCCGCTGCCTCGGCCACGCAGGCGTCGAAGCCGGCGCGATTGCGCGAGAGCACGCGCGCGAGCTGCGCGTTCGAGGGCTTCCCCGGTCCGGCCTGCTGCGGGCTCGCCGGGAGGGGCGTGGCGACGGCCGCCCGAGGCGCGCCCGAGTTGCGGTCCTTGCGGGCGGCGGCAGGTGGCGCCGGCGCGTCTTCGATGCGAGGCACCTCGGCCGTCGCCACCGACTCCTTCGCGACCCTTTCGGGCGTTGGGTGCACCACCGCGTCTCGCGGCACCCTCGCCACGGCGGCCGCGGGGGGCTGCGCCTGCCCATGCTCCGCGGCGGGAGTCGCCGCGGGCGCGGGCAGGGCCGTCGGCTCGGCCTTCGGCTCCGGCGCCCGGGCGGACGGGGTCGAAGCAACGCGCGCGGGGGCCCCACCCCGGGGGACGAAGAGCACCGCCGCCACGATAGCGACGACGGCCGCGGCGGCGAGGCCGAGCGCGATCCGTGGACCGGCCGACGGCCGGGTGGCTGTCGCGAAGAGGTCGACGGCCGCGACGCCGTTCGCGCTCGCGGCTGGCCACGCGAAGGCATCGGACCGCCCCGCGAGCGGGCGAGTCGCCCGGGCGGCGCGCCGGCGCCGCGGGACCTCGCCGATCGCAAGATCGAGAAACTCGTCGTCGAGGGTTCCCGCCGCCGGAGCCGTGCCCGGCGGGTCGAAGAACTCGGAGAGCGCGAGGCGCATCTCCTCCGCATCCATGGGCGCCGCCGTCGCGAGCGCGGCGGGGGCCGCCTGGACCCGCAGCGGCGCCACGGGGGCGGGAGCGCTCACCGCCGGATCCTCGGCGGGGGGCTCCGCCTGCTCGACCGCCACCGGCGCCACCCGGAACGGGTTCTCCGCAGGAAGCGGGGCGAGGGAGAGAGCCGGGGCCGCCCCCGACGCCGGGACGACGATCGGTCGGCCGCAGCCCTTGCACGTGAGCTTGAACGCCCGACCGCGCAGGCCGTCGGTGACGGAGTAACCCCGTCCGCAGGAGTCGCAGTGGAACCGCACGCCCCGATCCTATCGACCGGATCGGAAGGGCGGCAAGAAGGCGATCGAGCTACACGAGCGGACGTCCCAGGGTCACGGGACTCTCGGTGCAATCGTCCTCGCCGATCCAGGGATCTTGCCCCCGCGCCTCCCCCAAACGGCTCTGCAGCTTGCGGTCGAGGAGGTGGCTCGGAACCACCGTGGCCATCGCGTGGAGGAGGTTGCCCTTCACGGCGGGGTGCTCGGCCGAGAGCTCCCGCAGAAGCTCCTTCACCCGCTGTCGCCGGAGGTTGGGCTGGGACCCGCAGAGGCCGCAGGGCACGACGGGGAAGCGCATGGCCTCCGCGAAGGCGGCGATGTCCTCCTCGGCGGCGTAGCACATGGGCCGGATGACCGTGTTGCGGCCGTCGTCGGACCGCAGCAGGGGAGGCATGCCCTTCAGACGTCCCGAGTAGAGCGCGCTCAGCAGCAGGGTCTCCACGAGGTCGTCGCGGTGGTGGCCGAGTGCGATCTTGTTGCAGCCGAGCTCCACCGCGACGTTGTAGAGGATCCCGCGGCGCAGCCGCGAGCAGGCCGCACAGTAGGTCCCGCCCTCGGGCACCACGCGGCGCACGATCGAGAGCGTGTCCTGCCGGAGCATGCGATAGGGGACTCCCACCGCGCGGAGGTGGTCCTCGATCTTCTGCGACGGGAAACCGGGGTGACCCTGGTCCAGGTTCGTCGCCACGAGATCGAATCCCACCGGGGCGCGCTCGCGCAGCCGCATGAGCAGGTGCAGCAGGGTGTAGCTGTCCTTGCCGCCCGACACGGCAACCAGGATCCGGTCGCCGGGCGCCACGAGCTCGAAGTCCTCGATGGCTCGTGCCGTGGCACGCAGCAACCTGCGCTCGAGCCGCTCCGCGAGCGTCATATGGGGCGGTATACCATCGGGTGGCCTGGAGGGGCGTCCTCCATTTTTCTTTGACGATCCGCCGGTCTTTGGATAAACGGCGCGCACCGCACGGGAGACCAACGATGCCGCCGAAGGACCTCGGAAACAAGCACACCTGCTTCAAGTGCGGCGCCAAGTTCTACGACTTGAAGAAGCCGCAGCCGATTTGCCCCAAGTGCGGGGCGGACCAGCGGGACAACCACCCGGCGAAGCCTGCCCCGGCGGAGAGGCGCACCAAGGTGCCCGTCCACGAGCCCCCCGCGGAGATCGAGTCGCCCGGCGAGGAGACCGAGGAGGTCTTCGAGGAGCTCGAAGAGGACGGCGGCGAAGAGGACGAGCCCTAGTTTGCCGCCCGCGTTCTAGCGGGTGAACGTGAAGTCGACCGAGACGCTCCCGGAAGCGGGCACGGCGACGGTCGCGGTCTTCTCGCCGAGCCTCTCGTGCCAGGCGGTGACGGCGTAGCTGCCCGGGGGGAGTCCCCGCAGAGAGAAGGTCCCGTCGGGCCCCGTGACCGCGAACGGGGAATCGGTCACGACCACGTAGGCGCTCATCCAGGCGTGCACGTCGCAGCGAACCCCCACGATGCCCGGCTTGTCGAGCTTGCGCGGGACGCCCTGGTTCATGGTGGGCATCGCCACGTTGAAGGCCGTGGACTGGCCGATGTACCCGTGAACGTTGTGAAGCAGGGGGTCGCCGTTCACCACCTCCAGCGTGCTTCCCAGGGCGGCGGCCTGCACGTGCGGCACGTATCGGCATTTTCGCTGGTCGAGCGTCACCTTGCCCGGCGCCGGCCGCGGGCCGCCCTTCACCACCACGACCACGTTCCGGAGCAGCCCGCCCGACGCGCTCACGGCCTCGTCGGGGACCTCGTCGCCACAGGTCGCGCGGTCCTTCGTGACCTCCAGGACGGCGGGCGGGGGTGGCGACCCCGCGAGGCGCGCGACGCCGAGCAGGTCGCCGGCGACGGCGGCGCCCGGCTGTGCGAGCGAAAGGGCGATGAGGGCGGCCATCCGTCGCATGGGGGTCCTCCGGGCCCGGACCTGGACCGGGCCTGCCCTCCATACACCCGCCGAGGGCGGCCAGGGCATCCGCGGTGGCAGGTTCTCGGGTCCTTGACCGGGATCACGGTCCTCCTTAAAAGACCTTTCACGATGCTCGAGCACCGTCTCGCCCAGGCCACCGCGATCGCGACCTTCCTGCTCCTCGTCGTGGGGGGCCTGGTTCATGCCACGGGGTCCTCCCTGGCATGCCCCGACTGGCCCCTGTGCTACGGCCAGTTCTTCCCGGCCATGGAAGGCGGGGTCCTCTTCGAGCACGGCCACCGCCTGGCCGCGCTTGCCGTGGCGTCGCTCACCTCCGTGCTCGCGGTCGCCACGTGGCTCCGCCGCCGCGACCGCGTCGCGCGCACGCTCGCGTCGGCGGCCCTCGCGCTCGTCCTCTTCCAGGCCTCGCTCGGCGCGATCACGGTGATGTGGAAGCTGCCGCTTCTCGTCTCCTCGGGCCACCTCGCCACCTCGATGGCCTTCTTCGGTGTGGTGCTGGCGCTCGCGTGGCGGCTGCGGCCGGCCTCCCCCGCCGACCCCTCTCCCCCCGCGCCCCGGAACGTGCGCGCGCTCGCCGGGCTGGCGGCGGTCCTCGTCTACCTGCAGATCGTGCTCGGTGCCTTGGTGCGGCACAGCGGCTCGGGGCTCGCCTGCGGAACGGAGGCCGTGCTCTGCCAGGGCGTCGCCTGGCCCCTCGGCGGCCCGGCGCAGCTCCAGATGCTCCACCGCATCGTCGGCGTCCTGACGGCCTTGCTGTCGGCCGCCGCGGGGCTCGCCGCGCTGCGAGCCGGGCCCGGCCGTCTTCGCCACGCCGCCGCCCTCGCACCCGCGCTGGCGCTCGCGCAGCTCGGCCTCGGCGCCTGGACCGTCTGGAGCCTCATCTCCGTTCCGGTGGTGAGCCTGCACCTCGCCGTGGGCGCCCTCCTCCTCGCCGACCTGCTCACACTCTTCCTCCTCGCCGGTCCGCGCAGCGCCCTTTTCTCGGGAGACGCCGCGACCGAACTCGTTCCCGCAGAAGGTGACGCTTGATGCCCACCCGGAGCCAGGCCGCCGTGCGCGGCGCGGTGGCCCCCGCCCAGCTCCTCGCCGCCCTTCGCGACCTCCTCGCGCTGGCAAAGCCCCGCCTCTCCGGGATGGTGGTGTCGACGGCAGCGGCCGGCATGTGGCTCGCCCCCGTTCGCCTCTCGGCCGTGCGGGCCGCCGCCTTCCTCGTCGGCACGGCCATGGTCGTGGGCGCCGCCAACGTCCTCAACAACTACCTGGAGCGGGACGTCGACGCGCGCATGCGGCGGACCCGCGGCCGGCCGCTGCCGGCGGGCCGGGTCGACCCGGGGACCGCCCTCGCCATGGGCCTCCTCTTGCCCGTGTTCGCGCTTCCGCTGCTCGCGCTCGCGGCGAACCCGCTCACCGCGCTGCTTGCCACGACGGCCCTCGTCACCTACGCCTTCGTCTACACACCGCTCAAGCGGGTGAGCACGGCGTCCCTGTTCGTGGGCGCCGTCCCGGGGGCCATCCCACCCCTCATGGGCTGGACGGCAGCGACCGCGGGGGTCGACGCCCGCGGCCTGGCGCTGTTCGCGCTGCTGCTCGTCTGGCAGATCCCGCACTTCCTCGCCATCTCCATCTACCTGAAGGAGGACTACGCGCGCGGCGGCCTCAAGGTCTTCGCGCTCGTCCACGGCGAGCGGGCGGCCCGAGCCTGGGCCGTGGCGTCGAGCGCGCTGCTCGCCCCGGTCGCGATGCTCCCGGCGCTCCTCGGCATGGCGACTCCGGTCTACGGCGTCGTCGCGGCGGCCCTCGGGCTTGGCCTCGCCGCGATCGCCGCCTCGGGGCTGGGGCTTCCCGAGGGATCGGTTCGCTGGGCCCGGAACTTCTTCCTCTCCACGCTCCTCTACCTGGTGCTGGTCTTCATCGCCCTGTTCCTCTGGGCGCGGTAATCTCCGACCGTGAACGCCGTCCTCGCGGAGCCGCTCCCGGCCGCGGCCGCTCCGGCGCGCCTCGCCGCCCGGGATCTCGCCTTCCGCTACGGCGAGCGGACGGCTCTCGCCGGCGTGTCCTTCGAGGTGCGCCGGGGCGAGGTGTTCGGCTTCCTTGGCCCGAACGGCGCCGGCAAGAGCACGCTCTTCGCCGTCCTGGCGGGGTTGCTGCCCTGCGGGGCCGGGGAGCTCTTTCTCGACGGGGAACGGCTCGCTCCCCGATCCCGGGCGCTTCGGGCGCGCATGGGCATCGTCTTCCAGGAGCCGAGCCTCGATTCCAAGCTCGGGGCGCTCGAGAACCTCCTGCTCGGTGCCGCGCTCTTCCGCGTGCCCCGCCGCGAGGCCGCGCCGCGCGCGGCGCGGCTGCTCGCCGCGGCCGGGCTCGCCGACCGCGCCCGCGAGCCGGCCGGCAGGCTGTCCGGCGGCATGCGCCGGCGCCTCGAGCTCGCCCGCGCCCTCGTGCACCGCCCCGACGTGCTCCTGCTCGACGAGCCGACGGCGGGCCTGGATGCCGGGTCCTTCCGCCGCACCTGGGAGGCGATCGAGCAGCTGCGCCGGGACGAGGGACTGACCGCGGTGCTCACGACGCACCGCCCCGACGAGGCCGAGCGCTGCGACCGCCTCGCGGTGCTCTCCCACGGGCGGATCATCGCCGTGGAGACGCCCGAGTCGCTCCGGTCCCGAGTCGCCGGTGACGTGGTGCTCGTCGAGGCCGACGACCCCGGGCCGCTCTCGCTGGAGATCGCGGACCGCTTCGGGCTCGCCGCCCTGCCCGTCGCCGGAGGCGTGGCCATCGAGCGGGAGCGCGGCCACGAAGCTTCCTAGAAGAAGCAAGGAGTTGCATTGGAACAACAACGCGGACTGAGAGAGCGATAAGACCGAGCGTCGTGATTAGAAAGATAACCTATGGCAACCAATCTATTGAAGGAGCCGATGCCCACAAGGTGCTGATGAGCGTCAAGGAGACTTGCAATCTGAGGAGACTAAACTTCTATGATTACGCGCTCGACTACCTGAATTCAGACTTCAGAACGGTAACCTCTTACCTTTTTGTTCTTCTTGAATACGTCCGTCGCCTCATTGACCGTGGCGTTCTCATGGACAATTGCTCTAATCGCCTTGATCATGGCCACGGGGTTGTCATTCTGCCAGATGTTCCTTCCCATGTCCACTCCAATGGCTCCCTCTCTTGATGGCGTGGAATGCAAGCTCGAAGACATCGGTCGCAGTGTTCAGCCTGGGGCCACCGGCAACCACCAATAGGAACCGGGCAGCCTTCGACAACCCTGCTAAAAGTTTTCACAGTAGTAGGTCTTCACGACTTGGACTCCAATTTAAGCAGAAAACTATAAGCGAGCCCAAGATACTTTGCATCCCGCTTCTCTAGTTCTTTGCCGACCGCTGTGATCGCCATGACGGGCATGCCAAACTCCTGACCTTGAATAATTAGTTTGGAGAGGTTGACAAGAGTCGGTTTTTCATGGCTTGTTCCAACGAAAACTGAGAGGGCAACCGCCGAGACGTTCACCGTCGCAGCGTCTTCCATCGAGGCTGTAATCTCCTCATCGCTGAGGTCTTCCTGGAGTATGGTCGCTCCGCCAGAAACTCTGAGAAGTATCGGAGTGTCCCACTTCGGATCAACACAGTTTCGCAATACGCCCCTTGTCACACCAAGCGTGTCGGCAAAGGGAAGAAGCGGCTCGATTGTCTTTCTAGGATTTTCGAGACTACTGGTCGGACCCATGAAAGTACCCAGTGGTACGCACGCGAGCATCACCGAGCGGCCGGTTGAGGGCTTTATCATTCGCGAAAGGCGGTTCTTCATACCCCAGTCCATTCTTTTCTATATCACACCTTATTGACATACATTGGCATGATTGGCATCTAATAACAATATTTCTACCTATGCCGAAAAAAGACTCCTTTCCCTACTGTTTTTTAGCGGCACATCATCCTTTTCGCATCAGTCCGCTAACTAACCGGCGACGCCCCGCAAGACAACAGACTCTCCTTCTTCTGCACCAAGGCCGGCATTGGAACAGCGCACACAGTCGTCGCACTCGCAATCTCTGTCGCAACAATTGGGCGAGCAGGCATGCAATTCAAAGGCGTCCTCCTCTTCTTCACTCTCTTCTTCCTCCTCTGTAAGGTCGGAGGGTTTGTCAAAGTATTGAAACCCGTACTTTCCTTGTTCGGCGGCCTTCCTTGATCAAGCCTTCCAGTAGGCTGCGAGAAGTTTTTCCTCCGCATCTTGCCCCTGCGGCGTGCAATCTGTTTTCTTTTGCAAGCGGAAATACTTCCTCTCCCATATTTTCCGGGCTTTTAACTTCTTTGATGAAAATCACCTGATG